>NZ_CP059724.1:4800000-6000000 GCF_022369515.1 Paenibacillus sp. 19GGS1-52
TATCAATCAGAATAAGTGCCAGTGTCAGCGCGATATTGCCACCGTATATGGATACCCAAACCACACTGACTACACCCGTAGGAATCGCAAACAACAGCACGTAACCCGTTACCGTATAAGGATCATCCGGAAAAATAGCCATCGCCACCAGCCAACCAATCAGCGGCATAATTACATGGAGAATCAGCATGAGGATAATCAGCTTCTGCGGTTTAACGAGAACGGTCAGCAGATCACGGAAATTGGACTTAAAGCTACCGATTAGCGTCATCATGGCAAATATCCACGGCACAAGGCCTGTGTACGGCAGCAGTCTGCTTTCGTTCAGCACACCGACCACGATCGCTGTCGGAGTGATCAGTGGCATTATTTTTTCCAAAAAGCTATTCGAGCGCACTAGTCCATTCCGAATTTGGGTAAGCATTTGGTCCTCCTTCCCTCTGTTTGAAGCTCCATTATGACGAACTTACACTCCTTGCGGAAACAATGCATCCAGCGCCGGACAAGGAAGCTTATCCAAAAATTGCGCCAACGGTGCAGGCATGTTGCTGTAAAGATCCTTAAGTGAGGTACCCTCATAGATATTGCCGATAATCACCGGATGGCATAACTCTGAAATAAGAATATCCCCGTTGCCATGCAAATGCAGCTGCTTTTTCCCTTCGATACAATGTGGAAAATAAACTCCAGGCTGCTCCTGAAATCCCAGTTGCTCCATAAAACGGTCCATGCAAGTAAAGTAGAGAATCGTATCCTCATTCTTCTGTGTGATCAGCTCATTTACAGCATTTTTTAATTGCTCCCGAGCTGCAATCGATTTCCACCCGGTGTGATCCATGATTATACTATTCTGAATCTCATGGGTACGGACACCCATCGCATAGACATGTTCACTAATTTCCTTCATATTATCCTGCGTTTCATTGAACAGCAGGGTCTCCAGAACCGTATCTACGCTAGTTGCTGCAAAGAGAGTAATGTTCTCTCTAATTTTCTCATAGATGCTTGGATGGATATTGTAGTAACGGGAGAAGGCTTCTTCATCCGTAAAGTTAAAAGAGATATGTATCGTCGTCAATCCTGCGGTCACCAACTGACCGATTCGTTCTGCATTCAGTAGACTTCCGTTGGAATTCAGCTGTGTCGCAATGCCTCTCGATGAACAGTAGGTTACAATCTCTACGCAGTCTTGAAACTTTAAAGTAACCTCTCCGCCGGACAGCCGCACTCTTTTGAGTCCAGGCAATTCTTCCAGAATACGAATGACTTCTCCTGCCTTGATGCTTTGTCCGTCATTTCTATTATAAGCACAGCAGTAATCGCAGCGAAAATTGCAATTGGAAGTTACTCCTATTTCCAACCCCTCTAGCTCATAAGTAAGCGGCTTGTCTAATTCCAGTGATTTATAACGCATGCTCTAAAGTCCTCCTGAGTAATATAATGTCTGCCTAGGGTTTAACCTTAGAGATTATAAAGGTTTGTGCTCCAGGTTTATGTGAGGTTTATAATAGCCAAACCAAACGTTCCACCAATACATTACTCTTATTCAGTCTTGAATGCGTTTTGCGAGACATATACAAACCGCTCTGCCCTTGCCATCACATGGAACTTCTGCTCCGGGAAATGCTGGTACAGATAATCAACAAAATAACCTGGATGCTCGGCATTCCCTGCGAATACATCATAATGCAGCGGAATTACCGTCTCAAATCCGGCTACAGCCGTGAACTCCGCCGCTTCCCGATAATTCATATTGCCGACAATATTACGTGCATTCCTGAAATAGTCCCGGCCATTAATCGGCAGCAGCGCAAGGTCAATATCATGACTGGACACGGTCTCGATCAGCGCAGGAAAAAGTACGGTATCTCCTGCATGATAGAAGGTAACTCCGTTAAGTTGGATAATATAGCCTACATACTGAGGATTGCCCTGTTCATCCAGATCCAGTTGTTCGTGCGCTGCGGCAACCGGCAATACCCGAAATTTGGGACCGATGCTGCTCCACTTCTCCGTCTCTGCTAGTATATATTGTTCTTCCTTCATGCCCAGCCCCACAAGCTGAGACTCACATACAGCCGGAGCCATGATCTTAATGGAAGGATTATTTCTGATCATCCACGGAAGGGCCTCTTTATCCAAATGGTCTTCATGGTCATGTGTAATAAGGCATACCTGAGCATTGTTTATATCCTCCGGGGCAAGGGCTGGCGGATAGGTACGATCTTGATTCTGCGACACGTATGGATCAATGTACAGTGTAACTCCATCTCCTTTGACAATCACACTTTCCTGACCGAGAAACCATACCGCTAGACAGCCATACGGCACCTCCGTTGCATCCACCTCGTGTATAAGTTGTGAACCCTTACGTACATTCTGCTTCTTCATAATCCTTTGCCTCCTTATATATAACCACAGAAAAACAGGCTGCCCAAGGGTAGCCTGTTAAATGTATCACAAATCTTCTACAGTTCCACCGACTTGCTCATTTCGCTCCAGACCGGTTCTCCAATCAGACCTAAACGCCAGATGGCAATGCCTTTAAGACCATAGCGTTTGGCTAGTCCGATCTTGGAGTTTACAGAAGTTTCGTTCTCACTATGCACCGATATGCCAAGCAGCAGCTTGTCCTTGCTAACCTGCTGTAACGCAAGCCGGATGCTTTCATCCACTTTGTTCAGTGGCTCTGGCCCGGTCTCGTTCTCATAGGCATAAGCCATGATAACCAGATCGTCGGCAAGGCTTCCCAGCGTTTTGTAATCATAGCCTTTATAAGAGCTGTTCAATGGATGAAGAATGACAGTTAACTTAAGAGCATTGGCGCGTGCTTTTAAGGATAGACTTTTGACGAAAACATTATACTCCGCCCGCACTTTCGCCTTGTCTCCTGTGAGACCTAATCCCTCCAGATCCAGCGCGATTCCCTGAAAGCCATTCTTTGTAGCCGTATCGATAATGCCTGTGATCGTCTGTTCCTGAAGCGACATGTCTTCCATATTCTTGGTCAGCTCCAGCTCCTTATCCCCAGAGAAGACCATTAAATAAGGTGCCGTTCCTCCGGCAGCAGCATTCAGCACAATGGATTCCGGTGTCACATCACCCGCAGGCTGCGGCCACTTGAAATCAGTACCCGTCGTCGTGAATTGTCCACTCCGATCAATCCCACTCCAGCCAAAGGCCATCGCATTGAAGCTTGGAATCCGCGAGACTTCACCGTAAGCACCCAGGGCATAGAAGCCCAGTGTGTAGATATCTTTTTTCGGAGAAATAATAGATACAGTTTTGGTAGACTGGTCCCAGGATACGCCTGCACCAAACTGTCCACTGAAGAAGCTCAGCGGAATCAAAGTGTTGTTACGCACACTTTGCGGAGCCACAGTCAGCTTCACGGCTGCTCCATTAACTGCTGCATTCTTGCTGCCCAAGGTGAGAATGACCGTCTTCGCACCTGTTGCATCACTCTTGGTGGCAGTAATCTTCTTCGCCGCCTGATTCCACTCCACCTTAATTCCCAAGGCTTCAGAAATGGCCCGGAATGGGACCATGGTCGTTCCGTTCATCACAACAGGATCTACCGGAAAAGGCAGTGGATAACCGTCCAGCATAATACTGACCCCGCTTGCAGCAGCTTGTGTGGAATTCCCTTGTACCGCTGCAGCACCGCCTAGTGAAATAGCGCAACACAATAATAGCTTGCCAAACTTCTTCATATTTAATCTCCGATCTATTGTGATATGAATCTAGTCTTCCTACTCCAATACCCAACTCTATTATTTTACCAAAATAGAGATATATAGCAAATTAATAGATGGTCACTTTGGAGTGGTAGAGTCCTTTCACTCACGTAATCGGATTACATAAAGACACTTAGGAACAGCCCCAGCGCGCGATCAGCATCCACATCCACAGCCACCTCAATGAAATGTCCAACTTTTGGCTGAGGCCGTAAATCTGCTACAACCATCCCTGCTGTATGCTCTCCCTTGTGCTCTACGCGAACCTTCATTTGCCGATAGGTTACGAGGTCCGGCTGCAGCGCGACCATAAGGGCGAGTGGATCATGCAGCGGTGCACTGTTTTGCAAATAATTTGTTTCACGGTAGAAATTAAAATAATGCCGGAGCGATTGCTCCATAAACGCAATAATAGCCTTATTTTCTTCACGTCCATACCGGTTCAATAACTCCAAATGCTCCGCTGTAATTCGTGTCTTCAAAGTAACGTCAAGACCGACCATCGTGATTGGCAAGCCGGATGTGAATACATGGTCGGCGGCCTCGGGGTCACCCCAAATATTGGCTTCGGCAACCGGGGTTGAATTTCCAGGTCTAAAGATCGTGCCGCCCATGACAACTACTTTTTTCAAGGTCTCTTTAAGTGTCGGTTCCATCTCTAAAGCCAACGAAAGGTTGGTCAGACGGCCGAGCGTAACCAGTACAATTTCACCGGGATTCTCCTTGGCTGTTCGTATAATAAATTCAGATGCCGTCTCGCTAACCGGACGCTGAGTAGCGGCAGGAAGCTGAACATCGCCTATCCCATTCTCGCCATGCACATGTGTTGCAAATCCCGTAGACTCGCGGACGAGGGCTTGAGAAGCACCGAGGGCTACCGGAATCTCATACCCAGGCTGGGCTAAAGCCAGTAACCGCAATGTATTATCTGCCGCCTGCTCAACATCTATATTTCCGAAGACGGTGGTGATGCCCTCCACAATGACATTCGGGGCCCGCAGAGCATACAAAATTGCTAGAGCATCGTCAATGCCAGTATCGCAATCAATAATTATACGTGTTTTGGTCATCATGATTTCACCACATAGGCTTTGGCGGCCCGACTGAAACGTTCGAGCGCCTCGACCAGAATAGATCTTGGACAGGCCATATTAATCCGCAAGTGGCCTACGCCTTCGGTTCCAAATACAGAGCCTTCATTAAAAGCTACCTTAGCCTCACTGTACATCAGCTTCTTCAGCCCGGCGATATCCAGCTTCAACTCGCGGCAATCGAGCCATAACAGATAGGTGGCTTGAGGACGCATGACATGTACCTGAGGCAGATGCTCAGACAGGTAACTAATGGCATAATCGACATTTCCGGCGATGTACTGCTGCAGCTCATCCAGCCACTCTTCTCCTTCATTGTAGGCAGCTTGTACTGCTTCCGGTGCCAGGAAGCCAGACATATGTAGGCTCAGAGCTTTCAAGCGTTGATCGAATTTCCGTTTCAAGTCTGGGTTCGAAGTCACAATATATGAAGTTTGCAGCCCAGGCAGATTAAATGTTTTGGTCGCTGCAAGTGTGGTAAGAGTAATATTGGCGATTTCTGCAGATAACGAAGCAAACGGAATATGTTTATGCCCTGCCAGTGCTAAATCACAGTGAATCTCATCAGAGATGACCGTCACCTCATAACGCAGACATAATGCTCCAAGCTGCAGCAGCTCCTCCCGCTCCCATACTCTTCCGCCCGGATTATGCGGACTGCAGAGCAGCAGCAGCTTTGCCCCTCCCTGCATTAGTCCTTCCAACTGCTCAAAATCCATCTCAAACCGGCCGTTGCGCTCGATGAGCGGATTCTTGGCTACATTACGATCATTCATATTAATCACATCATAGAACGGATAATATACCGGCGATTGTATAATAACCTGATCTCCTGGCTTGCTGAACAATTCTACCGAGAGACTTAGGGAAGTAACGATTCCAGGAGAATCCGTAATCCATTCCGGTTGAATCTCCCACTGATGCCGTCTGTTAAACCATGCTATAATCGCTTCTTTATACGAGTCGCTGGACACACTATAACCGTAAATTCCCTCTTCAGCCCGACGCAAAAGCGCTTCCTTCACCGCTGGTGGACTTTCAAAATCCATATCAGCTACCCATAGAGGTAGGATATCCTTGTCACCAAACAGCTTCTCGGACTGGTCCCATTTATAGGAGCGGGTATTGCGGCGGTCTATTACACGATCAAAATCATATTTCAACAAAAGTCACCTCATCCTTCTCAACTTGTTCAGTCATTGTATCATGAGGGAAAGCATTCTGGCATCTTCACCACAGCAAAAAGGGTAACACCTAAGTGTCACCCCAATTCCCTCATCATTTTATCTCTTCACAGCAGACTTGCCAATCGCCTGACCCACTTGCCTCAGAATATCCGACATGGAAGCCGGATCATTTACGTCATAATCATCAATGTTCAAACGCAGTACAGGACAAGCGGTAAACTCGCTGATCCATTGGGAGTATCGGCCGTGCATCTCTTCCCAGTACGATACGTCCGTCTGAATTTCCATCTCGCGCCCACGCTCATTAATGCGCATCAGGATGGACGGCAAAGAGCCTTCAATATAAATCAGTACGTCCGGGTGCGGGAAATAAGGAGTCATGACCATCGCCTCATACAGACTTGTATAGGTCTCATAATCCGTCTTGGACATCGTGCCTTTATCGGCATGCATTTTGGCAAAAATACCGGTATCCTCATAGATGGAACGGTCCTGGACAAAACCGCCGCCCAGTTCGAACATCTTCTTCTGCTCTTTAAAGCGTTCAGCCAGAAAATAGATTTGCAGATGGAAGCTCCATCGTTCGAAATCATGATAGAACTTCTCTAGGTAAGGATTCTGGTCAACCTGCTCCAGTGAGATTTGAAATTGCAGGCGTTCGGCCAGAGCGGCTGTTAAGGTGGATTTACCAACTCCTACTGTGCCAGCTACAGTAATTAATGCATGATCCGGGATGTTATATTTATTCATTGCATAAGCTCCTTTACACGAGAGGCTATCTCCACAAAATGTTCTCTATTTTCCACAAAATCGATCAGATTCCCGTCAATCGTGAGTATGGTTGTCGATGGTTCGCGGATAGCCAGAGAGGCCATCGCAGCATCATAATCTTCGATTAACTGCTGTAAATAAGCCGTTTCTATGGCTTCTTCAAAAGAACGCCCACGTTTGGCGATTCTCCGTAATAACGTATCCAGATCTGCTTTAATGTAGAGAATGATATCCGGCTTCGGCAGATCATCCGTCAGCACATGATAAATTTGCCGGTACTTATCACGCTTCGTGCCTTTCAGTGTTCGTTCGCCAAAGATCAAATTCTTATAAATATGATAATCCGAAATAACCGGCTTACCCTTATCTATGTAATGAATCACGGTATCCTCAAGCTGCTTGTAACGGTTGCAGAGAAAGAACATCTCCAGTTGAAAGCTCCAGTCATCCATATTCTGATAGAATTTATCCAGAAACGGATTCTCCTCCACAATTTCTTTAATGACGGGAAGCTGCAATTCCTCTGCCAGCATCGAAGCTAACGTTGTTTTACCAGCTCCAATCGGCCCTTCCACTGCAATAAACGGTGCATGTTTCATTGATGCTACTTTCCTCCTCGAATACGGACAATGCTAAGCAGAAACAGCAACGCTATCCCTACTAAAAAACAGACTAAGCTATTGTATCACAGGAGCGCTACATTGCGAGAGCATTTATTTGTGAAACTTTCCTGCCTTCAGAAGCATCTAAGTTTACGGTGATTATTTTATTAATTTCCCTTTATATGAAAATTAAGTAAATACTAGAGAAACCACAGTAAATAATACAATCGTTGACCTGCCTAACCTGCCCTATATTGTGAACGGCTCCATGTACCTGTCACTGCGTTTTATTAGCGAGAGGCTTGGTGCAACTGTTAACTGGCTCCCGCAGGAAGAACGGATCGCCATAACATTTCAATAAAACAAGAAAAACCTGAAGCTCCACCTCATGTTCTTGTCTGAATCTATACCACTGGCGTTAGATGATGAATGGAGATGAGTCGAGAGGGAGGGGCCTTTCTTTCGGATACAATTGGAGGAATAATGAACTGGGCGCAGCAGATTTTGGCTAAATGTTGTATTTTTTGCAACATTCCGCTCGTAAATAGTCACTTATTGGTGAATTGTTGTAAGGAATACAACAAATTAATGCAAAATAAACTCCACAGCTAGTGAATGTTGTATTTCATACAACAATTCCTATTTGCAGAGTAGATATAACAAATATTGTTGTAATTAATACACTATTTTCATTGGAGAGCTAGCTGCTATGTGCATTTCAACTTTTTTGGTTAGGGTCAAGCTTCCCGAAAATCATATAAATTCTTAAATATAAATTAAGGGATGCCCCCGTAACTACGAAAAATCTGCCGGGGGCATCCCAATGTTTTTGAGCGAAATTCATCACTTCGTTAAATCTCCGCGCCAAAACTCGTTTTCTTATTCTCCAATGCTTTAATCAGTTTTGAGCGCAGATGGGTTAGCCACTCAGGCTCATGCTCCCATTGTTCAGCCATGGATCTCAGAATGCGAGTATATCCATATAAATTAGCAAAGCGGCGGCAGGCAGTCGCGACTGATGAATACTCATCTGGGAGATTGTACTCGCTAACATATCCGTCCATAAAGCATTGTTTCTTATGGTTGTACAACTCAGAAGGAAAACAGTCCTCCAAGCTATCAAGTGCCTGCTCTATATCCATAACATACCAGTGATACATAGCATCGTCGAAATCAATAGCATTACAAGCATTTGTAGCTTCATCATAAAAAACATTATCATATTCAAAATCATAATGTATGAGCCCAAAATTTTCTTTAGTGATAGGAAGATTTGAAAAATAATCCTGCAGTAATTGGGTTTCTGCCAAAGCCGCTGTTTCTAGTGGAAGCTCCATTAGCGTTTCCTTCATCCATTTTAATACATCGCTGTATGACCATCTTTTGTGATGAAGAGGTGTATACTCACTGGATAATTGATGAAGCTTTCCTAATGCCTTGCCATGGCTGAAGATAACAGCATCGCTACAATCGGTCTTACTAATCTGAACACCGGCCACATGTTTAAATACAGAAGCAAAATATTCACCCCACGGAGTTTGCAGCTCGACCAGTTCCTCTCCATTCGTGGCTCTAACGGATTCCAGAACTCCGTAATGGCGGTTACGTAGGTAAGCAATAAACTCCAATTCTGCTAAGATATTGTCCTTACACTTCTCAGTTTTTGGGGCAAACCTTAACAACTGGCTATTCCCTTGGCATTCAAACGGATAAATGGCATTGGAAGATATTCTATAGTACTGAAACCGTTCAAGAGATTCTTTATCAAATTCCCAATTCCTCAATACCATTTCCGCTAAATCCTCATTATTAAAAAGATATCTCAACTTCAACATTGACCTGTAGCTCCTTATTTATTAGATACTTGTAGTTGAATTCATATTATCCAATATCCTCCAGATCAGCAATGTAAAAAACCTTTTAATTTATATTGTGCAGCTCTATCCTTCCAGAAGAGGCATCGTGCATCAAAAAAAGGCGTCCCGCCGGCCATGGATATGGCTGGTGGAACGCCTTCTACTCTAACTTTATTAAGACAAACGGCCACTGAAATCTTCATAGGCGAACTGTTTGATCACCTTGATGCCCTCTTCGTCGTTATACGAAGCAATCGCCGGCAGGTTTACGCCGTTGAACATGTGATTCTTCACCATTGTATAGTGCCCCATATCGAGGAAGATCAGCTTGTCGCCGTACTTCAGAGGTTCCTTGAAGGAATAATCTCCGATGACGTCTCCTGCCAGGCAGGTCATACCGCCAAGTCTATAGGTGTATTCATATTCGCCTGAGGTTCCAGCACCGATGATGCCCGGTCTGTACGGCATCGCCAGCACATCCGGCATGTGACATTCGGCCGAAGTATCCAGAATAGCAATGTCCATTCCATTGTGCATCGTATCCAGCACGGTCGCGATCAGATATCCGGTATTGAGTGCAATCGCCTCACCTGGCTCCAGATAGATCTGCACATCATATTTCTCTTTCATATGCAAAATGCAGCGGACCAGCGTATCCAGATCATAATCAGGACGAGTAATATGATGGCCGCCACCAAAATTCAGCCATTTCATGCCTTTCAGATACGGTCCGAATTTCTCTTCGACCACCTTAAGCGTACGCTCTAGTGTATCTGAGTTTTGCTCGCACATCGTATGAAAATGCAGTCCATCAATGCCTTCCAGCTCTTCCGGCCGGAAATTTGGCAGTGTGACTCCCATTCTGGAGTAATTGAAGCAAGGGTCATACAGCGGTACCTCAATCTCTGAATACTCTGGATTGACACGGATGCCGCAGCTGATCTTCTTCGGAGCATTTTGCACGCGATCCTTGAACCGATTCCACTGGTCAAATGAGTTGAACACAATGTGATCACTGTAGCCCAGCAGCTCTTCAAATTCAGAGTCTACATAAGCCGGTGCGTAGACATGCACTTCTTTGCCCATTTTCTCATAGCCCAGTCTGGCTTCGAATAAGGAGCTGGAGGTGACGCCATGCAGATATTTAGCAACCAGCGGATACATGGAGTGCATGGAGAATCCCTTTTGAGCCAGCAGAATTTTGGCGCCAGTGCGCTCCTGGACAGAATTCAGTACCTCAAGATTACGAGTAAGCAGTCTTTCATCTATAAGGTAGCTGGGTGACGGCAAGGAGCTGATGTCGATATCAATATCATCCATACTCAAAGCCCTAATCTAGCAGCGTTGGCGAGAAATCTTCTTGCCAAGGGAGCCCTTGTTTATTCAATTCTTCCATGAATGGATCTGGATTAAATTCTTCAACGTTGTACACGCCGGGTTTTTTCCAGATTCCTTTTATAATTAACATAGCCCCGATCATCGCAGGAACACCAGTGGTATAGGAAATGGCTTGGGAACCTACCTCTGCATAACACTCTTCATGATCGCACACATTGTATACATAATAAGTTTTAGGTTGGCCGTCTTTGGTGCCTTGGATAATACAGCCTATGTTTGTTTTGCCTTTAGTTCTTGGTCCCAGGGAAGCTGGGTCAGGCAGAATAGCCTTCAAGAACTGCAAAGGAACAATCTCTTTGCCTTCATACATGATCGGCTCAATAGAAGTCATACCCACATTCTCAAGCACCTTCAGGTGATTCAGATAATTCTGTGAGAAAGTCATCCAGAATCTAATCTTCTTCACACCTTTGATGTTAACAGACAAGGACTCCAATTCTTCATGGTACAAAAGATAAATATCTTTAGGACCAATCTCCGGCAGATCGTATACTTTTTTCTCAGTAAGCGGTTCAGTTTCAATCCACTCGCCATTCTCGAAATAACGGCCATTGGCAGTAATCTCACGAATATTGATTTCTGGGTTGAAATTGGTCGCAAACGGATAACCGTGATCACCTGCATTGGCATCCACAATATCAATAGTATGGATCTCATCAAAATAATGTTTTTGTGCGTAAGCCGTGAACACACCCGTAACACCAGGGTCAAAGCCGCTGCCGAGCAATGCGGTAATACCCGCCTTCTCGAATCTTTCTTTATAAGCCCACTGCCAGGAATATTCAAATTTAGCTGTATCCTGTGGTTCGTAGTTAGCTGTATCCACATAGTGAACTCCCGTTGCCAGGCAAGCATCCATAATAGTCAGGTCCTGATATGGGAGAGCGACATTAATAACGACATCCGGCTGGAAGCTCTTGATCAGTTCAATGACCTCATCCGTATTATCAGCATCAAGCTGAGCAGTAGAAATCTTCGTGCGGCCACCGGCCAATTTATCTTTCAGAGCATCACATTTCGCCAACGTCCGGCTAGCAATACAGATCTCTTCAAATACATCAGGGTTCTGGCAACATTTATGAACAACCACGCTGGATACGCCGCCAGCGCCAATAATTAACGCTTTTCCCAAAATTAAAACCTCCTAAAGTTTTGTTAGCATATGCTACTCAAGAAATTACTTCGCAAAACTACTTCGTAAGCATTATCTAAAGTTTTGTTAGCATATGCTTCTTGTGAATACTTCGCAAAACCCGCATCGTAAGCAGAGTCTGAAATTCCATTTGCAAAATCAACAAGGCTGATTATACAGAAAAAATTTCAATAAATCAATAAAAAACGACAAAAAATGATATTCCTTGTGTAAATTCTTCTTATTTTCCTGTTAATACTCTGATATGCATGAAAATACACTGGAATCCTTTGTTTTTCACTTGTTTATTCGTTAATCTTTAGTTTGTAAAGCAGTTCATTAGGGAGCACATTATCGTAGACTAGGACAACTAGGCTATTGTAACACAGCAGAGATAGACTTCATACGAAATATTCAAAAATCGTTTGAGTTGCTCTCCCAAGACTAAACTCATCCAATTAGTATCCACCAAATTTCTCGGATTATGATATACAAAAAAACACTGAAAGGACATCGCTGTCGTCTCAGTGTTTATATTCTTTTGCAGAGTGAACGCTAGCCTACTGGAATAGCCGCTCTTTGATATTCCTGCATTATATTATCGATGATTTGCTGCACAGGCAAAATCTCTTTAATCTCATGCACTCTGGACCCGGCAAACACCAAGCCATTGTGTACATCCCCTCGAAGTGAGGTGAGCAAGGATTCCATCGTACAGAAACGATGTGAACACACTTTAAGACAATCGTTGCACTTGGCTATTCTGACTTTGGCATCATTGCTGAGTAGATCGGTGAACTCATTTCTAATCGCTCTGCCCAGCAGCCCTACAGAAGATTTCACCAAGACTGTATCGCCTTGCTGAGCATCTACGTACCTCTGTTTGAAGGACAAGGGCGCATCACATTCATTACTAGCCACAAACCGGGTACCCATCTGCACACCGGAAGCACCAATTCGCAGTGCTTTGGCCACATCTTCTCCAGTCAAAATACCTCCAGCAGCAATTACCGGAATATTAACCGCCTCTACCACTTCAGGCAGAATATCAAACATAGATCTGTCAGTGCCCAGATGTCCACCAGCTTCAAAGCCTTCTACCACGACTGCCGAAGCACCCAGTTTGGCGGAGATTCGAGCAAGCTTGGCCGATGAAACAATGGAAATCACCGGTGTGCCATGCTCTTTCCCCCAAGCGTACATATCTCTGGAAATTCCGGCTCCTGAAATAATGAAATCCACTTTTTCTTCCAAAGCAGCTTTCATCTTCTCGGCAAAGTCTTTCATCGCAAACAATACGTTCACGCCGATATATCCAATGCCTTTAGAGAGCTCTCTTGATTCTCGAATGTGTCTTCTAAGTTCCTCAGTGGAAATACCTGTCCCGGAAATCGTTCCTATTCCACCAGATTTTGCAACAGCAGCGGCAAGACCACTAAGGGAAATACCCACACCCATACCACCTTGAATAATAGGAACCCTGGATTTAATACGTCCAAATTGTATGCTAGGAAAATTCAATAAAGCACCTCTTCACTGTTTGTATGGACCTTTAATTGATAGAACTCGAAATAGAGTTACAGCCTCAAAGATACCACAGTGGAAACATTGCTGATATGACTCAACGCATGCTGGACAATGTATTTTTACCCATTATTCGTAGCGCAGAGATTCCATCGGGTCTAATTTAGCTGCTCTAGAGGAAGGCAACACTCCGGCAATCACACTGATTAATGTACTGACGACTAGGCCAAACAGCATGTATTGCGGGGTTAGCAGAATCAGTTCAACGCCGAAGCTATCGACCAGAACATTGTTTAAGATAAGACTGAGTCCCCAAGCAGCGGCAACAGCGATTACACCACTGAATAAGCCCAATAGTGCAGACTCTGAGAAGAAAATTCGGCGAATGTCTTTCTTTCGGGCACCGATTGCCCGCAAAATCCCGATTTCTCTGGTCCGTTCCACAACGCTAATATTGAGAACCACTAGAATCATTATGCCCGATACCAACAAAGAAATTCCCGCGATTCCAGATAATAACCAGGAAGCCATTTTCAAATAAGTCGTAACCCGTTCCATAATACTGGCTATTGGAGAGCTAGTGAATCCTGCTTTTCCTACTGCAGCTTTAATTCCCTCGACATCATTGATATTTGCTGCATACGCATTTAATTGACTGGGTTGTAAGCTTAAAGATTGTTTACTAAAGGCCTTATCCAGAGTTGCATAGGCAAGATACGCGTTAGATCCACTTATAGGACCTCGGTCGGCCTGCTCATAGATACCTGATACAACTAGTTCTGCAGCAACGGAAACCGGTTGATTCTGTGCATTCATTTCATTAATATATAAGTTTACTTTTTTCCCCACAAGTGATGTATAGGTAGCTTCAGAACTCAATTTCTTGGCAAAATCGGCTGTCAGCAGCACCTCATTCTCAGCAGGCAGTGCTCCTTGCTTGATATCCGCTGCTTTAATGGAATCGGTTATGGTTCCAAGTGACGAGAGCTCTTGGCTCTTATCATTGAAGACAACGTTGCTCTTCCCTGTGATTGTCGTTACCTTTTCGACTCTATCCACATTTTTTATGCTGCTAATCACATCGTAATCCTGCTCAGTAAGTGGCTCGGTTGCTGTTTGTTGATTAGGACCCCGGTTTTCCATTTTCGCTCCGCCCTCAACAGGTGCCTGCTTCACCACATCCACCAGCAGCGGATTCAAGCTTGAATTGATTTCATTATTCAAATAACTGGTTACACCATTACCTAAGGACAGCATTAGAATCACACTTAGAATTCCAATCGCTCCACCTGTAGCCACAAGAATATTCCGCTTCGCATTCAAGGTCATATTATCGATAGCCAGTTTAAAAGAAGCGGCAAAACTTAAATTTTTACCTTTTTTCTCTTCCGTCTCTTTTACAGCCAGATAACGCTCTTTCAAATGCTGTTCTTCTTTAATACAGCCATCTTCCACCGAGACAATCCGGCTCCCAAAGTTCGCTACTCTCTGCGAATGGGTGACTGTAATAATAAGCACGCCTTTTTTCGCAATCGAATCCAGTAGTTCAAGGATTTGTTCACTGGTGTCCTGATCGAGCGACCCTGTAGGTTCATCTGCCAGAATAATGTCCGGATCATTTGATAACGCTCTGGCTATGGCTACACGCTGTTTCTGCCCCCCAGACAACTGGTTAGGTCGTTTATGCAGGTGATCCTTCAAGCCAATTTCCGTCAGAATTTCCTTCGCACGTGTTGTCCGTTCCTTCATACTGCTATCCGTCATTTGCATGGCAATCATCACATTATCAAGCACGGACAAATGAGGAATCAGATTAAAGCTTTGAAAAATAAAGCCGATTTTATCTTTTCTATAGGCATCAATTTCCATTTCCTTCATGCCTCTAAGCGTCTTCCCCTGTACAATTACATCGCCCTCGTAATCAGAGTCCATCCCGCCAATAATATTCATTAAGGTTGATTTGCCCGAACCAGATTCTCCTAGAATGGAGACAAATTCACCACTTTCAAACTCCAGATTCACTTCTCTAAGCACTGACACCTTTTCTTTTCCAGCAATCCGATATGATTTATTCAGGTGTTTGATTTCTAATAACTTCATAACTACTCCTCCAGCTCCTATTATCTATCTATCTCTTCTATTAACTGCATAGTAACACTCTTATATGTACTGAGAGTGAACTGAAGCAATATTCTCGTTGCTAGGAATGGCGTAAAGCTGTCGGCGGAACGCCGCTGTGCTGCTTAAAGCTTTTGCTGAAATGAAATTCATCGCTGTAGCCGCAGCTCTGGGCAATTTCTTTCATATTTAGACTGGTGTACAACAGCTGCTTCTTGGCATGCTCATGGCGAATCTCACTTAAATAGGCTTTAGGGCTCTTATGAAGGTACTGTTGAAACAGGCTTCGCAAATACGAGGTGGATATCTTATAGCGTTCAGCCAGCTCTAGAAACCTAAGAGGCTCCCCATAATCCCTTTCCAGCTCGTCCTTTACCTGTAGGAACAGGTCATAACCTAACCCTCTATCTACCTTGGCAGATTCATTGGTTTGCAGCATTTTATACAAGAGCTCATACAGAAGCGCCTTGGTCCTTAGGTCACTGGCAAACTGTCCAGGCACCCAAAGTCTAGTAAGTTTTTTAAATAAATCATCATATTGATCCGCTAGTTCTTCCTCGGGTTTCAACATAAATGGTAACGGCAGCGGGCCTAGTGGACTGAGCTCCATTTGATCAGGAGTAGCCTTTGAAGTGCTGAACAGCGATACTAGCACCATTGTAATACGCAGAGGATAGTATCGATGGGATTCCATCTCCATCTGAAGACCCGGCTGTAAATAAAAAAGTGTCCCTGCCTCTACGCTGATTTCTTTCTCTGTCCAAAAGGTTCCTTTCCCCTCGTGAATCCAGTAAAAGCTATGAACATTAATGTTATGGCGGTTATCCTTCCAGTCCGGCAATGTACGTTTATCATGAATCCAGTCAATCTGAATGGCGAGATCTTGCATGTTTTCCTTCATGGCAGGCTCCTCTAATCTATTCAAATACAGATGAGTAGAGCATAGAAGTCAGAAGCGTTTTTGACAAGCTATTCGTATTCATATTGCCATGTTTATTCCTTAGTATGGCTGATAAACTAAAGAACAAAATCGAACCGTAACAGAGGAGACTCTATATGACAGAACAAGATCAACCCCACTTTCAAGAACTGGATTATATGCCCTGGATTGAAAAAACAGCTCAGAACAAGGCGGATCAGACCCTTTATCAACAACAGCTTGTTGCCAAATATACATGTTGCTTCGGGGAAGACAGTTTCGTGTCACCACAAGCGGTGATTTTTCCGGATAAGCTGCAGATGGGGGACCGCAGTTATATTGCCGGGGGAGCACTAATCCGCAATACTACGCTTACTATGGGCAAAGATTGTTCTATTAATAGTTACTGTGTTATCACTGGGACAATCACGATCGGCGACGGTGTAAGAATTGCTTCGCATGTCAGTATGTATGGATTTAATCATGGTCACGCATCTACTCAGATCCCTATTTTTCAACAGCCTTCAACTTCTATGGGGATTAAGATCGGGGATGATGTGTGGATTGGAGCCCATTCGGTCATTGTTGACGGAGTACATATTGGTGCTCACAGCATCATAGCGGCAGGATCAATAGTAACAAAGGATGTTGCTGCTTATAGTGTAATTGGGGGGAATCCGGCCAAACTTATTCGCAGCAGACTTTCAGTTGAACCTGGGTCACACTTATCTGAGAAGCTGGAGGAGCCCGCATTGAACGAACAAACCTTGTTACAAAAATTGCAGTCCTTCGGCGAGCAGGCTCGCCAACAGTTAGTTCCTTTACTCCAACATTATTCAGTAGCTAGTGGACACGAAATATTTTTTCAGGATCAGCAGCCGAATTTCAAACGAACGGTTCGAGCGTATTGTGATGCTGTCGAGATTGCAGCCATGTTCGGCAGCTTGCCACCCGGTTGGACCCGTGAGGAACTAATTGCTAAACTACAAAGCTTTCAGGATGTCGCAACAGGTCTGCTGCCTGATCCCTGGTCTCCACCCGCACCAGAGATTTATAAACCAGAGCTGCTGTCGGATCATCTTGCTCGCTATCATCTGCTGGCTGTAGGTTATGCTCTCGAAGTACTTGGGGATTCCTTGCTCCATCCCGTTCAGGTTATTGAGCAGATGAGCGCAGAAACATTATTTCAGCACTTGGATGCGATGCCTTGGAGCCATGATGCCTGGGGCTGTGGGGATTGGATTGACTGCTACGCAACGGGAATCTATCATAATCTGCAGCATTTCAGCTCCCGGAAACGCCCTGATGATCTATTTGGCTGGCTGCAGACGCATTGCGATGAACACTCTGGCCTATGGGGTTCCCCTAGCGCAGAAGACGGCTGGCTGCAGCCCGTTAACGGATTTTATCGGCTGACTCGCGCTACTTACGCTCAATTTGGCATTCCTTTGCCCTACCCAGAGCAGGCTATCGATACTATTCTTGCCCACAGCCGGAATCGCAAGTTCTTCGGAGAGAACCGCTTGAACGCCTGCAACATCCTTGATGTAGCCCATCCTTTATGGCTTTGTCTGAAGCAGACCGATTACCGTAAAGCGGAAATCATCGACTGGGCGGAAAGTCAGCTTAAAGTGATCCTTAACAACTGGGTCAACGAGCGAGGTTTTAGCTTTCATTTGACGCAGAAGCAGAATACAGGGCTGCAAGGAACGGAAATGTGGTTAAGTATTATCTACCTTTTGGCAGATATTTGTGGAATCAGTTATTGCCTGGGCTATCAGCCCAAAGGAGTGCATCGCACAGATTCGGCCTTTTCATTGATTTCTATAGCTTAATAATCACCTAATATTACACAGGCACGAGAGATGCCGATAATTCCCATTAAACTGTCATTTGCCGCCTTTTACTGCGTTATTTACTGCCTTTTTGCCTTTGACACATTACAACTTCCGGAGCATAATTACTTTCGGCGCATTTTTGAATTATAATGCAATATTGAAGGTACATCCGGTGTCTTCATGTGTTAGCGCAAAGGAGGATGGAAAAGTTTATGAAACAAAGATTTGATATAAGGAACAAACCTATTCTACTATTTAGCTTTATTTTGTTGTTAAAGAGTGCTGTGGCTTGGTTCGTCGTCTTTAGCGATGGTCCCACATGGAGCATGCTGCTTACCGAGATTCCATTCTTCATTGTCGTATTTGGCTTAATTGAATGGATGGCCACCAAGCGCAAGTTTCTGTATTACATGATCGCCAACCTGTTTATTACCCTGATTTATTTTGCCGTCCTCATGTATTACAAATATTATGGCGTCATCGTTACTTATCATGCTTTGGAGCAGGCTGGTAAAGTTACCCAAGTTGGAGAAAGCACCTATTCTCTGCTAGATCCCTATTATCTATTTATTTTCGTCGATATTGTTGTGTTTATGTGTTATATGTTCCGCCCCAAATACATCGCTACCTGGAAAGAACGTGGTGTTAACCGCCGCATGAATCGGCCAGCTTTGTTCGGGATCATCAGCGTATCGTTCGCGCTCTGCATGTTTAATATTTGGCCTAATCATGCCAGCATGAATGAGAATAAAAAAGCGGAAAGCATGGGGCTCCTGAGCTACGAGGTATATACCATCTTTGCGGATAGTACTGAAAATGAAGAAATCATCGATAGCAAGGATATCTCCCAAAGTTCCGTCAATGAGCTTAAAGGGATCACAGAGCCCGAGTCTCCACTGTACTGGGAAGCCGACAAAGGCAAGAATCTGATTGTAGTCCAAATGGAATCATTCCAGAACTTTCTAATCGGCCTTACCATTGACGGACAGGAAATTACCCCAAATATGAATAAACTGGTTAAGAATGAATATTATTTCGATAACTTCTATTCAAATGCCGGACAGGGAACAACCTCAGATGCGGAATTTGTGGTAAATACTTCACTCTATGTTCCTCATCATGAGGCAGCAACCTCTTCCAACTATATGGATAAAGCGCTGCCCAGCCTGCCGAAGCTGATGAAAGCAAATGGTTATCAAACGGCTACGTTCCATACAAACAGCGTAGAGTTCTGGAACCGTGTGGCCCTTTATAAAGCTATTGGTTTCGATAAATATTATGACCAGTCCTTCTATGGTGATGACGATCACATCGCTTTCGGTTCTTCTGACGAAATACTGTATGCCAAGACGGTTCCTGAACTTGCTAAACTAGATGCCCAAGCTGATCCCTTCTATGCTATGGTCATCTCCATGAGTGCGCATCATCCTTACCGTCTTCCAGAGTCCAAATTCAAAATAAAGCTGCCTGAGCGTTACGAAGGCACCTTGGTCGGCGACTATATTCAAGCCCAGAATTATGCCGATTATGCAATGGGACAATTTCTCGCTGATTTAAAAACCAGTGGATTATGGGACGACAGTGTAATCGCATTTTACGGTGATCATCAAGGATTGCCGCTCTATTCCCTTAGTGGCGCTGAAAAAGATCTTATGAAAGAAATGTTCGGCCGTGAGTATGGCTATACCGATATGTTCAACATTCCATTCGTAATCCACGCTCCGGGTGCGGTTCAACCTGTTAAGTTCAGCCAAACGGGCGGACAGGTCGATATTTTGCCAACGTTGGCTAATTTATTAGGGATTTCCGTCAAAGACCAGCTTCATTTCGGTGAAGACCTTCTTAACCAGAGTACCAATCTACTTCCTGTTAGACACTTTCTACCCACCGGGTCCTTCATCAACGATACGAGCATGTACTTGACCGGTATTTCTTACGAGGATGGAACCAACTACAACCTGACTGACAACTCAATCACCAAAGACGGTTCTACAAAGGCACAATTTAACGCTATTGATCGACTGCTGAATATGTCCAATAGTTATATTTTGCAGTTGCCGGATTTAGTGAAGGATGAAGCGAAAGACAAGTAGCTGTATCCAAATATTGAAACACCAAGAAACCTCTCCTTTGTCAAATGGAAGCACGAGCAGCCATTTGACAGGAGAGGTTTCTTGGTGCACTACATTCTCGTAATGATCTTGTCGATGATCCCATATTCCAGTGCATCCTGGGCAGACATGAAGTAACGCGCCTTCTTAGAAGCTCTGGCTTTTGCCCATGAACAGGGGCAGATTCCTGCATTGTTGGAGCTGATCTGGCAGGACGCAGTGGCACCGCAACCGAGATGAGGTTCGCAGCTTAAACAACCTTTTGCCTATCGATTAGGCTGTTGCTTCTGCATATTCCCGCTCAACTTCTTTCTCGACTTCCTTCTCAACTGTCTTCTCTACGGAAGGGGTCACTGCAGCGGGTTGAACGACAGTGGGCTGAGCGACAGTGGGTTCCTCAAAGGCAACCGTCTCCACCTCGTGCAGCTTAACAAGGTTCGGATTGGAAGCTGCTTCGACTGTTGGCTCTACCACTGTATCTTCATTGATCTTAAATATATTGATTTCCTGGAACAATTTTTGTGAAATTTCATTGATTTCCACAGCTTGTCGGGCAATATCGCGAATAGCAATATCCTGCTGCATACTGGAGGCGTTGACCTCCTGAACGCCCGCCGCCGTCTCCTCGGCAATGGCAGCAACGGAATGAACAGACTCGGCAAGTCTCGTATTCATCGTCTGGGTCATATCCACCTTATCGTGAATTTGTCCGATCTGTTTACTGATCTCGGCAATGGAGTGATCGATCGCCGCAAAAGAGGAAAGCGTCTCAGCCACCTTATGTTCCTGCTCTTCCAAATTCTCTTTCGTCTCCAGCATATTGCTCTGGAATTCAGCCATGCCTTTCTGCAATTCACTGATAATCTTGCTGATATGCACCGTTGAATCCTTCGTTTGGACGGACAATTGTCTAACCTCATCCGCAATCACGGCAAAGCCTTTGCCATAGGTTCCTGCTCTTGCCGCTTCAATCGCAGCATTCAGAGACAGAATATTCGTCTGCTGTGAGATTTCCGTAATGGAATTTGTAATTCTGGAGATATCCTTGGATTGCCCGACCAGCTTATTCAGAGCATTATAAACTTTGCCTACAGATTGACTGGACTGCTCAGATACTTCACGCAAAGCGATAACGGCTGCCGATCCTTGGCGGGTGTTCTGATTGGCTGTTTTGCTGGTCAACAACATAACCTCGGTATACTCCGTAATCTCATGAACCTCCCGTTCCAACTGCTGAATCAGGATCGCACTTTGTTCGGATTGTCCAGCCTGCTGCTCCGCGCCAACCGAAATCTCCTGTATGGTTCTTACAATATCCAGATTGGTATGAGCGGTAATGGATGAGGATTGTTGAAAAGAATCCGAGTACGAAGCCAGCGCTGAAGCAACAGACTGCGTTTGCTGGAGCATGGCTCGTACCCGCTCTACCATATGGTCAAAATGATGACTGAGCGTACCTAATTCATCGTTATAAGGTGAATTGATCTGCTGGCGCAAATCACCTTCAGAAATTTTGAGCAGCGCTGCCTGCAGTTTCTTGACGGGAGATAGAAAGGAACGGATTAGCATCCAGGCAATAATCAGTGTAAACAGAAATACGAAGCCCGCTGCGTATACTACAACAGAGGATGTACGATTTAAGAGTAGAAAGGAATAATCCTGCGCTTGCTGGGCGTTCTCGGCTGCCGCCGTATATAATTGCTCATTGGTCTTTAACATAGCTGTATTCAAAGCCAATGCCTTTGTATGCACGTCGTCAATTTGTTCCAAAACGGTCATCGGGTCCAGATTCTCATCTTCCATAGTCTTAACTAATTTATCAAAAAATCCTGTATACTCTCCTACCTGACTTCGTAAAAGCTCCAACTCCTTGGACTCTGATGAGTTCTCCTCAAATCCCAATTTGCTCAGCTCCGAAACCAGCTTCTTTTGCTTGTCCTTGAACGAATCGACGAACTCCAGATCACTGGATTCGGCAAGCGAAGTTTCCACACTATTTAATTCCTGCAGTTGCTGAGTGATCGTAGAAACGGTAATTCTTTTTTCCATTTCCGCCTTTTGCGTTTCCATCGAAACTTCAACCTGATTTATTTTATGACCCTGATAAAGGGCCACTCCCATGAAAAAGAGAGTGACAGCAGCGAAGCTGAATATCAGCTTCCATTTCATAGAAAGGTGTAAGAAGTTAACCTTCAAACGTATCATCCTCCATATAAGATCTCAAAATGCAATAGGTACTTTCTACCATTACCTTGATTGTAGAAGCCGGATATTAAATACTCTGCACAGTTTTGTATGAGAAACGTAAATATTATGTATTCAATTTGTGAACAATCTACAATCCTGCGTGATGCTGTACGTCAGCACCTCATCAAGGGTTCCGCGCCCTTAAGGCTTGATATTACTGGAATTAAACGCGGTGGAAATCCACCAGGTCGCTGGCTTGTTCACCGAATCCTTATGCCAGTATCAGGTTGCCAATCGTATAGGTACCAGCTGGCACAAATACGATCCCTTTTGCCTAATTTCCCATCGCTGTTCAATGAACGCCAAAAAATCCCACTTCCGAGTAGATGAAGGAGATGCTTATATTATATAAACCTCAAGATGGAGGTTACCCTTTGATTAAGACGCACAACTACGTAACGTCTGGCTTTCAGGCGTTACGCAATTGCTTGTTGTAGGTCAATCCGGTACTGAGCTCCCATACGAATCCTTGTCTATAAATAGCCTGCAGTCCGTATGTGTACGCAGGATAGTAGATGGGCAGTCCGTAGTGATCGGCTCACGTAGTGTACGGGCTACCGCGTTCTGTTTCGTACTGCCAGGCACCATGCAGAACAGCCATTTAGCTGATAGCAGTGTGGGGATCGTCAGCGTCAACGCTTGCAAGGGAACCGCGTCTAATGTTGCAAAACATCCGTCATTCACCTGCTGCCCCCGACAGGCAGAATCAAGCGTTACTGCCTTAACTAGCACGGGATCATGAAAATCGGCTACTGGCGGATCATTGAAGGCCAGATGTCCATTCTCTCCGATGCCCAGACAGACTATATCAATAGGCGCTTGGGCCAGCAATTCGCCGTAGCGCTTACATTCTCCATCGAGATCACCATCGGTCTGGATATAATGCACAACACCAGGCTGGACCCTGTCGAACAATCGCTCCCGGAGATATGTACCGAACAACTGTGGTGCTCCTGCTGGTAAACCAGTATATTCATCCATATGGAAGGCGGTGACTTTTGTCCAATCAATATCTGGGGCAAGTGCGAGCGTGTCGAGAAATTCATTCTGTGAAGGAGCAGCAGCAAATATAATTCTGACGCTTCGCTTGGAGGCTAACAATGCCCGAATGGCGATAGCTGCTTCCATTGCAGCGGCCTCTCCGAGCGCCTGCCTATTCGCATAGACGCGCACTAGCAGTGAATCGGCCATTTCCGTATGGATAGCTGTATCTTTGATCATGAGCATTGCCTCCTTTATTCTCCCCGAAACTCACCGGGGGTAGAACCGGTATGGATTTTGAACAATTTAGTGAAATAGCTCTTGTTCTCATAGCCGAGTTGTTCGGCAACATACTCTACGCTTTTGGAGGACTGGTCAAGCAGTTCCTTGGCATGCTCCATCTTGGTATGAGTCACATAGTGGATAAAGCTCATCCCGGTTTCTTTTTTGAACAACCGGCTGAAATAACTGGAATTCAAATGAGTATATTCGGCAACTTCCTCCAGCGTAATCTTTTTATTCAGATGCCGATCTACGTAAAGCTTAACCTTCTTGATCTCTTCCCGGCGCGTTTGCTGGTAAATCTCACGGATAAAGGGCAGACGCTCCTGGAAAAAACGAACGGCCCAGCCTTCGAGTGTATGGATATGATCCATACTGGCAATGGTATCGTGCAGAATCTCCAGCGAGAAGGTAGACTGGAATTGCTGTCGGGCCTGTAGCCGCATCTGGTTGTCATACAGCAGCTTAAGTGTCCAATCCTTCACCAGCCGGGGTGTGAAGCGGTGCTCACGGACAAAGCGCATCCACTTCGCCAGAAGCTCATTCAAGCGATCTGCCGATTCTTCGAGAAACGCTTCGCGAATTTCCTGAGCAGCCTCCTGATAGTAAAGGAATAAATCCTCTTCTGTGAAAGGTTGCACCTGCAACAGATCGATAATATCACCTTCTTGCAGATAGAATGCATTCTCTGAGCCCAAGGCCAATAAATGGCCAATGCCCTCCCGGAATGATTCTATACCTGCAGGAATACGCGAATACTGAAAGGAGACGGTTCCCCCAGTTGACTGTTGAAGAGCGGCCTGAAGCTTTCCAAGCCTAGATACCTGTATTGAATCATTATCACATAGGTTGTCATAAGGAAATACAAGCACAACATCCCGTGGGCCATGCGGCAAGCATAATGCGCCACCACTAATCTGAAACACATCTGTGGTAGCTGCTTCAAGGAGCTGAAGTATGCTTAAATCCCCTTGTTTTCCATGCTCCTCCTCATACCCAACGATCCGGCAGAGCACAGCCATACTTCCGGTCTGCTCTGGAGCAAGGCCAAGCTCCTCCGCATCCCCCCTCCACTCCGTGTAGGGTATTTCTTTATTAGCGATACGCCGC
The DNA here is from genome assembly GCF_022369515.1 of Paenibacillus sp. 19GGS1-52. Taxonomy (NCBI): domain Bacteria; kingdom Bacillati; phylum Bacillota; class Bacilli; order Caryophanales; family Paenibacillaceae; genus Paenibacillus; species Paenibacillus sp. 19GGS1-52. The sequence goes on from NZ_CP059724.1 coordinate 4,824,905, forward strand.
AGCACGCTTAGCTTCAGCAGTGCTTTTTGATTCTCTGCCATCCCCTTCCATTTGAGTGTCTGCGCCACTTCTTCGTCCCTGCGCATCAAATCGTCGCTGATTCCCTGCAGCAGATTAACTATCATCTCCTTGCTGATGGTTTCCTTCAGAATATAGTCATTAACCATCAGTTTTACAGCCTGCTGCGCATAGGTGAAATCATCCATGCAGGATAATACGACCACCCGGGGGTCTCCATCCAGCTGTCTAAGCTCACGTATCAATTCAATTCCATCCATGTAAGGCATCCCGATATCTGTAATCACGATGTCCGGCATGCTTTCCTGCGCCTTCTCCAGCGCAATCCGTCCATTCTTGCAGGTGGAATGAGGAGTAAGTCCCAATTCATTCCAGGGAATCATCGCCGAGAGAAATTCCAGAACAGGATAATCATCATCTACCAGCATCACGCTATACATCGTCTCCACTCTCCCTTTCATAACCTTGACTCTGGATTTCATCCGGAAGTACAAACAGAAAAGTGGTGCCTCCTCCAGGAACACTGTCAATACTTACTTGAAAAGAGTTGCCATAGGTTAGATAAAGACGTTCATATACGTTGGAAAGCCCAATATGGGCAAGACGGCTATTTAACATCGACTCGTCAGCGGTATGCCCGGTTGAGGCAACTTCACTCCGAAGCCTTAGTAAGATTGCTTCATCCATCCCCTGACCATCATCTTCAATCTGAATCGATAACTGATGGTCCATATTCCAAGTCCGAATGCGGAGAGTGCCGCTCTCTTGATGCAGTCCATGAATATAAGCATTCTCAATGACTGGCTGCAGCAAAAATCGTGGAATAACAACTCCCAGACTTGTCGAAGTACATTCCGTTTCCAGCTTCACCTCATCAGCCTGACGGAAATTCAACAATTCTACATAGCTGCTGATAATATGCAGTTCATCATGCAATGTGGTATATTCATCGCGCTGCTGGATGGTCATGCGCAAGAGCTTGGATAAGGCGAACAATAGCTCCGCGTTCTCTTCGTCCCCCTTCATCATGATGCGCAGCCGGATCGAATTGAGAATATTGAATAGAAAATGCGGGTTAATCTGTGATTGCAGCATAGCCAGCTCCGCTTTACGCTTCTGTGTCTGCTCGACCTTGATCTGAATAATCATTTTTTCTACCCGATCCAGCATATGGTCAAAAGACTTGCCAAGTCGTCCGATTTCATCATAGCCGCGTATACCGGAACGAATGCCCAGCTCACCCTTTTCCACACGTGCTGCCACCATGTCGAGCCGAATCACTGGCTTCGTAAATTGGCGGACCAACGCTACTAGAATCAATAGAAAAAAAGCCCCCAGTACAATCTGAACGCCCGAACTCCAGCGACGCGTCGCGCTAATCTGTTTGACCGCTTCACGATAAGGCACTGTACTAACGATCCGGTAGCCTCCATAAGGAAGCTCAACGCTGCTGAGTAAATATTGTTCATCCTGATAGCTGATGAAGCCCGTATCCCCGCTAATCTCCAGTTCTCTCGACAACGTAAAGGGCTGTCCAAGCAGTGCTTTATCCTGTGAAGCCATAACCTTTCCGTCAGGACCGATTAACAAGGTCTGCTGCCCGCGCTGATCACCACTAAAGATCTGGCTGATCCGGCTTTCGGCAATACTGACAACTATATAGGCATAGGTCGTGTTTGAAGATAACTTCAGATTGCGGGCAATCGTTAATACCTGAGGACTGTTGCGCGTTTCCGCAGGGATATAATTATCCAGAACCCCTGCCCAGTACAGAACAAAAGCGGATTGCTCCCGCACCTTGTCCATCCAGGGCTCATGAAGCAGTGCATTGACGTCAAAGTCAGCATAGGAGTAATTCGTGAACGATTGCCCGTCCGAAGTCAGAACGGTGACATAGGTTTTTTCCATCATTGTGGTGACATTTTCGAGTTTCTTGGTAACTTCCTTGAACTCCAACAGACTGTTTACGGGATCGAACTGCTGCAGCTTGCTGCGCTGCCAATTCTCTTTCAGAATGAGATTAATGCCGGAATCAAATTGAATATAATTCGAGACGAGTACCATATTACTTAGAAGATTGGAGATATACATACTCTCCTGCTCCAGAGATCGGTGCTCGTTCTTGATGACCTGGGAGCGAAGAATATGCTCGGTATAGGAGTTTTCGATGTAAAGGGTAATAGAGGCGGGAACGAACAGACAGAGTAGAGATGCCACGAGAAGCTTATTACGAAAACCGAGTTTCCAGCGGTTTGGAAGCACCGGCATTCCTCCCTTCACCATCTTAAAGAGAAAGGGAGTTTTCCCCGTTTTTGCCGAGACGGCCGTATAGGACCTCTTGAAGGCTTGGCGGAGTCACTCCCCTAACTTCTGGGTCGTTGTCTCTATCATATCAGCTTTCCGTCTTGTAGAATATCCATTCGTCTCTTTATTCGACAAATTTTGCTATTATTTTTCCCTTACTTATTCGCATCCACAATTTTTTGAAGCCCCTGCTGTGCGTTCTTTATTGTTGTTTCCAAGTCCTGCTGCTTAAGAATGTACAATTCTGTTTCTTTAGTAAAAGCTTCTTCCAGTTCTCCTTGATAGGTTGGTGGAACACTCAGCGGTGCCGGAAGAGCGTTTTTGATTACAAAAGCCAGAGAATCAGCATCAATTTTATCTGGGCTAAGGGCCGTTTCTTTGACGCTGGCGATGAATTTATCTACATCCTGCTTCTTCCATGCGGAATATACATTTTGCATTTGTTCACCTTCTGTAGAATACCAGCGAATGAAATCGTATGCCTCCTGCTGATGTTTAGATTTATCCAGGATACCTACATAGTTGCCATTTGCAATACTGACACCCGACGGTTGTCCCGTCGCATTCGACGGCATCGGAGCGAAAGCGGTCGTAAACGTAGCCGGGAACTCCTCCGAACCGCCGGCTGATCCGATCATCCAGTTACCTGTAACAATCATCGCCGCATGTTGGGTGAAGTATTCTGAACGGTAGGCAAGTTTCTGGGAAATCGTATCGGCATAGGGTACAGCAATTTGATCCTGTTCAGCTTTCGAACGCAGCTCCAGCGATTGCCGGATTTCGGGACTATCAATATTCACTTTACCCTCATTAACCAGATTGTTGTTCTTCGCTTGGTTAATTAGTGCTAGTTCCCAATACATTGCCCAAGTGTGAAAATAGGTGCCATACGTCTTGGAAGGTCCTGATCCGCTGGTCAGCTTCTTCGCATAGTCGAGATATTCTTCCCAGGTCCATTCGGTTGGAACCGCTAATCCGGCCGCATCCAGCTTATCTTTATTTAAGAGGACAAAATAATTCTCCAGCGTATCGGGGAGCGCATAGATATTGCCATCTATAGTAGGATCTATCGAGTATTCGTCTGACAAAGTAATAGCTTCTTTAGCAATTAGATCATTCAGGGGAGTCATCAGGCCGAGGCCGGCACGCTGCGAGTAATCCGTTGCTCCAGGCATAAAGGCCACATCCAGATCTTCGCCGGAAGCGACAAGCAGATCCAGCTTCTTCATCCCCGCCACCGAATCACCGCTGTCAGAGAGTTCAACATACTCTAGTGTGACGTTCGGATGTTGTGCCTCATAGGCCTCCAGAATGGGTGTTATATCCGCCTCTGGTGACCAATGCGCCACCTTAATTGTAACGGGTTCTGCAGTAGCTGGAGATTCTTCAGTCGCCTCTGGTGCGCTACTAGCGCTGCTATTGGGGGAAGCATTATTGGTGTTAGCCGCCGAATTGCCACAGCCTGCCAAGACGACAAGGAGCACACTAATCAATACGAGCATAAACATATTCTTTTTCATTAATAACACCCCTTATAGTTGATATTCTCCCATGCTAAAGCTGCCGACCCTACAGTTCCCAATCCTCTCCTCATTATATACTTCAGCTTACCGGGCATTTGGACTACAGCATCTCTTCATCATCCCTTCACCCCCCCAAGGCAATTCCATCGATGACTTGCTTCTGACCAACAATAAATATAATCAGCAGCGGTACGATGGCGGACACAGAAGCGGCCATAATTAGTGAATAAAAGGCTCCGTTGCGATCTGCAAAGGCATTCATGCCAAGCTGTAATGTGAATAGGGATTTACTGTTCAGAAATACGAGCGGCGTCTGAAAGTCATTCCAGGTCCAGATGAACCGCAAAATGGCATAGGTCGCGATGGCTGGACGAACGAGCGGAAGCAGTATAGAGGTGAAGATCCTGATATGTCCTCCCCCATCAATCTGGGCGGATTCAATGTATTCATCAGAGAGTGAAGCGAAGAATTGTCGAAGTAAAAAGGTACCCAGTACACTGAATCCGCCGAGCAGGATTAAGCCCAGATGTGTATCATACAAGCCTGCTGAACGAAACATGATGAATAACGGCACCAAGGTCGCTTCCGAAGGAATCATGTACGTAGCTAGTACAATTGCGAACAGCGTATTACGGCCGCGAAAATGTATTTTGGTGAAGCCGTAGGCTGCCATGCTGGATACAACTACCGATAAAAGTGTAGTTAACATGGTTACTTTAATCGAGTTCCAGTAATAGAGCGCAAAGTTCGCTTTCCCGAACCAGACGGATTCGTAATTAAAGCCTGCTCTCCAGGTTCTGGGAATCCACTCGATTGGATATTTGAATACATCAGTCTCTGGCTTGAATGAAGCAGAGAGCATCCAGAGAAACGGTAGTAGAAACACGACGCCGAGCAGCGCCATGATTATCGTAATTATGGCTTTTACCCAATCGATTCGTCCAGTATTCACCCTTGTCCCTCCTAACAATGTTGTAAGCCTAGGTTTAGTAATTAACCCAAAACTTCTGGCTGATCCACTGTAACGCCGTAATGGCAAGCAAGCAGAGGAACAGGATCATGACCATGGATGAAGCATAGCCGGTCTGCAGATCGACAAAGGCTGTCTGGTACATATCGTAGACCACCACAGAAGTCGAATGAGCGGGGCCTCCGTCTGTCAGCACCTTAATCAGCGCAAAGGATTTGAAATTGCCGATAATACCAGTCACTAGTAGAAAAAAAGTAGTAGGTGTCAGCAAAGGTAAGGTAATCGAGCGAAATTGCGACCATTTGGTCGCGCCATCTAAGGTGGCTGCCTCATACAAATCGGCGGGGATATTCTTCAGCCCGGCGTTATAAATAATTAGGGATACACCAAGATCAATCCAGATCATGAGCAGCATAACTGACGGAAGGGCAAAGTTAGGATCTGCCAGCCATTTCGGAGGGTTGTCCATTCCGAGCGCTGAGAGAAACCCATTTACGGGTCCATAAGAAGGATGAAATAACACCTGCCATACAACAGCGACAGCCACTACACTAGAAATCTGCGGCATAAAATAGATGACTTTGAAAGCACCTGGCGCATATACATGATTCGAAATGACAACGGCCAGCAGCAACGCTATCACCATCCCGACCGGTACGGCCAACAGCATAATAAAGTTATTGCCGAGCGATTTTAGAAACACATCATCCTGAAACAAGGCGCGAAAGTTATCCAGACCGATGAATTTAATCTTATCGAACCCGGTCACAAAGGACCATTTGGTAAAGCTTAAAGTGAACGAGAAGATCATCGGAATTAAAGTGAAGATAATGACACCCAGCAGCATCGGGCCAACAAATAAATACCCCATTCTCATTTCTTTCCTTCTTCTTTTTCTGCTAGGCTTCGTAGCTTGAAGGGTCTTTGGAACAGCCAGCGTCATCTTCAAGGTTTCCGTCCCCCCCTTTGTGTTATGTTAACTCTCATTATAAGAAGCCTGTCTTGATTCCATAAGTCACATTTCTGACTCATTTTAGAAAAATTTTGACTATCTCATATAAAGGTAAAAAATGAAGCGATATTGCTCAAAATAGTTGATTTACAGTTAGGAGGGGCTTTGTTATCTTCTAAGCATGAACCGTTGCCCACTTCTATAGAGGAAAGCCGGTTACACATGAATTAGGAGGAATGACAGTGAACGCAAATTCTGACATCATGTCCGCTTATATGGATACTATCATTGAGCTCCTGAATGAGATCAAAAGCGAGCCGCGGGAACGTCTGCATCAGGTAGCCTCCCTATTGGCAGATCACATCGCGGAGGACAAACTTGTTTATCTATACGGTCCGGGTGGACATTCCAACATGAATGCTACCGAGGTATTCTTCCGCGCCGGCGGCCTGATGCATATCAGTGCCATATTAGATGAAGGCACAATGATCTCTAATGGAGCGCTGCGATCCATGGCTATTGAAAGAACTCCTGGTTACGGAACGATCGTCATTGAAGATAATAAATTAGGCCCAGGGGATATTCTGATCATTGCCAATGCCTATGGGATCAATACGGCTTGTATCGATGCGGCTGTAGAAGCTAAACGGAGAGGCGTTATAACCATCGCTGTGACCTCCGTTGGCCATGCTGAAGCTACGCCTAAAGACCATATTGCCCGCCATCCTTCCGCACAAAATCTATATGAAGTCTGCGACTATTATTTGGACAGCAAGGTGAAGCCCGGCGATGCTGCGCTGCAGATTGACGGTATTGAGCCGAAAATGGGCTCAACCTCCACCTTTGCCAATGCCTTTTTACTCAATTCTTTAATGATGACGACAGCAGCCTATTTAGGAGAAAAAGGAATTGAGGTTCCGGTATGGCGCAGCGGTAACGCACCGGGCGGAGATGAGTGGAACAACCGCTTCATTCAGCGCTTTAAAGGCCGGGTTCGCTGGTTGTAAGAAAGGGAGGCATCCATGAATATCAATCTAATTCCCCAGCCGCAGTATGTGCAAACCCGAGGAAGCGGGCTAATCACTGATATTTCCGTATGGCAAGTTGAACTGCAAACGCCTGTGGCTGATTCTCGCTTATCTTCGCTCTCCGCGTCGATCTTTGGCGGAGTAACGAAAACGGTTATTCCAGGTAGCATCTATGCGTTGGTCTCTACTGGACAGCCTATTAACCTGCGGATGGCCATGCGTGTGGAAGGTCGTAATGACGGTTATGTACTGATTCTAGAAAAAAGACATGTGGAGATTTATGCCTTGTCTGCCTCCGGACTGTTCTACGGATTGAAGACATTGGAGCAACTGCTTCGGAACCAGAGTGGCAGCACTTCCCCACTCACAATTATAGATTGGGCAGATCTGCGGCTGCGCAGTGATTATCTGGATCTGCGTACGGTCTATCCAACGTTTGAACTCATTCTCGAGTATGTGGCTGAATTGTCCAGCTACAAGATTAATACACTAGTCGTCGAATATGAGGATAAGCTGCCTTTTCGTAGGCTAGGCTTGCTGCGTCATCCCGAGTTCGCTTTTACGGAAGAAGAACATCGACTGCTTCTGCAGACAGCCTACGATAATTTCATCACCATTATCCCTAAGCAGCAGTCCTTCGGTCACCTGGAATACATTCTGAAGCATCCCGCCTACATCGGTTTGCGTGAAACCCCGGAGTCCGTAGCCGAACTGTGTCCGAACCGCCCGGGTTCCTTTGCGATGATGGCTGAAATTCTGGAGGAAGTGGCCTCACTACACCCGGACAGTGAATATCTTCACCTAGGCTGCGACGAAGTCTGGAGTCTCGGAACCTGCGAGGATTGCCGCCAATCGGGACTTACCCGTGAGGCCTCCTTCATTCGGTTCGTCAACCGTTTGGTCGAAACAACGATCAGTCTCGGCAAAAAGCCGATGATCTGGCATGATATGCTGATGCATGCCACAGTCGAAGAAATTGCTGCACTGGACAAACGCGTGCTTGTCATAGTGTGGATTTATGGTGGGCACCGGATGAAGGCAGATGCCCGGCAGATCCTCCATAAGCTGCAGGATGCCGGTATTGAGATTATGGGGGCCTCCTCCGTCCGCTGCTGGGACGATAACGGTGATCAGAACTATCCGGTCATTCACAACCGGATTAACAATATTCTAGATTGGGTTGAACTGGCCCAATCGGAGCAGCTCTATGGCATTATCAACACGAATTGGGCCTGTCCTTTTTCACTAGGCAGTCCGTATGGATTGTTTGAGACCTCGCGTTATCCGGCGTTTTTCGCTGCAGACCAAGGCTGGAATTTCCATGCAGATACCCATTCTTTTCTGGAACGATTCTTACGCCAGTTCCATGGCGTACCCATAGAGGAATTGCCGCCTGAAGAGTGGAATGATTATGTTGTAACCGATTATTATCAATTGATTCCGCAGCTTTTGCCCTCCATTACGCAGAACCGTCTGACCGCCGAGCTAATTGATGCCATGATTCAATTTGAAATTCCCGCACAGCGCCGTTCTCCGCTCCAGACCTTTCTGTTCCGTGGAGTGCTGTCGCCGGAAAGTGAGGAAGTTTTTACTTTTCTACGCGATAAGTACAAGAGCGGGTATGGGGATTTAATGAAGGCCAAACAGAATATGCAGACCGTGCTTGCAAAGCTGCTACCGCCGAGTATGGCCGAACTATTTATCATGTCCAGATTTTATCGACCAGAGTTGTTTGAAGCTAATTTGCGTGAAATTATTACAGACCTTGCCATTCTAGATACGGAAGCGGGGTAATATCATGCCTGACATGCTCGTCAAGCTGTACAATCTGCCAGAGAAACAGGAACTGCTAATTAAGCTGCAATCACAAGGTATTAGGATCAAACGCGCCATGACCGCGGATAAACACAGCATCGTTGAATTCGTGGGCACTCATTTCAGCGCAAATTGGCGTAATGAATGTGAATGTGCTTTTTCCCAATTGCCCGTTAACTGTTATATCGCTGTGAAAGACAAACAGATCATCGGCTTTGCTTGTCACGACGTTGTGGTTAAGAACTTTTTTGGGCCGACTGGTGTGCTCGAGGAATACCGCGGTCTTGGCATTGGCAAAGCGCTGCTGCTGGAATGTTTGTATACGATGCATGAGAATGGTTATGGCTATTGCATGATCGGTTGGGTGGAAGAGGCAATCTCCTTCTATGAGAAAACAGTCGGGGCCATCACCATCGCGAATTCATTCCCCGGTGCCTATCAAGATATGATTGGCTTGGATTAGCGAAGCAAACAATAACGATTTTACGGCAAATAGGGTGTCTCGATAGCCATGCAAATGGTCTGTTGAGATACCCTATCTCTATTTAACCCTACCTCTTGCAATTGACGTAACGTAAGGTGCTACAATAATTACATAAGGCGCCTTATTATACAATGAAATGGGAGTTGTCGATGAGTGGATTCGTAGCAATTGATAAGCTAGCTGCACAGTGTGGGCTGACGAGCCGGACGCTGCGTCACTGGGAAACAGAAGGATTGTTTAGAAGTCAGCGGGATGTTAATTCTGGTTGGCGGATTTATGATGAGAAGGCTAGGCTTGCCATTCAAGTTATCGCCTTCTTGCGAAGGTTCGAAATTGGGATCAAGGATATCAAACCCGTCCTGGCGGAGATGTCGTTTCAGTCGATGTATCAAGTGCTAATCCAACATTCTGAGGCTATTCTTGCGCAAAAATCCGCTTTTTCGTTGAAAGAGGGCGAAATACAGTCTCTTTTACACAATATCACCCCCCTCACCCATGAACCTATCACCAACACATTGTTAGCTCAGCTAAATGAAATATCGCTTCACCCCTTTGATTTAAATAACAGGGAGGTTTTATCCATGGCAGATACAAACACTCAACCTATTGCAAATCAAGTAAGAATCGTTACACTTCCAGTTATGAGACTTGCTTATAATGTTGCGGTAAGCTCCTCTCCCGAGGAGGAAGCTATAGAACCCATTGTTGAATGGCTAACCGTCAATAATCTGCTTGGAACTGCCCGTTTGTTAGGCGGCAATGTGCCACCGCTTCCCACAGCTAAGTGTAAGCCCTATGGTTATGGAATGTGTGCCTCTATTCCAGAGAATGTAGAAATTCCTGAGCACCTGAAGGAGATGCGGTTTGAGGGAGGACTGTATGCCATGATAGAAAGCAACGATGATATCTTTGGCTCGTGGCAGTCCCTTATGAGCTTATTAGAGAAAAGCCCTGAATATACAGCAGATCATGACTCCAGATTATGCTGGGAAGAGCATATCCGCAACGACCGTCCTGAAGGCAGCGGAAACCAGTATCTGTTGAATTTGCTGGAGCCAGTGCAAAAAAGGGGATAGCCGGAGCTCAAAGGCTGGACTGCATAACACATACGATGAAGGGCTGCTTATCCATGCAATCCATACTCATTCATTATTATCAGGACATGCGGTTGTTCTGCAAAGAAACTGGACTTAGTCCGCTACAAAACCGTAAAGGATTACGCTCATCCTAAAATCGGTGTGTATTCGAATAAAAAAGTACGTTCTATCCTAACTGCCTTCCTGTATCGTGAAAGATGAACCTTCACGAGACGGGGAGGTTTTTGATTACATCATAGAAAGGTCACAAGGATTACCACTACAAGGTGGGTTAACCCAAGAAGATTATAAACGCCAATCACGCCATTAATATTTAATTGAATAAGAGCTATATAATTTCCGATTAATGTTCGGACACATGAGCGCGAAGATATTTGACTAATTGGTCTGGAATGGATATAGTGGGTCTTATACCTTTCGACTTTTCTCTAAAGAAGTCTATTCCACCAAAGAAAGCGAGGCATCTGAATGAGTGATTTTTGAATTTCCCTATGTCCCAAATCCGTCCCCCCAACAATTAGAAGGCAAAGCTGCGCTACAGCAGCATCTTCAAATGTTGGATAAAATGCTTGTGATTACTTCTTTCACTACACCAATTGTTCATGTGTCAGCTAACTCTCCGGTGTTCTTTGCACAGTTCGAAGGAAGCGACATACTCCTTGCGGATGGTAAGCCCTATGAACAGCAATATATATCAGTCGTAGAGCTTAGGGACGGCAAGATTGTGCGGTATCAGGACTATTGGAATCCGTTAGCCATGATGTAATCCATTAATCATAGAGGAGCTGTTCTCATGTATACAGAACCATCAACTCGCATTCTGCTCACAGGGGGTCAAGGAAAAACTTCCTCCCGTATCGCACAACTGTTAATAAGCCAAGGATATTCTCTCCGAAGTGCAGGACGTAGCGCAACCAAGATGAATGAAGCACTGGCTGACCATATACTCTTTGACTGGTATGACGACTCCACCCACGAAACGGCTTTGCACAACATTAGCGCAATTTATCTCGTTGTCCCGACTGATATACATCCCGAAGAAGTCATGATTCCCTTTATTCGTAGAGCACTGGACGCTTCCATTCGCCGATTCGTTCTGCTGTCCAGCGCATCGGTATCAGAGCATGGACCGATTTTCGGCCCCGTACATCAGTACCTGCAAGAGCACGCGCCTGAATGGGCCGTGCTGCGTCCCTCTTATTTTATGCAAAATTTCACCGAAGGCGGACATGGGCATACCCTGCGTCAGCAAGGGCAAATCTTTACATCTACCGGTGACGGCAAAGTAGGCTTCGTGGATGCAGAAGATATTTCCGCGGTCGGCTATCATGCGCTGACCGACAAGACACCACACAACAGGGAGCATATTATAACCGGACCTCAATCACTTAGTTATGCTGAAGTAGCCGCTTTGATCCACAGGATAACCGGCTTAACCATACAGCATCTCTCCATTCCGGAAGAACAACTGGTGCAGGCGCTGACTGCTGCAGGTGTACCAGCACCCTATGCAGCTATGCTGGCGGAGTTGGATCACCGTATCCGCGTGGAAGGATCAGAAGACCAAGTTACAGACACTGTGCTGCGTATAACCGGACGAGAGCCACGTTCACTTGAGGATTTCATTCAGAACAATAGGACCTGGTTCCAGCCAATCCTTAGTTCATAAGCAACTATACAAAAGGGCTATCCCAACCGTCATCACAGATGACCAGTGGATAGCCCTTTCTATTGTACTAATAGGATTCCCCTTCACTCGACTTCATGATGGATAGCACAATCTGCATGATGCTGACCAGTTTCTGTTCATCCATTCCCAGCTTCGCCGCAAATACCAAGGCTATACGCTCATGCGCCAGAAACCGGGACAGGTCTCTTATATTCACTTCCTGGCTTAGTTCACCCTGTTCCATCCCGATTTCCAGCATCGTATAAAAGGCCTGCTCCACCTGTTCGGTATTCGCATGCATATAGGCGGCTAACTCCTCATCGTGAGTCGCCTGCTCAATTGCACTGCTGATGATGAAACACTCTCGGCGCAAGTCAGGATCTGCGAGTACCCTGATCATCGTGGTGAACGCCTGCTCTACTTTGTCAGTGACCGTTCCTGGCTGATCCATCAATTCCTGCAAGTCGCAATTTTTTCGATCCATATAGTATTTTACTGCCGTAAGGAATAAATCACGCTTAGTGCCGTATGTGTCATATATACTCTGGCGGGCAATACCCAGCCCGGTTATTAAGTCCGGAAGCTTGGCGCCTTCATAACCCCGGCTCCCAAAGACACTCATAGCTTTATGCAATACTTCATTCGTATCAAATGCTTTTGTTCTTGCCACCCTCAGCGCCCCTTTTTATATTTATCATAGGACAAATAACGGAGAGCTGCAACGACAGTAGAAATTTAGCTCAAGCTGTTCGGCTTTTTGATAAATAAAGACAATCCGACATTAATTACCGCTAACAATAAACCGATCTTAAATACCAGGGATGATCCCGCTGCTGTAGCTTTTGTCAGATCATTCGCAACTGTTGCTAAGTAACTGCTCTGTTTGGCTGATAGAATCGAGATCATGACTGAAATACCAATAGCACCAGCTACTTGTTGAACGGTTTGAGTTAAGGCAATCCCATCTGGTTCTCTTTTTCGAGCAAGTCATAGGTAGATAGCTTGTGGTTCACCGCATCAAAAGCTCTGTCCAGCTCCACTTGCCTTCTTGTAAGCTCCAGCTTGTGTGCTTCCAAGATAGCTTTTCTCTGCGGTATCGTCGATTCACCTTGAAGCGCCAGATCCACAATTTGTTTCAAGGCGGTGACCGTCATCCCAGTCATTCGAAAACAGGTTATCAGGTTTATCCAGTCCAAATCACGTTGTTCAAAGATACGGTTCCGGTGCTGATCCCTTTGTATAAAAGGCAACAGCCCTTCTTTCTCATAGTAACGTATGGTATGAGCAGCAAGCCCCAAGCGCTCTGAAGCTTCTTTTATCGAAAAACCCAATATTCTCACCTCCCGGCGATTTGTGAACTATGTTTATACCTACGAGTTTTATATCTCTTCAGTATACAGTTTAAAGTACACTTCAAGGCAAGCATTACTATTTTTCAAATCACAAAAATTTATTTTCTCTTAACATCTATCCCCTATACTGAGATTATATATGAGCAATTGGGAGGAGATTATTAATGCCTAACATATGGATGCATATTGAATACGGACAGCAGCTGGCTGACGAGTTCCGCGACCGCCTACCCTTCTTGGCCGGACTGAAGAACCACGGGAACTTATACCGCTTAGGCTGTCAAGGACCGGATTTCTTACTGTACCATAGCTTCCTTCCCTGGAGAACGGACACTGGGGCAACCCGATTGGGCGATCATATGCACAGCCGCAACTGTGGACCGGTATTGATCGAATTCTGGCAAAGAATCCGTGAGCTTGCTCCTGCAGATTTGCCGGAAGCTCAGCTGTATTTCTTAGGCTTTCTGACTCATCATTTGCTGGACCGGAATCTTCATCCTTATGTGAATTGGAAGGCAGGCTATAAGCAGCGGAATCATGGGCGGTTCGAAATTGCCCTTGATACGGTATTTATGAAACGGGCGAAGCAAGTGAATACCTGGCAGATGCCAGCCTGGAAAGAAATAGACGTGGGTTCCGGGCTTCCTTACCCGATCCATACTATTCTGCACGAAACCGCGTTAAATTGGTATCCAGAGATTATGACTTATCTTCCAGCTGAAAGCTGGCATGAGGCTTACCTTGACTTGGTGCTGGCTCATAAATGCCTATATGATCCAAGAGGCTGGAAGAAAGCAATCGTGTGGGGACAGGCGCGTAGTCTTTTTTATCAAAAGCTTTCTCCCGCCGAAGAGCAACTGGATTATCTGAACGAAAAACATTCGCAGTGGAGACATTCGGCGCTGTACTCTGAAGCCCGAACGGAAAGTGTTCCAGAGCTGTGGGAGCAGGCGCTTGCGGAAGGAAGGGTCGTCCTGCAAGCCTTAGCCGATTGGCTGGCTTGCACCATCCCCGCAGAAGCTGCCCGGAGGCTGGATGCTTTCAAGCTAGTGCTAGGTGACCGTTCCTATGACACAGGTAAAGAATGCAGCAGTAACTTGTTGAATTTGTATGCCGAGCCAATCTGGGAAACAAACACCGTCAGCTAGAGTGATACAATCCAATACAAGCTCTTCAATATTTAACATCCGGTTGACCCCCAACGAATAGTCGCCTGTTATGGTTAGGGTAACACGAACATTGGGAGGGGTCGCCTTGCGTCTTGCCTTATTTACGGATACTTTTCTTCCGCAAACGAACGGTGTTGCCCGCACACTTTACCGCTTGACCGAACATTTGAACCACCGTGGCATCGAGCATCTGCTGTTCACACCGAAATCAGCCCCGGAGGACAGCTATGCCGACCCGGTTCGACCCATTGCCAGCATCCCCTTTTTTCTGTATCCCGAATGCAGGCTTGCCCTGCCGAGTATGACGTCCATCCAGAACGAACTCAAAATCTTTAAGCCCGACTTGCTTCATCTGGCAACTCCTTTTAATATTGGCCTATCCGGTCTGCGTTACGCCCATAATCATAATCTCCCTCATGTTGTTTCCTACCACACCCATTTCGACCGTTACCTTGAATATTACCGAATGAAAAGATTGCTCCCCCTCTATTGGAAATTTATGAAATGGTTCCATAGTTCCTGCGATGCTACTCTAGCACCATCACATGAAACGCTCGATTCACTGCGACTGCAAGGCTTTAGCCGGCTGAAGCTATGGTCCAGAGGGATCGACTGCCATCTTTATTCGCCGCAGAAGCGCAGCCTTGAGGTGCGGGCGCGTTATGGAATTACTGCCCCTCTGCTGTTGCTGTATGTAGGACGGATTGCCCCGGAAAAAGACATTTCCACTCTTGCACTCACTATGCAAAAGCTGCCTGAATCCATGCAATCTCAGGTTCACTGGCTAATTGTCGGTGATGGCCCCCTTCTGCCAGAACTGCGTGCCCAAGCACCAAGCAATGTTACCTTCACTGGTTACAAGCATGGCGAAGAGCTTGCAGAGCTCTATGCCTCGGCAGATCTATTCGTCTTTCCATCCAGTACCGAAACGTTCGGCAATGTTGTCCTCGAGGCGATGGCCTCTGGTCTGCCTGTCCTTGCCGCGGACGCAGGTGGAGTAAGAGATCTGGTTGTGCCGGGTGACTCCGGTATCATGGTTGAACCCCGAAGTCCGGAAGCCTTGGTTCATGCCATCTGCACATGGGGCAATCAGCCTGTTCAGCTGGCAGCTATGGGACATGAGGGTCGCCGGCTGGCGCTAGGCCGCTCTTGGGCGAGTATTTTTGACAGGCTTATTGAAGATTATGAAGAAGTGATTGAAGACAGACATACAGCTGCGGCTAGTACGACCTTTATCGTG
Source organism: Paenibacillus sp. 19GGS1-52 (assembly GCF_022369515.1). NCBI lineage: Bacteria > Bacillati > Bacillota > Bacilli > Caryophanales > Paenibacillaceae > Paenibacillus > Paenibacillus sp. 19GGS1-52. The sequence continues at coordinate 4,840,526 of NZ_CP059724.1, forward strand.
AACAGTAGATCTAGCACAGTGCATCACTAAATATTTGCAAATGGAGAAGGATCAAAAAAACAAAACAAGCCAGTCTCCAATAACTCGGAGACTGGCTTATTTGTTAGCTATTAAAGCTTCGAAGTGCAAGAATTATGAATCTAAGGAGTCTGCGGATAGATCTCGGGCAGGGGTTCCGACGGTTTAACTTCCGGTTGGATATCAGGCTGGATCTCGGGCGGAATATTAGGTGGCTGTGACTCCGGGATCACATCTGGCCTAACTTCAGGAACGACTGTTGGAGGAACCTCAGGCGGTAAATCCTTGTTCATAGTAGACACCTCCTCTCCCTATATTTTAACCTGCCACAGAAAAAGTAAACATCCGATGGATTTACGGTGTCCAGCATTCATTACAGCCGGTTAAAGGCTCTTAGAAAAAGCATGTTTCCGATGATCAGTTCTGTTGTCCACCAATATTCACTAATAGCAAATTCCTTATCAAAAGCATTCCACTTCCATGTTAAATCCCATACGCCATCAGCATTTCTTGTAGTCAGTAGGTAATCAAGTTCTTCAGTGACCAGTGCCTTATTCTCTTCATAGAGTGAGCTATCTGGGGATTTGATAAATGTTGAAGGTCGACAACTGTACCCATGCCAATCCTGTGAGTCACGTTGAATCAATTGAGTGATCTGCTCGTTCACGTCTTCCTGCACTCTGGTGAACATAAAGTGATCCTGCAAGTTCGCTTTCTCAATAGAATTTATCATGGCCACCAAACACTTCAGCGGGTGCATTTCAAGCTTGGAGTTATGTAGAAATAATTCGATCAGTTCTTCTGCAACGCCCATTCCTAGTTTATAGAGCCCGCTGTCTCTTTCGGCAAATTCCAGGATAAAACCTACTATAGTAGCTGTTGGATTATATTCACTGCGGCTAGTACTTGAAGAATCTGTATGCCACCAAGGCGCGTGTGGATAATCATTATTTGATGCTACTGTATTATTCCATCTTCTCTCCGCAAATTCAGCGCCACTATCCAAGTAATTTAGAATCCCCTGCACAATAAGATGATGTTTATCGCTAAATTTAATTTCGCACAGTTTCTCTATGGCTGTAGTCGTCTGAATGGGCGTAGAGTTTGGGTTCCATGAATCTGCCTCCAGAGCATGACCAAAACCACCGTCCTCATTCTGATAGGATGACAAGACTTCTACTATATCCATCTGGCTGCCCTTCTCAAAATGATATTTCCATCTCGCAAAGTCTATGGGGCGTGCATTACGATACACTAGCTTACTTATTCTCTCAAAATCCGCCTTTGATAAATTCACCCTTTATCCCTCCAGCAGCAATGTTTAGTCCTCATAGCCATTAAAGCATATAGAATGAGCCTAAGACTAGCTTGATTTCAGGCAGGTACCGCAGCAGGTATAAGCTTGATAAAAATGAACCGTGTGAGCGGCCCAACCAGAATCAGCTGCAGCGGCAACGCACAGATGAAGTTTTTGCCCAGTGCAGACAGATAGGCCATTGGCAATTCTGCTGTAAAGCCTACATGGAGCACCGCACCGTAGAAGGACATCAACACCACCATGCCCATAACCATAAAAGAGGATATAAGCAGAATCTTTTTGATCATCGGATCAGCTGCTTTGGTCAGTTTACTAGCGATCCCCTTGGCAACTTTACCGACAACGAACACATCCAAGATTAGAGCAACGATAAATGCGGGCAGGTAGCCGATGATCACATGCTGTATCCATGTCCCAGACCATCCTTCGAGTAGAATCACATTATAAATACACATTCCCAAAACCATTAAAGCACACATAATCAGCGTAAAAATAAATCGTTCTCTTTTGTTTCTCCCCATGTCCTTACTCCTTATATTCTCTATTGTCCACTTGGTTTACAATATCATGCACCCTTTTTAAAGTCAACCAAGTTGACAATATCGTCGAATGATTTATACTATGTAAAATGCCTTATATGCGGGAGTGTATAGATGAATATGAATTTACAGGAAATGAACCTGATTGATTTACTTAGCGAAAAACATCTGGCTTTACGAAAAAAAGTGACCCAGATGGACCCGGATAATATTAATAAAACAGAGTCCCATATTCTCGCGGTTCTTGAAGTCCATTCCATGCTCTCCATCTCGGAAATAAGCAGAATTATTAATATCTCGCGCCAGGGAACACATAAAAGTATTCAGGGCCTCTTATCACGAGGTTATGTAGAAGCTGTAGAGGTTGCCGGGAATCAGCGCGATAAACATATCGTCCTAACTCCCAAGGGAATAGAGTCCAATCGAGAGAGGCTAGTTATCAAAAAGCAATTAGAGCAGCAAATCATCAATAAGCTGGGGAATACGAATGTAGAGCTCATTAAAGCTCTTTTAAAAGAGGATTGGCTGGAGAATTAGTGAGCACAGACCCATACTCTTCCCTCACCCCGAACAAAAAAGACCCGTAAGAGGTGCCTTTTCGCAAAGGCTCCTTATCTACGGGTCTTTTTTTTCGTTCGATACAAAACTTAGTTAAGAGGTTTAGTAACTGTACTATGATCCAAGGTGACTGCAGTCTGTGCCAACAGTCGGCCATTGATCGAGGCACGAGTAGCCAAAGTGATATTGGTCATGCTTAGTACGTTGCCCTCAAGATGTGCGTCCGTTCCAAGTGCAACAGTAGATGCTGACTGCCAAAAGATATTTTTGGCTTGTACACCACCAGTCAGGATAACATGGGTGCCACTCGCTTGGTTCAAACCTCCAGCGATCTGGAAAATGAATACACTATTCGCATCACCATGAAGCGTAACATCCGAATTGATCAAAACGTTGTTGCTCCACTTATAAACCCCTGCTGTAAGTGTTTTTCCGCTAAGGTCCCCATTATACAGTTCGCTATAATTGATCGCTCTTCCGGCGGCATCGGTAAATGCGGTCTGCATGTCGTTTACCGCGGTAGTAAGATCAGTAGAAGTTGGAGTTGTATAATTAGCAGCGTATATCTTTCCAGTAACTTGAGCAGATGTTGAGAATTGATTAGTAGCATCTGCTATCAGAGAAAATCCAGTAATAGCCGTATCCACAATTGGACTAACACCTATGTCTCCAGTTATTGCGGAATCGGGTACTGTAGAGATACCAGTCTTAGACAAGATCACAAAATTCCCAGCCATACCCAGCTCTACCGGATCAGGTACTAATGTAGGTATTGCACTTATAACATTGGAATAGGAACTTACCAGACCTGTGTTAGCGGCTGTTATTTTGAAATAATACACGGTCCCATTCGTTAAGCCAACCACATCATAAGTAGCTGTTGTTACTACACCCGGAGTGCTAATTAATTGATAGGTTATAGCATCCATTGATTGATACACATTATAATATGTAGCTGCTGTAACAGAGTCCCACGCTAAATTAAGATGTGAATCTTCTGCTGTCGCTACAAGATTGATGGGTGCGGCAAGTGTAGGTAACGGTGTGGGCGTAGGGTAGATGGTCCCTGTTCCGTTTCCCGATGTTGCCGTTGGTGATGCTGTTGCGGTTGGAGTTGGAGTAGCAGTTGCCGATGGATCAAGTGTACCAGCTGGCGCAGTTGCAGTCGGTGATGCTGATCCCCCTAAGAAGGCCATACTACGATCGAGCACCACTACTGCTTCTGCACGGGTGATTGAATTCGTTGGTTTAAAGCTATGGTCCGCTGCATACCCATTCAGTATATTACTGGTTGCTGCCGCATTAACCGCCCCTTTAGCCCAGGTAGCAATTAGGCCTGCATCTTGAAATGACGCTTCGGAGCTAGCCGTTGTTGGTAGACCTAGCAACCTAGCAATGATCACAGCAACTTCCTGTCTGCTGATCGGTTTACTCACCCCAATGGTTCCATTCTCATAACCTGTTATATATCCTGCTTTAACAGCTTTGGCAACTTCAACATACGCCCAGTTTCCTAGAGCTACATCACTGAATGAAATCGCTGCTTCTGTACTAAAGCCAAAAGAACGGTTGATCAAAGCCATAAATTCCGCTCTGGTTATTGTATTGTTCGGTTTAAAGCTGCCGTCCTCATACCCTTTAATGAAACCTTTGTCTATCCATTTACTGATTTGACTCTCCGCCCAATGCCCCTTTATATCTGCTTTTGATGGAGCAGTAGCAGCAAAGGCAGAACTCAGTGACAGCAACAACATACTTACGATTAAAAATGATGATAAAAGCCTTCGAAATGATTGGTTCTTCATATTTTTCCCCCTGATGATTTTGCCTTTTCAGCTATGGAGACAATAGACCTACATAAAAACGCAGAAAATTGTAGGCAAAATGTATTGTTCTTCAATCATCATATAACCTAATTAGGGACTTTTGAACCTTTATTGGACTTTCTTTAATGCACTGCTGGAGGCATCTTCACCGCCAAGACGCCCTGATGTGAAGGAATAGCCAATGCCAACCCCATTTCCAACATAAGTATCATTGAATAACACACCCTCAGATTCGAGACCTACTGCATATAGACCAGTAATCGGTACGCGCTTGTCATTAAGCACCTGGAATTTGGTATTGACTAACAATCCACCGACAGATCCCAAGTTATTGATCTCCGCAATAATTGCATAATAGGGGCCTTCAGTGCCCATAGGAATCAGATAATCCGCTGCTTTACCGAATTCAGTATCTACACCTGTTTTGGTCGCTTCCTGATATTTATCAAAGGTTTCCTTGAAAATCTCAGGATCCATACCGGCATTTTTGGCTAATTCCTCAATCGTATTCCCCTTGTATCCGTCACCGTTTTTAACCATTGCATCAAATACTTGGTCTGCATTGCTCCAAGGATTCTCCAAGGTAAATTGATCTGCAAATTCAGCATAGAATTCTGGAGGCATTCCCGGAAGACTTGGGGCCTTCACTCCACTCATCCCTTTAGCCATCAATGAATTGAGTTGTGATTTAGATACAATAACTAAATGATAGGCACCGTTAAAGGCACTGGTATTAGCCGCTGCAACCGATTCCAGCGTTGCTGCTTCATCTCTAAATCTTGCTCCGGAGGAACCTACATTCATGAAATTCGGTAGATAAGACAGCATAAGCGGATAACTTGCTTCGAACGGTTTATACTTTGTTTTCAAGTTTTTTGTGGCTCTGACTAAAGTTTGGTGCAGCATTTGTCCGCCAAAATTGTCCGGGACCTTCGCTCCAGCTTCCCAGGACATTTTTAAGCCTTCTCCTACATTTTGGCCCAATCCTCCATTGATCCCTTCGAAACCGAAACTCTCTTTAACCATTTCCGCATTAGCCGCATAACCGCCTGTTGCCATAACAATGCTCTTTGCTGTGATTTCCAGCGTAGTGCCGTCCAGTTTCTCGGCCGACACACCGGTAACATCCCCAGCTTCGTTCTTGATCAGCTTTTTGGCAGTAGTTTCAGTAATAACCTGACCACCGTTTTTTTCAACAGATTCAGCCAGCATTTTTCGCAATGTGACTTCACGAGTTTCATAGGCTGGCAGTACGTGCAATTGCTCTCCAGCAAAGTTGAGGAAGCTTGTAATATAGCCTTTTTTAGTAAGCCAGTCGTAGGTTTCTCCCGATTTGGTGACATATTGCCGTATTGCCGCTGCGTCTACTCGCCAGTGATTATTGACAATCCAATCCGAAATTTCTTTCTCGACATTTACTTTCACTCCATTTTCGGTAGCCGTGGAAGAATTATAGAACTTCCCGGCCCACGATAAATTACTCGCCCCACCAATAGTGGCTGTCTTCTCGATGATGATCACTTTCGCACCTTTATCAGCCGCGGTAACGGCTGCGGACACACCGGAGGCTCCAGCACCCACTACGACAACGTCGGCTTCCAGCTTTTCCGTCTTTCCCTCGCCAGCTTTCTTAACACCGCCTGCCTTTAAGGCTGCCACATCGCCGCCTCCTTGCTTAACAGCGGTTTCAACAGCTTCCATCATGGCCGTACTGGTAAGACTTGCACCACTGACTGCGTCAATAGCTAAGGTTTGCCCATCCAATATTTGCTTCTTAATTTGTTCAAGCGCAGCACCACCGATACCGCTGGTTTCCTGGCTGACAATCTTAATATCGCTAATCTCATGTTCACCCAGAGTCACTTCAACCTTGATAACCCCTTCTTTACCTTGGGCTTCGCCAGTGTATGTACCTGCTGTAAAAGACAAGGCCTCGGCTGCCGGTGAATCTGTCGGTGCTGATGTTTCTGCTGTAGTGCTATTGCCATTATTATTACCGTTACATCCACTCAGCATCGCTACCAGCAACAACATACAAATAGAGAACATGAGCATTTTGTTGGCATTATTCTTCTTACGCATTCTTTTTATTCCCCCTGTTTATAATATAGCTATAACCTGTTGATTACGTGAACATTTTCACAATATTCATCGCTCTCCCACAACATAAATAAATAGGCTATACGCTGCAGTATAAACATTGGTGCAACACCAATGTCAATGCACAAATGTTGGCCTGTACCGAGTTACAGCGAACAAAAAAACATCTGCTCCTCCAATGAGGAATGAACAGATGTTTTTTTAAATAGGGATATTCACTTCTAAATAGGTTCTACTTTCTCCCTCGATTTTTTCGGTAAGGATTATCTTCCCCACTATATCTCCTGCAATTGAATATTGATGTTCTTCTAGATAATCCAGCATAAATTGCAGGGAGTCTCGCCTGATAGATTCTTCACCAGAGCAGGCAATGACGGCCGATATACATGTAGTAGGGCTAATATATTCCACGTTCTCGTCTATTTCAACATTAAGCTTATGTACCTCATCTTCCAACAAACTAAGTCCCCAGTTATAATCACAGCATGTATTAGCCTCGGATAAAATATCACTATTCTCGATTCTGAAAGAATAAAAGGAGAACGGAAGCATATTCATCCACTCATTTACCGTATCCTTCAAATAATCATTGATCAACAAATCATTCTTATGGGTTTGTCTCAAGCGATAAATCCCCGGTACCTCCTTGAGTGTGCATATGTTTAATGATCTTTCAATCTGCTTGAACTCATTATTAATCTCAATTATCTTATTAAGCAGCATTGTGCTTCTCTTGATTTCTGCTTCCAGGTTCAACTGTGTCTCTTGAAATTTCTCTATGATATGTTCTGAAGAAGCATCCTTGATGAGCAATGCCACATCCTGTAATGGAATCTGCATGCTCCTATACCATCTGCTCATTAGCAAATCTCTAGCATCCAAATCATCAAAATATCGGTAATTATTGCTATTATCTTTTATCGGTCTGACAATATCATGTTTCTCATATAATCTCAGTGTGTCTGAGGTAACGCCTAGTATTGAAGCAAATTCACCAATGCAATATTTCAATCTATGTCCCCCCCTATCTTTTCCTAATTTAATGATATAGGGCCTTACCCAGATATGATATGAATTATTTTACGTCAATTGCCAACAACGCAAAAAACCACCTTCTTAGGAAGAAACGGATTCTACTCCGTCTAATCAGAAAGTGGTTTGTTTATATAGTTTTTAGTTTCGCTGTCCGGTCAAGATTTGAAGCTGAATCCCCTTCGGCAATACAGAGGTAATATACTCGTGTACCGGATGCTCTCCGTCCTCTTCTGCCAGCACGGTTACAATTCCCTTATCTTCACTGGTGCGAATCAGACGACCCATTCCTTGCTTCAGTCGCAACAGCATATAGGGCAGGTCTACATCCTCGAATGGAGAAGTTGTCTCCGAGCGCTTCGCCATAAACACAGGGTCCAGCGGAGGATACGGTAGCGACCAGATAATAACATTGGACAGTGATGGACCAGGTATATCAAGCCCTTCCCACAACGTAACAGCACAGAGCACACTGTGCTCATCCCGTTGAAATGCCGAGATCAAATAGCTAATCTCCTGATCTCCCTCATAAAGGAAGGAATACTTCCCGCTTTCCGGTCTAAGCAGACATTCCTGCTTAAATAAGAAGAGTTCCTCACGTGTACGGAACAGCAGCAGTGCTCTGCCTTCCGTCCGCTCAATGAGCTTCAGGGAAATTTCGAACTTTTCCGCAAAGTCACCCGTCAACGGCTCTGGCACATAGACATCCATCTGAGTGCCATAATCATAAGGAGAGTCTACCGAGAATGACAGGTAGTTCTGTACACCCAAGCCTTCTCTTAAATATTCGAATGATTTATCGACCGACAAGGTGGCTGAGGAGAATACGATCGGCATATTTTGGCTAAACATACTTTCCAGTACCTCTTTCACATCACGCGGCATTACGAACAGTGACACACCATCACTATCTTCTGTCGCCCAACAGATCAACGCTCCTGAATCTTCAAACAGCTTCAGGGCAACTTCCATCATCTCCAGGCGTTCTTCCACAATCCGTAATTGGTATTCATCCAACGTGTATAGCTCACTTTCAAACACCAGCTCTTCCTCGATGGAGGCAATGATGGTGCGCATGCGATGCACGTCACGCAATAAGCGCTCATTCAGTTCAATACTCATCCGATCTGAACCCGGAATACTGTGACTTTGGCGGCGAATGCTATCGAACATAATCTCACTTTGTTCAATCGCTTCATCAATAAGCATAGCCAGCGCTTCACGGATATCATTCTTCAGCAGACGGGAGATCAGCTCTTCAAATACGACATGTTTTATTTTATAGCCCAATGCCTTCATTGCCGCAGATTCGAGCAAATGCCCTTCATCAAACACAACAGCACAGTGGTCCGGCAGAAGTGGAATTTGTCCTTCTCGCTTACGGGCTTCATACGTCCACACATGCTCCATATAATAATCATGGGAACAAATAACCAGATCGCCGGCCTTACGATAATGATCACGTGAGAGTGTCTGGCCGCAGCGGTGGCGCACATCACAGGTAAAGCAATCCTGAAATGAATCCCAATTGATTTTGTTCCACTGTTCGTCATTCAGATCTGAATAATCCCTACGGTCGCCATATGCATGGAACTCCTGTAGCGCTGTATGTGAGTGCACGAAATCCGGCAAGCTCTCATACAGGTCCTCCAAAGGCAAACTCTCATCATCGTTATTCCGGGCCTGATCCAGCTTCTTTAAACACATATAATGATCCGGTGATTTGGCAAGTCTGGCGTCAATCTCCATATTCAAGTGCCGTGAAAGTTTGGCAATATCTCCTTCAGGCTTCACAAGCTGCTCAATCAACGACTCATCTGCACACGCGATAATAGCCGGTTTACCGGTATAACGTGCATAACAGATGCTGTATAGCAAATAAACCAATGTTTTACCGGTTCCAACACCTGCCTCGGCAAAAATCGTCTTCTTATCTGCAAAAGCCCGTTCCAGCTGATACGCCATATAAATCTGTTCATCACGGACTTCAAAGCCTGCCTTAGGAAGGATTTCATAGAACACTTCTCCAACCCATTCTCCCACCTGCTCGATAAAAGGTTTGGTACGATCATACGCAAAAGGATACTGATTCGCCAACAAGCCTACCTCCAATATTAAGATCAGGCACTTCTATCATGCCATGAAAGATTATAAACCAACAGGAAAAACTTAATTATCTCATAAATTCGAAATAAACACAAAGTTATTCTCTGTTTATAAAAATATAAATTAACTTAGCGCATTGCTGCTTTCCACTCCTAAGTTTTATTAGGTATAACGTGTGAATATTGTTGTATTATTTTCACTCTACTTATATATTGGTATTATAGTTATAAGCCTTTTGGCCCAAATTAGCTGAACAAATGACTACTATTACATAAGAGGTGTTATAAATTGGGCCTAATTCCATGGATTGACTTAACGTTGTGTTTGCTTTTATTTGTGCTATTTGTTTATGTGTTTGCGTCTGTAACCATTACTAACTTACATAAAGCTTATCTAGTCTTCCACTTCTCCATGATGTTATGGCCTTTCTGCCAGTTTGCTATTAAAACAACTGACAGCCCAAAGTATCAATTGTTTTACGTAAAGCTCGCTTTTATCGATACGTCTCTGCTGGCTATTGGCTGGCTTTTGTTCACCATTTTCCTCACGGGTCATTCGTCATTTTTACGAAGAAAAAATTCCTTACTACTGTTTATTCCAGCTCTATTAGTGGCGCTCGGTGTGATATTCAATCCAAACGGCTGGTTCGTTCAACCTGTGTATGGTACGTATATCCAGAGAACTTACGGGCCTCTTTTCTGGTTCAATATCACCATATTGATAGCTTATGTAATTGTTTCGCTTTACATTATGTATTTAGCTTTGGTATCCGACAAGGCACTCCGTATCAAAAAGCAAATTAAACGCGTGCTTCAAGGGATTATGGTGATGACTGCATTCATCTTGTCGGACATCATCCTCAATGTGGGCTTATCCCGTTTTCTACCGGTCATTCCAGGATTGACATCTCTGGGCATTCTTTTATCTGCCGTCTTTTTTATCATTGCCATTCATCGTGATAAAGTATTTGATATTGTGACCATCGCTCATCAGGACATTTTTGACACGATCGCGATTGGAATTCTGGTAATTGATGATAATGACACCGTTGTAGAAATAAATCATTCACTGCTACCCTACGTCCAATTGAAATTAGGGGACCGCTTCAATATCGAAGCTATTCTGCCAAAGAACTCTGACCAAACGGAAACATTCCTCGATACTTACCGGAACCGACCGCTGGAAAGAACGGAAATGGAATTAACATATCATGGAATTTCACAGCCACTCCATGTCAATATTCAGGCTGCCCCAATTATGGTTAGCGATTTAAGGGTAGGACGAATTATCACATTTCAGGATAGAAGTGAGCTTCGTCGTCTCATCGATGAGACTAGTAATCAGAACCAAATTCTGCAAGTCCGGAATCAATCTTTAATTGGAATTCAGACGGAACTTTTTCAAACCAATCAGAAACTAGAACAGATGGCGATAACCGACAGTTTGACCGGTTGTTATAATCGCCATTACTTGACCCAACAGCTGGAGCAGGAAGTTATGAAGAACATGAATTTCCAACTACCGTTTGCGATACTTCTCTTAGATATCGACTACTTCAAACTAGTCAATGATAATTACGGCCACTTGGTCGGCGATGAAGTGATATGCAGGACTGTGAAAGCCATCAATATGGCTCTGCGGCGGACTGATGTTCTGGCCCGTTATGGCGGAGAGGAGTTTATTATTTATTTACCCAATACGAATCAAGCACAGGCTACCCTCTTGGCTGAACGCGTCAAATCCGCAGTCGAATCCAATAAAATGATCATCCCTAATATAGCTACTTCAATCTCGATTACGATAAGTATGGGGTTGTTGTCCATTACTACGTTTGCCATTGAAAATCTCCAGAATTCATATATAAATGAGTTATATGAATCTGTGGACAAAGCCTTATACCAAGCCAAAAAAGAAGGCCGCAACCGGATTGTTAGTATCTCCAGATAAAACAAAAACTAACCGACCTGTAGCCTAAAGAAACGGGCTACGGAGTCAGTTAGTTATAGGAATATTATTATCTCTTATTGTTGTTTGACATGGAGCATGTCTTGCAGCAGCTGTGCTACTTCTTTTTCGGGAAAAGCCGCCACTAGAATCTCTTTAACTGTCCCTTGCGCTTTATCGATCTTGTCTTGGCCTATTTGGGTCAAAGATGTATAGATGCTTCTGCGATCATCGTCACAGGCAGTTCTTTGCAAGGCTCCACAGCCCTTGGCTTCAAAGCGGCTCACAAGTCGAGATACGGCACTCTGGCTTAAGCCCACCATCGACTCCAGTTGCTGCAGTTTCAATTTCTTCTCTGATGCCTCAGACAGAAACAGTAGCAAATAAAATTCCTTCAAAGACAAGTCATGCCTCTCTTGCAGCTTCGTTTCCAAGGCATTGGCAACGTTCATTTGTATATGTGTCAAAGTCAACCAGTTAGTTATAAGGTTACGTTCAAGGTTATCCTTCATCTCATTATTCCTTTCTCAGGCGTAAGTCCTACGATGAATTTTATTAATCTTTCCTTATCCCATTATAACACTGGCCACTGGTCACTAGTCACTCATCTCTTTATTCTTGGAAATCCCTGCTCATACTGTTTAGGAAGTCCAGCCTCTTTATCAAGCTGTACGCCTGCCTCCAACGTCCAATATGGATTTCTTAGCATCCCCCGTCCAATGGCAACAAGGTCTGCTTCATCATTACCGATCACGGCATTGGCAAGTACCGGCTCATCTAATCTTCCTACTGCAATAACTGGAACATTCAAGCTGTGCTTGATTTCTCTAGCCAATGGAACTTGATAACCCGCATGCGTGCCTGGTTTTCCTGCAGCGGCAATTGGACCTTCTCCACCTGCACTAATATGAAAAATATCTGCGCCAGCGTCTTTATACACCTTGCTGAATTCCAGACTCTCGTTAATTCCATAACCGCCCTCTACATATTCTTTAGCAGAAATACGCATGATCAAGGGCATACCTGCTGGCATTTCACTCTTAGCCGCCAGAATAACTTCTTTACCGAACAAGGTTAAATCTTGGCCATATTCATCCGTTCTATGGTTAGTCAGTGGGGAATGGAATTGGTGAATTAAATAACCATGCGCACCATGAAGCTCAATCACATCAAATCCGGCTTGAATAGCGCGTCTTACACCCATACGATATTTCTCTACCATGGCCTTCACTTCTTCAGTCGTTAATTCCTTGGGAGTTTTGGATTCCGCATTAAAAGCAATTGCCGATGGTGCTACTGGCACTGCAGCGTCTTCGGCTTTGCGCCCTGCGTGGGCAATTTGGATACCGACTTTGGCACCATACGAATGACATGCCTCAATAATTCTAGCCAATGCAGGGATCTGCTCATCAGACCAAATGCCAAGATCATAATCAGTGATGCGGCCATCCGGCTCTACATCAGTCATCTCAATAATAATTAACCCAGCTCCACCAATAGCCCGACTCACATAATGGTTATAATGCCAATCCGTAGCAATTCCATCTTTATTAGTAACTGAATATTGACACATTGGAGGCATAACCACACGGTTCTTCAGCTTCAAATCCTTCAATTCATAAGGGGTAAATAAATCCTTCATACTCTCTCTCCTCTTTGAATATTATATGCATGCTCATGCATTTAAATATATAGAACAAAAAAGCTTCTGTCAACTATAAAGAAGCAACTATGGTGGATTTACGTTATGGTATAATTAGTTGCCCGAATATATAAGGAGTGTTATTCATTATGAATGTCTTACTTCAGGTCCAAATAAATATTGTTTCATCTATTTTAACTACTATTATTTTAGGGCATGCTTATTTCAATATGAATAGAAAAAAAACACGCAATAGAATATTTCTTTGGATTCTCGGATTAACTTTGCTCACTTTAGTATTAGAGACTTTTAGTATTTTGTTGGATGGACCAGCTATGAAGCCATATATCGTATTACATAAGTTAGTCAATATATTGGGTTTTTCAATAGCTCCTGTTATTCCGTTTCTAGGGTATATATTTAGTAAAGAATGGGTTAATAGATATCAGAAAGAGAAGATCAAGAGCAACTATTTTCTACTCCTCCTCCCATTGGTCATTAACTTGGTAGGTACTTTGTTAAGTTATAAGGGAAGCGGACTCTTTCACATCACCGGTACAAATAATTATGAACGTGGGCTTTTATTTTTTATTTTACCCACTATCTCTTACATGTACTTCAGCTATAACTTATATTTCATCTATAAGTTACGCCAAAAATTCTCATCTGCGGAACTCGTTATCTTCAGTACATTTTATATTGTGCCTGCTATATCTACTTATGTTCAGTTGGAATACGCTGCTTATTTGACCATTTGGAATAGTTTGGCAATTATTCTTGTCTTTGCTTATATTTTCATCCAAAATGAACAAGCCTATCGGGATAATCTGACTGGACTTGAAAATCGCTTGTCCTATGAGCATTATGCTCAGAATATAAATAAAAAAAGGCTGCGAAAGCTGTTTATCGTTTATCTGGATTTAGATGAATTCAAGATGATCAATGATCAATTCGGACATCTCGAGGGGGATGAAGCGATTAAGATCTTTGCTGATTTGATCGTGGAGAGCTTTCGGGTTAAGCATAAACGCTTGATTCGTTTAGGAGGAGATGAATTCTTAATTCTACTAAACGCGCAGCAACAAGAACAGGTTGAAGTTTATATCCAACAACTAATTCAACAGGTTGAGATGTATAATACTAGAGCTTTGAAACCGTATCAACTTAAATTCAGTTTTGGTTTGGCTGGGTATACAAAAGCTGTTGATTGTATTCATCAAATCTTAGAGACCGCTGATCAAGCGATGTATGCGCAAAAACAAAGTAGAAAAGGCTAACTAGCGCTAATTTCCGAGAAGGAGTGAAATATGAAAAAGGCTTCAAAAATGGGGTTCTTCGTTTTTCTCAGACATTTATTCAAAAAGATTAAAAATGATGATGTTCAAGGGATAAGCGCACAATTAACCTACTATCTCATACTATCTTTTTTCCCTTTTTTAATATTCATTATGACGCTTATTGGTTATGCCGATATCTCTATGGGTGAGAAGATCAAATATCTTCAAGAAATAATGCCTACAGAAGCAGTAACGATCATCGAGGAAATTGTAAAGGAAGTTTCAGAGGGACGGAGTCAGGCTTTGCTCTCATTCGGTATGCTTGCTACGCTGTGGACTGCCTCCAAAGGGATTAATGCAATTATGAAAGGTCTGAACAGAGCTTACGATATCGAGGAGAACAGAGTGTTTTGGAAAGTAAGAGGAATTTCGCTGCTGGCAACGCTGGTCATTGGTCTTGTCATTCTGCTCAGTACTCTGCTGCTCATATTCGGAAGCTGGTTAAAGACGAAACTATTTTTGCTGACCAATTTACCCTATGGCCTTTATCAACTATGGAGTTTGCTGCAATATGCCATTCCTCTGCTCATTATGTTTATTGTGTTTAGCTTGCTCTATTGGATTGCTCCTAATCGGAGAATAACCTATAAAGAGGTACTGCCTGGAGCTGCTTTTACAACCATCAGCTGGGTTACAACATCTGTACTTTTCTCTATATATGTTAACCAATTTGGAGATTTCACAAGAACCTATGGGAGCCTTGGGGGAGTGACGATCCTGCTAATCTGGTTATATTTCAGCTCCATGATTCTACTCGTAGGCGGTGAAATTAATGCGATCCTATTACACCGCCGAGTACAATAAGCACAGGTTCTAATGCCTGCTTAAACCTTTGGCATCTTAGTTACATCCATATACAATATATTCCAGCAATGCCCATCCAAATCAGCAAAACCAGCACCATACATCCAGCTTTGGTCTTGAGGCTTCTTTTCTTGGAGCTTCTCTTCTTTTACTTTATTAAAGCTTGTCCCCCCTGCCTCGACCGCCTTCCTTACCATTTCATCTACTTCTTCTCTACTCGCCGCATCAATGGAGAACAATACTTCGGTTCCTTGTGTAGTATCGGCAATTTCGTTTCCGGTGAAATTTTTGAATGTGGATTCTGGAAAAAGCATCACCATGATCTTGCTGTCTCCGACAACCATACCAGCCATGTCATTGCTATTTTGATGTCGCGGATCAAACGAAAACCCAATCTTGCTGAAGAACTCTTTCGACTTATGGAGATCTTTGACCGGCAAGTTTATCCATAGCTCTTTTGTCATTGTTAATTGCTCCTTTATTCCCAGATATTGGTCACTGCGTTTGTTGTGTGTTCTAAATACCATTTAAACTCGCACCTTTAGCAAATAACCGTTCGATATTCTTGGCTACAGTTGGGTCCAATAGCAATGGAGGGGCCTGATGCGGCTTAACACGAGCATCAATAATTATATTATCACAAGCCCAATGCTTGTTCTCATTATAACTATTCACCCCATAAATATCATGTGAGGGATTGCTGCGGGTAAAGGTAGCCCACAGGAAATTATTGAGGGTCGCACACATAAAATCACTGTCATCACAGAGTATGATCATCGGACAAGTAGAGAGCTCGCCTTTTGCCAGAATAGCATCACTTAAGCCTTTTAGTTCTGTTTCCGCCTCTGTATAATTTGTGAATTTAGTTCCTTGAAGCGCCACAATTCCCGGTATCACCATTCGAGCCTCTTTAAATCCCTGCAGCTCCTGTAGAATATCTGGTACCTCTCTGCACAGCTCCCTTTTGGGTTCTCCAACGGCTGCAAATACAACCTTGCTACCACTGTTAATCCCTGTACCTGAATAATCAAGGGTGTCTATCGTCGTATTTGTATAAAAGTGTATATCCCGACGAAGATTGATCCGCTTCAGAATATAGGTTAAAAAACCTGCGATATCATGAATATCTATATTCTGATCCTCTTCTGCCGTAATAAACAAGAACTTCGCTAAGCTTAATTGGCCTGTACCCAGAATCCGATTCGCCATGGTGAGTATCTCTGCTGGCTGTTTCAATTGCTGGTAAGGCGTGTAACGTTCGCTGCCAATCGCTAAGAGCAATGGATGCACGCCCGCAGCATCTACTGCATGAACTTCCTTTACACCTGGGATTTCTTGCTTAATCGCTCCACCGGTCAGCTCATGAATTAATTCGCCAAATGATGTATCTTCCTGCGGCGGCCGTCCGACGACAGTAAAGGGGAATATAGCATTTTGTCTGGCATATACCTTATGCACTCTCATTACAGGAAAAGGGTGAGTCAGGCTGTAATAACCCAGATGATCACCAAAAGGTCCCTCTGGTTTGGTCTCGCCAGGATAGATCTCTCCGGTGATCACAAAATCGGCATCACTGCTAATACAATAACCATCTACATAGCTATAGCGGAAATGGCGTCCGGAGAGGAGTCCCGCAAAAGTTAATTCACTCATTCCTTCCGGCAATGGCATTACTGCTGACAGCGTATGCGCGGGAGGTCCACCTATGAAACAGCTTACTTTCAGCGGTAGCCCTTGTTTATTAGCCTTATCCTGATGGACACCTATCCCACGATGGATCTGATAATGAATTCCAACTTCTTTATTCAGTTCATATTCGTTGCCGTTAAGCTGTACACGATACATTCCCAGATTGGAATTCATAATTCCTGGCTTATCCGGGTCTTCTGAATACACTTGGGGCAAGGTGACAAACGCGCCCCCATCCTCTTTCCAGTGTTTAATAAGCGGAAGGTCGGATATTTGAATTTCCTGGAAGGCCGCTGACAGACCGCCTAATTTCCTAAGGGGCAGGGCTCTCCTTGCTGCCAATCCAGTCCCTATATATTTAAAAGGATTCTTAAGTGCTTTGATTGGATCGTTGCGCAATGCAATTACGTTCTGTGCTGTATTCCATGTGTGGCGAAATATAAACTTGCTACGCTCAATGGTCCCAAAAAGATTGGATACCGCACGAAACTTCGAACCTTTTACATTTTCAAATAGTAATGCCGGGCCACCAGCCTCATATACTTTCAGATGTATTGCAGCCATTTCAAGATCAGGATCAACCTCTTCTTGAATACGCAGCAAATGTCCATGCTTCTCTAAATCGATGATGCATTCTTCTAAATTACGATATGTCATTCTTTTACTCCAATCCATAGTTCATATTATTATACTGAAAGACTCTCCGTTAACACATTTAATTCATGCGCCAAATTATTCAGATCAGAAGTCGAATTATTCATATTATCTATCGAGATCTGAGTTTGCAGAGATGAGTCTGACACTCGTTGAACCTCTATTGCTGTATTCGCTGAGTTATTGGCTATATCCTCTATTGAGGCAGTGACCTGCTCGGAGCCGGCAGACATTTCTTCAGACGCAGCAGAGATTTCTTGGATTTGAAAAGTTACCTCTTTACTGCTCTCCAGAATCGTCTCAAACGAAACTTTTGCATTTTGAACCATAGAATTTCCTAGTGCCACCTCTTCAGCCCCTTCTTTCATAAGAATGGAAACATGGCTTGTAGAGGACTGTATCTTTTGAATTAATGCAGCGATTTTTTGGGCTGAATGATCGGTTTGACTCGCAAGTTTTCTCACTTCAGTTGCAACCACGTTAAAGCCTCTTCCATGCTCACCGGCTCTAGCTGCTTCAATGGATGCATTCAAGGATAAAAGGTTCGTTTGCGCCGCTATTTCTGATATGATCTCTGCGATACTCTCTACTTCATTGGATTGATTCTCCAAATCATGAACTGCTTGTGAAACCTTATCCGTGGATTGTTTTATTTTTGACAATTGTTGCATTGTGTCTTCCATAGATTCGTTTCCCAGCTCTGACTTTTTGAGCATGTTTTGCGCAGCTTCGGAGACTGCCGAAGAGTTCTCAGCTATTCTTTGAATACCTATAGCCATCTCTTCCATAGCCCTAGCACTTTCTTTCGAGGATTGTGCTTGATTATCCGTTCCTCGGCTTACATTTAGCATAGATTCAGTAACTTCTTGGTTCGCCTTCATAGTTCGCCCTGTATTTTCACTTAATGAATCTACCGATTCAACCAGTTTTTTGGAAGATAACATTAATTGATCTATAGTATTTTGAATCAGTACTTGTTTTTGTTCTTTCTCTTCTTCTAATCCCAATGTCACTTTCCGTGTACTAAGGATATGAATGATCGTTGCAGCCGACATCATAATTAAGAAGCCCGCGTGAATCAACATCATGGAGAACGTGTATTCATGATTCCCAAAAATAAACTCCGTAAGTATCCAATATCCTAAGATATGCTCGATCGCAAAGATGACTGTCATTATTATGATTAGTTTAATATCCTCATAGAACGCGATGATCGCAATAACTACGAAGATAGAGAAATGAAACTCAACCATACCATTGGCACCCACAACCATTGATATACTGGCAAAGGTCATACTTAGTGAATTATATAAGGGGATTTGTGATTCTGTCTTTATTAGTTTCGAATAATAGCTCAAAGCTAAGAACACTAGAGGCAATATAGCAACTATAATTGTCAGATATCTGTGTTCATTACTGCTTGTATGTTCAGTATGCTGCTGGTTCATTAAGAGAAATCCAATTTGAATAACTATCGACATAAGTGCTGTAAAGCTAGCGAACCCAAACATTAATCTTTTCTTATTACTCATAATATGACCTCCAATTATTTCTGAGCGCTGGTTTGTAATTCTTATTGTAGAGTAGACTCCTATAGGCAATATGTATAATTTATGAAAAAAGTATGAAGGGCTTCACACAAAAAATCCAGCTCTGGTCCAATTTATTGGAGGCTGGATTTTTGACAGTTTATTTTGTCCCCTGTCGATCATTGGCTGGTAAATTCGGCTTCATTATAAGTAATGAAATTATTTAGAATTTCTTCCTTGTCATCCAGGAACAGCTGATCTGCCACGGCTGAGACGAGCTTGGGCACTGCATTCTTTGTGCCTGAAATCGCTGAAGCTGAAAGACCGCAGCTGGCTAAAGCCGAATAGTTAAACACAAAAAGTCCATGCAGGAGCTTGCTGCCCGCTTCATCTCGACTTATGAACGCAAAGCCAGGACTGAGATAAGGATGCGCATCAAGCAGCACATTGCGCCTTTCAGCCGGAGCACTGTAGCAATCACTCCAGCGGGCAATATGACTTTCGACAAGCTGAAGCTCCGGACGTAACGCTGGGTCGCTAAGTAGACCGGTGCTGATAATCAGAAAATCAAAGGTATAATTGCCCTGTGGCGTAGTCACTACTGCTCCCTCAGCTGTTGCCTCGACATCAAGCCAAGGTGCGCCAAGATGTAGCTGAAATCCAGGCCAGGCAGCCGCACGCTCAAAGGTATCGTTGGTCGGTGGCTGATTGTACTTAAAGAAATGGGAAATCGTCGCATATTTATCAGCATCCGAAAGTACATGGAAGCGTTCGATCATGCCCGAAACTTCCATCTGGCGGATCGGGTTGACACTCGGCAGCTTATCACGGCGAACAAAGACATGGGCTTCTGACACACCTGTAGAGAGTAAGAAATTGGCGTTATCAAAGGCCGATGCCCCACCGCCCAGAATCGCTATTTTTTTGCCGCTCAGCGCTTCACAATCAATCATTTCCGAGGTATGTGCATAGAGGTGTTTTGGTAATTTCTCGGAAATCATCGGCGGTACATGCCATTCGCCACCCCCATGGATACCAGTGGCCAGAATGACCTTGCGCGCTAATAGTTGTGATGAGGGTGCTCCCGCCCCTTCAATATGTAGGTGATGAATGCCTTCTGCTGTAGGCTCGATTAACTTCAGTTTCACCTCATTAATAACGGGAAGACTCAGAACACGCCGATACCAACGCAAATAATTCATCCATTCCCCTCGCGGGATCTTATCCAGTTCATCCCAGCCCTGCGGTCCGAACTGCGCTTCCCACCATGAGCGAAAGGTCAGGGAAGGAATGCCAAGATCGACTGAGGTTAAATGCTTGGGTGTGCGTAAGGTCACCATTCGGGCGTAAGTTTCCCAAGGCCCTTCTAAACCTTCACTATTTTCATCAATGACCAGAATATTGGATATTCGCTCACGCAAGAAGCCAAAAGCCGCACCTAAACCGCTTTGACCCCCTCCGACAATCACTACATCATAGACATGTCCTGCAGGATGATCAATTGGGCGTACCCAATCCGTGCCTCCGAATGCGAGATAGGATAGATCGGTATTTACTCGTTTATTTAACGCCTCTAGACTCATAATTCCTCATACCCTTCAATAGCATATTTAAGATATATAATCATCCTCTAATTCGTATCAATGGACATATTATATCTTGTCTACTCTGTCATTTAAAAGTGTATGGCATGTTTATTGTCATTATATCTAAGTTTCTCTTTATGGATTGTATATAATAACTAACATATAGTGTCTAGGCTCTCGTCTTATTGACAAATAGATGTTTGCAGGTTCTTAATCTTCCTCATACTCTGGATCAATGCGAAGCAAAGCATGCAAAACAAGCAGCACACACCGATTAAATATCAGCACGTGCTGGCTGCTTTGCTTTTTAACTATTATTTAGAATCTAGCAACATAAAATTCTCGATCTGCTGGGATCGTTTTATTCGTTAATACGACTCCATTAGCATCTCTTATTCTCAAAATATAAGAAACGGTCGTTAAAGTAGTAATTGTAGGAAAGCGGACTACGCCGAAATCATCGAAATCCGCGGTAATTGTTGTTGTGCCAGTTGTTAATGAAGCTGTCCAACCCACAGAACTTTTAGGTACATTATTAAAATCCGTTGCAACTACAACGAATCTGTCTAATGTCTGTCTAATTCTCCGTTTCTTTGGAGTTGCAGATGCTCTCCGTTTGCTAGCCATAAGGGCTCTGTTATTCATTAATGGTTTCTTAACAACAGCTTTCATTTACTTCACCACTTTCTCATAGGATACAGTAATAAATGGAATAAGCGCGGTGCCTGAAACCCTCTATTGCCTATTAGTTGCGAAAATGAGCTTTTCTCCCAGATTAATAGAAATGTACCCACTGGTTCAGCAGTGCATACAATGCACTGGAGAGGTGAGCTATTAACCATGAATGGACAGATTTGGCTGCAAAAAAACACGGTAACAATCAATAGGCCTTTGCGAAAAAAGATTCAACAAGCGTATCTCCCCGGTCGTAAACAAGTGGAAATTCCAGTCATTATTCAATTCAAGCAAAAAATAACCTCAGTTGGGCTACGTGCCTTGCAGAAGCGATTAGGCCAACATAGCTTCCCCATTATCCGCCGTCTTCCCTTGCTTAATGCAGTATCGTCAAATGTTTCGGTAAAATGTCTGGAGCAGATGTGCAACTGCCATGAGGTTCAGAAAATATATTTGGATAGCATCAAAAAAACATCGCTTTATATTGCCACGCCTTCTATTGGTTCTACGGCTCTTCAAAGGAAAAAAGGGCTTACCGGAAAAGGGATTAACATCGCCATTCTCGACACTGGAGTATTTGCGCATCCCGATCTGACCCAGCCCGTGAACCGGATTATAGCCTTTAAGGATTATATCAATCACAGAAAACAGCCCTATGACGATAACGGCCATGGCACACACATTGCAGGGGATGCGGCAGGTAACGGTTGGATGAGTAAGGGGAAATATAGGGGGCCTGCCCCAGAAGCAGGAATCGTAAGTGTCAAGGTATTAGATAGTAACGGTTACGGGTATGATTCCACGATTATTAAAGGCATTGAGTGGTGTATTACGCAGCGAAAGCGCTTAAAGCTGCGCATTCTTTCGCTGTCACTTGGCGGTCCTGTAAATTCCACTTGCGAAGATGATCCTCTATGTCAGGCTGTAGAAAAGGCTGTACAGGCCGGACTAATCGTCGTTATTGCAGCGGGAAATAGTGGCCCTGGACGGGGGACAATCGAGTCTCCCGGAAATAGTCCAGCAGCAATTACTGTCGGAGCGGTGGATGATCACCGTAGCCTTAGGCAAGCAGATGACCGTATAACCTGGTATTCCAGCCGCGGACCTACCCTTAGCGGGCAGAATAAACCGGACTTAGTCGCACCGGGGGAGACGATCATCTCGCTTCGGGCCCCCTGCTCTAGGCTGAATCGCGAACTTCCTTACCTGCGGATTGGCAAGGGTTACTTTGTGCTATCCGGTACCAGCATCTCAACGCCAATCGTCTCCGGTGCGGCTGCTCAATTGCTGCAGCATAATCCGTCTCTTTCACCTTCACAGGTTAAAGCTTTACTTAAACGGAAGGCCTTTCGCCTAGGGCTTCAGTCCAACACAGCGGGAAGCGGCGAGATCAATGTGAGGTTTCTACTCAGATGCACTAAAGCATCGGGATAATATCGTATTTAATGTATTCTGTTCATATTTTTTCATCCGTAAATTTGCCTCCAGTATCTTATGAGCCCATGCTAAACATTTTTGATAGTGATCCAGTTCATGGACCCGGATCCGATAGTGACATAAATCTAAATGAATCTGATACTCCTCAAAGCTTGGATCTAACCCAAGTTGCCCAAACTGAAGTCTTCTGATTCTCTCAGCACTCTGTTCTTGCAAGCCTTGATAAACATTAGATACCTGGCCCGGATGCAGCCTGTAAATAAGCAGTACATTGGGAAGATTAGCAAGTTGGGTAACCTCCCCCAAACGGTTCCATATCTCATAATCCTCGGCATGGGCATACGGAAGATACCTGATTCCATGAGCATCCACTACAGACCTCCGAAAAATTACAGTAGGGTGTATAAAAGTGCAATGAAATAACTGCCAGCATATAATTTCCTCGTGAGTCGTAGGTTTCTTCGTAATCATATCGCTACCCAATATTTGCGCCTGCCCGCCACAAACGCCAATATGCCAGTTAGCATCCATGTATGCTACTTGCTGTTCTATTCGATGAGGCAGAGAGATATCGTCACCGTCCATTCGTGCAACATACTCACCGGTGCATAACGAGAGGCCTTCGTTCAAAGATTTCACCAAACCTATATTAGTCCCATGAGCAGTCACTTTAATTCTGTTGTCGCTAATCCCCAGAATTTTCTCCAAGGTTCCATCCGTTGATCCATCATCAATAACAACTAATTCAAAGTCTTGATAAGTTTGCCGTAGAATACTATGAATTGACTCTTCGATATAGGCTGCGGCGTTATATACAGGTAATAGTACCGATACTTTTTCCACTATTGTTCCCACCCCAATCTTAGGTACCGTGTATATCATATTATGTATTTAAGTTTCGAATCGATATACATATCCGCCGCCTTCATCTAAATAAAAATAAGTTAAAGCGTCCAAACTCTTTCCCCCCGTTAATAATCTAATAATAGTAAAAAGTGCGGGAGGGAACCACTTTGAATTTAACAGAAATAAAGGGCACCTATGACGTAATATTCAGTTTAGGACACAATTGTCTAGTTGCAGATCAGTTGTCCCGTTCTATGTTAAGAACCGTAGGGGGTGTTTTGGATTGGGTGGAATCGCCGATTCTAGCAGGAGTAAGTAATCTATTACGCAATCACTTCTTATACTTCATGGAACTCCCTAATCTCAGTATTACAGGTATCAATGACAAAGCAGGCTGTTATATCGTAAGAGATGCTGCCTACCATATTTTCTCCCATCATGATTTCCCTTTAATTGAGAATACACCTGAGCAGCTTACGAGCTACCCTAAATTACAAGAAAAAATAAACCGCCGAGTTCCGCGGTTTCTGGAGACACTCCTCAACGCTGATAAGATATTATTTATTCGCACGGAAGGGACAATACATGAAACTAATGAGCTATTAGGCATATTACAGGGGATGGTAAAAGGAGAGTTTAATTTGCTTGTAATAAATCATGCCCCCGTAGATGGAATTATTGAAACCCCTTGGCCCTTTCATAATGTTTGCGCACTACAAATCCCGGAGGTTCCAGATATGTTCTATGATAATGATCATCTTTGGAGGGTCTTATTGAGCGGATTAAGAATCAAGTAAGACTACAAACAGCGCTACTCAACATGCCGTTTATTCAACGTTTG
This sequence comes from Paenibacillus sp. 19GGS1-52, assembly GCF_022369515.1. Taxonomy (NCBI): domain Bacteria; kingdom Bacillati; phylum Bacillota; class Bacilli; order Caryophanales; family Paenibacillaceae; genus Paenibacillus; species Paenibacillus sp. 19GGS1-52. The sequence continues at coordinate 4,865,007 of NZ_CP059724.1, forward strand.
TGGTGGGTAGCTCTTACAGTCTGGGTAGTTGGAATAATTTAGAACGTTGGCAAAAGTACTGGAAGAGCATCTAAATTAGTTTACTTCCTATCCCCAAAAATCGTATATGAATTCCCCCTCTTCTTCGCTTGATACATAGAGTTATCCCCATATTTGATCAGTGTTTCCAGTTCATCAGTGTCTTCAGGAAATTGACTAATTCCTAAGCTGATTCCCACCCTAATCTCATGCTTCTGAATCCAGAAGGGATCACGAAATGACAAGTTAATCCTGTTGGACAATTCAGCCAGAAATTCCTTACAAAAGATCTCGATAATGGCGGTAAACTCGTCACCACCCAGACGAAAGATGGCTTGGCGAGCAGTTGTGACATTGCTGAAGTTCAGCGGTATGAATGCAGTTCCATCTAACAGCAGGCGAATCCGGTTGGCAATCTCAATTAGCAGCAAGTCTCCAACTCCGTGGCCATATTCATCATTGACTGCTTTGAATCCATCTATATCCATGTACATTAGGATAAATGACTGCCCTTCAGCGGCAAGTTGAGTCAGAATCTCATGGAAGGAGGTGCGATTGTATAAATCTGTCAACTGATCAAATTGGGCTAACTGATATAGCCGAATCTCATTCTGCTTCTTGTTTTCAATCTCCAGTTCCAGCTTGGTGATCAGATTAATTGATTTAATAGCCGTACTCAGATGACTGGCCAGTGACAAGTAATTTAGAATATCCAGATTGGAGAACTCAATGAGCATGAAGCCGAAATGATCGTCAGCAACATGAAGCAGTTCTGCTAAATAGGTAAATCTTCGACCCGCTGGAAAAAGAGAATTTCCCTGTCGTTCCTCAAACGTTATCGGAGCTTGGGATACCATGCCTCGACCTTCAGAAATTTCAAATTCCAAAATACAGTCCTTGAAATTCCGATTCTCAGAAGAATAACGGAATATCATCCCATTGGTAATTTTCAGCTTATCCATCCCTACCGTAAGCACATGATATAAGTTCTTCTTATCGTATGAGGTCATAATCATCTGATCTATTTCTTCTATTAACAGGTGGTAATAATCTTTTTCCTCATTCTGTTTGGCAAGCTCGACTAACTCTTGTTCGAATTCTTCCATTCTTCGCTCCAGGTGACACCCGCAGGATTCCCGATATTCAATTCCGCCGGTAACAGCACTGATCAGTGTCGTTTCGCCCGTTCGTATATATTCCAGCAACCGCTCGGTGCCCTGGAAGGCAAGCTCTCTGGTAGGGTAATAAATACTAGTTATACTTGGCGATGCGTACCGCATACGTTGCCCATCCTCATAAGAACAAATAGCGATATCATCGGGAATATGGTACCCTCTTGATTTTAGCAGTATCTGAACGGTATATGCCTCCTCCATTGTCATGGCGACAATAACATCGGGAACCCTCTTTCGTTCGTCCAGAAGAATAGAAACTGCGCGCTGAGCCCGCTCGTACATATTTAACCCTTTGAGTTCTGACTCACTGATATACAACTCGGGATCGAATAAACCATACTTATCTAATGTCCGTTTATAAATGTCATTTCTACCATCATAGGACCAGGGGCAAATGTACGCTATTTTTTGGTAACCGTGATGTCGAATCAAATGCTGAATCAGCTTCCGTAAATAATAGCCTCCATGCATAAAATTGCTTGGAATATCCTCAAGTTTCTGCCCAATACTAAACATAGGCACATTTACCATTTGCCTTAACCTGTCCAGGTTCTCACCTTGAACAGGAAGTGTCCAGCCGAGAAAAATCAATCCGTCAAGGTTAAATTCCTTTATTAAATCAGTAATCACAAGATGCTGTGACTCTACATGTAACAGCTCGTTAGCATTCATATAACCGAACCGAATCAGATTAGCACCGTATGTCTCACAGGCATTAGCAACACCTTGAAACAGGTGGCTAACATTTTCATTCTTTAGCCAATTGTTTTCTGCCATTAGTCCAATAGTAATCCGTTTCAGGTTATTCGTCTCCCTTAATGTCAAATAGAGTCCAGAGTTAAGCGCTTTCTATTCTATAATTCTACAGTACAATTTCACAAAATAGAATAGTATCCATTTATGCAAAAATAGAAAGACATTTCCCTTAAAATTTTATAGAATTAAAATCAAATAATATCTGCAAAGGAGTCTCTTGATAAAATGGCAGAAAAAAAAGTAACTTGGCTGGAGCTCTTCTATGACCTGTTGTTTGTAGCTGCTGTGTCCAAAGCGACTCATGTATTATTGCATGTCGAGCATGGCAGTATTTCAATAGAGCATCTGGAAAAATTCATGCTTATTTTTATTCCGATTTGGTGGGCTTGGGTAGGACAAACTGTTTATAACAATCGATTCGGTCGAGATAGTACCACTCATCGGATCTTTATGATTCTGCAATTATTTTTTGTTCTGATCATGACAGCCAGTCTGGATGCGGACTTTGACGCGAATTATGCACCTTTTTTAGTCGGCTATATAGGATTGCGGGGCTTAACTGCCGTTCAGTATTTAGTGTCTGCCCGTAGGAGGGATACTAAACTTAGACAGGAAACCGCCATTTTTTTGGGAACCTACTTCTGGTTGGGGATTGTGATCTCTTGTTCCTCACTCTTTTTTGACTCTTGGGTCAGGTACTTGATTCTGTATGCTGGCATTGCTGTAGATATCATTGTACCTTTGATCGGCCGAACCTATCTAATAAAAACACCTATCCATACTGCACATTTATTAGAACGGTTTGCTCTCTTTACGCTGATCCTGTTAGGTGAATCGGTAATAAGTATGCTCTCCGTCTTGCAGTCTGATAAATTCACAAGCTCATCCATTTTATTTGCTGCCTTGGCTTTTATATTAGTAATTGCAATCTGGTGGCAATACTTTGAGAATGTCGAGAAGCGCGTAGATAAGTCGAAACAAACGGCAGGGCAGACGATTATCTACGGGCATTTATTCATCTATTTTTCACTCAGCATGATTGCTGCTGCGATACAGCTCCTGTTTGTTGAGCAATTGGAGTATATCTTTATCCTTTGCTTCACTTTCGCCTCTGTTCTCATCTATTTCTTGTCGGTTATGTTTGTATTTCATCAATATCGATTCCATCATCTCAAACTAAGCCTCAAAGTTTTTCTTTCCTTAACCGGAATGCTCTGTGCTTTATTCCTCTTGGATTTATTCATAACTGCTTCCCCTCACCTCATATTAGGTGAAATCATGCTGTTTTTTATCGTTTTCGCTAAAGCAACGGCTTAGTTGCACTAAATCATTGCATGCCGATCCACACAAAAAAGCATCTGCCCTTTGAATGGGCAGATGCAATAGGTGGAGATGTAGGTTATTTCACTTTATATCCTAGCGACTGCATAAGCTTCGTGAATACTTCAGTATTTTCGTAAACTCCAGTAAACAACTCAGAGTTTCTACCCATTGCTGTGATAGGAATATCAACCGCCGTATGTCCCGAGGTTGTCCAATCTACAACAAAGTTGAGCTTGGAGTTGGCAATGGCGAACGGACCATCTTCTTTGGAAATCCCGTCACCGGACTCATCATCAGCGTTAACTTCTTCAATAGAGAAGCCACCCGTTTCATGATCGGCAAGCACGAGGACTAGTGTGTCTGGATTCTTTTTAGCAAAATCCTTAGCGACTTGAACCGATTTATCCAGCTCCTGGCCCGCTTTAATCGTCATTTTGGCGTTGTTTTGGTGGGCAAATTCGTCCGTGCCTTCTTCTTCAACCATCAGGAAAAAGCCATTTTTATTAGCAGCAAGTGTATCTATCGCCTTTTTAGTCATTTCTGGCAGAGAGACAACCGGGTTATAAATGTCCCCTTCACCTTCTGGTTTTTGCTGGAACATTTCCTCATTTGCAAACAGCCCCAGCAGCTTGCCGCCTTTTGCTTTTTGCATATCGGTCTTGTTCGTCACATAACTGTATCCTAATTGTTTAGCTTTGGTTATGAGATTGCCCTGTGTCCCTTTGCTTTTTTCCGTTGGATCTTCAGCAGGTTCATCCTTGAATTTACCAGGCTCTCCTGCCGGATACCAGAAATCCTCACCACCACCAAGGAGCACGTCAATCTTGCTCTTGGTCAACAGCTGCAAGGCGATGTCACTTTGTTTAGAACGGTCTTCTACGTGTGCGCCAAATGCAGCACCCGTAGCATCGGTAACTTGGCTAGTCGTTACTACTCCAGTAGATTTCCCAGCGTCTTTAGCATATTCCATGATCGTTTTTACGGATTTTTTGTTAGCATCCATACCAATAGCTCCGTTATACGTCTTCACTCCGCTGGCATACGCTGTAGCTGAAGCCGCCGAATCCGTCACCGGGATAGTAGAACTCGTATGAATTAATCCAAGGTATGGCATCGCATCCATAGCCAGCTTCCCTTTTTCACCTACGGTCGCCAGGCGGATTGCATCGCGTTGGGCTGTTCCCATGCCATCACCGATAAACAGAATTACATTCTTCGTCTTTGCAGACGCCGCGTCTGCAGAATTTGATGCTTGAGTAGTGACTACGCTTGTAACCAAAAGTGCACTCGCTGCAGTAACCACCATCGCAGCTTTGAATCTATTCTTGTTCTGTGATTTCATATATTCCCTCCTAAGGTATGTTTACTTCCTTATAGTAATGTACATTCGTTAGGAGAATGTTTTCGTGATATATCAATAATGTTAATCCCTCAACCATATAATAATTAAAAATGACTTGGGAGGAACCAAGGGGATGGCCAATGTATTAAGCAAAGTCGATGAGGAAATGGATCGACTGACAGCAACCCTTATTCAGAAACAAGAACCCGAAGGAACTTGGCATTTTTGTTTTGAGAATGGAATCATTATAGATGCTTATGTGATCATTCTCTTTCAAACGTTGAACATTGAGAATGAGGTCCTTATTCGACAGCTGCATGATCGTATTCTAGCCGAGCAGCAGCCCGAAGGCTGCTGGAAACTGCACTTCGATGATGATGAAGGAAACTTATCTGCTTCAATTGAAGCCTATTATGCCCTGCTCTATTCCGGTTATAGTGTGAAAACGGATGAACCTATGCAACGTGCCAAGCGTTTTATCCAATCCAAGGGTGGTCTTGGGAAAGTCACCAGTATCTTAACCAAGACCATCCTCGCCGCTACCGGACAAATGAATTGGCCTGCTTCCATCTCTTCCATACCGCTTGAAATACTGCTTCTCCCCACCTTTTCTCCAATCAACTTTTATGAGTTTTCCGGGTATTCAAGAGTCCATCTTACCCCGATGCTAATCTTGGCCGATCGTCATTTTTCAATAAAGACCGCGCAAACTCCTGAACTAGATGATCTTAAGGTAGATCGTATCCACACCGATGAACCTCATTCTCGGGAATACCAAGAGCTACAGGACAGTATACACTCCGAACTACGCAGACTTATAGGCACTCCCCGTTCGATCCATGAAGCTGCTATAACAAAGGCCGAACAACTCATTTTGCAACGGATTGAACCTGATGGAACCCTATACAGCTATGCCAGCAGCACCATTCTAATGATTTTCTCCCTACTTGCGCTTGGGTATGATAAACACCATCCTCTCATCACACATGCCATTCAAGGTATAACAGCTATGCAGTGCAGCGTGGACGACAAAACCACAATACAAAACTCACCCTCTACCGTATGGGATACAGCTCTGCTCGCCTACGCCATGCAAGAATCTGGAATCAACAATGGCCATGAGGCGATTCGGAAAGCTGCTGCCTATCTACTCTCCAAGCAGCATCACAAAACAGCGGATTGGAATATCCACAACCCCAATCCCATCCCCGGAGGATGGGGATTCTCAGACAGCAATACCCTTAATCCGGATGTGGATGATACCACTGCAGCTTTACGAGCAATCCAAACCTTATCGGAGACTGATCCTTTGTATAGAGAATCATGGAATCGTGGTCTGAATTGGGTTCTATCCATGCAAAATGAAGACGGAGGCTGGCCTGCTTTTGAAAAAAACACAAATAAAAAAATGCTTACTTGGCTGGCAATAGAGGGTGCTAAATCTGCCGCTATAGATCCCTCGGAGGCTGACCTTACAGGACGCACCCTAGAGTACCTCGGGAATTTTTGCGGCCTTGATATTCAGCACAAGTTCATCAAATCTGGAACGAAGTGGCTCTTAAAGCATCAGGAAAAGGACGGTTCTTGGTATGGACGATGGGGGATTTGTTACATTTATGGTACGTGGGCTGCTCTAACGGGCTTAGAGGCTGTAGGGGTCTCCTCTAACCATACTGTAGTACAGAAAGGAGCCCAATGGTTATTACGTATTCAGAACCCTGACGGGGGATGGGGGGAATCCTGTAGAAGTGATCGTCTTTTGCGCTATGTGTCTTTAGGGGAAAGCACACCTTCTCAGACTGCCTGGGCGCTAGATGCACTCATTGCTGTTCATCCACAGCCAACAGCCCAAATAAATAAAGGAATATATAGACTTATCGCTTCATTGCAAGAAGATAACTGGATGACTTCTTATCCGACAGGTGCTGGTCTTCCGGGCAACTATTATACTCACTATCACAGCTATCGTTATATCTGGCCGCTCCTTACGCTGAGCCATTACAGAAATAAATATGGAGACTACAGCTAATATGCTGATTGTCCCCTTAGTCAGATGATACTTTAAACCTTATTTTATTTATTCTCACTATTCTTATACTCGCTCAGCTTTTGATTGAGTTGTTTGGCCTCATTCTGCCCATCAATATGCATCATTGTGAAGACCACCCCTTTAACAAGAAGAATTACAATCGTATACGATAATAACAGATCCCTATCAAAAATTTGGCGGGAGCTAAAAAACCATAACCATAATATTAAAAATACATCTGCCATTAGAAAGCTAACATAGAAGCTGATTATTCCAGCTTTTCTCCCCAGTTCATGTGTATTCACTAAAGCATACTTGAAACAAGTAAACGCTGAAGCAATTAAGACGATTTGCCCGAGTAATGAAGCTTGAATCGTTCCTGAAGAAGAGAGGGCCAACACTATTGCAGCAATGACTGTCAAGAATCCACAAGCTACCAGAAAATCCTTCAACATATACGATAGATATTTGCTGATTTTCATATTGAAGCCTCCTTAGAGTCCTAATTTTGTTTTGAGCACCGGAACATATTGTCTGGAAATGAAGACCTTTTCACTATTCTGAAGCAACGCTTCAAACCTCCCATACAGAATCGGGCTTACCGATTCAATTTTTGAAATATTAAGGATGGTAGATTTGGATGCTCTAAAAAAATCCCAATGTTCATATTCCGTCTCAATCTCATAAAGCTTAAGTCTGGATTCAAAAACCTTCTCTTGGCAATAAATAAATACTTTATTGTCTACGGCTTCGAAATAAAAAACATCATTGGGATTGATAATATGCATCTGTAAATCCAGGATTCCAACAAGCTTTTTGGAAGTTGATTTAATGGAATAAATTAGTTTCATCAATGATTCATCAGGCTCGTTACATCGGATTATGATCTCAGGTTCACTTCCTGGTGGGATATTCTCAATCGTAACTTTCATCCTGTCACCCCATTTTTTGATATTGGAACAGTCGCAATTCTGTCAATGCCAGCTTGAGTTCCTGCTTACAGTTACAGTATATTTCACGGAAATTTATATTCAATAGGTGCTAAAGTAAGCTGCAATAGTGGAGAGTTAAGCTGCAGAATTCGAGGGTAGGTTGATTATACTGCCTCAAAAAAAAAGACCGCCCTTTCGCAAGGATACGGTCAATCTCTGTCTGTGGAGTCATGTTAGTACACTTTCTAGGTGTTTTATTCAAAGTTGAATCTCAGCCTTAAACACAATAATCGCTCTTCCTCCAACCTTGACTAGTGAGGGTTCTCCCTGTTCATGGATAGAAAAAGGTGGAGAAAACTCTATTTCGCCTTAAGTCATGACTACAGAATAATCGTTGCCTTCATTTTGATAAATCTGCACAACCCTCATCTAGTCTGCTCTATTCCTAGTTAAAGTAACGTTTTCTTATTGCATTCTACATTCGACCAAGCCCCAAAATATTCCTACCATTGCAATAGACCATCCACAACGATTCATGTAGTCCTTAATGAAACAGCAAAAAAACGGCATCTCTGCCGTTTCATGTTAAATCTATTATGGAGAATAGGGGGCTCGAACCCCTGACCTCATCGCTGCCAGCGATGCGCTCTCCCAGCTGAGCTAATCCCCCGAGTTGCTGGTATTTATATTTGCTTATGTACCCGTTTACGCGGTAAGCACTGTCACTCACTTAAGCTTAAGCTCTGTAGGCGACTCCTATATAATATAAAAAATCGCCTATGGTGTCAACAGTTTTGTTTTACAGCCCCTCCAGCTCTTCGCTCTTTGACAGCAGTCCCTTCAGTTCCTTCATGAACATGTTGATGTCCTTGAACTGTCGGTAAACCGAGGCGAAGCGGACGTAGGCGACCTCGTCAACAGGGTAGAGCTCTTCCATCACCAGCTCGCCGATCTGGCGACTCTCGATTTCGGCCAGAGCGATACCGCGCAGCGCTTTCTCGACCTCAGACACGATAACCTCTAGCCGTTCAACGGACACAGGGCGCTTCTCACAGGCTCGGATTAGACCGCGCAGTATTTTGTCACGGCTGAATTCCTCACGGCTTCCATCCTTCTTGATAACGATTAGAGGGGTCTCCTCAATCATCTCAAAGGTAGTAAAACGCTTGCTGCACAGCTCGCATTCACGCCTCCGTCGGATCGACTTATTCTCGTTAGCCGGACGCGAGTCCAGCACTTTGGTATTGGTATGATCGCAGTAAGGGCATTTCATAAGTTTAATCACTTCCTTTGCATTAATGGTGTAAATATTTTTTCCATAAATCACCGTATTTTTGTTGTTATGAATATGGCAAGTCCAGCACATAATACAGTTACAAACCGATAGGAGGTGAACAGCAATGAGCCAAAACAACAGCTCCAACAACCTGGTAGCTCCTAAATCCAGCGCAGCTTTGAATCAATTGAAATTTGAAGTTGCCCAAGAACTGGGTATTACACTTTCCCCAGATGGGTATCAAGGCAATAAAACATCTTACGAAAACGGTTCGATCGGTGGTTACATCACTAAACGTCTTGTAACCCTGGCTGAACAGCAACTGGCAGGTCAATACAAATAACCTGTCTGCATACGCTTGCCTAAAGAAGTATTAAACGGCTTACAGGCTGTTTAATACTTCTTTTTATTAAGGCGCACGGATCAGAACTCACTATAAATCTCCGTGTACTGATCATAATAATAAAGAACACGCTGCACATAATGACGGGTCTCTCCAATGGGAATATTCTTAACCGTAGCTTCAGTTCCATCCCAAGATCCTTCTTCCAGCCAGTGCTTCACATTACCAGGCCCTGCATTATACGCAGCGATGACCGCCGTGCGGTTGCCTTCGAACTGACGGGACAGATTGGACAGGTACCAAGTCCCGAGCTCAATATTCTCAGACGGCTTCTCCTTCAGCTGAACCAAGGAGACATCGGGCAGCTTGGCCATTTCGAGTGCCCACTTGGCCGTATCCGGCATAAGCTGCATTAGTCCTAGTGCTCCTTTTTTGGATTCACGTCCGGTCTTATAGTTAGTCTCAACACGGATAATTGCTGCCACCAGGAAAGGATCCATCTCATAAGTAATGCTATGCTTACGGATCTCTTCTTTATAATAAATGGGATAGAACCAAGACATCCAGTTTGTGCTTAGAAACAGTATTGCCGTAAAACCTACGAACAACAGGAGCAGCACCCTTTTTTTACGCAGCCATTTCATGATAAACCCAGCCTGTCCCACAAAGTGGCAACCTGCAGCTCGGTATGAGTGAGGTCCAGACTATTGTCAATCACATAACTCGCCTTGCTGCGCTTCATCTCAATGTCCATTTGAGCAGCCAAACGTCCTTCCGCCTGTTCACGTGATAATCCGTTACGCTCCATTAAGCGGTCAAGCTGAATTTCAGGGGGGACATACACCACCACTATCTCCTGAAACAGATCCTCAAGCCTGGATTCATATAGTAATGGGATATCAACTATAATTAACCGTTTAGGCTCTTCCTGCTCCATTCTGTACATGCGATCTTTGATCTCCTGCCGAATCGCCGGATGCGTCAGATCATTCAGCACCTGCCTTGCCTCTGCATCTTTAAAAACAATCTCACCCAATTTCGCTCTGTTCAGCGCTCCATCTGGCAGAAGAATTCCGTTTCCAAAATAACGCACGGCAGCAGCCAGCACCGGAGATCCGGGGAGCATAACTTCTCTGGCGATAGCATCAGCATCAACCAGTCTTGCTCCCTTATTTACAAATAGTGTGGATACCGTGCTTTTTCCAGATGCAATGCCTCCGGTTAAGCCCATAATCATGAATTCACCTCATAACAGCTTCATTATTCCCATTGTAATTAATAATAACGCAGGTAGCGCTGCAGCATGTTTCATCCAGTAACTTCCGGCGAATCTAAGTCCTGTTTTCATGCCCATCATCAGAAATGAGCCACTGAACAGGGCAATCATAAGTGCAGTCCAAATTGGGTTGAAGCCCAGTAATGCCGCTCCAAGTCCTGCTCCAAAAGCATCCAGTGAGAGCGCAATACCAAGCACCATCGCTTCCATTGACGAAATGCTTCCAGAGGCATCCATATCCGCTGACGATGGAGTACGGAGGATCTGGACCACAATTCCCAGGTGCCGCAGCTCAAGTGAGAATACAGCTGATTTGAGAGGTTCCTCTGCTGCCGCACCGATAAACTGGGCTGAGTTCCCCTGATCAGCCGATGCCTGCAGCCACGTTTTGGCAGCGGACGATTCTGTAACGTTTCCCAGCAACTTTCGTTCGTTAGTATGTTCTCTTTCTCTCTGCATCAGCATCTGGACTAAAGACCAACAGCCCATCAGGACGAGAATAACAGCTCCGACTGCAGAAGCAGCATGTGGAGAGACTACCTTAGCTAGCAGTACACCCACCTGCATGGAGACACCAATGACTACACCTGAACAAAGCGAGATGATCAGGATCGAGAGCAGTGGTATCTTCATTGAGCGTAAACCATATGTAATGCCAACACCAAAACCGTCTAAACTCAAGGCAAACGCCAGCAGCAGCAGTGAAAAAAATGGGCTGAGCACCCGCAATCCCTCCTGTGAAGAACGAGAGCCTAAGCGGATAATTCCGCAGCCTCTCTTCGCTCGATTAAGCATTCTTCACACAGTATATGGGCGGGACAGGTTGTGAGTGCCTACCAATATCAGATTGTAGTTGGACGCTGGCAGTTGGGACAATAATGCGTGCCGCGGCCTCCTACTACAGTCTTCTCAATCATCGTTCCACAGGAAACGCACGGCTGGTCTTTGCGTCCATAAATCAAATGCTGATCCTGATAACTGCCGCTCTCTCCTTGACCGTTCACATACGATTTCACAGATGAACCCCCGGCGTTTACCGCCTCTGTCAACGTAGTCACAATGGCTTCATACAATTTATCCAGCTGTTCACCAGAAAGCACTTTGGCGCTATCCTCCGGATGAATACCCGCCCGGTGCAGCGACTCGTCTACATAAATATTACCGATGCCAACAACATATTCCTGATTAAGCAGCAGCGACTTGATTTTCGTGCTTTTGCCAGCCACAATCTCCTTGAACCTCTCCGGAGTAAAAGCAGGCTCCAGCGGCTCCTGCCCCAGCTTGTTCAGAGGCGGTAGTCTGAGATCTTCACCCGGCTGAAACAGATGCATGGTACCGAACTGGCGCACATCTGTGTATCGCAGCTCCGTACCATCTGTAAAATGAAAAATAACATGTGTATGCTTGTCCAGCGGGTCATTCTTCTGAAACAGCCCATACCGCCCCTCCATCCGTAGATGAGACACGAGTACCAGACCGTCCAACACGATACGTAAGAACTTACCTCTTCGCTCAACATTCACCACGCTATGACCTGCCAGCATATTGGCAAAGGCCTGAATATCATCCGGACGTTGAATAATTCGCGCTAACCGGACGGTTACATACTCTATCTGCTTTCCTTTAACTAAAACGTTAAGTGTTCTCTTGACGGTTTCCACTTCCGGTAATTCCGGCATTATATCTCACCTCTACTCCATTATAGCGGATATACACACTATGCGGGGAGCCTATTTCGCTTCATACCAGTTGCTGCCAAAACTTACCTCTGCCTTTAAAGGTACAGACAGCTCTAATGCACCCTCCATCACTTCCGGCAACAGCTGCTTCATCAGTTCCAGCTCATCGGCCGGCACTTCAAAGACGAGCTCATCATGAACCTGAAGCAGCATGCGACTCTTTAGCCCACGTTCGAACAGCGCTTTATCCATGTGCACCATAGCCAGCTTAATAATGTCCGCTGCAGTTCCCTGTATCGGTGTATTCATGGCTGTACGCTCGGCAAAAGAACGCAGGTTAAAGTTCTTCGCGTTAATCTCCGGCAGGTAGCGGCGGCGCTCCAGCATCGTCGTCACATAGCCATTCTTCCGTGCTTCCAGCACAATATCGTCCATATAGCGGCGCACGCCCTTGAACACCTCAAAATATTGTTCAATAAATCGCGCGGCTTCCTTGCGGGGGATATTCAGATTCTGCGAAAGCCCATAGTCACTGATGCCGTACACAATGCCAAAATTGACCGCCTTGGCTGAGCGGCGCATATTACTGTCCACCTGTTCGGCGCTTACTCCAAATACATCCATCGCCGTCTTCGTATGAATATCCATGTCATTGAGGAAAGCTTCTTTCAAATTCTCATCATCCGAGATATGGGCCAGCACCCGCAGCTCGATCTGCGAATAATCTGCCGCCAGAATCGACCAGCCTGGTTCGGAAGGAACGAATACCTTGCGGATCTTGCGGCCTTCCTCCAGGCGGATCGGAATATTCTGCAGGTTCGGAAATTGACTACTGAGCCGCCCTGTAGCCGCGATGGTTTGCCGGTAGAAGGTGTGTACCTTGCCTGTCTGCGGGGAAATTTCCTTCAGCAGTCCTTCTACATACGTAGACTGGAGTTTGGCAAGGGTACGGTATTGCAAGATCAGGCGTACCGCATCATGATAAGGAGCCAGCTTCTCTAGCACCTCAGCGTCCGTAGAATATCCGGTCTTCGTCTTCTTCACTACGGGCAGGCCAAGCTTCACAAATAGGATTTCACCCAGCTGCTTCGGTGAGTTCAAATTAAACTCTACACCACAGGTTTCGTATATTCCTGTCACCAGCTTGGAGATTTGCTCTTCTAATTCCTTGCCAAGCTCTTTAAGCTCTTCTTTATTTACCGCTATTCCCTGCTTCTCCATATCCGCAAGGATGCGTGATAAAGGCATTTCCAGATCTACAAACAGACCCGTCATCGCCGTCTCAATCAGTTCTTGCTTCTGTCTTTGTACAATACCGAGTACCGTCGCGCTTTTGCGCGCCACATGATTGCCCAGTACTTCCAGATCCGGGATTCTATATTTCGCGCCCTTACTGAATATCTCTTCATCTGCTGACAAGCGAGGTAGTCCATACTTGGCATTCAAGTCGTTAAGATTCTGATTGGCTTCGGTCGGGTCCAGCAAATAAGCTGCCAGCTGTACATCATTGGCGGCTCCGGCAAAAGCAATTCCCTGCCAATGCAGCGCAAGATCGGCACGGTGCAGATCGTACCCACTCTTCGGTGCATGCTCGTCTCCCAGCCACTCCCGCAGCTTGGCCGCTTCAGGGGCTTGCAGCAATGCGAACGGCACAAAGTAATGCCGCTCCGGTGAGGATAGACCCAACCCTATCACCTCGGCCCGATGTGGATTGTCCCCATTCGACTCCACGTGCAGCGCCGATATACCGGGAAGGGCTGCAATTAGCGCAGCCAATTCTTCAACGCCGACAATGGTAATATCAAGCGCGGCTGCTTCCAACTCTGCTTCCGTTTCCTCACCGGCAACGGCTGGCGCATAAGCGCTCAGTGACAGACGCTCTAGCAAGGATCTGAATTCCAGCTTGGCAAAAGCCGGTCCGGCGGTGTCCGCCTTAATTTCACTAAAGACCATGTCTTCCCACGAGTGCTCCAGCGGAACCTCGCGATAAATGGTCGCCAATTTCTTGCTCATAACAGCGTCATCCGCATGGGCCTCCAGCTTTTCTTTCATTTTTCCTTTTAGCTCGCCAGTTCCAGCAAGCACCGCTTCCACGGATCCGAACTGATGCAGCAGCTTGAGTGCGGTCTTCTCACCCACACCCGGCACGCCCGGAATGTTATCACTGGCATCGCCCATCAGGCCTTTAAGGTCAATAATCTGCAGTGGTGTAAGATCATATTTCTCACGGATCTGCTCCGGTCCATACAGTTCAATATCCGTAACCCCTTTACGAATCAGAGCTACCGTCGTATGCTCGGACACCAGCTGCAGCATATCCTTGTCTCCCGACACGATCATGACCTGCCGTCCTGCCTCATCCGCCTGACGGGAAATGGTACCAATAATATCATCAGCTTCATAGCTGGCAATTTCAAACTGAGGTACACCAAGTTCACGCAACAGCTCCTTCAACATCGGGAACTGTTCGGAGAGCTCCGGTGGTGTCTTCTCTCTTCCACCTTTATATTCCTGATATCCTTCATGGCGGAAGGTTACTTTCCCCGCGTCGAACGCCACAATCATATGAGTAGGCTTATGCTCCTCGATTAACCGAAGCAGCATGGTAGTAAATCCGTACACTGCATTCGTCTGCTGCCCAGCTGTATTCGTGAGCGGCGGCATCGCGAAGAATGCGCGATAAATAATGTTATTACCATCTATAAGAATCAACTTGTCCACTTGAGCACCTCGCCTTTATGTTGCTTACTTCTTACATATTACCATATGCTCCGTCTAAAAAAGAACCTAAGTAGCCTTGTTATTCCATGACCCTCAACATCTGAGTTGTCCTATGACCAGAAAAAAGCAAGCTCCCCAATGAAGGAAAGCTTGCTTTAGAAGTTATCTTTACGTTGCTTTAATATACTCCAATTACTGATTCAGATCCGGACGTTTACCTGTTACCAGATAAACAACGCTCTCTCCGATATTAGTAGCATGGTCACCAATCCGTTCGATATACCGACCTACCAGTGTCAGTACGATTACTTGCGACAGAGCATCCGGCTTCTCGAGCATGAAGGTGTACAATTCATTAATCATAGTGCTGTATAATTGGTCAACCTGGTCGTCGTCCTGGGCCATTTTGTAGGCTAAATCCGTGTTCTCATCCAGATAAGACTGAATAGAGTCCGTAGTCATAAGAGTAACGATCTCAGCCATACGGGGAATATCCACCAGCGGCTTAATTAAATGCTGCCCCTGCAGGCGCATGGTTACTTTGGCAACGTCTAGCGCCAAGTCACCCATCCGCTCGAGGTCATTCGATATTTTGAACGCAACAAGAATACGACGCAAATCCTTGGCTACCGGCTGTTGAGTAATGATCAGCCGCGAACCAATTTCCATAATTCGGTCTTCCATGGCATTTAATCGTAAATCTGCTTTAACTATGTCCTGAGCACGTGTAGTATCCAGGGTCTGCAGAGCGACAACTGCACCTTCAAGAGCATCTGTAACATGCTCACCCATTTGCTGCAGCAAGCTGCGCAGCTCTTCCAAGTCCTTATCAAATTCTTTTCTGCGAATCATATTAAGAGCGATCCTCCTCAAACTTATGGTCAGCTTAGCACTTTCAGGTGACAGGCCTTTTCCGTAGGCCGTTAGCCGAAACGCCCGGAAATATAATCTTCTGTACGGGAATCCTTAGGGTTAGAGAACAACAGCTCTGTATCCGCCGCCTCCACAATCACACCGTTCAGGAAAAATACCGTTCGGCCCGATACACGTGCCGCCTGATGCATGTTATGCGTGACCATAACGATTGTATACCTGTCTCGTAATTCTTGGACTAACTCTTCAATTTTCAGGGTGGATACTGGGTCCAGTGCAGAGGTCGCTTCATCCATAAGCAGAATATCCGGTTGCACAGCGAGTGCTCTAGCAATACACAATCTCTGCTGTTGGCCACCTGATAAACTGAGTGCTGATTTCTTCAGGAAGTCTTTTACTTCCTCCCAAAGGGCAGACTGACGCAAGCTTTGCTCCACAAGCTCATCCAGCTCGCTCTTGGAACGGACGCCATGCAGGCGCGGACCATAAGCTACATTGTCATAGATCGATTTTGGAAAAGGATTCGGCTGTTGAAAAACCATACCTACCTGCTTGCGCAGGCTCTCCACCTCTACCTCAGGACCATAAATGTTTTTGCCGCTAATGTTCACAGTTCCTTCAATTCGTGTGCCGGGAATCATATCATTCATTCGATTCAATGTACGCAGCAGTGTAGACTTTCCGCAGCCCGAAGGACCAATAAACGCGGTTACCTGCTTCTCAGGAACTTGCAAGTCCACGCTCTTCAACGCGTGAAAATTGTCATAGTAGAGATCTAGTTTCTCTATGTCAATGATGGATTTCATTAGTTTTTCTGTCTCCTTCTCATCATCTTCGTTCCCCATGATAAGCCTTTAGTGTAAATAGAGTTGACGAGAATTGTTAACGCATTGTAAAATCCACTTGAGATATTTAAAAATCCAATTATTCAATTTATCATTCGACCCCACCACATCTTTTATACTTCATAACTATTAACAAGATGAAACGGCATCTCCGTCCTTTATATGGACGGCCCTGTTTCTTATTGCGTGAAACATATAAATCCTTATATTTCAAAAAAAGAACTCCGTCATTTAAACGACTGGAGTTCTCTTTTTGTTAACCACTAACTTGTAGCCTACCCCGCGGATGGAATCAATATGGACCGATTCGGGATCAAGCTCCAGCTTCTTGCGAAGTGAACTAACATGCACATCAACTGTCCGCTGTCCGCCGATATAATCGAAGCCCCATACAGCATTCATTAGATCGTCACGCGTCAGCACAACACCTGGTTTACGGGCCAAATACAGCAATACCTCGAATTCTTTGGGACGCAGGTTTATGCTCTGTCCACCCAGTGAAACCTCATACCTTTCCGGGTATATTTCCAGCTGTCCCAGAATAATCGTTGATGCTGACACAGCTGTTTCGGGCTGAGCCTCTTCGGCAAGACCAGAGATCCGGCGAAGCACGGCGCTAACTCGGGCGAGAAGCTCAGAGACGCCAAAGGGTTTGGTTATATAATCATCCGCACCGGATTTCAATCCCCGAACAACGTCCTCTTCCGCATTCTTGGCGGTAAGTACGATAACAGGCGTGCGGATGCCTTGTCCACGCAATTTATCAAGAATATCAATCCCGTTCATCCCCGGCAGCATAAGATCCAGAATGATCAGGTCAAAAGGTTCTCTAGTTGCACGATCATATCCTGCCGTTCCATGATCTTCCACCGTTACCTCGTAACCTTCCTGCGTTAAATTATAGGACAGCAGTCGGGCCAGTGTCGGTTCGTCTTCAATGACAAGCAATCGTTGTGCCATAGGTTCCCCCGTCTTCATATGTTTTTAAATTTACAAAACAACAACAAAGCTATCATATCACCAGATTGTTAACTTAGTGTAAAAAAGAGAAACACTTCTGCATTTTAACCTGCTGATCTTCAATTCTGCAATTCTGCTCATTCCCCTTCTTCTTCCTGCAGTAAGGGCAATTCCAGGATGAACGAGCTTCCAATCCCCAGGTCGCTTTCTACTGAAATAACTCCGCGGTGCAATTCTACCAGATGCTTCACAATAGAGAGTCCAAGTCCGGTGCCACCGGAACTTCTAGACCTTGCTTTATCCACCCTGTAGAAGCGTTCGAAGATGCGTGGTAAATCTTTGCGTGGAATTCCCATGCCAGTGTCGCTGACTGTGAAGATCACACTTTCTGTACCATCCGGTTTCAGGTGGTTGATGACGGATACTTTCACATGACCCCCATCATGCGTGTAATTAATAGCATTAGAGAGCAGATTCATGAAGATTTGACGCAGCTTATCCTCGTCGCCCTCAATAAATAGCTCCGCTGGCACAGTACTGCTAAGACTGATATTCTTTTTCTCAGCTACCTTGCTGAGCGTCTCTAGCACGGAATCGAAGAACTCAATCAAATGTATAGGTGAGCATTCCAGCTGTACTCGTTTGGATTCTATCTTGGAAAGCTCTAGAATATCACCAATCAGACGATTCAAACGCTCATTCTCATCATAAATAATTTGCAGAAAAGAGTTAGCGGTCTTCTCGTCCTTAACTCCACCGCCAAGCAGCGTCTCGGCAAATCCTTTGACAGCCGCCACCGGCGTCTTCAGCTCATGGGAAACATTGGCCACGAATTCGCTACGCATTCTTTCCAGCCTGCGGATTTCAGTTACCTCCTGCAGCAGGAACAACATTCCCCGATAGGTCCCATCCTGGATCATCGGGACACCATCCAGTCGTACTATCCGTTCTCCCGGATTATAGATACTTCGCTCCTCATGAATTGGCTCCTTGCGGGCTACGCCTTCTTCAACCAACTTCGTAAGCTCATAGTGTCGCTTAAGCTCGCGGAAAGAATGGCCAGCCATCTTGCTGTTATCAACATCAAGCAATCGCTCTGACGCCCGGTTCAGAAGTGCGATTTCGCCCTCTGCATTGATCATCACAATACCGCCTGTCATATTGTCCAACACGCTTTGCAGCAGATCTTCGTTATCACGAATCGTCTTCAGCTGGGTCTGCAGACTATCCGCCATCGCATTGATTGCAGTCGCGAGCTGCCCTATCTCATCCTTGCGTTTCCAAGGTACACGGGCATCATAATCAAGATCGGTAATCCGGCGGGCTACCCTAGTAATCTGTTCAAGTGGAGAAGTCATACTAGATGCTACTTTATAGCTTACAAGCGTCGCGGCGATAAATAACAATATCAAACCTCCAGCCATAATCGTCCAAGCCCGGTTCAACCCTTCAGTTACTGCTTCCAAATTCATGGATAGCCGAATGAAACCATCAAAGCCTTGATCGGAGACCACTGCTCCTGCCACATACAGCATTTTCTCATCCAATGTGTCGCTATAGCGGATTGCGCGACCTATACCTTCCTTGGCAGCAATAACCTCTTCCTCACGGGTGGAATGGTTGTCCATCTCGCGCGGGTTTTTTTCCGAATCCCCAATAACTTTACCTTCTTTAGTAATAAAAGTAATTCGGGAATTCGTCAGCTTCGCAATGCGCTCAGCTTCCCTCGTATAATACGTGATTGCATCCGTCCCGTTCATATCCTGAAATTGAAATGTACCCGATAGGAGCTTTATTTCCCGGGACATATTCTCTTCCAGTGCGGCAACATGAGAATTCTTGAACAAATGAGCCATTGTAAAGCCGGCACCAATCATGGAAATACCGATCAGAGCCATCAGTATTAGCGTAAGACGAATGCGAAACGGTTTCATCAGTAGTGCTCCTCTTTCTTATAATCGAGATATTCTTGAAATTAATCCTAACTCCATTCTCTTGAAAATACCAGCCTGGTATTTATCATAGGAACTCGCCCAAGAACAAACGGGTACCGCCCTATATAATGGACGGTACCCGTTTGTTCGAGAAATATAAGGATAAGTTATCGTGTGAAACCTATAAATTCTGCCCTGAAAATAAAATTGCTCTAGAACACTAAAATTACGCATACGAAAACAAACCCCATGTTTTGTTTTTTTAATTTCGGCCGTCAGGCCGTTTGCTCACTCAGATTCACTTGGTATCCCAAGGATTCCAAACGTTTAATAGAACGGTTCATTACCATATCGTGGTTTCGTTGGTCGAAGTAGTCAAATCCTAGTTCCTTATATTCTTGTCTTCGCGTTAACAAGATGTATACAATCGCTAAAATGCTGTGTCCAACGGCCACGGCCGCTCTGTTTTTCCCTCGCCTGCCTGCGATTCGGTGATATTGCGCCGACAGGTAGGTGTTCTTTTTTCGTCCTGCGGCTCGCGCTGATTCTACGAGTGCACTTCGTAGTTTTTTGTTCCCTTTTCGGGTTTTGGCGGATCTCTTCTTCCCCGCACTTTCATCGTGACCTGGAGTCATCCCTGCCCAGGAACATAAATGTCCTGCACTTGGAAACCGTGTCATGTCTGTCCCAATTTCCGCCAGAATTTGCTCAGCGGTTCGCTTACCGACACCGGGGATGGTATCCAACAACTTCAGATCCTCAGCAAAAGGGCTCATTCGGCGCTCGATCTCTTCATCCAGTTCCGTGATTAACTCATTCAATTGGTCGATATGCGACAACTGTTTTTCCAGCATTAATAATTGATGGGGACCTAGGCTTCCCTCCAGTGCAAGTTTCAATTGCTCTTTCTTGGCCTTTAACTTCTTTTGCGCAAAGTCAGCCAGGATGGACGGATCACTTTCTCCTTGAATCATCGCTTCCAGCATGTTTCGTCCAGACACGCCTAGCACATTAGACGCTACCGACGAAAGTTTGATATTGCCGCCTTCTAGTACCTTTTGCAGCCGGTTCACTTCACGCGTGCGTTCTTCAATGATACTTCGGCGATAACGGATAATTTCCCGAAGTTCTCGTTGATCCCGATTCGGAATGTAGCTGCCTTGCACCAACCCATGCCGGAGTAATTTCGCTATCCATTCTGCATCTTTCACGTCCGTTTTGCGTCCTGGCACGGCTTTGATATGCTGGGCGTTTACGACCAGTGGCTCAAGGTCTTCCATTTCTAGCAGATTATAAATGGGTTTCCAGTAATCTCCGGTACTCTCCATCGCGACATGGGTGCACCGTTCGCTTTTGATCCAATCTACCAGATCAATCAGCCGACGAGTCAATGTTTCAAAACTCCGAATCTCCTTTCCTTTCGAGGTGATGATACATGCTGTGATACTCTTCTTGTGCACATCCAATCCACAGCAACGTTCAATGAGTATTTCCACGGTTTGCGTCTCCTGCCTGCTGGCGGTAATTAAGGCTGGTGCAAAGACCAATGCTAAGGTTATTCTGCCCTGCGTGCTTCCCCGTAGGGAGCAACAATCTGTGATGCACCGGGTCGTTGGGGTCCGTCTTATATGCGGGTTCGTGACACCAAGAATTTCCGACCTACCTTCGCCAGCCCAGTAACCAGTATAGACAATATTTTCATTCCTCAGTGATGCCGCGCAGCGGCATGGGTGTCTTATATTTTAAATACAGGTTCCCGGAACTGAGTCAGCTTCGCCGCCGAATCCTTCTCCACATCCGCATGCAGACTGTTGCCGTGAGCATCCATGGTAACAATAGCTGCGAAGCCCTCCACATCCAAATGCCACATCGCTTCAGGTATGCCAAATTCCATGAAATCAACAGCATTCACCTTCTTGATGCATTCCGCATAATACTGTGCGGCTCCACCGATTGCATTGAGGTATACACCTCCGTGCTCTTGCAGGGCTGCCAGCGTCTTGGGTCCCATGCCTCCCTTGCCGATTACAGCACGGATGCCAAATTTCTTGATAATATCCCCTTGATAAGGCTCCTCGCGAATGCTTGTTGTCGGTCCAGCCGCCTTCACATGCCAGCCTTCCTCATCCTTCATCATCACAGGACCGCAGTGATAGATCACAGCCCCATTTAGATCGACCGGAGCCTCATGATCCATCAAATATTTATGCAATGCATCACGTCCGGTATGCATCTCGCCGGATAGAATAACCACATCTCCTACGCGAAGACTGCGAATATCCGCTTCGCTTATTGGCGTGGTAAGGCGCACTTCACGCGAGCTGCCTGCAGCATCGGCATCTGCTTTTACAGCAGCCTTTGCAATTTCAGCCGGAGCTCCAGCAATGGAGGCATCCTCTGTAGTGACGCCAGTATTGTTAGCTGCAGTTGCAACAACGGGTTCAGGTTGCTGAACACTCCCGTCTTCTACCGAAACCCCAGTCCCACTCTCGTACAGCCACTCCTTAATATTTCCTGTTGCTGCCTCAACAAGTACCCCTTGGCGGCGGAAGGCCCAGCAATTGTATGCTACGGATACGAAGAAGCTGGCTGGAAGCCGGTTCATTACGCCAACCTTACAACCAAGCAGCGTGACTTCGCCGCCAAAGCCCATCGTACCGATTCCCAGCTTATTGGCGTTCTCCATAATATAATCTTCCATTTTTTGCAGATCTTCAATGGGATTTACATCCTCAACCTTACGGAAAAGCTGCTTCTTGGCCAACTCATAGCCGGTTGTGCGGTCACCACCGATGCCGACACCGATAAACCCTGCGCTGCATCCCTGACCTTGCGCCTGATAGACAGAATGCAGAATACATTTGCGGATACCGTCCAGATCACGGCCCGCTTTGCCCAATCCTTCCAGTTCAGCAGGAAGACTGTATTGAATATTTTTATTTTCGCAGCCGCCGCCTTTAAGAATAAGTCTTACGTCTACGCTATCCTCTTCCCATTGCTCAAAATGAATAACTGGAGTACCCTCACCCAGGTTGTCACCGCTGTTCACCCCTGTAAGAGAATCCACTGAATTCGGGCGCAGCTTGCCGTTCTTGGTAGCCCGTACTATGGCGTTATAGATATCTTTTTTCATCTCAATCTGGTTAATGCCTATAGGTGTATGAATGATAAACGTCAGCATCCCTGTATCCTGACAGATAGGTGATACCTGTAGTTCAGCCATTCCAATATTCTGTGCAATCGTAGTCAAAGCCAGTCCTGAACGGGTAGCCTTATCCTCTAAGGCTCGTCCTTTGGCGACTGCCCGGCGCACATCCCCCGGCAAATTCGTGGAGGTTTCTACAATCAGGTTATAAATACTATCTTCAAATTGCTGCATGTTCACACAAGCTCCTCTCAGTCCGTTCAAGGTTGTCAATAATATCTGATACATTTACTATAATAATAATATCATATTGAGCCTCGTATGAAAGGGTTTACTTTAGAGTTGAACTACTGCTACATTTGTACAGCCTTCTTCATGCCTGTGAGTGAGGGAATTGAAGTTACCCGATCTCTACCCGTAGCCTTACTTACATATAGAGCTTCATCAGCCAGTGTCAGCACTTCATTTTCAGTGAGTCCCGACGCAGGAATTCCACTGGCAATACCGATGCTGATGGATACGGTTTGCTTATCTGAAGCTGTATGCGGCAGTTGAAGATCGGCCACGCTTTTGCGAATAGCCTCTCCAAAGACAGCTGCGCCTTGCAGATCTGTGCGGGGCAAAATAACTACGAACTCCTCCCCACCAAATCTTGCGACAACTCCATACCTCTCACAATTCCCACTTATAGCTTCTGCAACTTGACGAATACACCAGTCACCCGCTACATGACCATAAGTATCGTTATAATTCTTAAAATAATCGATATCGCAAATCAGCACCGATAATTCCGCTTGTTCAGCTATATGCTGCTTCAGCTCCTCCTGGAGAGCTTGATCCAGATATCTCCGATTATATAACGAGGTAAGACTGTCCAATCGTGATAATTTCTCCAGCTCTGCGTTTGCGATCTCCAGCTCACACGTCCGCTCCTTTACTTTCTCACTCAACTGGTGCGTGAGGTCCTTCTGGGATTGCAGTGCCGCCTGTTCCACCACGATAAGTCGGCTTTTCAGCATATTGATCTTATTTGCCAAGGCAATGGACACAAGAGCTATTTGCAAGGTAAAACCAATCTGCAAGGAATATTCCGTGATTGCATTAAAAGGCAAAACCCCAAACTGCTTGAGCAAATAAATCATTCCTCCGATAAAAGAAGGGATAAAGGAAAACAGATATGAAGCTGCAAATTCCCCCTGCTTGCGAAGCATTAGAACACCGATCAATACTGCGAAAGCTACACTAGGAAAATTTATAAACGGCAATAATGTTCTGCTGGTGACAAAATCCAATCCCAACGAGGCAGCAACCCCGATAGAGCAGTAGACAATCCAAAACCTGATCAGCCTGTCCAGTCTCGGCGCAAATTTCCGAGTTTCCAGAAAACTGCGAATGAATAGGAATAGGAGTACCATCGTTACCATGTTAAAAAACATATAGCTTCTCGTTTCCCAAAATGGCTGAGCTGGCCATATATATTTGAACGCTGTACCATTAATGACCATGAAGAAGAACCAGTTACTCAGTACAAGCAAAATGTAATACAGATAGGTTTTCTCTTTTAGGAAGAGCAGCAGAAAGAAGTTATACACAAACATAATCAGGAAAATTCCATAGGTGATTCCTAGCAGGAGAGCATCTCTTGTGTTTTTTGCGATATAGCTGTCCTGATCCCACAATGTTACCGGGAATCTTACCAGCAATGACGCATTTCTCAGGATGACCTTCTTGCTCTCATGTGGAAGCAGCTTGATCTCATAGGCGATATTCCGGTATTTCAAACCGCTTTGCTGATACGGATATTCGGTTCCTGCAAGCTTTCGCGTGAAACCTCCGGCTGCGTTCTCAATAAATAGCTCTACATGTTCATTTCTGCCAGCAATATCATAGACCGTTGTTACTTCCTTGTCGGTATCATTGACGATTTCAACATAAGCCCAATAGACGCTGTCCGTCCGGCCAAAGTTCATCTTTGGGTCTGCCTGGGGTTTAACCGTGCCGCTCTCTACAGCCTTTAAAATATCTTGTATATCTTTGTTTTTATCTTTGTCCTCTATAATCGTTAGGTAGGAATCAAGCTTGAGGCTAAAGCCCTGCTCTTGAACTTTCACTATAGATGCAGAAGCAACTGCTGACTCTGTGTGAATCAGCAGAACTACAGCACATATAAATATCCAGAATATAATGGTTCGTTTGCCTGAAAAGTAAACAAAAAGAAATCTAGGTTTCACTGGTGGTCCTCTCTCCTGCTTGAAGTAAGACGAGTATACCACCATAATCTAAATTGTAACATTCTCATTTTTGAATGATTTCTCATGCTTCAGAAGAGCCTTCCTGACCCTTTATCTCCTCAGATAGAAAGGCTGGCGGGCATCGTGAGTATATCCCAATCCTTGAATACGGGTTGCAAATGGTTCGCATACAGCATATCTGTAATTTCCTGAACACTACGTCCATCAGAAATCTCAAACTGCGGGGTTCCACCTTCATTCGTATGTCCGCCTACCTCAGTCGATACCCCAGCCGACATTTTGGTAATGCCCAGATGAATCAGATGGTCACGAAGAACAGCAGGTTCTCTTGTCGAAAGAGTGATCCCTGAGCGGGGCAGAAACAGACGGTAGGCCAAAATAATCTGCACCAACGCGCGGTCGGTTACGTCACTCTCTGGATTGAACTCTCCCAGATAAGGCCGAAAGCGGGGTGGCGACAAGCTGATTTCGCATTCTGGATAGCTGTTCTGCAGATACCGGGCATGCATTGCTGTCATAAAAGCTTCCTTCCGCCAATCGTGCATGCCAAGCAAGGCGCCGATATTGACGGAACGGAATCCGGCCTGACAGCCACGTTCAGGAGCATCCAATCTGTTGCGATAATTTCTTTTGGGACCCTTAACATGCAGCGCTTTATAGGTATCCTGATGATATACTTCCTGATAAAGCGTGAGACCGTCCACGCCCGCTAGCAGCAGTTCCTTATATTCAGCGGTAGTAAGTGGGTTGATCTCAATGCTGATCGATGTGAAGTATTGTCGCAGTACCTCAACACATTCCTTGATGTAGGAGACCGGGTTCTCCCTGCGCGATTCCCCGGTCAGGATCAAGATGTGACGCAGGCCTGTGGCAACAATCGTCTCTGCCTCTCGCTTGACCTCCTCCATCGATAGCTTCTTGCGTGGAAAGTCATAAATAGAGCTGAAGCTGCAATAGGTACAGTGATTGACACAGAAATCGGCCAGATACATCGGAGTAAACAGTTGTATGGCCTGTCCGAAATTTGAACGGGTAATTCGCTGCGCTTTACCCGCCATCTCCTCCAGATACGGCCCAGCAGCCGGAGAGAGCAGCGCCAACAAGTCCCCTTCATCCATCCGTTCTTTTTGAAGTGCCCGCTTAATATCTACCTCGGTGTATTGCTTCCATAGATCCTCATAAGGATACTTCTCTAAAGCAGTCAACGTTTCATAAAAACTCATCATTATCCCCCATTTCCTAGTACCGCTTGAATTCGATCAACCCAAAAATCCGGTTAACGGTGAAGAGGCTGCCGCGCTTTCTTCAACAGGACCTAGGCCTGCCAGATAAGCCTTACGACCAGCAGATACTGCCTCACGAAAAGCTTCCGCCATCCCCAGCGGATCACGCGCTGTAGCGATGGCTGTATTCAGCAGTACTGCTGCTGCCCCCATCTCCATTGCCTCGGCTGCTTCCGAAGGCCTGCCGATGCCGGCATCCACAATAATCGGAAGATTCACCTCTTCAATAAGGATGCGCAGCAGTTCTTTGGTTCTAAGCCCGCGGTTGGTACCGATGGGCGACCCAAGCGGCATCACGGCGGCGGCACCCACATCCCGCAGCCGCAAAGCGACTGAAAGATCCGGACTCATATACGGCAGGACAACAAAACCCTCAGCTGCGAGAATTTCTGTCGCCCGAATCGTCTCCAGATTATCTGGCAGCAAATATTTCTGGTCATTGATGACTTCGATCTTGACCCAATTCCCTAGCCCTGCTGCTCTTGCCAGCCGAGCGATACGCACAGCTTCCTCGGCCGTACGCGCACCAGAGGTATTGGGTAAGAGCTTCATATGTTCGGGAATATGATTCATAATATTCTCTGTGCCTCCAGCAGGGTCTACCCGGCGGAGTGCAACCGTAATCACCTCTGAGCCAGAGCAGGCAATGACCTCAGGGATAAGTGTGTTGCGGCTATATTTGCCGGTTCCAATGAACAGCCGACTGGATAAGACAGTGTCTCCAATGACTAAAGGATCAAACATGAGATCAGCCTCCTGAATTAAATTCTAATTTCTTACAAACGAATTCGAACATGCGATCAACGAGATAAACATATCAAACCTGCATAGTTGCAGATCAAGTCTGGCGGACTCAGAAGACGCTAGATAGCGCCAACCATCGCGCTGATTGTTTGCCCTCAGCCACCCCCAACGAAATGAACCAGTTCAATGCGGTCTCCATCGTTAAGACATACATTTCCATATTCCTCTCTGCTGATTATTGCTCCATTCAACTCGACAATAATCAGACGTCCAGACCACTCGGAACGACTAAGTAACTCGGTCATGGTTCTATAATCCTCAGAATATTCACTCGCTGTTCCGTTGATCCATAGTTTCATTCACCCTTCACCTCCTTTGCATCGCTGTGCGATATGCATTCATAGCAGTCACAGGATCTTCGGCGCCGCAAATGCCGGACATTACCGCTATTCCCGCAGCCCCCTGCTCCATCACCCTGGCCACATTGCTCGGCTTAATTCCACCAATGGCAATCACCGGTATGGCACTATTCCGTACAACATCCGCCAGAAGCTCCAGCCCACATCCCCGTTGTCCCGGTTTACTGGCCGTGTCATATACATGACCGAACAGGCAATAGTCCGCACCCTGGCGGGCTGCTTCAGACGCCTCTTCCGAAGAGTGAACTGAGCACCCCAGACGCAGGCGAGGTCCCAGTACTCTTGCTGCAGCAGGCCTCAGACTGTGCCAAGCCAACTGCACACCACCAGCGCCCAATGTCACTGCAACGTCGATGCGGTCGTTAATAAACAGCTTGGCGGCAGGGATACCTGCCAGCAGCAGTTGCTCACCCACTGACAATAGCTCACGGGCGGAGAGATGCTTTTCACGTAGATGGATATAATCTGCTAGAGGATGCAGCACGGTCATTTTTTCAATAAAATCCCTTAAAGGGAGCTTGCCATCTGAAATTAAATGGATCTCGCCTTGCACCATACCTGGCCCTTCTTCCGTTAATTAGTAGACTGCTTATTTCTCAGAAAACACAAAAAAACCGCCTCCCGTTAAGGAAGGCAGTCGGAATCTGTAAAGGATAAGCTGATTTATAAGCCTGATTACAGTCATTCGTTCTCCACTTCCCTCCGCTGGTATAAACCAGATCAGGTTCAAAGGGTCCGGAATGATTCTCCGTCTCAGCCTTGCGGCCCCCCTAGTGACAACATCATATTAAATTACTATTTGAATTAACTATTGAATATGAATATTATACTAACA
Organism: Paenibacillus sp. 19GGS1-52; assembly: GCF_022369515.1. Classification (NCBI taxonomy): domain Bacteria; kingdom Bacillati; phylum Bacillota; class Bacilli; order Caryophanales; family Paenibacillaceae; genus Paenibacillus; species Paenibacillus sp. 19GGS1-52. The sequence continues at coordinate 4,893,167 of NZ_CP059724.1, forward strand.
TAATATTCCTCTTAGAAACATCTATTAATAGGGTTCCATGCTTGGAATTATTTATCCGTTTACGATTTCCCCGCCGTTTACATGCATAACCTGGCCGGTTACATAGGTCGAATCGTCGGAAGCCAAATATACGTATGCCGGTGCCAGTTCTTCCGGTTGTCCGGGACGTTTCATGGGTTGTGTTGCACCGAACTCACTGACCTTTTGTGCATCAAAGGTTGAAGGGATCAGCGGAGTCCAGATAGGTCCTGGAGCGACAGCGTTGACACGTATGCCTTTATCCGCCAGATTCGTGGACAATGAACGTGTGAAGCTGAGAATCGCCCCCTTGGTGGATGAATAGTCCAACAGCTGTGGACTGCCCCGATAGGCCGTAATGGAAGTCGTATTGATGATTGTAGAACCTTCCTTAAGGTGGGGCATTGCTGCTTTGGTCAAATAGAACATGGCAAAAATATTCGTCCGGAATGTACGTTCCAGCTGCTCTGAGGTAATATCCTCAATTTTATCCTGTGGATGCTGTTCTGCGGCATTGTTGATGAGAATATCCAGCTTGCCAAGGCTTTTTACCGTTTGGTTGATGAGATCCTGACAGAAGGCTTCGACACCGATATCCCCAGGGATTAGGACGCATTTCCGTCCCTCCTGCTCAACCTGCCGTTTGGTTTCCTCCGCATCGGAATGCTCATTGAGATATGATATAACTACATCTGCACCTTCCTTGGCAAAAAGAACCGCCACAGCTCGTCCGATTCCACTGTCGCCTCCCGTAATAAGGGCCGCCTTACCCAGCAGCTTACCCGCTGCTTTATAGTTTGCCGGCTCGTATTTCGGCCGCGGGTTCATTTGACTTTCAATCCCGGGCTGCTGATCCTGCTCCTGTGGGGGTAAGGTTTTCTGTGTTTGATTGTTACTTGACATACTCCCTATCTCCTTTCACTTTGCAATTGGGTATTAGCCGAATCGTCTTAGGATGGCTTAAGGGTCTTGGTTTATACATTTCTTACAATATGTTTTTACCACGGTATCACGAAAATTAAACAGTAGGTTTATTGGTCAGGGTATGAATTATAATTAGTTAAGCGTTTGATTTAAACCAAAGAGGAGCAACAATTATGATAAAAAATAGCCATAACATCGTTGTCGCTGTAAAGGGAGTTATATTGTTTGAAGGCAAAATGCTGCTCGTTCAGCGTGCCGCAGACGATTATGTCGGCGCTGGCACTTGGGAGTGTGCCGGTGGAAAGATTGAATTCGGAGAAGATTTGGAAGCCGCTCTCATACGGGAAATTGTTGAGGAAACTGGACTAACGGTAACTGTCGGGCATATTTTATATGCAGCTGCATTTATGTCAGATCCAGCGAGACAGGTTGTTATTCTTACCTATTCATGCATAAGCAAACAGAATACGGTTCGATTGTCCAGAGAGCACGTAGATTACAAGTGGTGTACCAAAGAACAAGTAAAGACGTTATTGCCGCCGCAGATTACTGCAGATTTTGAGAAAAATAATATTTTCGAGCTGAAAGGCCTGATGTAAAAGCCCGCTCTCCACATAACGGAGGCGGGCTTAACAAACTTTATCCACAACGATTAAATAATATGTCTATACACCATGAAGAACACCATCACGACCAAAGCAACTGCTAGCAGCGCACTTAAGGTGCGAATCTTGCCGGTCTCGCTGGAGACATCACGATTCTCGCGCATGCCAACAGCGGCAAGACGCAGCGGCTTGCTGATAATACCACCAAGGGCAAACATCGCCAGCAACAGCAGGACAACAACGATCATCCAAGGTACAGAATAGTCACCCTTGGTCATCATGTAGCCGCCGGTAAGCAATTGGATGACCAGTCCATATTGAGCGAAGCGGTTAAATCCACTAACTGCACTGAGCGTACCTTCTCTTGCCGGAACGGAGAGCTTCTCAGCACGGCTGAGAATAAAGGGCAGTACAAGGTAGAACCCCAGCGCCAATGTCCCGATCATATGTAGTAAAAAGAAGACTTTTTCCATACCATAATTCCTCCAATGTTTTCTGTGATATTAGTTACATTTAAGTATACCCCAATATTGGAAATTATGACAAGAAGAAAGGATATCCCAGCCATTAATCATGGACTTGGGATATCCTTTTCTTAGGATTAAACCTCAAATTTAGAGGGTCACTGCAGCTGTTACAGCACGTACGGAGTCAGCAGACTTATCCAAAGCCGCCTTCTCTTCCGCAGTAAGCTCCAGTTCAAAGATTTTCTCAATGCCATTCGCGCCAAGCAGAGCCGGAACGCCCATGAACAAGCCCTCATATCCAAATTCGCCTTCAAGCAGAGCGATGACTGGAATGATCCGCTTCTTGTCCTTCAGGATAGCTTCCGTCATCTGTACCAGAGAAGCCGCAGGCGCATAATAAGCGCTGCCGTTGCCTAGCAAGCTGACGATTTCGCCGCCGCCCACACGTGTGCGTTGCACAATTTCAGCGATTCGTTCCGCAGGAATCAACGTGTCGATCGGAATGCCTCCAACGCTGGAATAGCGTACAAGCGGAACCATATCGTCCCCATGACCGCCAAGAACAAAGCCGCGTACATCTTCAACAGAGACGTTAAGCTCTTGCGCAATAAAGGTACAATAACGAGCCGTATCAAGCACACCCGACTGTCCAATTACACGATTCTTCGGAAAGCCCAGCGCATTGTATGCAGCATAAGTCATCGCATCAACGGGATTGCTCAAAATAATCACGATGGATTCGGGAGCTACACGTTTGATGTTCTCACATACTGATTTTACAATGCCTGCATTGGTATTGACGAGATCATCTCGGCTCATACCCGGCTTGCGGGCAATGCCTGCTGTAATGATGACGATATCGGAATCAGCAGCATCTTCATAACTCGATGTTCCTGTAATCTGACTATCGAACTTTTGCACAGGACCGGCTTCCTGCATGTCCAGCGCTTTACCCTTAGTTGGATTCTCCAACTGCGGAATATCAAGCAGAACTACATTACCCAGTTCCTTCTGAGCTAGCATAAGGGCCGTGGTAGCGCCGGTAAAACCGGCACCCACGACTGTAATTTTATAACGTTTGATGGCCACGAATTGCCCTCCTACAAGTTTTATGAAGCTTTACTACTTGATATTACTTCGCAATAAAACTACCTCGTAAGCATACGCTTTAAGTTTTGTAAGCATAGACTTCATTGAACAGCTTCGTACAAAACTACCTCGTAAGCATACGCTTTATGTTTTATGAAGCTTTACTATTTAATTACAGGTGGTTGATGACTTCGTCAGCAAAGGCCGAACATTTCAATTCGGTTGCGCCTTCCATTTGACGAGCAAAATCATAGGTAACAGTCTTATTATTGATAGCGGTGCTCATACCTTTGTAGATGAGATCAGCCGCTTCCTGCCAACCCAAATGCTCAAGCAACATTACACCCGACAAAATAACAGATCCTGGATTTACTACATCTTTATCCGCATATTTTGGAGCCGTACCATGCGTTGCTTCAAAAATAGCATGACCGGTCATATAGTTAATGTTCGCTCCTGGTGCGATACCGATACCGCCGATTTGTGCAGCCAAAGCATCAGACAGATAGTCACCGTTCAGGTTCAATGTAGCTATAACGTCGAAATCTGTTGGGCGTGTAAGCACCTGTTGCAGAGCAATATCAGCTATAGCATCCTTAATAATGATTTTGCCAGCCGCTACTGCTTCGGTTTGGGCAGCGTTCGCAGCAGCTTCACCTTCACGCTCTTTGATCACATCATATTGATTCCAAGTGAAGACCTTATCCGCAAATTCCTCTTCAGCCACTTCGTAGCCCCAGTTCTTGAAGGCACCTTCGGTGTATTTCATGATATTGCCTTTATGCACAATAGTAACACTCTTGCGTCCGTGCTTGATAGCATAGACGATTGCGGCACGCACTAGACGTTTCGAGCCGTCTTTGGATACGGGCTTGATTCCGATACCGGATGTTTCCGGGAAACGGATTTTGTTGACACCCATCTCATTCTGCAGAAAATCAATCAATTTCTTAACTTCAGCAGTTCCTTCTTGATATTCAATTCCGGCATAAATATCTTCCGTATTCTCGCGGAAAATAACCATATCAACCAATTCTGGACGTTTAACCGGAGAAGGTACACCATCGAAATAACGTACCGGACGCAGACATACATATAAGTCCAACTCCTGGCGCAGCGCCACATTCAAGGAACGAATACCGCCCCCGATAGGCGTAGTCAGTGGACCTTTAATCGCCACAAAATATTCACGGATTGCTTCTAGAGTATCATTCGGCAGCCATTCACCATATGTATCAAAGGCTTTCTGGCCGGCAAATACTTCGTACCAAGCAATTTGTTTAGTGCCGCCGTATGCCTTCGCAACTGCAGCGTCTAGAACCCGTTTGGAGGCTTTCCAAATGTCACGGCCAGTACCGTCACCCTCGATAAAAGGAATAATCGGACGATCAGGAACCTGTAACTTACCATCTACTATTGTAATTGTGTCGCCTTCTGTCGGCAGATCATACTTATCGAATTTCACCATCTGTGTGTGTTCCTCCTAAAAGTTTTGTTAGCATACGCATTATCTTTAGTTCTGTACAGGTTAATTCTACTAAATTAGAGAAGTGGCCTGCAAGGCCACTCTATTAACGTTCATCAATCGGGTTATATTTCTGTTCTACAAGGCCCGTATATTCCGCACGTGGACGAATGAGACGGTTATCCTCATATTGCTCCAAAATATGCGCAGTCCACCCCGAAGCCCGGCTGATGGCAAAAATCGGCGTAAATAACTCTCTGTCGATACCCAGCTGCGTATATACGGAAGCTGAATAGAAATCAACATTCGGCTTCAGACCTTTTTGCCCAGTGATCATTTCTTCAATCTTCACGGACATATCATAGAGCGTAGTATCATTCTTCATTGTGCCAAGCTCCAGCGACATCTTCATCAGATGTTTCGCACGCGGATCGCCATTCTTATATACACGGTGACCAAAACCCATGATCTTCTCACGGCGCTCCAGCTTCGCACGGACATAAGGCTCAACGGCTTCCAGACTTCCGATTTCCTCGAGCATCTTCATTACAGCCTCATTGGCACCACCGTGCAACGGACCTTTGAGTGCGCCTATCGCCGAGGTAACACCAGAATAGATATCAGATAATGTAGCAACCGTAACCCGTCCGGCAAAGGTAGATGCGTTCAATTCGTGGTCGGCATGCAGCACGAGTGCAGTATCAAGTGCCTTCACGGACACGAGATCAGGCTGCTTTCCCCATAACATGTAGAGGAAATTTTCGGCAATGGAAGCGCTCTCCTTTGGAGCCACCGGCTCCAAGCCTTTGCGAATACGGGCCAACGCCGCTACAATCGTCGGAATTTGGGCCTGCAGTTTCACTGCTTTGACTTCATTAGCCGCACGGCTCATATCTTCTGCCTCTGCATCATAAAGAGCAAGACTTGATACAGCAGACCGCAATGCGGCCATCGTATTGGCTTCTTTCGGATACAATTTCATTTGGGCAATCAGTTGCTCCGGAATGGGAGCGAACTTGTTGAGATCACGCTGTAACGCTTGTAGCTCAGGCGCTGTCGGCAGCTTGCCGAACCAAAGCAAATAAGCGGTTTCTTCGAAAGTGGCATTCTCCGCGAGATCATCGATATCAAAACCGCGGTAAGTTAGCACACCGTCAACAATAGAGCTGATGGAAGAAGTTGTTGCAACAATACCTTCAAGGCCTTTGGTTGCTGTCATAAGTAGATCTCTCCTTTGCACAAAAGAGTATTTAAAAGCCATTCCTTAAATTCATGAAAACATTTACAACTCTAAGTATTGCAAGTAATTGAATGAGCGACGATAAACCAAACCTACCAGGATGCAGCTTTACTTTCGGAATTAGAAGCTCTAATCATCATACCGGATTTTGACGGTTATGTGAACAACGTGGAAGCTTTGTAGCGCATCAAATGATTTTATCGGAGAGATAGAAAAAAAAATCCATCCTTTTGTTTCATGATTGCGCTTTCAGTGTATAGAGGATGCTCCTATATTGCTTTTCCCTTGTTTCGTAGTCTTTAAATATGATCTATGAATATACATAAGACGAGCTTTTATTCCTGTAAGTAAAATAGATTAATGGATCTGAGGAGGCAAGCAGCATGGACCGATCGGTCTTAAAAAGGCTTCTGCGCGGCCTGTGGGTCGTGCTAGCCACCACTTCTTTACTGCTGGCGCTTTATGTACTTCTGCCGCTATTATACCCCTTGCTGCTCGCTTGGCTGCTTGCTTACATCATGCACCCACTCGTGCTAATTCTTAAAGGCTTTAAGCTGCCATCCTGGCTAGCAGTGTCCTTATCGCTGCTGTTCTACATTGGCGGAACCGCACTGGTGCTGACCGCTCTGATTACCCGGCTTGTTAAAGAACTGATTGTGCTGCTCCAGACCTTTAATCTCCATACCGAACAATGGCGGGAGCTGCTGCTATCCTGGAGTCGGAATGCCAGCATTCAGAATATTATTAACCAAATCAATCAGTTCTACCACGATAATCCCGGTTATCATTCCACAATTGACAGCAATATCAGCAGAACTACAGAAACAGTGGGTTATGCCGTAACCCAGCTGGTTACCGGATTCTTCAATGTGATTCTAAAGCTGATCTCGGCGCTGCCCAGCATGGGCACCATTCTGATTGTGGTCGTGCTGGCTGCATTCTTCCTCAGTACGGGCTGGGAGCGGCATAACGACAGATGGACGGGCTTGCTGCCCACTCCACTCCTGAAGCCGGTGTCGGCTATCTGGAGGGATCTGCGCAAAGCACTCGTCGGCTATCTCAGGGCACAAGTAATCCTCATTTCCATCACAGCGGTAATCGTCAGTATAGGTCTGCTGCTGCTCGGTGTAAATTCCGCATTAGCCCTCGGGCTGATGATCGGCTTTGTCGATTTGCTGCCTTATCTCGGTGTAGGCATCGTAATGCTGCCCTGGGCACTCTATTCTTACATGACTAGCAATCTGGGATTAGGTATAGGATTGTCGGTACTGTACGCAGTTATTCTCGTCACCCGGCAGGTGCTAGAGCCAAAAGTGCTCGCCAGCAGCATTGGACTGGACCCGCTCGCCATGCTGATCGGAATGTTCGCCGGGCTGCAGCTATTCGGCATGTTGGGTCTGATTCTTGGCCCCGTTTGTCTCGTGATTCTTAATGCATTTAACCGCGCGGGCGTATTCAGGGCCTTGCACAGCTATATCGTCAGCGGCAGATTGCACTGAAGCAAGATGAAACGGCTTCGCCGTCCTTTATATGGACAGCACCCGTTTCTTCGAGAAATATACGGATAAATTATTGCGTGAAACCTATAAATTCTTATATTTATATAAAAAAACAGAGCAGTTCCCGTCTCTTGGCGACAGGCTCCGCTCTGTTTTTTGCTTTATGGCAGGACCCTTACTTAAAGGCCCCACTTTTACCGCCGGTAAAAGGTGAATGTGCCATTTTTCATTTTTTTCTCGATCCATTTTAAAAGAAATCCACGGTACACTGGCCGCGTCAACGGAAACACCAGGGTAAATCCGATAATATCGGTGACGAATCCGGGCAGAATCAGCAATAAGCCGCCGAAAAACACGCATAACCCATCCAGCATCATCCGGCCAGGAACCCGGCCCTCCTGCATATGCGTTTTACTATCCTGCAGCACCTTCTTGCCCTCGAAACGCATCATCAAAAAGCCGATAATGGAGGTGCCTATCACCAGCAGCAACGTTTTGGGTGCTCCTAGATAACCTGCTACATATATAAACCCTAATAATTCCACGGCCGGGACGATAAACAATGCTGCCCAAAGCCACTTGCTTCTAATCATACTTAACTCCCTTCTTGCCGCAGCACTCCTGTTATTGCCTGAAACAGTTCCGGTAGAGCTCTATCCAGCCTAGTCGGTCTCCAATCCTTATTCAACCAGACATGGCTTGTAGAACCGGTGACAAGCAGCTTTCCCGAAGGATGAAGCGGATTAGGCAGGCTTTCCTGCTCTTCAGTGTTCGAAAAGCTTTCAGTCCCGCCATACTCCTCCTCCGAAAGCAGCCGTACTTCATACTCGTATACAACTCTCAGCGCGGTAAACGTAGTCAACCGCGCATAAATGGCGATACGATCATCATATCTCGCCGGACTTTTAAATTGCAAATCTGCAGCGGTAACGGGAAGCAGTATTCCCTTGCTCTCCAGCCCACGGTAGGTGAAGCCCAACTGGCGAAACATCTCCGTACGGCCGCATTCAAACCAGTTTAAATAGTTAGCATGATAGACCACACCCATTTGATCACTTTCCTGATAACGGACGCGAAAAGTACTCGCATACCAACGACTGGGCAGGCCTAGATCACGTGATTCCATAAGAACAATGCTCCTTTCTACTTGTTAGCAGTGAAAAGGCTCTAGACGCCAATTCCTTTTGAAGCTACAGGAAGCTTGCGTTGGGAGCTTCTGGCCACATACAGCAGCAAAGCCGCTCCTGCGATTGCACTCAACATACAGGACAGATTCATGGCCCCTACGCCCCCTTGTTTAAACAAGAAACCGTTCAGTAAATTCCCGACAATCCCTGCGAAGCCGGAGAAAACCATATTGAATATGCTTTGGCCCGTTGCCTGCATCTCGGAGGAAGTGATCTGGGAGACGTATTCGACCGCTGCAATATAAAAGAATCCGAAGGATAACCCGTGCAACACCTGCACCCCAATCATCACTGACGGATACGGGAAGGCAACCTGAATTCCCCAGCGCAGGACATAGATGATTGCTCCGAGCAGCAATGTACGTTCTCTGCCCAGCTTTTTGATGACCTTAGAGGCGTAAAGCATGGAGGGTACGTTAGTCACGGATGCAATGAACAGCGCTATGCCGGCATAACGGGTAGAACCCCCCACAGACTGAAAAGCGAGTACAAAATACGTACCGAAGGCCGTCATCGTCTGATTTACAAGAAAGCTCCCACCCAAAAAGGCCAGAAAGATCCGATTACCCAGCAGTTGTTTCACACCTTGGCTGAGGGACTGGCTCATCATATGATTTTCTTCCGCCTGCTTAGGCAATGTCATAGCTATGACTACCGCCAGCAGATTGAAAAAGAGAAAAGGTATCCAAATCGATGAGACAGAGAAAGTCGATACGTACAAGCCACCCCCAAAGGACCCTACAGCCGCTCCAATGCTGAGCATAAGCCGAATGCTGCCATAAGTCGAACCTGCCTTCTTCGCTGCCGCTATGGCGTAAGAATCAGCGATAGGGGCCTGTGTTGACGAGAAGATCGTTGAGATCGTGAAGACCAGCAGCAGCACCAGGAAATATTCAGAGCGATAAAAGACAGCCAGCAGTGCTGGCACAGCCACACTTAGGATAAGCACCAAGCGAGTCTGATTATACCGATCGGAGATAATGCCCCACATTGGCTGGATACATAAAGCAATCAGCGTCCCTGTGGCCATCAGTATGCCGACCTGTCCAGCGTCGAGCCCATTGTTGACTAGCAACAGTGTTAGATAAGAGCCAAATGAGCCGCCTGCCAGTCCTAAAAAGAGATAAAAGCCGCGCAGCTTCACTATTTTTTCCATTTATACTAAAATTCCTCTCCATGCCTTTTTTTACAGAATACCCATACAGCTCATCCCTTTATCGCATTAAATACAACAGAAACAATAAAGGCGGTGAACTGATGAATTTAAACAATACTATTAAGTTACATCAACCATGCGTTACTGACAAATCTAATACAGGAAAAGCAAAGAGTTCCGGCTTCGGCTGGTCATCCGGGAACTGGAGTGGTTACGCAATCACCGGTAAAAAAGGAGCATTTCAGCGTATTTCCGGCGAGTGGCGTGTCCCTTATGTAAGACCCACCTCCAAATCAACCTATTCCTCTGCATGGATCGGGATCGACGGCTTTAAGAACAGCAGCCTAATTCAGACGGGAACAGGCCATGAATACGTAAATGGCAATGCCCGTTATTATGCCTGGTGGGAAATTCTACCTGCTGCTGAGACGGTTATTCGGCAAACCGTTTGTCCGGGAGATCTGATGCGGGCGTCGATCGTTAAGGTTAGCCGCTGCAAATGGTCAATTACAATCAGCAATCTAAGCCGGAAATGGACCTTCCGGACGCTGCAGAGTTACAGCGGACCCCAAGCCTCCGCTGAATGGATCATGGAAGCACCACAGATTGATGGCAGCATTGCCAAACTCGCCCGTGTGTCGCCGACCTACTTTAACCGCTGTCGGATTAACGGCAGGAGTCCAAAGCTTACACCCTCTAAGGGAGGTATTATGATTCAGAATTATGTTACGCTTGCTGTACCCTCTTATCCCAATGCTAACGGTGACGCGTTTGTGGTCAAGCGGTTATACTCTAAAATGCCACCTCTTGTATATTCTAGAAGCCCCATTCTGATTTCTCCTAACCACAAGTAATAACTTTCATTACAATAGCATATATGGATTTGTCAAAACGTTCAATCTTGATTTATCCATCAAAAAAAGCAATGGCAGATTACACCATTGCTTTTGGTCATGAATAAAAAATTCTATCATGTCATTCTTGAAAGCCTTTATTATGAGATAGTCTCAACTTTAATCAGGTTAGTCGAACCGGAACGGCCCAGTGGGATACCTGCAGTAATAATAACTAGATCTCCAGTAGTAACCAATCCGGAATCTTTACCGCCTTTAATTGCTGTTTCCAGCAATTCGTCTGTCGAAGAAGCTTCTAAACCGAATACTGGAGTTACGCCCCATACCAGCGCCAATTGACGCATAGTTCTTTCCTGAGTTGTTACTGCAATGATTTGGGCTTTAGGACGGTATTTGGAAACAACACGTGCAGTGTGACCCGTAACAGTCGAAGAAATAATCGCTTTAGCATTCAAATCCAGAGCGGAAATGGCAACGGATTGGCTGATTGCTTCAGTAACAGTAGTCTCTTGTGCGATTTGTTGCTTCATGAAGATTTCACGGTGGTTCAGTGCAGATTCAGCCTTCTCAGCAATGCGGGACATTGTCAGTACGGATTCAACTGGATATTTACCGGCAGCCGTTTCACCAGAAAGCATGATTGCATCTGTTCCGTCAAAAATAGCGTTAGCTACGTCACTCGCTTCAGCGCGGGTAGGACGCGGGTTGCGCTGCATGGAATCTAGCATTTGTGTAGCAGTGATAACCGGTTTGCCGGCGATATTACATTTTTCAATCATCATTTTTTGAGCCAATGGCACATCTTCAGCCGGGATTTCCACACCAAGGTCGCCACGTGCAACCATCATGCCATCGGAAACCGCCAAAATTTCATCAAGGTTATCAACACCTTGTTGGTTTTCGATTTTGGAAATGATTTGAATGTGGGATGCATTGTGTTTCTCCAGCAACTCACGAATTTCCAGAACGTCGCTAGCTTTACGAACGAAGGAAGCGGCGATAAAATCGATGTCCTGTTCGATCCCGAAAATGATATCGTTGGTGTCTTTTTCCGTAATGCCCGGTAAGGAGATGTGTACTCCTGGTACGTTAACGCCTTTCTTGCTCTTGATCGTACCGCCGTTAACAATGCGTGTCTTGATTTCTGTACCCTGAATGTCGACAACTGTCAGACCAATAAGGCCGTCATCGATAAGGATAGTTGAACCCACTTGAACATCATTAGGAAGATTGCTGTAAGTGATCGAAATACGGTTTGCATCACCAAGGATTTCTTCCGTAGTCAATGTCAAATACTCATCCTGAACCAGTTCAATCGGTTCCACTTCCAGCTTGCCAGTACGAATCTCAGGTCCTTTCGTATCGAGCAGGATTGCAACAGTTTTGTTCAATTCCTTCGATGCTTGACGGATCGTTGTGATCCGGGCACCATGCTCTTCGAAATCGCCGTGGGAGAAGTTCAGACGGGCTACATTCATACCGGCCAAAATCAATTTTTTGATATTCTCCAACGATTCACTAGCAGGACCAATCGTACATACAATTTTACTTTTCCGCATTAGGTTTTCCTCCGTTTTTTCGTTCTCTCTGTCTCACTTTTTCCAACTACAAAATCTACTATAAGGCTTAATGATTAAATAGGAACTTTATCACATACACCTTTATCTACACCCCTATGAATATTACTGCAACTTGGACACAAAATCAATGTTATAGCGACTTTTCACTCTAATTTCAAGTCGAATTTTGTGCCTGCACGTTCACAATAAAAATAACCCCGGTAGCTTATCGGGATTATTTTTATAGAAAAAAATGTATAATTAGCCCATTTTTGAAAATAGAGCTGAATGATATTGCTATATGTGTTAAAGTGCAAATGAATCGGCCTATTTACTCTTCGCTTACAGCCTCTTCTTCAGGAAGCGTTAGCTCCTGCTGGGTCTCGGCAAACTCACCAATTTTACGGAATTTACGGTAGCGATCTTCTTTAAGCTCCGCAGAATCCAAAGTGGACAGTTCCTGCAAATGACGCCATAGAACATCCTTGATATTCGCTGCTGTAGTCTCGTAATCCCGGTGTGCACCGCCCTTAGGCTCCGGAACGATCTCCTCGATCACTTCCATACCCAGCAAATCATCAGCAGTAATCTTCATAGCTTCTGCTGCCTGATCTGCCTTTGAGGCATCTTTCCACAAAATAGACGCGGCTCCATTAGGGGAAATTGCCGAATAAATCGCATGCTCAAGCATCAGCACACGATTGCCGACAGCCAGTGCCAAGGCACCACCACTTCCGCCTTCTCCGATTACCACGCAGATGACTGGAACACCAAGCTGGGACATCTCCCGCAAATTACGGGCGATCGCTTCAGATTGGCCTCTCTCCTCTGCTGTATTGCCAGGATAAGCACCCTTCGTATCGATAAAGGTTATAATCGGACGCCGGAACTTGTCCGCCTGCTGCATCAGACGAAGCGCCTTGCGGAAGCCCTCGGGATGCGCGCTGCCGAAGAAACGCAAAATATTCTCTTTAGTATCTTTACCGCGCTGCTGGCCGATCACTGTGACCGGAATGCCATTCAGCTTGCCGATGCCGCCTACAACTGCAAGATCATCGCCAAACAGGCGATCTCCATGCAGTTCAATAAAATCAGTGAAGATCAGTCCTATAAGATCAAGGGATGTCGGGCGTCCCTGATGACGGGCCAAATGCATTTTCTGAGATGGAGAAATGTTAGAGTACAGTTCTTCTTCCAATATGCGGTAGCGCTCCTCCAGCCGGGCGACCTCATCGCTGAAATCAATCCCCTTCTCTTCTCCGAACTGTTTCAGCTCGGCGATCTTCTTGCGCATTTCAACCAGAGGCATTTCAAAAGGCAACTCTCCTGCCAACCTAAAATCCCCCTTTCACGTCATGCAATTCCAAAATCTTGGTCAGTGTTGCCCGCAATTCCTTGCGGTGTACTACTAAATCCAGCTGTCCGTGCTGCAGATTAAACTCCGCGGTCTGAAAATCATCCGGCAGCTTCTGGCGAATGGTCTGCTCAATCACAATCCTTCCGGCAAAACCAAAAACTGCCCCAGGCTCAGCAATATTAATATCGCCCAGGCTGGCAAAGCTTGCCGAAACTCCGCCGGTTGTCGGATCCGTAATGACCGAAATGTATAGTCCTCCTGCTTCGTCAAAACGAGCCAACGCTGCGCTCGTCTTCGCCATCTGCATAAGACTAAGGATGCTCTCCTGCATTCTGGCTCCGCCCGAGGTTGAGAAAATCAGCATTGGAAGCCGTTTCTCCGTAGCCACCTCGACAGCGCGGGTAATCTTCTCTCCAACGACCGAGCCCATGCTTCCGGAGAAAAATTCAAAATTCATCACAGCAACGATAACTGGATGACCGCCGATACTTCCCTGTCCGGTAATCACAGCATCAAGTTGTCCAGTTTTCAGTTGCTGCTGTTCCAGCTTGGAAGCATAGCCAGGAAAATGCAGTGGGTCTACAGATGTCATCTCGCTGTCAAACTGGGTAAAACCTTCAGGGTCTAGCATCATTGCAATACGCTCCGTGGCGTTCAGGCGCATATGATAACCGCAGGACGGACATACCTTTAGATTCTTCTCCAGCTCTTTGCTGTACTGAATCGTTCCGCACTTGTTGCACTTATTCATAAGTCCTTCAGGAATCTCCCGTTTCGGGCGTTCCCCTTCCGCCGGTCCACCGCTCCGCTCCAGACGTTCTGAAGGAATAGTCGCGTACTTTCGTTTTTTCTGAAATAAATCTTTAAACACAACCGCACCTCTTCAGCCGTTTATTTGCGTTATGCAGCTTGCCGCTGTCATGACTGCTCTCTAGATGGAATTTAAATTCAGGGATGCAGAATCAGATTAAGGGCTTCCTGCACTTCCTCAAGCTCACCCGAAGGAACCAGAACCTCAAACTGCTGCTTGGACATATTGATTGGACGGCATTCTACCAGAAATCCTTCTTCCATCAGCTTGCTCTTAATCATATCCGCCACTCTGGCGGTCGGAGCAATATATATTACCGTCCACATGCCCTGCGAGGCCTCCCTCATCTTAATTCCTAGCCGTATCCCGTATAATGGAATCATGATAACACAGTTTTCTTTTTTCCCGCAACAGGAGTTACAGGAAGGAAGCAAGACCGGGGCAGGCTGCGCTAGAGCTATATTTCCATACTGACCAGAAACGCTTGAATACAGTATTCATCTCGAAATTAGCTCATGAAGAACTGTATAATTAGGAGGCTAAATCTGGTAGAACCCTTATTCCGTGCCTGTGATATGTGGGTATACTTTCGCCCCTTCATGCCGATGCGCAATTCTAGCAGAAGCCGCTGCCGCTACACTTGCAACCAGGTCGTCCAGAAATACATGAATGCTACTCTTATCATCGTTCAGTTTGCCAATGATTCCAAGCTTTATTTTATCCAGATAACCGAAGCCGGTTAGTCCAATCATCCCATATACCCCTGTGATCCCTAGCGCCAGAGTCTCGTCCGCCCCGTAAAGTGACTCATCCGCCTCCATAACCGCTTGCAGCGGCTGTGGCAGCAACCCCTTCTCCGCCAGCTCATCAAGGGCAATCCCCGTCATCAATGTATACTGCACCTCTCGTTTACCAAGAACTGCTTTGACACTAGAAAGACATTCCTCTTCGGATAAATCGGAATAATAGGCCGACTGCAAGATATAGACGATCTCTGCAATAGAAGTAAGCGATACTCCTCTTCGCTCCAGCAGTTCCACTGCCATTTGATAGGACATGATGTAATTCCCCTTTCCGCACAGGAAGAACCCTGTGGTTCCCTAATGTATGCGGAAAGTAGGCAAAATGTGCTTATTTTATTCTCACTGTGCCTGTCCCAAGCATTGCCTCGATAGACGCGAACAATTTCTCTGAAGGCTTGATCCTATAGCTATCGCTAAGCGCCAGCAGCTTCTGCTCCCGCTCGTAGAACAGCAGAGTGGCGGCAGCGCCGGGATGGCTCTGCAGCAGCTCCTTGAGGCGCGACAGCAGCGCCGCATTCTCGGTAGCAGGCGTGATCTTGATAAAGACACGCTGCGTGTTCTGCGCGGCGGGAGGAAGCCGATCCGCAGCGCTCGCATTGGCGGTGGAGGGGCGGCGCTGGCCGGAGGCCACAGCCCCAGACGCCGCTGGCGGGGTTGTGGCAGGCGCTGGCGCTGCTGCGCCGCCGGCGGTAGGGCGGGCGCCGCTGGTCCCGGCGGCGCTGTGGTTGGCGGCGCTAGTGCCAGCGCCACCAACCCGGCCAGCAGGAGCCGCGCCAGGCGCTCCTGCTGGCCCTGCGCGGCCCTGGCCGGATGGCCGGGCCGCAGCCGCACTGCGGCGCTGCAGCAAGCCGCGGACGGCGTCCGCGGCGAGCGGCGCCACCTCCTCGGCCAGCAGCTTGAAGCCTTCGTCTTCTTGCTGCACCTTGGCGCGCAGTGCCAAGAGCGCGCCCTTCTCGATCAGGCTGCGGCTTCGCTTCCACACCTCGGGAAAGAACACGACCTCGCAGCGCTCGATCTGGTCCTCCCATACCACGAAGGCCATGGCTTTGCCCTGCTTCGTGGTAATTTCCTTGACGGAGACAACCATGCCTGCCGTCACTGTCCCACTCTCATCTGCAGCCTCGCCAAGATCCATCAGCCGCTGCATGCCAGGTTCCTCCAGCAGTACGGCGCTATCATCCAGCGGATGGCCCGAAAGATACAGACCGAGCAGTTCACGCTCCAGCTCAAGCTGCTGCCCTACCGTGAATTTTGGGATTTCCGGATAACGAATTTCCCAGTTTGGAGTTTCAATCAGATCATCAAAGAGCTGAATTTGCAGCTCGTCCCGCTCCTTGCGCCATTTGACCGCAGCATCAACCGTCTCATCCAGCATGGCCAACAGTTGGGCCCGATGCCCCGGCAGACGATCAAAAGCTCCGGCCTGCAGCAAAGATTCCACCACCCGCTTATTGCAGACGCGCAGATCAACACGACGGCAGAAATCAAGCAGGCTATCGAACGGACGCTCCTTGCGGACAGCAATAATGTTATCAACAGCTAATATACCAACGTTCTTAACCGCAGCTAGGCCGAAACGGATATGGCCCGTAGCGGTACCTGGTACCGGAGTAAACAACACGCCACTCTCATTCACATCCGGCGGCAATACACCAATGCCCGTGCGGCGGCATTCCAGCACATATTCTGCCACCTTGCGGTGGGTTCCCATCACAGCTGTAAGCATGGAAGCCATAAACTGCACGGGGTAATGAGCCTTCAGATAAGCTGTCTGGAATGCCAGCACGCCGTAAGCTGCGGCATGAGCGCGCGGGAAGCCGTAATCAGCAAACCGTACAATCATATCGTAGACAGCATTTGCATCTGTTTCGGTGTATCCCTGCTGCAAGCTGCCTTGTACGAAGTGGCTGCGCTCCTTGTCCAGCGTCTCACGTTTCTTCTTCGAAACCGCCCGGCGCAGCAGATCCGCCTCACCTAATGAGAAGCCTGCCATCAGGGAAGCAATCTGCATTATCTGCTCCTGATAGACGATAATCCCATAGGTATCTGCCAAGATTGGCGCTAGATCAGGATGCGGATATTCGACCTCGATTAGTCCATGCTTGCCTCCGATATACTTGGAGATAAACTCCATCGGGCCTGGACGATACAGCGCAAGCACGGATACAATATCCTCAAATCCGGTAGGCTTCAAATCCTTCAGGACCCGCCTTACGCCTGCAGACTCCATTTGAAACACTCCAGCCGTTTCGCCGATCCCAAGCATCTCGTAAGTCATGGCATCATCATCGGGAACAATACGGAAATCCGGAACACTTCCGGTCATTTCCCTGATCGAATTCATGCAGCGCTCGATAATTGACAGCGTGCGCAGACCCAGAAAATCCATCTTCAGCAGTCCGACACTTTCCAGATGCTCCATCGAATACTGGGTCAGAGCCGTACTTTCATTTCCTTCCTGCAGCGGTACGGCATCGGTTAGAGGTCCTTTGGAAATGACGATCCCGGCAGCATGCGTCGAAGCATGGCGCGGCATACCCTCGACCTTCATTGCCATGTCCAGCAGCCCTTTTATCTTGGAATTATTGTCATACAGCGCTTGCAGCTCCGGTGTGCTCGTCAGCGCCCGGGCAATGCTGATCCCAAGCTGCCCCGGAATAAGCTTAGCCGCCTTATCTACCTCGTTGTACGGAAGATTCAGCGCCCGTCCGACGTCCCGCACAGCGGCTCGCGCAGCCATCGTTCCAAATGTAATAATCTGGGCTACATGCTCTCTTCCGTATTTCTCCACGACATAGGCAATAACCTCTTCACGCCGTTCGTCGCTGAAGTCAATATCAATATCAGGCATTGAGATCCGCTCCGGATTCAGAAACCGCTCGAAGAGCAGGTTATATCGGAGCGGGTCCACATCGGTAATCCGCAGGGCATAAGCCGTCAGACTGCCTGCAGAGGAGCCGCGACCTGGACCAACAGCAATCCCTTTACGATGAGCATAGGCGATAAAATCCCAAACGATCAGAAAATAATCGCAAAAGCCCATTTTTTCAATAACACCCAGCTCATAGGTCAGTCGCTGCTCCGCGGTCTCCCGCTCTTCTGGAGATGCCCATAACGGCGTGTCAGCGTAACGTTCCTCCAGCCCTCGCCAGCACAGCTCACGTAAATAGGCCGCAGAATCCATGCCTTCCGGAAGCGGTGCATAGGCTGGCAATATATGATTGCCAAAGGTAAGCTCCAGATTGCATTTCTCAGCGATCAAGAGCGTGTTCGCCAGCGCCTGTGGCACATGCGGGAATAAGGCCGCCATCTGCTCAGGACTCTTCATAAACAGCTGGTCTGTTCCAATCTTAAAGCGTTCCTCATCATCCACCGTTTTGCCCGTGCCAATGCAGATCAACACATCCTGAACTTCGGAATCCTCCTGCTGCAGATAATGGACATCATTGGTGGCAACCAAAGGAATGTCGCAGGCAGCGGCCAGAGCAATCAGCTTCGGATTAACTCTCTTCTGCTCCCCAATACCGTGGTCCTGCAGCTCCAGATAGAAATCCTCTCCAAAAATCTCCTTATAGCGCAGCGCCGCCTTGCGCGCCTCCTCATCCCGTCCATGCAGCAGGTGCTGCGGAACTTCTCCGCCGAGGCAGGCACTCAGGCAGATAATACCCTCCGAATGCGCAGCGAGAACCTCCATATCGATACGCGGCTTATAATGCTGGCCTTCCAGATGACCGATAGAGATCAGTTTCATCAGATTTCTATAACCGATCTGATTCTTGACGAGCAAGATCAAATGATAAATCGGTTGATCCTTGCGGCTGCCCCGTTCACGGCGCGAACCTGCGGTTAAATAGGCTTCGCAGCCAATAATCGGTTTAATGCCCTTCTCTATGCACGCTTTATAAAAGGGGATGGCCCCATACATGACTCCATGATCCGTTAGCGCCAGCGACTTCATGCCATATTCGCCGGCTCGGCGCACAAGATCGGTAATACGCGCCGCTCCGTCCAGTAAACTGTATTCGCTGTGCACATGCAAATGCACGAAAGAGCTCATAACCCCACTTCCTTCCACTTGAGAAATCAACCATAAGATGTAACTATTTTATCATATTAGAGGGGGAACCGCCCATACAATGGATTAAGAGCATAGCATAGGGACAGGCAGAGCTGGCAGATGCCTTGTCTAAGAAAGGGGCCTCTATGAACATTTTTTTAAGCAAGGCTGTCCTCGATTTTTTTATTGCCTGCGGGATTGTGCTTGGCGGATCGATGTTGGGCGGCATAGGTGCAGTACTTTCTCTGCAGCCGCCGACAGAGACCATGCTCGATGTTGCTGACCGGATCAAGATATGGGCGCTGGCCGCTGCAGTCGGCGGTACGATCGACCCCATGCGGGTCATTGAGAGCAATATGCTTGGCGGCAATCTTTCCCCGGCCATCAAGCAAATATTGTATCTCGTCTTCGCTTTTTTAGGTGCCCATATGGGCAGTGAGCTTGTCAAATGGGTGTGCGGCAGGGGGTAGTTCTATTGAGGGTTCCGCCATTTCACCGCTTCCGCCAGTTCTCTCAGATTTCAGCTATATTCGTCCTCGGGATGGTTGTGGGAAGCGTTGTATACAATGCTATTTTTCATATGGGGTATAACATGCTGTGGCTGCATAATCAGGATCTGCGCGTGCAGATCGAGCAATATCAGAAGGATATCAAAACGCTCAAGAAATATAATAATACCTCTACCGTGATCAGAGAGATTAAGATCCGTGCAGAAGAAAACAAGATTAAAGAGAGCACGAGCGCCATGGACCCTGTGATCGCAAAAGAAATCATCAGTGAAATGGGCACAGACCTTGAACCGATGCGCGGTCGCAGCATGTTCGACATCGACACAGATGGCAAGCTGGCCCGGCTGCTGCTAAACGACAAAATATACATGGTGCGTGAAAAGGAGTATGCCGTTAGAATACGAACGATGCTCGTCATGGAAGGTGTATTGCAAATTTGGGTCGAGATCCATCCTTACAGACGCAACTGACGTTAAACCATGCTACAATAATGGACAGGTAAGACTTTGAATCATAAATGTATTCGTCATTCTTAAGCTTTGCATGACATGCTATAAGGAGCCGCCTGCCCATGATTATGCTCATTAAGTATTTGCTGTTTATCTTGCTGGTGGTCTTTGTCATTGGGGCCGCCGTGTACAGCCTTTCCTCTCGCCGGGCCTCAAACCCCCGAGACAAAGGACTGAAGCGGTCTGTCATGAATGTACTACTCGGAGCTATGCTAGTCACCTTAGCACTGATGTCCATGTTCCTGTTTCACGGATCTACGGTTAATATTATTGTAGAAGCAGCATTCCTCGTGATCGGCGCATTCAATATCTTCTCAGGACTGCGCAGCTACGGTTATTACAGCCGGACGAAGCCCGGAACTGAAGTGAAGTGAAAGACGGCACATGTTTCTCATATAAATAGACTATCCTCACTTAGAAAAAGCAGAGGATAGTCTATTGGACAGGTGAAATTCAGGCGTACTGCAGCTTTGATCTTCCGCCAATAAAGTTGCTATCCGTGGTCAATGGACTGCAGCATTAATACGGACTTGCCCACCAGGGTATCCAGATGGCTGATTTCAATTTCCAGTTTACAAGTCCGACGGCTAATCTCAAGCAGCTTCGGCATGACAATGACCGAGTGCTCAATCTGAACAGGCCGGATGAAATAGGTAGACATATTGTCCAGCACATAATCGTTTCCTGTTAGATCCTTAGCCGCCTTGAAAGCAGCAAGAGTCATGAGCGTAGAAAGTACACCTTCTGAGATTGTCCCGAGGTCCGTCGCCATCTGTGGTGTAATGAAGCCGTGAAAGAATAACTTGCCATTCTCATCCCGTTCATCCGCGAAACCATTCCAGATCAGATGATCAAACGTCTCCCCCAACTGAGGCTGGTTGCGGACATCGCGCAGACTTTGCAGCACCTCTTTGCGTGTAAGTGAACCCACCAATTTCCGGTTGCGATCCACGATTGGCAGGAAATCAATACCTTCCCACATCATGATCTGGGCGGCCGAAGCAAGCGACGTCTGCAGGACGGCTGTAATTGGACTGCGAATCATCGCTTTTTCAATGCTCTGCCCCTCCATGAGATCCTCCACATCACGGCGGCCGATGATTCCAATGACCCGATTCCATTCATCCGTTACGGGGAAACGCTGCTCTCCGGTTTCTTGTGACAGCTGGCGCAGTTCTGCAACAGTGCTTGCTATTTTCAAAGTATTCATACGGGGCTTGCTATCGACAATATCCTCAACAAGCATAATTTTCTTCTTAATGAGCCGGTCAAAAATCGCCCGGTTAATCATAGAAGCTACTGTAAACGTATCGTGTCTTGAGGAGATGACTGGTAAATCCAGCTCATCTGCCAGCGTCTTTACATCACGGCTTGTACCAAACCCGCCCGTAACCAGAACACCAGCCCCCTGCTCCAGTGCAAGCGAGTGCACATCGTCACGGTTGCCCACAATTAACAGGCTGTCAGCATCTATATAACGGATCATAGCGTCAACCTTCATAGCCCCGATTACATATTTATGAAGATGTTTTGTCAGACCGTTGGCTCCACCCAGAACATGACCCTCAACAATGTCTACCACATCTCCAAATGTAAGCTGCTCTGAAATATTACGGGGCGTTTTCTCGACACGAACTGTCCCGATCCGTTCCTTCGTAATCACAATTCCGAGATTTTCTGCTTCTTTAACTGCTCGATAAGCAGTACCCTCACTGACTCCCATTTCTTTTGCCAGCTTGCGGACGGATATCTTGGTACTTACCTTAAGACTTTCAATGTGCTGCAGCAGTTGCTCATGTTTGGTAATCGTATCGACTTGACCTTCCAACTGTTACACCTCCATGCTCCGATCTGTACTATACTGTACTCATTATAACGGAGAGAATAGCTCAGTACAACAGATTATCAAGCCATATCAAGAGAAAATAAAGAAACCCTGATCCGCCAAAAAAGCAGCGAATTCAGGGATTATTTATGTTCTTGCCACATTGAGTGTCTGCTTATCTTTGCGTAACCCGACCTTCTTCACTCCACTTGCCCGGCCACTGCTCGAGCTTGTGTTTACGTACAGCTTCCAGCCGTTTGGCCTTCTCCTCATCCACACCGATAATGAAATGCAAATGGGCAGCAATTACCAGAAAAGCGAAGATCGACCAGACCACACCAAAACCAAATACCCAGCTCGGCCCATTCGCGAGTGACAGCTTTGGCATTGCATACAAGAGCATGGCCAGGGCCACCAGCAGATATACCCCATGCTTAAACTTATTTCTTTTTCTCATGTGGGACAGCTCCTTCTAAAAAAGTTGATTCATGTGGAATCTATATCTCTACTCTATGAACGTTGTTCTTGAAATATGAGACAAGTCCAACAAAATTATGAATCACATTTGGTATTTTAGAGCCTTGTTGTTCATTTACAGGCATTTATATGGAATATACTGCTTATATATGAGATGATTGGTTTATTCTAGGGAGGCGACTTTGAATTGAATAATGCATTTAATCATACTCAATATACAATCCGCAAAAAAGTATTCTCTGTTCTAGGAGCAAAGCTGCATATTTATGATAGTGCGGAGGAGCTTGTTCTCTATTCGCAAATGAAAGCTTTTAAACTAAAAGAGGATATTGCCTTGTTCACCGATGAGAGCATGAATAAAGAGCTGTTACGTATCAAGGCGCGTAGTATCATTGACTTTGGCGCTACTTATGATGTGGTAGATACGGAAACCGGGGAACATATCGGCGCTCTTCGCCGCAAAGGACTCAAATCGATTCTGGTAGATGAATGGATTATACTAGACAAAAATGATCTGGAAATTGGAAAAATAAAGGAAAATAATGTTGCGCTTGCTCTATTACGGCGCTTTATCAGCTTCATCCCCCAGAGCTATAAGGTGGAGATGAACGGAAACAGCATTCCGATCTTCAAACAGAACTTCAACCCGTTCGTCACCAAAATCATGGCCGACTTCTCCGAAGATCAGAAAAGACTGCTAGATCGGCGTCTGGGTCTGGCTGCTGGTATCCTGCTCTGCGTAATCGAAGGCAAGCAGGACTAGTAGAGCCGAGTTCCTTTACGAATACTCTTGCAATTCATTGTGCCAGCCCATGCTCTGATGAGTCGAGGGCTGGCATTTTTTGGGGTAGCATAACTTGTTCGTTTACTGATAACTTATACCTCACTTATAGATGACCAGCAATCGATAATCCAACTTAATTAGTTGTCACGGGCTAATTGTAAAAAGTACAATTAAAAACAACTTTTATTCTTCTTGAAAGAGTTTAATTGCAGTTTGTGCAATTATTCACATGAGTTTAGGCGAATAAAGCGTTCCTCCTATTTTTTAGTTGTATAGAGTGCAATTAAAGTCAAATCCACGAGGTCAATGCCTGATATAGCTGCACAAACTACAACTAAACTTCACCTAACCTATCTACTAATGATTATTTATCGTGTGTAACCTATAAGTTATCATCTTTCAAAAAAAGGTGTCTCTTAAGCCAAGTGGCTCAAGAAACACCTTCATTTGGTTTGTCTTTATTGATTGCCATACAGTTGGGACAGGCTATCCGTAATAATTTTGTTTACATCCTCGATAACTACACTTAAGCGGCGCTCCGCATCGAACAAGCGACGGATGCCAAGGTTCAGATTCAACACCTCGAACAGTTTCTCCATCTTTTCCATTTCCTCGGGCGGAGGCATCTCTCCAGTCATCATCTGCTGCTGCAGATCTAGCTGGCTCTGCCGGAAGTTGTCCAGCATCCGTTTGCTATCAGGATCGGCATCCACAAGCTTCATCGCGCTGGTAATATCCGCGACCTCACTGCTCTCTTTAATCGCCCGTGCCAAATCATGTGCTTTGTCATAAACATTCATTATGATTCCTCCTAAAAGTTTTGTGAGCATCTGCTCCACTGAGTTACTTCGGACAAAACTGGCTTCGTAAGCATACGCTTAAGTTTTGTGAGCATCTGCTCCACTGAGTTACTTCGGACAAAACTGCTTCGTAAGCATACGCTTAAGTTTTGTGAGCATCTGCTTCACTGAGTTACTTCAGATTGCTTGATTTAATTCGGCAGCACGTTTTTTTAAAATATAGGTCAATCACCAAGGGTCAGATGTCTCCATATGATGAATGATATGTAACCCTTAGCTATCAAATTGCCGGCATCATGCTGCCTACCGGAAGGAGATCCACGATGTCCCAATTCAAGATCCCGGTCCATACGGTCCACTCGGGCATCCTGCAGGAAAACGCCGTAATGCTTGGCGAACGATCCATGAAAAGACTCAAAATCCCGGCACACGGAACTGTACAGCTGGCGTTCGGCTCTTTCCGACAGGAGGTTACCGTCATCCCAGTTCCCAAATCCGAAAATCTGCGTGTAAGTGAGGGGCTGGCGCGGCGGATCGGCTGGAATCCCCGACAGACACTAGGCGTTTCCTATAGCTCAGGAAACCGTACTTTGCGGCTGGGCCCGTTAATTGGAGTGCTAGTAAGTCGCGACCATCCGAATAATCCCGACAGGCTATTTGGCCCGATCACCCTGTTTTGCCGGGAATTAACGAATGCCTGCCAGGTACAGGGCGCCTATGTATACTTCTTCACTCCGGAGGCGCTGGAGCAACGCAGCTCTTCCATTCAGGGGTGGGTATACAGTGAGGGCTGGCGGAAGCTGAGTTTACCTATTGCCGACGTCATCAACAATCGGCTCACAACACGCAAAATGGAGAACAAACCTAGCGTACAGCATTTTTTGGCGGATGTAAAATCACGCTACGGAACTCATTTCTTCAACGAAAAGTTTCTCGACAAGACAGAAGTATTCGAGGCATTGGGCCATGATCCTGCCCTGCAGCGGTATTTGCCGGAATCCCATGCCTTAAGCGGCTTCGCCATCCTAAAAAAAATGTGCAACCACTACCCGAGCGTATTCCTGAAGCCAGTACGCGGCAGTCTCGGCAAAGGCATCCTCCGCATTTCTAAGGACGAAGGTGGAAGCTATCGGCTGTTGTCTACTACGCCGCTCGGTACACGCAAGCAGATTTATCCTAGTCTCACTAAGCTCTTTCAGGCCATTACACCCAAGATGAAGACCAATCGTTATCAGATTCAACAGGGTTTGCCTCTGATGGAGTTGGGAAGGCGACCCGTAGATTTCCGGGCGCTCGTACAGAAGAACGGCAGCGGCAAATGGGGGGTTACCTCGATTGTTGCCCGCACGGCCGGAAGTAATCATTTCGTGTCGAATTTGGCCCGAGGCGGCACCTTAAGCACGGTTCGTGAAGCGATTGGTAAAAGCAGTCTTCCTCCCGGTACGAAGGAAAGTGTGCAGTTGCAGCTGCCACGTGCAGCCTTGGCCATTGCGCGTGGTGTTGAAACCTATATTCCTGCTCATTTCGGAGAGCTTGGGATCGATCTTGCACTGGACCAATCTGGCCGGATTTGGTTGTTGGAAGTTAATTCCAAACCATCAAAGAATGATAATACACCACTTAACGATCAAAAAATAAGGCCCTCGGTCAAGCAAATGATTCTGTATTGCCGCTATTTGGCCGGGTTATAGGGAGGACATTATGACGGAAGCAGCAATGGGGTTCCTCGGCATTATGACTGGACATCGCCATGGAAATCCGCCTATCACAGAACCAGTCTTCTGCAGTCATTTATGTCGGGCAGCCCCGCTGTACAACCTGGATGTCCTCGTATTTCACCCAGATGGGGTAGCGGCAGACGGAAAAACCATAACCGGTTATTGTTGGAAAGACGGGAGCTGGCAAAGCACCCTCTCCACTCCGCCTGACATAGTGTATAATCGCTGCTTTTACGAAAGTCCGAGAGAACGAAGAAAAGCTTCAGCAGCACTCGCCGCTCTTTCCGAGTCTTTGCCCTGGTCACGCGGATTGCCCGATAAATGGGGTGTCTATGAAATATTAAGGGAAAACCGCAGAGCAGCTGTGCTCCTGCCGGAAACTAAGCTCTATACTGGCAGCCGTATTCTGGACACCATGCTCGCGGAAAGAGAATACGGCATCTTTCTGAAGCCAACGGCTGGTTCACATGGCAAACGAACTCTGCACGTTATACTGCAGAACAAGAGCTCTGGAGGCGCAATGAGAATAAAAGGAAGAGATGGGGCTAATACGCCCTTTCAATATACATTCGACACTCTGGAGGAAGGATTAGAGTGGATTCAGAACTTCATCGGCTCACGCCACTATATTATCCAACCCTATCTGCACCTAACCAGCAGTGAAGGACAGCCGTTCGATGTCCGTGTATTGATGCAAAAAAACGGCCATGGTGCCTGGAGTCTCACCGGTATGGTTGTCAGACTTGGAAGTCACGGCTCGCTAACTTCGAACCTGCATGGAGGTGGAACGGCTGTTCCAGCCCTGGCTTTTCTGAGTGCCGAGTATGGCCCTACTGGAAAATACATTATGGAGGAGATTGCCACAGAAGCAGCACTTCTGCCTCCCCTGCTGGAGGCTAGATGCGGCAGATTAGGCGAGCTCGGTCTTGATTTCGGTCTCGATCGCGGGGGCCGAATTCATCTACTGGAGGCCAATTCCAAGCCAGGACGAACGGCGTTCCGACTGACAGGCGACCGCCGGGCGCTGCGACTGGCCAATGAGAATCCGCTGCGCTACGCGCGCCATTTGCTGCTCACGCACCGGCGGATACCGATCCTGCCTGCGGACAGTTTTTGTTACAAGCAGGAGAATGATAACAATGGTTCCTAAGGAGGATTCATCAATGGGTCTCACTTTTTGCAATGTGCATTTCACCAAGCAGCCTCAAAGAGTTGTATACGTATCGGGTTCGCTGATGAAAAGCTTGAAGCTATCCGGGAAGAAGAACATCCGGCTGCGTCTAGGTAAAGATACGATACCGGCAATGATTAAACCCATCAAACGTGCCGGCAAGCATATGTTTCTCGCTTCGGGTGTTAAACGAGCAATCAAGGTTCCAAATACCGGCGGTATCTATCTGCGCAACCTGCAGAATGACGAATTCCAGCTTGGACCGCTGGTTGGTGTGTTATCTGACGGGCCTGCGTCCTCAGCCCAGCCCTTCGGCTCCCGCACGGGCTTTATTAAACAGTTGCTGCAAGAAGGAAGTAACAAGTGTTATATTTTTGCATTTATGCCGCGCGACATTGACTGGCAGCAGGAGCAGATAAATGGCTATTTTCTGACCGGAAGCGGTAAGTTTGAACGTAAAATAGTCCCTCTGCCTGATGTTGTATATAACCGTCTACCCAGCCGAAGGGCGGAGACATCACCCTATATTAACCAGCTCCGCGAACGATTTATGCGTAAGAAGATTCCTTATTTCAACTGGAGCTTTTTCAATAAATCGGATATTTACCGGCTTCTGGAAAATGATGGTGTAGCCAATGGTTTTGTGCCTGAAACGATTAGCAATCCGAGCACTGATAAAATGCGAGATATGCTGGACCGCCATCATTTCGTCTATTACAAACCTTCGGCGGGCAGTCTTGGACATGGAATCTACCGGCTTACCTATTTGCCAAAAAAAGGATATTTCGCCCGTTATCGCCGGGATGGCAAGAATGTACTGCTGCGCTTTTCAAGCTTTGACAGCCTGATGCGTATGCTGCGGGGCCGGCATGGTCATAGTCTGCAGAATTACATTGTTCAACAAGGGATTAGGCTGATCGAAATTGATGGCTGCCCCATCGATTTCCGCTTCCATATGCATAAGAATGGCAGCAATCAATGGGTCGTTGTCGGCATCGGTGCCAAGAAGGCGGGCCGGGGCAGCGTCACTACTCATCTTAAAAATGGTGGAGCCCTGCTTACGCCACAGCAGGCGCTTGGTCGTGTATTCGGCGCCAGAGCTGATGAAGTACTGCAGCGAGCCAAAGTAACAGCCGTCAAGCTGGCAGAATCGCTGGAGATTCAGCATCGGCATTTGTTGGGTGAAATTGGCTTTGACCTTGGGATTGATCAGGATGAAGATATCTGGATGTTCGAAGCCAATGCTAAACCGGGACGCTCTATCTTCCGTCACCCTTCCCTGCGTGCTGAGGGCAAAGCTTCCATCGAGCATATTCTGGAGCATTGTCTGTACCTCAGCAAATTCCGCAGGAGGGATGACATGTGAATACCCGCATTCCTGACGGCAGCAAACCTGTGATCGCAATATTGACAACCAGTGATAAACAAAGGCAATTTTGCGGAAACCGTAATAATTTCCGCGATATCATCCGTACTGGCAAAGATTTGGGATACCTAGTGTATGTAGTCACGGTCCGCGATCTAAAGCTGGATGAGCGGATCGTGAACGGCTATGTCCCTTCGCCTAGCGGCAGGGTATGGTATAGCATCCCGGTACCGCTACCGCAAATTGTCTATAATCGGATTCCTACCCGGGAAAGAGAAGAGCGGGAACCTGTTGTCCGCAAAATAGCTCAATGTCTGGAGCATCCAGATATACATCTATACAATCCGTTCTTTTTCAATAAATGGGACTTATTTGAATGGCTGAAAGGTTCGCGTGCGACGACTAAACATATTCCCAAAACCAGACGTCTACGCAGTTCTAATACGCTCTTGACCATGTTAAAAAATCATACCAGTCTTTACTTGAAACCGGAGGACGGCAAAGCAGGCAAGGGGATTATGAGACTTAGGTACAGAGACGAGGTCAGCTTGCCCTACCGTTTGCAAATCCAAAGCGGCAAAAGAAATGTGACTTACAAGGCGGCCTCCATGGACCGCCTCTGGGCACGCATCGGCAAAGAAAAAGGGGCGACACACTATATCGTGCAACAAGCTATTGAGCTGGCAACACACCGTGGACGCCCATTCGACCTCCGTGTATTGCTGCAAAAGAACGGTAGAGGCGCCTGGGCCGTAACGGGCATCGGTGCACGGTTAGCCGGAGCCCGCAGCATCACTACCCATGTACCGCGAGGTGGCAGCATCGAGGAGCCCGCCAGCATGCTGGAAGGAACCTTTGGTCCCGAACGGGCTGCTACCATCCTGAAAAACGTCCCTACAACTGCCTTGCTGATCGCTCGACAGATCGAGCGCGCCTCTGATTCCATTCTCGGAGAGATGTCCATGGACCTTGGAGTAGATGAGGAAGGAGGCCTCTGGTTCTTTGAGGCCAACTCCCGACCAATGAAATTTGATGAGCCGGCTATCCGCAAATTGTCACTGGAACGAATTTTTCAATACAGCCAGCATTTAGCTCGCCAACCCAAGTAGAAACTGTAAAGGAAGTGACGACGCATGCAGATATCCTCCATCTATGATACGCAATTCAAGCAGTGGAAGTCTCGTTTGACTGAACTACTCGATTTCCTTAGGCAATATGGGGAAAGGCGAATTACGCTTCATGGGTGTAGGGTTCTGGCAGAGCTCACACCTGATCAGTTGGCCTTGCCAGGTGTCTCGCTGCTGGTGGCTACCGTTCGCGGCCAGAATGGCCGCCAGCTTGCAGGCGTCAGCTTCGTATCGAACTTCGGCAAGGAAACCTGCCTTGTAGCTGTCCATCCGCTATATCGAAGCAAACACATCGGCACTGCACTGCTCGCCGCACATTTGGAACGTCTCGGAGCGCTGGAATGCTGTGTAGCCTGTGACGACATAGCCAGCTTGAAGATGTGCTTCAATGCTGGCCTTGCTGCCGTTGCTCTGACAACGAGCCCCAAGCCAACCTTACTGCTTAGAGCTCTGCAAAGTACCATGAGCCCAACCATTTCTCCACAAGAAGGTGAATTACTGTGCCACAGCCCGTCTTAGGCATCCTCACCCTGTACTTAAATAATGCTAAGCAGCTTGAAGAACAAAGTGTATACCGGAGAATGATTATTGAAGGCCAGCGAATGGGGCTGGATGTTTTTGTGTTTACCCCTGCCGATGTGCATGCCAGCAAGGAACAGATCCATGCGCTTGTCTATGATGTAAAAAGCGGAACCTGGTCGCGCAAATGGCGCTCCTTCCCGAATATGATCTATGACCGCTGCCGGATTCAGCGCAGCGAACGCTTCCAGCAGCTACTGCGCTTCCGTTCCCGCTACAATCATCTGACCTTTCTGAATCGTCCGCTGCGCAACAAATGGACGATTCACCAAACCTTTTCCCAGAAGCCCCGCTTTCGGCAGCATCTGCCGGAGACACTGCTCTACCAGTCCTCTGCCGACCTGCAACGAATGCTGAAGCATAGCCCGGTGATCTATGTTAAACCTGCCAACGGCACCGGGGGACGCGGCATCCTGAGAATTGAACGGCTGAAAGGTACCCGCAATGTATTTGATATTCAAGGCCGCCGCCAGGACCGCCGAATTATCGCGCCGCGAAAGGTTTCACAATCTCGACTCGAGAGCATTATCCGGCAATGGTGCCTCGGAGGACGTTTCCTGGTGCAGCAGGGCATCCCGCTGCGTCTGCCTAGCGGACGTTTCCACGACTATCGCATGCTGGTTCAGAAGAATGGCCAGGGCGTCTGGGAGCTAACCGGCATGGCTGGGCGCGTGGGTGCTGCCCGTAGTGTCACCTCCAATCTGCATGGCGGCGGACACGCCATTCGTGCAGAAATATTGCTGAAGCAGTGGCTGGGCAGTGAGGAAAAGACGGAGAAGGTGATGAAAACTGCGGAGAAGCTCGGCCTCGAAGCCGCAGCTTTCCTTGAAGACAGCTTCGGCGCGTTATGCGAACTTGCCCTGGACCTCGCCATTGACCGTGAAGGAAAAATTTACGTGCTGGAGGTAAATCCCAAGCCCGCCCGCGAAGTATTCGCTCGGTCTGGAGACAGCAGTACTTATCGCAAAGCATTGGTGCGTCCGTTAGAATATGCGTTATGGATGTATAAGAACAAGAACACGCCGAGTTCGGCGAAGACGGTTGAGGAATAAATGTAACAAACACAAAAGAGGCAGACCCGAGCAACCCATTCATGGCTGCCCAGATCTGCCCTTTTATTGTATGCACCTGCCTATTATCTTATTGCACGCCCTTCTTCTGCATATCTTCCAGGTGGCGCTGGTACATGACTTTCTCAGCTTTCTCAGCACCGACTTTATCCATCTGACTGATGAAATCTTTGTAGGCACTGTCGAAATCAGCATCGGATTCAGACAGAATCAGCTTAGGAATGGTTTTGTTCCAGAGATCCTTAACTTTGCCGTTTATAACGCCTTCAGGTGAAGATCCGTCCGGCTCCAGATTGTCCATACCCAGGGAGTAGCTATCGAAATTATATTTCTCCAGCAGTTTGGCAGCGGCAAATTGTTCTGGCTGCTGTTCCTGGAAGTCACGTGCGGAGGCATCATCCCAGACTTTACCAGCACGCATCAAGAGTGTCGAATCATTGAAGCCGTATTGAGCGTTAAAGGCGTTGTTGTCTTTAAGCGACAAATCGATGATTTCCTGCTTGTATTTCGGCAGACCGTCAACCATGTCGTAAGTTTCGCCTTCTTTACCGTAACGTGCATCCATTTGTCCTTCATCAGACCAGGCATACTCGGCAAAACGGATAATGCGTTCCGGATCTTTCGCATTCTTGGTAATGAAGAAGCCCTGCCAGCCCATCAGACGTGAAGCAGCATATTTCGGATCCTGGCCATTGGCTTGAAGTCCGCCGATAATGGTGTATTTCTGATCCGCACCAAGCGTGCTCTCAATCTTAGGATTGTATTGGGTATACATATTATTCATGTATTGGGAAGCGGTTGCATATTGCGCACCGTACAGCTTCTCTTCATACTGTTCCTGCTTGTAGATAAGCAGCTGTGAATCGAACAGACCATTGCGGTACAGCTGATTCATGTAGCGGAAGGAATCAATAAAGCCTTTATTCCGCATAGGGTATTCAACGATCTGCTGATCATCTTTGATCCGTTCCTCCAGCAAATTCGGTGCGAAGGAGCTGATCAGGAAGTTCATCGATAAGCTGCCGCCGAAGCCGTTCTTGGCAACATCGAAGTTTTCTACCCCAACCGGACTGACATCGGGATATTTTTCTTTGGCCAGCTTGAGGGCGTTCATCAGATCATCCGTTGTTTTAAGTTCCGGACTGCCGATAGCCTTGTAAATATCCGAACGGAAGAACCAAGGACGAATCGGTGTAATCGGCACGCCGCTTGTCAGTCTGTCGGCTGTCTCAAACAGGTTCGGCAGATACCAGAGCTTGCCGTTGATCGAATGATATTTCACCATATCCGGATCAAGCATAGTCTTGAGTTCCGGAGCATATTTATCCATCAGCTCATCCATGGAATATACCATACCGTTGTTGATCAGCTTCATAACAGCAGGGTTGTTCCAGTCCAGCATGATCGTATCAGGCAGGTCACCGGAGGCAATCATCGTGTTCAGATAGTCATCATCGTTCCCAGTGGCCAGCTTGCGGTCAATGGTCACGCCTGTTTTTTCTGTAGCGAGCTTCATGGCAAATTGATCTTTCCACAGATAAGCAGAAGCCCAGTTGCCGTAGAAATATTGGGTGAATTTAAACGGCGATGTATCCTGCTTCCATGATGCTTGCGCTCCAGCCGTGTCTGTTCCTGTATTCGCAGGTTCCGCTGAAGCATTCGCAGCCGGAGTATTGCCAGTCGCATTGTTGTCAGCAGCATTGTTACCGGTATTATTAGAACTGCAGCCTGCCAGCAGAGTGACAGCGAGTAAAGCAGCAGCCATACCTTTTGTGCCTTTCTTTCTCATACATTGACCTCCCATAAAATGAAATCTATATACTTAAACAGCCGAAGCCGTTAAAGCCGTGTTTTATCCTTTGACCGAACCAATCATGACACCCTGCACAAAATATTTCTGTACGAAGGGATAAGTAAATACGATCGGCAGTGTGGTAATGACCATGGTGGCCAGTTTAAGCGATTGCGCGGATACTGAGCCCAGGCCCAGGTTGCTGGCCATCAGACTGACGTTGCTGTTGGAGCTGATGATCTGCATCAGGATCTGCTGCAGCGTGAGCAGGTGGTCATTCCCGAACAACATAGCATCATACCAGGAGTTCCAGTGGAACACTGCATTGTAGAGAGCCACAGTAGCAAGCACAGGCTTGGATACCGGCAGGACCAGCTGCCAGAAAATCCGCAAATCGTTGGCACCGTCTATTTTGGCCGATTCTTCAATTTCCTTGGGCAGGGCCCTGAAGAAGGTCAGCATGATAATGGCATTAAATACATTGAAGAGATTCGGGATAATGTAGACCAGAAAGCTCCCTTTAAGATGCAGATACTTGGCCACGACGAGATAATAAGGAATAATACCGCCGCTGAAATACATGGTGACAATAGCCATCATCAGGAAAATACTCCGTCCCATAAGCTCTGTCTTCGATACACCGTAAGCAAAGGCAGCTGTAAACAATACTGCAGTTGCTGTTCCGGCAATGGTTCTGGCGATGGTGACCAGAAAGGCATGGCCCATCCGGTCGTCCTGGAACACTACTTTATAATTCTCCATGGAGAACACGCGCGGCCAGAAGGCAATCCCTCCGCGTGCAGCATCCGTGGGATCGTTAAGCGAAGTAATTACAATATTATAAAATGGATAGAGTGTCATAATGCAGAGTGCCAGCAGGACCACAACATTTAGAATATCGAAGGCTCGCTCCGGCCAGCTTTTTGAATAAGTTAACATGATGTTCCGCCTCCTAGAACAAGCTCTCTTTGGTTATTTTGCGTGAAGAATAGTTAGCAATATACATAAGCACGAAGGCTACGATGGATTGGAACAGTCCAATGGCGGTACCGTAGGAGAATCTGCCTGTAACAAGCCCAGTCTTGTAAGAATACACGGACAGCACGTTTGCTGCATCCTGGGTCATCGAATTCTGCATCAGATACATCTGGTCAAAGTTCGAGTTGATGAGACCGCCCACAGAGAGAATCAACAAGATAATGATCGTCGGCTTCAGCGAAGGCAGTGTAATGTGCCAGATCCGCCGGAACCGGTTCGCTCCGTCCACAATTGCCGCTTCATACAGCTGAGGGTCGATCCCCGCAATCGCTGCCAGATAGATGATGGAATTCCAACCGATGTTCTTCCAAACTTCTGTGAATACAACCAGTGTGAGAAAGGTGTGTGGGCTGCCCATCATCATGGTATCGCTTCCAATAATGCCGGTACTTACCAGCATCTTGCTGACAATCCCGGTCTCCGGATCAAGCAGGGTGTACATTAAGCCGACTACCAGCACCCAGGATACGAAATATGGCAAATAGGTCAGGGACTGAACAATCCGCTTGAACCGTTTAAACACCAGCTCGTTCAGCAGGATCGACAGAATGATAGGTGCTGGGAAACCAAATACCAGCTTGGCAATACTGATCTTTAACGTATTGGTCAGCGATTCCATAAACGTCGGATCATTGAACAATTCTCTAAAATTCGCCAATCCCGTCCAGGGACTGTTGATAAACCCCTGAAAAGGTGTATATTCCTTGAAGGAAATAATCACACCATACATCGGGATATAGTTAAAAATAATCATCCACAATACAGCTGGCAGCGTTAACAACATGAGATACCTCTGATGCCAAAACCGCTTGGATAAGGCAGGCAAACTGCTCATAAGATACATCCTTTCTCTGCTCTCGCATTCTCTTTTCTCTCTATGTCTTATTATAGAATCCCGCATTCCAGGGTTATATATCAAAAATGAACGCGGGTATCAGAATCCCACGATTTTTGAAAGCGCTGTCTTCATGAGGTGGCATATTCCTCTCGGCCAGTTGAATATCCGGTGCACAGCATGCCAAAAAGCCCCAATCGCCTTCCTGGCGATTGAGGCAACACTCAAATTCCATGCATGTTCAACCCTTAGCGTTGTACGAATTCCCTGTACTCTCCGGGTGTCATTCCATATACCTGTTTATACAGAAGTCCGAAATACGATGCATTCGGAATACCGATCTGTTCAGCAACTACAGAGATACGCTGCTTGGTGGTACGCAGCATTTCCTCTGCCTGTTGAAGCCTGAATTCCTGAATATATTCACTCGGCGTCTTACCTGTCTTCTTCTTGAATATCATGCCTAGGTGGTTAGGGGAGACAAAGACCTCACCGGCTAAATAGGCAAGACTCAGATCCTGGTTCCCGTACTGTTCCTCGATTAGCACAATGACCCGATTAATCAGATAATCATCCTTGCGGTTCCGCTTCTCTTCCGGAAGCCGGGCCATCTCATCCATTACTTCTGCAGTATAAGTTCTCATTTCCTTGAGCTGCTTACATGCCAGCAGAGCCTCCATATGATCAGTAGCTGCAGCCGTTGCAGTTTTGGCTGCAGGCATTGCAATGGATGAACAGCTCTCGATTACACCGCTGAGCAAAGACGCGATATAGGATCTTCCTGCTCCGGGGTGAACGGCAAGGCAACTGAACAGCTCATCCATTACCGGTCCGCCTGGTTTTCCGCTTCCGAGGTCATACCTTAAACGCTTGGCAAGCTCACGGAAATGGCTGGTGAACACCTCAGACCCAAGACTGAACTGCTTCCTGGCGAACTGCTCCTCATCTGCGGTAATCACTCCATACAGATCATTAAACACTGCATAGTTAAATGTGTTCTGTGCATCCCGGAATGATTCATAGATGAATTCCAGCTGCTCTACCGAAGAGCCGGTGCCCAGTGTCCATCTGTCTGGCCCCTCCTTCTCCTGTGCGGATTCCGCCCTACCCGCCACGGACAGGTTCAGCACTTGGAGAAGCTTACCGGCTAGCTGTGCCTGCTCCCCGGTTTCTGCATGCTGCAAGGGGATGAGCAGAGTGAAGGACACCTGCTCCCCCTGTCCGACTGAATATACAAGAACCTGCCGCCCCAGAATCCTTCCGGCAAGCTGCTCCATCTGCTGGGTATCCAGCATCAGTGAGTTGACTGGCTGCGAACAAATCCATACGGAGAAGGCTTCTTCCTCGAGGTAACCGCTGCTCCGCAACTCGCTGATGGTTTCCCGTTTCGCCTCCTCGTCCCCACGGCCCAGCAGCAGATCCATCACCCGCTGCCGCAGCGAGATCTGGTGAACCGCATCTTTTTCCAGCAACAGAAGTTCCTGTTCCCTCTGCTTCGTGCGGATCTCCTTACAGCTCTGAACGACTTTGAGCATCGTGCTGAGCATTTCTTCTTCGCCTACCGGCTTAAGCACATAATCCACAGCGCCAAACCGCAACGCTTCCCGGGCATATTCGAAATCATCGTAACCGGTCAGCACTACAATCCGCACGTCACGAAGCTGCTCCATGATCAGTTTGGCCATTTCAATCCCGCTGCGGCCAGGCATTTGAATATCTGTAATGATAATATCCGGCTTCATCTCCAGGGCCTTGTCCATTCCCTCGATTCCGTCCGAAGCAGTCTCCACTACAGAGATGCCTAAGGATTCCCAATCCAGAAATATGGCCAGACCTTCCCTCTCCCAACGTTCATCCTCGACAATAAGCATTTTAAGCATTTTTTATCCCCCTGGCTGTAAAAGAAAGGGTGATCACCGTTCCAATCCCCTGTCTGCTGTAAAGTTCAATATGCTGGGATTCCCCATAATAAGCTTGAAGACGCCTTTTAATATTGGCAATAGCAAATCCGCTTCCTTTGGTATTAATGTTTCTCCCTTCTATCACATCCTGCCTCATATCCGGCGACATGCCTACACCATCGTCGATGATGCGGATGACAACGAGATCGTCCTCCAGGGCTGCTTTTATGATAATCGTCCCGTGTGAACGCTTGGGTTCAATGCCGTGGATCAGCGCATTCTCTACAAGCGGCTGCACAATATTCTTCAGTGTATAGCAGCTTCTGACCTGCTCATCCACCTCAAAAACAGCATCAAACCGGTCTTCGAACCTGAATTTCTGAATTGCCAGATAAGCACCCACCATATCCAGCTCGTTGGCTACCAAGGTCTCAGAATTCCCCTTGTTCAGTACCAGCCGATAGAATTTGGCCATGGAATCCGACAGCTTCACAATATCCGGCACCTTGGCTTTGCGGGCAACCCAGGATATTGTAGCAAGCGTGTTGTACAGAAAATGAGGATTAATCTGGGATTCCAGCGCTTTTAATTCGGCATCTTTTTCCAGCAGCTCGGATTTGTACACGGTTTCAACTAGATCATGGATTCTGCTCGTCATATGATTGAAGCTGAGCGCCATCTGGGTGAACTCGTCATTCCACACAACTGGAACGGATACATCAATCGACCCTTCACGCACCTGCTTCATCGCTTTGAGCAGCACTTTCATGCGGGACAGCAGCTTCACTGTCAAATAATATACCAGCAGGCTGAGGATAATAAGTGCAGCAATTAACACAATGAAGCTGGTCTGGATCGACTGGTTCACTTTATCCACGAAGTTGCTGACCGGGAAGACACCTACAAGGCGGAGGTCCGGACCGGTAAGCGGGATGGAGATCACAATGGATCTTACCCCTTCTATTGTTGCCAAGGTATTCAGCTTACTGTTATTTCCGGGCAGCACCGCTCTGAGCTGTTTGGTCGTCTCATCGGACAGCTGGGTAGTATTATTGGAGGCAACCCGGCTATTACTGTCCATAACGAGAACGCTTCCAACATCCGGGTTTGCATCCTCCAGCGGCTGGAACAGCACGCTTTGTGTTACTTCAATCTCGACCAGGCCGTTCACCTCGTTATTGCGTCCGGAGAGAATCTTCCTGTTATACGAGAAGACATCCGCTTTGGCTTCCACGTCAGGCCTCGTGGTCAGCAGTTTCTCTAAATGCAGCCCCCGCCAGTTTGTGGATTTCTGGGAATCATGCATGAAACTTGTATACTCTTCATCCCCGCGCATCCGCTTCATACTGTAGAATCCGTCATAAAGCTCGAAGATTTCAGGAATCGTTGGATTATTCATATATACATGAATCGAGTGAATGTACGTGTTCTGCCTCATAATGTTGTCTACGATCGGGGCAACGTTATAGCGGTAGTCCTGAAGCTGAAAGCTCTCATTGATAAACGCACTGTCCAGCAGCGTTTGAATCCTTGAGTCAAAGGCGATAATCTGCGAGATGTTCTCGATCATGCTCACTTTCTCATCTATGCTGGTTTTTGTTTGAAGAAGGTTCTGTTCCATCACACTTCGCGCCTGAGAAATGGCCGAATTGTAGGCCTGGAAATAAAGGATAACGCCTGTTATTGTAGAAGAAAGCATTAAAATCAAAACAAAGACCCCTACAAACTTTGAGGTCACACTCCAGTTGTGAAAGACTCGGGTGATGCGCTTCATGAACCATTAGACCCCCATTTGTCCAAACTCCACCCTATCGTATCATCGGACTTGAGAATAGTAAATCCACCCTTACTTTGAGACACCGCTTAACTCGACTCTTCTCTTAGATCATGTTCCATTAAGGCTATATTGCGCTTCATTTCCTTCATGCTTGGTCTTAGAATCCGCCCAGTTTCGAACATTAACTGAATATTATCTCTTTCCAATTGAATCCCGAGCCTCGCCAACTCTTGCAATTCTGTGTCGAATTCCTGTTTGGTAGCAGAGACAGCTTCGCTTCCCTTTAATCTCCTCAATCTTCCTTCGTAATGCAAAATAAACGTGCTGACGATCTCAATATCAAGTTCATCTCTAATCAATAAATCTCTTAGCTGCTGCAGCACATAAGTAATATTTAGAATTCTTAATTTATCCAGTTCCGCGCGTCTCTCATGGATAGATAATCTGAATTGTTGAACCATCCCCATTCCCTCTTGCCAATACGTAACCGGAAGAGAACCTCTTTTGTACTGATCCTCATGAGTGAGCCTAAATAAAAATCTATTGATCGAATTTAATTGCCGATAAGCCATGTATGGATGTACTTCTTTGCTCTTCATAACAGATAGTGTATTCTCTATTTCCCAATTTAGAGTAGAAACCCACATTAATTTCTCGGCGTTGTTCTTATGTTCATTTCCCTTAATCATTCGAATTCTATCATTATATGTATTAATGATTTTGCCCATAGCAAATCTGTTCTCATCCGTTTTTTGTTCACTTAATCCGACAATGACATTCCGAAGAATATCAATCTTCGCCTGAATTTCGTCTTCATTTCGCTCAGCCACCGTTTCTCTTCCTACTAAAACAGGCAATAGGTAGTTGGAAGCAAGCAGCGTCCATAATATTACACCAGCAGCTAAAAAGATGATCAGATCCCTTTGTGGAAATGGATTTCCATTATCCAAAAAAAACGGCAATGACATGGTACTAGCCAGTGTTACTGTTCCCCGCACACCCGCCAAACTAAGGATGAACGCCTTCTTCATTTTATCTCTCCATGTATCCAGCAAGTCCACGCTTCGAGGAATATCCATAATTAGAATCCAGATCAAACGTAACCCTAATACAGCTACAGTTAATAACAAGGTGTAGGTGATCACTTGAAAATGTCCTATATCTGAACTGCTCCATATGGTCTGGATAATGTCTGGCAGTTGTGTACCTAATAGCAAGAATACTAGTCCGTTCAATACAAAAATAATCACTGACCAGGTGCTTTTGGATACTATATTCAGTTTCGCAACCTCTGGATTCAATTTCTTATAGCCAAAAGAATGTGCAACCCCTGCACTAACTACTGCCAGGATACCGTTTACTCCTAACTCTTCAGCCGCTAAATAAATAGCAAAGGGTGTTAATACTTCAATCAGCATATGAAGGGTTACATTTTCCATGCCCAGCTTTCGCAGCCATTTAACGATTATATATTTAACTAGTGTCAATAGGAGACCTAATATAATACCCCCAAAGGAAATATACACAAAGCTCAAACTGGCAGATTTTAATGAAAACATACCGGTGACCATAGCTGCTACTGCGAACTGAAAAGATACCAAACCCGATGCGTCATTTATTAAGGACTCTCCCTCTAGAATTTGCATGGTTTGATGCGGGATCTCAACCTTTTCGGCCAGCGAACCGACTGCCACAGCATCCGTAGGGGCAAGCGCCGCCGCCAGAGCAAAAGCAGCTGCCAGTGGAATGATTGGAATGATCCAATTCAGAAAATAACCCAAGGCTACTACTGTCAAAAAGACCAATCCCAGCGCTAATAAAAGAATGGGTTTCTTTAAACCCCAAAGCGCCTCTTTATCTGCATGCTTCCCATCATTAAACAGCAGAGGGGCAAGAAATAATAATAAAAATAATTCAGGATTTAATGTTAATTCGTAGTGCAGAGGCAGTAGTGTAATAACCATCCCGAGCAGGATTTGAATGATGGGTACAGAAACAGAAGGAACAAATCGATTCACTAAATTTGATACTGAGATAGCCGCTAGCATAAGCAAAATGTACTCAAACAATTCCAAGCGGTCTTCCCCCAATCTCTATTAAACTTGTTGTCATAATAAAATTCTATCATATATTGACCTATTGTGATTTATGCAAAAAAAACAGAAACATAAAAGGGACGGCTGAGTTCGTCAGCCGTCCCTTTTATTACACCTTCTAGCTCCGTGTCAACTTACCACTCCACGTACTGACTCCGCCTTGCAAGTGAGCGAGTCGGGTATAACCGTTCTTCTGAAGAACCCGTGCCGCATTCTTACTACGCATCCCGCTTTGACAGTAGAGAAGAATATTTTGCTCCATCGGGATCTCTCCGAGTCGCTGCTCTAACTGGGATAACGGGATGTTCTTCGCACTAGGAATATATCCTCGCTTGTATTCATTCTGTTCCCGGACATCGAGCAGCAACCTGTTCTTGGATTGTTCTATTTCGCTCTTGAACTCATTCGACTTTAGTGTTATTAATCCCTTAGCTGGCCGAAGGCGGGAATAGCCAAACCAGACAAGAAGTACTAAGAGCGCAATATAAATAAATGTACCTATTTCCAATTACTATTCACCCTTTCACTTCTATTTCAGAGAGTGTTGCCTACTCCCACAGCGATTCATCCGTCCAAGCACTCAGTCCGCCGGTCATATTGACAACATTATAGCCTTTCTCACTCAGCATCTCACAGGCAAGGCCGCTCCTACTGCCACTTCTGCACATCACAAGAGTTTCACGCTTCGGGTCCAGCTCACCCAACCGTTCCATTAACTGTCCAAGCGGGATATGTTTGGCGCCAACAATATGTCCATCCATCCATTCTACAGGCTCACGAACGTCCACCATCATCAGGGACTCTCCTGTCTTGAGACGTTCCACAACCTGTTGAGGATTAATTTCTTTGGGTATCTTAAATGCCATCGTTGTTCACTCCTTAACCATTTAGTTTTATCCGTCTGTTATATAAAAAGATTAATGCCAGCTTGATCTGCCTTGCCGAGGTAATAGCCCACTCCACCGATTAGAACGCCGTCAATCAGTTCCTGCTCCTTAATTCCCATAACATCCATAGACATCTGACAGGCCACGATCTCGACGCCTTGACCAATAGCTGTATCGATCAGTTCTTCAAGGGAAAAAACATTATTGCTCTTCATGACACCACGAATCATCTTGGCGCCCATTCCCAGCATGTTCATTTTGGAGAGCGACAATTTGCGGCTGCCCCGAGGCATCATGGCACCAAACATATGTCCAACGAGGCTCTTGGAAACTGGAACTTTTGCGGACTTCCGTATAACATTCAAGCCCCAGAAGGTGAAGAACATCGTTACTTTTTTGCCACTTGCCGCCGCACCATTCGCAATAATAAAGGAAGCGATCGCCTTGTCGAGATCACCGCTGAAGACGACCATCGTACTGCCTTCAGGCGTTGAGAGCGTTGGTTTAGACGAATCCTTCAGCTCAGGCGGTTCCTTGCATAGATAGGCTTCAATAATGCCATTAGCCGCTTTGCTTACCTTAATCATTCGGTTTCTAGACATAACAGCCCACGACTGAATATCTTCGTAAAATCCCGGGTCGGATGCGCTCACGTGCAGCACCTGTCCTGCCTGCAGCTGATCCATCTTCTGCTTCACCTGAATCAGGGGTCCAGGGCAACATAGTCCACAAGCATCCAGCTCCGCATCGACTCGAAGTGCCAATTCATTCACTTTGGCGGTATCCAGCTTTGTTTCTGTGAGAGCGGGTTGGAGGACTTGTTTAGGTTCGATGGGTTGGTTCATATGGCTACCTGGCTTGTAAGCGGCCATTTGGTAGGTTTTGTAACCCCCTGTAAGATTTCGTACCTTATATCCTTTTTGAGTGAGAATTCTAGAAGCCGTATAGCCCCGTAGGCCTACTTGACAGTAGACCCAAATTTCTTTGGCAGGGTCCAATTCTTGCAATCTGTCGCGAAGCTCATCTACTGGAATAAGCAGCGAACCGGGGATATGCCCATTAGCATGCTCAATCTCCGAGCGAACGTCTACCAATTGCGTAGCTTCCTCATTTCGCGTCTCTAAATCCTGTGGGACGAATACTTCCGTTTTGCCTGTCAGGATATTTTCTGCCGTATAACCAGCCATATTAACTGGATCTTTGGCAGAAGAATACGGAGGAGCATAAGCCAACTCAAGTTCTGTCAAATCCGTGACCGTTCCCCGAAACCGGATGACAGTGGCGATATCATCAATTCGTTTGTCTACGCCATCAAAGCCGACGGCTTGCGCTCCCAGCACCGTTCCTGCGTCATTAAACAGCAGTTTAAGGGAAAGCGGCGTGGCTCCAGGATAGTAAGATGCATGGGAATTCGGATGAACGTAGGTTACATGATAAGGAATTTCCAGCCGCTGCAAGGTCTTCTCATTATTTCCTGTGGATGCGCCCGTTAAGCCGAATACCTTGATAATGGAAGTTCCCTGAGTCCCCTTATAAGTCGTCTCCAACCCACACACGTTGTCCGCTGCGATTCGCCCTTGTTTGTTGGCTGGGCCGGCCAGTGGGATAGCGGTTTTCTGGCCATTCACGAAATCTGTGACTTCTACTGCATCCCCAACGGCATACACATTGTTCAAGTTTGTTTCCAACTTGTCATTGACGATGATATGGCCGCGAGGGCCCAATTCCATTCCACTGTCTCTTAAAAAGGCTGTGTCCGGCGCTACGCCGATCGCTAGAATAACCATATCGCTGACTAGTACCCTACCGCTTGCTAGATACACTTCGATCTGATCATCTGTGTCTCGGAACGACTGTACACTTTGCGACAACAATAGATTAACGCCATTCTCTTCCAATTCTTTGGACAATGCGGAGGACATTTCAGCATCAAAGGGAGCCAAAATTTGCGGTCCTCCTTCGATCAAAGTCACATCCAAACCAATTTCCTTTAAGTTCTCGGCCATTTCCACACCGATAAAGCCTCCACCGATAACCACAGCTGAGCGCGTTTTTTCTTCTGTTACACGTTTTTTAATTCGGTCCGTGTCAGGGATGTTCCGAAGTGTGTGAATTCGGGTACTTTCAATGCCAGGCAAATTTGGGCGAAGCGGTTTAGCCCCAGGCGAAAGAATCAAGGAATCGTAGCTTTCCATATATTCGCCACGTTCCTTGCTGCGGACACGAACTTGTTTGTTCACCGGATCAATCCCCGTCACTTCACTTTCAATTCGAACATCAATGTTAAAGCGTTGGTACATACCTTCAGGTGTCTGCACCAGTAACTTCGAACGGTCTTTGATAGAATCCCCAATATAGTAAGGGAGCCCACAGTTGGCGAATGAAATATAGGGATCTCGCTCAAACATCACGATCTGTGCGTCCTCATCCAAGCGACGTAGTCTTGCTGCTGCCGATGCGCCACCGGCCACTCCACCGACGATCAGAACTTTGTTACTCATTATTTATTTCCTCCTTGAACATGATTTCTATGATCTGCTTGACTCTTTCGTTTGTGACTGAATAGTTAACCTCAAGACCCTTACGATCTGCTTCAACGATTCCCAGACTGCGCAGCTTCTGCAGATGTTGGGATACTGTAGATTGCGGCAGATCCAAACATTCCTGCATATAAGAAACATTGCAGGACGACTTCTCGATCAGTCCTCTTACAATGCACAACCGAACGGGGTGAGCCAAAGCTTTTAATATATCAGCGGCTTCATTGTAGGCTTTAAAATTATTATCCATGGAGCTGTTCACCTCTTCGCAAAGAATCCTTATATCGTAATATTACGTTATAACGATATAAAAAGCAAGTTCTAACTGCTAAAATAACCTCCAAGTCCGTCTTATATGGCGAAATCGGAGGTTTTCGGGTGTGATATTTTTAATAATTCGCTAATAATTCCTGAAACTGCGTGAAATAGCTGGCCTTCACTTTCGCAAGTTCAATTTGGATGCTTTCCAAATGCAGGATTGTCCCCATCTCTTCGTGCCTGCGATATGCAGTTAGTGGTTCATTCATGTAATACATATTCTCCTTCTCTAATAGCAACCGCACCCAAAAGTCATAATCATGGGTATAGGTGAGCGTTTCATTGAAATATCCAATTTTCTGGATAATCGAACTTTTCAT
The DNA here is from genome assembly GCF_022369515.1 of Paenibacillus sp. 19GGS1-52. Taxonomy (NCBI): domain Bacteria; kingdom Bacillati; phylum Bacillota; class Bacilli; order Caryophanales; family Paenibacillaceae; genus Paenibacillus; species Paenibacillus sp. 19GGS1-52. The sequence continues at coordinate 4,937,697 of NZ_CP059724.1, forward strand.
CATGACTGTACACCCATTGATTGGACAGTAGTTCGTAAATGCTTCTATAAATGATTGAAACGTTTGAAATTTTGCCGTCGCATCGTGCTGGATGATTTGACTTCGTTCATTAATGACATGGTAATCTGTATAGCAGAATGCCGCCTTGCGTTGTTCCATGAACTCAACCTGACGCTTAATTTTATCTGGGTAAAATAAATCGTCCGAGCTAAGCCAGGCCACATACTCCCCGTTAGCCGTTTGAAGGCCACGATTCAGTGCACAAGCAGTTCCACCGTTCATCTGTCTTATACAATGAATCCGATCTAAATAGGGGAATAATTTCTCTGTATACAACGTAGAACCGTCATCTACCAGAATGATTTCTATATCCGAGAAGGTTTGTTTTAATACACTATCTATAGCCTGATCTACATATTTACAGTTATAAAACGGTATAATCACCGATACTTTTGCCAATCCGTACACCTCTCTTATTTATCAAGTCTTATAACATATGCATAGTGCAGTTTATAGTTGTGGACTCGTAGCTGCTTTTGGATAGGAAGTTAAGAGCAACTTCTTTCACTGTATTGGTTATCCGTACATCCAATTCTTCTTGCCGCCACATATGGTATGGAGAAGCAGTCTACTAAGGAGGGAGCAGATTGAAAGTTCTATTAAGCTATATACTACCGAGTGGTGGTATGGACACCCTGAATCGAACTCGGACGGAAGAATTACGGAAGCAAGGCATTGACTGTCATCTTTTATATGAACGTTATGGAGCAGGCCTGCAAAATATTGCGACTTGCCCGACACTTGTGACCGAAAATGATAACGAGATTCGCCAATTGCTGTCTACAGAATCGTTTCAAGCCGTAGTTGTCTCCTCCAATTTTCTGTTATTGGAAAAGTTTCGTCTATTGGGTTATACAGGCCCTTTAATCTATGAAGTCCAAGGGCTTGGAACATTGGAGCAGGCGGAGAATGTCATCACGGTGGCCACGCCCTATATTTTAGCGCACGCAGATGCCTTGTTATATCCCCCTACTTCTCATTTGATCCAATTGTTATCCAGATTTCCGACAAAGCTTCATTTTTGTTTTTCTAATTGTTTGGATACGACTAAATTTCAATACCGTGAGCACACCCCCACTCCCTATCCCATCATTGGCTGGGTTGGACGACTTGAGCCTAACAAGAATTGGCAAGAGTGTCTGGAAATTGTATATCGAATTTCCAGACAGGAGCCTCGACTTCGTCTATGGATCTTTGAAGATTCGAATCTATCGCTAGAGTCGGAGCGTCTCGCTTACCTCAATACAGTAAAACGCTTGGGATTACGCAAAAAAATCGATATCTTCTCCAATATCGCGCATGATCAAATGCCTGATTATTTATCCATCATTGGTGAATCTCATGGCTTTTTGTTATCCACCTCCATTATGGAAGGCTTCGGGTATGCGGTTGCTGAAGCAATCAGCTGCATGTGCCCTGTTCTCAGTACTGACTCCGATGGTGTACGTTCATTTATTTCCCATAATGTAACCGGGAAGTTTTATCCATTAGGCAATTTCGAACAGGCTGTTCAAGAAAGTCTTGAACTCATGAGAGGACCGCTTCGGGAGTCCATCCGAACTCAAGGCAGAGCACTAATGGAGACCTCTTTTAGTCCCCACACGTATGCAACAAATTTCATAGGCATGCTGAAATACCTCGGGGTGTCTGTTTAGGCGCTATGATCACAAATATAAAAATAAGGTTGGAGGGAGCAGATGTTAGTCAGTATTGTTATTTTGACGTTGAACAACTGGAACTTAACCGAACGATGTTTGCAAAGTATAACGAATTATACGGAGATTCCTTATGAAATCATCTGCGTCGATAATGGATCTTCCGATGGGACTCAGGCTCATTTAAGAAACCGTGAGGATCTGTACTTCATCGAGAACGAACAGAATTTGGGATTTGCCCGTGGTTGCAATCAAGGAATGGCCGCTTCTTCCGGAGATTTTATTCTTCTCCTGAATAACGACACTGTCGTCTCCCATCGCTGGCTCGGAAATTTAATAACTGTGCTCACAAGTTCACCTGAGGTGGGTATTGTAGGTCCCATGTCAAATCTGGTGATTCCACAGCAGCGATATCCCGCCTCTTATCCAACCTATGAAGAATATCATCGCTTTGCCGAAACCTTCAACCGGTCCAATGCCTCAATATGGCGGGATACTACAGCTATCAGCGGATTCTGCATGTTATTCCACCAGCAGTTGTATCATCAGATTGGAGGCTTGGACGAATCCTTCCTGCGTGGGGGCTATGAGGATATTGATTTCTGCTATCGAGCTTTGAAAGCTGGAAAGAGACTAGTGATTGCTAGCGACACCTATGTTCATCATGTAGGCAATGCAAGCTTTCTATCCAACTCCATTGATATGAACTCTCATGCGATGAACAATCGCCGGGTATTTTTAAGAAAATGGGGGTTTAACCCGGACCGATTGATTTATACATTGGATGAGAATTCCCTACCCGACAGCTAAGTTTGAAGTGTACTCGTTGCGTAATTTTAGATGAACCGGCTCCCTTGGAGACCGGTTTTTTACCGAAAATGGGCAATTCTCCTGAGCAAACCGTCGTGTCGGGCGGAGATAGAGTCTACATATATTAAATTACTTATAAGAAGGAGGTGAAAAAGCATACTTGTGGCAACATGACAGGTATGCAGTCGGTGACCTCAAAACCAAAAGTCATGTTATTCTCCCATATCAGCGATCCAGGACGTATCACGGGTGCGGAGAAGATGCTTCTTTCCATCAGCAAAATATTGGCCCGCCAGCATGAGGTTTGGCTTGTTGTGCCTCAACCGGGCATCCTTTCGATCGAAGCTGAGGCCCTGTCCATTAATACCGTCATCGCGGGCTATCCCCTATCATGGTCGCTTTATCAAGCATCCGCCTCCACACAAAATGATCTGGATGCGCTCAAACAGAGTGATTATTATCACCATATGATAAATCTCCTCAACACGCACAGACCTGATTGGATTATTGTCAATACGATTGTAGCCGCTTTGCCAGCCTTGGCAGCAACACAAATTGGTATTCCTACAGCATGGATTCTTACAGAAGTGATGTATCCGGGAGAATATCAGATATCATCTGTGCAAACCGTTAATCAGCATTCTACTTATATCATTGGGATATCAGAAGCTGTCTTAACCCCGTATACAGGTGCTCAACTGGATGAGAAAACGCTGTTAATCAATCCAACATGGGATCGTTCAGCCCTAGATACAGAAAGATGCATTCAGCATCGCAATACATTTAGGGAAAAATACGGTGTGGCGCAGCAGGAGCTGCTGATCGGTGTTGTTACGGCAATGTTAGCTCCCCATAAAGGTATTGCCGAATTTATAATGATGGCTCATGTTCTGATGTCCAAATTCCCCAATACAAAATATCTTATTGTCGGCAGCCAGGAGTTGGCGAATCAGAATTATGTAGAGGAATGCAAACGGCTTATCGCGGCAACCGTTGACCCTTCACGATTTATCTTTCATCCTTTCGAACTGAATATTGATCAAATCTATCCGGCGCTTGATATTCTGGTTGTACCCAGCATTGGTGATGAAGGTTTTGGAATGACAGCACTCGAAGGGCTTGCTTTTGCGAAGCCGGTGGTTGCTTATGCATCGGGCGGGCTTTCCGAAATTATGATCCAGACCCATAATGAAGAGTTTCTGGTACCCAAGGGAGATGTGACCTTACTCTCCAATACAATGGCGAAGCTGCTCGAAGATCAGCAGCACTTAACTGAGATTGGTGCGCAAAACTTCTTGCAGGCTGAACAAGTGTTTGGTCTTGCTGCGTTCGAACGTAATGTCAATCATCTCAGCGGGACGATGGATCGTTTGATTCCTCCGGTCGATGTAAACAATCCACTTCAGAACGGCGATTTCTTCAAGGGTTCCGGACCAACTGTTTACTTGCGCCGGGGTGTGAATCTCCATCCCATCTCCTCTACGGAAGCCTTTGAACAAGTCGGCGGCCGCTTCGAGCAAGTGATCCAAATTGCCGACGAATTGATCCATAGCTCAGTTCTAGGTGATGTAATCTATTTTCACCAATCCCCAAGTGAATCAACTGCCTTGGAAGCAGAACAGACAGGAATTACTGAAGTTATGGCAGATGCTCAGGATGAATCTTTGAACAACCACACAGCATCTACTGTGGAATCGGCAGATGCTCAGCAAACCAGCAATGGTATTGCCTTAATTCCTGCGCATGTTGAAGGCAACGTTCAGGGGATGGAAATAAATGATCCAGTACAGGGACTTGTTCCAGTTCATCCAGGTGTACGTGCACAACCTCATGAACTGGCTTCAAACACGGGTGCTGCACTAAGCGATAACCTTATTGTTAAAGTTCCAGGGTTAGTCAATTCCTTTAGTACAACTACAGCTTCAAAGCCTAAAGTAAGAAAAAAGCGGAGAAGCAAACGAAGATTACGCAAATCTGCGGTAAAGCATAAGGCAATAAACACCTTGTTGAGTAGAACACTGAAAGGAAAACAAAAAAAATACCGAAAATCAAAAATGAATGTTGTGAAGAAAAAAATATTACAGCGTCCAAAGATACAAAAACAACGTAAACTACAAAAAATAAAAACCAGTCCGAAGAAAGCAGCCTAAGAAGTTGCGAGAATTCCCACACAAAAAAGCCCGTCCTTCTCACACTCTGAGAAGGGCGGGCTGGTTTAACTTCTACTCTGCACTGTCATACAATCCCGTCAGCTCATCAAAAGATGTAATGATCACATCAGAGCCTTTAAGCTCATCCTGCTTCCCAAAGCCCGCGTAGCTACAACCGATTACAATCTGCCCGTTCCCTTTGCCTGCTTCCACATCGGACGAGCGGTCACCGACCATCCAGGCATTGCTAATTCCTTGCTCCTCAAGCAGAATCCGCAACAGATCCACCTTGGTTGCCGTGCCTTGTCCTCCCGCGCTGTACAATCCCTCGAACAGCTCCTTCATCTCATGAACCACTACGATGCTGTGAATGTAATCCTGCAGTCCGTTGCTGGCAACGAACAGCCGTACTCCGCGTCCTTTAAGCGCGCTCAATGTTTCGACCACCAACGGATACAGTTGTGTCTCCCCTGCCTCAAGTCCTTCGATCTCCAGCTGCAACAGTAGTTGATCTGCCCGATGGTGCACTGCTTCATCTGCTTCCGGCATTACATTCTTCCATATTTGCGACAGTAACATGCCTAAGCTGCCCAGAATGCGTTCCTCCGGTGGTGTGGGTCCTGAATACAGGCCTTCCTCCCGCAGAATATCAAACATCTTATAGTATGCAGGCAATAACAGACTTTCTGTCTGGAACAATGTACCATCCATATCGAATATTATAGCTTCTGGCTTCTTTAGCTTCAGGTTGGTCATCTAATGAATCTCCCCTTCTCAACTTCCTTGGTGGTCGGTAACAATCATATCCCTTGAGACATCCATTACATGCCCTATGATATAGGAAATCACTTTGTATTGTCTAGGCTACGCCAAGCTCAAGCATTACGGATACAGTAAATTTCAAAGTAAACCTTGTCATTTATATATCAGTATGATATATTTCGTATTATAATATTACAACTTGATATATAAAGGAGATGATTAATATGAACAGTAAATTATTGTTTCAGTTTCTTAAGCAACCGGTCACTATAGTCGGTATCATCACAGCAATATTATTCCAAGTCTTTTTCAGTTTAATCTGGATTACGGGTTACGATCATGTAACAGATCGGGTGAATCAACTGCCCATAGCTATAGTGAATGGAGACGGCGCTGCTGCACAGCCTATTGCTGACGGAATTTCCGAGTCGTTGAAGTTCGAGATCAAGAAGGATCTTACACTGGCTGAAGCAAAGGATGATCTGGAAAGTCGGGAAATTCGTCTGATCATCAACATCCCACAAGGATTCACTGGCCAGATCAGCGATCCTTCCGGCCAAGCAGAGATCCGCTATTTCTTAAATGAATCGAATCCGCAAATGGTAAGCAATGTCATGCAGACCGTGGCGCTTAAAGTTACAGCGGCTCTGAATACGGAGAGTAGCAGCGCCTCCCTGAACCAGACCTTAATCGGAATGAAGCTTCCTGAAGCTCAGGCGAATATAATCCGGAACAGCACGGGTGACCGGGTGACTTCTGATGTACAAATCATCAATCCTGCGACCAATTTCGCACAAACCATGGTCCCCTTAATGATTGTTACGGCTTCCTTCACCGGATCTATGTTATTAGCCATGAATCTGAACAGAGCCTCCTTGAACTTGTCACTGCAAGCAGGAAAGTGGCAGAGACTGACCGCCCGTTTCATTTTGCTCGGGGCAACTGCCTGTATAACTTCCTTGATAGGCACTTCAATGATTCATTGGCTTGGCATCCCCTCTAGTCTCGGCTTCATGGCGATGTGGATGTTTGAATTCATTGTGATTATCTCCTGTATGAGCATTGCCCAACTCAGTCTTATTCTGCTCGGAGATGCCGGTGCTTGGTTAAATATCGCCCTACTCTCCATTCAGATGTTATCCTCGGGAGCAACCATCCCCCGGGACTTACTATCACCCTTTTATAGCTGGATTGGACAATTCTTCCCCGCTTACTATGCAGTAAATGGAATGCTTGACCTCGTCATTGGAGGGACAGGAGTCGGGCAGAATGTGCTTGCCCTTATTTCTATCGGTGCCGTGGCTGCAGCAATCAGCATCTTCCTAACTTTCATCCGCCGGGAACCTCAGCTCACCCAAGAGCCTGTACCCGCAAATGCTTAATGGTGCTACTGCTGTTTCTGCTGTGGTTCATGATCTATCAAATTGAGGCTAACTACGGAGTTGTGATATGGTAATGAATATAGAAAGGAGCGGCAGTCTATTATGAACATACAAGATGTCATTCTCGGAATATTAAATAATAAGCCCCATTCCGGCTACGAGATCAAGCAGCATTTCGAGGAATATTTCTCCTTCTTCTTTGATGCCAGCTATGGTACTATCTATCCTACTCTGAGCAAAATGGAAGGTCTTAAACTGATAACCAAAAAATCGGTACGGCAAGAAGGCAAGCCCGACAAAAATGTATTTACCATTACAAGTACAGGAACGGAACGCTTTCAGACCTATCTGCATGGGCCGGTAGAGAAGGAAGTGCTGCGTTCAGACTTTTTTATGCATCTGTATTTTGGAGACATGACCGACAGAGATACTGTAGAGAAGATGCTTCGGCAGGCCATGGAGGAGAAGCAGACCATGTTCGACGATCTGGAGCAAAAGTTAAAAAAGTTGGATACTAAACTAGGCACTTACCAGAAAATGTGCATGGAACTGGGTTTGGCACAGTATGCTGCTTTTATCAATGAGATACAACGAGTGTTGGAGCTTGATTTCGCTTAACCTCCCAAAGGAAATGTTCGAGGTCATATCATTGAACTGGTTGAAGAACACTAAATAAGAAACGCTATTAAGCGAGAGCATTAGGTGGAGGGATATAAATGATACCACAGACTTCCGAGAGCATCGACAAGATGCTTGCAGAGCATAAACAGTTCTACAACGGCGGGCGTACGAAAGAAATCAACTTCCGGCTTCAGCAGTTGCAGAAGCTTAAAGACAACATTAAGAAATACGAGAGTCGAATCATTACTGCCTTACATCAGGATTTGCGCAAAAGCGAGTTTGAGGCCTATGCCACAGAAATTGGCTTCACGCTGGACAGTATTGGTTCTATGATGAAGCATCTAAGACGCTGGGCCAAGCCGGTAAAAGCCAAATCCCCACTACATTTGTTCCCTTCCAAAAGTTATGTAATTAGCGAGCCCTATGGAACAGCGCTTATTATTGGCCCCTTCAATTATCCGTTTCAATTGTTGATTGAACCGTTAATTGGTGCGATCGCCGCCGGGAACTGCGCCGTACTCAAGCCCTCCGAGAGTACACCCAACGTCTCGGCAGTAATTGAGGAATTGATCAAGGAAGCCTTTGAGCCACAGTACATCCGGCTTGTGCAAGGCGAGAAAGAAACGACACACTTATTGATCCATGCCAAGTTTGATTATATTTTCTTTACCGGAAGTGTGCCGGTTGGCAAGCTGGTAATGGCCGCTGCTGCACGCAATCTTGTACCCGTAACGCTTGAGCTTGGCGGGAAAAGCCCAGTTATTGTCGATAAGACCGCAAATCTTGACGTAGCCGCGAAACGAATTGTTTGGGGAAAGTTAGTCAATGCGGGTCAGACCTGTATTGCACCAGATTATATGCTAGTGCATAGTGAAATCGCAGGCGAGCTAATCTCCAAAATCAAACAATGCATCACCCATTTCTATGGAATAGATATTCAACAGAATCCTGATTATGGCCGCATCGTGAACGAGCGCCAGCTGCACAGGCTTGAGCGCATGATTGAAGCAGACCGAACGAAGGTTATTATGGGCGGCATCGTCGTAGAAGCGGATCTTTATATTGAACCCACTCTTCTCTACCCTGTGACCTGGAATGACAGTTCAATGGAGGATGAAATCTTCGGGCCAATTTTGCCTATTATAGAATATAGCGACCTGGATGAAGCCATTCAGAGTATTAACGATCACCCGAAACCACTGGCATTATATCTATTTACAGAGGATAAACAGGTAGAGCAGGAGGTGCTTGACCGGGTTTCTTTCGGGGGAGGTTGTATTAACGATACGATCTCGCATGTTTCGAACACTTATATGCCCTTTGGCGGCGTTGGCCATTCGGGCATCGGCGGATACCATGGGCAACATAGTTTTGCTGTATTTTCCCATCGTAAAAGCATCGTGAAGAGAAGCACTAGAATAGACTTCGGCATCGTTTACCCACCCTATGGCAACAAAGTTAAGCTGGCCCGGAGGCTTCTGAAATAAGAATACCTCATCTCCCTTAAACCCAACCTATTCCATAACAATAAAATGGCGTTGGATCCTATCGCACCTGGTTGCTCAAGGAAGTCCAGCCGTTCTGGCGTTTCCACGAGCTAAGCAGAACAAGAAAAAGGACCGGCCCACAAACACATCTCTGTGCTTGCAGCCGGTCCTTTTCTGCATAATTTATGCTCGTTAATAGTCTAAGGTATACTTAAATGTTGTCAAAGCTTGAGATCAGTTCATCGAGAACATCTTTACTAACCATCTTACCTTTGAAGTTGATGAGATTCTCTGCACTACCGGAGAAGATACAAGTAGGCTCGTATTTTCTAAGAATGATTTTTTCTCCATCCACGAAAATTTCGAGCGGGTCTTTTATGTCAATTCCCATCGTTCTGCGTAGTTCAATCGGAATCACGATACGTCCCAGTTCATCCACTTTTCTTACAATACCTGTCGCTTTCATCATTATGCATCCTCCTTGAAATAATACTTATATAATCATTCGTGTTAAAAGCTTTCAAAGCTTCTATAAAGTAGTAATGATTATGCCATACCTGCATTGTAAAGTGCTATTTCTTTCCTGTCAATTTTATTTCTACAACTTTTGATATATATCGACAAAATATTCAAAAAGTTTAGCTTTAATTCGACAAAAATAAATTTCATTTTCCTTCATCATGCTTCCTTAAATGACAAATTGATCACTAGACCGTATGAACAACATTTATAAATTGATTAAAATAAATTTATTTTAAGTTATACATGAAGGAGCTATTTAACTACGGGAATATTGGGACTCCAGCCGCTGTTGTCTCCAAATCCCCCCTTCGTTAATCTCCTCAGAAGTTACTTCTTATCTTTCCATAAAAAAATACCCTGTCTCCCATGGCTTCTGCTGAGGCCTAAGTAGACGGGTATCCTTTATCAAATATAGAAATTACTGATTACTGATTTAGGAACGAAGCTCAAACAATCTGGCCGTCTTCCCTACCGGAAGAGTAACGCTTAGGATACCCTCTACCGTATTCCAATCCCAAGTGGAGCCATGCTCCTGTGGGTAGGCACAGATCACGGACACATCAAGTCCCTTCAACTCTGGAATGGGCAATTGGATATCCGCACCTTCGCCAGCGATCCGCCATACCGCGAGATAACGCCGTTCGCCGTGCCGTAATCCGAAGCTCACCCACTCCCCGGCTGCATCAGGCAAGCCAAGCGGCCAAAATGGTGTAGACAATGCAATGTCTCCACGGATGATTTTGTAATAATCCAAAGCTTCCTTCACCAGCTCTCTGCGCCGCGGGCTCAGCTCGGCCAAATGGCCACTCTGATGCACACGAAGCAGCAGCGCGTTGACCATATTAAAGATAACTTCCTCGTCGTCACCTTCCCGTAAAGGATAGGACCATACCGCTGACTGTTCTGGAGTCAAAGCAGCAGGAGAAGCAGCGGCAATTGCCGCATACTGCACGTAATCCTCTTGGTCGCTGGTAGACTGGATGCTGTGCCGGCTAAGCATGGCATAATCCATTCGCATCCCGCCGCTCGAACAATTCTCTATAACAAGTTTAGGATAACGTGCAAAGATGCTATCCAACCAGCCGAGATAGGCCCGATTATGCTGCAGCAGACCATCTCCGAAGCTATCCGAATTGGTTTCCGTACCAATGCCTGAGTTAATGTTGTAATCCATCTTGATATAACCCACACCGTATTCTTCCACTAATCTCGTAATTACACTATTCGCATGGTCAATTACACGCGGATTGCGGTAATCCAACTGATAGCGGCTGCGATCCTTAACCCGTTTGCCATGGCGCATAAAGAACCAGCTGTCATCTGTCTCGGCCAGCTTCGGACTCTGAATGCCCATAACCTCCAGCTCCAGCCATAGGCCGGGAATCATCCCTTTGCTGCGAATATAATCCAGGACATATTTGATTCCTTCCGGGAAACGCTCAATTGACGGTTCCCATTGCCCAACCCCATCCCACCACTCTCCAGGTGCATACCAGCCTGCATCAATGCAGAAATATTCGCAGCCCACATCAGCAGCAGCATCAATCAACGGCAGGAGCTTCTCTGTCGTGGGATCACCCCATAGGCAGTTCATGTAATCATTGAAAATAATCCGTAATAGCTCATTATCCTCATTAGGTCTACGAATAACACGACGGTAAGCGGTAAGCTGTTCAATCGCAATCTGAAATTCACCTTGAACAGATCCGACAGCAACAGGCACTGAAGTGAAATCTTCGCCCGGCTCAAGATTCACCCACCAATGGTTGTCACTTTCGGTCGGTCCGCTTACAAGAAGGGTTAGCTGATCGAATTGATCCGTTAGCTCCCAGTGCCAGGAGCCGTTATGCTCAATCTGCCAGAACAGGCTTGTCCCACTATCTTTATTATGCAGGACGGCCATAGGCAGCAGCTCTGCCGCCGACCAAGAGCCGGTATTACTGCAGGCAATCCGTTTCGAACCCCGGTCAGACAAGTGAGACATACCCAGCTCCGGCAGACTATAGGTCCGCCATTGCAGCTCGCTCTGCCAACCGCTGTGAGCGATAGTTACCTCTATTTTGTCGTTGCGGTCCTCAGATCCCTCTTTATCCACTCCAGTAAGTGCGAAGGAAGAGATATATTCAACCGCTGTAGCAGCTTCCCCTTCATTACTCAATACCGTCCAACAACGAACGATTTGTATGCCTTGATAGAACTGAAAATGCTGGACCGCCTTCAAACGGGTAACGGGATCGATCAGCGCTAGTTCAAACTTACGTCCAAGTTCATTCACAGTGTCACTATGACTGTTATAAATCATGCGAAGTCCAGGATAGGAGGCACGATGGGTTCGCCCGTGATATTCAGCCCGATCCTCCCCCGATAATTGCAGCTCCAGCAGCCGGAAACCCGGTTTATGCTTATCTGCTATGACCCCAGTCTCCAGAGGTCCAGCTCCGAAATGGAGCAAGTGAACATCTTGGTCTGCGGTAATCTCAATAACAAGATAAAGTCCATTTTCCGTTATTTCAATCCTATTACTGCTCATAATTTAATCTTGACCTCCCAAAGTTGTTCCAAAGTTATTCTCATTATATACATAGAAAGAGGCGGTTCTCCAGTAATGAATCTTACTTGGAGACCGCCCCGAATCTTAACGAATATTATTTATTGTGCAGCTGATCCGAATTGAATCCAAGCTTTTTGAATTTCGGTGATAGCTTGTTCTTTAGTCTTGCTGCCACCAATATAAGCCTGCATCAATTCACCGAATTTCTGGTGGAACGTATCCAGAGAGTAGTTAACCGACAGGTCGCCGGATTTCTCTGTTTTCAGAATTTCCGCCATTTCTTGTGGCATTTGCAGGTCTGGCATCGGAGCATCCTTGATTGGAGGAATAACCTTTGCTACAGTTGAGAACCAATTCTTGCCGTATTCAGAAGTATACAGCCAGTTAAAGAATTCAATCGTTTCAGGAGCTACAGCAGAATCTTTGTTAATGCGCAATGCCTGATCGGCACCAGTAATGATTTGGGACTGTTCCGCTTTGTCGCTGACAGGGTAACCCATGATTCCCAGATCAAAGTCAGGCGTAATCTTCTTGATTGCTTCTTCATCCCATGCGCCTTTACCTGTCATAAATGCTGCTTTGCCAAGTGCAAAGTCGCTGACTTCAGCATTACTGTCCCGTTCCAGTGGTTTGTCTGTTCCGTGTTTGACAGTAGTATCAATGAAACTGAAGAAGTTATCGTTCAGCACAGGGTGATCCGCAAAGGTAGTCTTTCCAGCGATGAAATCGCCTACCAGTGTTTTAGCGTCCATACCGGCATCAGTGGCTGCTGCATCAACAAAGTGTTGGAAGATGTGCTTCCATACCCACCACTCTTTATAGGCGTTGGCAAAAGGTGTAATTCCTTTCGCTTCTAGCTTAGTAATCGCATCATCCATTTGAGCAGTTGTTTTTGGAAGCTCAGTAATTCCGGCATCGGCCAGAAGTTTTTTATTGTACATCAGTACGAACAAGTTTCCTTTAACAGGAAGTCCAAGTACCTTACCGTCTTTTGAACTCATGTTAGCGCGAACTGCATCGGTCATAGCCGCTGCCAGTGGTTCATTAGTAAGATCGGCACTGTATTCAGCAAAAGTATCGATATCGCCACCAGCCGTAGTTTGGAATACGTCAGGCGTACTTCCGGCAGCAATTTTGGATTTAAGTACTGTATTGTAGTCGGCCTGCATAATTTCTAGATTAATCGTTACATTCGGCTTAACCTTTTTGTACTCAGCAATGTAAGCATTAAAAGCATCCGTGTATTCAGGAGAAGCGGTAAACATATTGATCGTAACCGGCTTGGTAGAATCTGTCGCTGCAGTGTTCTCTGCTCCAGCTCCATTAGTTGCGGCCGTATTATTAGCAGCGTTATTATTTCCTCCGCAGCCGGCCAGCAGACCGCCAACGAGCAGCAAACTTGCAGATAGTGCTGTAAATCTCTTTAACATGATGTTGCCCCCTTTTCCTTATGCATCTTGTGGTCTTGGTGTTATTCTAATGAAAATGAAAAAGGATAAGAATGTACATAAGTGAACTTATAAGGGTAAAAAAGTGTGTTCATGTAACCGTTTCACTTTTCTACCCCTAAAAGCTGGATTCGATATTCAGTAGGCGAACATTCGTAGTAATTCCGGAATGCCTTACTGAAATAGTTCTTATCCTTGTATCCCAGCATTTCGGAGATGTCCTGAATTTTCAGGCTGGGGTCAGATAGCATATCCTTCGCCTTGTCCATTCTCACCTTTTGTACATACTCGTGAATGCCGTACCCATACTGACCCTTAAACAGCTTCATCAAGTACTCTCTGCTCAGGAAATACTTATCCGTAAACATCGATATTTTAATATTCTCAAAATAATGGTTATCAATGTATGCTTTAATATTTTCCAGCACACTGCTACGGTTTCCAGCAAGCGATTTATTAAAGCTGTTAGCATAGCAATCCAGAAGTTCATTCAACACGATCTCAAATTGTCCAAAAGAAGCAAAATCGAGCGTGATGCCAAGACCGTGCAGTCCCTTGTCTTTCCCGCTCTGGAGCTGCTCGGGCACAGCATCCATATCTATAGCGATATCATTTAGCAATACAAAGAATTCCTGAATAGTTTTGTCCGCTTCCCCCAGACTAAAATGCTCCGAGGAATTCCATTTTTTAGTAAATTCAAATAAAATACTTTTAGCATGGCTGATGTTCCCGTTCTCCAGGGCATTGCGGATTAGCGGCATACGACCTGTCAGCGAAGGGCTATCTTTAGTAAGTGATTTATCAGTACTGCTGTTCATGACTGCAGTCCCTTTTAGCTTAATCAGATCAATTCCATCTAAGGAAGCTTTGGCACTTTCATAAGAATCGGCAATATCCGTGATATCGCCATATGGCTCGCCAATTCCACCCACAGATATAATACCGAATAGCTCCTTTAGAGTGGAGGTCACTTTCTTCATATGATGAAGGGAGAGAAAAGCTGCATCCTTCACATAGCCGCCTGTCATCGTGAAGATAACGATAAATTCCCGTTCCCCCTTATGGCTCGCAAAGCTAAAGGCCTTAAATTGTCCATCGTTATTCTCATTAATCACATTGGTCACGGCAAAATGCAGCAAATCACGGTCCTCATGAAATCGGTCTTTACGCACCTGCTCCAAATTAAGCACACGCAGCACACCTGCTGCGAAATAATTGCCTGCTCTATCTGCGCCAATTAGCGGCAGGAAGGCTTCATTGGACTGATTCTTGAAACTGCGGCCAATGATCGAGAGATACATCTTCTCCTTTAGCTTCGGAATGGACATATTGAGCGTAATGTTCTTGTTAATGAACTCGCTCTCTTTCTCGCGTTTAGCCTCCAGCATATCAATTCCTTTACGCAGTGCGGCATTGAGATCCACACGATTAACCGGCTTCAGTAAATAATCGACAACCTTGGAGCGAATAGCTTGGCGTGTATATTCAAAATCATTATAACCACTGACCACAATCGTCAGCAGATTTGGAAATTCAAGTTCTATAATCTGCAGAAGTTCACTCCCATTCAGCTCCGGCATCTTCATATCCACCAAGGCAATATCAATCTTATGCTGGCGCAGCATAGATAGTCCAACATTGCCGTCCGTAGCCTCAAGCACTTGATCGACGCCAAGACCCTTCCAGTCGCCCAGAATATTTATCGCTTCGCGCAGCGGCTCTTCATCATCTATGATTAGTATTTTATACATGTCCCAGCCCTCCCCGCGGTAATCGCATTTCCATATTTGTCCCATACTGATTACTCGTAATGAACAATCCAGCCTCTGCTCCATATAGAAGCTTCAACCGAGCATTCAAATTCTTCAGTCCAATACTTTGCATGTCATTATCAGCCACACTGTCTTCTTCCTGATCCTCCCATTGACGCTGCAATGAATTCCGCACTCGTTCCAGCCGTTCCCGGCTGAAGCCTGGCCCATCATCCAACACAGATATGATAGAGTGGTTGGCAGTAACACGTGCCTCAATTGTGATAGTGATTGTACTCGAGACTTTCTCAAGCGCATGCTTAATGCAGTTCTCCACCAGTGTCTGAATAGACAGCTTCGGGATTTCCAACCCCATTAGGTTCTCATCCCAACGATAGGCCACCTGCATTCTATTCCCAAAACGGGCCTTCTGCAGAGCCAAATAGCGTTCAATATGCTTTAATTCTTCTTTGGCTTGAACAACATCCTTGCCGCTCACACAATATCTTAAGGTTAAAGCCAGATTATCAACCATATCGACAATATCATCATTGTTATTTTTAAGGGCCATCGTAGAGATGGCTTGAAGCGCGTTATATAAGAAATGGGGATTAATCTCCGCTTCCAAGGCTTTTAATACAGCGTTTTTCTCCACAATCTTCATCTTGTAACGTTCATTGATCAGTTCATTCGTCTTCTCCACCATCTTATTGAAGTGGCGTGACAGATAAGCAATCTCATCATTTCCCTCCACCAGCGCCTCAGCCTCGAAACTGCCTGTACTAAATCGCTTCATCTGTAGCGACAGATTCTTTAATGGATTTGTGATTTTGTTGGATGTGTAGCTGACCAAGACTACAGAAACAATCAGAAAGAGGAAACCTATTAGGTAATTTAATTTACGAGTCGTTGTCGCAGCTTCATAAATCTCCTTATAGGGAATGGGCTTAATGAGCTTCCAGTTCTCTTTTTTACTATTGTTATAAATAACCAGATACTTTTGTTCGCTATCTGACCATGTAAAACGTCCACCAGGAGCCGCAGTTAGATGAGTAAGCAGTCCCGCCGCTTCGCTCTGCTTATAGAATTTCAGATCATCTACAAAAAAAGGCTGATTATCCGGGCTGACATACATCAAATGCTGCCCCTTACTAAAGGGAATATCCTTCATTATCTCATTCGTAACCGTAGAATTGAAGTAAAGAGATAAAACCGCCTGCGGCTCTCTGGAAACGATGGAGCGTAGCACCCGATGGTAGCCCATGAAGCTTTTATTTGTATTCACGTGATAATCTACACTATTCTGCGGAGACTCTTGTTCCACGAAAGACTGGTAAGCACGGTTAAACGGGCTTTCCAGTGCTCTTTTATACCAAGGAAGGTTCTCGATGGAGGGATGGTCTGCCACACGCACTGTAATATTGTAGTTCTCTTTGGTGACATAATAATATTTGTGCTCCTTGATCACATACAGATAGATGGATTCCAGATCCTCACGGGAGAAGTACAGCTTCTTCAAATAATCCTCCACATACATCTTCGAGGCATAATCCTCCGATTCGTGCAGAATCGCGTAGGTAATCTCATCGTATGATATTTGCGGCAGGGACAATTGCTCGATCCCATCCAGGTAGCTTTCCAGATTGCGTCCGACCAGCAGCAGATTGTTGCTTGTACTGGCAATACTGTTATTCACCGACTCCTTCTGCAGCATTCCGTAGGAGATAAAAGTCAATGAGGTCACTACCATAATAATGATTATGGTGAACAGGAGAATCAGCTTATTCGCCAACCTGCGTGACACACGCTCCAGTAAAGGTTCAAACAGCTTCAGTATCGAATTCTTAATAATGACAGGCAGCCTCCTTGCTCTCTCAAATTTGAGTTCACCTTTTTACCCCTAACTGTACTCTTAAATCCATTTTTGCGTATAGGGGACTGCTCTATAATACACAATATAGACTAAACGGAATACTCCCACCCAACAAATCAAGAAGAGGTGCATCCATGTTAAAAACACTCGGCAGAAAATGGCGCGAGAAAATAGAGTTCGGGATATTCACACTCCCGGTTCTGATCTGTATCGCTGTAGCATTCTACATTCCGTTTGCCATGACCATCCGCTATTCCATGACTAAATGGAACGGAATCTCCAAGAATCCTGTATTCGTTGGACTTGATAATTTCAAACAAATCTTTACGGGAGATACGAATTTCGCCGATTCGGCCTGGTTCACTGTAAAGTATGCGGTACTGTACATTGTTCTCGTTAACGTACTCGCTATTCTGCTTGCAGTCGTCCTGGATATGAAGCTTAAGACTACACCTTGGCTGAGAGCAGCCTTTTTCATTCCTTATATCCTGAGTCTTGTTATTGTCGGCTTCATTTGGAAGTTCATCTTCATGCAGGGCTTCAACTCGCTCGGAGAAAGTACAGGCTGGTCTGTATTCGCCCTAAGTTGGCTGGGGACGCCGGGACTTGCCTTCATCTCCATATTACTTGTTTCTATTTGGCAGTCGATCGGTTTTTATCTGGTCATCTACATTGCCGGCTTACAATCTGTACCTGAGGATCTCAAAGAAGCGGCCACCGTTGACGGTGCGGGTCCGATTAGAAAATTCTTCAGTATCACGCTGCCACTGCTGGCACCATCGATCACCATTTCGGTGTTCATGGCCCTAACCAACTCCATTAAGGTATTCGACGTCATTCTGTCACTGACCGGAGGCGGCCCTGGTGGAACAACTTATAGTATCGCTTACGATATTTACCGGGATACCTTCCAGAATAATCTGTACGGATACGGTACCGCTAAAGCGTTAATCCTATTCTTAGCCGTGCTGGTTGTTACCATCCTGCAGTTGGCATTCTTCAAACGAAGAGAGGTTGAAGCATAATGAATAAAAATAACAACAAGACAGGTCGAATCGTTGTAGAGGTTGTTATGGTCCTTCTCTCTCTTCTGTTCTTATATCCACTGTTCCTGACCATTCTCAATTCCTTTAAAAGCTTTAGCGAGGTTATGACCGATGTAATCGCGCTGCCAAAGCATCTGGTGTTCAGTAACTATTCATACGTATGGCAGTTTATCAACTATCCAAAACTGTTCATGAACAATATGGTGATCACCGTTATCGGTCTACTGGGCATCGTGTTCGTCTCTTCCATCTCTGCCTATAAGCTGGCCCGAACGAAATCCAGACTAAGCGGAATCTTCTACTTCCTGTGCATTATGCCGATGCTTATTCCGTTTCAGTCCATCATGTTAACAGTGCTGCAAATCGCCAAAAAAATTAATTTATCAGAAAGCACCTGGGGTCTGGGCTTACTGTATTGGGGCTTTGGCGCTCCACTCGCGGTGTTCATCTACCATGGCTTTGTCAAAGGGATCCCTTTAGAAATTGATGAAAGTGCGACGATTGATGGAGCTTCCGGCTTCCGCCTGTTCTTCAGTGTCATCTTCCCGCTGCTGAAATCCGTTACAACAACTATCGTCATTATCGACGTAATGTGGATCTGGAATGACTTCCTGCTCCCACTGCTTATGGTCAACGGCTCGCCGGATACGAAGACTCTGACGCTGGCCGCCTACACCTTCGTTGGACAATATACCTCGGATTGGCAATATGCGATGACCGCCATGGTAATGGCTGTGCTGCCATCCATCGTAGTGTTTATCTTCCTGCAAAAGTATATTGTTAAGGGTGTTGTGGCTGGGGCTGTTAAGGGTTGATCTTTAAAACTTAGGAATGTGTTCTGAGCGGACGCTCCGCGAACGGAACGTTGCTTCAATCGCTGTTGTCTCCAGATTTATTGAATTATCCCTTAGCGGTCTAAATCCGGAGACAAAGGCGACCGCTGACGCTTTTCCGCAATCGTTCCGTTCTCTCCGCTGCTTTCAGCGGAAAGCATACCTAAATCTTAAATAAGCAAGTCTTAACCGCCCAAGAGGAGTTATCCTCCTACAAAATGAGGCATAGCCTCTCCTTTTAAACTGATTACAAAAAACGGCAAGTCTCCTATTACTGGAGACTTGCCGTTTGGCTTTTTAATGCTTCAGTTTGCTTTCCCGACTCAAACTTGATTCCTAAAACAGAAAGCTACTTCATTTTAATGAAGGTTGAATTACTTATTGTAAGATTTAAGATTAGTCAAACTGATGTCAGTGGAGACAACAGCGATTGGAGCAACGTTCCGTTCTCGGAGCGCCCGCTCAGAACACGCATCTTGTACATGGCCACTTGTCCTCATTAAAGCTTCTTTTCAGTCACGTTACCGTTACCATCAATAATTGCGTTGAAAGAGAGTTTGTTCATCAGCTTAATGGTCTCTTTATTGTAAGCAGCGCCCATGAAATTGGGCTGGCCGCCTATGATTTTGACGGGTGTAATCTTGCCGTTCAGCTTGGAACCGTCGATGGCGATATTTACCAGCATGGAATGCAGCGTCTTCTCTCCACCACGCGTAGAACGGTTAAATACAAAGTTGCCTAATGAATAATAGATCGGCTTATGCTTATAGAATTCAACACCCATCAGGCAGTGGCTATGTGCACCAACGATAATATCCGCTCCGCTGTCAATCATCTGTTTAGCCAACTTTCGAGCGTATTGCTCGGGATAATCCTTAAATTCTTCATTCCAATGGATGTACACGATTGTATAATCATTGTCTTTAGCCGACTTCTTAATTGCACTGAGCATAGGTTCAGGTGTATAGGCCGAAGCCGCACCGGGATTGTTGGCACCAGCGTACCATGAAGCATTCGACAATACACGACTTAAACCCAGAATAGCAACCTTTTTTCCTTTTACCGTCTTGATGTAGGGTTTATATGCCTGTTCTATATTTCGGCCAGCGCCTGTATGAGCAATCTTGTATTTATCCAAATGTATCAGAGTATCCAGCATGGCGTCTTTACCAAAATCCAGAATATGATTATTGGCAAGAGACACTCCGTCAATTCCTGCATAAACCAGTCCGCTTAGTGCTGTTGGTTTAGAGCGAAAGGCAAATGTTTTCTCGGCCGGTTTGCCTCTTGTCGATACAGGTGTCTCCAGATTGGCAAAGGCGATATCAGCCTTTTGTAAAGTTGGTGCAACTTTGACGAATGGAAAGTTCGCTCCGTATCTGGCAATTTGTTCACCGACAAAACCGTCCAACAGAATATCGCCTACAAAAGTAATATTAATACGGTCTGCCGATGCTGCCGATGCCTTGCTTGATGACATAGCTGCAGGAAAAATCAGTAACAAGATAACTGTAATGATTGTAAATCTCCGCAAGATTTAGACCCCTTTTATAAAATATAAAATATAATATTCTGTTCTTCGGCAGCTGTTAGAGTATAAAAATCCCGGATAGCCACAAAATTCTCATAAATATAATCAAAAAACTCCTCAGAGTCGTCATCCTCCGTTAGTGGATAGACCCCTTGCTCTACCATTTCAGCGAAATTGTATTGTTCCCGCAGCTCGGCTGCCGTAATCTGCTCTACCGCAGCCAGAGCTTCCCTGATCTGTCCCGGATTCAGAGCAAACGCCTCAACATCCGATAAATGTCCGATATAATTACTGGATATCGGGATGATATACCCAAGTGGCGGCTCACCTTCAGCAATACTGCCACACAATACATAATGTAGTGCCTGCCAAGATTTATCGATATCTAAACCTACTTCAAGGCTATGAATGCTTAACTCCTGACTCTTGATTGCCTGAAGCACTTCCGAGCTTACAGCTATAAATTGACCTGTCATCCCCATGAGCATTAGCCTCCTATCATCAGTATCTACTAATCTATTCTACTATACTGGGAGGAGGTATCCTAATGAGCGCTAATACAAGTATCTTAAACTCCTGATTTTTTCAGCACAGCCCGGAAGCAATTCAGTCCACCCCAGGAGTTCGTATGCACTGCATCGTCAGGCAACTCAAAATCGGTCTCGCCCCAGTACTGAAAGCCGGCCTTCATTAGAAGATCATTCATAAGCGGAAGGTTGATCGTTGGATAATCAAAGGTCAGCACCAGCAAGCCCTCTCCATTTAATGTTCTATGGAATTCCTGCAACGTTCGAATTGTATCCTCAAGCGTCAGGTGTTCCAGCACGGAGATGCAAAAAATAGTGTCAAAGCTCTCATCATCGTAAGGAAGTGCGGTCAGATTGGCTTGTATCAAGTCCAGATTAGGAATGTGTTCTGCTTGAACAAGCCTCGCTGCTTCAAGTCCAATATCATAGGTGATTTCCTCCAAGATAGCCTCTCTTGAGACAATCCTGCTGTCGATATCACAAGCATGAACTTCGGCGCAAACTCCGGCAAGATAGAACTTCAGGGGGTGAGAAATGCCGCAAGCGGCATCCAGTACTACTCCATGAGGTGAGATGAAATTAATGCACCACTCGTATTCAAAAGGGCGGCTCCACCATGATTCCGGCAAATCAAAAATCAAATGATCACGACGTGCATCGGAGTTCACAAAAAAACGGGAGACGTATGGGTGTGTTGGCATGGCCAGGACTCCTTTTACGGGGAATTTCGGTAGTGAAAGTATATTCGGATTTCTTTGATTCATACCATAACCTTACATAGACCATGGACAATAAAAAAGACAGCTGATTACCCTTGGAAGGGATCTGCTGTCTTTTGCACCTTATATGAATTAGCTAAGTCTGAGTTCTAATTGTAGTAAGAAAGCGGCTTTGCTTCGACACCATGTTTCTGAATCAGGTCATCTAGCTGTGTGGCCCATTCCGGATCTACGGTACACAGCTCCGGATGATCATCAAACCAGGCAATGGTCTGCTTGACTCCTTCAGCAAATGGGACTGTAGCCTGAAAGTCCGGCACCAACCGTTTAATCTTGCTATTATCAAATACACTGCTTACTGATTTGTCACCAATCAGCCCGTCTATTGTGTCATCAGAGGTGAAAGCAGCGATGAAATCTGTGGACATATGCACAACCTTAGGTTCTGCTCCGGCTGCTTCTCCGATAGCTGCATAAATCTGATTCCAATTCAGAACTTCGTCTGAGGTGATATGAATGGCCTCTCCGATAGCGTCCGCATGTCCCAACAATCCGACAAACCCTTTGGCAAAATCCGAGTTATGGGTCAGAGTCCACAACGAAGTGCCGTCACCATGAATGACGAGGGGCAAGCCCTTGCGAATGCGGTCCACAAGTGCCCATGGATGCTCCCAACTGGTGAGTGACGCCGGTATCGCTGTATCTCCATAAGTATGAGAGGGACGAACAATGGTAACCGGAAAATTGCTGCTGTGGTATGCTTCCAGCAATAATTCTTCACAGGCAATTTTATCACGCGAATACTGCCAGTAAGGATTCTCAAGCGGGGTCTCTTCCGTAATGAGATAGTTCCGTTGTGGCTTCTGGTAGGCAGAAGCGGAGCTGATATAAATATACTGTTTTGTTTTGCCAGTAAACAGTTCAATATCTGTCTGCACATGATCCGGTGTAAAAGCGATCCAGTCAACGACAACATCGAACTCATAATCCTTGAGCGCTTCTGCAGACTCTGCCTGATTGCGGATATCGCCTCTGATTACCTTCGTACCTTCCGGTACGAACTCGTCACGTTGGCCTCTATTAAATAAATACAGCTCCACCCCGCGCTCCACGGCTAGCCGTGATACTGCTTGGCTGATCAATCCCGTGCCGCCGATAAATAATACCTTCATGCTTCACTCTCCTTAACATAATCCCGCCAAGCATGCTTAGGCTGCCAGTTCAGCAGCTTCTTGGCTTTCGCATTGCTGAGTAGCGTCTCATAACCCTCAAATGGCTGACGGAAATCTGTCACCTCTGGAAAACGTGCGGCCATTAAATCTCGGCTTGAAACTGCCATGCTCGTATCATCCGCCGCTATATTAAGTGCCACAGACCCCAGTCCTTCGGCTTCGATCGCCAACTGGCAGGCCTCTGCAACATCCCTTGTGTCAATATAGCTCCACAGAATCCGGTCACGCTGCTCAGGATCATGAATAAAGGACGGGAAACGTTCGTAAGCCGAAGGATCAATAACATTTCCGATTCTAAGCGAAACGACCTGCATACCCGTTCTGTGGTGGAACATATCTGCCGTCTGCTCGTTCACAATTTTGGACAGACCGTAGCTATCTTGGGGCAACTGAGGATGATCCTCGTCAACCGGCACATATTGTGGACCAAAGCGATTGACTGCAAAAACAATCCCGTAGGAGGATTCACTAGAAGCGATAACCGCTTTTCGAATACCGAGCCCTGCAGCAGCCTCCAAAATATTGTAAGTAGACATGACATTATTCTGGAATGTGACCTCGTTCGTCTTAATATGTGCGGCCGGTATGGCAGCCAAATGCACCACTGCATCAGCACCTGCCAGTACACCATACACTTCACCCAGATTATTTAAATCAGCAACGAGGGTATGGCAAAGTGGGTCAGCAGGTTTTTGCGTATCTACGTTTACAACCTCATAGCCCTGCTCTACAAAATGCCGCACTACCCATTTCCCCAACATTCCGCTTCCACCAGTAATAACAACCTTAGTCATGTTCTTATTCTCCTTTTGTAGGATAAGACTAACTAATAATATCCTCAATTTGCTTCAACACTTCATCTGTAAGCTCTATACCAGAAGCTTTAACATTCTCCTCAACCTGTTCTGGACGACTCGCACCAACAAGCGCACTGGCTACATTCGGCTGACGTAAGATCCAAGCCAAGGCCAGATTTCCGACTGAAATATTCAGTTCAGCAGCAATTGTGCCCAACTGGCGGACTTGTTCGATCTTTTCTTCTGTAATGCCTTTGCGCATCCAATCCAGCTTAGCCGCACGGCTATCTGCAGGAATGTCAGATATGGAACTGTATTTACCAGTCAGCAATCCTTGCGCTAGCGGAGAGAACACAACCTGTCCAATACCCTTCCGCTGCCCAAGCGGGATAATCTCTTTCTCGATATAACGCTCAAACATATTATAAATAGGTTGATTGACGACAATGTGATCGAGCAGGTAACGATCCGCTACAGCCAGCGCTTCCGCCATTTGTGCAGCCGTCCATTCACTAACACCAATGTAATACACTTTGCCTTGGCGAACCAGATCATCCAGTGCACGCAAGGTCTCCTCTATCGGAGTCTCCGTATCATAACGGTGGCAATAGAGAATATCCACATAATCTTCACCGAGCCGCTTTAAGCTGGCATGACACTGCTCTGTGATATGCTTACGGGAAAGTCCACGATCATTAGGTCCTTCACCCATATCACCATATACTTTTGTTGCCAATACATAAGATTCGCGCGGATATCCACGTAATGTCTCACCCAATACCTTTTCCGCTGCACCCTTCTCATATACATTAGCTGTATCGAAAAAATTAACACCTAATTCGTAAGCGGTTTCAATGGCTTTGACAGCATTCTCCTTCTCTACATATCCTCCGTATGTCAGCCAGCTGCCTAAGCTGATTTCACTAACTTTAAGACCGGTTCCACCTAGTCTGCGATATTTCATCCGTATTGCTCCTCTCAATATCCTACTGTTATCATTAGTAGGGTTGCTTCAAGTTCATATTCATTCTAGAATAGTTTATATATAATAGAAAGAAGTGAAAAATAGTTTATTATATGATCCCTAATATAGTTGCTATACTCTAGTATAGTAACACCGGAGCAGGAGGAGATTCCTTGAAAACGGTTAAATCTGCCAGTAATTATATCCCCAAGAGCCCTGTTACAATTGAATGTAATGTGGAAAAAACACTAAATGTGCTAGGTGGAAAATGGGCGTTCCTGGTTCTGCGAGAATTGTTCGATGGAACCCAGCGTTTCGGAGCGCTGCAGCGCAAAATTGACAATGTCAGCCCTCGTGCCCTGACTACTACTCTGCGCCATCTAGAGGAGCAAGGTGTACTTGAACGCCATGTTTTTCCGACCGTCCCAGTCACAGTAGAATATTCCTTAACGCCAAAAGGCGAGGATTTGCACCAAATCCTGAAAGAAATGAAGCTGTGGTCAGCCAAATGGACGTAACGGCCGCAAACCTATCTTTTTAATAATTCAAAAAATCCCCTTCGAGTAACAGTTGCTATACTGCTGACTCAAGGGGGTTTTTCGATACATGAAATCATATAATTATTCAGCTTAAAGGGCCTGCTCAGATTCTAGAATAGCATGAATTTCCAAGAAAAAAGCAAACAACTCCTCAACATCATTTACCGCTTCGATATAATTGCAAGAGTAGGCCTGAGTCATATTCTCCGCGATTTGAGATGCCTGATTCAGACCATTAATATGATCCCATATGGTTACGGCAGTATCATTGAGCGTATAGGCTTTACCATTACCGAATAATATCGTTTGCCCTCCTATAACTCGTTTGCGAAAATGTATTGATTTCTTATAAAGAATATCATCCATCAATTAGAATTCTCCCTTCTGCCCGATCCCGTCAATTATAAAATTAATAAACTCTAACAGCCGCTCTGCCTGTTTTCCAATCTCCTGTCTATCCATATTTGAACAATGAAACAAGAGCTGATTTACTCTTTTGAGAATAAAGGCAGCCTCAGGGTCCTCTAGAGCCAACGAATTCAAAAGAATATAGGTCCACTTTTTCTTGTCCAACGTCCGTTGTTTAGAGAATAAGAATGCCTGCACTGCTTTGAAAAGAGCGTCATGTGCAATAATATAAGCGGTCTCGAATTGTGAGATTTCCAGATTTCCCAGAATATCATCATAGTCATTATCAATACTATTAATCAGCTTTCTACTCATAAATTTGCAAAACTTCGCTTGATCCAGCCGATTGCGAGCTTGAAAATAACTCTGCTGATTAAAAATAGGCTTACTTACAATAAAACGATGTAATAACGATGTCACATCATCAAGAGAGTAGCCAACAATATCAATTTGATTATTAGTCCTTATACTCAAATCTTCGAAATTCAGTGCCTTTACTTGTTTAAGCAAACTTTCTACCACGGCCTCCGGCCAATATTCGATATCGCAATTGACTCCTTGTACCGTAACAAAAGTGGTCTTCACATCGTCGTTGTTATAGACAATTTCTTCGATATCGTTTAAGGAGTGAAATTCTTTCTTAATAACAAACACATCTAGATCTGATTTTGAATTACCAATTCCTTGGATCAGCGATCCACTCAAAAAAACATAATCCTCATCATTAAGAGCAATCGCTTTTAACAACTCCTCTTTAATCTCATCAATATTAAGCATCCGGTTAGCTCCTTAACTTAAATTTAGTAGGAATCCAAGCTAGCTCTGACTTTGGATATTCGCTCAAATAAATGGAGAAGTAAATAGCCCAAACCAAAGTAACCTAGGCCCAAAAGAAGCTCTTTAATGATATGGCTGAATACAAGTGCTGAAAACCCATCACTATTTAATAATTGACAAGCAACAATCCCGTTAGTAAGCGGCAGGAAGCCCGAGATATGCTGAATCCATATGGGAAGATGTGACAGAGGAACTACAGCACCGCTGAACAGCCAAAGAACAAACATGCATAGATTCATAATTAAATTCAGATCCCGTACAATATAACCGGCTGAACCGATTAATAGACCAAATCCCATTGCAGAAAACATACTGCATAAAATAATGATCGTTAGAAATCCAAAATCAGGAGTAAACACATTCACATGAAAAACTAGCAGGCTAAAGATAAATCCCATTAATACGGATAAACATCCATCAATAATATGCATAAATGCTCGTCCTATAAATACAAAGAATTTATTAGCCGTGGAGGCTATGACCAGGGTTAATGTGCCAAAGCGCCTTTCCTGCGTAATCACAAAACCGACCCCGAATAATGCATTATAAGCACATAATAAAAAAGAATTTCCGATTATATAGCTAGTCATTTTTTCGTCGCCGTAAATATACCGGGATAGCAGCACCAAAAAAGATAGCTGGCAGAGGGGGTTTGCTATCTTGATTAGAATAAAAGTTTTGAAATCCATAAAACCGTACAATGCTTTATAGGATAATAACGATTGCCGAAAAAACCTTGCAAGATTAGTCCCCATCTCAATGCACTCCCAGAGTTCCTTTTTCTCTTATTAAACTATTGAAATTTTTATAGAACAGTACCATTAAAGCTAGATATATCACATTCAGCAAACTAAATACGCTTAACTTCCATATGAAATCCGGGTAGCTCAGATTGCCTGACATACTCTCTTTTAGCAGATCCGTGGACCAGGTTGGAGATAAAATATAAGAAAACCATTGCAACCCTTTGGGCAAAAGTGTAACGGGGAATACAACTCCACACAAAATAAAAACAGGGTACTCTAAACAGTTCATAAATACTCTGGAATTCCTCGAAAGAGTGAAAAGTAAGGCTAACAGTAGGGAAATAATGATAAAGGATAAAATAGTTACGATAGCGGATGAGATAAAAAGCAGTGGCTGTCCTATTGTGACCCTAAACCCTAGCAATCCCGTTACACAGACGATACTAATCACAACGGAGAACAGACCTAAGGCGATGTTTCCCAATACCTTTCCCAAATAAATAATTCTGAAATCACTTGGCACAGTGTATATCGTTTCTAAAGTACCCATATATCTTTCACGTTCAATATCACTTGCAGAGGAATAAATCATTGAACTCCACAGATTCATGATCCCGGTTCCGATAATAATACGTTCACCGATGTCTGAAAGCTCGGAACGATTATACATAAAGTAAAGCAGTAGGGAATAAAACAATGGCTGTAGAATAATGACAAACCGGAAGGTAGGTCTGGAGAAGCTTTGCTTCATGTGGATAATAAAGCTAGCACAAATTGTCCTTAATATGTATTTCATGAGGACTCCTTGACATAACTGATATAAATGTCTTCCAAACTAGCCTCTTTCATTTCTATTCCTTTGATTTCGTAATCAGATAAATAACCGATTATTGCTTTCATTACGGCTGAAGGGTTAACCGAAAGTATTTTAAGCAGATCCCATTCGTCTTTCCTCTGTCTCTGCACAGAAGAGGATTCTCCGATTTCGGATATAATTTGTTCAACAGTTGAATCCGATAATGGACTCACCTTAATTTCGAGCATTGAAGCCTCATTTTTACCCTTTTTTATATTCGCAGTCGTGTCCAGGGCAAGTATTTTCCCTTTATCCATGATTGCGAGTCTATCGCACAATTCATCAGCCTCATACATGTAATGGGTTGTAATAACAATTGTTTTGCCTTTTTGGGATAGATTCTTCACAATATTTCTCAGTTCCTTGGCACCCACTGGGTCTAGGCCTATCGTAGGTTCATCCATAAACAAAATTTCAGGATCATTTACAAGACCTCTCGCAATTTGCAATCTTTGCTTCATGCCCTTAGAGAAATTTTCTACTCGTTCGTCTCCCCGTTCCTCCAACCCAACCAATTTAAGCAATTCGGGAATCCTCTCTTCTTTGACCTTTTTCGGGATCTTATAAAGATCTGAGAAGTAGAGCAAATTATCCCTCGCGCTGAGTCTCCAATACAGATTGCGTTCCCCACCATATATGAAATTAATAAGGGGTCTAAGCAGCTTTTCTTCACCAAACGGCTTATATCCCAGCACTTCGACTTCCCCTCCTGAAGGAGCAAGCAGGGTTGTAAGAATCTTAATGGTAGTTGTCTTTCCCGCCCCATTAGGTCCAAGTAAACCAAATATTTCTCCTCGTTTTACCTCAAAGGAAATATCATTGATTGCATGCGTAGTCTTTTTCACTTTTTTAAAAATACCATTATTGAACGTATAATCTCTTTTCAAATTACGAACCTTAATTACAGTGTCCATCACAACAACTCTTTTCTATCAACGTTGACACTGAAAATATGTATATACCTTAAATTAAGGATGATCCTCGGCGAATTATAAACCAAATGCGCCAGAATAGATGGCAGCAAAGAATGAGAAAGAATAAATAGTTCGCCAGAGGTTAGCCCAAACAGAATCTGGATAATAAAATCATACGAACTAAAACGGTTAGACCACTGGGTTCCATAATGTGAGAGAAAGAAGAGAAAAGCACCTAAAAACAAATTAATCACATATAACTCTCCAACCGTGATCATAACAAATCTAAAAAAATACTCTTCAGCAACTGGTGCAGCAATTAGCAAAATGATCGTTGACCACAGATCAATTCGTTCTTTGACTGGTGATAAAGCTATAAAATCAGCGGATAATATGACTTTCCATTCCTTCAACTTAGGCAAAATAAAGGCTAGTCCAATAATTATTCCCACGCCAGACCAGATAGTCCAATATTCAAAATACGTCTCCGGATATTTACCTATTGCCAACGGTACCAGCATAGGAAGGATATAAAAGCTTCTTCTAATCAAAAGTGAACTTGCTCTATACTTCTGGGAGCGAATTCTGCGCACATTGCCCATAATTAGAATCTGTAGCGTCCATAGTGCACAAAATTCACTATATCCAGAATCTGATATGGACATTAGCAGCAATAAAAAGATACTTGCCCATAGCAGATTTTCTCTACCGTTCATATAGTTGCTTTCCTTAATCATTTCACACCCCCAGAGAACAACTAGGGTGACAATAATAGCATATCGCCACCCTGGTTATTCCTTCTGCTAGTTACTGCTCATGCATAAGAGCAGCTGGAATTTTGATCTCAGTTGCCTT
The DNA here is from genome assembly GCF_022369515.1 of Paenibacillus sp. 19GGS1-52. NCBI lineage: Bacteria > Bacillati > Bacillota > Bacilli > Caryophanales > Paenibacillaceae > Paenibacillus > Paenibacillus sp. 19GGS1-52. The sequence continues at coordinate 4,967,573 of NZ_CP059724.1, forward strand.
TGGTTTATTATACTTTTTCATGTTATCACCCCCTTTTGGGATTCGATCAGTTCAAATAGCTTAACAATAGTTGTCTGTATATCCTCGTCTACTTCCAAAAAAAGAATGTTCGGAAAAGCTTTGAGCCTATCGAACATATTTAAACAATTAGAAAAAGACATCTGTTTATCCTGTTGCAGGCCATGCCAGTTCATTGAATAGGTATCCTGCGGCGTGAAGCAGTTCAAAGCGAGAATATCCTGCAAATCTGCAGATTCATTCTTATTGAGCAGAACTATCATGTAAGTAAGAGGTGAGCTGGAGACTCTTCTGTCCACGCCTATTTGTGAAGGCAGCAGCTGCAACTTCGAATGAATTCTTCCCAACGTGGTATCATCAATCTCTGCATAATCAGTTGGAAAGAGATGAGTAGTGTGCTCAAAGTTCTTAATGGTTTTATAGGTCAAATTATAGTAAGTTGGCCACCCATAAACTGTGAACTTCCCTTCCTGTTCCTGTAAATATATACGGTCTCTGGAGACTTCCGAATATCCATAATCATAGATTAAATTCAAAGACAAGGTAGTTTTCCCCTTCCCTTTATCTCCCATAAAAATAATTCCTTCATTGTTACTGTTCATGACTGCAGAAGCATGGTACATTATGGCTCCTGTTTCTTTTTCAATCATAACTTTCACAAAATCTCTGGTAACTCGGATTCCGTCTCTGGATAACATGGAGATATCTTTATTCAATATTTTGATATGTTTTGTGAAATAATTCACTATATAGACGCTTTTGGTGAGTTGATTATAAACATATCGAACATACCCTTTATCTAAGTAAAATCCTTGTTCATTAAAAGCAGGCTTATCGCTACTATGAATAGAAATCCGTTCACCTTTCTCCAAGATAGTACCTATCTCTGGCGAATGTTCCTCTAGCAGCTCCACTATGAAATGACATTTCCCTTCTGTTTCTGACGGTTTAAAGTAGTCCTCCAGAAATGGAAATATGAATGCTTCCAGAGCTTCAGAACAAACAAGTCCCCAGATGATACTGAGGTAAGACAACCTTTTCATCTGATCCATCATCTCCTAAGAAATCCTACTTAATGTTGGCTCGAAACGCTTTGTAATCGGGAATGTGGTAACTCGGATAAGTAATTGATCCATCCTCCAACCCTCTTTTTACTCCAAAGGATTGAAGAAATTTGTCTAGCTTCTCATCGTAATTGGAATTTGCAATGTTGATGGTCGGAAAGCCTGCTGTGTAACAAGCTGCTAAATCGCCTCCGGGACTGATACGAAGAGATTTGCAGTTCTGCTTAACACAGAAATAACCTCTTGTATGGTGGTACACTATTGCAATAGGAGTTTTATAATTGTTTACTGTCCAATAATCACAAGCCCAATTATTACCTTTCACATTGTTGGCAGGCATAAGACTTCCGAGTTCCTTTTGCAGAAACTCTTCCAGCTCACGTTTGGAGACATGGTTGTCCAGAAAGAAGTCACCCGGCTGTTCGGACGTGGAGAATGGAAGTAGTTCCATTAAGCGCAGAATAATTTCATGTTCCTGACAAAACTCGATCATTGTTAATATTTCATTGAAGTTATACCTTCTCAGAACAACCATATTTATCTTTATAGATTCAAAGACTGATTTACTTATAGCAATACCTCGGAGCACCTTTTCTAAATGATCCGTTTGGCTGATATTATGAAATATATCGGGGTTAATGGAGTCAACGCTTATGTTTACCCGCTTTACTCCAACTTCACTTAAATCCTCGGCGTATTTATACAGAAGTGAACCATTTGTTGTCAAATAATAATTAAGATGATGACCGTTATTCTTGACCGTTCTTAACACTTCTACAAGTGAAGGTAACAGTAAAGGTTCACCACCCGTAATATGCACGTCTTTAATTCCCAGTTCGGCCGAAATCGTTAGAATTTCAATTAAATCTTGAGAGGTTAAATCATTCTTTTGCCCACATTCTCCTTCAGGATTACAGTACACGCAGCGGTAATTACACTGCGGTGTAACCCCAATTCGTAATAGATAACCTATTCCCACTGCTAATTCCTCTGCACACTTTGCCATTACAACTCGCTCCTCTTCATCACAAATCCTTGTTTATATTCCTTCTCGTGTATTCTGGAATAACAAATCTTATTCCCTTCTATGCAATAGATATATTCATTAGGTACGTCCATAGCCAAAACCTTATCTATATCCAGGTTACAGAGCAGCTTAATTAGAATTTTGTTGATTGCTTTGTGTGCTACAATCACTGCGTTTTCCTTAATATAAAGTCTTGAAATCTGGTCGGTAAAATATTGCAGCCTTCCTTCCAAATCTTCGTAGTTTTCCCCGCCGGGATAACAGAACCTATAACGGGATAGCTTATCCGAATCTTTTTCACTTCTTCTTGAAAGTTCGGATTTGTGAACTCCCTCTGCTGTACCACAGCATTTTTCCGTCAGACAATCTTCAAGTATGATAGGAATCTGGTGCCTACCCGAAATGAATTTCGCTGTATTATAGGCTCTGCCAAGTGGACTGGAGAACAATGCATTCACCTTTATACCATAAAAGAAGTGTGACAGTAGTATTGCTTGTTGAATACCTTCTTTTGTTAATTCAGAGTCCTTTCTCCCTTGAACAATATTTTGTGATGACCACCGCGTTTCTCCATGTCTTGCAATATAAATAGCCAAGTTTACCCCCTTAAGTTAAAGCGAAAACGCCTTAAATCGATGAAATGTTTTTATTTACCATATTATACATTTGGTACACTGTATTTCAATATATTTATTTGTATTTTTATGTAATAAAAAGTAAATAAAAGTCGAAAGTAAAGACCATTATGTGAACTGAATTTAGTTATATATTTGTGGAGCACGATATCAATGGCTTCTGTTACTAAAACACAAATAACAAGGCAACTTCTCACTCTTTTCTGATAGTTAATCTTATCCACAGCAAAAAGACTGTCCCAAATCTATAATAACTTGGGACAGCCCCTGAGACCCTTTTTTCTAATACATGTTCCTAATTCACTTGTTCAGTTGTGCCAATAATTTCAGCAGCACCGTCACAGCCTCAGCTCTTGTAGCAGAGTCTTGAGGGGCGAACTCGTTGTCCCCTTTTCCTTGCACCATCCCGGCTTGCTTCACGAAATCCACGCTGGCTTTCGCCCATGCTGGAATATCTTTGTCATCGGCGAAGCTTGTGGTCAGCTTGACTTCGGTAGACTCACCCAGCGCTTTGGCGAGGATGACGGCCATCTCGGCGCGTGTAATTTCTGCATTCGGACGGAAACCGCCGTCCTCATACCCTGTAATAATGCCTGCTCGCACCGCTTGTGCGATTGCCGTCTGCGCCCATGCTCCGATTTTTGCTGTATCTGTGAAGGTCAATTGAGCTCCTGCGTCTTGCGTTTTCAGCACTTTCATCAGCATCACTGCGAATTCCGCACGTGTCACCGTACGATTCGGCTGGAACGTTCCGTCTAGGTAACCCTTAACCATCCCAATGCTCAGCGCTTGTTTGATGCTTGCTTCTGCCCAATGTCCTGCGACATCGCTGAAGTTGATTTCCGTAGGTGTGTCTGTTACGGGCTCGTTTACTGGTAATCCCGTCGCTTTGTCTACACTAAGTACTGCATATTTCCCTAAATGATTGACCTCTATTAGGATGTGATTCCCTTCGATCTTGCCACCTGCTACTTCAACCCATGCTTTCCTCACTTCGTCATAGTAGAATACCGCTGCCTTCTGGTTGCTGTTCATGAGAGTTGGATCAAACGTAAAGTTCATTGTGACCGGTTTACTGAAGTCCTCCGCAAAGTTTTTCGTAATCTCGTACATAGGGCTGAGTAGGATCTCGTTATTCGCGAAAAGAATTTGAGAGTCCAATACTTTTTTGATCGTTAATATCAGCTCTTTGTTTATCGCTCCTACGGGAATAGAGATCTTAATAGCATCCTCGAAACTAACCTCGCCTGCTTGGTTTACAGGAAGCGTTAATGTGCCATTCGTGCTGGTAACGTTGCTGTTGCTTGGTGTTGTCGAAGTACTGCCAGTGCTAATAAGCTGTGTTGTTGGGAAAACGGCAGTCACAACACCCGAATTTGCTATGTTCGTCGTTGTTGCTCCAACTACACTGAAGAAATTAGCAGGCACTCCCGTTAATGTATATCCTTCCTTTGGAGTGATGGTAATCGTTGCAGTGTAGGCTGTTCCTTGGGCAAATAGTGTCGTCGTTGGCGACCAGCTAAGTGTTGCTGTGTATTCTGCTGAATACGTTACGGTAGTTACCGGCTTTGCTCCGGTTACTGGCGCTGTTACTCCAGCTATGACTCCTGTTGTGATAAGCGCTGCTGTTGCCGGGAATACCGCGGTTACAACTCCTGAATCCGCTTCATTCGTCGTTATTGCTCCAGCTACAGTGAAGGAGTTCGCAGGCACTCCTGTTAATGTATATCCTGCCTTTGGGGTAATTGTAATTGTCGCGGTGTACGCTGTTTCTGGGACAAATAATGTCGCCGTTGGCGACCAGCTAACCGTTGCGGTATATTCTGCCGAATACGTTACGGCAGTTACTGGCGTTGCCCCAGTTATTGGCGCTGTAACTCCATATATAGCTCCTGTTGGGATAGGTAAGATCTTGATATTCTTGGCATCTACATTCCGAATTTGTTCAGTAGACTCCTGTTGATTAGTTGTTTCTTTTACTCGAACATAAATCATATCACCCAACTCGACAACAATATTGTCCACGCTTGTATCTGTAATCGACGTGTACGTACCTGTGTTTACTTTATACTCCATCCCACTCGTCACGCCGGTTAACTTTGTTGTTCCTGCATTCGTTCCTGGTGCCAAGGCTATAAACGCCCATAATTTGGGGTATTCGCCTGAAAGCATATACCAATCTTCGCTAAAGTTCCAATCACTAAATGTGTTTGGAACTTGCATTTCTTCGGTTGTTTTACCAGTGCCATTCCCTGTATCCGACTGCCCCGTTGTGCTGCTATCGTAGAAGCTGTAGTTAACTACGACGCCATAGCTGTTGTTATAACCAAGCAACCCACCCACATATCGATTTCCACTCACACTTCCTGTAGCGTAACTGTTGTTGATAATTCCGAGTCTGTCGTAACCAGACAAACCGCCCACAAATTGATCTCCACTCACACTTCCTGTGGCGTAACTGTTGCTGATAGTTCCTTCGTTTTCACTAACCAAACCGCCCATATAGGCAAATCCACTCACACCTCCTGTGGCGTAACTTTTGCTGATGGTTCCGCCATTATAACCAACCAAGCCGCCCATATTTCTATACCCGCTCACACTTCCTGCGGCGTAACTGCTACTGATGGTTCCGCTGTTAAAGCCAACCAAGCCGCCCGCAGTACTATCTCCTTCCACACTTCCTGTGACATAACTGTTGCTGATAGTTCCGAGGTTAAAACCAACCAAGCCGCCTACGTATGTCCCACCTTTCACATCAATATCTTTCAGATTCATATTGGTCATAATCCCCCCAATTGCTCCGAATAACCCGATGTAATATCCTTGCTTATCAATCTTCAGGTTTGTGATTGTATATCCATTGCCATTCATGTTCACCACAAACAAATGAACGATATTTTGATTTGTTGTTCCTATCGGCTCCCAATTTGCATAACTACTCAAATCAATATCCGCTGTCAACTCAAAAAAAATATCCGCGTCTACATGATTTCTAACTTCATTAAGCTGATCAGCCGTAGCGATCTGATAGGGATCGCTTGCTGTACCCGTTCCTCCAGCGAAGTCCGCCGTTGCAGCATAAGCCTTCCCTCCGCTTGGCCCAATAACTCCCGACATTCCACCCATTACCATTAATACCACCAGGAACATCGCCAATCCTTTTTTATACACCCTATACATTGCTTTTCCTCCTCTATAACTACTTAACTTCGTATAAATTTCACGAGAAAATCTGAACTCCTATGCTCCATTGTGTTATTTATCATTGTGTCACCCTACTATAAGCCTTTCAGCGCAAAAAAGTACCTCCCCATTTGGGGAGGTACACGTAAAAATTTGCGATTCCTCAGATAATCTAACTAATTTTTGGAAATTGACTCGTCTTGGAGAGTACCCTGCTTGATGATTTATGAAATATACCCTATGCATTCCAGAATGATGTTCGCTATATTTTCTCTGTTAGTTACTCAGTTGTGCCAATATTTTCAGCAAAACCGTTACTGCTTCAGCTCTTGTAGCAGGGTCTTGAGGAGCAAACTCGTTATGGCCTTTGCCTTGCACAATACCGGCTTGCGTCACGAATTCCACACTGGATTTCGCCCATGCTGGAATATTCAAATCGTCAGAGAAGCGGAAGGTCAGCTTAACTTCGGTTGATTTACCCAGCGCTTTGGCGAGGATGACTGCCATCTCGGCGCGTGTAATTTCCGCATTCGGACGGAAAGCGCCGTCCTCATAGCCTGTAATCATGCCTGCTTGCACCGCTTGCGCGATTGCTGTCTGCGCCCAAGCTCCAATTTTTGCTGTATCGGTGAAGGTCAATTGCGCTCCTGCGTCTTGCGTTTTCAGTACATTCATCAGCATCACCGCGAATTCCGCACGTGTCACCGTACGATTCGGCTGGAACGTTCCGTCTAGGTAACCTTTGACCATTCCAATGCTCACGGCTTGTTTGATGCTTGCTTCTGCCCAATGTCCTGCGACATCGCTGAAGTTAATTTCCGTGGGGACGTCTATTGTTGGCATCTCAGTCGCTTCGTCTACAGCCAATACCGCAAACTTCGTAAAGTGATTGCTATCTACAGTGATTTTATTACCGCTGATCTTGCCGCCAATCTCCACCCAAACCTTTTTCAATTCGTCATAATAGAATACGGACGCCTTTTGGTTGCTCTTTAGTTGGCTTGGATCAAACGTAAAGTTCAGCGTTACCGGTTTATTGAAGTTCTCCGAGAAGTTTTTCAGCATTTCGAATACAGGGCTGAGGAGAATCTCGTTATTCATGAGAAGCCTCTGAGTGTCCAGTACCTTATCGATCGTTAATTTCAGTTCTTCATCTATCGCTCCTACGGGAATAGAGATCTTAACGGCATCCTCAAAGTTAACTTCGCCTGATTGGTTTAGTGGAAGCGTTAATGTACCATTCGTGCTGGTAACCATGGGGTTACTTGGTGTTATTGAAGTACTGCCAGTGCCAGTGCCAGTGCCAGTACCAGTGCTAACAGGCTGTGTTGCCGGGAATACCGCCATCACAATGCCCGAATCGGCTGCATTCGTCGTTGTTGCTCCGGCAACGGTGAAGAAGTTTGCAGGCACTCCTGCTAATGTATGTCCTGCTCTTGGAGTGATTATTATTAATGCTGTATAGGCTGTTTCTCCAACAAATAATGTCGTCGTTGGCAACCAAGTAAGTGTTGCTGTATATTCTGCCGAATAGGTTACCATAGTTACCGGTGTCGCCCCTGTTACTGGTGCCGTTACACCAGCTATCCCTGCAGTTGTGATGGGAACTATTGTCACAGGAACTTCTGTGACCGGTGTTGCTTCTGTCGCCGGAAATCCTACGACTACAACACCGGAATCCGCTCCATTCGTCGTTGTTGCTCCGGCTACGGTGAAGAAATCGGCTGGCACTCCCGTTAAGGTATATCCTACTCTGGGAGTGATTATTATTAATGCGGTGTAGGCTGTTCCTCCAACAAATAATGTCGTCGTTGGTAACCAACTAAGTGTTGCTGTATATTCCGCTGAATACGTTACCGTAGTTACCGGCGTTGCCCCTGTTACTGGCGCTGTTACACCAGCTATCCTGGCAGTTGCAATAGGGACGGTTATCACAGGGACTTCTGTGACCGGTGTTGCTTCTGTCGCCGGAAATTCTGCGGTAACAACACCGGAATTCACTCCATTCTTCGTTGTTGCACCAGCTACAGTGAAGAAGTTTGCTGGCACTCCCGTTAAGGTATATCCTGCTCTGGGCGTGATTATTATTAATGCGGTGTAAGCTGTTCCACCCATAAATAATGTCGGCGTTGGCAACCAAGTCAGTGTGGCTGTATATTCAGCCGAATTCGTTACCATAGTTACTGGCGTTGCCCCTGTTACTGGCACTGTTACACCACCTATGGCTCCTGTTGCGATAGGTAGCGCTGCCGTTGTCGGAAATTCCGCAATCACAACGCCTGAATCCGCATCATTCTTCGTTGTTGCTCCAGCGACAGTGAAGAAGTTTGCAGGCACACTCTTTAAGGTATATCCTGCTTTGGGGGTGAGGGTAATCGTTGCTGTATAAATTTCTACTCCTGCAAATTTTGTATCGACTGCAGGCGACCAGGTTATTGCGGCTGTATATTGTGCTGTATCTGCTATTGTCGTTACGGGCGTTGACCCTGCAATTGGCGCTGTCACACCAACTATGGCTCCTGTTGTAATTGGGATGGCTGCCGTGGCTGGGAATTTCGCGGTTATAACGCCTGAATCCGCATCATTCGTTGTCGTTGTTGATCCGGCTACGGTGAAGGCGTCTGTAGGCACACCTATTAAGGTGTATCCCGCTTTGGGGCTGATGGTAATCGTTGCTGTATAGATTTCTGCTCCTGCAAATGTTGCCTTTACTGCAGGCGACCAGGTTAGCGAGGCTGTATATTGTGCTGTATCTGCTATTGTCGTTACTGGAGCTACCCCTGCAATTGGCGCTGTCACACCAACTATGGCTCCTGTTGCGATAGGGACCGCTGCCGTGGCTGGGAATTTTGCGGTTATAACGCCTGAATCCGCATCATTCTTCGTTATTGCTCCAGCCACCGTGAAGGCGTCTGCAGGCACACCCGTTAAGGTATATCCTAATTTGGGGGTGATGGTAATAGTTGCTGTATAGATTTCTGCTCCTGCGAATTTCGCATCCACTACAGGCGACCAGATTAGCGAGGCTGTATATTGTGCCGTGTCTGCTATTACAGCTACTGGCGTTTCCCCTGCTACCGGCGCTGTCACTCCAATAATGGCTCCTGTTGCGATAGGGAGCGCTGCCGTTGCCGGGAATTCCGCATATACCATGTTGGAATTCGCTCCATTCTTCGTTGTTGCTCCAGCGACGGTGAAGAAGTTTGCAGGCACACTTGTTAAGGTATATCCTGCTTTGGGAGTGATGGTAATCATTGCTGTATAGGCTACCGCTCTGGCAAAAATTGCATCTCCAGGGAACCAGGTTAGCGAAGCTGTATATTGTTCTGTGTCTGTTATTGTAGATACTGGCGTTTCCCCGGCTACGGGTGCCGTCACTCCTTCTATGGATTTTATAGCTATAGGTACTAAGGTTTTTGGGAAAATGGCTGTTATAACGCCTGAACCAGCTTCATTCGTTGTGATTGCTCCGTCTACGGTGAAGAAATTTTTAGGCACACCCTTTAATGTATGTACGGAGTCAGGCGTAATTATAATCGTTGCTATATATTCTGTTCCTCCATCAAATACTGTAGTCGTTGGCGACCAGCTAATGGTTGCTGTGTATTCTGCCGTAGCCTTTATTACGGATACTGGCGTATCGCCTGGTATTGGCGCTGATATGCCAGCTATCGCTGCTGCAATAGAGTTAATTGGAGTTTGAGTAGTATTATCGAACCCAACCAACCCACCCACTGAAGCTGTTCCACTTACACTTCCGGTGGCATAACTATTGCTGATGGTTCCGAAATCATCTTGAAACCCAACCAATCCACCTACAAGTAAATCTCCACTCACACTTCCGGTGGCGTAACTATTACTGATGGTTCCAGAGTTATTACCGACCAATCCACCTAATGTTGCATCTCCACTCACACTTCCGGTGGCGTAACTGTTGTCGATGGTCCCATAATTAATACCAGCCAAACCTCCCGAATTATAAGGCTTATCACCATTCGGTTGCAGAATGCCATTCACAGTAACTGTGGCGTAGCTATTGCTGATGGTTCCACCCCCGTTGTTTAGAGACACCAACCCACCTGCCCCACTAGATCCACTCACATGTCCTGTGACATGGCTATTGCTAATGGTTCCATTGTTCATTCCTGCCAATCCGCCCACTGCTTGACCTTTAACCTCTACATCTTCCAATATCATATGAGAAACCTCAGCATACTGGTTTATTGCTCCGAACAATCCTGCAGCAACATATCCTGTACTTTCTAACTTCAGATTAGTGATTGTATACCCATTTCCATCCATTCTCCCTTTAAATGGGAACCCAACAACATAACCTATCGGTTCCCAATTTGCGTAACTACTCAAATCAATATCCGCTGTCAACTTAAAATAAAGGCCCGCACCTAAATAATCTCTAACCAAATCTAGCTGATCAGCGGTTGCGATCTGATAAGGATCGCCTGCTGCACCCGTTCCTCCAGCAAAGCCTCCCGCAGCATAAGCCGTCCCTCCACCAGATACTATCACTCCTGATATTCCACCCATTACCATTAACAACACCAGAATGATTGATATTCCTTTTTTAAACACTGTATTCATTCTACTTCCTCCTCTAAAACTACTAAATACTGAATATATTCATATAAAAATCCTAATAACCCATTCCATTGTGTCATTCCTCATTGCACTCACCTCACTATAACTCTATTCGCACAAAAAAATACCTCCCCATTTGGGGAGGTAAGGGTAAAAAATTTATGATTTCTAAGAAGATTTTACTATTTTTTGAAATCCGCTAGTCATGGAGAATATTCTGCCTGATGATTTAATTCAATTCACCCTAACCATTCTTGAATGATGTTCGCTATAGTTCCTCTATCACTTGTTCAGTTGTGCCAATAATTTCAAAAGTACCGTTACAGCCTCAGCTCTTGTAGCAGAGTCTTGCGGGGCGAACTCATTGTCCCCTTTTCCTCGCACTATTCCCTCTTGCTTCACGAAATCCACACTGGATTTCGCCCACGCTGGAATATCTTTGTCATCGGCGAAGCTTGTGGTTAGCTTAACTTCGCTAGACTTACCCAGCGCTTTTGCGAGGATGACTGCCATCTCGGCGCGTGTAATTTCTGCATTCGGACGGAGACCACCGTCCTCATAGCCTGTAATCATGCCAGCTTGCACCGCTTGCGCGATTGCTGTCTGCGCCCACGCTCCGATTGTTGCTGTATCTGTGAACGTTAGTTGTGTGCCTGCTCCTTGTGGCTTGAGCACATTCATCAGCATCACCGCGAATTCCGCACGGGTCACCGTATGATTCGGTTGGAACGTTCCGTCTTGGTAACCCTTGACCATTCCAATGCTCACGGCTTGCTTGATGCTTGCTTCTGCCCAATGTCCTGCGACATCGCTGAAGTTGATTTCCGTAGATGTGTCCGTTACTGGCACTCTTACTGGCAATCCCGTCGCTTCGTCTACACTAAGTACTGCATATTTCCCTAAATGATTGACCTCTACAATAATGCGATTCCCTTCGATCTTGCCACCTGCTACTTCAACCCACGCTTTCTTCACTTCGTCATAGTAGAATACCACTTCCTTTTGGTTACTTTTTACAAGGGTTGGATCAAAGGCAATGTTCAACGTAACCGGTTTACTGAAGTCCTCCGCAAAGTTTTTCGTAATCTCGTATACAGGGCTGAGCAGGATCTCTTTATTCGCCAAAAGAATCTGAGTATCCAGCACCTTGTGGATAGATAATATCAGTTCTTTGGCAACTGCTCCTGTGGGAATAGAGATCTTAACGACATTCTCGAAGCTAACCTCGCCTGCTTGGTTTACCGGAAGTGTTAATGTACCATTCGTGCTGGTAACGATGCTGTTGCTTGGTGTTGTCGAAGTACCACCAGTGCTAATAAGCTGTGTCGCCGGGAATACGGCGGTCACAACTCCTGAGTCCGCTGCATTCGTCGTTGTTGCTCCGGCTACACTGAAGAAATTAGCAGGCACTCCCGTCAATGTAAATCCTGCCTTTGGAGCGATTGTTATCGTTGCGGTGTAGGCTGTTCCTTGGACAAATATTGTCGTTGTTGGCGACCAGCTAACCGTTGCGGTATATTCCGCCGAATACGTTACCGTCGTTACCGGTATTACTCCGATTACTGGTGCTGTCACTCCAGCTATCCCTGCTGTTGCGATGGGGACGATTGTCACAGGTACTTCTGTGACAGGTATTGCTGCCGTCGCCGGGAATACGGCGGTCACTATGCCTGAACCCGCATCATTCGTTGTTGTTGCTCCGGCTACGGTGAAGAAGTTGGCAGGCACCCCCGTTAAGGTGTACCCTGCTTTGGGGGTGATTGCAATTGTCGCAGTGTAAGCTGTTTCTGGGGCAAATAATGTCGTCGCTGGCGACCAGCTAACCGTTGCGGTGTATTCTGACGAATACGTTACGGCAGTTACTGGCGTTGCCCCGGCTATCGGTGTAGTCACTCCAGCTATGGCTCCTGTACTAATAGATACTGTGGCGGTCGCCGGGAATTCGGCGATCACAACGCCGGAATCCGCATTATTCGTTGTCTGTATTGCTCCAGCTACAGTGAAGGAGTTCGCAGGCACTCCTGTTAATGTATATCCTGCTTTGGGGGTGATTGTAATCTTGGCTGTATAGGCTACTGCTCCTGCAAAGGTTGCATCTACTGGGGACCAGTCTATCGATGCTGTATATGTTGTATCCGCTATTGCCGTAACTGGCGTTGCCCCGGCTACCGGTACAGTCACTCCAGCTATGGTTCCTGTTGCAATTAATTTCATGATATCCCCGGCATCTACATTCAACATTTGTTCATTGGAAGCCGGCTGAATTGTTGTTTCCTTTACTCGAATATAAATCCGATCCCCTACCTCGACAGCAATGTTGTCGACGCTTGTATCCACAATCGTCGTGTACGAGCCTGTGTTGACTTTATACTCCATCCCACTCATCACGCCGGTTAACTTCGTTGTTCCTGGAATGGCTGTTCCAACCGTCAACACCGCTGTTTGTGGTGCTGCTGCTGACTTAATATTTATTTTTTCGGCCGTGAATATTTTTGCGATTGAATTAGGTGATGCTACACGGACGAGGATCTCATCACCTGAATCCACAGTAATATTATCGACAGAACTACCCGAAATTGCCGTGTAATTGGCAGCGTCCATCGAATACTCCATACCATTCGGAATATTATTCAACTTCGTTGTTCCCGCATTCGTTCCTGGTGTCAAGACTATAAACGCCCATAATTGAGGATATTGACCTGAAAACATATACCAATCTTCACTGAAATTCCAATCACTAAATGTGGTTGGATTTTGCATTTCTGCGGTTGTTTTACCAGTGCCTTTATCTATATCCGACTGTACTGTTGTGTCGCTATCATAGAAGCTGTGGTTGATGGTTGCATAGCCAGATTTGATACCAACCAAGCCGCCCACATATTGATTTCCATTCACTTTCCCTGTGGCGTAACTGTTGCTGATGCTTGTAAAATAATCGAGTATACCAACCAAACCGCCCACATATTGATTTCCATTCACACTTCCGGTGGCGTAACTGTTGCTGATACTACATGGAATATTATTTATCATAGTCCTACCAACTAAGCCGCCCACGGTGTTATATCCTTTCACAATTTCCGTGGTGTAACTGTTGCTGATATTTCCAACGTTAATGCCAGCTAAGCCGCCCACATTGTCACCTCCACTCACATTTCCGGTGGCATAACTATTACTGATAGTTCCAGGGTTATCTCCCACCAAGCCGCCCACACCGTCACCTCCACTCACACTTCCGGTGGCGGAACTATTACTGATGGTTCCTTCGTTAATTCCCACTAAGCCACCCACACTGGATCCGCCTTCCACCATAATATCTTCCAGAATTACATTGGAAATTTTCCCTATATTCGCTCCGAACAATCCGCTACCACCTCCTGCTTGGTTTACAATCATCAAATTTGTGATTTTAAATCCATTGCCGTCCATGTTCCCATAGAACCTTAAATTAAAGTTGTATGAGTCATATGTTCCTATCGGCTCCCAATTCGCATAACTACTCAAATCAATATCCGCTGTCAACTCAAAATAAAGCCCCGCCTCTAAATGATTCCTAACCTCATTCAACTGATCCGCCGTTGCAATCTGGTAGGGATCACTTGCTGAACCATCTCCTCCAGCGAAGCCTCCCGCAGCATGAGCCGTCCCTCCATTAGGTGCAACTACCCCCGATACCACACCCATTACGATTAATATCACCAGGAAGATCGATATCCCTTTTTTATACACTCTATGCATTCTATTTCCTCCTCCATCACTACTTAACTTCGTATAATTTTCATGATAATTTCCAAACTGTAAGCTCCACTGTGTCATTTCTCATTGCATCCACCCCACTATAAGCCTTTTCGCGCAAAAAAATACCTCCCCATTTGGGGAGGTACGCATAAATATTTATTAGTCCAAAATCATTAATTCTTTGGCACGTTGCAGGGCTTGTACCCGATTGTTCGCTCCAAGCTTTCTGTACACATTCCGAATATGGAACTTTACGGTTTCACCTGTGATGTTTAGATTTGACGCAATCTCCTTATTCGTCAATCCTCCTGCAATCAACAGTAGAACCTTCGTTTCCTGATCTGTCAGTATTTCTTTACGAGACTGTTCGTCTTGTGACACTTCCTGGATCATGAGCTGCATAGCTTGAAGCAGTTGCTTTACATAATTAGAAGAAACAAGGGGTGCTTCCCTCAATTCACTACCCTGCTGCCTCTTTCCATAAACCGATAGCAGTTCTGCCATCACAGGGCCTTCATCTAAAAAGCTGCGGATGTACCCCTCTGGCTCTGCCAAATGCAGAACCTTCTCTAACTGATGGAGCGCAGCCTCCGTTTGACCCGAGCGCTGCAGCGTTATACTTTGTAGAATGTTTACCTGAATACGATCCCGGAGACGATCTTCCTTGTCAAATAAAGAATTCAATCGTTCCAATAGGTACAACGCTTCATTCATACGTTCAGACGCTACTAGAACTCTAGCCAAAGTTAGATACTCAGCTACACGACTCAGTGATACCTCATCCGTATGCGCCAGACCGCATCTTTGCAACCAATCCATAGCCTCTTGAAGCGATCCTTGCCGCAGAGACAGACAAGCTTGTTCCGCTTCGATTCTGAGCATAAATAATTCGTTATCCGGAGAGTCAATCTGCAATTTCAATTGGACGAGCAGCTCTGATGCCTGAATTGGATTTCCTTTGGCTTGCTGAATCCGTGAAGCGCTAATGGAAATTTGCATCATAATCCTCGCAAAAGGCCGCATATCCTTACGTCCAAGAACCATAGCAGTATACGACTCCGCCTCTTCCAACTGATTCCACTCGTACAATAACTTACTGTAGGAAGCACACAAGAATCCGAGAAAAGGATATTGCTGCTTGTTGCGCCACACTGTAATCCATTTCAACAGGAACACGTCCGCTGCATGAAGATCGTTGATATGTGCCAATAGATCATCAGAAGAATCATACCCTTGATATCTATTGCGCCCCACCGTTTGAAAAAAACTGCCTTCCGGCATATACCGTTCTACTAGCGCGAAGTATTCTGACGTTCGTTCCAAATCTTTTTGAAGATAAGAGGTAATCGCTTGAAAAAAGTAGATATTGCCCATAGCCTGCTTCCATTCCACATCAGTTACTCTCTTCTCCAATGCTTGAAACCGGATCGTAGCTTGTTCCACTCTTTGGAAAGCTGGTTTCCATTCACCAACGCCCAGTAAGACGGATATGTAAAACAGTTCGATCATGGGCTTCTCCGCAAAGGAGTTTTCCGGTAAAGCAGAGACCCAGCGGATTAATACAACACTTTTCGTTTGCACTAAATTATGTAAATTTCTCTCAATCAACCGAACAGCATCATGCACCTGTTTACCCTCTAAATAATGTTCCACCGCTTCAATGTCCAACCCTTGATTCTCTAACCCAAGCGCCGCATTAACATGCACCTGCACCCAGCGATCCGGGTCTGTTCTGAATAATTGCTGTTGTAGAAAATCAGACAGTAAATGATGATATCTATACCAGTTCCTATGATCATCTAGGGGGACAATAAATAAGTTTATTTGCTCTAATCTTTCCAACTGGGCTTGACCGTTGCGTTGACCGGTTACGGCCTGGCACAACGAAGAGTTCATACGGCTTAAAATAGACGTTTCCAATAAAAAAGTACGCGTCTGCTCCGATTGATGACGAAACACTTCCTGTAATAAATAATCGGAGATATGATGCTGATGACCACTGAACTGCTGAATGGTCTCGGCAATATCACCACTACGTTTCAAAGAGATCGCCGCCAGCTGCAGGCCGCTGATCCAACCTTCAGTTTGCTGGAACAGCTGTGTCACTTGCTCTTGGGTTAATCCTAAATCGGTCGTCTCCCGAAAAAAGACAAGTCCCTCGTCTAGTTGAAACCGCAAATCCTGCATCATGATTTGATGTAATTCACCTTTGGCTAGAAGCCTGGCGGTTGGTATGGCTAGATCTGTACGACTGGCAATATATAGATGAATATGAGGAGGCAAATGTTCAAGTAAATGGATCATAGACTGCTGGATAGTGGGAAGTTCAATGACATGATAATCATCGAGAATAATCACCAGTTCGCGGGGGAAGCGATTCAACTCATTCAAGAGTTCTGTGATTGCCGGCTCCACAGACGGTGAAGGTCCTAATTCAAGAAGAGAATGGACCGCCAAGCCAAAACCCGGCTCTCTCTCCTGAATGGAAGCTGTGACATAACCCCAGAACTGAATCCAATCATTATCCTGCTTATCCAGCGAAACCCATGCCACAAGGCTGTTACATTGTTTCACCCATTCACTTAACACCGTAGTTTTGCCATAGCCAGCCTGCGCAGAAACTAACGTCAACTTGGCCTCCATCCCCTCATTCAGCTTAAGAATCAACCTCGGACGGGATACCAAAGATTTACGCACATGAGGGATGTGAAGTTTTGTACTTACAATCAAGGAATACCCCTCCATATATAAATTGAATTGAATTTATGAAAGTCATGCTGGAATTCGTTTTACATCCGCATTGCGTCTTTTAACTCAAATTATATCAGATATGAAAGCCCTATACACTGAGTGGTAAGGCAGCCCCTGTGGAGGATTCACAATAGATTCTTTCAAAAGGAACTAATGGTCACTGAAAATTATTGCTCATCTCCCTAAATTCCGAGGAAGACCGGAACCAATCGCTACTTTAAGTTCCCGGGCAAACTCTAATCACTCTACGGATTACCAATCTGCCCTTCATGCGTGTCCTAGTTTATAAAGCGTACTCTGAATATAAAGAAGGTGGCATCTGGGGAGGCATTCCCAATTACCACCAATTCTATCATCCAGCTTGCTTTA
Source organism: Paenibacillus sp. 19GGS1-52 (assembly GCF_022369515.1). NCBI lineage: Bacteria > Bacillati > Bacillota > Bacilli > Caryophanales > Paenibacillaceae > Paenibacillus > Paenibacillus sp. 19GGS1-52. The sequence goes on from NZ_CP059724.1 coordinate 4,984,951, forward strand.
CAGCTGTATTCGGCATCACGTATGCTGACTTTTTCTTCATCTTTATAGCACACTGCAAATCGGTCGTATTACCATTCCTTGCAATACATCCAGCGCCAGCTCTTCGGTAATTTTATCCGTCATACAGATTTCTACGCTGTTTGTAGATACTGCAAAAGTACATTAATTCTCTATTAAGAGTCTAGCATTAAAGCAAGAACAAGAATATTTAACTTGGGCCGATGTTGTCACTTTTATTTATTCTATTTGGTGGACTGGCTTGCCAGCTGTTTAATTAGTGATTGATCAATAATTAGATGTTTTACAGCTAACTAGCATTCTTGTACTGAAGTGTTCCTCTGCGGAAGAATTCAAAAGGAGTAAAGCTTCCCCCTCGGGACTGCTTTACTCCTTTCAGTTCATTTCTTCAATACACTCGCTTATACTCCCGATCCTCAATAATAATCTGCACCGCTTCCTTAAACCGAATAGCATGAATAATCTCACGTTCCCGTAGGAACTTGAGGCTGTCCTGCAGATATCCACGTCATCCGTCATATCAATCAGCCACTGATATGTAGCCCGGGCCTTTTCCTCGGCGACAATATCCTCATATAAGTCAGCCAGCGGATCGCCTTTAGCGGCGATATAGTTAGCGGTAAACGGAACCCCAGCGGCGTTGTTATAGAATAGTGCATGATCGCGGGTCGCATAATTCGGACCAAGTCCAGCGGCCTCCAACTGCTCAACCGTGGCGTCTTTGGTCAGCTTATAGATCATGGTTGCGATCATCTCAAGGTGGGCGGACTCCTCCGCGCAGAGAGGTTATACATCATCCTACATTCTGAAACTCCAACTCAATAAAACCATGAAAAGAAAAACATTTTAGTTTATAAGCTTCTCGAATAACTGTACCACTTGCTTTGCTACATCTTCAATATCACTATCTATTTCCTGCAGTACATAAGCCTCCAATACACCCATGGTTGCTGTTGCCAAAAACTTTAAGAAAATCGTCTTATCAATTAGGGGGTGCGAGCCCTCATGAATTTTGTTGTCAATCTCGCCTGTAGTAAATAACAGCAGTTTACTGCGAAATGCTGAAGCATGTTTGCTTTTAAATAAAGCAGCGAAAAACGGTTTATGCTGCTCAACATACGAGAACCATAATATCGAGCCCTCTAAAATCCCCAAATCTTTTTTTTGATCACTTATCTTTTTCATTTGCGCGATATGGTCATCTACAATCTTATCTAACAGATCGTATTTATCAACATAATGAAGGTAAAATGTCTTTCGGCCCAAATTGGCTTGTTCTGTAATATTTCTGACCGTAATCTCGTCAAACCCTTCCTTGACTAACATTTGCAAAAAGGTCGTTTGAATGGCCTGCCTGGACTTCACAATTCTTCGATCAACTTTCTCCACACCGGAATCCTCCTCTCGTTGCTACACACATATAACGGAATGTGTAATAACACTCATATCACATCATGTGGTTATTGAATAAACGGATCATTCAGAATAACATAAGTATACACAAAGCGATTAAAACTCACTAGTGTAATAAAATAACAAAGGTGGTATACAATTATGACAGTGATTCAAAAAAAGGTATCGTTCCCCGCGAATAGACTGCAAGTAGCGGCGATCTTAAATATGCCAGAGCAAGCTGAAGAGAAGAAGCAATTCCCAGCTATTGTCTGTGTTCATCCGGGCAGCAGCTGTAAAGATCAAACGGCAGGCATTTATGCAAAAAAACTTGCTGAGCTAGGGTATGTTACCATTGTATTCGATGCATCTTATCAAGGAGAGAGCGAAGGTGAACCTCGTCACGCCGAATACCCCGCTGCACGGGTTGAAGATGTTCGCTCTGCGGTGGATTACCTGACTACGCTAGATTGCGTAGACGCACATCGTATTGGCACATTAGGGGTTTGCGCAGGAGGCGGATATGCTGTAAATGCTGCAATGACAGAGCGGCGCATCCAAGCCGTTGGTGCGGTTTCTGTGGCGAATATAGGACGTGGATATCGTGAATACGATCCGATCCAAATGTTAGAACAAGTTGCCCAGCAACGCACTGCCGAAGCACGTGGAGCCGCACCACTTATTACAGAGTGGGTGCCTGGCAGTCACACCGAAAGAGAAGCAGCAGGCATGACTGAGCTTGACCTTGTAGAAGCTGTTGATTACTACAGAACACCAAGAGGCCAGCACCCTAACTCTCCGAACAAATTGAAATTCACAAGCGTAGACTCCATCATCGCCTTTGATGCCTTTCATTTGGCAGACATTTTACTGACTCAGCCTTTACAGATTATTGTGGGTGGCGTACAAGGAGCATTTGGTTCATACCGTGACGGCCACGATCTATATAGCCGAGCAGCCTCTAAGAAAAAAGATTTATTTATTGTTGATGGAGCAAGCCACTATGATTTGTATGATAAGCCAGAGCCCGTAAGTAAAGCTGTTGAAAAACTAAAAGCTTTCTTCAAAGAAAACCTTTAGTAGCTTCGCTGCCACTGATCCAATTATTGAATAGCCTCGGACAAACCAGGGTCTATAAACGACCAGGAAAATCCGAGGCTTTATGTCGCCTAACATCATCGCGAATATCAAATAGCCCCACCTAACGGTAGGGGCAGAATTTGAATATACTGTAATCAAAATGTCCTAGAAACTGAAAGTAGATATCGCAAAAAGAAGTCAGTTTGACCTCACTCTACGAAATTAGAATACCTTCTTCTTCTCCCGATCCTCAATCAATATCTGCACCGACTCCTTAAACCGGATCGCATGAATAATCTCCCGCTCCCGCAGGAACTTGAGGCTGTCCTGCAGATCTACGTCATCCGTCATGTCAATCAGCCACTGATATGTAGCCCGGGCCTTCTCCTCGGCGGCAATATCCTCATATAAGTCAGCCAGCGGATCACCTTTGGCCGCGATATAGGTAGCGGTAAATGGAACCCCAGCGGCGTTGTTATAGAACAGTGCATGATCGCGCGTCGCATAATTCGGACCAAGACCAGCAGCCTCCAGCTGCTCAATAGTAGCGTCCTTGGTCAACTTATAGATCATGGTTGCGATCATCTCAAGGTGGGCGAACTCCTCGGTTGAGATATCATTTAACACACCAATCACCTTATCCGGTATACTATACCTCTGGTTCATATAGCGCAGCGCGGCTGCCAGCTCACCGTCTGCACCTCCATATTGCTCCATCAAATAACGTGCCATCCGGACATCACATTTGCTGACACGCACTGGATATTGCAGTTTTTTCTCATATATCCACATTCAGGAACTTCCCCTCCTTATAAACTTAAGTGGTCAGCTACTACTATTCCTTCTTTCTTTATACCTGCCAAGGCCATGGGCTCTGGTTCCATTCCCACGGACATTTGGAATACGCCCGGCCAAAGTTCTGCAGCGGTCCGTACAGCTCCTGAAACTGCTTTGCTAGCCTGGTGCGCTCCTGGGTCAGCTGGTTGAATTGTTGTATGCTTCTTAAATCCTCCGGATGAGTATTCAAGTACAGATTGAGCTCTACCAGGGCAAAATCTAGAATCTGCAGCTGTTCCAGCATCTCATAATAACGGGGCTCGCAAGGGTTTGCCTCCATATCCTAGTTCTCTCCTCTACACTTGGACTCATACGGACTGAATAGCGCCGGCCAGAGCGTACCCGCTCTCAACGCTTCAGGTAAACTAAACTGCTGCAGATCGGGCGGCTGAAAAGTGATGAATTGATTTGGGGGTACAACAAACGTCTTGAACGGTACAGGCGGGCAGGGATCAAACGGCCCCCTATACGGTGTGTACACACGTTCCTGTGAATTCAAGGTTACATCCTCCTAGTGGTTCAGAATATCTGTTTCAGTAGCTGTTATTCTGAACCTTATCCTTTATACCTAATTTATGACGGGTGCCCAAGGATTAAGACGGATAACAAAAAAAAACCTTATCCTGCAAAAGCGACATTCGCTCTTGCAGGGTAAGGTTGATTCGTGTGTAACCCCTATGCATTCTTAATCCTCATCCGTCCCTGAGGAGTTATCTTCTTCCCGGGCAGGTGGTTCACGATGAATATTAATTCTCGTAATCCGCAGTCTTGTTGATTCCTCTACTTCAAAAATAACATTCCCAACGATAACTCGTTTTCCTTTGGCAGGGTTACCTTCAAGCTCCTTGAATAGCCATCCACCAATGGAATCTACTTCCTCATCCTCAATAACCACGCCGGTGATATTGTTGACATCCTCAATCAGCATACGGCCTTCCACGGAAATGTATTCACCATTCCGTTCGACACTTGGCCGCTCATTCTCGAATTCATCATGCAAATCGCCAACAATCTCTTCCATGATTTCTTCCACTGTCAACAGGCCGGCTGTACCGCCATATTCATCCACTACAAGTGTAAGTTGGGCTTTGTTCTTCTGCATCAACCGCAGCACATGGCTAATCTCCATAGACTCCGGCACATTAAGGATAGGACGAACAAGTGACGCGAGATCATTCTGCTGCTCAGGTGCCGCAAACAGCAAATCGGTAATATGAATAAAACCGATAATCCGGTCCTTATCCTCCAGCGCAACCGGATAACGAGAATGCTTCGTTTCGATGATGATATTCATATTCTCTTCCAATGTAAGGTTACTGAATAACACATCCATATCCGTACGCGGAAGCATAACTTCCCGGGCCAACAGATCAGAGAATTCAAAGATATTGTCCATGAGCTTCATTTCATCTTTGTCGATGACCCCGCTCTTGGCGCTCTGATTCATCAAAATACGGATTTCTTCCTCAGAGTGAGCCGCTTCGGCTTCATTCGCAGGCTCAACACCCACCATTCGCAACAGTGCGTTCGCCGATGCGTTAAGCACCCAGATAAAAGGCATAAACACATTATAGAAGAACATCAGCGGTGCGGATAACACCAGCGCGGTGCCTTCAGTTTTTTGAATAGCCAGGGACTTCGGTGCAAGCTCACCCAGCACTATATGTAGAAAAGTAATAATCGAAAATCCGATAATAACAGATACAGTCGCAATCACTGTAGAGTCGGTGACCCCAAAATTGTACATTAGCGGTTCAACCAGCAGCTCCGAAATGGCTGGCTCGCCTACCCAGCCCAGTCCAAGTGAAGCCAAGGTAATCCCAAACTGCGTAGCGGATAAATAAGAATCCAATCTTTTATTGACCTTTAATGCGTAACCGGCCATTTTGTTGCCTTCACTGACCAATTGCGTCAACCGAGACTGCCTGACCTTAACCAACGAAAACTCCGCCGCCACAAAGATACCGTTCAATAACACGAGCACCAGAACCAGCAAAAGATTAAGCAGCAATCTTCCTACTTCAAATTCCGTATGCACTATAATAACGCCCCATTTCTACAGAGTGATCGCTTTTCTTGCTTTAAAATCAACATTCGGGTAATACATATCTGCCACTAAAAGATTAGGTCCACAACAGCTAGCTGCGTCACAGTGACAATTCACCAACTGATTAAGTGGATGTTTAGTCTGCCACTCTATAAATATGTCATCCAGCTTACGGCCTGCAATATTTCCAAAAGCGGCAATATCGGCAAAATCCGTCACAAAAACATCCCCTGTAAACAGGTTTACGTTCACTCGATTCCGTCCATCCGGATCATTGCGAAGCGTAACGTTCTGCTCGGTCCGTAATCTGCGCAGCAGCATCTGATCCTCTTCCAAGGAACTGCAGGCAAAGAAAGGAAGCGTTCCGAACAGCATCCACATTTCTGGATCACGGTTGTCCAGTAGATCATGAATGGCGGCAGCCATTTCCGGCAGCGAGAGCACCGGCAGTGCAGAAGCAAAGCTAGTAGCATACATCGGATGTACCTCATGCCGCTTGGCTCCCATGTTACGAATCAGCTGGTGAATCTCCGGCAGCTTGGTATGCGTACGATAGTTAATCATGGTTTCGGCAGAAATGAACATTCCATCGCTGCTTAAGCGACGAGAATTCTCGATCATAGTGTCATACACTCGGTAGGCCGCTGGTTTAGAAACGGAATGACCGCTGTTTGCAAAGCCCACCTCATGAAAATCGTCGCCGTTCACATAATTGAATGAGATATGCATAACGTCCAGATAGGGAAGCAGCAACTCATAGCGAGAATATGGCATCGTCAAATTGGAATTAATCTGTGACTTCAGGCCACGTTCCTTAGCGTATTTCAACAGGGGTACTATCGTATTCTTTACGGTTTCAGCCCGGAACATCGGCTCTCCGCCTGTGATACTAATCGTCTGAAGATGCTCCACTTCCTCCAAGCGGTCAAGCATTTGCTTAAGCGGCAGCATCTCTCCTTCTTTAGCAGTCAGAGCATCACCTACAGCACAGTGCTCACACCGCATATTACATAAATTTGTAACTGTCATCTCCACACTTGTCAGTACATGTCTCCCCTGCTGGCGGAGAGAAGTAATCGGATCCCATGGATCGTAGCTTGGCGACAGCTCCTTTATTGATGATGATCTAATTACATTCATTAGTGATTACTCCTTCAAAGCTTATTCCTTAACTCATTCCTTATTATTAACCCAAAATAGTCCCGAACGAACGCTGACTTACCCTATATCATACCACGTTAAGCCAAAAAACTGCATTTCTATGTGTTCAGGACAAGTCATATTCATATTTCGGCAAAAAAACAGAAAACAGCGGGAATGAAATCAGGTCCCGCAAAAATAGCGAATCACCCTGACGTCTCTCCACGCTGCATGCTCAATAATGATATTCATGTCGGATTCCGAACAGGCTCGCCTTGATCTGCTACATCAATGATGACAATGGAGAGCGCCTTGCCCAGATCTCGTTCGAACGGAACAACTTCCTCTCCTTCAACACCTCTAAAAATACGCACCACTGGTCTGTGTGGTGTAGTAGGATCTATCTTGACCACCACACCGCTCTCTCCAGTACTGAGAGTCACAGTAAGACCTAATGGATAGATCGCTACGCGATCTCGAAATAGTTCAAGTTGCTTTTGCTCATAAAGCGTTCCGGAACCTACATAAAGCGCCTCGACTGCCTGGTGTGGCAGCATCGCTTTTTTGTAAATACGGTTCGAGGTCATAGCGTCATAAGAGTCCGCCACTCCAAGCCATTTGGCATATTCATGAATTTGCGGCCCAGTCAGGCCGCGTGGATAGCCGGAGCCGTCAATACGCTCATGATGCTGCAATGCGCAATGTGCAGCGAGCAGCGGGATATTAGGTTCCTCTTTGAGAATCCGATAGCCGATCTCCGTATGCGCCTGCATGTGACGAAATTCCTCATCGCTGAGCAAGCCCGGCTTCTGTACAATTTTGATCGGAATTTGTGTTTTACCAATGTCATGCAACAGAGCACCCAAACCTATGACTCTGAGTTCCTCTTTGCTGTAGCCATGAGCTATTGCCAGCACAAGTGTATACAGACATACATTTAGTGAATGAACATACAGATAGTTGTCCGTCGTATGCATATCTAGCAGCATAATCATCGGATCTTCCTGTAAAGACATATCATCTAATATATTGTCCATAAGCTTGGAGAACTTTTTGTCCAGATGATAAAAACCCTTAGTAATGCCGGAAGCACCAGACATTTGCTGAAACTGGTTTCTGATCACCTTAAGCGCTTGGTTGCGCGTCTCGTCCTGCAGCATTCCTGAAATAATAACATCTTCCGTGAACGAATCCTCAATGTAGATGTAGCCGATATCGAGCTTAGCCAAACGCTTAATCAGCGGATCACTCAGTTCCACACCATCTGCGAGCAGAATCAGGCCCTCATCATTATATATTTTTTTGCCCAGCTTCATTCCCGCCTGAAGCCGATTCACGGATACTAATCGCACCTTGGCTCACTCCTGCCTTTAACGGTAAATTACTATTCTGTTGTAAAATCCCTGGGTTATACACTTTGTCTATACCGTTACCTCAAGAGAACAGGCAAGCTCTCCTCAAGAACAATTCTGATTCTGTACCGTGACCACTAAATGGTATTAACGCATAACCAACAACCAGAATAGTGCCGCTAGAATAAATCGATAAATTGCGAAATGGGTCAGTCTGATTTTTTGAATCCATTTCATAAATATAATCACCACAATATAGGCTACTACAAAAGAAACCAGAAATCCAATAATAAAGTAGGTTATTGTCTCACTCGTGAAGTAACGATAGGAATCCAGCAGCTCATAACCCGAAGCAGCACACATAATCGGAATCGCGATGAGAAAGGAAAAATCCGCTGAAGCCTTATAGCTTACTCCGCTCAGCATACCGCCTGAGATTGTAGAACCCGAACGTGAGAATCCAGGCCATAGCACTGAAATAATCTGATAAAAGCCGATAGCCAGCGCCTGTCCATAGGATAAATCGTCAAGTTCATGTGCCGTGATACGAATCTTGCGTTTGTTTACCCATTCAGCGATGATCATTAAAATCCCGCCGGCAACAAGAGCCCAAAGTACCGTAGTAGCCCCAAAAAGACTTTTAATAAAATCACGAGCGAAGAAGGCTACCAGAAGTGCCGGGGCGATACCCAGAATCACATGGATCAGATTCAACCGGGAAGTCGGCATTACACCACCTCTGACCTGACGTTTTCGCCCTATACCAAGTAAATTGAGTATACGCTGGCGGTAGACAAGGGCAATGGCTAGAATCGCACCTAGTTGAATTACAATTTCATAAGTCTTCATTATCGGTGTCTGATCCGAAAAACCTAAGAGCTGAGCCGTTAAAATCATATGTCCTGTGGAAGAAACCGGAATAAACTCAGTGATACCCTCGACAATCGCCAGAATTATTGCTGTAATAGTGTCCATAAAATCCTCCTGATCTGTGGGAATTAAAATATTGCAAGCTGATTCTCAAATGTTCACTTACTTAGTAGCAGGGTCACTCTGCTTATGGGGACTTACTCACCCAGCGGGTGATCACGCATTCGTCTAGACTTTCGGGACGTTGCAGTTCCATCTGCAGCAGATCGCGCAGGAAATGGGGCAACAGAAACAGTGCATCCTTTCCATTCATAATGGTCTCATATCCAGCACCAAAAGTGAACATGTCTAGCGTCCCGACATTATACTCGCGATTGTCATCCAGAAGCTCTCCTTCGACAAAAACTGCAATACCGCTATCATACGGCATTTTTAAGGGATCGTACAATATTTTTATGCCATCTACTGCTAAACTACCCAGCTGATGACCTCGAAAACCATATCCATAAATTACTTTATTGCGAAATTCTTCGGTAAGGCTTTGTTCCAGAGCTATACGAATATCTCGTCCCTCCAGCTTTACTACACATGAGTTAATCGGCGAAGGACATAGAGCATGCAGCATTCCGGTAGTGATCTCACCCTCTGGCAACGAACCTAATAGCTGGCCTGTATTCACCAGAGATAGCGAGCTCCCTGTAAAGCGGCGCACTGCCTGTGCCAACAAATTGCCAAAGGGTGATTCTCCTTGCAGGTTAATCGGCAGCTCTCGGTCAGTTATTGCAACTGTCTCCAACATTACTGCACAGGCATGCTCCAGATGAACACCAACAGCAGGACTGATAATCTCTTCGGAAAGCGTGGGATCAACCGGAATACATTGACCTGTCACCAGCTTAAAGTCTGTTTCGTCTCCTTGGCGTTCAAAAACAAGCCGGCCGACATAACGTCCGAATTTCCCGGCACCACATACAGCTGTGCCGTTAATCATTAACGGTTCCTCCAGCATATGATGGGTATGCCCACCAAGTATAGCATGCACCCCTTCCAGTCTCTCAGCCAGTAATTGGTCTGCTGGAAGCCCAAGATGAGATAAAATAATCAGAACGTCTACCTGCGGAGCCAGAAGAAGACACTGTTCGCGGAGCGCAGTCTCAGGGTCCAAGGCATCCCATCCCAAGAGTGAATAGAACGCTGTGAATGCAACTGTAGCACCGGTCACTCCTATTCGAAGTCCATCCTTCTCCAGAATAGCATGACGTTTCATCCAAGACGGTGGTTCTCCTGTTGAACTCTCCACAAAATTACAACAAACTACAGGGCATTGCAGACCCGTAAAGATAGCACTTAATATCTCCGGAGAAAAGGTTAGTCCTTCGTTATTCCCGATAGTGACGGCATCATACCCTGTCAGGTTCATCACATCGATATTTGCCTGACCCATAGTTCCTTCTGTCTCCACTGCAGCCCGATCCATATGGTCACCCACATCCAGCAGCAGCAAGGGTTCTTGTCTCGCTGCAGTCTTTTGCGCGGCAATCACTGCGGCCAAGGGACTCATCATTTCAAAATGGCTATGTATATCATTGGTATGAAGTATGGTTAATCTTTGCGGCACGGGCATCACAGCAACATTCCTCCCACCAGTAAGGCCACTCATTATTGAAGCAGCTGGCACATGATCTTATACAGCCTAGCATAACATTTCCAAGCTTAATATGGTATATTGGAATCATTATTAAAATAATTACGAGGTGAATAAGTATGCAAATTACAATCCGTCTATTCGCTGGGTTGGCTGAAATTTTCGGTTCCTCATCACTGTCCTTTGATGTTGCGGAGAATACTCTAACTGCAGGTAAATTAAAGGAACTCCTCTCTGCCTCCTATCCGGATGCAGCCCCCCAAATTGCAGTTTCTTTAGTTGCCATTGACCGGGAATATGCCCCAGATGATTCACCCATCTCCGCAACTGCAGAAGTTGCGCTTATTCCTCCCGTTTCCGGGGGCGAAACCGGTTCTGTAACCGAGAGTACAGCCGACGGGCTTTACACGATAACGGATCAACCTTTGGTCGCTGAGAAGCTTCTGGATAAAGTACTAGATGCTGCTCACGGAGCCTCGCTGATATTTGTAGGAACGACACGCGAGATGACGCAAGGACGGCGAACAACCGCGCTCTTTTATGAAGCTTATATTCCCATGGCCCTGAGCAAACTTCAGGAGATTGGCAACGAAGTTCAGAAGCGCTGGAACGCTCATTGCGCGATTTCTCATCGCATAGGCTATGTGGGTCTAAAGGAAGCTAGCGTTATCATTGCCGTATCTGCTGCTCATCGTGATACTTGTTATGAAGCTAGTCGGTTGGCGATTGAAATGCTGAAGCAGGCCGTCCCCGTCTGGAAAAAGGACATCAATGAATCAGAGCAACAATGGTTAGGCTCTGATCAGCTGGCTGCTGCTTTCGAAAATATATCATCAACTACTCTTTGATCATTGAATAATTCCAGCTTTGTTGCTATGCTGAAAAAAATCGATAGTTAAGGTGGCATAGGCATTGAGAGTACACGTCACGGATCTAAAACCCGGTCATTTCTTGGGAGAAGATACCTTTAGCTCCAGAGGACTTCACGTATTACCTAAAGGTACAAAACTTCGGATAGAAGAAATCGCCAAGTTGATGCAACACAGCGTAGACTATGTTGATATCGAGGTAGTAACCGAAGAGCCTGCCCCTAAAGGCAGAGCGTCTATTATTAAAGCCGTGACCGGAAATTTTGACAATATGATTGACGGTTTCGAATCTGTATATATGGAGGCGTTGACTCAAGGACGTTTTAATCAATCACTTGTAGATGATGTACTTCAACCCTCGCTGCAATCACTGGACAAACATAAAGATGTCGTCTCTTTGCTACTGCTGCTTGACCGTGAAGATGATTATACCTATAATCACTCCTTACAGGTAGGCATGCTTTCTTACTATATAGCAACTTGGCTCGGATATTCTAAACGGGAATGCTACGAAATTGGCCGAGCCGGGTATCTGATAGACATAGGCAAATGCCGAATTTCACCGGCTCTACTCAACAAGCCAGGAAAGTTAACTTCACTAGAGTTTGAGGAAGTTAAACTCCATACTACATACGGTTACGAGATTATCCGCAATTCCATGGATGACAAACATACAGCTCTGGTTGCCCTTCAGCACCATGAACGTGAAGATGGTTCCGGCTACCCCGGTAATCTGACTGCATCCGAGATTCACCCTTACGCCCAAATCGCAGCTGTAGCTGATATTTACAGTGCTATGACCACACCAAGGGTTTATCAGTCCAAGCAGGAATTGATTTCAGTTCTACGTGAAATCCACAATCTCAGCTTCGGCAAGCTCAACCCAAAAACAGTACAAGCCTTTATCCAGCATTTAATGCCCAACTTCATCGGCAAGCGCGTATTACTAAGCACAGGCGACATGGGTGTAATTGTTCTAAACAACCCCATTGATGTCTTCCGCCCACTAGTGCAGAGCGGTGGGAAGTTCCTCGACCTGTCCCGTGACCGCAATATCGCTGTGGTGGAGATTTATATGGAATAACCCTTCCAAGGGAGGGCTCAGAAGGGCTCCGCCCTCTGGACGCCTGGAAGCTTGGCGGAACATCGCGGTTATTGTGGACGAATGGGACTATGGATCGTCAGCCCGCCTTGAGTCACCCTGCTTTGCTGCGCAAAGGGCGGATGGCTCAAAGCTACATTAAATAAGGGTAACCTAACAGTCATGTGATTTAATGACTGTAGGTTACCCTTTTTCCTAGAGAGATACTCTAGCTTTATCTTTTACAGTTGCTCGCCATTGCTGGCGATAACCTTTTTATACCAATCAAAGGAATCCTTCTTGGAGCGCGCCAGCGTCCCGTTTCCATCATCATCCAGATCGACATAGATAAACCCGTAACGTTTGGACATTTCGGAGGTGGACATGCTCACTATATCGATGGGTCCCCAGCTAGTGTAGCCAATCAGCTCAACTCCATCCAAGATTGCCTCTTTCATCTGTATAATATGTTGGCGATGATAGTCAATCCGGTAAGAATCATGAATGGAACCATCCGCTTCGACTTTGTCATACGCACCCAGACCGTTTTCTACGATAAACAGCGGTTTGCGATAACGATCATACATCGTATTCAGCATAATGCGCAGACCGATCGGATCAATCTGCCAGCCCCACTCGGAAGCTTTCAGGTACGGATTCTTAACTCCACCAAACAGGTTGCCTTGAGCTCGTTCCCCCTCTGGGTTTGTGGACACAGTTAAAGTCATGTAATAGCTGAAGGCCACATAATCAACTGTATTCTTCCGCAAAATCTCATCGTCGCCCGACTCTTTTTGAATGACGATATCATTCTCAGCAAAATAACGCTCCATATATCGTGGATATTCGCCAAGGGAGTGCACATCTGTAAAATACAGATTTAGCTGGTTCTCATGCTGATTCAGCCGCACATCCTCGGGATTGCAAGTATTCGCATAGCTTTCCATGCGGGCTAGCATACAGCCCATTTGTGAACCAGGAATGATCTCGTGAACCAGTTTAGTCGCCAAGGCGCTAGCTATAAATTGGTGGTGCAAGGCCTGATAGATCGTCTGGAGTTTATTCTCGGATCGGTCGATCACAACGCCGCCGCCGGTAAACGGACTAAGCGTCATCATATTAATTTCGTTAAAGGTGATCCAATGTTTCACTTTAGCTTTATAGCGTGTAAATACAGTCTCAGCATAGTTGGTAAAGAATTCAACCACTTTACGGCTGGCCCAGCCGTTGTATTTCTGCGTCAAGCCAAGCGGAGTTTCATAATGAGCCAGCGTCACTAGCGGTTCGATTCCGTATTTATGCAATTCGTCAAAGACATCATCATAAAATTGCAATCCAGCCTCATTCGGCTCAGCATCATCACCATTTGGGAAAATACGTGCCCAGTTAATGGACAGACGGAATACTTTAAAGCCCATTTCGGCAAACAAGGCAATATCCTCTTTATAGCGGTGGTAGAAATCGATGCCTTCACGTTTCGGAAAACGGGCCTCGAACTCTCCCGACAGTATTTGCTCAATACGCTCCGAACTGATTTCAATAGCGTGGTCGTTAGTCCGCTCTGCCTTGGGTATATAAGCAACCATATCTGCACTGGACAAGCCCTTGCCGTCAGCATCGAACGCGCCTTCTAATTGATTGGCTGCCGTGGCGCCTCCCCATAAAAAGTCTGATGGAAATCCTTTAATGCTCTTATTCATACTGTTGCTCATGCTCGATGTGCTCCTTTTTCAATGTGATTGATGTAGCCTTAGCTATCTAGTTAACCACTGTTAATAGGTATTCCCCATTTTCCACATTCATCTCAGCGCTTTTGAGGACATCCAAATAATTAGCCGAATTGGTTACTATAATTGGTGTAGCCGTTATGAAACCCGCTGCCCTGATCGCTTCTACATCAAATTCTAGCAGCAACTGTCCTTGCTTCACCTTATCTCCTTCTTTTACCCGTTTCTCGAAGAACTTACCCTTTAGCTTCACTGTATTGACGCCAACGTGGATTAAGAGTTCAGCCCCTTCATCGGAAGTGATGCCGATTGCATGTCCTGTTGGAAAGATCGTCGTAATAGTTCCGTTTACAGGTGAAGTCAACCTGCCGGAGGAGGGTTCAATCACAATCCCTTTACCCATTGCCCCTGAGGCAAAGGCTTCATCTGGCAAAGACTCTAGCGATTGAAGGCTGCCCGACAAGGGACTGACAATTACTTCTTTTTCAATTAAACTATTCGCTGTATAAGTTGGAATTTCAGGGGTTTGCTCTGGACTGGCTACGGTTGGATCATCAAAGCCCAAGACAAATACAAGCAGAAGTGCAAGTACAAAGGACACGACTAAACCGACCACAACCCACACAAATCCGGTTCCAAAATAAGTCGGCAAGGCCAGCAGACCTGGCAGGGAGAATGCTAAAGCTCTTGCTCCGCCGACAGCTATAATAGCGCCGCCTATTGCGCCGGAAACACAGGCATAGATAAATGGTTTTTTTAATTTAAGCGTAACCCCATAGATTGTAGGCTCTGTGATACCAAACACCGCAGCCAGGGTTGATGACCCTGCTAAAGCTTTCATTTGCGAATTTTTCGATTTCAAGAATACCCCGAATACTGCACCCGCTTGAGCAAGGACTGCTGCAGACAGGATAGGCAGCATCGTATCGTAGCCCAGACTGGCTATATTGCTCAGCATGATCGGGACAAATCCCCAATGAACACCAAAGATTACAAAAACCTGCCAGAATGCTCCTGCGATTGCACCCGCCGCCAGCGGACTAAGATTATATAGCCATGTATAACCTGAAGCCAACCCGTCACTAATCAGGGAACCTACAGGACCAAAGGCTAGAAATGTCAAAGGAATCACAATCAGCAACGCGAACATTGGTACAAGTATATTTCTAACCGATTCATGAATAAAGGAACGAAACCATTTCTCTATATAAGATTGCACCCAAACCGCTAGGATAATTGGGATTACACTAGAGGAATAATTCACAAGAATAATAGGTATCCCGAGAAAACCCAATGAATCTGTACTGCCAACTGCAGCAATAATTGACGGATAGATTAAGGCCCCTGCCACCGCAACGGAAACAAATTGATTAGTCTGGAATTTCCGGGTGGCAAAATCGACGTTTCTTAACGTTCATTTTACCGTGAGTTCAGGTTTTTCTTGAAATATAAGGCAGTATAGTTGTGAATAAATTTGAGCGCATCCATCCCGATTGAGAATTCTTTCTGATAGAAGCGTTTAATTTCGAACAACATCGCATTTTTGAGCACGATTCCTTTTTCGTAGCGCTGAACGGCAAAATGGATATGATCGGTTAAGGTCAAATAAATATTATCACTTAGCTCAGTCCCTAGAATCTCATTTGCATAAGTAACAATTTCATTCGCCAATTCCAAATGGGCCACAGGAATATCGTTCAAAAGCTCGGTTAGCTTGGCCGTGAACTCATTCTCATTTAGCAGAAAAATTTTATCTACCTTGTCGGGATCGACGTAATCACCCGCTACCTTGTTAAAGGATATCCCTCTACCCATCACAATGACTTCCTTACCTTTTTGGTTCTTGGTCAACAAGACATTGTTGTTGAGGACTTTCTCGATAATCATCAATATTTCACCTCCTGCATCATATTTTGTACAAAAAAAGCCTAAGTTGATCCCAATATCATTTAGAAAATGATACTCGAATCAGCTTAGGCATTGCCCACGTTAGCGGTCACAATCCTGTATTAATAATATTGTAGCATAAAATTAAGCGATTACAATATTTTTATTCGCCGATGACGAATTAGTGGATATAACCGTTGTTGATCTTTCCAAGGTTTAACATCTTTAATATTGGGTTAAACTGATCTGTGCATGAAATCAACAACAGCCCTGCTATACATTTTTCGAAAAAGAGGCTGATCCCAATGCTAACCGTTCATGAGCGTCTTGCTGAGCTATTCATTCTAAGCCGTCAACGCCGGCTTACTACAACTGAAGAAGCCGAGCAGCAGCAGTGCTTACAAGTAAATGCTATGTATTACTGGGAGCTGGCGCGCCTAAACAATGAAGCTCTTCTGGCCGCTCGTACCGAGGATGCCGAATGGCAGCACGATATTGGTGCACAGCTGTTTGAATTACGCGTAACAGGCAGAGTGTCCAGACGCCGAAAGTAAGTAATCTCCTTGGCAGCTTGTAATGAAATAACAGCAGCCCGCTCCCCTATTGATTCTGCAAAGGGAAGGGGACTGCTGCGTTTGAACTAACTTTTAATTATAGAAACCTGAACTGCGCTTCAATCAGACCGTTATAAACTCCGTCATGGGAGGTTAGTTCACGATGGGTTCCTTCTTCTTTGATCTCACCATGATCCAGAACGACAATTTTGTCGGCATGTCGAATCGTTGATAATCGGTGAGCGACGATAAATGAAGTTCGGCCCTGCAGCAGAATCTTAAGCGCATTCTGAATCTTCAGCTCCGTCTCCGTATCAATACTCGCTGTCGCTTCATCCAGGATCAGAATTCGTGGATTGGCCAGCAGCGCCCTAGCAAAAGACAAAAGCTGCCGCTGTCCCATGGACAACGCACTGCCACGTTCTTCAACCTCCGTCTCATAACCTCCGGGAAGCTTGGTGATGAAGTCATGTGCATCCACCGCTTGAGCAGCTTCCTCCACTTCCTCGTCGGTGGCATCGAGCCGCCCAAAGCGAATATTATCCCGAATCGTTCCCGAGAAAATAAATGTGTCCTGCAAAACGATACTGACCTGCGTGCGCAGACTTTCCAACGTGACCTCACGAATATCAGTGCCGTCAATCGTAATTCGGCCGTCCGTAATATCATAGAACCGGCTAATGAGGTTAATGATAGTACTTTTACCGGAACCTGTATGACCGACAAGCGCGATCGATTGCCCCGCCTGGACGTCGAGACTAATACCCTTTAAAGCTGCACGCCCCTTTTCATATTCAAAAACAACCTGATCAAACTTGATGTCGCCACGAATCGTTGGCAGTGGTTTCGCTCCAGGCTTATCTTGAACCGATGGCTGCTCATCCAAATACTCAAAGATCCGTTCTGAGGAAGCCATCGCTACCAGCAACTGATTATACATCTGCCCCAGACGATTGATAGGGTCCCAGAAATTACTCACATAAGTACTGAAAGCGACTAGAAAACCTATGGTAAGTTCACCCGATTCGATAAGATGAGCTCCATACCAGAACAGAATCATGGTTCCGAAGCCGCCGGTGATCTCAATAATCGGACCAAACGCTTGGTTCATCGCCGAAGCCTTATTCCAGGATTTTCTGCTATCAGTATTCATTGCATCAAAATAATTCATATTTTCCTGTTCTTGCGTATAGGCCTGCGTAACTCTTATCCCTTGAATCGATTCATTCAGATGTGAATTGATCCTGGAGTTCTTCATCCGCACATCCTGCCAAGCAAGCCGAATCTTCTGGCGCAGCTTGGTCGAGACTAAGAACATGACCGGAACAGTAATCATCACCGCAAGACCCAGCTTCCAGTTAAGCAGCAGCAAAATAACCATAATACCAAGTAGTTGCACACAATCGATCATCAAATTGACGACCCCGTTCGTGAACAGATCCTGCAGCGAGTTGATATCATTCGTTACCCGTACCAATACTGAACCAGCCGGACGTTTATCGAAAAAGTTGAAGGACAGCTTCTGAATATGTCTGAACAAGTCCGAGCGCAGATCATAAATAACTCTTTGTCCGATCACATTGGTATATTTAATCCGGTAAACACCAGCGATCCATTGTATTAAATATAAGACAACTACACTAGCCGTAAGCGTGTAAAGAAGGGTCAGACTTGGGTGTCCATCCTTGGGAGCAATCGCCTTGTCTATGGCGAGACTCGTCAGGAAGGGGACCGTCAGCTTGGTAATCGTCCCGAGAATCATCATGATCGACACGAGCGGAAGCATCTGCCTCGCATATGGCTTCATGTAGCCGAACAGTCTGGTGAACTGCTTCCAGTCGAATGCCTTGTCAATCAGATCATCGTCTTTATATACAAAACGCTCATCAAGAATTTCTGCTTGTGTTTTCTTATTCTTCGAACCCCTGGCTACATTATGATTAGCTTCAAGTTTCATACGGCCTCACTCCCCCACTCTTCCGGCATCTCTTGCCAAATAATCAGCGTATTGAATCCGGTAGACGTCTTGATAGGGACCGGGCACCTCGATAAGCTCTTTATGTGTACCTCGCTGAATCATACGACCTTCATTCATAACAACGATCAGATCGGCATGCCGCAACGAGGAAATCCGGTGGGCAATAATAAGTGTTGTGCGCCCTCGCATAACCTCTTGGAAGCCTGCTTGAATCTCATGCTCTGTCTCCATATCAACAGCGCTGGTCGCATCATCGAGTATAAGAATCCGCGGATTCTTCAGCAGAGCTCTAGCGATCGCAATCCGCTGCTTCTGTCCGCCGGAAAGACCCATTCCGCGTTCGCCTACAACCGTTTCGTACCCCTCCGGCATCTCCATTATAAATTCATGTGCTTTTGCTAATTCTGCAGCCCGGATAATCTCATCCATCGTCACATTCTTCAGACCGTAGGATATATTATTGCGAATAGAGGAAGAGAACAGAAAGGTCTCCTGAAATACAGTTGCAATTTGCGAACGCAGGCTGCGAACATTGTATTCCCTAATATCAATACCGTCCAGCGAAATACTCCCTTCATTAACGTCATAGGCGCGCATCATCAGCTGTGTAATCGTTGACTTACCGGAGCCTGTGCCCCCGAGAAACCCGATAACTGCACCTGAAGCTGCTTCAAAATGAATGTTTGTAACCGCCGGCATTTTGTTCCCATAGGCGAAGGTTACGTGATTAAATACAACATCTCCTTTGACTTCTGCAGCGATAAGTTCACGGGCAGTATCTTGATCCTTCACATCTATCTGCTGGTTAAGCACCTGAAGCACACGTTCACCTGAAGCCTTGGATTGTGTGTAGTTATTAATATGGAAGCCGAGGCCCCATACTGGCCCGATAATATACCAGATCAAGCTGAAGAAGGCAACCAGCTCTCCTAGCGACATGTCTTTATTAATGACGAGCGTTCCGCCTACTCCCAGCAGGATCGCCACGCTGACTGAAGCCAGCAGCTCCATGACTGGAAAATATTTGCTCCATAACTCAGCGGCAAAAATTTGGTTGTTCTTATAGCGTTCATTACGGTGTGAGAACTTCTCTACCTCGTAAGCCTCTCTGGCAAACGATTTGACGGTCCGTACACCAGTTACATTCTCCTGAACAGCCGTGGTTAGCGAGCTTAGTGCAAGCCGCATCTCCTGAAAGGCCGGATGAATCTTGGACTCAAATCGAAAAGCTACAGCAGCCAAAAATGGCATGGTTATCAAAGTGACTAGTGTTAGCTGCCAATTAATCGTGAACATCATGATAGAACCAAAAAACACCATAAAAAATACATTCAGTAGCTGGGCGAAACCAAAACCAATAAATAAGCGAATCGCTTCCAGATCCCCGGTCAGCCGGGACATCAAGTCACCTGTCTTGGCCGTATCGTAATAACGGAAAGACAGAAACTGCAACTTCTCATAGCAGGCATTGCGCAACCGGTAGGCGAGAAAGTTACCTAGCCGCCCGCCAAAAAATCCGTGTGCAAATTGCAGACATGCTTTCACGAATACTACAGCCAGCACACTGAGTGCTAATACGGGCACCTCTGTGAACTTCATAGGTACAATAACATCATCAATTAACCTTCTTAACAAGTTCGGGGTTATGAGCCCCACTGCAGTTGCCGCGGCCAAGCATACAATTGAAAGAATCAAAAAATGTAGCTTTTCCCGGTAAAAGCCCCGCAGTTGCCTGAGAACTTCCATATCTCTCCTCCTATAAGCTTTACGAAGTAAAGCTAGCTTCGTAAGCATTGACTTAAGCTTTACGAAGTAAAGCTGGCTTCGTAAGCATTGACTTAGCTGGAACAGCATAGCTTACATCCTAAGCTATATTTTTTAGCGCTTTCATTTTAGGGACTTTAAGCAGTTTATCATCCATAATTTAATGCGGCAAAGCGGAGAATGGACCGTTTTCATCGGTTTATCGGAAAAAGCCCACTTAAGATAGGGGAAATAGAGGCCTATATCTTAAATTGCTCCTAATTACTCGTTAATGCTGATGAATTATGCATAAGTATAATTTCGCGGAAATCTCACCTTGCGGAAAGCGTCCTTTTTACGGATTAATTCCTATAATATTCTATTTATTAATTCTTTATTTTCGGGAAATGGCAAACAAAAAGCGTATCCAGAATTCGGACACGCTTTTATAGTTAATATTTGTAAATGGTTAACCGATAGAACCTTCCATCTCCATTTTTATGAGACGATTCATTTCTACTGCATATTCCATCGGCAACTCTTTAGTAAAGGGTTCAATGAACCCCATAACGATCATTTGCGTCGCTTCAGCATCTGTCAGGCCGCGGCTCATCAGATAGAATAACTGCTCTTCAGATACTTTGGAGACCGTTGCTTCATGCTCAAGCGTAATGTTATCGTTCATAATCTCATTGTAAGGGATCGTATCCGAAGTGGATAGATTATCCATAATGAGCGTATCGCATTTAATATTCGACTTGGCACCATCCGCATTACGGCCAAAGGAAGCAAGTCCACGGTAAGTAACCTTACCACCATGCTTGCTGATCGACTTCGATACAATCGTGGAAGTGGTATCAGGAGCCAGATGAATCATCTTCGCACCCGCATCCTGATGCTGGCCTTTACCTGCTACCGCGATGGAAAGCACTGATCCCTTAGCTCCACGGCCCTTAAGCACAACTGCAGGGTATTTCATGGTTAGCTTGGAGCCAATGTTGCCATCGACCCATTCCATTGTTGCGTTCTCTTCAGCAACTGCACGTTTGGTAACGAGGTTGTAGATGTTCGGTGCCCAGTTCTGAATAGTAGTATAACGTACACGCGCGTTCTTCATACACAAGATCTCAACAACTGCACTATGCAGGGAGTTTGTGCTGTAGATTGGAGCTGTGCAGCCCTCTACGTAATGTACGAAGCTATCTTCGTCAGCAAGAATCAGGGTACGCTCGAATTGTCCCATGTTCTCGGAGTTGATACGGAAGTAAGCCTGCAAAGGCACTTCGCATTTAACACCCTTAGGAACATATATGAAGCTTCCGCCTGACCAGACCGCGCTGTTTAATGCAGCAAATTTATTATCAGCTGGAGGAATGATGGTTGCAAAATATTTGCGGAATAATTCCGGATATTCACGCAGTGCAGTATCGGTATCCGTGAAGATAACCCCTTGATCTTCCAGAGACTTTTGCATGCTGTGGTATACAACCTCGGACTCATATTGAGCCGAAACGCCGGCTAGGAACTTTTGTTCCGCCTCGGGGATACCCAGTTTGTCAAACGTTTCCTTGATCTCGGAAGGTACTTCTTCCCAGGTCTTTCCTTGTTTCTCGGATGCTCGTACATAATACTGAATATCCTCGAAATCCAGATCGTCCATGTTGCCGCCCCAATTAGGCATCGGCATCTTCCGGAACTGCTCCAGGGATTTCAGGCGGAAATCCAGCATCCACTGAGGTTCGTTCTTGATTGCCGAAATTTCTCTAACAATTTCGGCCGTCAATCCTTTACCAGACTGGAATATCGACTTGTGCTCATCACGGAACCCGTATTGGTATTCCTCCATTTCAGGCGCTTTCTTAGCCATGGTGTCAGCCTCCTTGTTTCTAATTTTATTTGTGTTGCTGTTCTATATCTATTCCTTTACGAAGCGCGTTCCATGCCAGTGTGGCACATTTAATCCGCGCCGGAAATTTATTAACACCGGAAAGAGCCTCTATATCCTCATAATCTCCGAAGTCTACAGTTTCACCCTTCATCATAGAAGAAAATTGCTCAGCAAAGTCAAGTGCTTCCTTTACGGTTTTGCCTTTGACTGCTTCTGTCATCATGGATGCTGATGACATACTGATCGAGCAGCCTTCACCGCTATATCGGGCATCCTTGACAATTCCATCCTCTACCTTGAGCTGCAGCGTAAGGCGATCGCCACAGGTGGGGTTATTCAGTTCAATTTTCAGAGCATCATCGTCGAACGAACCACGATTCCGGGGATTTTTATAATGATCCATAATTACGCGTCTATACAAATCATCCAAGTTCATAAGCGAAATACTCCTTTGTCTTGATTAAGGCAGCGACCAGCAGATCTATTTCACTCTCGTTGTTATAAAGATAAAAGCTGGCCCGCGCCGTTGAGCTTACTTCCAGCCAACGCATCAGCGGCTGACAGCAATGATGACCAGCACGAATCGCAATCCCTTCAGCATCCAATACCGTAGCCACATCATGGGGATGTACATCACCCAGATTAAAGGTTACTACGCCAACTTCACGGTTACGCGGACCATAAATGCTCAGTCCACTAATTTCGGATAGACGGTGCTCAGCGTATGCTGCAAGTTTGGTCTCATGACGATGAATTTCATCCAATCCAACCTCCTGCAGGAAATCAATAGCTGCTCCGAGTCCGACAGCACCAGCAATAATGGGTGTACCTCCCTCGAATTTCCAGGGAAGCTCTTTCCAAGTAGACTCATAGAGACCGACATCGTCAATCATCTCTCCGCCGAACTCTACAGGCTCCATAGCCTCCAGCAATGCTTTCTTGCCGTAGAGTGCGCCAATACCGGTTGGAGCGAGCATCTTATGTCCCGACAGTGCATAGAAGTCACAATCCAGGTCCTGTACGTCCACCTTCATATGAGGAGTGCTCTGTGCACCATCCACAACGATGACTGCTCCATGACGATGAGCAATAGCGGCGAGCGCCTTAACTGGATGAGTAACTCCCATCACATTGGATACATAAGCAATAGCCACGATCTTGGTTTGATCCGTAATCGTCTTCTCGGCATCCACTAGTAGGATCGTTCCGTCTGGCTGAAGCGGTATATATTTCAAGGTCGCGCCAGTCTTCTTGGCTAGCTGCTGCCACGGAATAAGATTGCTGTGATGCTCCATCTGTGTAATGACGATCTCGTCGCCTTCACCGACCACTGAAGGGCCATATGAAGAAGCTACAATATTTAAAGCGGTTGTTGTCCCACGTGTAAAAATGATTTCTTGAGTACTGCGAGCGTTTATGAATTTAGCTAGTTTCTCCCGTGCTCCCTCATAAGCATCCGTTGCACGGCTGCCCAGCGTATGAACACCACGGTGTACATTAGCGTTATCCCACTCGTAATAAGACTTAACAGCCTCAATTACCTGCCGCGGCTTCTGCGAAGTAGCGGCATTATCCAGATAGACCAGCGGGTGCCCGTTGATATTCTGATTCAATATGGGAAATTGCTCCCGGATAGAACTGCTGATCATTGGCCTAACTTCCTTTCCACCAGAGATTGGAGCTGTTTGCGCAGTCCCTCAAGTGGAATTTGTGACACGACGGGAGCTAGGAAACCGTAAATGACAAGTGTTTCCGCATCATGCTTGGAAATTCCGCGTGACATCAGGTAATAGACTTGCTCGGGATTGACCTGCCCTACAGAAGCGGCATGGCCTGCTGTAACATCATCTTCGTCAATAAGCAGAATCGGGTTAGCATCTCCACGAGCTTTTGGACTCAGCATAAGTACTTTTTCAGTCTGCTGGCCGTCTGCACGGGTTGCGCCTTTCTCGATTTTGGTGATGCCGTTGATAATAGATGTAGCTGAATCACGCATAACCGCACGTGTGATCATATTACTTGGTGTATTTCTGCCAAAATGCTGCGCCTGTGTAGTGTAATTAAGCTTCTGCGCTCCAGAACCAACCGCGATTATCTTGGCATTGGAGGAAGAACCATTGCCTTTAAGCACAGACTTCGTATCACTCGCTGTATTACCATAGTTCATCTCACCGACAATCCAGTCGATTATTCCGTCGTTCTCTACAACAGCGCGGCGGTAAGTCACGTCTGTCGTGTCCTCACCCAACTGATGTACGGAAGCGAATTGAACTTTGGCACCAGCTCCTACAAAAACTTCTACCGCACCATTGTGCAGCCCGGCTTCCGTTTTGTCGGATACATAGTTGTCAACATAAGTTACAGAGCTATTCGCTTCAGCAACAATCAGAATATGCGGGACAAATACGGCTTCTGCATCGTCTGTTAACAGAACTGCCTGTATCGGTGTGCTGACAATGACATTCTTCGGAATATAGAGGAAGATTCCCCCACTCCATAATGCCGCATGAAGTGCAGCAATAGAATGCTCATCCGGTTGTACAGCCTTATGCAAATAACGCTGCACCAAATCACCATGTTCTTTAACCGCTGTCTGCAGATCAGTGAAAATAACGCCTTGCTCTACAAGCTCAGGGGCCAATCTTGTGTATACAACTTCCGAATTCCGTTGAATAATCAAACTTCCTGCCTCTTGACCCTTAATTAGGGCGGCAATGGAAGCAGGGGCTTCATTCAGTGCTGTGAAGGCCTGACTTGCCTTATAGGTACCATAGGTATTTAAATTCCAACGATCAAGTTTCGTCTTTTCCAGTCTTGGCAGTGTAAGGCTAGCTGCCAATTCCAGTGCTTTCAAGCGGCTTTCTTTCAGCCAGCCCGGTTCGCCGCTTCTCTGCGATAATTCGCTTAAGTGCTCAGCGTCCACCGGAAGAATGGTTTGTGTCGTCATAAGTGGTCTCCTCCCTCCTGGCGTCTCTATGCTTCCTGTCCTACAGTTTCATCTTCGATTCCGAGTTCCTCTTTAATCCACTCGTAGCCATCTGCTTCCAGGCGCTCCGCAAGTTCTGGACCACCGGATTTCACGATTCTACCCTGCATCATCACATGTACAAAATCAGGGGTAACATAGTTCAGAAGGCGTTGGTAATGGGTGATCACTAGGAAACCGCGACCTTCACTACGCATAGAGTTGACACCCTCAGCAACAATCTTTAAAGCATCAATATCAAGGCCGGAGTCAATCTCGTCCAATATAACGATTTTGGGGTCCAGCATCATCATTTGCAGAATTTCATTACGTTTCTTCTCTCCGCCAGAGAAACCTTCATTTAAGTAGCGGTGCAGGAACTCAGGGTTCATATCAAGGTCCTTCATCTTGGCTTCCATCTGCCGAATAAAACGGATCAGCGAAATTTCGCTTCCCTCTTCACGGCGGGAATTAATGGCACTGCGCAGGAAGTCAGAGTTCGTGACCCCGGAAATTTCACTTGGATATTGCATCGCCAGAAAAAGACCCGCACGTGCACGTTCATCAACAGCCATCTCCAGTAGATTTTCGCCTTCCAGCGTAGCCGTGCCTTCCGTAACTTCATACTTTGGATGTCCCATTAGAGCAGAAGCCAAAGTACTCTTACCAGTACCATTTGGTCCCATGATGGCGTGAACCTCGCCACCTTTCATTTGAAGGTTAATCCCCTTCAAAATCTCTTTCCCTTCAATCGATGCTTTCAGTCCCTCAATGATAAATTCTGCGGCCATAATTAATATTCCCTCCATTGATCGATTTTGCGAAATCAGAAAGCTGTATTTTAACAGGTTATCCCTGATGCCAGCATAATTAGATTCTATATCACATTATAATTATTATAAATTGAAACTCGTTGATTATCAATGATTCTCACTAATTTTATAACAAACAATGTTTTTTTACAAACATCTATTTGCACATTTCACCATACCAAGAGCGATAAAATCCTTTTATAAGGCTGATTATTCTCTTAATGCAGTCATTATAATATTTGATTGCCGTTGAAACTCTTCATCACTGAGAACAGGACGGAATTTCCCTACATCAGGCAGAGAGGTTAATTCTATCCATGAGCGGCAGCCAGAATATTCCGGAAGTACTTTAATCTCCAATGGCTCTTCCAATATATAAACCCGAAGTAGTAAAATATGCAGGGGTTCTGTGGCTTTCCAGCGTAATCTTTCGCTAGCTAAGCCTTCACTCCACATATGATAAGGATACAGCAATTCCAATTGTTCCAAAGTACGGACTTCTAAATCTGCAACAGCCTCAGCATAGGCGTTCAGTCTGATCGTTGGTGCATTTGGGTGATATGAAACGAGAGATTGTTCGACATAGTGGCGGTCTTTTTCCTTCACCAGTTCAGTGCGCTGATGCTCAAAGGTTGGGTATAAATAGAAGGAATGACTCTTAAGTTCAAAGCGCCGCGTCTCTTCCTCAATTCCACCTTTACGAAGCACCATAATTTGCTTTCCTTCTATAAGAGCATCTATAGCCGATGCCCACTCTTTTAAAGCTATAGAATTAGTATTCACAGTGAAGCACTCCTCTCCATCGCATATCGTATTAAGATGATTAATAAGCATTATATCGTCTGCGACAAAAGTCTACAAATTATACAAGAATCCCTCAAGAAAGATCAGTATTCCGCGATATTTGCGTATAAAGAAAAATAAAGCCTCCGTGTTAAGGAGGCTTTATTGGCTACATATAGTGCTGATGCATGAAAGCTATTTATTCAGCCCAAGAAAGAACGCAGCATCCATTGATGTTTCTCGAAATCGCTACGAGTCTTGATGAACAAATCTGCTGTAGGTTGATCTGTAACTTGTTCCGCAAGCTCAATGCCTTCAGTTAACTCCTCGGAGATCGTTGCAAAGTCTTCAATCAGACTCTGAACCATTGCTCTTGCATCTTCCTTGCCTGTAGCTTCTTGAATAGTAGAAAGTTCCAAATATTCTTTCATAGTTGCTGCTGGGCTGCCTTTGATGCTTAACAGCCGTTCAGCTACCTCGTCCATTTTGACTGTAACTTCATCGTACAAATTTTCGAATTTTACGTGAAGGGAGAAGAATTGCTCGCCTTTAACGTACCAATGAAAATTATGAATCTTAACATACAATACATTCAAGTTTGCGACCTGACGATTCAGAACCTGCTCCAGAGAAGCAGTATTTACTTTGTTAGATGCTTTAGCCATAATAATTATCCCTTCCTTATCCTTAAAATTTAGCCGGTTGTATTATTGACGGTCCGGCCTTGCGGTTGTCTATATTCATTTTACCCTCTAGCATCTAAGACGAAACAAATTTCTTACCATCCTTGCTTCTACAATTCTTCCTGTTGCTATTTTGTAGGATGAGCTAAGAAGCCTTGCATTATGCTCTGTTCTAAAAATTAGATTGTGACACCTATACGTTCTTATATTCAGGCAAAAGAGGCCCTTAGGCCTCTTAAATTTTACAAAATGTTGAATTTTTCTAATTACAGCATTCGAAGTAGCGCGTCTGCACCGCTCATACCTGGGACAATGCCAAGACTTTCCGCTTCTATAGTAACAGACTCCATCGGGGCAGCCAGCAACTGCGACAATGTGCGCACACCTACAGCACGTCCGGCTATGATATGGCGGTCAGCAAGCTGCTCATTAAGCAGTCCTACATCTAACGCACCGCACATAATATACCCCCGGCTTGTGCTTATGGTCAGCAGCGTTGTTTTCGGCAGCTTGACCTCAACCCCGACCAGAGTATGATCACCTACCTTAATAGGTTCTATGGTAACCAATACCAGCACCTCCTAATTTCTTGATTCTCGATGTATGTGTATGCATCTCCACCAGATATTGTGTGGACTATAAACCTATACTTTTGGAGATAAATGGTTCCTAAGTCCCGATACCTCATTTACAGGTATATGATTATTTCGAATTTAATGATATAGTTTATCTACTTTCTTATATTCAGCAATAACGTTTCTAACAATAAAGCTGGGGGATTTATGGACAAAAAACTACAAAATACAGACGGAAATTATCTCTTTAACGTCGACATCCTGATTAATGCCCGTACTAACCCGCTAGCATTGCAATATTTGCTTGAAATGTTGAACAGCAATGACAAAACAACTGATTTCAACATTAATTCAGGTCTTGAATTAGGTAGAACCATCGATACTCTTCTACGCTCTGCCAAATTAGCCATGAATCAAGAAGTAGCTCCTGCCAATTCATTAAAAATACCGATGAAATATTCCAAACAGCAAGCAGAACTCCCTCCAACACAAAGCATAATTGAAACACCAGCTGATGCCTATGGTAAGATCCATGAATATATTCAAAGTAAACAATTGGTTCGCCTCAGAACAAATCGTCATGGTAAGCAAGTGTCCATGCCCTGCCGTATTTTGAATTTTGATGAAGCTGCCAACTCGCTGAGTGTTTACCATGTGGATGAGAAACAGGTCTATACCTTTAACTTGAATGAGATCGACGAATTTCTGTAAGCGTAAGCGAATACAAACAAGCACCCTCCTTTTATTCCTAGGATAGGGTGCTTGTTTGTTTGGGGCAGTTGTTCGGAATGCTATATCCGGCTCAGGTTTCCGATCTGCGTGAGAGTGCCTCCAGGGCCAGAAATATCCAGCCAGCAATAAAGCATACTCCCCCTAGCGGTGTAATCGCACCCAGAACCTTAACACCCGTAATGCTCAGTACATATAAGCTTCCGGAGAAGAGTACGATGCCACTGCACAGAAGCCAACCTGCCCAACGCAATCGTGTACTTTCTCCCCACTGTCCCACTACAAGTGCAATCAGAATCAGTCCCAGCGCATGGATCATCTGATAATGCACGCCAGTCTCATACACCTGCATGTAGTCCTCGCTAATGATTGATTTCAGCAAATGTGCTCCAAATGCACCAATAGCAACACCTAACATAGCCAGTAACGCTCCCCAAGTCATAAATGTTCGTTGCATGGTTATACAGCTCCTCATGTTGGACTTTTCCTATCTTAACGTATCGACATGTCATATTTCCAGCAGGCCGGATAATAAATTGCAAATTTTTCCGGCTAGAACTTGCATTTACAGTCTCAATATGAAAAAGTGAATATTAACTATTCATTCTAAACTCTCAAGGAGTGCTGCTCATGGACTACAATTCTTTGTCGAAATCAGATTCACCCGAACCACCCTACGTCTATGAAGAGATGAAACAGAACTTTAAACATTCTGGACCAGGTATTGCTTCTTTCGTCATCAGCTTAGCAACGCTTCTTGGCTACGCCGTTTCCTTCTTAATTGTAGGCGGAATGGCATCTTCCATCATGAATGAGGCGGGTAATCTATCAACCGATTCATCACAAAGTATTATGTTCTTGGGGCTATCCGTTCTGATCCTTGCTGCTCTTAATGTAATCGGGGTAGTCATCGGAATTATCGGTATTTCTCTGCGGAAGCGTCGCAAAGTATTCGGAATTATCGGCACTATCATCAACGGGCTTATTATTTTGCTCTTTATGTTGCTTGTCGCTGCAGTGCTGGTGAACGCCGGAGCAGTTTAAGAACAAGCTACTTCATAAAGTTAGTTTTGATATGTACAAAAAACCTCTTCTTTGCTAAATGGTCCAAGCTTCTACCATTATACAAAGAGAGGTTTTTTGGTGCTGTTCATATGAAAGAAAAGTATGCCAAGGCCAATTATCGATTGAGAATAAGCTTGGTGAGAATCCGTTGCTTGAGCGTAGCATCGCCTGCCACTGCTTTTTCCACATATTCAAAAGCTACAGGATCATCCGTATTCAAGGTATCCGGTGCGCTCTCCGTTCCTGCTCCCAGTTCAAAGGCTGTTGCACCTTCGGCAGTATCGATTTCGACGGAATGATTATCAATTTGGCCCACGTAGTTGCCTGTACCTTTTATTACCTTCCCTTCC
The DNA here is from genome assembly GCF_022369515.1 of Paenibacillus sp. 19GGS1-52. Lineage (NCBI taxonomy): Bacteria > Bacillati > Bacillota > Bacilli > Caryophanales > Paenibacillaceae > Paenibacillus > Paenibacillus sp. 19GGS1-52. Next base: position 5,015,021 of record NZ_CP059724.1, read on the forward strand.
TCATTCGGGGATGGGCTAGGCGCTGCCGTGACGGTAACCGGGGGCTCCGTAGCTGCAGGAGAAGAAGAAGCAATAATCGCACTCTCTGTAGGGGCCGGAGAACTAGTAGCTGTAGCTGTGGCTGTGGCTGTTATGGGTGCTGCTGCCGGAGTGTTCCCGCCGCAAGCGGTCAAAACCAGCCCAAATACAGCGACTGCCGCTATTGCGGATAATGAACGTTGTTGTTTCATGTTGACTGCCTCCTCCAATGGGTTACGGTACTTTCAGAACGTTCAGGCTTATCCTTATAAACGTTTAAACCACCCATGAGGTTGCAAAAGAATTGCCGTGGGACATTCATTCAGGGAGTTTATACTTTCTGCCATTCTCACATATCCCCCCTCCCCATGAATATACTTTAGTTACAACTACCGATTTATATTCCATGGGAGGTGGTCATCCTGTCGCAATCATCCGGTCCTTATTCCTTCGTCGTATCAAAAGAAGACTGGTCCCTTCACCGCAAAGGCCATCAGGATCAGGAACGTCATCAGCAGAAGGTCAGAGAAGCCATCAAGGATAATTTGCCTGACTTGGTTACTGAAGAGAACATTATCATGTCTGACGGCAAACAAATTGTCAAGGTGCCGATTCGCAGTCTGGATGAGTACCGGATTATTTACAACTACCGCAAGCAAAAGCATGTGGGACAGGGAGACGGTGACAGCCAGGTTGGCGATGTGCTCGGGCGCGATTCGCAGTCAGCGCAACCGGGCAAAGGAGATAAGGCCGGCGATCAGCCTGGACAGGATACAGTGGAAGCAGAAGTCGATCTGGAGGATCTGGAGGACATTCTGTTTCAGGATATGGAGCTCCCTCATTTAAAACCCAAGGATAAAGAACAAATTGAGGTTAAATCCATTACCTTCAACGATATCCGCAAAAAAGGCATGATGTCCAACATCGACAAGAAGCGCACCTTGCTGGAAAATCTACGGCGTAACTCTAGCAGAGGTACGCCTGGCATTCACAGCATCAGTCCCGACGATTTGCGCTACAAAACATGGGATGATATTACCATTCCTCATTCTAACGCCGTTATTATTGCGATGATGGACACCTCAGGCTCAATGGGATCTTTTGAAAAATACTGCGCCCGCAGCTTCTTTTTCTGGATGACCCGCTTTCTGCGCCGCCAGTATGAGAAGGTAGAGATTGTTTTTCTTGCCCATCATACGGAAGCCAAGGAGGTCAGTGAGCATGATTTCTTCACCCGCGGCGAGAGCGGAGGCACAATCTGCTCCTCGGCATATCAGAAGGCACTGGACATTATCGACGCTCGCTATCCGCCTGCCCAGTATAACATCTACCCTTTCCACTTCTCCGATGGCGATAATATAACTTCCGACAACGAACGTTGCGTAAAGCTGATTGGTGAACTGCTGAAAGTAAGCAATATGTTCGGCTACGGCGAAGTAAACCAATATAACCGCAGCAGCACTCTCATGTCCGCTTACCGTCACCTGAAGCATGAACAGTTCATGCATTATGTCATCAAGGATAAAAAGGAAGTGTATCAGGCGCTAAAGACTTTCTTCGGCAAAAGAGCGCATATACAACAATAACCGCTGAAACCCTGTGCGCATTCCCGTAAAACTGAAAAAACCTCTGTCCCGCAATATAGGGATAGGGGTTTTTGGCAATGTCCCCCCTCGTTCCCCGCTAAATTCAGCGGACGGCAAGAAATATCTCTGTTGACATTTATATCGGCCAGTGATACATTTTTTATATCGTCAGACGATACATCGTTGATTGATATAACAAGAGAGTGGTGAGAGAGTTTGCCAGAGATCAAAGATCATGGAGCCTTGACGGAAGGTGTATATTATATTCTTTTATCCCTGCTCACCCCAATGCATGGCTACGGAATTATGCAGAACGTGAAGCTGCTGAGCCAGCAGAGGGTTGAGTTGGGTGCAGGCACATTATATGGCGCGCTTGGCACCCTGGTGGAACGAGGCTGGATAGAGCCGCTGCAGGGCATTCAGAATTCACGAAAGAAAGAATACAAAATTACGGATGAAGGAATACATGTCGTTCAGACAGAAATGACCAGACTTGACGAACTTCTGAACAATGGAAGGAAGCTAATGGGGGGCGAAGCGGAATGAGTCGAACAGTTCGCAAATTATTCATGGACTTTGAGAAGGAAGAACAATGGCTGAATGAGATGGCCGCCAAGGGACTTGCGCTTATTAAATACTCCTGGGCCTGTTATGTATTCGAAGAAAGTGGCAGAGGGGAATTCATTTACCGGCTTGAGTTGCTTGAGAATGATCCAAAGGGAGCCAAATCTGCCGAATACTTAAAGTTTGTGGAGGAAACCGGAGCCGAGTGTGTGGCTGTCAATTTTCGCTGGGTCATATTCAGAAAAAAAGCAGCGGATGGACCCTTTACAATTTATTCCGATGCCGACTCCATAATAAAGCATTACCAAAGGGTACACCGCCTGTGGATTTCTTTGGCTATGATGGAACTGGTCATCGGCTTCATTAATCTAGGTATGTCTGTCTTGAACAATCGGAGTTCCCTTTCCAATATCAATCTTGTAATTGGTTTGCTGCTTATTGCATTGGGCGCAGTTTTCATTCTGTTCAGTATGCGGGTCCGCAAAAAAATCAAAAAATTATCCAGTGACAAGCTGATCCGGGACTGAGGAGTCTATCCATATTATAATTGTAAATGGGCCTGAAGCAAATTCCATCTGCTTCAGGCCCGTTCTGTGTTAGCGTACCTTTTCGCGGTCCTTACCCTTATCGGATTCCCCGGCATTCTTATTCGCCGCATCACGGTCCTGCATCATTTCGTCAACTGTCTTGACCTTCAAACGGGCAGCACCTTCGTTATTAGACAGAGTCGGCACAAGTTCTCCTGAGGCCAGCCGCTCTTTCGCTGCTGCTATTGCCTTTCCGTACTGAGGCAGCCACTGCTCTCCGGCCATAAGCATCTCGTCAACCATCTGCCAGATTTCTTTAGGATTACAAACCGCACCCACGAGTGGGTCCATCATAAAGGCCTGGCGCAGCAGCAAGTCATCCCCATGTACGGCAGCTTCGACGGCTAAGCGCTGTACTGAAATGCTGACGTTGCACACAGCGGCCAGCCCAAGCGGCAGTTCTCCCACGAGTGCTATGGAAATCCCATTATGGTCCACATAACCCGGAGCTTCAATAATCGCATCACTCGGCAGGTTGGCGATTACACCATTGTTCACTACGTTAAAATGGCCTCTGTAGACTCGGCCTGTTTCTAAACCTTCTATAATATAAGAGCCGTGTTCCTCACCGCGATTCTCCGCAGTATACTCTAGCGCCGGGTCTTGCATCCAGTTCGGAAAATCGGTTTCGAACCAGTTGCGCCCTTCTGTACAAACCCGTAAATATCCACCAGTTTCTCCATTAATCCAGCTTCCCAGGTCGATCCAGTCCATAATCTCGGCGCTGCGCTTGCGGTACCATGGTAAATATTCGCTTAGATGACCGTTCGATTCCGTGCTGTAATACCCAAAACGACGCAGCATGTCGATGCGCACCTTCTCCGTACGGCTGAATTCGGGGTGCTTCTCAAAAGCTTCGAGCAAGCCTGCCGTCAGATCCTTGCCCTGATGCTTCGCTGAGATATACCAGGTCTGATGATTGATCCCCGCACAGATAATATCCACATCGGCTTTGTTCAATCCATAGACATCGGCAATCTGCTGATGCCCATGCTGGACTCCATGACAGAGTCCAATCGTCCGCACACCGCCATATTTATTGCAAGCCCAGGTCAGCATAGCCATCGGGTTCGAATAATTAAGCAGCAGTACATCAGGTGAAGCCATTTCTCTAATGTCACGGCAAATGTCCAGCATCTCAGCAATCCCGCGTTGCCCGTACATAATGCCTCCGGCACAAAGGGTGTCGCCTACACACTGATCAACACCATATTTGAGCGGAATGTCCACATCGGTTGCGAAAGCCTCAAGTCCGCCCAGACGGATGGTACAAAATACGTACTTGGCATCCTTCAGTGCTTCTCTGCGGTTAGTTGTCGGCTGAATCTTTATGTTTAAGCCATTCTCTTGAATATCCCGCTGGCACAGCTCGGTGACCATCTCCAGATTATGGCTGTTAATATCCATAAACGAGACTTCAATCTCTTGGAATTCCTTTACTGTCAGTAGGTCACGCAGCAGTCCACGTGTAAAGCCGATGCTGCCCGCACCGATAAAAACTACTTTAAAAGACATCGATATCATCCTCCGGTCATGAATGGATTGTACTAATCCATTGTAGCAAGGGAGCTACGGGAAGCGTAACCAATATCATGACCAGTTTGGATTAATCGTGTCAAATATCCTCACTATCTTTTTGAATATCCTGCTGGCTGTAACTCCAGGAATGGCGTTCGATGGAATGGCGGTATTCCACAGGAGTGCAATCGGTATATTTTTTAAAAAGAAGATGGAAATATTGTCGGCTATTAATCCCCACATAATCAGCAATCTCGGCAATGGGGATATCACTTTGCCCCAGCAACATCTTAGCCTTCTCCATTCGCAGCATCGTCAAATAATCGGTCAGTGTCCGTCCGGTATGTATCTTGAAAATACGATGCAAGTAGCCGGGATGCAGGTTGACAGCTGCAGCAATATCCTTCACCTGAATATTCTGGTCATAATTCTGATGTAGAAATTCGATGCTCCGCCGCACATAGAGCTGTGTTGGCTGCTGGCTCATGGGCAGCTGTTCCGAGCGTTGTCTGGATATCCGCAGCAATAGCTCACAGAACAACAGATGAACCATACTTCCACCATTAGTCCCGCGCTGATCCAGTTCAAGCACCAACCCCTTCAGGACGTGATAGATCTCCTCTGGATCAGTCAACACCAGACTGGTAAAGGGAGTCTGCAGTAGTTCAGCCAGCGCTGGTTCTTCTTGGGCCAGCCTGCCGATGGAGGGAGCGACTCCCTTATATTCCATAAATCCAAATTCCACATTGAGCATCCGACAGGGAATCCCCTCGTCCACGATAAGCCTATGCGGGACATTAGCATCCAGAATGATTAGCTCACCCCGCTTCAGCCGAAAGCTCTGCTCATACCCTGTATTTGGCCGAACTTCAACAACACAGCTTCCAGAGATAAGATACATAATTTCCGTCGAATTGTGTCGATGATAAGACATCGTGTAATTATTCCATTGCTTGTAGTAGTAGGCAAAAAACTGTGGACTGTAATCTCCGGCCAGCAATGCCTGCTGAAAGAGGCTTCCGTTAATGTTTGGCAAGCTCCTCTCCCCCTTTCATAGCTTGATTATTAACTCAAGTGTAGCCTGCAAGAGAGATCCGGACAAGGGAGCGAGCTTTAAGTGCACAAACAGACCTCCGCATTCCGTGGTTTCCCTACGGCGTGCGGAGGCCCCTAAGTTCACTGCATTTCACACGTGAAAAGAGATGAGAGATTGCTTCAGGTCTTCAGCCAGTCCTTCCAGCTTAGCGGATAGGGCTACCAGTTCCTCGCTGACAATAAATTGCTGTGAGGACATAGAGGCTACTTCCTGCGTTGAAGCATTGGTCTGTTGCACAACTGAACTGACGCTGGCCATCGATTCACCTAAGCGCTGCTGGAACTCTATCAGCTCAAGGATCGAAGCAGAGGAGTGGCCAATGTGTCCGATGAAGAGCTCCATTTCCTTTTTGACACTTTCAAATATCGTTGACGACTCCCGCACGGAGGAGATCTGCTCGCGGAACAGTGGTGCCGCCTCATTGACAACCTTGGCCGTCTCTTCAATGTGTTGGCCAATCTCCTCAGTAATCTTGGAAACGGACTCGATTGACTGATTGGATTGGTTGGCCAACTGGCGGATTTCATCAGCAATCACAATAAATCCTCTACCGGCTACACCTGCTCTAACCGCTTCAATTGAAGCATTAAGCGCTAGAATATTTGTCTGCTTGTTCACGGCTATCATCGGGTGCAGAATGCTCCGAATCAGATGCGTACTTTCTCGCAGCTTGGTGGAATTCTCTTGAATAAGATTCATCATATCCATCGTAGACTCACTTTGCTTCACTAACAGCTTCATTAACTCGGTGCCTTGGTTACTGACGGTTATGACAGACTCAGCCGAGGAATCCAGCACTGTATTCATTTCGGCTACTTCATTCATTTTGCCACCCATAATTTCCACATTGCGGTTGCTTTTCTCCGCCTCTGCTGCCAAAGTGACTGCTCCCTGGGCAATCTCGCCGGTGGCTACTGCCACCTCTCTGGCATGAAGTGAGGTTGTCCCCGAGGCTGCAACCAATTGCTCTGAAGTATCCAGCACCTCTTCCGCCGACCTGTTGCTCTGTGCAGCAAGCCGTGAGATCTGCTCCATCATATTGTTAAAGCTCTGGCCGAGCCGCCCGATCTCATCCTGGCTTTTAAAACGGGTACGAACTTGAAGATTGCCTTTCTCTCCCTCTTCCATCAATCCAGCCAGCTTGCCAAGCGGACGCCCGATTAAGCGCACCAGCATATACCCGATAAACACCGCTATGACGGCTGCCGCGACTACCACTGACAACGTTATGTACAGCAGCTTGCCTGCGGATGCAGTGAAATCACTGACCGGAGCATAACCCATCAACGTCCATTTCGCGGTTGACAACGGCTGATACACTATGAGTTGAGAGTCGCCTTGCTCGTCAGTGGCTGTGAAGGAATGACTCTCCTTCTTGGATTGCTCTGCTCCTATCTGAATAAATGAGGACTGGCCGAGCAAAGCATCATCGTCTCCATAGACGATATCCCCCTCGGGCGTAAGAATACGAATCTCACCCGCAAGTCCAATATGCAGATTGGATAGCACATCGGCCAACGCCTTCCCTTTGATCTCGATCAGCATGTAATACTCCGCATCAGGATGCTGGATATTCCGCAGCAGTCTGCCCATGGTGAGGGAGGATTCGCTATATGCATCGAAGAAGCCCTTGGGGCGGACCGGAAACCAAACCGGATTCCCCTTCGCATCTGTAATTTGCTTCATTCTTTCGAGAACGCCAGCATCACTGCGCACCGAACTCGTACCTGTTGATTTATAAGACTCAGCATCAACTAGACTTTTGGCTACCAGCCGGATACCGAACAGTCGCTCATCCGAACCTTTTACCGAATCCAGCTTTCTGCGTATCCGATCTTCGGCCGCGGTCTTAGCCACCGTAGTGGCTCCAGAACTATTAACAGCCTCCATATCGGCCTTCAATACGGGATCCACAGCAAATTGTCTGGAAAGTGCTTCATATTCAGCAAGCAGAAAATCAAGTTTATCCGCTGCCTGCAGCGCAGATTGTGATGATGCCGTGGCTACCTCATCCGTAATGATCCCTTTGGCTGCATAATATGAAGTCAAACCCAGCACGGAGGTTAGAAGCACTATGGTACAGAACAAAATAACGAACAGCTTTACGCCAACTGATCTGAAATGGTAAGTCCGTAACCGTCTCATTATTCTATCTCCTCATACAAAATAAAGGCACAGCCCCTCCCATAATGCGTAAGGCTGTACCCAGTTTAAACTGTGAAGCATAAAGCTGACAATTATCCTTTGCTGGCGCCTGCAGTCAAGCCGTCTACAAGCAAACGCTGCAGGAAAATGAACAGAATCATAATCGGTACAGCAATCAAAACAGCACCTGCCGCAAAAAGTGTGAAGTTGGTGTTCTGGTTACCATTAACCATATCCCACATCCCGACCGCAACGGTCCAATTCTCTTTGGACCGCAAGATGAGCCGGGCAAAGATGAAATCCACCCATGGACCGACAAACTGAGTCAGTGCCATATAGGTGATCATCGGACGTGACAAGGGCAGAATAATCCGCATAAATATGCCAAAATTACTCGCCCCATCAATTCGGGCCGCCTCATCCAGCGAGCGGGGAATGGTATCGAGAAAGCCTTTAGCGATAAACGTTCCACCTAGTGGCGCACCCGATGCATACACGATGATCAGTGCCAAATGCGTATCCAGCAGATGAAATTCTTTTAGCAGCAGATAAATTGCAATCATACTCATAAAGCCGGGGAACATCCCCAGGATCAGGACCGTCGACAGTGCCGTTTTACGCGCCTTAAAGCGGAATCTGGACACCGCGTAGCTTGTCAGCAGTGTTAGTACCACGCCGATAAGCATGGAGCAGATCGCGATCTTAAGTGTATTGGCATACCAGGTTCCAAACATATAGACCGGTGAAGTAAACAGTTCCCTAAAATGGTCGAATGTGAAATGATCAGGAATCAGCGTCTTGCTGTACAGGGATTTACCGGGCCGGAAGGACGCCAAAAGAATCCATAAGGCCGGGTACAGCGCAGCTATTGCTAGTCCTATTAATACAATGTAACTACCTGTTAAGCGAATAAGGTTAGCGAGTTTGCGTCCGCTCATTGGATCATGTCCTCCTCTTTAAATGATTTGGTCCGGCGGTAATTGTACAGGGAGAAAGAAGCTATAATCACAAAGATAATGATCCCTATGGCCGAGGCCATGCTGTATTTGTTCTGATCCAGCGTCAATTTGTACAGCCAGGTTACCAGCAGGTCCGTCGAACCCGCATATTGATAATCCCCATTGACCGGGTTACCTCCGGTTAACAGGAAGATGGCATTAAAGTTATTAATATTGCCGGCAAACTGCGTAATTAGGGTTGGTGCGGTTGAGAACAACACCAGTGGCAGGGTTACAATTCTGAACTTTTGGTAAGCAGAAGCTCCATCCACCTCGGCTGCTTCATACATATCCCGGGGAATTGTAGTGAGCACACCCATGATAAGCAACATCGATACAGGAATACCAACCCACATGTTAACGACAATAACCGTAACCTTAGCCCATACCGGATCAGTCAGCCAAGGCAACCCGCCCAGTCCGAAATATCCCATATACTGGTTGATCGGTCCGAATTGACCGTTGAACAAATTGCGCATGAGCAAGAGAGAGATTAGCTGGGGTATAGCATAAGGTACAATCAGGAGCGCTCTCCAAACACCCTTGAAGCGGATACCTTTCTGACTAATCAGTAGCGCAACCAACAAACCGCCGAAATAAGTGGTTATCGTAGATAGAACCGCCCAGACAATGGTCCAGGTTAGTACACCATAGAAGGTATGGCTCCATGTCTTGAGCACAAGCAAATTGCGGAAGGTCTGAAACCCGACCCAATCCACCAGCTTGGCTGGCGGCATATGATCCGGCGCGGAATAGTTCGTAAACGCCAGCATGATCATGAAGATAATCGGCATAACGGTAAAGAACAATATACCAATACCCGGCAGGATCAAGAAGGTCTGGGCAAATTTATAATCCAGAATATAACGAACCGTTTTGGGGAACGAATTCGCTTGAAGACCGGCTTCGCGTTCTGCACCGATCTTGTAAGCATCTTTAATGTTCATGTACCAAGCGATTACAATGATTATAAGAATAAGAACGGTGATTAAGCTCTGAATCAATATGTAAATGGAGTGGTCACCCGTGACCATTTTGGCGATGCCATTCACTTTTTTCAGTTTGCTTGGGGTATCTCCTAACGATAGCAAGCCCCATACCGCTCTACCGAGATTCCCGATAAAATAATAAAGTGCTACAGCCTCTACGGCTAGAAAAATTAAACCTTTAATGAATTGGCGGTTATATATTTGTCCCAATCCCATAAATATCGTTGACAGTATTGCGGCTCTCTTACGGTGTCGCTGCATTTCCCTTCCGTTCTCCTCTCCACGCAAAATCATAAAAACCGCCAGCCGCTAACCATGCGGCGGGCGATTGTGATTTCACTATATGCTGTTACTGCCTTGTTCCAACAGTGTTATTGAGCTGCTGCACCGTTGTTCAAATCCTTGATTTGTTCAACCGCTTTTTCCATCGCGGCTTTAGGGTCAGCATTGTTGTCCCAAATTTCTGGAAGTGCTGCATTTACAGGACTCCATACATTGCCCATTTCAGGAATGGAAGGCATCGGTTGGGAGTTCTTCGCTTGTTCTGCAAAAGCCGATACGAACGGATCACCAGTGATTTGTGGATCTTTAAGGGCTTCGTTATTCGTCGGAATCGATCCAATCGTCTTGTTCAGCAGAAGCTGCGCTTCTTTGCTGGAAGCAAAATGTGCATATAATTTAGCTGCATTCGGATATTGAGAATACGCATTAACCCCAAAGATTTTGATACCTGAGAACGTAATTGCCGGTTTACCGTCAATTGTTGGGATAGGAGCGATACCGAGGTTGTCGCCCAGTGCTTCTTTGTAGCCAGCCAGCTCCCAAGGACCAGTAATATCCATAGCTACGTCACCCGTGTTGAACAAACTGCGTTTGATATCAGCATTGATATCGCCGCTCTTGATTGGCAATACTTCTTTCAACTTAACAAAAGTTTTCAAGCCTTGAATAGCACCGTCTGTTGTCAAGCCGATATCATCTTTGTTCGTACCGTTATCGCCGAAGAGATATCCGCCACCAGTAGCGATGAAAGGATAGTCGTAGTACATGTTGCCGACTTCCCACATAATTCCGTATCTGTTCTTGGATTTATCAGTGAACGTTTTGCTGAAAGCAATTACGTCATCGAAGGATTTTGGAGCTTCTTTTACTAAAGATTTATTGTAGTACAGGGCATAAGTTTCAGCCGCTCTAGGGTAACCGTACAATTCACCATCATATGAAGAACCTACGATAGAAGCTTCAGTGTTATCAGCTTTCGTCTGTTCACCGAAGATATCATTTGGAAGAAGCAAGCTTGCACTTGCAGCTTTACCCAAGTTATCATGCGGAATTAGAACAACGTCTGCTGCCAAGCCCGAAGGACCATCCTGAGAAAGCTTAGTCACTTGATCCGGTGGTGCTACTTCTTCAATCTTTACTGGAACATTATATTTTGCGGTAAACTGCTTGGAGATTTCTTCAGCGAAAGGTCTTTCTTCTTTACTTTCCCAGACGGTCAGCGTTGCGCCGTCTTCCGGTACAATTTCATCTGCTGCTGTGGAGCTGACGTTGTTAGTGCCTGCATTGTCTGTTGTTGCATTGTCTGCAGGTGCATTTGTGGCGTTCGCTGCGTTACCCCCGTTGTTATTCGCATTGTTGTTGGAGCCGCACGCTGTAATGGACAGAGCCATAGAGAACGCTGCGGTGAGAACCATGAGTTTTTTCAACTTCATTAATTTAACCCCTCCTAATTTGACAAACAAATATTATGTAGCACTGCCATACAGAGACTTGCGCAAACGATTTCAGAAGAGATCAAAAAAATATTGATTCTATCTTTGTTCACTTCCATATTCCGCTTCAGCAAGTTCTAGAAAGCGCTTCATTCATGAATACATCATACAACAGTAATCTTTGATTGTAAAAACGTTTGCACATAGTTTATTTGGCCGTATTCCTTAAAAAACTCATTAAAACAGTCCATTATCTCGTTATTTCACACGATATTTCTAATTTACGTGTACTTTTAGCGACCGCCAACAAAAGTAAGCGCTTTATAAGTCCTTTTTCAAACCCAAAAGCGCTAATTAATGGCATTACCTGCCTTTCGAATACATAAATCGCACCTTAGACGATGTCGAAATTTGCGCAACTGTTTGTACAAAACTATTGAACCCGTCAATATTCCGTGCTATAATCCAAAACGTCAAGGTTTACACCCTATACAGCACACTGACAACTCAGCCTCTGCTTCATATAACTAAAAGGCAATGTTACTTATGATAGGTACAACCTCGGCCCGTTTCATAGCTGCAGTTGTGCCTTTTTGCTGTGGGTAGAATTTCAGTTAAAGATCTCATTATCCCATTTATTCAAAGATTTAATCGTAACTGTTGCACCGCATTTTGTGCAACAGAGCACAAAATGCGATGCACGAGCGAAAATGGCTCATTAAAAGCGCAAATGCATGCCAACAAAACTTAAGACAATGCTTACGAAGTAGTTTTGCGAAGTAATATCTCAAGAAGCAAATGCTAACAAAACTTAGACAATGCTTACGAAGTAGTTTTGCGAAGTAATCCAATGAAGCAAATGCTAACAAAACTTTTAGGAGGAATCATCATGTTACTAGAAGCTGTATATCATCGCCCGCGCTTAAATTGGTCTTATGCCTACAATGAAAGCACAATTCATCTGCGCCTGCGTGCAAAAAAGGGAGATTTGACCGAAGTATTCGCTTGGGCTGGAGACAAATATGCCTGGGATGCTACTAAAGAGCTGATTCCGATGACCCTCTTTACCTCAGATGCGATGTTTGACTATTGGGAATGTGAGTCCGTCCCTTTGCACCGCCGCCTGAAATATGGTTTCCTGCTGCAAAAGGACAACGAACGCATCTGGATGACCGAAAGTGACTTCCAGCCCAATCGTCCGGAGAATCCGTATCGACTGTTTGAGTTCCCTTATATTAACCGCGGGGATGTATTCACTCCACCGGCTTGGGTAAAGGATGCTATCTTTTATCAGATTTTCCCTGAACGCTTTGCAAATGGCGACCCGAGCCTTAACCCCGAAAATGTGCTTCCTTGGGGCGGGACGCCTACGCCGGACAATTTCTTTGGTGGCGACCTGCAGGGAGTCATTGACCATTTGGATCATCTTAGCGAGCTAGGCATCACAGGCATCTATTTCACACCAATATTTACTGCTACAACCAATCACAAGTATGATACGGAAGATTACATGGCTGTGGACCCGCACTTCGGTGATGCACAGACGCTGAAAAAGCTTGTCGACGCCTGCCACGAACGAGGTATCCGCGTGCTGCTGGACGCTGTATTCAACCATTCCGGCAAAACCTTTGCACCGTTTGTAGATGTTCAGGAAAAGGGCGACGCTTCACCCTATAAGAACTGGTTCCATATCCGCAAGCTTCCGCTTGAGGTTATAGACGGCATCCCGACTTATGATGCCTTTGCTTTTGAACCACTGATGCCAAAGCTGAACACTGAACGCCCAGAGGTCAAACAATATTTGCTGGAAGTAGCCGAATACTGGATTAAGGAAATCGGCATCGATGGCTGGCGTCTGGACGTCGCCAATGAAGTGGATCATGAGTTCTGGCGGGAATTCCGCAGAGTGGTGAAACGTGTGAATCCTGAGGCTTATATTCTGGGTGAAATCTGGCATGATTCGGCTCCTTGGTTAGAGGGAGACAAGTTCGACGCAGTGATGAATTATCCATTTACTGATGCAGTGCTCGACTTCTTTGTCTATGGTACCATCGACGCCGAAGGGTTTGCGAACTCCATTGGCAAACAGCTGTCGCGCTATCCACTGCAAGCAAGTGAGGTTGCTTTCAACCTGCTTGATAGCCATGATACTCCGCGTTTATTAACTCTGGCCAACGGGGATAAGAATAAGCTGAAGCTTGCTGCGTTATTCCAGTTCACTTTTATGGGCACACCGTGCATCTATTATGGCGATGAAATCGGCATGGATGGAGACGGAGACCCTGGCTGCCGCAAATGCATGGAGTGGAACCCAGAGAAGCAGGATCGGGACCTCTTCAGCTACTACCGTAGGCTGATCGCTATCCGCAACAGTCACCCGGCGCTACGCACTGGCACATTCAACTTCCTTGAGGCAGGACAGCAGGGCAGCAAGCTGGCTTACGAGCGCCGGCTAGGTGATGATGTTGTAGTGGTGCTCATCAACACTGAAGAAACAGCTCAAACATTCCGCATTGACGTCGAAGAAGTTCACTGGGAGAATGTGTTCACAGGCGACTCCTTACGAACGGAGCGCGGCAAACTAGCCGTTAAACTTCCGGGTTACGGATCTGCCGTGCTTAAGGCAATCCTTTAAGAAACAACATGATTCCATACCAAAAAAACGGCACTCTTCATCGCGAAGAGTGCCGTTTCTATTCTTACATGTTTACTTGTTTACTTGCTTAACAGCCTGTAGATAACCTGAGCACTTTCGGCGCGGGTCATCTGTCCAGTTGGAGCAAATTGCTTATTCTCTCTGCCCTGAATTAGGCCCATCGCTGCAGCGGCATTGACATAAGTGCCCGCCCACACACTGATGCTGGAAGCGTCTGCGAATGCCGAAGTGACAGCTGTTAAATCAATCTTTGTCCCTTGCTTAACCTCCAGCGCTCGGATCACCATGACGGCCATTTCTTCGCGGTTGATCGTAACGTTCGGAGCAAACACATCCTCGCTTCGTCCCTTAATAATACCCAGCTTCGCAGCTGTAGCTACGTAAGAGGAATACCAGACGTCGGGCTTAATATCAGTGAATGTTGCCTGACCCTCTGTCGGTATACCAAGCGCGCGTACCAGCATTGCAGTAAACTCCGCACGACTGACATAGCTCTTTGGAGCAAACTCGGAATCAGTAACTCCGGTTATGATTTGCTTAGCAGCAAGCGATTTAATCGCCGCAGATGCCCAATAAGCAGCGGGTACATCCTTAAACGATTTATTGATCTCCAGAACTGCATACTTACTAAAATGCCGGATTTGGGCAGTCATGCTATCTCCCTGAAGAGTTCCGCCTACATATTCCAGCTCGTTGTTGTCGCCGAGATAGTAGACACCGCTCCATTCCTTGTGCGGATTACCATTAAGTTTAAAGGTAATCACTATGGGCTCCTTGAACGCAGTTATCGGAATTAGAGTGCCGTCTTTTTTGACGATATGCAGTTTGAATTCATACACTTTGGATACAGAGGTTACCTGAGTATCTGCCTTACCCAACCCAGCTACTAGTGTATTTACCCCTGTCTCTTCAAGTGGACTTACTTCGAACAGAATTTGGGAGCCCTCCGCTTCAGCAGCGTTTACCATCCCCTGAATTATAGTCAATTCTTCATTGGTGAAGGTTACCGACAGATCGCCCGCTTTAATCACCAGATCGTTGGTCCCGAGTGTCTTGGCAGCCAGTATTGGCAATAGCAATGATTTCTTGCCTTGAGCCAACTCGACCTCAACCTTACCGTCCGTAGCATTGTTCAGGCTGTTAACACTAACAACCTGCGTCTCAACTGATATTGTGCCAGCTGTAGGCGATGGTGTTGCTACAGGTGTTGGTGTTGGTGTTGGTGTTGGTGTTGGTGTTGGTGTCACTACTACAGGCACTGCTGCCAAAATAACTGTTCCACCCTCATCTCTGCCCGGCAGATTAATGGTTACCTTCTGGTCATCCGCTACCGTATAGATTTTGCCGCTGTATTCGTCTTTTATAGAAGCTTGGGCGGCAAACGGCACAGTAATAGTAGCTGAGACTCCGTCTGTCTTCGTGTTGATAACTGTCACAATATCAACGTTTCCGTAATGCTTGTTAAAAGCCAAATATCCCAGTTCATCCGAGCCAACAAGCTTCGTCCGTGTACCCTTCGAATACACTTTGGAATACTTGGCACGAATGTTCAATAACTTCTCGTAGTGATCGTGAAGACCCTGCTCGGCTGTCAACTGGTCCCAAGGCATATCCGCGCGGTTCTCGCTGAATTGCCCTTTGGATATATCCACTGCATTTCTTCCCGAACGGCCAAGCTCCTCCCCATAATAAATCACGGGTTGGCCTTTAGCTGTAATTTGCAGCGCAGCTGCGATCTTCAGCTTGCCTTGATCACCGCCTACATACTGTGACAGGAAGCCATCCTCATCATGGCTGCTTAAGAATTGAGCCATCATCTGAGTGTTATCAATCTTCGCTTCACGCTCCTGCAGGTAAGAATCCACATCATTGATCTTACCATTTGTGAAGTTGAGGGCAGCGCCCTTAAATCCAAAATCAAGCAAGCCATCCATCTGGCTGGATTGCAGCATTCCACCGTTATTATCGATGGTACCGCCATAGTATTCCCCAACCATTTTGAAGTTTGGATCAATGGCTGTCAGTGCATTCTTAAAGGCTTTCCACGTTGTTCCCTCCACGTGCTTAACGGTGTCAACTCGGAAATAGTCGATCGTATCCCCACGATCCGTTCTGGCGTTGTCCAACCAGCCTGACTGCCAGGCGATAATTTTCTCCCGCACTGCTGGATCTTCTGTTCTGAAATCTGGCAGTCCGCTAAGTTCGCCACGAACAGGATCTGTATCCGCCGACACTCCGTCCGTACGCAGCATACCAGCAAAACGGTCTTTGTCCTCCGCTGTAATTGTCGGACTATTATCTTCCGGCTTCAAGCCGTAACCGGTATGATTCAGCACAACGTCCACCATAATCTTGATGCCCTTGTCATGCGCCTTCTCGATAAGTTCCTTGAAGGTCGCCATATCACCAAGATGCTCGTCAAGCTTAGTGAAATCCTTGGCCCAGTAGCCATGGTAAGCATACTGCTCACCGTTGAAATCTAAGCCTTTGTTGAAATCAATATTATTCACAATCGGTGAGATCCAGAGCGTGTTGATGCCAAGCTCCTGCAAATAGTCCAGATTGTCGATCATCCCTCTGAAATCTCCACCGTGGTACGCTTCCAGATGAGTTTTATCAACATTCTCGTTATTGGTTGCATCCCCGTCTTTGAATCGGTCCGTCAGCGCGAAATAAATCCGTGCTTCATCCCAATCGAAATCCAGCTTTGCCCCCGTATACGTTCTTGCCTTTACTTCGATTGTGGCTGATTGCTTGTGCGTGTTGCCGAACTGATCCACAAGGGTAATTGGAATATTCTTTATCCCTGCCGTCACAGTATCCTTAACAGCAATCGTTTGTTTCATAAGCTCCGTATCGAGCTGAACTTTGGCGGGACCCCCGAGAGCGGTCAGATCCATGGAAGCATCAGTATAAATTACAGCCTCTGTGGAGGTTGCCTTGACCGTTACAATCGCATTTTGATTAGAGGTAATCGCTTCCGGACTGACTGTGGTCGTAATCGTGACCGCTGGAATGTGATATACAACAGTTGACGAACCGTCAACATTGTTGCTTGGATCGGCGATCTCGCTTGTAGTGCCATCTTTCGTAATCAGGAAAGTATAGTTATACGTTCCTTCTACTACATCGGTCAGCTTGTAGCTATACCATTCCTTAACCGAATCATATACCATGGCGTATTCGATGCCGTTCACCTTTACTTTTGCATCCGTTATAGCTGTCATATCACCACTGCGGAATAGCGCCTCATCACGGTACATGAACGTGATCGTTCCATCTTTCATGACAGGACCGCTAATGCTCGGCTTGATATCAAGCTCCTTGACCATACTGGTCACATTAACCTTGGTGAAGGCCTCACCTGGGTTCAACGGAATAACGCGATCGTCCGGGTAATCCTGTTTCCCCGTGTTCCAATCCGTTCCTTTACGCAACACGAATCCAACGCTAGTTGCATTTGGTGCCACCTCAATAAGCACACTCGCTGTGCCATTCTTGAATGTCGTGAAATTGATTTGGTCATTCGTTGCCCCAGTGTTCCATACCCAGATATTCCAGTCCGTATAATTCTGATCTTCCCGGGTATAGGTGAACTGGACATACCGCTTGTTATCTACAGGTTCGGTCGTAACCTTAACGGTAACCTTAGTTATTTTACCTCCGTAGGAAATGGTAATGATGGCGGTACCTGCGCTAAGCGCTTTTATTACACCTTTGTTTGTTACCGCAGCTACTTCCGGTTTATCCGAGGCGTACACTGAAGTATTAGTAACATTGCTTTTGCTGCCATCATCATATTTTGCGAATACTGTCGTTGTATGTGTACTATTTACCTGAAGTGAGTAGCTTGCACTATCCGTTTCCAAAGAGTCCAGAACTACAGCGGCGGCATCCTTCTGGATGATTACAGCGCTCAGCGGTTCCAACGTAATGGAAGCAGCTGTCAAGCTAAAACCTGTCTGTTTATCCGCGGGAATAGCTGTAATTCCAGCTTCATCATTGTCGACAACTACTTTTCCACCCGTCAAATCCTCTGCCAGCGTAAGTGTTCTTGAGGTACTGTCTCCATTGATGAAGACGTAATAGATACCCGTACCATCCGTTGCCTTATTTTTGTAGCCGATCACAAGATCGCTGGCTTTCATTTCCGGTGCTGTAATAAGGTTAATATTGGTGTCTACCAGATTCTTATCACCCAAACGGAAAGCGTTCGTAAACTTTCTCAGTTCTATTAATCCCGATGTATACTTTCTGGTCGTGTTCTGTACGGGGAAAGCCGTTTCATCGGTTGCTCGGGTCCAATCAAACATATTAATAGCATCCGAGGAATCATAGGAATCGTTGATAAAATAACCGAACGGATTCCCATCCTTGTCCGTCAATTGTGTATACTTCTCCTCGGGTACACCGGCTGCCTTCCATTGCTTTGTACGCCCATATTCCTGTCCTGCTTGCAGGAAGGACGTCCCCTGTGAGGTAAGCACGAGCATATTGCCGAGTCTGATCCGCTCCTGTATTTCCAGTTCGTTCTCTGCGATAGCCGGATCTTTCTTAATCGATTGGGCAATTACGTCGTGCAGAGTCATATTGTCATGCGCTTCAATATACGGAACAATATCCCCTGGATCATCAGCAGGAATATTCGAAGGCTGACCCTTGATATTATTCAGAATCGTTGAAATTGAACGCGCCCCGCCCGTAATAAATCTGGGCTCACCTTCTGAGCCGTAGCCGGACTTTAATTCATTGCGGAATTCATCGGAGAAGACGCCGACGCTGTCCGTTTGATCCATCCAATCCTGATCTGCGCCCTGGCCTGCAAGAGAGGGATCAGCTGCCGCTCCGCCGAACGTTTTCCAGCCTTCACCGATAAAAAGCGCCTTAGGATTGATTTCTGCCGCCGCATCATAAGCTGCCTGCACCGCATCTGCTGTCGCATCGCCCATCATGTCCCAGCGCATCCCGTCTATTTTATACTCCTTGAACCAGTATTTGACGGAGTCTACCATCAGTTTCTCAGCCATCTTGTGGTTAGTGGCCAGGTTGTTACCGAAACCACCGATAAAGTTGCCATTCGCATCCTGGAAAGCATAGTAATTCGGCACGATATCATTCAAAAATTCTTTCTTCGCCATATGTGTATAGACGACGTCCAGAATGACACCCATGCCAGCTTCATGCACCGCATCGATTAAGCCTTTTAATTCTTTGATCCGCTGCTCTGGATCAGCGGGATTCTGCGAATAGGCACCATCCGGCGAGAAATAACTGTGTGGATCATAACCCCAATTGTATTCATTGCCTTTAGCGGAATAATCCGTCTCTCTGACATCCATCTTTGTTTCATCCCCATAATACCAAGCCATCACAGGCAGCAGTTGAATATGGGTTACACCTAAGGATTTGATATAATCGAGCTTTTTCTCAAAAGCCTCATAAGAGCCCCATCTTTCGCCGTCCAGACTGCTCTCGATGGAAGGATCTGAAGTAAAGTCTCTGATATGGACTTCATACACGATCGCATCTTCCCGCTTCTCGTAACCTGCTATATCTGCCGCATGAAAGTTTGGCGGATTCGTCTGGCTTAAATCGACGATAGCCGCTTTGCCAACGGTATCGCCGCCAATACCCGCAGCGCCCGTTGTATTCACGGTGAAGGCTGCCATTGATCTGGCGTATGGATCAAGCACATTATTAGTTACACCGTCATTGGTCACTTCATATTGATAATAGAATCCCCGCACATCATTTGCTGAAGTAGCGCCAGTCAGATCAGCTGGTTGCAGCTCGACCGACCAAACGCCTTGCTCCCCTTCAGTTAGATCAATACGACCTACAAGCACGTTCGCGTCATTCTTATCATATACATTGGCCACGACAGAACTCGCTTTAGGTGCCCACAGCTTCAAGGTGGCAGACTTAGCTGCTGTATGATACGTAGCCCCAAGGTCGTCTCCCGTATAATTGTACATCTCATCCAACATTCTCCAGCCGGAGGTAGCGGATAACGTTTTTCCTGCATAAGTAACACTCAGCGGGGTTTTATCCAAATCAAACACTTCTGTATCAACTTCAAGTGAAGTTGTACTTTTGATCGTTACAGCCGAAACCGGAATATTGTTTCCTTCTTTGTCTTTTACGGTAATTGCCGTCTTTAAGGTGTCCGCACTTAACCCGTCGGTTAACGTAAAGCCGAGCAGAAGTTTGCTGGTTGATAGGACTTCAGCAGATACAAAGCCAATCGGCACTTCACCAAAAGGAGAAACATAGACATTGTTGTCCCCTTCCTTTACCCAAAGCTGATTGTAACGATCCAGCAAAGTAAAAGCTTTATCTCCGCCATCCTTGTCGCCCGTCGCTGGTTTCAAGACGATAAAGCCTATTTTCTTAGCATTCTGTAGGAGTGGAACATCGACATAAGCACCGAAGCGATCCACTTGTCCTGCCTGAAATGGGGTAGCACCGGAAGACCAATTGGTGGAGGGAGTAGTAACATCATCCCATAGCCATAATCCATACTGACCCTGATTGGTGTCGGATCTCATATAATGGACCCGTACGGTATTGGGGGCTAGAGCTACTGGTTCATAAGGCGTGACTTGATCGGAGCCCTCCTTGATCCATATTTCGTTGGTTTGCGGGGTGTTGATTGTGAAAAGCTTGTCGCCAGCATCTTTGGCCTCAGTGCTGCGATTGACAACAAGAAACGAGATTTTCTTCGCTCCGTCCTTAAGTGGCACATCAACATAAGCGCCATAAGTATCCATTTGCCCATCCGGAAATGGAGTTGCACCCGTGGGCCAACTTGCGGAAGGCGCAGCAACATCGTCCCACAGCCACAAAGCCTGATTAGCATAATCGCCAGCGGTGCGTTGGTAATGAATACGCATCTGTCCTTCAGGCACAGGTACAAAGGTTACCGGATCTGCAGGAATTGTAAAATCAGCGGCAACAGTGTTATCTTTCGAATTAAACTTGAAGGTAACCGGTAGCTTCGACGGAAGCTGTAAGGATTGGTCTGTGTCCGGATAGGACATATCCTCAGCCGAAGTGGCTCCCGGAACAAATATCTTATACAGGTAATCACCCTCGGGAACTTCAACCAAATGGTCGTAGATTCCATCATAATTAGGATCGGATAATGTGGTCTTCGCGTCAGTTGGGGAAGAATCGCTGACGTCACCCAGTTCAGTCTGCAAAGTTCCTACCAATCTCGGCAGCTTATCGGCGGCAATCGGTGCATAGTACGTGGAATCGGCGATTTTCTTAGTAGTTGCATTGTAGTAGAAAGTGACAGCTGTCTCGGTGGCTAAGGAAATTTCAATATTATCTCCATTTGCCTTACCCTGTGGATTTGTATAGTTGCTAAACCCATAGCTTTCTGTCCAGCCGCCGTCAAGGGCAACTTTGTATTGATAAGTTCCCGCTGGGAGCGTGCCGGTAAAAGCATAATAACCGTTCCCCATATCAGTCATCTGTGTAGCTTCCGCTGTGGGGTCCCAATCTGCGGTTGGAATAGTCGCTCCTGATGGAGTCAATTCTGACTGCAAATCGCCAACCACAACTACTTTCACTGGTGCAGCACTAACGTTATACGGTTGTATACCAAACCCAGAAAATACGAGTGCAATAATCATCGTGATCACAAATGCCCTCTTACTCCATAAAGCAAACTTCATTCCACCAATCCCCCATATCCTGATTTGTGAATCCCTTATTCTGCTGGCTAAAACCGAACTAAAAGATCTCCTCCCTATCAGTTAATGATGATTCTTTAAGCCTCAATTTAGCGCAAACGTTTGCAAAATTAGACGCGAAGTTGATTGGAATTGAAATTTCTGCTGCAGGACAGACATCCACACAAAATAGACGCATGAAAGCGCTTGCTATATTCTGTTTAACATACTAATCCCATAATTATGCTACTGTCAACCAGAAAATAGATTGCTTAATTCACTTTTTATGTATAAAAATGGTATTCATGCAATTTAAGACAACGTTTGCACGTATTACAAAGCACGATTCTAGAGATTGTTGAGCTAAGGTAGTTCCATCCGCAAAAATCTTGTTTTTGCCCATTTTATATGTGTTATTATGCAAAATATATTACAAGTCCTCCAATAGCTTCTTTTGCTTGCTTTCTGAAAGACTTTAACTATTTACAATTGCCAGTTCTTCGATTAATATTACTTTGTAAAGCAAACGGTTCCATAAGGAGGTTTCTATGACAGTTACCATAAAGGATGTGGCCAAGAAAGCGGGAGTTTCTCCCTCCACAGTATCCCGGGTATTGTCCAACCATCCCAGAATTAGCCTAGAAACTTCCCGCAAAGTTAAGATTATTATGGAGGAAATGGGCTATACCCCCAACATGATGGCTAAGAGCTTGGTATCGAAGACGACCAACAGCATCTGCATCATTCTTCCGAAACCGGCTGAAGAGCTGTTCTCAAATCTTTTTTTCATGGAATTGATCCGCGGTATCGTCACACAAGCTAGCCGTTCCGGCTATGATGTGCTGATTAGCTCCGGCGCGAACGAAAAGGAAGAATTAGAAGCTGTCTCCCGTCTGCTTAAGGGACGCCGTGTTGACGGCGCTATTCTGCTCTATTCCCGGAAAGATGACGCAGTTATTGAATTTTTGGAGACGGGCGGCTATCCCTTCGTTCTTATTGGGAGAAGCGACCGCTATGAGAATATTTTATCTGTTGATAATGATAATGTCATGGCAGCATACGACGCTACAAACCATCTGATTACAATGGGTCATGAACGTATCGGCTTCGTTAGCGGACCGTCTGAACTCATCGTTTCACGCGACCGTCTTGAAGGGTATCGGAAGGCCATGGAAAGTAACGGTTTAGAGATAAGGCCTGAATGGATCGTTGAGGGTGAATTTCTGCAGGATAGTGGATATCGGGCGATGTCTTTTTTCATGAATCTCCCCAATCGGCCCACTGCACTGGTGGCAGTCGATGATATGGTGTCGTTTGGAGTATTGCGCGGTCTGACTGAACTGAAATATAAGGTCCCTGAAGATCTGGCCATTGTCAGCTTTAACAATATTCCGCTCTCCCAGTTATCCAGTCCACCGATCAGCAGTATTGACATCGGAATTTATCACCTGGGTTACACTGCTTCACAGGTGCTGATCCAAAGCATCAAGAATCCGGATAACCATGACGGATATACCAACCGATTTGTGATTCCCCACCGACTGATTATAAGAGAGTCTTCCATGTATTCTGCAAGTAAGAAATGATCTACCTGAATGAATAAATGAAGCTATTCTAGGCTTCATTTATTTTTTGGAAGTTTGTACAAACGTTTGCGCTATATAAAATTAAGTTGTAAAGCTAGTTTTATTGCGAAGTAATTCAGGGAAGTATAGCTTCATAAAACTGAAGCTTATACTTACGAAGTAGTTTTGTACGTCGCTGTTCAATGATGATTATGCTAACAAAACTTGTAGGAGGTAAACGAATGACAGAAATTAAAGGTTGCTTGTTTGATCTGGATGGTGTGCTGGTGGACACCGCCAAATATCACTATATTGCTTGGAAGGAACTCGCGGAGAGCCTGGGCTTCGCTTTCACCGAACAGGATAATGAAAGACTCAAAGGGGTCAGCAGAGTCGCCTCACTGAACATTCTGCTGGAAATCGGCGGACTGACACTGGCTGATGAAGAGAAAACGCAGCTGGCCGAAAGGAAAAATAACCGCTATGTCGAATATATCGCCAAGATGGATAGTTCAGAAATTCTGCCCGGTGCTTTAGACTTTCTGAAAGAATGCCGCGCGCAAGGCATCAAGGTGGCACTTGGTTCCGCCAGCAAGAACGCGATGACCATTCTGAACAATACGGGTCTGACTCCTTATTTCGATGCAATTATCGATGGCACGCACACTAGCGCAGCGAAGCCCGATCCTGAAGTCTTTCTGCTGGGAGCCCAAGCACTGGAGGTTCTTCCTGAGCACTGTGTTGTCTTTGAAGATGCTGAGGCAGGTATAGAAGCAGCTACCCGCGCTGGCATGTTCAGTGTCGGAATTGGTTCCCCTGAGACACTAAGTGCTGCAAACATAGTGGTCCCTTCCCTTCAACAGCTCAGTGTTTCCAGCCTGAGAGAATCATTTTCCACAATTTAACGAACATTAATATCCAACTGGATTCATGCGAGTTCTCTTCTGCTCGTTCTATATAAGATGAACTAAATATGAGCATTAAAGTTACGCGGGCTAGCAGAGCGGCACACACGTAAGCTATATAGTCGAATTTATAGTTCAGTTTATATCATCCCCAACCCTAAAGGAGTCGTTTACACATGAAACAATATTTAAAGATTGATGAATGGTCCATCATTGAGGAATCCTTTGATCCGCAAACTCAGGAAATCTCTGAAAGCGTCTTTAGTATCGGAAATGGTTATATGGGCGGACGCGCGAACTTCGAAGAGCAATACAGCGGCAATAGTCTGCAGGGCAGCTATATGGCAGGCGTGTACTATCCAGACAAAACTCGGGTGGGCTGGTGGAAGAACGGTTATCCTGAATATTTTGCCAAAGTACTGAACAGTACCAACTGGATCGGGATTAATATTGATATCGACGGCACCGCGCTTGATTTGGCGAAGTGCACGGTCACCGAGTTCCAACGGGTACTCAATATGAAAGAAGGCACGCTTTCCCGCAGCTTCACTGCCACTCTTGCCGATGGCAAGGAAGTCAAAGTGGAGAGCGTCCGCTTAGTCAGTATGGTCCGCCAGGAAATCGGCGCTATTCGCTACTCCATCCAACCTCTTAATTTTGCCGGTACGATTACCATTACTCCTTATCTCGATGGAGATGTTAAGAACAAGGATTCTAACTATGACGAGAAGTTCTGGAATGAAGTCGAGAAGAAAGGTCTGCCGGACGGCGGTTATCTCACCCTGAAGACCAAAAAACTCGATTTCCACGTCACTTCGGCGATGGCCTTTGACATTTTCAAGGGCGATGAGTTGCTCTCCATCGAAGCTGAGTCTGTTGAACAGGACAAATATGTGGCCAGTGTCATTACTCTGCCAGTACAATCCGGCGATCAAATCGTTCTTTATAAATATGTCGCTAACGTTACCTCTCGCAACCATGGACTCGGTCAGCTGATCGATGCTGCTACAACCGCACTGCAAAGCGCCAAGGAAGCTGGTTTTGCCACGCTACTAACAGAACAGTCTGATGCTTGGAGAGACAAATGGAAAGAAAGCGACATTGTTATTGAAGGCGATGTTTCGGCACAGCAAGCGATCCGGTTTAATATTTTTCAGCTGAACCAGACCTATAACGGCGAAGACGACCGTCTGAACATTGGGCCAAAGGGCTTCACTGGTGAAAAATACGGCGGAAGCACCTACTGGGATACGGAAGCGTATTGTGTGCCCTTCTATCTCAGCACAGCGGATTCGACAATTGCCCGCAATCTGCTGATCTACCGCTACAAGCATCTGGAAAAAGCGAAAGAGAATGCCCGCAAGCTCGGCTTCACTAAAGGCGCCTTGTACCCGATGGTGACGATGAACGGTGAAGAATGCCATAATGAGTGGGAGATTACTTTTGAAGAAATTCATCGGAATGGCGCCATCGCCTATGCGGTTTATAACTATGTGAATTACACAGGAGACAAAGCCTATCTCGGTCAATACGGCCTTGAGGTGCTGGTGGAAATCTCCCGTTTCTGGGAAGAACGTGTGCACCTGGTGCCACACAAAGACAAATATGTCATGCTCGGTGTAACTGGACCGAATGAATATGAGAATAACGTCAACAACAACTGGTACACGAACCGGATGGCATCCTGGACCCTTGAATATACTCTGGAAGCCCTAGCTTATCTACAGGAGAATGAAGCTTCCCGTTATGCCGAGCTGGCTGACAAGCTGGAGCTCTTGGAATCCGAAACAGAGAAATGGGCCGAGATTATCGCCAAAATGTATTACCCAGCGGACGAGGAACGTGGTATCTTTCTGCAGCAGGACGGCTTCCTCGATAAGGATCTCATGCTCGTCAAGGATATCCCTCAGGAGAATCTGCCATTGAATCAAAAATGGTCATGGGACCGCATCCTGCGTTCTTGCTTCATCAAACAGGCGGATGTGCTGCAGGGACTATATTTCCTCGGTGATCGTTACGATCTGGAAACGAAAAAGCGGAATTTCGACTTCTACGAGCCGCTCACTGTGCATGAGTCTTCCCTCTCCCCTTGCATCCATGCCATTCTGGCCTGCGAGCTGGGATATATGGAAAAGGCATATGAAATGTACCTGCGTACTTCCAGACTGGATCTTGATAATTATAACAATGATACAGAGGATGGCTGTCACTCTACCAGTATGGCAGGCACGTGGATGTCCATCGTACATGGTTTCGGCGGATTCCGCGTGCAAGACGGCAGAGTGGTGTTGAAGCCTTCCAATCCGGGCCACTGGAAATCGTATGCTTTCAAAATCATGTTCCGCGGCTCCCGTCTCAAAGTTAACGTTACCGATACAGAGGTTACGGTTACCAATGAAACCGAAGTGCCGGCATCCATCACGATTTACGATCAGGAATATACCGTGAACGGACTGAGCAGCATCACAGCTCAAGGTTCATCCATTACTGTCTAAAATGTTAGCTTCAAGACCCCGACAGCATGTATGCTAACGGGGTTTCTTCATGCTTTTTTGTAGAATATAACCTGACAAGGAGTGGTCACAGTGAACAAAACCTTTTGGAAAGAAGCTGTAGTCTACCAGATTTACCCGCGCAGCTATCAGGACAGCAACGGAGACGGTATTGGCGACCTGCGGGGAATCATCTCCCGCCTGGATTATTTGCAGAAGCTCGGAGTGGATGTGGTCTGGCTATCGCCTGTATACAAATCCCCCAATGACGACAATGGTTATGATATCAGTAATTATGAAGATATTATGGATGAATTCGGCACGCTGCAGGACTGGGAAGAGCTGCTGGCCGGCATGCACGAACGCGGCATCAAATTAATGATGGACCTCGTCATTAATCATTCCTCAGATGAACATGCCTGGTTCTTGGAATCCCGTTCCTCTAAGGATAACCCTTACCGTGATTACTATATCTGGCGTCCTGGCGGCCCGGAAGGTACACTTCCCAACAACTGGAGCTCCATCTTCAGTGGCCCGGCTTGGGAGCTGGATGAGGGTACCGGTGAATATTACCTGCATCTGTTCTCGCGTAAGCAGCCTGACCTGAACTGGGAGAATCCACAACTGCGAGAAGCGCTGTATAAGATGATTACCTTCTGGCTCGACAAAGGTGTGGATGGTCTGCGGATGGACGTGATCAATATGATTTCCAAGGTCGACGGCCTGCCTTCCGCCCATAGTGAGGGATTGGCTCCAGGCGAACTGGCTGGCGGTGGAGAATATTATATGAACGGCCCGCGAGTCCATGAATATTTGCACGAGATGAATCAACAGGTGCTCTCCAAATACAACATTATGACCGTCGGTGAGACTCCGGGCGCAACGGTAGAGGATGCGATTGCTTACACGGACGAAGACCGTGAGGAGCTGCAAATGGTGTTCCAATTTGAGCATATGGATGTCGATTCGGGTCCAGGAGGCAAATGGGATGTGACGCCGTGGAGTCTGACCCTGTTGCGCGATATCCTTCATAAATGGCAGATTGGGCTAGCCGAGAAGGGCTGGAACAGCCTCTACTTGAATAATCATGACCAGCCCCGCATGGTATCCAGGTTTGGAAATGACGGTCAATACCGTGTGATCTCGGCCAAAATGCTGGCTACCCTCCTGCATACGCTAAAGGGTACTCCCTACATCTACCAAGGTGAGGAAATTGGCATGACCAATGTGAAATTCCCGTTGCTGGAACACTATCAGGATATCGAGACTCACAATATGTATCGGGAAAAAGTAACCGAAGGCGGCGCGGATCATGCCACGATTCTGAACGCTATTCATATCAAAGGCCGCGATAACGCCCGCACCCCTATGCAGTGGGATGCCTCTACCAACGCAGGCTTCACCGATGGGACGCCATGGCTGCGGCTTAATCCTAACTATAGCAACATTAATGTAGATCAGGCACTGGCAGATCCGGATTCAATTTTTTACTATTACCAGAAGTTGATCGCACTGCGGAAACAGAACCCGATCATGGTCTACGGCGAATACGAATTACTCCTGCCAGAGCATGAATATATTTATGCCTATACCCGCACACTGGATGCCGACAAATGGCTGGTGCTGCTAAATTTCAGCGAAACTCCGCAGTCTGTTGACCTCTCCCTTGAGCTGGGAAAGATCGCGGAGATTGTCATTGGAAATTACGGAGATCAACCAGTTGAACCTGCAAGCTTACGGCCTTACGAAGCTATCGTATACCGTCTAAATAGCTAACTCGCTATTTGAATTTACCTGCGACCTGTCTTAAGAGAGCACAGAATAACAGGATTGGGAAGTAGATACATGATAGTATGGATTTAAAGGGAGATGGCGAACTTGGAATGGCTTATCCGCATGAAGGATGCTTTGGATTATATGGAGAGCAAGATGGAGGAGCCACTGAGCATTGAGGATATCGCCAAGGTGGCAGCCTCCTCCCCCTTTCACTTTCAGCGCATGTTCTACATGCTGACCGGAGTATCCGTTGCAGACTATATCCGCAAACGAAGATTAACACTGGCGGCCCAGGAGCTGGCAATCTCCAGGATCAAAGTGCTTGATCTAGCGCTAAAATACGGATACGACTCCCCCGAGTCCTTCGCCAAAGCGTTCCGTAAAGCGCACGGTATTGCCCCGTCTGCTGCACGGGAGCCAGGGGTTCAGCTCAAAGCTTTTCCCCGCCTCTCCTTCCACCTATCATTGAAGGGAGATAAGGAAATGGATTACAAAATCGTGGAGAAAGAAGCCTTTACTGTAATTGGCAAATCAATCAGGGTTTCAACTAGAGACGGTGAGAATTTTCGCAGAATCCCGCTCTTCTGGCAGGAAGCCAATGAAGACGGAAGTTCCGACAAGCTGCTTGAGATCGGTGGGAACAAAGACACCCTTGGCATCTGTATGGATATGGATCACGCAAACGAGGAATTTTCGTATTGGATTGCTGTGGAGGGTGAGCCCGGAACCGGTACTCAGGATTATGAAAGCACAATCATCCCTGCTGCTAGCTGGGCCGTATTCACTTCTATTGGACCGATGCCCGATGCGATTCAACAGGTATGGCAGCGCATCTTTCAGGAATGGTTCCCGGGAACTGGTTATGAGCATACGGGTGGACCAGAGTTCGAGTTATACCCGCCGGGCGATGCGAATGCAGAGGATTATAAGTGTGAAGTCTGGATTCCAGTGAAGAAGAAATAAGGGATCTACATCCGCTATGAAATCAAGCGGAGACCGATCCTCATTATCCTCAAAACCGTTAAAGTCAGCAGAGCAGCGATTCTCCCGTTATTGGAGGATCGCTGCTCTGCGTTTTTGGGGCACTGCTGCTTGCTTCAACACATTTGGTAAAGTTCATCGCACTTATCTATTTATCCTACATTAAGAAAGTGCTGCTGTAGGTTGACGTTACCTTAATCCACCGATTTCAAACCACGCTCCCGCACAGGGAGCGACCGCGGTTTTACACTTAGGTTATGTTATATCTTGATGATTATCATGGAGTTAAAAGACATAAAAAAGCTCGCTGACGCATTAAATGAAAGCAGCAAATAAGAACTTGTATATTTCTTACAGTCTCGAATGAAACCCATGTCGCCTAATATTCGTGCAATTGATGAAATTCAGGAACAAAAGCATAAAGCTGGTCTTGTCTGCCCACATTGCAACAGTCATGATGTTGTGCGATTTGCAAAATATGTTATTAAAACATACACTGGAGAAATTAAACGGCAACGTTACCGCTGTAAATCTTGTCGTCAAACCTTCAACGAACTCACCAGCACTCCTCTTCAACGCACCAGAAGACCTCACCTTTGGATTAGATTCATCGAATGCATGATTGAGGGCTTTTCGCTTAGGAAATGTGCCGAGCTGTTGCATAATGAGGTAACTCATGTAACCCTGTTTTACTGGTGGCATAAGATTCTAGCAGCTTTGAAACAAATTCCAACCGAAACATTCCAAGACATCATCGAGATGGATGAGACCTATTTCCTGTACTCTGAAAAGGGCAAAAGAAATATCTTTGAACGCAAGTCCCGTAAAACGCGGTGGCAAATCTACATATCGTGGCATCAGCAACAACCAAATATGCGTATTGGTCGCCCGCGACCGTCAGAAGATGACTTTCTCTGGCGTTCTTGGACGTGTGCGTATTCGGACTACAAAATTGGATGAAGCGATTGGCGGTCATTTATCAGATTCGAACGTGAACAGCTACCATAGCCGGCTAAAACGCTGGCTTGACCGCTTTAACGGTGTTGCAACGAAGTATCTGCAACATTATTTGGCTTGGTTCCGTTATTTAGACAGCAATGAATATGAGAACACTACGTCGAATAAGAACAATATGTTGGTCTCGTCTTGTCTGTTTCCTGTAAAGGAAACCAACTCTAAACTTAGACTCACGCTTTATTGATTCAAAGTTAATAAAAAAAGAAGGGTTATTTCATGAAAAAACTTTTATTCTTTACGTTAATTGGCTTGTTATTTCTGAGTGCTTGTTCTTCTCAACAAAAGTATTCTTCCGCAATTGAAGCCATAAAGTCCCTTGAAAAGAACATTACACAAATTGAATCACCTGGAGACAAGAATCTTGATGGTGTTCAACCTGTTAGCTATAAACTGAATAATGATGAAATCATAAGGGTTTACGATTTTGGGTCGGAGGAAAATCGAGATATTGGAAAAAAGCACTTTGAAGAGAGTATTCAGCTTCTCAGCTCCCACGCACCAATTGTTTACCAATCTGGGAAGTATTTAGTTCTTTATTACAGCCATGTCGATTCAAAAACTCAAACACCCAAGCTAAACGAAACAAGTTCGGAGAGAAAATAGAAAAAGCTCTCAAAAGCATATAGTAGAGATAGGTAGCCTAGAGCTGCCTATTTTAGTTATACGCTTATTATAGTTGTTGATAGATTCGCAAACTACGGTCTGGCCAATTTTTCTTTTGAATAATTTGCTAAAACCAGTAAGAACCGGTGCCTGCGGCTCAAACTATACTTAATGACTCACGTTGGTCCTGCCCCAAAAAAACCTATAAAGTTCCAAACTAAGAAACTATTATTTATATTTTGAGAATCAGCCAAGCCTTGCTATAATAAAAAGTATTATATTTGTCATGTATCTGACTATTCATATCCGAGGTTTGGTGAAGGAGAAATTCATGTCTAACGTAAAAATATTCTCAGACAGCACTTCCGATTTGCCGCAGGGCTGGAAGGAAACCTATGATATTGGCATTGTCCCTTTGTATGTAATATTTGCAGAGGAAACCTACAAAGATGGTGTGGACATTACACCTGAAGAAATTTACCACCGAGTAGCCGTTAGCGGCTCATTGCCCAAGACTGCAGCGCCATCTCCAGCGGATTTCATGGCCGCATTTAAACCGGTAATCGAGAGTGGCGACGATATTGTATACATAAGCCTCTCCTCTGCGCTTTCCTCTACTTATCAAAATGCTCTGCTAGCTGCCAGAGAGTATCCAGCAGGACGCATACAGGTTATTGACTCGAAGACCGTATGCGGAGGCATTGCGTTGCTAATTATGAAGGCCGTTCGTGCTGCATCTAAAGGACACAGCGCCGTGGAGATTGCTGAAATGCTGAAGCAGACCCGTGAGCTTGTGGAGACCGAATTCGTTATTGATACTCTGGATTATTTATATATGGGTGGACGTTGCTCAGGCATGCAGAATTTCATCGGGAGTCTACTCAAAATCAGGCCTGTGCTGAAAATGGTCGATGGAAGCATCGTTCCAGTAGGTAAAGTTCGCGGCAAAAAGGAAAAAGCGGTTGAACAGATGCTTCAGAACGCCCTCGCCAACATCAACCGCATGGATAAGGAATTGCTGATCATTGCCCATACCCTGGCCGAGGAGGAGGCGCAATACCTGCAAACAGCATTATGGGAAATGACTGGGGTTGAAGAAATTGCTGTCATCCATGCAGGCTGTGTTATCGGCAGCCACTGCGGTCCTCATACGGTAGGGCTCATGTATATTCTAGAATCCTAATTATTCTAATTCTGCTTCGGACTCTTCGCGAAGGAAGGGTAACATGAATCGGAAGGTAGAGCCCCGCCCTTCCTCGCTCTCCACGAAGATCGTCCCACCCATCAGCTCGATAAGCTGCTTACAGATGGCGAGTCCCAAGCCTGTACCTCCGTATTTGCGGTTAATCGAGGGATGCAGCTGAGAGAAAGATTGAAAGAGCAGATTAAGCTTATTATCCGCAATCCCTACTCCGGTATCACGTACGGAGAACTCCAGCAGATAATCCAGGGACTCCGGTAGTTGAAGGTTCTTAACCGATAGGGTTACACTACCGCGTTCTGTGAATTTCAGAGCATTTCCGACCAGATTGACGATAATCTGCCGCAGCCGGCTCGGATCGGTTGTCAGTAAGGCAGGAACGCTTGTATCAACCCACCACCGCAGCGCCAGCTTTTTCTCCTCTGCTTTAGGTGTGAACAGCTCGACAATGCCCGAGACCAACTCCCGCAGATCAAACATCTCGAATTGCAGTGGCATTTTACCTGCTTCCATTTTGCTGAAATCAAGAATATCATTCAATATTTGTAAAAGACTGTAGCTGCTGCTCTGTAGTATCTCTACATAGCTGCGCTGCTCCTCCTGAAGCTCGGTATCGAGCAGCAGTTCTGCCATGCCAATCATGCCATTCATCGGCGTGCGGATTTCGTGGCTCATCATCGCCAGAAAATCTGATTTGGCCCGGGCGGCCTTCTCCGCAGATTCTTTAGCGCGAATAATTTCAAGTTCATTCGTAATATCGCTAAAGACCACAACCGCACCTTCAATCACACCATTATCAACAATAGGGGCCACCCTATAATTCACCAGAAAGCTCGTCCCATCCTTACGCCAGAAGATCTCTTCCTCTATGCTCCGGGTAATTCCATCTGAAATGGTGAGGCTAATTGGAGATTCGTCTACGGAATAGTGAGTGCCGTCAGAACGGGAATGATGGATACTAGAGAGACTGTGCAAGCTAATGAATTCTTCACGTGAATAACCCAGCATTTCCATTGCCGCCGGATTTATAAAGATCGTCTGCTCACTGTTGTTAAGTCCAAATATCCCCTCCGACACCGAGTCCAGAATAAGGCTGTGACGATCATTCAGCTCTTTTAGATGCTCCAGTACAGGATTATGCTGAAATAGCAAATCATAATGTTGCCTTCTTTCCGGCGACGGGTCCCACTCGGAATTGTGTTTGGTTATGTCCTTAGCCATACCATACACTCCAACAATCCCAGCTTCTGCTGTGATCGGAATATACGTTATTTCAACCCGACGAAGCTCCCCATTCTTATGGACAATATCCATTTCATAGCGAGGAGAGGCTCCTTCTAGAGCTAATGCAAGATAATGCTGGCATATTCTTTCCGATAATTGTCCTTCCTTGCACAAAATTTCATTTAATTCATCAAGTGTGTATCCTACAACCTCCCAGAAGGGACGATTCGCATCTATATATTTGCCCTCCCGGTCCATAATATAAATGAAATCCGGGTGATTCTCGTACAACGATTTATAGGCACCATCTTCTGAAAACAGCTGTTTCAGAATAGAGTTTTTGTCTTTATGCACAGTTCACAACCTCTCTGTATCCCCTAAAATCAATCTAAGTCCAAAGCGGAAACAGTCTAATTATGTAGATTTTTATCTTTTTTTTATTCTTATTATAGCAAAGTTACAGGAATACGTATCCGCTAAAAAAAGAAGAAACGGCTTTGCCGTCCTTTACATGGACGGCACCCGTTTCAGATAAAATATTGATTAATCTATATCCGCAGTTTCAACATTGCGGATAGATAAATAGGCAATGAACATGCCCACTACAGCGAGAACTATCGATACTGCCGCCATATTACCTAACCGAAATTCGTCAAAGCCAGAAGAGATCAAACTGACAAGCAGCACCGCCGCTACAATGGTAGTAGGAACTGATTTTTTGCGCATCCCGAAGTACAAAGGAATTAAGCCAATCCCGGCTGCATATACAGCACTAGTTCCCACTTTGACCAGCTCTACACTTAACATCGATAAGGTTAGCTGACCTGGTACGATATTTATAAAATAATTGATCCCAACCAGGATTCCGCCAATCACTATATCTGCCACCACTATATTGACAAGTGTGAAGAGGAACACAATGATCAATTTGGCTGTCATCAGTTTTTTGCGTGAGATTGGATACATAAACAATAACGTTATCGTATTATTCTTGTACTCTTCAATGACCAGCTTGCTCAGCAGAATAGCAGCAAAGATAATATATGTCGCTTTAATAAATACATATATTCCTTCAAATACATCTGTATAAGAAACGAATGAATCACTTTCACTTTGGTCTATGAACACAACAAGGATCATAAAGGCTAGAATCGCCAGATTGGCAATCAGAACACCTTTCAACATACCCAGCAGTTTATTCTTACGAATTTCCAGAGCTATCAGCTTAAGCAATGCCTTCACCCCCGATCAAGTTCAGGAAATAATCTTCCAGCGAATGATTCTTTTTACTGAGACTCTCCAGCTCTATATCTTCCATGACAAGGGCTTTGTTCAGATCTCGCTGCGAAATGCTCTCATCATAAACACGGATCGTACGCGGGTCCATTACTTTGAAATTGGACAGCCCCAGCTTATGCTCCAGAACGTAGACCGCCTTGCTGCTCTCGTTCGTAATCAATTCGATATATTCGGTATTATGGTCACGAATGGTATTCATCGCTACCTCATCTACCAATACACCTTCGCGGATCACACCGATCGTATCCGCAATATGTTCAATCTCGACCAGAATATGACTGGATATCAGCAGCGTCATGCCATATTCCTGACTCAGCATCCGGAACACTTCTCGCATCTCTTTGATCCCGAGCGGGTCCAGGCCGTTAATGGGTTCATCCAGAATGAGCAGCTCCGGTTTGGTCATGACAGCTCTCGCAATACCCAGACGCTGCTTCATTCCTAGGGAGTACTGCTTCACAGGTTTGTTATTACTTCCTGTGAGCTTCACCAGTTCCAGCGCTTCGTTAATCGCCTGCGGATCATAATAGCCCATGTACTCTCCATGCAAGGTCAGGTTCTCTTTGGCAGTCAGCTTATCATAGAACACCGGGTATTCAATGATACAGCCCATCCGCTTCAGCATTTCATAGGAGCGATTCGTCATTTTTTCACCAAAAAATTCAATTTCACCCTCCGTCGGCTTAACGAGGTTTGTGATCATTTTCATGACCGTCGTTTTGCCCGCCCCGTTAGGTCCCAGAAAACCGTAGATTTCTCCTTGTTTGATATTCATATTAACCCGGCTTACGGCTTCTTTGCCCTGATAGGTTTTGGTTAAATTCCGTGTTTGGATTATGGTAGTCATTTCCGCTGTCCCCTTTGGCTTCTTCTTGTCTTCCTGGTTCTTATTCTACACAGCGGAATGTTCTTTTTTATTACGGTATTCTTACGTAAATCTTAAGTTCAGTTATTCAGAATTTCAGCCGCCGAAAAGAAACGGTAAATCCCGTCCGGACATTCGGCTGGCTGACCAGTTTAATCGTCCCATTCATTTGCTCCGTCAGCCGCTTAGTAATCGTTAGGCCAAGCCCGCTGCCCTGATAGACATGGTTTCTTGAATCCTCAAGGGTATACAGTCGCTCGAATACTTTATCCTGATGAGCTGCGGCGATACCCTTGCCGCGGTCCCAAACCTCTATGTATACCTTGTCTTCATCGCTATAAAGACTCATGCCCAATATTCCGCCAGCATCGCCGTATGCAATTCCATTGGAGAGTAAATTGGACAAGATCCGGTCCAGTGCCTCTTCATTACCCATAATAAATAAAGCTTCATCAGGGATATCAATCTGTACCTCGCTGCCCTTGGCGCTTAGGATATCATAGAAGGAGAGGATATTCCGCCGACACACCTCACCAAGCTCCACCCGCGAGAGCGGAATGTCTTTATCGCCTGACTCCAGCTTAGCCAGATCGAAAAAGGTATTCATCAGCGTAATCACTTCCTTAGCCTTCTGATGAATGGTCTGCAGAATACGATCACGCTCTTCCCCTGGCATACTCTCATCATGCAGAATCGTCTCAATATAGCCGAGTACTACTGTTAGCGGGGTCTTCAGATCATGGGAAATATTCGCCAGCATATTGCGCATCGCTTTTTCCAATTTAACCCGTTCGACGGTTCCCCTATGATTAACATCCAGCAGCCTGTTCAGATCGGTCAACAGTGTCTGCAACTCCGGGCTAGTGCTGAACAGGAGCAGTCTTTCATGCGAGCCTTGAGCCAATATACTATTCAGCTTCTCATCAATGTACCTTAACTGGCGCGAATGATTATGCAGCTTCTGGTACTGCCAGAGGATACAGAGCAAGAGCAGAACAATTACAATACTTAGTACCGCAATCATTGTACGGCTTCCCCCAGCTTATAACCGATCCCCCATAACGTCTTGATATACTCTGGATGGGAGGGGTCATCTTCAATTTTCTCACGCAATCTTCTCATATGTACGTTAATGACATTCTCGTCTCCGTAATAATCATCTTCCCAGACACTTCCATAAATCTGTGCTTTGGTAAATACTTGCCCTGGATGAGTCACGAATAACTTTAGAATATGAAATTCCTTAGCCGTCAGCTTTACTTCCTCACCATTCTTCCGCGCCG
This sequence comes from Paenibacillus sp. 19GGS1-52, assembly GCF_022369515.1. NCBI lineage: Bacteria > Bacillati > Bacillota > Bacilli > Caryophanales > Paenibacillaceae > Paenibacillus > Paenibacillus sp. 19GGS1-52. The sequence continues at coordinate 5,051,783 of NZ_CP059724.1, forward strand.
CGAAATTATCCAGATCCACGGTCAGTCCACGTAGAGTAATAGTTTTCCTCACCTTGACCGCCGATTCTTCTGCTGGAGCGCCTACCGAGGCGTACCCCGCGCGGCGGATAGCTGCCTTAACCCTTGCCGCCAGCTCAATCATGGAGAAAGGCTTGGTGATATAATCATCCGCACCAAAGCCGAGGCCAAGCGCCTTATCCACATCGCTGTCCTTCGCGGACATAATCAACACGGGAATAAGACTCGTAGCTCGGATACTCTGTAGAATATCTGTACCGCTCCGTTTCGGCAACATCAGATCTAACAGAACAAGCTCAAAGGGATCGTGATCGCGGAAGATACGCTCTGCCGCTTCTCCATCAAAGGCCGTCTCTACCTCGTAACCCTCCTTCACTAAATACGAACGGACCATTTCACTGATGGCCTCATCGTCCTCAACTAATAGCACTCGTTGTGACATGGTTGTTTCCTCCTGTTGTGGTGGTTGTATGTGTCGGTTTCGCCCAAATCAGGTGAACCATATTGAGCCAGTAATTCTCTACCTGCTCGATTACGATGCCGGACTCACGAATGAGCCCGACAATATCTCTTGTATGATGACATCCATATACACGGTATAATAGCGGATTTAATCCTTTTTGGAGAGCAGCCACTGCGAAGTTAGAACTGATCCCGTGCTCCAGCAAAAGAATCTGCCCATCGGGCCTGCACCAGCGATTGATATTATCCAATACCTTTAAGGGGTATCTGTAGCTGCATAATGATAACGTCGAAACAATAGTATCGAAGGATTGATCCGGGAAGTTCATTTCTTCAATATCAGCACACTTAAAATGAGCATCCAACCCATGATATTGTGCGGCCACCTTAGCTTTTGCAAGCATGGCTTCACTGAAATCCGTTGCGGTAATCTTTACATCGCGTGGATAGAAGGGGAAGTTGGCACCCGCCCCTACAGCTAGCTCAAGCACTTCACCCTTCGCATGACTTAACAAATGTTTACGCCACCGTTGCTGCTTCGGGTCCTCTCTTTGCTTCTCATATTGATCGGCTTGCTTATCAAAGATACGAATTAACTTCTGCTTCTCCACCGCTCTCCCACCTTACTATTAATTGTCACTTTCGAAAAGGTGATCGATATCCACCTTCCAGATCTCGTCTTCTTTTTTCAATCCATACGCAACTGAACTTGTAAACGATCCTATACTTGCAGTAATCACAACTGCCAGTTCATTCTCCTTAATCGTATCTTCATTTACTTTGATAGAGTCAAAATATCTGTAATCCAGCGCTATTACCATCTCATTATTCATGACTTCCTTGTAGTATTTTGTTCTAAAAATATCAGGTTCAGGTAACGAACCATCATCATAGGTAATGGGATAAATGATGCCCACATCCCCCATAGCAGCGGCTTGAAGGTACACCAGCAGCATTTCTTCCGGAGAGAATTTCTGAAAATGGCGGATATCTTTGTCGCTGACAAAAAGCTCATATTCCCTCAACCGCTCCTCCGGCAATTGCTCCAGATAAGAGAACGGTCTCTTGGGCTCTGCTGCATTATTGGCAATAACGGCCTCTTTGGTGGTAGTGGACTGTGGTGTAACAACAGCGTTCTGTGTAACTTTAACTGCATCGATGTTATTTGCAAAACACCCCGTAAGCAGTGAAAAAGAAGCTATTGTTACGAGTGACAGTAAGATTGTTTTGTTCATAAGTGGCTAACATCACCTCCAAGTAAACATTACCATAATTGGGTAATGAATTCCCTCATTTCTGACAACTAATCTGAATACATTTCCTGATACAATGAAGATAGCAATCGATCTGGAGGTGACCGTCATGCAGTGGGAAGAAGTTCGTAGAACTTATCCTGATCAATACGTTAAACTGCAAATTCTTGCAGCCCATACCGAAGGAAACACCAAGTTTATAGATGAAGTCACGCTTATCCGAGCCATACAGGACCCCAAGGAAGCAACTAAAGAATTACTTCAATCCAAGGACGGTGTCATCGTCTCTCACACCGCTAACGATGAACTAAAAATTGAAATTCGTACACTTCGTGGGTTGCGGGAGACGTGTAATATGGCAATGTCTATGGAACAACCTACATTTACGGATGAACAAAAGAAGAGAATGACTTCAGTAATTTTCAAAGATGATGGCGTTATGTCGCAACTTCGTCAAGCACAGAAGGATCGCAAGGATGGAATCTCCACCTACAGTGATAGCGAGGAAGAGTTCGCCCAATTACTGAAAGAGGTCGGGAATGAAATATAATAGCTACAAAGTTCTCTGGACCACTTATTACGTATTTTAAGGGATAGATCCTGATGAGGAATAGCTTACTCTCTCACTCTACAGATCGATTACTTCTGAAGAAATCCAATTAAATTAGAGGTGTCATTAAATTTATGAAGCCAAAAGAGATGTATAAAATGATGTTATCAGAAAGTATTACACCTCTATTTAAGGAGAAGGGCTACAAAAAGAAAAATAATGTGTTTGTCAGAGAATACCCTGAAGTTGTTCAGATAGTGCATCTTGCTGCTTCAAGTTGGAACCTACCCGATTACTACGATTTTTCAATTGATTTTACATTATTCTCAAAACCTTATTTTGCCCTCATGCAATATGAATTACCTAAGAGTTGGTTCAACTCCACTTTGTACAGACCTATATTGGGAGGTAATATACAACTTTTAAAATCTCCTCGCGGATATATTCCCGATTATCATATCGTGTCTGAAACAAATATGAATAAAGTTGCTGAGGCTTTGAGAAGCGATCTGGTTGATTATATACTTCCATACATAGACCCATTATGGTCAACGGATGCATTAATTAAAGCAATAGAAGTGGCCAAAGGACAAGATATCTTCGGCTCATTACCTAATATTCATGACGAAATAATACTTTACTATTCATTAGATCATAAGGAAATTGCGCAAGAAAAGCTTTCTGAAGCACTAAGCATTGAACATGAGAACCCGTATTATAAGCCTAAACTAATTGAAATCGCAGAAAAATTAGGTCTGAACTACTTTAACCTTATATAAACGTTCTTAGGGATAGGAGTTTTTTTATACAATTGCATATCATTGACTATCAAAAAGAGGCTCTTGAACTTAATGTTCAAGAACCTCTTTTTCATATCGAGCATATTGTTCGATCAGACTCAGCAAAGGCTCATCATTTAGTATTTATACTCCACTAAACGTACTACGTTCTCACTCCGTAGAATGATGATATCTACATTTGCGGGAATCCCCGAAAGCAACCCGAAACAGCTATATTCGCGCTATTCGGCTTGGCCTTTTCTTTTCCACTCATACTCCCCTCCCCCCACCCATATACATAAGAAGAACAGTTCTGGCTGCATTGCAGCGAACCAGAAAGGAGATTAGTTCATGCCCACTGATGAAATCAACGCGCTAGAGCGGGCCATTGCCGAGATTACAGAAATCGCTACGGGGTTTGGTCTGGATTTTTATCCAATGCGTTATGAAATATGTCCCGCCGATATTATTTATACGTTTGGTGCTTACGGGATGCCGACCCGATTCGGGCATTGGAGCTTTGGGAAGACCTTTCACAAAATGAAGTCCCAGTACGATTTCGGCCTGAGCAAAATATACGAGCTCGTCATTAACTCCAATCCGTGTTACGCGTTCTTATTAGACGGAAACTCGCTGGTCCAGAATAAGCTGATTGTGGCCCATGTGCTGGCGCATTGCGATTTTTTCAAAAATAATATGCGGTTCTCGATAACCAACCGTGATATGGTCGAGAGCATGGCAGCCACAGCGGACCGGATTGCCGGTTATTCGGTGACCTATGGGACGGATGCGGTAGAGAGCTTCATCGATTCGGTGCTGGCGGTGCAGGAGCATATCGACCCCAGCCTGATCCAGCCGCGCAAGCTCGGCAAGACCCACCTGCTGGAAGCCAAAATGAAGGAGCGCAAGGACACCCCTCCGGGCAGCGTAAGACCCGCCAATCCCTACAATGAATTATGGGATCTAGATAAAAGTGCAGATGTCCAAGATACAGAATCCAGCAGCAGCCGCGCTTTCCCACCCGAACCGGAGAAGGACATCGTCTGGTTCATTCAGCAGTATTCCACGGTGCTTGAGGATTGGCAGCGCGACATTATGACCATGCTGCATGACGAGATGCTCTACTTCTGGCCGCAGATGGAGACTAAGATCATGAACGAAGGCTGGGCTTCCTACTGGCACCAACGCATCATGCGCGAGCTTGATCTGACCGTGGAGGAAACGGTGGAATACGCCAAGCTGAATTCCTCTGTGGTGCAGCCCTCCCGCCAGAGTCTAAACCCTTACTATCTGGGACTGAAGATCTTCGAAGATATCGAACGGCGCTGGGATCGCGACAAAATCTTCGAGGTGCGCGAGCTGGAATCCGACACTTCGTTTATCCGCAGCTATCTGTCCAAAGAGCTGGTTAATGACCTGGATCTCTATGTCTTTGAGAAAAAAGGACCGGAATGGAAAATCACCGACAAAGCTTGGGAAAATGTGCGCGACCAATTGGTGCTGGCGCGGGTCAACGGCGGATCTCCCTACCTTGTCATTCAGGATGCGGACTTTGAGCGCAACGGCGAGCTGCTTATTGTACATCGCTACGAGAGCATTGAACTGGACTTGAAGTATCTGGAGCGGACGCTGCCGCATATTTACAAGCTATGGGGGCGAGGCGTGCATTTGCAGACCGTAGTTGAGGATAAAAAAGCGCAGTTCTCGTATGACGGCAAGAAGGTGCAGCGGAAGTTTGTGTGAATATCTAGACAAATAAACGAACCTTTTCTCCACTTCAATGTGGGAAATGGGTTCGTTTTTAGGTTCAGCTACGCAGGACCTGACAATACTCTTAAGCCTAAATAGTGAGCCATTCCGAAGGAGCATTATTAACATGGTTTACTGCTGCTAATTGGAGTCCCACTTCTCGTGGAGACCCATTAACATCAGTCAGTGCTGCTAATTTCACATTTTCATCCTATTTTCTTAAATAAAGAGGAAAATAACGGCATTATTTGCCGTTATTCACTGAATTATAGATAATTCTAGGGATTTAACAGCAGCAAATGCTGCTAAATTCAAAAATCTCCTTGGAGTCATAGAAAGTTCGGGTTTGGGGATGAGGAGTTCTGATTTCTGAGCAATCCCCCTTTACTCTCAAAAAGACACCCCAACTTCACTTACTATCATCTTTTCATTCCCCAATATCACGTATGATGCAGTTCCAACCAATTCAGCGATAGCGAAAAGCCGTCGGCGCAAGCGACTCTCCCCGGCGCAACTGCTCACGAATGGCGATCATCGCGGCATCTGCTCTCTGAAGCTCAACCAGTAATGCACTCTCGTCCGCGCTGCTCTCCAGCACCTTGACCATCGCCCCGCCCTTCAGCACAATGCGCCGCTCAGCAAGCAGGGCCAGAATTGGATCATGGGTGGCCATCAGCACAATCTTCTGATTGCGGACAAGGACATCCAGCGCCTGGCGGCGGTCAATCCCGGCGTTCTCGATCTCATCGATCAGGACGATCGGGCTGTCAGATAGAACTGCCGTATCCGCAATCATCAACGCCCGCGACTGTCCACCGCTTAGAGAGGTCAGCGGACTATCCTGCGTAATCGGCTCACCTGTCAGCAGATTCGCTTGGGATATCACTCGCGCGATCAGATCGGCTTCACTGGAGCCGCTAATCGCTTCTTCCCGGCATTCCGCGTGCATGGAGATGAATTCCGCCACGGTGGCATCCATTACGAAATTCATATTTTGCGAGAGCTGGGCAATCAGCCTGCGCCCCCAGGCAAAACGCACAGCGGGTTCAGCCACCTCACCGTTAATAAGGATTTGGCGTCCGCTTGGCGTATCCCGCTGGGCAATATATTCAATGTCGGCGAGCAGTCTGCTTTTGCCCGAGCCGGTCGGTCCAACCACGGCCACCAGATCGCCCGGCACAAGGGTGATTTCGGCCTGTTCTAATTCGCCAGACTTCGAGCGGCCGCCTAGAATGGTAATGGAAGTGATCTCTGCGAACATCTCAATTCACCTCCGGAGCGGCGGGAATCGAGGCAGGAATCGCTATGCTTTTGACATTGCCCATCTGATAATCACTGCCGATCTTCGTCTCGCCCAGACAGTAGGAGCAGACGGCAGCCGGCATGGAGAACCGCAGCTTCCGCCCTTCCAGTCCATCCAAATCTTCCGACTGAGCGAGCAGTGAACCCAGCCGTTCTTTGCCTTGTCCAGTCAGGCCGTTCATCTGTATAATCTCCGCCCGGGCATTCACCTTGCGCACCCGATGCTGGAATACCTCTCGTTCCGCCTGAGAGACAATATCTCCCTTGGTAATCACTACAACATCTGCCTGCTTGAGCAGTGGACCCATCTTGGCGGGGGTATTCATCCCCGAAAGATTGTCAATGACACATATAGCCAGCGCCTTGCGAATGAAGGGGGAGCAGCGGTTGCACAGGCCTGCGCTTTCGCTGATCAGCATATCAAGCCCCTGCTCTTTGCCCCACTGTGCGCAGGCTTCGATATTGGTTACGAAATAGTGATCTGGACATAAATTTCCCGCTAACCCCAGCAGCACCGGGATACCCTTACTGCGGTAACGTTCGTCATCCTCCGAAGAAACGCAGTCAAACTTCACCACACCCACTGAAATCCCAGTCTCTCGCAGCCAATCGATGACCCGCAGCAGCATCGAGGTCTTGCCGCTCGAAGGCGGGCCAGCGACGGTAACCAGCTTCATGACCCCTCCTCTTGGAAGCCTTGCATAAAGGAATGATTGACCGCTTCCGTCAACTGCTGGATCTTGCCGCTCCAGACGGTATCCCAGCCCATCCACAGCAGCTTTCCATCTGGAATCTGTGAGGCCACATCCGGATGTGGCGAGGGAAAGAAGGCCTTCTCGTACATCTCAGCCGTCTCGGGGCCAGTGAAAAAGGACGCAAGCTGCCGAACCTCCGAAGAAACATTATGCTTCATCAGCATAAAGACAGGGCTGGCGACAGCTCCTTCGAGCGGCCACACGACATGTACTCGATCCTGCTTCTGTATCATTTTTGCATAAAAATACGGCATAATGTAAATCGCGGTTCCCTTCTCGTTATCCGTACCCGCCAGCTTGGCCATTTGCCCTGGATGAAGTCCCTGGCGCACCGCACGGCCCAGATGGACAAGCCCTTCGCTACCCAACAAATTGGCCAGAGTCAGCAGAACCGTCTCGCAAAAGCTGTCCCCGTTATGTCCGCGCATAGTCACTTGTTGATGATAGACCGGATTTAACAGATCACTCCATGAACGGGGTTCAGGCAGATCCCCAAGCTTCTTGATATCCACAACCATCACCAACGGATTTACGCACAGCAGTGTGGTTCTTCCCGTAGGGTCCTTCAGACCGATCGAAGCAAAACGCTCATTCGGCTCATACTCGGCAGCATTAGCAAAGACGTCCTGATCCAGAAACTCACTGCGGAAATGATCATGAAAAAAGCTGCTGATTCCAGGTGTAATCACGATATCCGGCAGTTCATCCACACTCGTAAAGCTATCCACCTGCTTATAAAAATCGGTTTGGTTCGCATTCCCTTCGAATTGCAGCTCTTCCGGGTACAGCCCCTTCCATTCTCCCGAGCTTTGCCGGAGCAGAAAGGTTTCCTCCAGTGGCACTTTAAGCGGGCAGGGCAGCATGGCCAGCAAATGACGGGGCAGGCGGCTTTGTTCTTGAATCGTCTCAGATTTCATGATCATCCTCCTGTATGAAATTAATATATTATAATGGATTCCCATTTATATTCACTATTAACATTTGCACATAAATGGCAAGACCCACAGAAGACTTAAATATCTGGGGCAGAAGCTGCCCCGCATACTTATAAGCTATGAGATCGGGCTATGAATCTGCAGACCGTGGTCGAGGTTAAAAAAGCATATTTCTCGTATGATGGTAAAAGGGTGCATAGAAAGTTTATTCTAAAGGCGCGTAAGAAAAAGCGAACCCCCGCAGAGCTAGGCTCTGCGGGGGTTTTGATGCATTACTATGGCAAGGTTATGGTAAGTGCGTCCGGATTAGACTTTCCATCAAGTACAGTAAAGGAGTAGTCAAACATGAGTATCGACTTATCCGCAGAAAGGAGGAGACTATTTATCTTATAGGAGCCGTCAGGTAGATAAAGGTTAAACTTTCCGTTGTTCACCTCAATATTATACGAGTAGCTTGGGCCGGAGTTTATGCTATACATAGATATCCAACCATCGCCAAACGGTATTCCATCTGCATTTTCTATAGTTCCCTCATATTTCTTAGGCAACGTAAAGTCTAACTCGCTCGGTGTAGTCTGACCTTTATCTACCTTGAAGGTAGGTAACATGTTGAGTATAATCTGCTTTTTTGTAGCAGCATTAATATAATCACTTATTGTATAGGTATCATCCGGTAAGTACAGGCTAAATTTACCGTTTACTATTGGAGAACTGTAATGAGCATTAGGACCATATACTGTCCCAGTAACTGATAGAAAACCATCTTCTATGGAAGATCCATCTTCATTTGTTAAGGTACCCTCATATTTGCGGGGGATAGTAATATTTAACAGACTAGGGCTAGACTGACTATCTTCTATCGTAAAGACATAATAAAATTCAATATCTTCTTGACTCAACGAATTATGGAGTGTCCCTAATTGATAACTCCCAGAAGGCAACTCCAGACTGAACTCTCCATTCTTTATCTCAACGGAATAAGTACTCACATGAAATACAGAATCCGTACTGAAAATACCTAATGTTCCATCTTCAAAAACTGATCCGTCTTCATTTTTTATTATTCCCATAACGTTTTTTTCATCTACTATTGGTGGCGATATTACTACTGGCGTTACTGTCGGCGTAAAAGTTGGGACTAACGGTGGTGTTGGTGATGGCAACGACGGTAGTGTCGGTACTTCTATTGGCACTGTCGGTAATGTCGGCACCTCTATTGGCATTGTCGGTAGTGTTGTTACCGCTGTCGGCTCTGCTGATGGTGTTGGGGTTGGCTCTGCTGTTGGCGTTGGTGTCGGCTCTGCTGTTGGTGTTGGTGCGGCTGTTGGTACGGCCGTTGGTGCTCCAGTGACTGGTGATGCTACTCCAACCGATATTACTGGCGTAGGTGAGGGTGACGGCAACACTGTAGCTGCTACTTTATCTACCCCACCAATGTTAACCGAGACATCTGCTGATACATCTTTTCCAACCTCCACTTGGGCTGGTGGATATTCCATTGTAATTCCTGGAGCATTAATTAAAGCAGTTTCTATCTTTCCTTTACCAGAAATATCCATGCTTGCGTTGATGGTAAAGGATATGATTTGGGCTTCGTTATTGAGCTTATTGCCACTTGCCTCTTTATCTATATTTAGCGTCTGAATACTGCCCTGGGGGATTTCTACGATAATATTTTGTGCCAGCACATTTACAGCTTTGAAGCTGCCCGTTAAGCTGACCTGTGAATCTTTAGGAAGCTCTTTGGATAATGTAACTGTATTAATGGATGCTCCTTCATTAGATTCTATATTTGCCGTTGACTGAACCTGAATTTCATCAATCTGCGTGCTGCCTTCGACCACTATTCTTATGCTGCCGATTGCCTTATCAATGATCACTGTAGCCAATTGGGTATTCTCAAAATGAACACTGTGAGCTCCACCGCCCTTAACAGTGGTAATGCCTGTAACAGTAACGTTCTTTAGATACACATTCCCTTCAGCAATTCCTTCTGCCAAAAGCAGATTTCCAGCAATGGTCATATTCTGGAGGGTAACATCCGCTGAGTTGACCACTACATTTTGACTTACTGCAGCATTTCCAGTCTCAGGCCCATAGGTGCCCGCTTTATTATAGGATACAGTCGTCGTTTCACTCTGAATTGCCAAAGATCTATCTAAGATAACAATAGCCTCTGCACGAGTTGCAAAGGATTGCGGATGAAAGGTATTGTCTGAATATCCATTCATAATCCCTTTTGCGGATACGGAGTTAATTGCTCCTTTGCTCCAGGTTGCGCTTGCTGATGTATCGCTGAACGGGTTAACAGCCTCTGAGGCAGTCAGTTGAAGTAGTTTGCTAATAATAACGGCAAATTCCTGACGGGTAACCTTCTTATTGGGGCCGAAGGAGCCATCCGAATAGCCCTGGATATAACCAGCGGCATTTGCTTTCAATAGCTCTGAATTATACCAATCTGAAGCAGTAACATCTTTATACAAGCTCTCCTTAGTCTCCACAAACCCAAAGGATTTATTGATTAACGCAACCAGTTCTGCTCTCGTAATGAATGTATTAGGCTTAAATTGCCCATCTGGATACCCAGAAATAAGACCGTTATCCATCCATTTATTTATTTGCGCCTTAGCCCAATTCCCTTCGATATCAGACGCAGTTCCAGCAAAAATAGTACCAAAAGGTAAAGATGTTAAACAGATAATAAGCATAACTAAGATAGATTTCTTGAGTAACCAGTTTTTAATGAACACTTATTTCCCCCACTTGTCTAATCAATTTTATCAATAGGTACGGCTTACTCAATTATGTAAATCCTACTACTATTCTGCTAAACAGTTTGCTGTGATCATAACATATTAACTTTTAACTAAATATCATTTTATGTCGAATTTTTTATTTAATAAAAAACCATCAAGTTCTCCTGGTTTTTGGAGGCTTGATGGTTTCCTTTTTAACTTTTAAATATGATCACTATCTTCAATTTGCTAACGTATAGGTCAATCCCTCAGTTACTTCTCCAGTAGGGCCTGTGTGAGTGAAAGTGAAAGTCTGCCCTTCCCTTTTGACAAATTGCAATCCCTCTCTAGGTGGCATAGTTGGATTCTTCTCCCATTTTTCAAATTCCACTTGCTCTTCCTTCGATAAGAGCTCCTTATATAACACCACAGGACTATCCAGCTTAGGATCAATAAGCAACAGAGTCCGTGATTCAAAAGGCCGTATAAGCAAAATTCCGTCTTTTACAGAAGCATATTCAACGGTATAGACTTCGTCTAGGCCTCCCAGCTTATTCAAATCAAATCGCTGTTGCACCGTCCCATTAGATCGTACTAATAGCAGTTCAGTGTCATTCAGCATGACGGTTAACCCCTCTGCTTGCGCAATACTGTTCACGGGACTTCCTCCGTAGTAGCCTACCGCTGACTCTCTGATAAGCTTCCCATTATAAATTAGTAGCTTGTAAAGATCATTGCCAAGACTGGGTTCACCATAATTATGGATAACTTGCAGGACGACGGTATGAGTATCTGCTTGCAGGAGAGTCATTGCAGCGTATTGATTCGCTCTTACCGCCGACTGGCCGATGTTATGAGGCATCCCGGAGCCGACAGCCGTATATATGAGGCCATTATCTTTTCGAACCCAATACCAACCTTTGGAATTACCAGCTACTACGTTAAGGATCTTATAAGACAACGTCATTATATGATTGGAGTACAAGCTCAGACTGCCGCCAGACCAGTTCACTAAGTCCCGAAGCGGAATGCTTAGACTGCCATTTTTATTCATCATAGCAGCAGACATTGGGTGTGTTTTTCCGTTCAACATAGCTGTTGTAGTGTTAACCTTCCAGCTTAAGGTCCGGTTTGGACCGCTTATCTGCAAATTTCCGGACTTTTGATCAAAGGACCAAACTAGATCCTGAAATACAGCAGCAGCTTGTTTATAAGACACATAAGTAATCCCTTTATTGATAAAAAAATCAATATTGGTATGCTTGGTGTCAAATGACCAAACGCTAGGGGCTATTTCAACTAGAGGAACTGATTGTTTTATCGCTACGGGCGACGATGTATTTGCTGCTTGAGCATTTCCTAAGCCTCCATATGTACCTAGTAGAACACTTATTGTTAGTGCTAGCAGTAGCATTGTTTTAATCCGATTCCGAATTTTCATTGTTTTCCAATCCCTCCCATTTACTATCACTATTGAGACGCTGTTGGATGTCGAAAAGTTGCATTCCTTAAGACAAGAAGAAACGGACCCTTATGGGGTCCGTCTATATCGATACTGTTCATTACCGGTTCAGCAAGCTTCCCACATACTTCAGCAGCTCATTCGCGCAGATTGGGCAGTAGTCATGCCCGTCGATGAGTCTGGCACAGACCTCGTTAATCCGCTTCAGTTGGCTCTCATCCGGTGTTTTGGAGGAGGTAGTGATCTTGACGATATCCTTGAGGTCGGTAAACAGCTTCTTCTCAATCGCTTCGCGCAGCCGGTCGTGATTGTTGTATTCGAACTTTTTCCCTTTACGGGAATAAGCGGAGATACGGATCAGGATCTCTTCGCGGAAAGCCTTCTTGGCATTCTCAGAGATGCCGATCTGCTCTTCAATGGAACGCATCAGCCGCTCATCCGGCTCCATCTCCTCATCGGTCAGCGGGTCACGGATTTTGGACCAGTTGCAGAAGGCTTCGATGTTGTCGAGATAATTCTCGAACAGCGTCTTGGCCGACTCCTCGAAGGAGTAGACGAAGGCCTTTTGCACTTCACTTTTGGCCAAAATATCATACTCCTTGCGGGCAATGGAGATGAAATTCAAATACCGCTCCCGCTCCTCCTTCGTAATGGAAGGATGCTGATCCAGGCCGTCCTTGATCGCTCGCAGCACATCGAGTGCGTTCATGCACTGCAGATCCCCTTTAATCAAGGCGCTGGAAATACGATTGATGACATAACGTGGATCGATGCCGGACATCCCTTCATCCAGATATTCCGTCTGCATCTCCTTGAGATCAGCCTCTTTATAGCCCTCGACCTCTTCACCGTCATACATGCGCAGCTTCTTGATCAGATCCATGCCCTGCTTCTTGCTCTCCTTCAGCCGGGTCAGAATAGAGAAAATCGCCGCAGCACGCAGCGCATGTGGAGCAATATGCACATGATTCATGTCGCTCTGAGCGATCAGCTTTGCGTAGATTTTTTCCTCTTCCGATACTCTCAGGTTGTAGGGTACAGGCATAACAATCATGCGGGATTGGAGGGCTTCATTTTTTTTGTTGGAGATAAAGGATTTATATTCCGTCTCATTCGTATGTGCAATGATAAGCTCATCGGCACTGATCAACGCGAACCGTCCAGCCTTGAAATTCCCCTCTTGGGTCAGTGACAGCAGGTTCCACAGAAATTTCTCATCGCATTTCAACATTTCCTGAAACTCCATCAGGCCACGGTTGGCTTTGTTCAGCTCCCCATCGAAGCGATAGGCACGCGGATCGGATTCAGAACCGAATTCAGTAATGGTTGAGAAATCAATGCTGCCTGTTAGGTCGGCGATATCCTGCGATTTCGGATCAGACGGACTGAAAGTTCCAATACCTACCCGCTCTTCCTCCGACAAAAGCACCCGCACCACCCGCACCTGCTCGATATCGCCCTTGTATTCATTCTTCAGCCGCATCTGGCAGGATGGGCACAGGTTGCCCTCGATGCGCACGCTGAGCTCCTTCTCAATCTCTGGACGCAGCTCCAAGGGAATTAAATGCAGCGGGTCCTCATGCATCGGGCAGCCCTCAATGGCATATACCGCCCCTGCATCCGTGCGCGAATATTGCTCCAGCCCCCGCTTGAGCAGTGTGACCAGTGTGGACTTGCCTCCACTGACGGGTCCCATCAGCAGCAGTATCCGTTTACGTACGTCAAGCCGCCGCGCCGCCGAATGAAAGTACTCCTCCACCAGCTTTTCCACCGCACGATCCAGTCCAAATATCTCTTGTTCAAAAAACTTATACCGCTTGCGTCCGTTTATGTCCTCTACGCCGTGAGACTTAATCATGTCGTACACACGGGAATGAGCCGTTTTGGCGGGAGAAGGATCTTTTCTAAGCAGTTCTATATAGTCCTTGAAGGTTCCACTCCATGCCAAACGATCATTCTCAGCCCGATATGTTGCTATACGCTCAAAAATATCCATGGCTCGCTGCCTCCTCTTGCGCTCCTATTGCCCCAATCGCATTCAAAAGTGTACTACATACCTATGCGGCAAGCTCGGAATAGTTGACCTCTTTTTTGCTGTGCTATAATAGAGAATCATTAAATCCCCAGGAAAAATGGCACGGGAGTGACGAAGGATGGCGGTACGACATGAAACGGAGCTTTATGCTCCTTTGAAGGTTTTTTTTGAGCAGCAGGGGTATGTCATTAAGGGTGAGGTACGCACCTGTGATCTGGTGGGTGTGCGGGAGAACGAGGAGCAGCCACTCATTGTGGAGATGAAAAAATCGTTCAATCTTGCCTTGCTGCTGCAAGGCGTGGAACGGTTGCGCCTAAGCCCCACCGTCTATCTCGCCGTGGAACGCGTCCGGGATAAGAAGGGCGCGGTGAACCAGCGCTGGGGTGAACTCAGCGGGTTATGCCGCCGCCTTGGTCTCGGCCTCATCACCGTGACCTTCTACAAGACCAAGCCGCCGGTGGTCGAGGTTCTCGTCCTTCCGGACGAGACCTTGCCTCTGCAGCGCAGCGGCGGACGGCGGCGCGAGCGGCTGCTGCTGGAGTTCCGTGAGCGCAGCGGCGACTACAACACCGGCGGCAGCACAGGCGTCAAGCTTGTCACCGCCTACCGCGAAAAGGCGCTGCGCGTGGCGCTCTCGCTGCAGGCCGCCGAAGCGGAGGCGCGCTTGGCCGCGCTGCGCCAACAGAACGGCGTGGCGGCAGACCCCGCTGCTCCAGCTGAGGCTGGAGCAGCGGGAAGAGCCGCCGAGCGCAGGGTGGGCCGCACAGCGATGCCCACCAGCAGCACCGCTGGCGTTACGCCGGCTGAGCTGCGCAAGCGCAGCGGGGTGCCGAACGCGGCACTCATGCTGCAGCATAACTACTACGGCTGGTTCTCACGTGTTGCCCGCGGCCGGTACATACTGACAGCCGCAGGAGCAGCCGCGTTGATTGAATATGCGGCCATAGCGGAGACCAGCGCCGCACGCAGTGAGCAATGATTTCATCCTCTCCTCTAAGCCACCAGAGAGGCCAGATAAGACAAACAGCAAGCTTCCCATTGATTCGGAAGCTTGCTGTTTGTCTCCTTTGCATTTCTAAAAAATGACTTAAGACCAAAATAGTGGTTGGTTAATAAATTCGATCGAACACACAACGAGGCTGTTTTACTTTTCTCCTCTGTTCGGCGGACTGTACAGACGCTATTTCACTTTCGAGCGGGTATACTGAGCATGATGCGGACACAGCAGACACTATTGAAGCAGAAACAGTTCCTTTTGCGAGGAAAGCTGGTTGATAACGTCTCTGGAGTCCGTCAAACTCCCAAATCTCCTGATTTCTAGCAAATAAGCGCTTCTCAGTCCGGTTTCCGGCTTACGCTCTCTTTCCCTTCAACTGCGTGCAGTGAATTCAGTAACCGCCTCGCTCATCAAATTCATGCCCAACAGCAGCTCATCCCGGCCGGGATGACTGAAATTAAGACGAATGTAATTCGCTCCACCGTCCACGCTGCATAAAGGTCCTGGTAAAAAAGCGACTCCTTTACCCAGTGCACATTTTAGCAACGCCAGTGCATCAAGACCCTCTGGCAGCGAAACCCAGAGGAACATGCCACCATCTGGCATGTCGTAGGAGCTGTTCTTCCACGCAGGACGTTTAAGCAGCTCCGCCATCAGTTTCAGCCGCGTATTATATTCGCGGTTTAAGAGGGCGATATGCTCACGCAGATCGAAGGCAGAAACGTCCAGCAAATGATGCAGCAGCCGCTGATTGAGTGAGCTCGACTGCCAATCCGCCATCTGCTTGGCGGCAGTCATCATGCCAATCAGTTCCTGACTGCCTGCCGCCCAGCCCGTCCGCAGCGCAGGCGCGACTGTTTTGCTGAAAGAGCCGATATATAGCACATGCCCACCAGAGCTTACATTTTCCAGCGCATACAGGGAGGGGTACCTTTTGCCTGGTTGCTCGCCATGTCTCTGGAAATGCAGATCGCCGTAGGAGTCGTCTTCCACAATCAGAACGTTATACGAGGTACACAGCTCCAGCACTTCCTTACGCCTCTGCAGGCTCCAGAGAATGCCGCTTGGATTCGTAAAGCTCGGCGTAGCGAACAGCATCTTCGGCCGATGCTGCTGAATCTGCCTGCGCAAATGATCCGGCAGCAGCCCTTCGCGATCGCCCTGCACCGGGATAATTACAGCCCCTTGCATCCGGAGTGCTTGCAGAAAGCCAGGAGAGGTTGGATTCTCCACCAGCACACGATCTCCAGGGTCAATATACACTCGTGACAGCAAATCAACCGCCTGCTGACTCCCTGTTGTCAGCAGAACTCCACCCTCAGTAACCTTTACCCCTTTAGCTGTGAGCCAGTCCCCGGTAAGCCAGTCCCGCAGCGGTGCATACCCTTCAGGATCTCCATATTGGAGAGCCCCGGCATCGGCGGATATCACTGTAGATGCTGCTTCCGCAAGCAGTGACAATGGAAACAGTTCTTCCGCGGGCAGTTCTTCAGCCAACGATATCAATGAGCCCCTCCGCATTTGCGTACGAATACTAAGCAGCGGTGAAGATAAAAGCGTATGTGCGCGAGCAGAAAACTCATATTTCATGCGAAATCCCCCTTTCCCTGGTACCAAGAATATTCCAGTCCGAACAGCATTATGTCGTAAGTCAGAGGGCTAGGCGTAGATTTTCCTATTTTGTCTGGAATATAGAGCAAACTTCTCAATGGCTTGCGCTCTCGTCGAAACGTCAAGCTTTACATAGATCTTTCGCAAATAATTATCGATGGAACGACGACTCACTTCTATTTCAAGTGCGATCTTGTCATAGGTAATACCTTGTACAATTCGCTCCATAATAAACGTCTCTATCTGAGTCATCTTCAGAATACCATCCAATCCTTTAGAGGAGGTAATTGGCCAGTAGCCCTTTTCCAGCCAATTCAGTGGCAGCGACAGGAAACCCTCGCGCAAACCCTGGATCAGCTGCAGCAATTGGCTGGGTGAAGCACCCTTATACAGGATGCCGCTGGCCCCGAGCTCAATTAGCGGCTGAAGCAGCTCCCGACCATCCTCATTGGTCATGACGACAAAATGAGAGATTGGCGAACTTTTTTTCATATCGAATAGCACATTCTCTACCGTACCTTCGGGTAAAGAGTAGTCTGCCAGCACTAGATCCGGTTGCCTATCCCGTACGTTGGAAGCGCCTTCGCCCCATGTGGAATACATCCCCACTACTTCAAGCTCCCCCCCTTCCTCCAAAATCAATTTTGTTCCCAGCATGCTCGTAGGATGACATCCCACTATGACCACCTGCCACACCTTCATCATTAACGCCAAGACCTCCTGCTATTTATGTAGTTTACCCAGAATGGAAAGCGCCGCAGCGTTTTTCGGTTAAAACGCATGCAAGGATGTATGATGTCTTGTCCAATTCATTCTTTCTGTTACCTTGAATACGCCTATCAGATATTCCCATCTATAGAAATTGTATCGCAGTAGTTTAATAGGATGCAATTACTTTTTCCCGTTTTTGAGCTCTCTTTCATTTTTGCGAAAATAGTTAAAGTCTGATAGAATGAGGACTTGAAAAAAAGAATAACCTGAGGTGATAAAATGCAACCGCTAGCGGAATCGACACCGGTACACTCGCGCCGTACTACAGCGAGACACGGACCTTCCGTAAAATGGTTTTTACTGTTCTGGGTTATGATGATTGGATTTGGAATTTATGCTGTATACAGCTATACCAACCATCTGAAGCAGCAGGTGCTGAGCGAGCTTAGCACTCAAAGCCAACAGCAACTTACCGTTTTGAAGTCTGATTATGAAGCGAAAATTTCCGTGCTCTCTAGTGAAGTGAAGGATTTGCAGGATACGGTGCAGAGCTTTAATGAACTGCTAACCTTCACTAAAGATAATGCAAGCGCCAAGACAGACAACAGCAACAAACTCTATACCCAATTAAGCGAAGTTCGCAAGCAACTGGATGTCCTGAAGAAAAAAATGGATCTGCTCAAATGATGACCCCAGTCCAAAGAGTCAACCGTTTCTTCCTGCTCCTAACCGCTCCCTTCTTCGGCTTATTATTATGTCTATGGTGGTATCAGCCGCCGCTGCAGCTGAATCTTGATGTAGGACAGTTCTCCCCTATTGATGGACCTGTTCAGGAAACGGCTGTACTTCAGAAGGAACTGACTCTGGCCCAAAAAGCGGCTTCTTATACCATCGATTCTGTAAGTGCCAGCGCCAAGCTTTATAAAGAAACTACTACTGCAATGAATGCATTGGTAAGTACAGCCAAAGCCCAGAATAGCCGACCGGAACGAATCTATAACAACCGGATTACGGCCAAGCTCGGGATTCCATCCGAAGTCATTAGCAGCGATCGTATCACAATAGAACTATACCGGCTGAATCCCGGAAACTATAAAGCCTATGCACTAAAGATCAAGTTAAAAGATGCGACTGCGATGACAATGAGCCTTGCCGAGTCAAGCTCCGGTGGAGCTGAGACTACGATGCAGGCTGTAAATCGTTATGGAGCTGTCGCCGGAATTAACGCCGGAGGGTTTGCGGACAAAGCAGGCCAACGTTACCCACTGAGCACCACTGTTGTTGGAGGCCAGTATTTGAACGGGTTTCAGCCAAGCTACAAGGATCTCAGCTTTGTGGGTCTTAACAAAGCGGGTCAATTAATCGGTGGCAAATTCTACAGTCGAACACAGCTGGATCAACTTGAACCGAAATTCGGTGCTACCTTTGTGCCTGTTCTGTTGCAGAATAATAGTAAGGTGCCTATACCGGAGAAATGGAATTTGACTCCACTGCGTGCACCACGCACCGTAATGGGTAAATACAAAGATGATCAACTGTTAGTTCTAGTAGCGGATGGCTACAATGAATACGGCAGCTCAGGAGCGACCTTGAAGGAGATTCAAGACAAACTGTACACCATGGGTGTAAGCGATGCTTATAATCTGGATGGTGGCGGCTCTTCGTCCCTGATTTTTAACGGAAAAGTAATTAATAAGCCATCCGATGGCAATCTTCGGCGCGTACCTACCAACTTCCTATTCTCCGAATGATTATCCAGTGCTGTCTATGCGTTACATCACATTTTCGTATATTTTTAAGGGGACGCAGGTTATAATCATGATAACGAATACATCCATTTCTGGAGGTGCCTAACATGACGTTCTCATTGACCTTTTGGATCGTTACCTTTGTATTTGTATTATTTCTGGCCGGGATCCTTACCTCATCTTACAATGATGACAAGACTAAGGGCCTTTAAGACTAAGATGTCCCTGTAACCATATGGTTGCAGGGCCTTTTTGGCTTAGTATAAGAAAAAGCACCACACATCAGTGCGGCGCTCTTTCATCATTAGCTAAACATTACTTCGGGCAAACCTATAGAGCTTAGGCGTGTCTTGGCAGCTGTGTCATTTCAGTAAGGCATTGTGAACAAATAAAACGATCTTTATAGTCACTTACACCCTCCATTGATCCACAAAAGACACATTTGGGGCGGTAACGCTCTAAGATGATATGGTCGCCCTGCACCAAAATTTCAACCGGGTCGCCTTCATTCATTTGATACCTTTTACGTAGGGACTTAGGCAGAACAATTCTACCCAGCTGATCTACTTTACGGACAACACCAGCAGGTTTCATATCTAACGTACACCTCTCCTGTTCAACTAATTATATTAACTACTACTTTATTCGGCTCTAATCATTAATTTCGTTATTAAATTGTCGAATCCTGCTGAGAAAAATAAAAAATTTTGTCTTCTTTTAGACAAGTTCCGGAAAATCCAGTTGACGAAGCGCCTCATAGACGATTATCGCTGCTGAATTTGACAAATTTAGGGATCTAACCGCATTACTCATAGGTAAGCGCATGGTTGTTTCCTTACCAGCTTCCAAGATTTCTGCTGGCAAACCCTTTGTTTCCTTGCCGAATACAAAGAAATCACCATCCTGAAAGGTGAAATCACAATAACGTTTCTCCGCTTTGGTCGTTGCATAGAAAAAACGTCCTTCGCTATATTTCTCTTGTACCTCAGCGAAAGAGTTATGGTATTCAATGTGGACGGCATGCCAATAATCCAGTCCCGCCCGTTTCAAAGCTGCATCATCTGTACGGAAGCCAAGCGGATGCACCAAATGTAGATGTATGCCTGTTGCTGCGCAGGTACGGGAGATATTGCCGGTGTTCGCCGGGATTTCCGGTTCGACCAACACGATGTGAAGTGCCATATGTCGATGTTCCTCTCTGTGGGCCTTAACTGCCCGGTAATTGAACCAGTATTATAACACAGAAAACCCTCCGCCCTTAGGCGGAAGGTTATCAATAGTTTCATTAACCTTGTGTTTTTTGGAAATGGTTCATGAAGTCGGACAGTGCTTTAACGCTCTCATACGGTACCGCATTGTAGATCGAAGCCCGTAAGCCCCCAACACTGCGGTGACCTTTAAGACCGATAAAACCTTCCAGTTCAGCAGCCTTGACGAACTGCTTCTCTAGATCTTCCGATTGCATCCGGAAGGTTACATTCATTATGGAGCGGCTGCTTGACTCAGCAACGCCACGGAAGAAGCCGTCGCTTCCATCGATGTGATTATACAGCAGACCCGCTTTATCGCGATTCTTAGCTTCAATCCCAGCAAGTCCGCCCTGCTCTTCGATCCATTTCAACACTTCATTTACCATATATATAGAGTAGGATGGTGGCGTGTTGTAGAGAGAATTATTTTTGTAATGGGTATCGTAGCGAAGAATCGTCGGAACAGTAGAAGGCGATTCAGCGATCAGTTCTTCCTTAGCGATCACTACTGTTACACCGGAAGGTCCGAGATTCTTTTGTGCACCCGCATAGATCAATCCAAATTTATTCACATCAAAAGAACGGCTCAGAATGTCACTGGACATATCAGCGATCAGCGGAATGGAGCCGGAATCCGGGAATTCCGCATATTGTGTTCCTTCGATAGTTTCATTGGACGTAACATGCAGATATGCGGCATTGTCCGCAGCAGTGATAGTGCTTAGTTCGGGTATAGCAAGAAACTTCTTATCTGCTGAAGAAGCGGCTACATGAGCGCCTCCAGCCAACTTAGCTTCTTTGAATGCTTTATCCGCCCAACTGCCTGTCATCACATAGCTACCTACCTGGCCAGCAGAAATGAAATTCATCGGGATCATGGCGAACTGTGTACTTGCCCCACCTTGCATGAACAATACCTTATAGCCCTTCGGATTGCCTAAGAGTGAAAGCAGACGTTCCTGTGCTTCATTATGCACGGATTCGTATATTGCACCGCGGTGCGACATCTCCATAATGGACATTCCGCTACCTCGAAAATCAACGAACTCTGCTTGTGCACGTTCCAATACTTCAAGCGGCAACGCCGCTGGACCGGCATTAAAATTGTATGCTCTCTTACTCAAAATTGCTCCCCACCCTTTCTCTCCTGTGAATATGGATATGGATATGATAGCAATAATCTTACACACCAGCAAGTATAATTATTCACATAGGAGGTAAGATCGGAGCTTATGAAGTAGTGAAAAATTGATAGGTTCGGCTCCAGCGCTTGCTTTGACGCGGTAAAAGGCTGATGTTCACAAATACTTCTGGAGAAATAACATGTTTCTCTCCCCATAAAGCTATTTTGGATACCAAGAAATCTCCGCTTTCACGTACGCCTGTGCCGCTCGGCTTATGAAGCAGCTCCCAATTGAAGTCTGCAGTCCGCTCTTGCTCCACTTCCAGCTTGCAATAAAAGGGCTTATCCGGCTCTACCTTGAAGCTTAGGCTATCTTCTGATAACTGCAACAGCTCCGTTGTATACGACGATTCTGCATCTGTTATACTAAGCGATCCCGGAAGCCGCAGCTCGTAATCCTTGCCAATCTGCACTCCGTCGATTCCAATAAAGTTATGCACATACTCCTCGGTCTGGAACGGCTTCGAGCCTTTATTATACAGCTCATAGGAAAT
The DNA here is from genome assembly GCF_022369515.1 of Paenibacillus sp. 19GGS1-52. NCBI lineage: Bacteria > Bacillati > Bacillota > Bacilli > Caryophanales > Paenibacillaceae > Paenibacillus > Paenibacillus sp. 19GGS1-52. Next base: position 5,073,812 of record NZ_CP059724.1, read on the forward strand.
CGTCAGTTTGTCCTCGTGCAAAGATAAAGTTTTGTTCAAAAGCAAACTGTACCCTTGAACCTCCATCGGCTGAACTGTGTAAGTTATGGACTGAGGGCGAACTTCGCAACTGCTGATAAACGGATTAATCGTATATTCATGAGCAAAGAAATAGGGGCGATCATCCTCCTTCTGCAGCAGCCCCACACCTGGCTTCGGAAACCATTCTCCTACAGAGGCATCATCGTAACCAATTGCCCGGGAAATGCCGAACTCATTGCATAATCCGCTGCCACCGCTGCCTTCTCCGGGGTTCAGACTTTCCGGCACACAGAAAGTATGCTGACCCCGCTCCAGAGTTACCTGCGTAATAAATCCTGTCCAGTCAAAGCGGGCTCTATTATAGGCCCCAATATCGGCAATACTGACTGTTAGAATCCCATTTGACAGAGTGGTACTCATCTATTGACGCCTCCTTCCAGTATAATAACTGTTATGCCAATTCTACTTGCACAAGGTGGGATTTCCCGGCCGGCAGAGCGCTCAGTAGCTCTCTTGGAATAAGAACCCCTTCTGAGACGCGCTGAAGCGTCACCTTGCTGCCATTCAGAGTAACCGAGTGTATTTGGTACTCTCCGTAAACAGAGCTTCCTGTGGACGTATAGACCACTTCCAGCTCACGTTCTGCAAAGATCGTCTTTATCGAGGCTTTGCCTTCTGCGTCGAACTGCTCTTTGACCAGCTTCGGTTCCAGGAGCAGATCGCCTAACCGGCCTTTAACACCAAATACCTCTGTGACCATAGTAAGCAGGAGCCAGCTTGCCGAGCCTGTCAGATACGTATACATCCCTCTGCCCTGCTCATTGATATATTCGGGAATGCCCGGATACATGCGGCTAGTCTCAAAATCAGCACTCAGATTGTACAGTGACTCCAACACCTTGCGCCCTTCGTTTACATAGCCACGTTTATATAGAGCATTTCCATACATAATAGTCATATGGCTGAACATCGCACCGTTCTCTTTATGGCCAAAAGCAAAGCCAAAGGCGCGACCTAAATTCTGCTGTATGCCTCCGAAACGGGTATTGAGTCTGTAGCCTATTCTATCATCCAACAGATTACGGTCCACTGCTGCGATGATATGTGGAATCTGTTCCGGTGCTGCGGCATGACCCAGAAGTGGAAATACCTGACCCGTAAGCGTCATACGAACGCCTTCTGTGAATTCGCCCTCAACCTGCTCTCCATCGTTATTATAATAGCCATTAAACCAGCCGTCACCCTGTTCACTTTGCACCCATTCATTACGGCGTAAATGCTCGAAGATCCACTCCGCTTTACGTTCCAGATCATCAGCAACCTCATCCATGCCAAGAACAACCCGGATACCGCTAACCTTGTTCGGTGCGGCTGCATAGAAGCGGTTCAGCTGTTCCTGCTTAGCGGATACGGAATTATAATCAACACTCATGCCAAGAGAATCAAACAGTTGCAGCATTTCCTCTGCCAGTTCAAGCGTTTCATAGCCTTTAAGTTCTTTAACCGTGCGAAGTAACCGTGAAATATCAAGTAGATTGCTAGCGTAGAAGGATGTGAAGGTTACACTTTCACCTCGGTCTGCCGCCATATCCAGCCCGTCATTCCAGTCGGCACCCTCAAGCAGAATATTGTTATGCTCACCCACATTGAAGAATGGTATCAGATTCTGCAGCAGAATATGCTCCAGAATGGTTCCTTTGTATACTTCTCCGGCACTGGTTCTGAGATAAGGGCCTGCGGCTTCATTCCAGGAAGTGTCACGCTCCTTGCAACGGCTCATAAAGCTATCGCGGAAATAGCACTGCTCCTGCAGCAGGAACTCCAGATCGCCGCTCTGATCCAGGTAAAGCTTCGTCGTCAAAAATGGCCATGCTCCGTGATCCATCCATACACGTGGAATATTGTTGCGGTCGGCAATGAACTCACCTGGCTCTTGGCCAATGATTGTTGCGTTACTCCCGTCAAATCTTACACCCGCATAATTATTTAGCAAAAGGCTGCGCACTTCTGCCGGTTCCATAATAAGCAGTGCCAGACAATCCTGCCACAGATCCCGCCAGCCGCGTCCACCCCGGCCATAATCGTGATAAGGAAGGAACGAGTTGCCATACAGCCTTCTAAGCACTGGCTGCAGTGTCACCCATTTCATCCATTGATCTGCCGACGGGTCGCCGGTATGAAATTCAACTGTATTTACTTTGTCCGCCCAGAGTGCTTTATTCTCCGCTAATAAAAGCTCAAACGCTGCCGTATTGCCATATTTGTTCATCAGTGCAGCAACATCTATTCTTTGGCTGTCCATCGCCAGCACAATTACATAAGAAATACTGGCACCAGGCTGTAAGGTGATCGTTCGGAAACGAATACCGCCAAGTGCCTCGTATCCTTCTCTATGCATTCCGCCACCCTTGCCGGACTCCGGCGCTCTGTTCAGCACTACAGCTTCAGGCCAATCCAGGCTTCCGCCTTCCCCAATAAAATCCTCCTGTACCGGAAAAAAACCAAGGGGTTCATTACCGCTGCCTTCAGCTCCAAATACCCCATAAGAGGTATGATTAATCCTGTGCCCCCGCTCATCAAAGGAAAGTGCAGGCTGTACCTCCACGCCATGCGCTGAAGTATAGATCCGGTTCAGTAGTGATGTAACATGGCGGTGATCCCGCAAATCGTCGGCCGAACGGGCAAAGAGAGGAACGGCTGCTGTCGGTGTTAGGGTGAGTTCCTCTCCACCTGTGTTCGTTAGAGTAACCCTCATCAACTCGACCTTATCGTTTCCAACGGGTACGTAGCTGGTTATTTCTGCAGTAATCCCAAAGTCAGCACTGCTGCGAGTCACCTTATGCCACAGAAATCCGGCCTCAAGCATCGCATCATCCGCACTATCCGTATAGAAATCAGCATTTTGCTTGGCCGAGTTTCCAGCAGCCGACCATGCTCCCTTTCCCTCAATGTACACCCAAAAATTGCGGGAAGCGCGGGAATTATGCAAATCCTCCACCGACAACGGCGGAGTCAGAAACGTATTATGTCCAGAAGCGGCCTGGCCATGAAGCTTAGGGCTGACTGAGGACATCATCCCTCCTTCATTCACTAGTGGAAAATACAAATAGCTGTTGCGGTCCGGCTGCGGTAGCTTGAAATCCCCGTTCGTACCAGTAAAACTCCATGTTTGTTTATTAGTTTGATCCATAACACTCTCCCTCTCCTGTTTACAATCTAAATCGCAGATAATACTAATGTTTCGGAACTTTTCGTTAAAAAGAGGCTAACCCTTTACGAAACACGTTAATAATTCTAATTAAAGATAATATTTAGTCCTAATTACAGAAACCGGTTTCGTTAATTTTAATTATTACATCGATATTTATCTTTGTAAAGTGTCTTTTGCGTATAGTTTCAGAAGAAAACCGGCTAAAATATTCACTTTCATAACCCTTTTTTTGAAATCCATTCATCTAACAATTTATTCAGTGAAAATAATTAAATCAACGAAAATAATTTCGGTAATTTAATTGTTACTCCGTTCACATCATTTTCATTGCCTCCAGCTGCTTCATTCCATCACTTTTTCAAGAGAATCCTCTATGAAGGGAGGGTGATATTACCTAATCTATCGAACATTTTCGATTTATGTAAAGATTTAATTATTTAATAATTCCAAATCACTAATAATTATTAAATGTTTCGGATACAGATCCTTCAAAAAGATAGATAGATTTGAGCGATTTCCGAATAACTCCTTACAAACAGGCCATTATCCCTTACTGGACAAAGATCAAGATACTTATACTGACGTTGTAGCCAGTAGCTCCGCATGCCCATTTGTTTAGGAAGGGACTGTTTATATGATCAATAGAAACCTTAAGCTGAACAGCAAAGGGAAACTCAGACAACCACAGACACACCTGCATGAATTTGAAGGTAGCACTAAATTAGCGGAACAAGGTGCCGATCGTCACAATCACCGTTTTGCAGGGGTTACCGGGCAAGTCATTCCATCCGGGAGAAGTCATGTACATGAAATCGACCTTACGCACACCGATTTCCTAAACCATTTTCATAATCTAAAAAGAATTAGAACTGGACCAGCAATTCCGGTTGGAAATGGTAAGCATGTCCACTTCGTCGCTGGTAGCACAACATTGAATGATGGCCATAAGCATCAATTCAATTTCGCAACATTGATTCAACAACCTCTAGTGTGATCGTTCCAGGGTATAAACCATCCTATTGAAGGCAGCCGTTATTATCGGCTGCTTTTTCCTCGCTAACAGACAAAATAGTTGGTAAACAACTTGCTTTTAGTAGCTTATCCCTTTGCACAAACACTCTTCCAAATAGGCCCATCCATAGATTCCCCGATCTCTTTCCCAATACTGGAACTGCAGCATATGCTGAGAGGACTGTGAAGCCTCTGTGAGGAGCTTGTAGGTCCACTTTGAATAAGTACCACTGCGCCGCTGTGAAGGCATAGGCGTAGCGTTAAGCCCTTCTGACGCTCATTTGATTACTCGTCTTCTTTCTCCATCCTCTTTAGCCCCCGTTCCCTCTGTTTTCCGTTCTTGAAATAACAAAAAGCCCCCAGGTTAAATCCTGAGGGCTTCATTATGAAGATAATTTTTATTTAGGCAGCAATCTTATACATCAAAATACAGGGAGTATTCATGTGGATGAACACGAATGGCAACCTCTTGAGCTTCGGAACGTTTCAGTGCAACATAGTTAGCAATAAAGTCTTCAGTGAACACGTCGCCTTCTAACAGGAAACCGTGGTCAGCTTCCAAAGAGTCAAGGGCTTCGTCCAAAGTTCCTGGAACGCTGCGGATCTTCTCTTTGTCTGCGTCGGACAATTCATAAATATTCTTGTCATAAGGACCATAACCCAATTCTTCAGGGTTCATCTTGTTCTTGATACCATCCAGACCAGCCATCAGCATTGCCGAGAATGCCAGGTAAGGGTTAGCTGTGGAGTCAGGTGTGCGGAATTCGATACGACAACCTTTAGGTGTCACAGCCGCAACTGGGATACGAACTGCAGCAGAACGGTTACCTTTGGAGTAAACCAAGTTAACTGGTGCTTCATAACCAGGAACCAGACGTTTGAACGAGTTGGTACTTGGGTTAGTCAAGGCAATCAATGCTGGAGCATGATATAGGATACCGCCGATGTAATGCAAAGCCATTTCGCTCAGGTTAGCATAAGCGCCTTTTTCATAGAACAAAGGCTCATCGCCATTAAAGATCGATTGATGTACATGCATTCCGCTACCGTTATCGCCGAACAGTGGTTTTGGCATGAATGTTGCTACTTTGCCGTACTGGCGTGCAGTGTTTTGTACAATGTATTTGTAAGTAAGAAGGTTATCTGCTGTTTTCTTCAGGGTATCAAACCGGAAGTTGATTTCTGCCTGACCAGCAGTTGCTACTTCATGATGATGACGTTCAATGCGCAGTCCCGCTTCAGCAAGCAAACGACACATTTCACTGCGAATATCCTGTTGGGAATCCACCGGTGCTACAGGAACATAGCCACCCTTAACGCCAACTTTAAATGCAAGGTTGCCGCCTTCGTCTTTACGATTAGTGTTCCATACAGCTTCTTCGGAATCCACGAAGTATGAAGAACTATTCATTCCGCTCTCGTAACGCACATCGTCAAAGATAAAGAACTCAGACTCAGGTGCGAAGAATGCTGCTGTTCCCACTCCGCTTGCTTGCAGGAACTCTTCGGCTTTTACTGCGATACCGCGAGGATCGCGCTCGTAACGTTCGCCATCAGGAGTGAAAATGTCGCACATGATGTTGAGTGTTGGGTGAGCTGTAAAAGGATCGATGTATGTAGTACTTGGATCCGGCATCATAACCATGTCGGATTCTTCAATCCCACGAAAACCTGTAATGGAAGATCCGTCAAAAGCTACACCATTTACAAATGTCTCTTCTTCTACTTCAGTAGCAGGCAAGGAAATGTGGTGAGCACGTCCACCTAAATCTACAAAACGAAAATCAACCCACTCGATATTGTTCTCTTTAATCGTTTGCAACACTTTTTCAACCGACATGAATTTTTCCTCCCCGAATTCCGAACATTAGGCCGTTCACAGTATGCAAATGTTCTTGTTTTAATTTTTTTTGCTGTCGTCATTATAAATCTCAAACCTAACATCGTCAATGCTTATGTCAGGTATTTCTTATTCCAATGTAAGTTATTCTGACGCTTTGGTGAAATTTATTTGATTAGGTTGTCCACCTATCATCCTTTGCTTGTCCAATAACACAAAAGGCCCCCTTTCCCTGCCCTTAAGCGGGAAAAGGGGACCTAGTAAGCATAACTAGTGTCAGGAATTAGACTACTGAAACAGCCTCAGGCGAATTGGAGAACTTACGTCCAACGAGCGGAGCAAGCTTCTCGAGATCTCTCAGCAGAGCGTCGAACTGATCAGGGAATAAGGATTGAACACCATCGCCTGTCATGGAATTATCGGGATCTGTGTGCATCTCAATAATGAGTCCATTTGCCCCAGCAGCAACCGAAGCTTTGGACATCGGAGCAACCAGTTCACGACGTCCGGTGCCATGACTCGGGTCGGAAATAACCGGAAGGTGACTCAGACTCTGCAGTACAGGAATTGCAGTCAGATCCAACGTGTTACGTGTGTAAGTCTCAAAGGTGCGGATACCGCGCTCACAGAGCATTACATCACGGTTTCCTCCTGCAAGAATGTACTCAGCTGCATTCAGCAGTTCATCATAGGTGGCGCTGAAGCCGCGTTTAAGGAGCACTGGACGACCACAAGTGCCCAGTTTACGCAACAAATCAAAGTTCTGCATATTGCGTGTGCCTACTTGCAGAATATCAGCATGCTCAGCACAGATATCAACGTACTCTGGTGTCATAACTTCAGTAATGGTCAGGAGTCCATGGCGTTTTCCGGCTTCTGCCATCATAGTCAGACCTTCAACACCGACTCCTTGGAAGCTATAAGGACCCGTCCGGGGTTTAAAGGCACCTCCGCGCAGTACTTGAGCGCCAGAAGCTTTGACAAGGCGGGCAATTTCATTAATTTGCTCCGGAGATTCAACGGCACAAGGGCCACCCATAATAACGAGATTCTCGCCACCGATCTTCACGCCGCGAATATCAATGACCGTATCCTCTGGATGGAAATCACGACTGGCCAGCTTGTAAGATTTGGAGATCTTGACGACATTCTGCACACCCTTCATTTGCCGCAGATGTTCAGCAAGCTTGGGAGTAACGCCTCCTACCAGACCAATAACTGTATGATCTGCGCCGCGGGAAAGGTGGACCTGCAAGCCTTCTCTTTCGATCACAGCAATAATATCCTGAACCTGTTCTTCTGGTGTTTGATTAGATGTAATAACGATCATAATTATTAGCTCCTCTTCTATACTGTAATTTTGTGTGATTAAATTAATAGTTAATCATTTGTGATGTCACGTTTATGCTTTTAAGCTTTCATGCTTTTAATCGCTAAAGTAATTTTACCTTAAAAAAGACAATTCGTCAATCTGTTTTCACTAAACGTCACAGATTTCACACTTTATTGTAACGAGTCCTTACATTCAACAAAAGAGTACACAAGCTCCGTCTTAACGGAATTTGTGTACTCTTTTCAAATAATATAAGTCCGTAGTCAGAAATTAGCATTACGTAGTGCTGGCGCTCTTAGTCTTAACCTGCGGAAGCAGCTTTGCCATATTCACGGTACGCTTGATTTCCCATGTTTCAGGAACGGCAGGATCGTATTGCTCCAGATAATTGATGACTTCCTTCGTAATCGGTGTAGGCGTAGAAGCACCAGAGGTTACTCCTACGATATTGACACCCTGCAGCCACTCCGTCTTAAGTTCAGACAAATCTGATATACGGTAAGCCGTTACACCGGCAATCTCTTCTGACACCTGGGCAAGGCGATTAGAGTTATTGCTGCGCGGATCACCCACCACAATAACCAGATCCGTCTGACCCGCCTGCTCAGCCACGGCCTCTTGACGCACCTGCGTAGCCATGCAAATCTCATTATGCACTTCTGCACCAGGAAAGGTCACAAGCAGCTTTTTCATAATATGCTTAATATCCCATTGGCTCATTGTAGTCTGATTCGTAATTACAATTCGTGAGGAAGGAATCGTTAACGTTGCGATCTCTTCTTCCTTCTCAATCAGATGCACATGCTCCGGCGAAATGCCAACGGCGCCCTCCGGCTCCGGGTGACCTTTCTTACCGATATAGATGACTTCATAACCATCATCAACCTTTTCCTGAATAAGATCATGTGTCTTCGTTACATCAGGACAGGTAGCATCTACAGTCGTCAGCCCTTTAGCCCGGGCCATCTTACGAACCTCCGGAGAGACTCCGTGCGCCGTGAATATGATGGTGCCGCTATCTACTTTATCCAGTATATCAAGACGGTTGTTTCCGTCCAATGTAATGATGCCATCGTCCTCGAACGAGTTGGTAACATGACTATTATGAACAATCATGCCCAATATATAAATAGGCCGGGGAAGATCGAGATTTTGCGCGGCCTGCCGTGCCATTACCATGGCATCAACAACACCGTAGCAATAGCCCCGGGGAGAAATTTTGATAACTTCCATGACTTCACCAACTTTCTGCTCATCGTTAACTGCTGTAATATATGGTCTAATTATACCCTATTCCAGCGGTGGAGCAAAGAGAAGCGGCAGCCAGATCACAAAAGTAGTCCCCTCACCCTGACGGGTAACTACCTCAACTGATCCGCCATGTTCATCGATGATCCATTTTGCGATCGACAGACCGAGACCAATCCCTTCCGTAATTCCACGAGATTCATCTGCACGGTAGAAACGATCAAAAATATGCGGCACCTCATCTTTATCCATCCCAATGCCCGTATCAACAATACGGATACCCACTTGACTCTGGTAGAACACCGTATCCAGTGAAACTTCGCCCGAAGGTGTGTATTTGAAGGCATTGTCAATGAAGATGAACAGCATTTGCTGCAAGTAATCTTTGTTGCCGACAATATATTTGCCATTCAAGGCTGACATATCTCCGGCAATCCACTCCGCTTGGCGGGGCAGGAATGAGGCTCTACGAGCCACCTCAGTCATCATCGGTTCCAGTGCTACCGGCTCTATGTCGAAGGTACGCCCAGTATCGGCACGGGCCAGAGAGAGCATATCTGCAACGAGACGACTCATTCTTTTGGCTTCATCAGCAATATCACTCACGGACTCAAGTGACATCTGCCGGATGGCAGCATCGTCCAGATCCGGATTTTCCCCCGGTTCCAGCGCCCATACTTTTTGCAGCAGATCAATATTGCCACGGATCGTGGTCAGAGGAGTACGCAGTTCATGTGACGCATCCGAAACGAAGCGACGCTGTGCGGCATAAGAATCCTCAAGCTCTTTATAAAAGCCCTCCATCCGCCCAAGCATACTGTTCACAGTTGCAATAAGACGTCCGATCTCATCTGGTGGTCCATCGTATTCAATACGAGAGCTAAGATCAGTTCCTGTCTGAATACCGTTAGCGGCATCAATAACCTTACCAATCGGACTCATTGCCTTACGGGCCAAGAAAAGACCGAAGGTAAAAGCCGCGATTAAGGTCGCGAAGGAACCGACAAGCAGAATGTTTTTTAATCTTTCCATAAGCTTGTCCTGCTCTCCCACATAGGCAGCAACCTGCAGAACGGCAGCAGGATTATTATTATAATTTTCCAAAGAAATAGGTCTTTCGTAGATTAGAAAATGGTTCCCATCGATAAAAACATTACGAAATCCCTGCGTAATTTTATCACGCTCTGGAAAGTCGAACTTAATTCCAATATTCGCCATATTAAGTGATTGTTTCAATAGGTTACTATCATAAATAAAAATCTGCATATACAGGTTGGAGTCCTCTGGCCGGCTGTACGCGTTCATATCCAGTTCACCGCTGATATTAATTGTGAAGCTAAAACCACGCTGCAATTGTTCTGCCTGGTTTTGTACACGATCCTTTAAATCTCCATAAGTATTAATGTATACAAAACCGTAAATTGCGGCTGATAAGGCCAGCAGCATAACGGCTAGAATTCCTGAATACCAAGCAGCCAGCCGCAACCTTATGGACATATTAATTGTCACCTCTTAGAATGTACCCGGCTCCCCGGATCGTCTGAATCAAGCGTTTGCCTCCATGCTCTTCCGTCTTCTGGCGCAGCATGGCGATATAAACTTCCAACACATTGGATTCACCGCTATAATCATAGCCCCAAATCTTATCCATAATCAGGTCACGGGACAATACCCGCTTCGGATTCTGCATAAACAAATGCAGCAACTCAAATTCCTTAGCCGTTAGCTCCAGCCGTTTGCCATTGCGGATCACTTCCCGTGAATCCACATCCAGCGTAATATCCTCGTAAGAGACAGCCTGTTCTCCGCCTCCACCCTGCTCGCTCTTGCGTCGAAGCAGTGCGCGCACACGTGCTAACAGTTCCTCCAATGCAAACGGCTTTACTAAATAGTCATCTGCACCCATATCAAGTCCCTTCACACGGTGTTCTATCTCATCTTTAGCCGTAAGCATGAGGACGGGTACACTACTGCCACCCTCCCGTAGACGTCTAACGACTTCAAAGCCGTCCACTTGCGGCATCATCACATCTAGAATAACTACATCGGGATCACTGGCCAGTACGGCACGCAATCCGTCAGCCCCATTTACTGCTGACTTTACATCGTATCCTTCAAAGGCCAGGCCACGGCGCAGCATGGAAATAATTTTCTCGTCATCATCAATAATTAAAATACTCGGTCGCATCAAGCAGCCCCCATTGTTCTCTTTTTATTTATATTGTATCAGTGAATGAATGGATTGGCATCCAATCAAGAAGAAACGGCTTTGCCGTCCTTTATATGGACGGCACCCGTTTCTTCGAGAAATATAAGGATAATTTAATGTGTGAAACATATAAATCCTTATCTTTGTAGCAAAAGCGGAAGGGTTCCCCCTCCCGCTCTTCAATTCACCGATTCAATATTTACTGCTGCTGAGTTTTGGTAGTATCAAAATCATTTTTGTTGCCGATTGTAACTTGTAGATCCAGTGTTTTGCCATCGCGCACTACATTCAATGTGGCTTTATCACCAACTTTTAACGTTTGAATGAAGGTAATCAGATCTTGACTCGTTGCATATTTCGTTCCATTAACGCCTGTAATAATATCGTATGGGCGTAAGTCTGCGGTATAGGCAGGCGATTTATAAATAATCTCGGCTACCACAGAACCTTCTTTAATCTCAGTTCCCATTTGCTTGGCAACTTCATCCGTAATTGTCATTAGTGAGGCTCCGATGAAAGGAACAGGTTCTTTCGGAATGGCTTGGTTCGCTTCCAGCTTGTCAACAACCTCTTTAATGGTATTGACCGCGATAGCGAAGCCTATTCCTTGAGAATCTGTACTTACAGCCACGTTCATTCCAATGACTTCACCGTTCATATTGAGCAAAGGTCCACCGGAATTACCAGGGTTAATAGAAGCATCGGTCTGCAGCAAATCTTTATAATTGCGTGTTCCACTGCCATCTTCTTCATTAATATCAATGCTGCGTCCTTTGGCGCTAAGTACACCGGCTGTAACCGTATGATCAAACCCTTGAGGATTACCAATAGCTACTACTTCCGAGCCAACCTTTAACGTGTCGGAATTACCCAGTGCCACTACAGGGAAGTTATTGTCCCCTTCAATCTTCAGGACGGCCAGATCGAGATCTTTGCTAGAGCCGAGAAGTTTAGCTTCATAAGGCTTGCTGTTGCCTTCCAGCGTAACTTGAATCACATCTGCTTTATCAATTACGTGCTGGTTAGTCAAAATATATCCGGCTTTATCATAGATGAAGCCTGTGCCAATTCCATAAGGAACAAGTTGTGTTGCTGATCCTGATCCTGATCCTGATCCTGATTCTGACTGAGAACCTGCATCCGGTTCAGATTGTTGAGAATCGCTTCCACCGAACTGATCCCCGAAGAAAAATTGTGAGAATGGATCTGTCGAATTCGGACTGGTTTGACTTCCACTGCGGGTGCTGGAGTTAACAAGCGTCTCAATCTTAACTACTGCTGGCCCTACTCCATCTACCACATTTGATACATCGCCTGTTCCATTCACCAACGATGTGGTAGTGGTTGAAGGTGTAACACTTGCACTCTCGTTAGGCGCTTTAGCTGATGCATTCGTTACTGCAACCGCTGTTGCTGAATTGTCCGTAAACCAATTGCCGCGGTCTGCCATAAACATAGAACTGGATAGAACGATCATCCCAGCCAGGAAAGAAATCAGCACTGTTTTCACCGAACTTTTAGGTTTGCCTTTGTATTGCCAGCCTCCCCCTCCGTCCGCTCCATTCCCACCATTTCCGTTACGTCCGCCGCCATTGTTATCATATCCTGTTGTGCGAAGTGAAGTACTATAGGGAAGTGGATTAACCGATTGCGGCGGTGTAATTTCCACGCGCTCTGGCTCCCGCCGATTGTAATGCTCCGTACCCTCTGTATTCAGTTCATCTTTATTCAAAGATTTAAAAGGTCCGTAAGAATAGTAGTATGATGATCCTGATTCGGTAGACTGGTTTTTGTTGCTTTCATTGTTGTTATCCCATTCCCGATCCGGTGCCGGCTCATTGTCACGATTAAACTCATTTTTGTTATCGTCCATGTTTTCTTTCCTCCCGCACCCTGTCTGTCTGACAAGGAGTATTTGTTTTCTTGTTCTTATTTTGTACTGTGAACCTTAAGGTCACATTAAAAACAATTTAAGCGGAGATAAAAGATTTGGGGGAACGGGTATCAGGGGAACGGGTATCAGGCTACACCGCTGTTGAAATCGTGTTCCTTGAATTTACCCTACGGGTGGAACACGATTTCAAAGGCGGCCGTAAACTTTCCGCTCTGATACCCCTTCCCTGTGCAGGGAAGCACAAAAAAGCCCGAGCGCTAAACACCTCGCGACGGGCTGAGACTACAAACAAAGATAAAGATAAAAGCAAAGGCAAAGGCAAAGATAAAGATAAAAATAAAGATAAAGAGTAAATATAAGAGTTAAGTGTACTTCGTGCAATTAAAAAAGCTTATGCAGCACATCGCAGTTAATTGTATTCTATGCAGGTAAATCTCCAGAATGAGCTAACAAACCGCATTTCGCTGGATTTTAGTTGCAGCGAATACAATTAAAATCCACCGGAAGTCTTTATGGCTCCTTTTAGCTGTATGGAGTGCAACTAACTTCCTTTCCGCACCCCAGTTGAGAGTGAGTGGAGCATAAACGTGGGTCTGTCAATAATTTTATCCCTGGGCCCAGCCCTTGCGGTGAGCGTAAATTGCCAGTTGGGTACGGTCATCCAGTTCGCATTTCATCAACAGGTTGCTGACATGCGTCTTCACTGTTTTGATACTAATATGCAGTTCCTCGCCAATATCCTTGTTGTTCTTGCCCTCGGCAATGAGCAGCAGGACTTCCTTCTCACGTTCCGTTAAGCCGGAGGAATCGCCCTGCACTGTACGCTGGCGGATACCGCGGGTCAGAGCCTGCGATACATCACCGGTCATCACGGGCATACCGCGATAGGCTCCCTGGAGCGCATAAATGAGTTCCTCTGCCGACACGGTTTTGAGCACATAGCTGATAGCTCCCGCTTCAATGGCATCCACTACCAGATCATCCTCGAGGAAGCTGGTTAAGATCACTATTTTGAGACCAGGGAATTCGGACATCACGGCCTTGGTGGTTTCTGCTCCGTTCATCACCGGCATCATTAGATCCATCAGCACGAGGTCTGGCAGAGCTTCCTGTCCGCCCGCACGCAGCATCTCCAGTGCCTCCAGTCCGTTTGCCGCCTCACCGGTAACCTCGAATTTGGGCTCCAGCATTAGATAAGTCTTGAGGCCCATTCTCACCATGTCATGATCATCAACAATTAGCACTTTAATGACACTCATGTCAGTCCTCCTAAAAGTTTTGTTAGCATCACTTCACTGCGTTACTTCGTACAAAACTCGCTTCGTAAGCCTACGCCTAGTTTTATGAAGCTTAGCTACTTGAATTTCCAACGCAATAAAACTCACTTCGTAAGCATATGCTTAAACTATACTTCTGTACCAAGCGTTCCGTTCTCCTCCGGCTCATGGCTCTCTTGCAAAAACTTAGGGATATGTACACGGATCGTTGTTCCCGCGCCTCTGCGGCTAATAATCTCTACTTGTCCGCCTAGCTTCTCGGCACGCTCACGCATCGTTGTAAGTCCATAGGAACCTTGCTTATGTTGCACATTTTCGAAACCTTGCCCGTCATCGCTAATGCTCATCACAACCTGTCTCGGCGTTTCACGAAGTGATAAACTGACAATCCGTGCTATAGCATGTTTTACAATATTGGCCATGGCCTCTTGGATAATCAGGAATAACTGATGCTCAATCGCCTCGGACAGCTCGCCCTGCAATTCAAGCTCCTTCATGCCTTTCAGACCGTTCTGGCGGCAATAGTCCGGGAACCATTTCTCCAGCGCTTCGAACAGTGTTCGACCTTCCAGCTCTACCGGACGCAGCTGCGCAATTAGTGCTCTCATCTGCTTTTGCGCCATTTGAGACATCGTAATTAACTGGTTCATGACGGTTTGACCTTGTTCAACATTACGTTCTAGCACTTTAGGCAGCGAAGAGGCGGACATGTGGATAGCAAAAAGCTGCTGGCTCACCGTATCATGTAGATCACGGGCCATCCGCCTCCGCTCCTCAAGTACCGCACTCTCCGCCGCCTGTTCCTTCTCGATAACCTCCTGCTCACCCAATCGCTGCAGCAGTTGCATTTTGTTCTCCACCGTATCCATCATACTGTTGAATTCGTGGTACACTCTTGCAAAAGATTGATCATCGCTTTCCGGCATCCGCACAGAAAGATTACCCTTCGCTACCTGCAGCATGTTCAGGTCGAGATGATCGACACGGCGCTGAATCCGTTGACCTGCCATATAACCGATAATCACTGAAAACAGCACAATCCCAATACATAGGTAAACCCACATCCGATAATCCACAACTTTAATATAGCCCAGGCAACTGCCCGCATACATCAGTCCAGCAGTCACACCACCGCTGAGGAGGAAATAGATAGACAACATCCATTTGGTATTGCTGAAGATTGTCCCCATCTTAACCCACCGTTTTAACTTTAATGTCACCAATAAAAGCACTTACGTTGATCCGGACTTTTTTGCCTGCTTCCTTATAGTAAGGTGTCTTGCATTGAACACTGCTCATAAACCCGCTACGCGATTGCTCTAGTACTTGCATATCACCAATAAAAGAGCTGCTGTTAACCGATATGCCCAAATCCATATCATTCGGGATGTAGACTTTGATATCGCCGATAAAAGCAGAAATATTAATCTTCGTCTCACCGTAAGCGATTTGCGCGTTGGTAAGATCCAGCACCGTGTCGCCAATGAACTGTGAGATATTTGTATTTTTTAGCTGAAAATGCTCTCGGCCCATATGAACATCTCCGATAAAAGCGGAACGGTGTGTCGTTTCCTTGCCTCCATCTGCCTCATTGAAATCTTCATGCCACTCGCCATGTCTGCGGGCATGCCGTTCATGCCGCTCCTGACGTCTGCGTTCATGACGGTCCTGCTTCTCCTGCCAGCGGGAGCTGGCATAAGATTTATAGGAATCCGGCTCCGACTCTTCTTCATCTTCATCCTTATGAAGATATTTATTCCAATCCCGCTCTCCGGAAGGCTTGCCGAACTTCTGCTCGAACTGTTCGTCCAATGTGGACTCCAGCGGCTTAGGGGGCTCAGCATCTAATGGCGCAGCGCTTTTTCCAGGAGGATAATAGCTTGGCGGAACGGGTGGAGCTGGCGGAACGGGTGGCGTAGTTCCACGTGGTTTAAAGATCACGTACAGTCCGCCGCCAATCAGCATCACCGGAATGAACATTTTGAAAAATTCACCAGCCGAAAGATCGAACCAGTCCAAATTGCGGCCGAGGAAAAAAACACCGATCGCCAGAAAGAAAAAACCACCGATTGTTGAAGAACCCTTGGAGTTGTTGTAATCACCAGTAGAGAGCAAGCGCTGCACACCCATTATGATCAATATGACCGGCCAGTAGTTGGAGGCCAGATAACCTATGCTGAAATCAGTGTAACCCAGCTGTCTGAGCAGGAACATTGCACCAAGACCGATCAGGATCAAACCACCAAGCACCTGGCTTGTGAACCGTCTTTTCATATCTCATTTCCCCTTTATGTTATTGGAAACGCTCTTCTGTAACCTTATGACCCTAGTCTACAGGAATGAAGCGGCTGAGAACAGCGGCGTGAGAAGGAATCTCTCCTCAGTCTCCAGACGGAGGGGTTGGGTTAATTTACTATTATACTTCTTATGTATGCGTGTATAAACAGCAAAAGGACTGTCCGTTTCAGCTTACTCAGCTGATTTACAGACAATCCTTTTTTTCAATAGTTACCTGTAATGGTGTTACAAGTGTTACTGCTGTGGTTTTTGGACCGGTTTAGCAACATTATTTCCACTCTGCTTAGCTGCGCCATCATTCTCAACAGCAAATTCAGCATTGTATTTTTGATTAGGTGTTTTATAGTTTTCTTGTACCTTTGATTTTTTAGTATTGGCCACGGAAATTCACCTCCCTTTTCTCTCGTGCCGCATACACTCCTGCTGACTCTGAGAACATCTTGAAAGAGGCTACTGCTTTGCCCCAGTCCGTATTATGGGATGAGGAAGCAACTATTATACATTCCTAAGTGAAAAAAAATTCAAGCTACTGAACTCCGTCTACCCTGCATTTCAAATAACTTCCTCCAACAGGGATTGCGGCACGGTGTTATAGGTTTCAATCGCCTGGCTGAGATTCTTCAGCATGACCTCTGTACACTTACCTTTCCCACGCTTAATGAGCTGAACGACAACGGTCTTCTTGCCCCATTCCTTGTAAACCTGTTTCGTGGTGGAAAAATATAAATCAATCTTCCGGCCTTTAATAGCCGATCCCGTATCTGCGACAACAGCGTAGCCATAGCCAGGTATATAAAGAACGCTGCCCAGTGGCAATATTTTCGGATCTGCGGCTATAGTCGAAACTGTATTTTTATCTCTGCGGACCTTGACCCCTGAGTATGTGATTCCGTATTGAGGATGCTTTGCCGTTTTCCCTGTGGATTCATAGCCGGCCGTGTAGCCAGTTGCGGTTACCTTCAGTGTTGTGATTATCTGCTCTGGTGCTGGCGCCGCTACAGGTACGGAAGCTGGTGCTGGTGTAGTCGTGGAGATTACAGACGGCTTCTTCGTTACTTGTGGTGATTTCGTCGTCACGGGCTTTGATTCTAATGTTCTTGAGCGGAATGCTTGCCCGGAAACGGATTGCTGAGACTTCTGTGACTTCTGTGACTGCTGAGACTGTAAAATAGCTTGGCCGTTCGCTAGTACCCTGCTCTGGGCAGAATTTTTAAATGATGCTGCAGCTGTTAATACCTGTTTATATTGCAAAGACTCCGATTGCGTTATGTTATTGCTCAGTTGCTTGGAAGTGTCTCCCGCTCCATTGGCCTCAGCTGCTTTATGTTCGGAATTCGGATATACACCGGCTACTGACAGCAGAAGTGCAAATGTTACGATAAGACACCAAAACCTCTGGCCTATGCCCATTTTGTTCATGTGATAAACCTCCCCCTACTAGCGAAGGTTTCCCATTCCACAAAATTTTATACATGAAGACTAGTAAAAGATCTTCATGGGCATAAGTCAGAGGCTGTTAAAAATAGTTTAAGAGATTACGCGATTGGCAATTTCCTGGACTAAGGATTCAATGACTTCATCCAGCGGTTTGGCTCCAAGATCACCTTCGCCGCGCTTGCGGATGGACACCGTTCCAGCATTTTGCTCGTTCTCACCGATTACGAACATGTAAGGCAGCTTCTCCAGCTGTGCTTCACGAATCTTGTAGCCAAGCTTCTCATTGCGCAGATCCGCTTCAGCAGAAATTCCGCGGCGGCGCAGCTTGTCAGTAACTTCATTCGCATAATCATCAAAAGCCGTAGAAACGGGAATAACCTTGACCTGCTGAGGAGACAACCAAAGCGGCAATGCACCGGCAAAATTCTCCAGCAAAAAGGCTACGAAACGTTCCATAGTTCCCAGAATTCCGCGATGCAGCACGACCGGACGATGTTTTTGACCGTCATCACCTACATATTCCAGTTCAAAGCGTTCTGGCAGCAGGAAGTCGATCTGAGCAGTAGACAAAGTTTCTTCCTTGCCCAATACAGTCTTGATCTGCACATCCAGCTTCGGTCCGTAAAAGGCTGCTTCGCCTTCTGCTTCGTAGAATGGCAAGCCGGCTTCCTCTACAACCTCACGCAGCATCCGTTGCGCAGTCTCCCACATCTCATCGTTCTGGAAGTATTTCTCGGTATCCTTAGGATCACGGTAGGATAAACGGAAGCGATAATCATGAATTCCAAAGTCACTGTAGACTTGCTTGATCAACTCGATTACACGAGTAAATTCACCCTTGATTTGATCCAGTCGACAGAAAATATGTGCATCGTTCAAAGTCATAGAGCGAACACGGTGCAGACCTGTCAGAGCTCCGGACATTTCGTAACGATGCTGAATGCCAAGCTCGGCAATCCGGATCGGCAGATCACGGTAGCTATGCATGGAGCTCTTATAAATCATCATATGATGAGGGCAGTTCATTGGACGAAGCACAAACTCCTCATTATCAATGGTCATTTTTGGAAACATATCCTCTTGGTAATGCTCCCAGTGCCCAGAAGTCTTATACAATTCTACATTCCCAAGCACCGGAGTATAGACATGCTGATATCCCAGGCTGGCTTCGAGGTCAACGATATAGCGTTCCAGAATACTGCGCACCTTGGCACCCTTTGGCAACCAAATCGGTAGTCCTTGACCCACTAGATTATTAAAAGTAAAGATTTCCAGCTCTTTGCCCAGCTTGCGGTGGTCACGTTTCTTCGCTTCCTCAAGCAGACGTAGATGCTCTTCCAGCTGTGCTTTTTTGAACCAGGCTGTGCCATATATCCGTTGCATCATCTTGTTCTTGCTGTCGCCGCGCCAGTAAGCACCCGCTACGCTCATCAACTTGAACACTTTGATCTTGGAAGTAGATGGCAGATGCGGACCACGACACAGGTCGAAGAACTCACCCTGTTCATAAATAGTGATCACGCTCTCCTCCGGCAGACCCTCGATTAGTTCCAGCTTATAGGGATCTCCCAGTTCGCCAAAAATGTCCAAAGCTTCCTTGCGGCTAACTTCTTTACGTACGATCGGCAGATTCTCGGAAACAATACGTTCCATTTCCTTCTCTATCTTTAACAGATCTTCCGGATTCAGTGGATGCTCCAGATCCATATCGTAGAAGAAGCCATCTTCAATCACCGGACCCACACCAAGCTTAACTTCTTTAGTTCCGAACAGCCGTCTAACCGCCTGGGCCATCAAATGAGCTGTACTGTGACGCATAACTTCCAGACCTTCCGGCGAATCCAAAATCACGATTTCTACCAGTGCGCCCTCTTCTAGTGGAGTTGATAAATCCACGACGATCCCGTTCAATTTACCTGCCGCCGCATTCTTGCGGAGCCCGCTGCTGATAGAAGCGGCTACATCATCGATACTGCTGCCGTCTGCGTAT
This sequence comes from Paenibacillus sp. 19GGS1-52, assembly GCF_022369515.1. Lineage (NCBI taxonomy): Bacteria > Bacillati > Bacillota > Bacilli > Caryophanales > Paenibacillaceae > Paenibacillus > Paenibacillus sp. 19GGS1-52. The sequence continues at coordinate 5,093,581 of NZ_CP059724.1, forward strand.
TCCCGGACTGAGCCGTCCGGAAGCTTAATACTAACTGTCATAATGTTTCACTCCTCTTAGTATGGTTAGCCTATGCAATCGGCCGCTTACTGCTTGCGGAACGGAAATATCCACGCATACAAAAAACACCCGTCCCGCAAAGGGACGAGTGATTGCACCCGTGGTTCCACCCAAATTCGACTCTCTCTGCTCCGCTAAACAAGCAGCCACCAGAGATAAATCCTTCTTAAGCATGGGAATAACGGCCATGAACCGGCGGTTCTTACTATCCCACTTAGGGATTTCATAACCGCAGCTACAAAGGGGTAAATCAAAAGCCGGCACCGGAGGAAATTACAGCCTGCGTTTCCTCTCTCTGAACGGTCCTGAACGATCGACTCATATCTTTGTCGAAGCTATTAACGTGAATTACGGTAATTATAAGTCTGCACTCTCTGCTTAGTCAAGTCGGAAGATCGCCCGAAATGTCGAAAGTATAGATATAAGCTAATCTTCCTGGCGTTTTCTTTCAGGCAAGCGGCCTGCGCGCTTCAAAGATTCACGCAGCAAGTACTCAATATGTCCGTTTACGCTGCGTAATTCATCTACTGCCCAACGCTCCAGCGCTTCGTGCAGATCGGGATCGATCCGCAGCGGAAAGCTTTTCTTGGCCGCCATGATACACCTCCTTTAGTACAACGATCCGGCGTTAATCACCGGACTCGCTCCGCGTTCCGACACTATGGCCACCATCAGATTGTTGATCATCGCTGCTTTACGTTCTTCGTCGAGCTCTACAATGCCATCTGACTTGAGCTTCTTGATGGCCATATCCACCATCCCAACAGCACCCTCCACGATAATCTGCCGTGCAGCCAGAATGGCAGATGCCTGTTGACGCTGCAGCATTGTGCTGGCGATTTCAGTCGCATAGGCTAGATGTGTCAGCCGTGCTTCAATAACTTCTACACCGGACAACGACAACCGTTCCTGCAACTCTCCTGCCAGTTCTTTAGCAATTTCATCGGCATTGGCCCGCAGAGACATGCCAGTTTCATTGAAGTTATCGTACGGATACTTACTAGCTACATGGCGCAGTGCGGTCTCACTCTGGATCTCTACAAAAGCCATATATTTATCTACATCGAACAATGCTTTGGCTGAATTAATGACTTTGAATACGATAACTGCGGCAATTTCAACCGGATTACCTTCAACATCGTTGACCTTCAGCATGGCGCTGTTAAAGTTACGTACTCTAAGTGAGACTGTCTTACGAACACTAAATGGAATAACTGCAAATAACCCGCTACTCACGATCGTCCCCACATATTGGCCAAAAAAAGTCACTACGACTGACTTATTTGGCTGCACAACAGTTATGCTGGTTAACAGCACTGCAGCTAATACGAATAGGATGACTGGCACCGTAATATACTCCTGAACAGCACCGTAAATCCCCCCCGCCAAACAGACAGCAATTAAAGCAATGACCCAGAAACCACTAACCGGATGCAGCGTTTTCTCCTTCATAAAATACTCCCCCAAGAAGATATAGTTTTGATATGATTATGATATCACTTATGGTTTAAATTGTAAATCAATAATTTAAACATTTCAAGTACTTATTCATGATTTTAAACCACAACTTCTTTCAGCCGAGAGGGCACAAGCCAGAACCGGACTAAAAATCCGCTATTTGCTCAAAATCAGGCCCTTTGCTAGTTTGGTGGACACCAGCGACGCTATTAACATAATTCCTTCCTAAAAGAACCTATTGTTGTTTCAATAGTGTCTCCTAAGTCCGCTCCCTGTTCCCTATCCACCCTCGAAAGTGAAATAGTGGCTCTATAGTCCACCAAGTTTGAACCGCAACTATTCATGTTCTGGTATCATAAAAAACGCTTGCCGATCCATAATCTCTATTTAAGAGATTGATGGTCAGCAAGCGTGTATTTAAATCTTTAAATTCCTATCCAGTTCGTTTAGTTCTGCATCACAAAATCATTATCGATCTTGGCATTGGCATCATCGAATACCCGCAGGATATCGTAGCGTGTATTGCGCTGCGCCGGGATTTTGCCAGCTTCACGGATCAACTGGGTGATGGATTCGATATTCACTTTATAAACGGCGCCGGCTGAAGAGACTACATTTTCTTCAATCATCGTGCTGCCGAAATCATTGCAGCCGTATTGAAGGGAAAGCTTGCCAACATCTGGGCCCATGGTTACCCATGAAGACTGGAAGTTCTTAATATTATCCAGCACCAACCGACTGATCGCAACGGTCTTCAAATACTCTTCAGGCGTCTGTCTGTCCAGTTTAAGGTTAGTGTTATCTGGCTGGAACGTCCACGAAATAAAGGCTAGAAACCCTTCGGAGTCATATTTATTGGCAATACACTCATCCTGCGCCTCGCGTACACGCAGTAGATGCAGCGCTCGTTCCTCCATGCTCTCACCTAAACCAATTACCATCGTTGCCGTCGTATTCATTCCTATTTTATGCGCCGTTTGCATTACATCCATCCACTCACGCCAAGTGCCTTTGAGACGACTAATCTTACGGCGGGTACGGTCATCAAGAATTTCCGCACCACCTCCCGGCAGAGAATCCAGACCGGCAGCATGAATCTCGCGCACTACCTCTTCAAGGCTTAATCCAGATACTTCCTTCATCTTCATAATTTCTGCAGGAGAGAAGGAATGCATGGTTATGTCCGGGAACCGCTGCTTAATTCCACGCAGTAAATCCGTATAATAACTAAATGGCAGATTCGGATTGGTGCCACCCTGCATCAGGATTTCCGTACCATCAACAGCAATCGTATCGGAGATTTTCTGGAATATGGTCTCATCCGGAAGCACATACCCCTCGGCCGAACCTGGTGCGCGGTAGAACGCACAGAAGCGACAATACACATCGCATACATTCGTATAATTAATATTGCGGCCGATTACAAACGTAGTCACTGGGTCCGGGTGCCAGCGCTCCATAATTGTATTCGCAGCTGCGCCCATCTTCTCAATTTCATTGCTCTCGAATAGTCTGACAGTGTCTTCCAATTGCAGACGTTCACCCTTCAGCGTCTTCTCCAGAATTAGGTCTATCGCACTCATCGTTTGCAGCCTCCCTCTAAGCCCATAACTGTATGGCAGATTGATTAAATTTGTACAACTTATGAACAAGTTCGTTCTCCATCGTATCACAATCTGAGCGGCTTGAAAAACAATTTACAACTTGACGCAAGCTCCTACTAAAGCCTGCTCCAGATCAGCAAGCAGATCCTCAATAGCTTCTAGACCTACTGAGAAGCGCAGCAGTCCGTCCGTAATTCCACGAGCAGCGCGGACCTCTGCACCCATAGCCGCATGGGACATCATTGCTGGATAAGAGAGAATACTCTCCACCGCTCCGAGACTTACAGCTACCAGAGGAATGGTGACCAGATTCAGTACAGCCTTGGCTCGTGCGCCAGATCCTACATCAAATGAGACGACAGCACCATAACCACTGGATTGTCGTTCATGAACCTCACGCCCGGGGTGATTCTCCAGTCCGGGATAATAAACAGCCTCGATATCACTGCGATTCTCCAACCATTTAGCCAGCGCTATCGCACTCTTCTCGCTATGCACCATCCGTGCTTCCAGAGTCTTCATACCGCGCATTAGCAGCCAGCTCTCCTGTGGAGCAAGGACCGTACCGAGTCCGTTTTGCAGCATTTTCATCTGAGCACTGAGTTCTGCTGTACGAGTTACAGCGAGACCGGCCAGCACATCGCTATGGCCACCGAGAAATTTCGTTGCACTGTGCAGCACGATATCCACACCTAGTTCTATTGGCCGCTGATAATAAGGAGTCATGAATGTATTGTCGAGAATCGTGAGTAAATCATGGCTCTGCGCCCACTCGCAAACGGCGGAGATATCCGTTATTCTCAGGGTTGGATTTGACGGAGTTTCCATATATACCGCTTTGGTATTGGATTGCAGTGCTGCCTTTACCAGCTCAATATTCGTCATATCTACAAAGGTGCTTTGAATATTAAAACGGTTCAGAATCATCGTTAGCAATCGGTATGTACCACCATATACGTCCTCCGTAACAATGACATGATCCCCGGAAGACAATAGCAAAAAGGTGCTGGAAATCGCTGCCATGCCTGACGCAAAGGCAAAACCACGATCTCCCCCCTCCAGAACAGCAATATAGTCCTCCAAAGCCTGGCGGGTAGGATTACCCGACCGGCTGTAATCATGAAGCGGAGGATTGTAGATGTCCTCATGATGGAACGTGGACGCCTGATAGATCGGCACGCTGGAAGCTCCAGTTGTTTTGTCGATTTCCGCACCGAAATGCAGCAATCTGGTGCCAAATTTCAGCTTGTCCTTGTTGTCACTCATCCTTGCTGACCTCCTTGAGTTATACCCTCCTCAAGCTCGATGCGGGCTGCTTCCAGTGCATTTCCAAGATCAGCGATCAAATCGCTGGCATGTTCAATGCCGACGGAGAAGCGCAGCAGGCGATCATCCACACCGACCGCATCGCGAATTTCCACAGGGATATCAGCATGAGTCTGCACGGCCGGATAGGTCATAAGCGATTCCACACCGCCAAGGCTCTCGGCGAAGGCAATCAGACGGATATGGCGAAGCAGCGGCTCAACGTATTTGGCATCTTTTACCTTAAAGGAGAAAATACCGGTGTTGCCCGAAGACTGGCGGTTCTGAATCTCATAGCCGGGATGATCCGGCAGGCCCGGATGGAATACTTCCGCTATTGCCTTGTGATGCAGCAGATAGTGAGCCAATGCCAGCGCATTGCTCTCATGCCGCTCCATCCGCAGCGCCAGTGTCTTCATGCCTCTCATTAGCTGATAGCTATCAGTAGGTCCCAGTACAGCACCAATGGAATTGTGCAGCATAGCCATTTCCGTTGATAATTCGCTCCCTTTCGTTACTATAAGCCCAGCCAACACATCGTTATGTCCGCCCAAATATTTAGTCGCACTATGGACAACAATGTCCGCACCCAGCTCTATAGGCCGTTGAAAGAAAGGAGTGAGCAGCGTATTATCCACAATCGTGAGCATATTATGCTGGCGGGCCCATGTACACACCGCCTGAATATCCGTAATCATCATCAGCGGATTCGTCGGTGTTTCGATAAATACGGCTTTAGTATTGGGACGACGAGTGGCTTCTAGTGCCTCCAGATCATTAGTGTCTACGTAGGAGGCAGTGATTCCGTATTTGGACAAAATCCGTTCCAGCATCCGATAGGTTCCACCATACAAATCAAGGGAAACAACCAGATGGTCGCCTTGTCCGAATAAAGAGAAGACTGTCGATAACGCAGCCATACCGGAGCTGCAAGCAAAGCCAACGTCGCCGGATTCCAGCTCAGCTGCGGCATTCTCCAGCACGGAGCGGGTGGGATTTTTGGTGCGAATATAGTCAAACCCTGTACTTTGTCCTAACCGCGGATGCCTAAAAGCCGTTGACTGATAAATGGGAAAATTAACAGCTCCTGTTGCCGGGTCTTCCTGCGAACCAATTTGAGCTAATCTGCTTTCAATCCTGAGTTTGTCGTCCATTCTGTAAGCCTCCTAAATAGTATTAAATAATCGGACCAATATCGTAAGGGGTCTCCTGATATACATAGTAATTGAGCCAATTAGAGAACAATAAGTTAGCATGCGCGCGCCATATGGCAGGTGGAGTACGAGTAGGATCATCCTTAGGATAGTAATGCTTCGGTAATGGCACTTCTAGTCCTTTGGAAATGTCCCGGTCATATTCCCACTTCAGGGAGAAGGGATCATACTCGGAGTGTCCAGTAGCAAAAATTTGCTTTCCATCGGCAGTTGCTACCAGATAAACACCCGCTTCCTCCGACTCGGCCAGAATCTGCAGGTTCGGATTTGCTTCAATATCTGCACGGGAGACATCGGTATGTCTTGAATGTGGCACATGAAACACTTCATCAAAGCCGCGAAGCAGCTTAAAGTTGTTATCACCCAAGGTATGTGGGAACACGCCAAAACACTTCTCGGGTAGGATCTCCTTGCGCACTCCGAAGTGATGGTATAATCCTGCCTGTGCTGCCCAACAGATATGCATGGTCGAAGTTACATTCTTCTTGCTCCACTCAAAAATTTTCTGCAGTTCTTCCCAATACGTAACATCCTCGAACTCCATCTGTTCCACGGGAGCGCCCGTAACGATGAGCCCATCCAAGCGGCGGTGGCTGATTTCGTCAAAGGTTTTATAAAAACTTTTCAGATGCTCCGCTGATGTATTCTTTGAGGTATGAGAACTGGGATGCAGCAGTATAACATCTACCTGAAGCGGTGAGTTCCCGATTAAGCGCAGCAACTGGGTTTCTGTGGTTTCCTTGGTGGGCATTAAATTCAATATGGCAATCCTTAATGGACGTATATCCTGATGATAAGCCAGGCTTTCATCCATCACAAAAATATTTTCTCCGGATAATATTTCTTTTGCCGGTAAGCTGTCAGGAATTTTGATCGGCATTGACTTTTCACTCCTTGGCTGAATTTTTGGTTGGTGCTAGGCGAATTGTGGATAAAATAATACAAAAAAGACCCTTCTCGGGACGAGAAAGGTCATATAGCTACAGTCATATGCGCCTCTCTCATCTGCCAGATAACCTCTGCTTAGGCGAAGAAAACGCCAGCAAAGCTTCCGCAAGAATTAGCACCGTGCGTTCACACGCCGGTTGCCGGGTTTCATCGGGCTAGTCCCTCCACCTGCTCTTGATAAGATTAAGCTGTATTCAATTAATTTCTTAAAATTCACTTTAAATCATGAACCTCCTTTTCGTCAAGTCCATACAATGCTTAAGGGTGCTGAAAATGACAAGAATTTTCCTTGAAAGAGGCATACCTCGGCGTTATACTAGACAAGTGTTTCATCCCCAAAATGACGAAAAGAAGAGGTGAGAAGAAGGATGGATGGCGACCCAGGTTCGCAGTTAAATGTACAGAATGAGCAACCAGACAGGATTATCATCAGCTTGCCCGCGGCGGGAGCATCTCTTCTTCATGCCCTCGAACCGTCATTTGGCCTTATGCATGCATAATGACCCCGGCCAAGCTGATTTTTTCTCTGTGCTGTAATTAGCATTTCCCTGAAGAAGATCAGGGATAGAAGGAGTGGAATCAGATGAAAATCCGGCTGGTAAATGCAGGGGTTTTTACGAATATTGATGATATTACACAGACTATTACGCCCCCTACAGAAGGATTCTATTGGATTGATGCAGATGAAGAGGATTTAATGTTGATTCAGCCCTTATTCAATCTGCATGATCTTGCTGTGGAGGATTGCCTTAGTGAAGAGGATCAACGTCCAAAGATTGAAATTTATGAAAGCCACTATTTCATTGTGGTGAACAGCATCCGTTTTGATGATGAAGAAATCTTCCTGCGCTCGCTCAACATCTTTCTCGGCAGACATTACATCATCACCGTGACCAAACAAAAAATTAATGAATTGCGCGTACTAAAGCCCATCCTATGGGAACAGGAGGTCAGCGAACCGGACCGGTTCATGTATCTGCTGATCGACCTTGTTGTTGATAATTATTTCACTGTTGGCGACCGAATTGAAGTCCGGATAGAGAAGCTTGAAGAAGATATTCTGATGCATACCAAGAAATCGCATCTCAGCGAAATTATCGGTCTGCGAAGCGAAATTCTGTGGCTGAAGAAGATGCTGGGTCCGCAGAAAGAGGTTATCAACACTCTGAACAAAAAAGACCTCCGCCTGATTGATGACCAGTTGCAAAAGTATTTCAGCGATATTTATGAGAATGCAGTTAAAATATCTGAAACCTTTGAGACCTACCGCGATCTCATGGGCAACTTGCGTGAAGCCTACCAATCCAGTATCGCCAATCGCGCCAATGAAATTATGAGAGTATTTACGGCGATTACAACCATATTCATGCCGCTGACTGTGATTACCGGAATCTATGGCATGAACTTTGAAAATATTCCCGAAATCCATACGAAATATGGTTACTACGGCGTTATTGGTGCCATGGTAACGCTAGGCTGTGGAATGCTTGTTGTCTTCCGCAAGAAAGAATGGCTATGAAGAAAAACGGACGAACAAGAAGAAACGGGTGCCGTCCTTTATATGGACGGCACCCGTTTCTTCGAGAAATATAAGGATAAATTATTGCGTGAAGCATATAAATTCTTATATTTTATGTAAGACGAAGGCCCCTGATACCCTAAGGTAAAGGAAGCCTTCGTCTTTTTGGTTTATCCTTTGCTGGCTTCTGTCATACTCTTGAATAATCTCTCGGTGTCTTCCCGCTTGCACAGTTCCCGCTCCGGATTCATGACTGCCGCAGCTCCGGCAGCGATTCCGAACTGCACCGCTTCGCGCAAAGGTCTGCCTAACTCCAAACTATAGACAACCCCACCCACCAAACTGTCACCCGCGCCGACTACGCTTACAACTGAAATATCAGGAGCCTTCAGGTGCTCGCAGCCTTCTTTAGAAATAAGCATGGCTCCTTCACCACCTAAAGACACGACAACCACTTCGGTCCGTCCTTCATGAATAAGCTTCAAGGCCGCCGACTTCAATTCCTCATCATTAGTTATGGCTTGGCCGCTCAGCTCTTCAAGTTCACGCGCATTAGGTTTCAATAAATATACACCTGCATCAGCAGCCAGCTGCAGCGCCTCCCCTGAAGTATCAACAATCACCCGGGCATTCCATTGCTTGGCAACAGCAACTACACGGGCATAGAAATCTGTTGGACAGCCCGTAGGCAGACTGCCGCTTGCCACGATATATGTAGGCGTAACAGTCAGTGCCTTTAATTGTTCAATACAACGTACCCAATCCCCCTCCAGAAAGAGCGGACCTGGCATATCAAACCTGAACTGCTGGCCGGTTGATTCCTCAAGCACGATCAGATTCTCCCGAGTCTGCCCATCAATCGGAATAGACTGATGATTTACACCCTCTTGTTCCAGCATATGATGAAGCAACTGCCCGTGTAAGCCCCCTGATGTATATAAGGCTAAGGAATCCCCGCCTAAGCGATGGATCGCCCGAGAGACATTAACCCCACCTCCGCCCGGCTTATAGGAAGCTTCACGGCAGCGTAATTTATGGTCCGGGACAACCTGTTTAATGCTTGTACTTGCGTCAACACTAGGATTAACAGTCAGAGTTACAATCATGTTTACCTCTCCTTTGTATGGCGGTCATTGGAACGATTATATAATCCAATACTCATTATATATATTACTGCAAAGTTCCAATTTCTCCTAAACCGTCTCAAGGTTAACCGCGACTTCAGGATAGGCAACATGCACTAGATAATTAACCCTTAAAAATTGGTGGCAAGACCTAATTTGGCTGTTTGCTCGCGCCGGAAACGGATGCGAATCAAACGCAGGCGCTCATAATACCCATCAAGTCCTTCAGCAGCAGTGAAATTCTCACCGTAAACCTTATGCAATACTGGTTTCAAGAATACATCTCCCAGCTCCCCATAAGCTTTCCAGACCGCATCCTGTTCGGATTGCGGCATTGCTTCTAGCTCAAACCGAATGAGCTTATCCACGGAATAACCATCTTTCTCCAGTTCCTCCACCGCTTCCAGCAATTCGCGACGGCCCACTTGGGTCTCCCCTTTAAGCTGTTCCAATCCCAATCCACTTTCGATCCCCTGCAGCAGAAGCCGATGCAGCCGCAGCCGCTCCAGCTGCTTCTTATATTTAATCTCCTTCTGCTTATAGAGCCAAGAGGAAAATAAGTCCTCATGGATCACTTCATGCACCCAATTCAGTGGAAAATTCCGTTCACGTGGTGCTGCGGATAGGATAGCCAGCCAATCCATTCCAAACTGTGTAGCTTTGGCTTCACCCACACCCGGAATTTGCAGCAGTTCCTCCGTTGTATGCGGAAGAAACGCGCTTAACAAACGCAGTAACCGATTGCTAGCGAGAATATAAGGTGCTTTGCGCTCACTGGAGGCTTTCCCCCGACGCCAGGCACACAGTTCCTCATAAACTGTTTCATTTCCATACTGTTCACTATAATATTGGAGCTTTAACTGCTCCTGATTACGATTCGTTAAGCTCTCTTCCTCATGAAATATACCCTCAATCAAGGGACGGTAGCCCTCTCCCATCTTCACGGCCAACTCATGCCTGTATACACAGAGCATTTCATTCCATGAACTGCCTTCATACCATATGCTGTCGGGACTATCCCCTTGTTCTGAGAATTCTCGCCAGCCCAGGTTCCATATACCCTCCTCCTCACCAATCCAAAGCTGGGCATACACCTCCTGATCTATCCCTGACATTCTGGACAAACGGTTCATAAATACAATCTGCATATTATTCCCTACCTTTCTCAACGTACAGTGAGCACATTAGCCAGCTTGGCTTGAAGACCCTTGCTTCGGGGATTTCAGTGCTGGGCAAGCCCCGAAACGCAAAAAAAGCACCTCTCTCACGATTAACGTGAAAGAGGTGCTTCCTCATAAAATGCTATACTGTTAAATCCTAGGATACCATATATTACCGAACAGTCAATCTCTTTTTGGACTACTCTCTATCGAGTGCCAGCTTGGCCAGACCTAGTGCTCCGGTAAGCCCTGCATTATCTCCAAGCTGTGGTGGAACAACATAGCTGTCAATATCTTTGTTCAGCGCTGGGTGCTGGACATAGCCTTGAAGCAGCTCCTGCAGCTTGGTGCGGATCAGTGGAAACAGTTGGCTTTGCTTCATAACGCCGCCACCCATGACGATCTTCTGCGGAGACAGAATTAATACATAATTCATTAACGCATGTGCAAGATAGTGCGCTTCCATCTCCCATGCCGGATGATCGATTGAAAGCTCGCCAGCGGGTACGCCCCAGCGTTTGCCGATAGCCGGACCTGCAGCAAGACCCTCCAAACAGTCGCCATGATAAGGGCAAAATCCTTCATATGTATCTTCCGGATGACGGCGTACAAGAATATGTCCCATCTCGGGATGGGACAGTCCATGGACAAGCTTGCCACCTACCACCGCACCTGCTCCGATGCCCGTTCCAACCGTGATATACAGACAGCTGTCCAAACCTTGAGCAGCCCCCCATTTATATTCTCCTAGTGCCGCTCCGTTCACATCTGTGTCAAATCCAATCGGAACATTGAAATGCTCCGCAACGGTCCCCACCAGATTATATTGACCCCAATGCGGCTTCGGAGTGGTAGTTATGTAACCATAAGTAGGACTGCCGAGAACCGGATCAATCGGTCCGAAGGCGCCTAGGCCAATTGCCTCAACATTTTTGGTGGAAAAATAGTCAAGTACCTGCCCCATCGTCTCTTCCGGGGTCGTCGTCGGAAAGCTGATCCGCTCGATAATCGTACCGTCTTCATTTCCAATACCACAGACAAACTTTGTTCCACCTGCTTCAATTGCTCCAAGAAGCTTCATATTGCGCCAATCCCTCCCAAATTCATGCTTTGTAGTGACAATTAAGCTGTTTAATCATTTCTTTACGATATCATTTTTCGGGAGGATAGACCACCGTAAAATATAATACCAGACCCGAAAGCTTCGACAGCTGGTTTGTGCTGCTCAAGGCAATCTCTGCTCGCGGTATAATCGACAGGCCTCAACCAGCCGAAAGGCTGCCGGCAAATAAGAGGCCAGATGAATATGTGCATACGCGGCCATAATGTTCCCCCGGACATATCCCTCCGGCTGGCTTCCGCTCCTGCCTTTGCTGTCGTAGGCATAAGAGTGCTGTGCGTCATCGTAATTCATCACCGAATAATGAAATTCATGCCCACGTAAGCATTCTCCCTGCTTCAGCAAAAGGTTATCTTCACGCGCGGTAACCTCTCTATACCCTAGCGCCGCTCTGCGCTCTTGCATGACGGTATGAGCCGGAATGATTCCAGCCATCTCATGTTGCCTTCCGGCACGATCGGTAAGCGAACGGGCCAGCACCATGTAGCCACCGCATTCTGCATACAATGGCATACCGTTGTCTGCTGCCGCCCGCAAGCCCTCTATAAAGGCAGAATTACTGGCAATCACGGAGGCGAATTCCTCTGGAAATCCACCGCCCAGATAGAGTCCATCCGCATGCTCCGGCACACCTTCGCCGCGAAGCGGGCTGAACTCGATCAGGCGGGCACCTGCCTGAACCAGCAGCTCCAGATTGTCGGTGTAGTAGAAATTAAAGGCCGCGTCACGAGCCACAGCTATGACTGGCGAGGTGTTGATTGGAACGGATTGAGCTTCAGAGAAGTGCAGGCCGGATGCTTGATCTATCCAACTGCGATGTCCGACTGAGTTCAATCCCACTGGCAAAACTAACTCTGCTAGCGGGATTTGAAGTGGAGTAGCAGCATGAGCGATATCAAGCAGCCTTTCCAGATCTGTACCCTCTGCTACTACCTCAGCGGCACGGTTGAATAAAGGCTCCAGCTCTCCCCGTTCTATCGCGGGCAGCAGACCCAAATGCCGCTCTGGAATGCTAAGACTGCTATCCCGCAGCAGCCAGCCAATGACCGGAATACCACAGGCCTCTTCAATCGCCACCTTCACGGTTTCATAGTGGCTGGCACTGCCGCAGCGGTTAACAATGACTGCGGCAATCCGCACCCTTGGCTCTAGCTGCTGAAAGCCCAGCACGATCGCCGCCGCGCTGCGTCCCATACTGCGCACATCTACGACCAGCAGCACAGGGCTATCGGTCAGAATGGCTATTTCTGCGGTTGAGCCTGTAATCCCCAACCGATCTTTTCCATCGTACAGCCCCATGACACCTTCGATAATTGATACATCCGCCGCCTCTGAAACCTGCAGAAAGTGATCCAACAAATAGTCGCTGGAAGTCATCCATGAATCCAGATTATGGGAGGGGCGTCCCGTTACAGCCGCATGATAGGTCGGGTCGATATAATCCGGTCCGCATTTGAAGCCCTGCACCTTCAGCCCGCGCTGTGCACAAGCTCTCATCAGGCCGAGTGTCACCGTTGTTTTGCCCGAGCCACTGCCAGTACCGGCTACGATAAAACGGCTGCGCCGCTTTAAGATTGGCTCAGCCCTCTGTTCTTCATTCATAGTGATTCCTCCACTCCGTCAAAAAGAACTCGCGCAACGGCTATCGTCACATTGCCACTTTTCTTCTTGCGCAGCAACCAGTCCGCCGCTCCCGAGGACAACAACGCTGCTGGCTCGCATACGCCGTAGGCACCCGTAGCTCTGAATACCGTGTCCGAGGGATTCGCGATGGGGATAGTGTTCAACTGCTCAGGTGAATACAAAGCAAGCTCCCAGCCGTACTTGCTGCACAAGGCCAGCAATCCGGCTTCATCCCCTTTAATCTGAGCTGTGGCTATGTTCCGCACACTTGCTAGTGACAGCTTGAGCTCATCCAGCGTGTCTCTCACCACAGCTTCAAGCTCTGCTTCTGAAGTGCCCCGATTGCAGCCGAGGCCAAGCACCAGACTGCGCGGGCGGTATAGGACACTCCGGTTCAGCAGCGTTGACTCTTCCGGCGCTTCCAGCAAGCGATCGGTCACGAGTATCGCCGCGCTGAAGGACGATTCTAGCAGTTCTGCAACACTGCTGCAGAGACGCACATGCTCCGGCAATGTTGCTCCGATGGGCAGCCAGCCGCGCTCGCCGCTTTCCTGCAGCACGGCGACGGGTTCTCCGTTCACCAGAGCGGCGCTGATGCTTTTCATGTTGTCAAAGCTGTCCGCCTTCCATCCGAACGCTCGGCCGAGCAGATCCACTGCAAAGGTTCCCTGCACATCAGAGGCCGTTGTAATCACCGGATGGCTGTCTAGCAGTTTGGCAATAGTTAAGCATAGCGCATTTGCCCCGCCCACATGACCGGACAACACGCTGATCACATGCTCGCCGCGCTCGTCAATGGCGATTACGGCGGGATCGGTTTTTTTATCTTGCAATAGTGGGGCTATTAAACGGACGACTGCACCTAGCGAAAAGAACAGAATCACACCCTCGTAACGGCTGAACACTGACGGCAGCAGCTCTTTTACCGGCTCCGTAAACAGGTATTGGCCCTCGCTCTCGACTAAACCTTCGCTATATTTGGCGTAGCAATATACGTCTGTGCCGGCCAGCCGTTCACCCAGTTGCTGTGCCAGCTGAATTCCGTTTCTGGTAATGGCTACAGCTGCATACTTCTTAGGCAAGGGGGTCGACTCCTTCCCTGCAGCCATGGGTAAAGCTCTTGTCGTAGAGCTTCGAACGATGCTGGTCACGGTCAACTAGTTGCGGATCAAGCGCCCAACCCGCGAGGATCATCGCATGCATCGTGATGCCGGCAACGTGCAGGTCAGCCTCCAGATTCTGCACGGTTGTCCGCAGAATCTGCTGATCCGGCCAGGTGGCCCGCTTCACCACAGCCACTGGCGTATCGGGATTCCAGCCTGCGGCGAGGAATTCCCCGGTCACGTGGCCCGCCAGTGACGCGCTGAGAAACAGCGCCACTGTGCAATGATGCGCGGCCAGCTGGCGCAACTGCTCGCGCTCCGGCACGGGCGTGCGACCTTCCGCACGCGTCAGGATGACGGTCTGCGTCAGGTCCGGCACCGTCAGCTCCGCGCCCAGCGCAGCCGCAGCGGCAAAAACAGAGCTGACCCCCGGTACGATCTCGTAGCGGACGCCGCATAGCTTGAGCAGCGACATCTGCTCCAGAATCGCTCCGTACATGGAAGGGTCACCGGTATGGACGCGGGCTACGCTTTTGCCAGCCTGCACTGCCGTTGCCATCAGTTCTACCTGGCGCTCCAGATCCATGCCCGAGCTTTGCAGCACCTCGGCTCCGGGTTTCGCACTGCGAATCAGCTCCTCGCTGACCAGAGAGTCCGCATACAGCACTAGATCTGCCGAGCACAGGATGCGGCTGCCTTTTACCGTAATCAGCTCGGGATCACCTGGACCTGCACCGACAATGTACACCTTTGGTTCCAGTGTTCTCAGCTGCTCATTTGTCATTAGTTCATTTGTCATTTGCTCACCACCATCAGGCTCAAATATTCCAGCTCTTTGCCGCGCAGCTCGCGCGCATCATGCCATACGGCTTCATAAGGAGAAGTCACTTTAGTGACGACGGATGCTTTTCCACTGAGACCTAGTTCATCCAGCACATCCAGCACCAAATCCAGCACCTTGGCCACCTTCAGAAATACCACAGTATCGTGATGCAAGAGCGCCTCCTTCAATGCCTCGCGGTCGTCTGTAGCCGGAATAATACCAACCCGCTGATTGCCATCCGCAAGTGGCTGTTCCAATGCGGCGGCGGCGCCTAATACCGAAGAAATCCCAGGGATAGACACAATTGGCACTCCGGGATGCAGCTCCTGCATCAAGCGAGCCAAATGAATAAAGGTGCTGTACAGATTGGGATCGCCTTCTGTTACAAAGGCCACATCCTTCCCCTGCTTCAATTCATTCCAGCACAGTTCTACCGTGCGGCTCCAGCTATTCTCTAGTAATACAGGGTCTTTGGTCATGGGAAACACGAGTCCCAGCATAATCTTTTCTTCAGCATTCACGTAAACGTCAACGATTTCATGTGCGTAGGATTTGCCCCCTTTTTTCGTGGCAGGGTAGGCAATCACCGGACATTCCCGCAACAGGCGACAAGCCTTAATCGTGATCAGTTCCGGATCACCAGGCCCAACGCCCACTCCGTACAAGGTACCGTAAACCGACGGCTCAAGCACTTCCTCCGCCAGCAGCAGTCCTCCTTCAACCGCATAGAGGCTGCTCACAGCTTGAACTGCCACTTCATTCAGCTCCCCCGAGCAGCAATTGCTTCGTTTATGGATTGTGTTTCTAGTTCGAGTTCTAGTTGTAGTTCTAGTTCATTGCCTCTCATCGTCAGTTCGCTCCTCTCGTTCCCATTCTCATAGTAACTATTAAATATCTATATAAAAGCCAAATAATGATTCTCTCGAACAGGAGCACTACTCTTTCATCGCTGAATGTACAGTAGAAAAAAAGTAATATAGCAGTCTAGTCGAAGTGAAAAAAATTAACGGCAGTTACTGCTGCTAATATGATCTACAATTCACCTTAGAGACTAATTAACATCATTTACTGCCTCTAATTCGGCTCTTGGAAGCTAATTCCCTGAATATTTAGAAAAATAACGGCAGTAATTATAGTTAAACAGGAATTACTCCTATAATCATAAGATTTAACGGCATTTTTTCCTGTTAATACTGGGAGTCAGGAAGTCACCCGGGCCATGGTAAAGCTCAAATTGTCCAAAGTATAGCTAAGCTTAGCAGCGTCTAAGATAGAGCATTACTCCCGCCGGCCGCTGACCACGTAGACCGGATTCATCCCCTCGAAACGGGTCATCCCCAGGATCGGCTTGCCGCGCGAAGCCTGCAGCATCGTCACTTCTACCTTAAGCCCGGCGCTGCGCAAGGCCTCCATACTTCCATGCAGGGTCTCGATGGTGATCGCTCCCACCACAATTCGTCCCTCTGGACGCAGGCGGGCTGCGCACAGCGCTATAATCGCCGCCAGTTCGCCACCACTGCCGCCAATAAATACTGCGTCCGGGTCCGGCAACGCCTCTAAGCCCTGCGGTGCCTTATCATGAATAATCGTAAAATCAGCGCGGAATTTACGCCGGTTAGCTTCCATATTGGGCAGGTTCTCCGCCCCTTTTTCAAGGGCATAGACTCTGCCGCGCCGCGCAATCCGCGCACATTCCGCCGCTACCGCACCCGAACCGGAGCCGATATCCCAGACGACTGCATCGTCCGCCAGATTCAGCTCTGACAATACGAAGGCGCGTACCTCGCGCTTCGTAATAAGGCCTTTTTCCGGCCGCCGCTGTTGAAATGTTTCGTCCGGATAGGCGAACCCGCGCCGTGAACCCAAGCCTGAACTTGAACCTGAATCTGAACCGCCATCCGGCTTCCACCGCAAAATAACGATATTAAGTGCAGCAAATTCAGCCTGCCTAAGCTGCTCCAGCCCCCAGAACTGGCAGTTCTCCTCCGGCCCGCCTAAACGTTCGCAAACAAAAGCCTCGTACTCCGTCATCCCGAACTCGATCAGATATGCGGCTATACGAGCCGGACTATTCTCTTCATCGGTCAGCAGTGCAACCTTCTGCTTGCCGTCCATTCGTTGGGCTAATCCAGCCATCGGGCGTCCGTGCAGGCTTATTAACTCGGCATCCTGCCAGCTGTCCCCAAGCCGGGAAAAAGCCAGCTGTACGCTGCTGTAATGTGGAATCACCTCGACATGCGCCGCCCCAAATCTTCGGACCAGATAACCGGCAATGCCGTAAAATAACGGATCTCCAGATGCCAGCACAACAGTCTTCCGCGTTTTCCACAGCCCTGCCAGCTTGTCCGCGAAGAGATTTAGGCCACCTTTTAGAGCAATCTTTTCCCCGCCATATTGGCTGAAAAAATCCAGTTGTCTCTCGCCGCCAAACAGCACCTCGCTCTCCAGCACCTTGCGCAGACTTAGTGGTGTCAGCCCGCCAGCCCCGTCCTCACCAATACCGATGACATAAATTACATTACCCACAGATTTCTGCCCTCCCTAGCACTCGGCCCTTCATGGTGATCAACACCATCTCTACGGTCATTTGTCCGCCTACATGTTTCAGGCAATGGCTGCAAGCATGGTGACAGATCCGCTCAAAAAAAACACTATTCCCAGCCTCTGTCATCAGATCAACTACCTGCGAGGCGGTGTTCGCAGCAGCAACCTCTGCTACCATTGCTTCCTCCGCTCCTGCCTCGACGGCCAGCTGTGCAAGAAAGTTGAAATCGACCGGGGCGTTTTTGGAGTGAATCAGCATAGCTCCTTGCGCTACTTTGGAGTATTTACCTGCCATGCCGACGAGTGTAACCTTGGTGATTCCATAAGCTTTGGCATGCTCCAGTGAGAAGCCAACATATTCCCCCATCTGCACAAAAGCTTCCTCCGGAAGCTCGGGGAACATCGCTATCGCATATTTCTCACTGCTGCCGCCAGTCGTTAATACAATTTGCTTGTTCCCGGAGGCGGCAGCGACCGAGATCGCCTGCTGCACACTTGCCTTGTAAGCCTCGGTTGAGAAGGGAGTCACTACGCCGCGCGTACCCAGAATCGAGATGCCACCCAGGATTCCAAGCCTGGCGTTAAGTGTCTTGAGCGCAATGACTTCACCTTCCGGCACGCTGATAACTACACGTACTCCCCTTGCCGCGCCGTGCTCCTCCAGCACCTCAGACACAGCCTCTTCAATCATCCGTCTCGGCACAGGATTAATGGCCGCTTCACCCACCGATATCGGAAGCCCTGGCTTCGTCACCCGCCCGACCCCGCGGCCTCCGTCAATCTCGATGCCGGGTTCATCCCGCCAACTAACACTGGCCTCTATCCACGCCTGATGCGTTGCATCAGGATCGTCTCCGGCATCCTTCACCGTAGCACACGTTGCCGAGACCCCTCCGTGGCGCTGCCACCCAGTCAACTGAAAGGTATGGCTAAAGCCTGCGGGCAGATACACATCTGCCGTCTCCGGAGCCTTGCCTGTGAGCAGCAGAATGGCCGCACCTTTGGCGGCTGCGGTCGCGCAAGCGCCAGTGGTGTAGCCGCGGCGCAGCGGCATATCTGTCTCCGCTGCGCCGGGCTTCCCTGCTGAAACACTATTGTTCGGCGAGTTCCGCAAGTTCTTTGAGTTCTTACTCATCGCAATCCCCTCTTTGGCTGAATGGTGATTAGGTAGGACTGTTGACTTAACAGCTTATCCTTGTTGTTCTGCGGCATGGCGGACGGCGAGCAGGCTAAGGGCATTGACCGCGGCAACTACAACCGTACTGCCGCCTTTACGGCCGATATTACTGATATAAGGAATATCCAGCTTGCGCAGCTCATCCTTCGATTCCGCTGCAGACACGAAGCCAACTGGCATGCCGATCACGAGCCCGGGCTGGGCGGCGCCTTCTTTTACCAGACGGATCAGTTCCAACAGCGCAGTTGGCGCATTTCCGATGACAAAGATTCCACCCGGTGCTTCAGCACAGGCTTTGCGCATTGCGATAATAGCACGGGTAACGCCAAGTGCCTTAGCTTCTTCCATAACATCCGGATCGGAAATATGCACTCTCACATCCCCGCCGTATTGGTGTATCCGCGCCTTGGCGATCCCCGCTTCGATCATGCGCACATCAGCAACAATCGGTTTTCCCGCCAAAATAGCCGCAATGCCTGCTTCGATAGCCTGAGGATGAAAGACGAGACTGCGTCCCAGTTCAAAATCAGCCGAAGCATGTATAATCCGTTGCACAATCGGATACTGCTGCGCTGTGAAATCATGCTCCCCCAGCTCCGCAGTAATCATTTGAAAGCTCAAACCTTCTATTTCTTGCGGCTGCACCGTCAACGGCTTGAATTCTGTTCCAAAATCCATATACGCTCCTCATTTCCTGTAAAAGCTTTATCTACCCAACTTATCCAAAGCGGCGATAATATCGTCAAAAGAGTCATAGACCTCACTAAACTGCGCCACAGGTCGGGTTATCAAAATAACATAAAGACCCATTTCGAGTGCCGCATATAGCTTCTCATCGACAGAACCCTCCGCTCCGCTCTCTTTGGTAATCATCACTTGGATACCGTACTGCCGATATAACGCCTCATTGAGCTCTCGTGAAAAAGGGCCCTGCAGCGCTATAATATTCCGCTGTTCTATGCCTAGAGCCACACATTTCTCCATATTCTCCAGGCAGGGCAGCAGCCTGACTATCATTCGAATATTTGGATCACCCAGTAGCTGTTCCGCAAAAATCTCCAGCGTCTTGCCACCCGTTGTCAGCATAATCGAGCCTTGCAGCTCTTTGGCCTGACGAGCGGCTTCCTCGTAGGAAGAGGTGACAATCAGCCGTGGATGATTGGCATAGGAAAGACTGCGCCGCTCATACCGAAGGTATGGCAGGCCGAGTGCGGCCGCGGCAGCGATAGCATTAGTGTGAGCCTCGAGTGCAAAGGGATGGCTGCCATCCACTACGGCGCGATAATTCCCTTCTTGCAGCAGCGCGATCATGCTGTCTTTATCCAACCTGCCAACACGAGTCTTAAAAGAGGCAGCGCCTAAGCGATCTGCCGCACTTTGCGTCACGACCGATGCCAGCAGCAATACCCCTTGGCGCTCCAAAGTCAGCGCTAATTCTCTGGCATCACTGGTGCCGCATAACATAAATATCATGACGGTTACCGGCCCACAGAGTCGGGTGCTGAAGTTACTGGGGTTGTTGGAACTGCTACTCTATGTTCATGCGTATGCCCCTCATGTCCATGACCTTGCACTTGTCCGCGCGTATGTCCCTGTTCGTGCATATGTCCATGATGTTCTCCATGACCCCCGTGTTCCCCATGTCCCTCTTCACCATGCTGTTGGTGGTTGTGGTTGTGATCGTGGTGGTCATGGTTGTCATGGGTGTGGTCATGGTTGTGATCATGATGTTCGGCCGCTTCATCACGATATCTGCAGTTGTCGCAGTTGGCAAAGGATTGGCCAATTAGCGTCTCCTCAATCCGCTCGGTCATCAAGTCGGCAAGCAGGGGATGAAGACCCAAATAACTGCCGATTTCAACTTCAAGCTCCGGGTGAGCAGCGGCAAATAAGGCTACCATCTCCGTAAATTGCTGCATCAGCAATCCATTAAATAGCAAATACGGCAGCACAACAATTCTACGCGCGCCCAGAGCCAAACAACGCTCTAGACCTTCCGGCAAGGAAGGTTTCGCAATGGCTATGAAGCAGCTCTCGACACTTTTATAGTTAGTTTTTTCCCATAACAGGCGCGTCATTTTGTAGAAATCGCTATTCGCATCCGGGTCGCTGCCCCCACGGCCCATTACAAGTACAATCGTATCTTTATCCTCAACATCCTCAACCTTTGCTGGGTGAGCCTCTGCGTGTTCCGGCTGCACTACTGGCTGAGCTTCCTTGATCCGGTCCAGCAAAATATCCACCGCTTTGTCCTGCACGCCTATTGGGCGGCCATACACAAATTGCACAGCAGGATACTTGAGTTTGGCCTGGTCGATAGCCATTGGAATATCCAGCTTGGAATGTCCGGCTGCGAACAAAATAATCGGCACCACATAAACCGTGCTGGCCCCTCCGCGGATACAGTTATCAATGCCTTCAGCAATCGAAGGCTGCGCCAATTCTATAAAACAGGTCTCGAAGGTTAGCTCGGGCTTCCGGGCTGCAAGCAGATCCGCAAATTCCCGCAGCTCAACGTTACCCTCCATGACTCTGCTGCCATGTCCCACGAGTAATACGGTCTTCACTTCTTGTTCTGCTGCTGTGCTGCTTGTAACCTTGCTCTCTACTACCACGCCTGCCTTCATCTCCATGCTGCTCTTGGCAGAAGCAGCCAAGCTCCAAGGCTCCGCCGCTGTTCGCAGCCGCTCATGCGGCTTCAAGTCTTGGGTCTCCGCTCCCAGGCTGTACTTGCGCTCGTAGCCACGCGGCGTCACCATTAGACCCTCATACACCATCGTGGCTGAGTTGCCAACCACCACGGTAGACAGCATTCCGATCTCATGCTCCAGCATATCTTGAAGTGTTGTAACTATGGTCTGCTGCTTGTCTCGGTAGGCGCTTTTGACAATCCCCACTGGAGTAGCCGGATCACGATAACGCAGCAAAATATTGCGCGCTTCCTCAATCTGACGCGTCCGTTTCCCACTGCGTGGATTGTAGAAGGCAATTACAAAATCAGCTGCGCCCGCCGCCTCAACACGTGTGGCTATCGTCTCCCAAGGCGTAAGATGATCGCTTAGACTGATGGTACAAGCATCATGCATAATCGGTGCACCGAGCAGTGAAGAACAGGATTGAATCGCAGAGATACCGGGAATCACCTCAACCTCCACACCCTCTGCGCGGTTCCAGCCTCGCTCGATCAACACCTCGTAGACCAAACCAGCCATGCCATATACGCCAGCATCTCCGCTGGAAATCACCGCAATTATCTGCCCAGCTTCCGCTCTGCGCACTGCTTCCTGCGCCCGGCTGACCTCTTCGGTCATGCCTGTTCCGACAATTTCCTGCTGGTGAAGCAGCGGTTTAATAAGATCCACATAGGTGTTATAACCGATCACTGCCTCACTTTCCTCAAGCGCAGCCAGAGCGCGGCCCGTAATATGCTCCAGCGCACCAGGGCCAAAGCCAATAATAAGCAGTTTGCCTCGTTTCTTCATGTCGCTTCCCCCGTTCACTTAATCAATTCAAATTTGTGCAGACTATAACTTTCAATCTACTTGTGAAATCATGTATTTTTTACAGCTTATTCTCTATAAATTGCCTTCAAAAGACAGTTTGTTGTATGAACTACAGGATTGTCATTCGATAGGGACGCTACGATTCGTAAAAGATGGATATGATCCAACATTTCATTAATTTAGTGTGTATCAGAATAAGAATGCTGTATTTCATCCAGCATTTGGAGCCGAGATTCTGACACTTTTAGCATTAGCTCGAGCATGAATCAGCTCATATCCTCATTTAGCAGCAGACTCAGCATAGCTTTGAAATCCCCGGCATCACGCGGCGCCGTCCGGCCTGCGGTCAGCCGCTGTGGCAAGCTCTGCCATAAATCAGCCAACAGCGGCAGCTCCAATCCTATAGCCTGCAGCGCCTCCCGCTCAGCGAAGATGTCAGCCGGTGTTCCCGCAGCAAAACACCTTCCTGCCTCTAGCACAATCACCCAATCCGCCCAGCGGTAGGCCAGATTCATATCATGTGTGGCCATCACGATCGTTGTGCCTTGCTGATGAATGGCCTCAAGCGCCTCCAGCAGCAGAGTTTCGGACAATGGGTCCAGATAAGAGGTCGGTTCATCCAGCAAAAGAAGCTCTGGCTCCATCGCCATAACACCTGCGAGAGCCGTGCGTTTCTTTTGGCCCAGACTGAGCTGATGGATGGGCTTATCACTTAAGGAGGTCAGGTCCAGCCGCTCCAATACCTCATGACAGCGCCGTAGAATCGTCTCCTCATCCATTCCGGCATTGCGCAGCCCGAACGATACATCCTCCAGCGGCGTATTTAGAATCAGTTGCTGCTCCGGGTCCTGGAAGACCAGTCCGACACTGCGGCGCAGGGCGGCCAGGTCTTTTTTAGAGTAGGATAATTCTGCTCCTGCCCTGATCACCACGCCACTCTGTGGTCGCAGAATGCCGACAGCCTGCAGAAACATCGTCGATTTACCAGAACCGTTATGGCCGAGTATAGCCGTTCGACAACCTGTAGGAATGGCAATGCTTAAGCCTTGCAGCGCTGGCAGCACCGTATCGGGATATCTATAAACAACTTCCTCAAAAGCCAGACAGTACTCCTTGTGTTCCTTGTGTTCCTTATGTTCTTCGTACATTGGGATCTCCTCAATATTTACTTAAGCTGTCATGTACTCCACATCATCCACAGCTGGGCCAGCAGCAAAGCTGTTATTCCAGCATAGGCCTCGATAACATACCTGCGCGGAACCGATCGTGATACATAAGGTGGCATAGAAATTTCACCGGTAAAGCCTCGGGTCAGGAGTCCCTGTGAGAGTCCGTAATAGCGATGCATGGTTTTGGCGAGCAATCCACCCGCCATACCTGCGAACTCTTTTAGCTGGGCCACGAACCCTCTGTTACCGCCGCGCAGCCGCCGAGCCAGCAGCATTCCATGCGCGGTATCCCCCAGCAGAAACAGAAAACGATACATGATAAGCATGAGTTCCAGCACAATCTGCGGCATCCGCAGCTTACGAAGCACCTGCAGCAACTCGCCAAACGGCGTGGTGAAGATGATAAACAAGAAGCAGGTCATGCAGGCCGCTACTCGTGCGAGCAGCAGGCTTCCACGCAGGATGCCCGCAGTCGTAATATAGAGTGAAACTGAAGATAACGGAAGATGGACGGACATCACAGCTTCTGGAACTGCCTGTTGCCCCATCTCAATTAGTAGGGCAGGCAGACTTATACAGTAAAACAACAGCGCCGAGCCGAGCAGCAGACTGTACGTACGCAACGGAATTCTGGCATAGCCGATACACCACTGGATCATCCAGAGCGAGATTGCCAGCTGTAAAACCGGATGTAGCAGATAGGACAGAATGAACATTACCGCCGCGAATGCGCTTTTCCACATTGGTGATAGGTGTCGGAAAGCGTTCGTATAGGAAAGGGCATCAATTCTTCTGATCATGAGGATTCTGCCGCTCTTGTCTGCCTTTCAACAGACCAATCGTATAGCCGATGACTCCAGCACCTATGGCAGCCTGCAGCGCGAACAGCATACTTTCCGTTTCTGCGGGCAATTCAGTCAGCGGCTTAAACCAAGGCTTATATCCAGGATCAATCTCGCTGATCGCTCCTTCTGCGGCATCATCAGCCCCACCGAAATCACCGTTCACAAATAGCAGAGGAAGCACGACCAGCAGGATAACCACCAGCAGCATTAATCCGTTTCTCCATCTGGCAGTCATTCAAATCCCCTTCCTTTCGTTTCGCGTTTGAGTAGTGACAGCTCATTAGGACTATAGGATCTTAACCAATTCCAGAGCAGCACGGTCAGCAGTCCTTCACTAATCGCCAGCGGAATCTGGGTCACCGCAAAAATACTGCCAAACTTCAGAAAGGATGCAAGCACTCCGCCCTCTGCTGCTGGAAAAGCCACCGCGAGCTGAAAGGAAGTCACGACATAAGTCATGAGATCAGCGATAAAGGCTGCAGCAAATACCGCCAGCTTCTCACGGGGCGTCAGCTTCATCACCAGCTTATAAACTGCATATCCGGCAAAAGGACCTGCCACTGCCATCGAGAAGGCGTTCGCTCCAAGTGTCGTAATCCCGCCGTGTGCCAGCAGCAGTGCTTGAAACAGCAATACAATCGAGCCAATCACGCTCATGGGCAGGGGTCCAAGCATCACTGCACCTAGTCCTGTCCCTGTAGGATGGGAGCTGCTTCCGGTTACAGAAGGCAGCTTCATCGCTGACAATACAAAGGTGAATGCCCCCGCCAGACCCAGCAGCAGCTTCAACTCCGGGTTGTCCCTGGTCATTTTCTTGAGCTTCAGAATACCGCAGACAAAGAAGGGTACAAAAGCCAGCCACCAGAATACGGCCCAGCCTATAGGCAGAAATCCTTCCATAATGTGCATTGCCTGCGCTGTTCCCGGTTCATTGAACAGTAAATAAAGCGTAAATCCAGCCACCATCGCCGTGAATTTCCATAGGCTGCGTGGTTTCATACGTTTGCCTCCCTGATTTTTTATTTTGCAAAACAGAAAGCAAAAAAAACTCCCGCCCGTAGGGGTGGGAGTAGTATGTACGTCATCAGATATGAAAGAGAACGCCATCACGCGCGCAGCAGCAGACCTGTCGCCTCATAAGCAGCAGAACTGAAAGGATCAGTCTTTTGCAGGAGTCATTAAAGTCTGCTCATGTCTCATTCACTAATTCGTACACCGCTCCTATCCGCGTAGAGTCGTGGTGTGCGGAAACAAGGTAGGTCTCCTGGCTTCGGCTGATAACGCCAACTCTTCGTCTTCCCCGGTAATCTCCGAGTGACCTATTGAAGAGTGACTCACCTATACAGTGGCGGGACCGCTCGGGAGTTGCACCCGATTCCCTATTATCCCTTGACCTAAACCAAGGGCACCTTGTTTCATCGCTAATTTATCCTGTACAGCATAGCGGAGTTGGGATACGGTGTCTGTGATAAAAGTGGAAGCGGACGTTATGAATTCTCTCGGGTACCCCTGCTGCGATTCATGAAGAGCCAATTGATCATTCCAAGTTCCCGCTTGTTGTAACAGTGGCACTTAGCCTAGGTTATATTCAGTTCAAGAAACCAGCGGTATATCCCCTGGCCCTCGACGACGGCTGCTTCGTTTCGCGGAATAGCCTGCTCGAGACTGTCCATTCTGCCGGTTGCCGGTTCAAGCGCAACATGATAGTTTCCGCCATAGCCGCCATAATTGGCCCATACCGCAAGATAAGGAACCTGCTCTGCCGGAAAAGTGAACCGCAAGGCTTCACCCGTCACGGGATCACTAATCCCGGCGAATCCATCACCAAGCTTGTCCGAGAAATAGTATTTCTCGGCGAACTTGCCCGCCGCTGGCTCTAGGGTACTCAGGTCAACCACTCCGGCAGCAGTTTGGACAAAAGGCCAGGAACGTTTGTCCTGAGAGACTCCTAGTCGTTCGCCTTCTGAATACGCTATTTCTATTTCTTTTAATTCTTTAGGCACGTGCAGTTGCATCCCTGCATGGATCTGCAATAATGGGTGCGCTGCCCATAGAAAGGAAAAAGGGGCATTCGATGTATTCGTTACCGTATAGTCGATACGGATTGTGCCTTCCACCGTAGAGGAATACACCTTCTCCAATAAATAAGGAAATTGTACCCCTTCCACACGGCAATGCAAAGTTGCCCCTGTACAATAAGGCTCCCAGCCAAGGGACCAAACCTCTCCATGGTCAGGAATAGCTCTGTCCTGCCAAGGCTCCTGCGGATAGGTGCAGGCATCAATACAAGGAAACATCTCATCCCAGCCACTCTCGTCCCCTGCTGCGAAGGAGGAACCATACCCTCCGTTCCCAAGCGGCTTCTCACTGCGCCATAACCATTCTCGGCCAGTCTTGCGGTTGCGCAGTGAGATCATCTTACTGCCAAGCTCCGGAATAATGCCTATGGATATCAGTTCTGTTTCACCAATCCAAGTCGCATACCCTTCCATTTCAGCCTTGCGCCATTTCATCAGGATACCCCTCTCTCAAAAATATAGATCACTATCCCTATCATCACTATCCTTATACTAACTCCTAATACCGGATCAACCCATTGACGAAATGCGGATGATGATGGACGATATTAGGATTTCAGGATCGAAAGCACCTTAGCACAGTATGCAAAAAAAGGGTTAAGCAGCTTAAACTCACTGTAATCTGGACCCTTAGTCAAGGACACTTGAAAAAAGAGTGGTTTAGAACCATTAGGAAACTAACAATAGGTGATTCCTGTATTGAACAGGGGTCATCTTTTTTAAACCCCATTGATATCTGTGGTGGTTGTAATAACGGATATAGCGATCAATTTCAAACTGTAGCTCTTGTAAAGATCGGCAACTGCGGTGATCCACATGATCTTTTAAATGGCCGAAGAATGATTCTTGAGGGGCATTGTCCCAACAATTCCCACGCCTGGACATCGACTGACCTATCCCATACTTCTTCAGCAGTGCTTGGTAGGTTGGACTCGTGTAATGGCTGCCTTGATCGGAGTGGATGAAGACATCTTTGTGTAACTTCACACGTTTTTGTTTCATGAGAGCGTCAATCGTGTCCGTGGCAATATCTAATGTGAGCCGGTTAGATACGTTGTAAGAGAGGATCTCGCCCGTCGAGGCATCTAGCAGGGTCGATAAATACGCGATCTCCGAGCGACCATGCGGGAGATAGGTGATGTCGGTAAGCAACCCCAGACCCGGAATACCCTTTTTAAAATCCCTTTGCAGACGGTTTGGAAGGGTCCGATGTTCCTTCGTAGCCTTCGCCATACGCTTATAGGGGTTAGGTTTTCTATGCGGGCATACGATGTTGAATTTCTTCATAAGCCTGCGGATTTTCTTCAGGTTATAAAGGATGCCAAACTCGTTCTCTAGAACCATCTTGATAGAGCGCGAGCCCTTCTTGTATCCTCTTCGGTGGAAAGCCTTCTTGATGTAGTCTCCCGCTTTAGCATCTGAACGAGTTCGCTCCAAGCGTGTATCTGCGGAACCTAAGTAGCTATAGTATCCCGAACGAGAAACGTTAAGCAACTTGCAAATGTAGCCTGTCATACGTCCTAGACCTTGATCCACAGCGTTCTTAATGAGTTCGAATAACTTAGTTTTGCTTAGATTCATTCCTTTGGCTACCAGCAACCTTTCTTTCGTGTCTAGCTTTTTTAACAAATCGACTTGAGATTCGAGCAGTCTAATCCTCGCTTCTTGCTTTGCAATGACTTCATCCGGGGATAGCTCCCGCTGCAAAGGACGCCCAGTGGCTTCCTTTCGAGAGTCGGATAGTCCTACAATCCCTCCTTGTTCATAGGCTTTCTTCCAGCGGTCAGCAGACTGTTCGATTCGCTTCATACCCATTACACTCACGTTAAATCCGTGAGCTTCGAAGATCTCTCTTGGGGTTTTGCCTGTCATGTATTGGTCAATAAATAACTGCTTAAATTCATCCGCATAGGTTATCGCCTTGTCACTCACTCTAACGACGTATCTGTTCTTTGACATCTGTTCACGTTCTTCTTCTGTAAATCGCTTCTTACTCATTTAATCCCCTCCGCTGTTCTTTCAGTATACAAAAAGGTACCCACAGCTTGAACACCTTTTTTTAAAGTGTCCAGTCTATGGGTACCAGTGTACTGCCTAACCCTTTTTTTAGTTTCTTTTGTGAGGTCGTCCCCTTCGAATATCTTTAAAAATAAATCATTCCCCCCAATATATTTCTCCTTGTGATAGGGTAAATGTTTCGTGAAATCTTTCATGATTTATTCATCGTTTTAGTTTGATCTGAAATTAGGAATTGACTTTATTTTTAATTTTAGAAACTAATGAAATTGCATCTCTTTTTCCCATAATCGCATTATAGTTTGATATCAAACCAATGGTCACCCCTTCAGTCAGAAAATTTACGTCGGAGTGATAGAAATTAAGATATGGCTTGTTATCTGGAGGATTAACCCAACCAACTGCTTAATAAGACTATTGCAAGAAGTATACGCCCGTTGCAATGCATAAGATCCCATCTCACCTTAGTTTGAAGGGATCTTTTATCGAATTATTGATTAGAATTATCATCAAATTTAGGTACGGTAACTTTAGATTCCCCCTTTTCATCCGGCTCCCATACCCCATTTTTTTAAAATTCATGGCTTGCAGAATAGTCATCTCCCGCTGAAGTTGAATCAATAATTCAGATTTTTTCAATCGACACCCCGTAGTAACTGGCAAGCAATTTCTGAATGTCCATTTTTGTTAGTGAATCCTTTGAGCCAGAAGAACATCCACACAAAAAATTGGTTTCAAGTCAATCCCGGAGACCAAATGTATTCCTCTGTCTCCTATGATGTCGATACAAGTAAATGGAACTTACTTATCCAAGATACAACTTCTGGAGATTACTATGCCACTCAATATACTTACAGCCCAGCAGCCAGTGCAGATTATGATTTCAGTATTGAAAGCACCTTAGCACAGAATGCAAAAAAGGGATAAGCAGCTCAAACTCACCGCTTACCCCTTTTCATATACCTTATCCAATCAGAGAATTAACCCAGATCCCCCAGCTCAATCTGGACAATTCCCCGTTCATCCTTTACTCCGGCAATCAGATGCATCAGGCTGCCGAACTCCAGCTCCTCGAACTTACGCGCAGCCTTTTCCCGCTGCAACTCCCACAGACATTCAGCCAGCGTACAGGCAATGGGCACATCGCAGCGAATCTGGGCCAGATCCCGCGATAAATGCAGCATCTCAAGGTCGGCTTCGATCTTGGCCCGCACGCCCTTAGGCAGCAGGTGCAGGTTCTCGATTACCCCCTCAACTGTGCCGTATTCAGTCAGCAGTTTCAGTGCAGTCTTCTCCCCAATCCCCTTTACACCAGGATAATTGTCGCTTGTATCACCCATGAAACCCTTTAGGTCGATGACTTGCAGAGGAGTTAGTCCTTTGTCTTCTAGCAGCTCGGCAAGATCATACACTTTATAGTTCGAACGGCCTTTTTTCATAATAACTACCTTCACGCTATCATTCACCAGCTGCAGCATATCATGGTCTCCAGTCAGAACGTAGACCTCAGACTCCTCACTAAAATAAGAAGCCAAGGTACCGATGCAGTCATCTGCTTCAAAGCCTACGAGGCCAATGTTCGGCACACCCAGCCCAGTTACGACCTCTTTGACCAGCTCAAATTGTGGAATCAGCTCCAGAGGTGCCTCGATCCGATTCGATTTATAACCTGAATATTTCTCCGTCCGAAATGTCCCCTTGCCCATATCCCAGCAGCATACGACATGTGAAGGCTCAAAGGTGCTGACCGCATCGAAAAAATACTGTAAAAAACCGTATACCGCATTCGTCGGCAATCCGGCTTTCGTCTTGCGAATATATCCTCCATAAGAGGTCGCATAAAAAGCCCGGAACAGCAACGCCATTCCATCTACCAGCATTACCCGGCCCGTTGTTTCTGCGCTCATGTGTAACCTCTCCTTTTATAAGCTTGTTATATAAACTGAACTTAAAATTTTCCTGAATCGGCTTTAATCGTAACTGCGGTAAATGTTTGGACTTCCGGCCGCTGTTGTCTCCTGATTTCTTGATTTATTCCGCTTTTGCGGATGAAATCAGGAGACAAAGGCGGTCGCTATCGCTCCTACAGTTCCAAAATTCCCCTCCGTTACTTTTGCCTTTTACTAAGTTTTCTAGTTCAACTTATCTAGTGTCTGGCGTTAGTCCAGGCGTCCGCATATTGCTCTTCCTTGAATCCAACTGTAACCTTGCTTCCATCGCTGACGATAGGACGTTTGATCAGCATCCCGTTAGCCGCCAGCAGCTCCAGCTGCTCTTGCTCACTAAGCTGTGCCAGCTTATCCTTCAGCCCTTGTGCTTTATAAACCTCACCGCTTGTATTAAAAAACTTCTTCAATCCCAAGCCACTGTTCGCCACCAGCTCACGCAGCTCCTCCACCGTCGGCGGCTGCTCTGCGATATGCTGAAGCTCCAGTTCATGCCCTTGGCCTTGCAGCCATTTCACTGCACTGCGGCAGGTGCTGCATTTGGGGTATTGATATACTTTTAAATGGCTCATGGTGTGCTCCCTCCGATTGGTGGTGAGTGTCGCTGCGCTGGCGAATTATTCTTCCGATCGCTGTTATCCTCGGATTTCCTGATTTTAATCCGCTCCTCGCGGTTGAAATCCGAGGAATAGCTTATGCTTTCGATGCGAGCTTTCCTACGGAAAGCTTTCGGGCGAGCGCTAACGCTTCTCCAGAACAATTTCGCCCACTCCGCTTTACATCACCACAAATATCTAATCACAATTCGCAGCTGTCTCATGCTGCAACTGCGCCTCCAATGACGTCATGTCGGACGGCAATGGGGCTTCGAAGGTCATTTCCTGCAGCAGTATCGGATGCCGGAAGGTCAGCCGCACGGCATGCAGCGCCTGGCGCGGCATCGCTGCGTCGAGCGCTGCCACCGCCTCCAGCCGCTCAGCCTGGGCGGCGGAGAGTTCCGGCATGCCGTAGAGCTCGTGACGGTACATACCGTCACCGATTAAGGGGCAGCCGATAGAGGTCATATGCACCCGAATCTGGTGGGTGCGCCCGCTCTCCAGCTTCAGCTCCACGCTGGAGCCGCTGGGGTAAACCGCTTTGACCTCGTACCGGGTCAAGGAAGGATAACCGTCGGGAGTTACGATGCGACGGTGCGGCTCGGCCGGATCACGGTCGATCGGACCGTCGATATCACCGTACGGCACAGCCGGCGTGCCGTGGACAAACGCAGCGTAGCGTTTGTCCACGGTTCCAGCAATCATCTGCTCGGAAATATGCTGATGACTGTAGGGGTTCTTCGCGATCACAAGCACACCGGAAGTTTCCTGATCGAGCCGGTGAACCGGACGGAAGCGAAAGCGCTCGTTCTTTTGCGCCCAATAATAGACGATTCCATTCGCCAGTGTATCTGTATAATGTCCATGCGTCGGATGCACAATGATGCCTGCTGCCTTGTTGACAATAAGCAGGTGTTCATCCTCGTAGAGAATATCAAATGGAATCGGCTGCGGCAAAATATCCTCAGACGTCTCCGTCGCCATCCGAATCTGTACCGAATCTCCTGCCCGCACACGAACGCTAATATAGACACGTTCCCCGTTCAGCGCGATGCCCTGCTCGGTCAGCTTGATTCGGGAGAGCAGCTTGCGCGATACATCCATCCGCTTCTGCAGGATGGTCTTGAGCAGCATACCGTCCTCAGCTGGCGGTACTATATAGGTAATGGGGGAATAATAGCTGGTCATGTTAGTTACGGAATACCTTTTTACTGCGGACATATTCTACATCAGCAATTCCTGACCGTGTATTTGCCGTCCGAGCCAATGCAAAGAAGTAGTCCGACAGCCGATTCAGATAAATAACCGCCTGCGGGTTAATATCCGCACTTCGTCCCAGCGTAACAGCCCGCCGTTCGGCCCGTCGGCAGACAGTACGACATACGTGAACTACCGACGAGAGTTCGCTGCCTCCTGGCAGGATAAAGCGTTCCAGCTGTGGATTCTCTGCTTGCAGGGTATCAATCCAGCCTTCCAGCCGCTCAGCCATCTCGCTTTTTACCTTATATTTCCCCTCACTGAGCTTTACAAAAGCCAGATCGGAACCACAATCGAACAGCTCGTGTTGAATCTCCAGCAGTTGCTCGCGCACATCCGCGAATTTCTCATCTGCCATTAGACTGCGGGCCTGCCCAACAAAACAGTTCAGTTCATCTATGGTTCCATAGGCTTCCACGCGGACATCATCCTTGCCCACACGGCCACCGATAACTGAAGTTTCTCCTTGATCCCCCGTACGAGTATAGATCGCCATCATTTATTCCTCCTTTATTCCATCATCGCCTTAATCGCAGCAATGCTCTTATCCACACTATCCGCAGAAACAGCAAGCGTCACGAACACATCGTCGGGTGCAAATCCGGCATCCTTAAACATTTTTAGCTTCGACAAGGGAATCGCAAATAAATGTTTCTCCTGAACAAGCTCTTCTTCCTCACCACGTATGACTCCGCCTTCGAACACACCTTCCGGATAATCCTCAGCCTTGAAATAGTCATCTAGCGGCAGATTGGCGCCATTCTTGCCGTAATTCTCCACATCCGCTTTAGACAAAATGACAAGGTCATTCATCCCTGCCGCATATTCAACCATCAGCTTTTGGATATTATAGATAGGCGACGAATTGAACTCTACCTTCGTCTCTTCACCCAGCTTATCCTGCAGCTTGTCCTTTACAGTCTCTTGAAATTTGCTGTCCGGAGTCAACCCATTAGGCATCATGAAGATTGTCACCGAATTCTTACTGTCGTCCCCGCCACAACCCGAAATTAAGGTCATCATTACCAGCAGCGCTACGACAATACTACCCTTCCACTTTCCACTCAACGTACTTCCCCCTCGGTGCATGAAATCGCATAATAATAGTTTAAGCTTTCTAGTATAAAGAAGGCAAATTAAGTGTGAGTCTAATATGTTCCAGTTGCACAAAAAAAGGTATTCCAATGCCCCAGAAGAAGGACAAACGGAATACCTTTTTAGCGTTACTAGAGAGTTAAGATGCTTGTTGCTGCAGCATGCGGTAGATAATGACCGCCGCTTGGGCACGGTTAGCTATGCCCTTCGGCAGGAATTTCTCCGAGCCTACACCATTGATAATTCCCAAATGGGTCAGCTGGGCAATAGATTCCTGCGCATAGGAGGCAATTTGAGACTTGTCCGCAAATTGCTTGAGTGCAGCATTGTTGTCAATCGGCTGCAGCTGTTCTTTCAAAGCGTTGGCGACCATAATCGCCATTTCTTCACGGGTAATTTCACGACCCGGTTCAAATTTCCCATTCCCGGAGCCTTTTACAAGGCCGGCATTCACCGCCATGGTGATAGTGTCTGTGTACCAGACATTTTGTTTGACATCCGTGAATGTAGTAGCCGCTCCAGAATTACTCAGATTCAGAGCGCGAACCAGCATGGTGACGAATTCCGCACGGGATACGTTTTTGACAGGTGCGAAGGTATTTCCATCCAAACCTTTTATGATCCCTTTTGCTGCCAGGGAATCAATAGCATCCTGAGCCCAGGCCACTTTACCCAGATCCTTAAATCCGGACTCTGGAGCTGCAGTAGGTGTTGGGGCTGGAGTAGCCGATGCTGTTACAGCAGTTGCGCTAGGTGTTGCCGTCGGACTAGGTTTTGGTGTTGCTGTTGGCAATGTTCCCGAAGGCGGGTTCGTTGCCGGAGTCGGATTGTTCACAATTCGCCCTTCAATGGCGGCTGTGATGGCTCCACTCTTGAATGTCTTCACGATGTAATCATAGAACACATCTAGATCAATAGGTCCCGCTAAAGATGCACTGGCTTGGGTCAGAATAGTGTAATTATCCCCACCTGCTGCCATGAAATTGTTGACCACAGCTGTATAGTTCTGGGTTGGATTAATTGGCGTTCCGTTTGCCGTCGTTAGGCTGGATATGCGCTCTGCTACCGGAAGGTACATGTTGGCCGTGTATTTCAGACCGGAAATCTGTAAAGTTTTGATGTCATAAGTTCCGTCGGGTTTCAGAAACCATTGCTGTTGAAGCAAGGTTTTGATTTGCGCTCCAGTCAGTGTCAACTTCACGAGCGTATTGCCAAACGGCTGGATTTTAGCCAGATCGCCGAAGGTGACATTCCCTAACGGAAGATCGGCGCGAATGCCGCCCGGATTCATGAAGGAGAAGTCCGCAGCGCCTTTACCGTCGCCGAAATCTGCACCGCGCATAGCATCCGCGATCAGATTGCCCAAGGCAGCCTCTTTAATGTATACATCTGTCCGGGTAACGGTTCCGTCAGTTGTACCTACAGGCTTAGTCAGTTCCGGATGCTTATTTAAGTAGTAGTTAACAAGAGCAGCCGATTCTGCATCCGGTGTAATCCCATCTTGTACAGTGGGGGTCACCACAGCAGACTTGCTCAATACATCGCCCGTTGTATGACTAATCACTAGCTTGATATCCTCAAATGCCATTCCATAGGAGTAGGCTTGAACAATCAGCTTGCCGTTTACAAGGCCGTTGGCCAACGCATGGTTGTCACCAGCTACAATAACATCTACCGGGGAGTTCGCTGGAAGCGCCTTAGCCAGATCGGCTGCTTCGCCTGTTGTCACATCAGCTTTAGTCGTTGCCGGATCATGTGCAAGCACAATGATTGTTTCAACGCCTTTACCCTGAAGCTCCAAGGCATACTTCTCAACAGCCTGAACTTCTTCCTCAGGAGTCAGGAAGCGTACACCCGCCGTACCGGCAGGGGAAACCTTGCTTGGTGTAGCTTTGGTAACAAGACCAATAAATCCGATCTTTACGCCGCCTATTTCCTTGATGACATAAGGGTTGATAATCGGCTTGTCCGTAGTGCTGTTTACAGCATTGGCGTTGATGTAATCAAAATCTGCACCCTTATGAGTTATATCTTTATTCTTAGGGTCAACTCCACCGTATAGCTGTGTCTTAAGCGCATCCACGCCTTGGTCAAACTCATGGTTGCCCAAGGAACCAATGTCAAATTTCATCATGTTCATCCATTCATGCGTCGGTTCATCACGCTCAAGTGACGATACAGGAGCTGATGCGCCTACGGAATCACCGTTATGGAACAGCAGTGAATTGGTATATTTCGCACGTGCGTCTTTAAGGTAGGTCGCGAGAATCGGAACTGTACCTACATTCTTGTTGTTTAGAATAGAAGTCGTATCCAGTTGGCCATGAAGATCGTTGATGCCCAGAAGATGCACCTCAACATCCTGAGTAGGAGCCGATTCTTGCGGACGCAGATTCAGTTTGTAGATCCCGAAGCCCTGAGTATTTGACTCGCCGGTATCGGTAATATTCGTTGGCAGAACCTTAGCTGCCTCAGGTGATGATGTGAATGTTACATTAACATTACCCTTAATTGGAGCGAGAGACCAGTTGCCATCAGCAGTCGGATCAATGGTTCCGGCTTCGCTGATATAGTCCATCAGAACCTGACGGTTTTCTTGAAGGGAATCAATCACCATCTCGGAGCCTTTAACGCCTGGGAAGTTGCCGCCGCCGCTAGCGCGGTAGTTGTTCGTGACGACGATAAAGTCCTGATTCAAATCCAGAGGCTGATTATTGTATGTCACTTCAGTAACGCGGCTCGATGAAGAATCATTAATCGTGCCATCAGGCTTGTACTTCGCATTTTTTGTCACATCTATTTTATACTGGATGCCGTCGATCACATCGAAGTTGTACACGGCAAATGCCGGGTTCAACAGGGCTTGCGGAGTGGAGATTGCTGGCTTGATACGATTAAAAGCACCCGCACTCATTTCCAGCCATTCTTTTACGACAGAGCCTTTAATCTTGATGGCTTTCAGCGTATTGTCGTAAAGATACAAGTCACTTGCGCTACGAATCGTCAGCTCCCCAGCAGCAATATTTGTATACTCGGAAGGGCCGTTGCGACCTGCCTTGAAGGGGGCACCCACGCTGAGAATCGCCAGATCCTTGTATTGCGGAAGATTGGCATCAATGTAATTCTGCACGTAACGTTTCTGGGCATAAGTAACAATCTGAACAGTCGGATCATCCTGAACCATAGCGAAATAGCTGTTCATGGAAGCCGTTGTTTCCCCCAGCTTCTGGCCGGTGTAGGCAATAGTAGCCTCATGCTCAACTGCGACAGCAGCATCTACAGCCGGATCAGGAGCGACGGTAGCAATATTGAGTTTGTTCTCTGTCTTATAAATGGAGCGGGTTGAAGATACTGATGTTTCCTTCTGCACCGTCCATACTCCATTTACCTGTGTAAGAACAAGGTCTATCAGTCCCAAATTGGCACCGCCGAAGCCTGCTTGTACAGCTGGAACTCCGTTAATATGACCTTTCACATTATCGATAACTGCTTTATCGTTTGCATAGGGCAGCTTCGTTCCCGGGTCGATAAAAGAAGCATCCAGAGTAGCGTTATTCCCAGTTGGGAACACCTTATGCGTGTGCGAGAACGTAATAGCATCAATCCCCTCAACCTTACTTAGGGCATTAATATCATTCTCGGAGCCATCTCCTTTAACAGCATTAATATCAAAACCGGTATGCGCCATGACTACGATAACCTGCGCTCCAGCTTTCTTCATGATGGGAACGAATTTCTCGGCGGTTGCGGCGATATCTTTAGTGATGACCTGACCTTCCAGATTCGCTTTATCCCACTCCATGATCTGGGGGGTTACGAGACCCAGTAGACCGACTTTAATATTCTGCGTTTGGCCATTACTATCTGTTACCTGCTTATTGATGATGACATATGGAGTAAAAGCGTTGGTTACACCATCAGCTTTATAAATATTTGCATTTACATATTCAAAATTCGCACCCGTAGCTGCCTCGTTACCAGGGCTTCCTTCTACTGTTCGTTTTAAAAAATCCAACCCATAGTTAAATTCATGATTTCCAAAAGTCGCCGCATCGTACCCCATAACGTTCAAGGCCGCAATCATCGGATGAACCTTGGTTGACGAATTCTCCAGATCGGATTTGTTCGCCATGTAGGTACCCAGTGGAGTACCTTGAATCAGGTCCCCATTGTCTAGCAAAAGATTATTTGGTTCTTCGATTCTAGCTTCTTTCACCAATGTTGCCGTCCGGTCCAGTCCAACAGTCACCGATGCTGTATTCTTGAAGTAATCCCATCCGTAAACGTTCGTGTGCACATCCGTTGTGCTCATTAATCGTAGATCTACCTTGGCTGGAGCAACCGCTTCGGCAGATGCCTTATCTGTACTCCAAAATGTACCCAGAGCGACTCCACTCAACACCTGCACTGAGAGTACGGCAGTAACCAATACGGAAGCGATCGGCTTGTTCCATTGTGTCTTAAATCTCATATAATTATTAGTCCTCCCTATCAATTCTTTCTACATCCCGCGACAGTATATCATACATAAAATGTAGATTATCATAGAAAACGTAAAGTATAGACAGGAGTTATGTTAAAAATATAATACCGGCACATTATGAATGCATCTTCATAAATGGAAGAAGGGGGCTCTCACGGAGAGCCCCCTATTAGCATTCAGCAGTTATTTCCTGCGTGGACGCCTTCTCATATATTCATTTATCTTCAGATCTAGCAGACTGCTGATTTCAATGACATTATCACAGGTAAATGAATTCTCCTGTATAAAAAGCTGTTCCATTCTGCTGCGAAGTTCCTGAATTTCATCTTCCAGAGAGAGCCTGCGTTCAGAAGCATCACTCTTGGAGGGCCGTTTCTCGCTTCTCGAAAAACACTCCCCACCATAGAAAGGTAAGTAATAATCGGCACTAAGCACAATCATCCCTCCTAAAAGTTTTGTGAGCATAGCTTCTTTGGTTAACTTCGTTCAAAACTACATCGTAAGCATACACTTATGTTTTGTGAGCATAGCTTCTTGGATAACTTCGTTCAAAACTACATCGTAAGCATACACTTAAGTTTTGTGAGCATAGCTTCTTTGGTTAACTTCGTTCAAAACTACGTCGTTGCAAGTCCTCTTAATGTAATTAAAGGAGATTGTTACTCTCAAAGTAAAATAATACCATTAGCTTGATAGATTCGCTATAGTCCAATGTTCTCTATTCCATTCTTTCCCGTTCCAGTTGTGCGACAAAAGTGCCAATTCGATCAACCGCTTCGTTCAACTGGGAAACTGAGGTAGCATACGAGCAACGCAAGTAGCCTTCGCCACCTAATCCGAATACACTGCCGGGAACTGCAGCCACCTTGTATTCAAGCAGTAGCCGCTGAGCGAATTGATCAGAGGTTAGCCCGGTACGCTGTACGCTTGGGAAAGCATAAAATGCGCCCTGCGGCTCATGGCATTCCAGCCCGGCATCACGTAAGCCTTTGACGATCAACCGCCGCCGTTGATTATAGGAATCCGCCATCCGGTCCTTCTCTTCCATCCCATTAGTCAGTGCTTCAAGTGCAGCCACTTGACCCATGGAAGGAGCACACATTACGGTGTACTGATGAATCTTGAGCATTGCGGCAATCAGATCCGGGTGACCACAGGCATACCCCATCCGCCAGCCAGTCATCGCAAAAGCTTTGGAGAACCCACTGACCAGAATCGTGCGGTCAATCATGCCAGGCAGCGAAGCAAAGCTTACATGATTGCTGCCATAGGTTAGCTCCGCATAGATTTCATCCGATATTACGATGAGATCATGCTTCACTACGACCTTGGCGATCGGTTCCCAATCCTCTCGGCTCATAATGGCGCCGGTCGGGTTGCTTGGATAACACAGAATCAGAATTTTGGAACGCGGTGTAATCTTGGCCTCGAGTGCCTCTGCAGTAATCTTAAAGTTGTTCTCACCAAAAGTCTCTACGCCCACAGGAATACCGCCACCGATAGCTGTTATCGGCGAATAAGAGATATAACAAGGCTCGGGGATGAGAATTTCGTCACCCGGTGCGATCAGTGCGCGCAGAGCCAGATCAATCGCCTCACTGCCACCTACCGTTGCTATAATCTGATTAGCAGGATCATATTCCACGGCAAAACGGGTGTGTAGATAATTCGCAATGCCTTCGCGCAACTCAGGCATTCCTGCGTTGGAGGTGTATCCAGTAAACCCTCTTTCCAGCGAATAAACACAAGCTTCTCTGACGTGCCAAGGGGTCTTGAAATCTGGCTCCCCGACGCCCAGAGAAATGATATCCTTGCTGCCTGCCGCCAGATCAAAAAACTTACGGATGCCCGATGGCTGAATTTGCTGCACAAGTGGAGCCAAATAGGAATTCATCGACTTGCTGGTATCTCCGTCTAGCTGCGTTTTATTCGTGATCATATGGTTTCTTCCTTTATGGTGAGATCATTAGACGATTGTCCTCTTCATGCTCCTCGAAGATGATCCCGTCCTGTTTGTATTTTTTAAGGGTAAAGTTCGTTTTGGTTGAGAGTACAGCATCGATTGGAGATAGCTTCTCGGATACAAAATTGGCGACTTCCCGCAGATTGCGGCCTTCCACTTCGACAAGAAGATCATAAGCACCAGACATCAAATACACGGATTTCACTTGTGGATACAGATAGATTCGCTCCGCTATCCCTTCAAAGCCACGTCCACGTTCGGGTGTAATCTGAACTTCAATCAGTGCGGTCACTCGCTCGTCGTCCACCTTATCCCAGTTGACAACTGTAGCATATTTAACGATGACATGGTCTTTCTCCATTTGTTCAATCACCGTCTTCACGTCGTCTTCCTCAGCTCCAAGCAATGTTGCCATTAACGCTGTGGAGCTTCTCGCGTCTTCCTTAAGCAGTTCCAGCACTTTCCTCTTCAGTTCATTCATTTCCTTCATGCCTTCCCTCCGGAATAGTTCGCCCATGACTTTACGCTGTTAGCGCGTCGCCCGCGAAAAGAATTTAATGTTTAATACTAATATGACATGAAAAGGATATCTCTGCAAACTAAATAACCCCATGCTGTGTGCATCATGGATCATTTCTTCATTCTTTCACTTTAGATAAAAAAAAGCCCGCCCGCCGGATCAATCCGGTACGGACGGGCCATTCAACAACAATTGTTGAGCAGACTGCAATAAAGCGCTAGCTATCTTGCCCTTGCTTCACGCGGCTGCCGCAGGGTTACATATAATAAGAGTTTTGGTTCTGATTGGACTGTTGATGCTGTGGATAGTGGGACTGGCCATAAGAACCATTGCCCCCTGTTTTTTGCTGAACAAACTGCTGACTTTTCTGCTG
This sequence comes from Paenibacillus sp. 19GGS1-52, assembly GCF_022369515.1. NCBI lineage: Bacteria > Bacillati > Bacillota > Bacilli > Caryophanales > Paenibacillaceae > Paenibacillus > Paenibacillus sp. 19GGS1-52. The sequence goes on from NZ_CP059724.1 coordinate 5,134,207, forward strand.
TGTTTGCTGGGCACACTGAATTTGCTTATCCACTTCCTGGCGCAGTGCCTTGCAAGGTGCTGTATACATATTCATCTGCGACATATGTGTATACAGATCTCCCTGCAGACGCAGCGTATCCATTGTCAGCTCGTTAAAGGTCTGGCGGACAGTTGGACAAGCCGACTCCGTCGCAGCTGTTGTATATTCGCGTACCGTCCGTTTCAAGTCAGCCAAAATCGTATTCAACAAATCTTCATCTGGCATAAATGCCGATCCATTCTGAGCATTCACAAAATAACCTCCTTTTAAATTAAATAACAATTATTGGGGTTGTGTAGGTGCGTATTGTTGATGATGTTGAAGCAGCTGTGTCAGCGAGTTCATATGTTGGGTATGGCTTTGCAGGTGCTGCATACAAATTTGGTGTACAGCCGAGTTCTGTGTAGTGCCCGCTGTGGCAGCAAGCTGCTTAATGAGTAAATCCTCGTTGGAAATGGAGTCCGCGATGTATTCCAGTTCTTTTCCGCTGAGAGCCTGCATTTGCATGGATTGCATGAATGGTGTTCCCTCCTTGAATAGATATTTCAAACAGTCTGTAGTATGTCGCATAGGCGCTCTGTTTATGTGCCAAATTGCGCAAGTTGAAAATAGATGCTGAACTACTGCAGTCTGAGAATGAGATACTTGAGTTCTGCTAATAATACTATACCGGAATGATATAAAGGAGAGAGTAGAGTATGAACTTGAACAGCGGGAAACTGCCATGGAGGAGCACTTTACCGACACCTCCGGTTTATCCGGCACTACTAGAAGATATTCACTGCGATTGTCTGGTTATAGGGGCCGGCATGGGCGGAGCTATGGCTTCTTACCGCCTATCTTTAAGCGGCGCGAATGCAGTCCTGATTGACAAAAGGTTGGTAGGAAGCGGAAGCTCCTGTGCCAACACCGGTCTGCTGCAAATTTCCAACGATAAGAGTTTAACCTCCTGTATGCATACCTTTGGCGAAGAGCAGGGTCTTCTGTTCTACAAGCTGTGCCAGGCTGGTGTCCGTTCTATTCTGGAACTGCCAAGCCAGTTGGACATCGATCCTCATATTATTCCTCGCGACAGTCTGCTATATGCCAGCGTTCCAGAGGATGTCCCTGCACTTCGGCAGGAATATGAGAATCTAATCGCCCATGGATTTGACTCGGAATTCTGGGAAAGAGACCAAATTAATTCCGTCTATTCCTTTTCCAAACCGGCGGCGCTCTACTCGCATATGGATGCGGAGACCAACCCCTTCCGTACCGTGCACAGCCTGATTGCCAAGGCCGCTGCGGGCGGCGTTCGCGTATATGAGCAGACAGAAGCGCGGAAGTACGAGTTCACAGCTGACGGGGTTATTTGCCATACACCGAACGGGAGGATTTTTGCGAAGAATGTTATATTTGCGATGGGCTACGAAACACAGGAGATGAAAAAAGATCGGGGTGCCGAGCTGATTAATACCTATGCCATCATGACCCGACCACTACAAGAATTTCCCAAATGGCATGAACGCAGCCTGATCTGGGAAACAGCCCGGCCCTACTTGTATTTCCGGACCACTCCGGATGGCCGCATTATAGCAGGAGGGAAGGATGAGCAACTGACCGATCCCGAGCACCGTGAGGTACGGGTGCTTTCCCAGAGCCAACGGCTGCTGGAGGAGCTTGAGGCACTGTTCCCAGAAATTAAGGGAGTGGAAGTCGAGTATGCGTGGGGTGCCGTATTCGGCTCCACACGAGATGGCCTGCCCTATATCGGACCACACCCCAAATTTCCGCATTGTTATTTCATTGAAGGCTACGGCGGCAACGGCACCGTCTATAGCATGATCGCTGCCGAGCTGTTAACAGACACGATTGCCGGTAAAACTCGGCCGGAGCTTGAACTATTCTCGCTAACGAGGGCCACTAAACCTTCACCATCCGGCCATTAATAATAAATAACAATAAGGGATGCCCCAAAGCCAACATGGCTAGGACATCCCTTATTAAATTTATAGAAATTGAGCTAAGATCTCATGGCCTTCAGACGTTACCGAATACATATATACAGGTCGGCCTATTGAGCCATAACTGCTCTCCATAGACAATACGCCGAGCTCTTCCAGAAAAGCTAAATATTTACGTACCGAGATACGAGAAATGGCAGCATGGGACGTGATATCCTCAGTTGAAAATGTACTCTGATTCAATTCATTGATAATATTCCAAATGCTGCTGAGAGTTGCATCGGTTAACCCCTTGGGCAACTCTGCATTGCGCTGTTTTGAAGTTGCCTGGCGGTGGATCAGCTTATCCAACTGTTCTTGACTGAGATGCTCACCACGCTTCATCAATTGATGATTTTTTTGATATCCTGTAAGTGCCGCCTGAAAACGGGTGAACTCGAAAGGTTTAATCAGATAATCGACAGCACCGTGTTGCAGTGCTTGGCGGATACTGATATTATCACTGGCCGCTGAAATTACGATGACATCAACTGTACTTCCCTGTCCGCGAAGATGGGTCAACAGCTGCAGACCGTTAGTCTGCGACATATAGATGTCAAGCAGAATCAGATCAACCTTTTGCTCAGCAAGCAGTTTTTTGGCTTCATCACCTGATGTTGCCCAGCCCACACATTGAAAGCCCTCGATCAACTCCAGATAGTGCCTGTTAATCTTGGCTACCATTGGATCATCTTCCACGATAAGCACTTTAATCGTCATTCTAACTCATCACCCTTTACTATGTAGAGGACATCTGCAATAAATGTTGTCCCCTGCTCACCCTCGGGTAGCAGTAGAAGACGGCCGTTCAGTTTATCTACACTCCGCTTGACGAGATACAGTCCCATCCCCCGATTCTCTCCTTTAGTAGAGAATCCTTGGGTAAACATCATGTCCCGAACAGATTCCGGAATACCCGGACCATTATCTTGCACCGTGCAGATCAATCGGCTCTGCCGGTAACGAAAAGCAAGGTGAATTTCTTTATTCTCCGTTCCATTCAGCGCATCCATAGCATTATCCAGCAGATTGCCAACAATCGTAATTAATTCATGGGTAATATGAGGTCCCGCCGACTCCGGTAGATAACAATCCTCTGCCAGAATCAGATTAATACCGGCCTCCCGAGTTCTGCTTAACTTCCCCAGCAGAAATCCAGCCATAACCGGGTCCTTGATCTGCCTCGTGATCGAACCGATCTCGTTCTGATAGTTAATGACCGTACCCGACACATACTGCTGCAGCTCGTCATATAAGCCCATATGGATCATTCCTATAATAACATGCAGCTTATTCATAAATTCATGAGCACCCGCCCGAAGTGCATCTGCATACAGAGAGACTCCGGATAACTGTTGCGCGAGTTGGGTGATTTCCGTCTTGTCCCGAAAGGTAACAATCGCCCCGGCAATCGTACCATTCACCCAGATAGGCAAGCTGTTAGCCAGCAGCGTTGTACCATTCAGATCAATTTCTTTATCAGGCTTCACTTCCCCAGATTTTAACACAGCTTCCAGCCGCAGTGCCGGCCAATAGTCGCCGATATGCTGTCCCAGCACTGCTCCGGTAAGACCCGCTCCCTTAAGCAGCCGCTCCGCCTCCACATTAATAAGCGTAATCCGGGCCTCATCATCAACGGCTATGATTCCTTCGCGGATGGATTGCAGCATGGCGCTGCGCTCCTCCAGCAGCTTAGATATTTCTGAAGGCTCCATCCAGAAGATCATTTTCTTGATTTCCCTGGCCAGAATGATGGCTCCTGCCGCCCCCAGCACAGCACCTGATAGCAGTATCACAATAATGATCCATTCATTCTGGCGGACAATCCCTCTAACTCTCTCCAGAGATAAACCGACGACAACTACACCAACCTGTTGACCCCGGCCGTTATATACAGGAACAAATGCCCGAAGAGATTTACCGAGGTGCCCTTCGCCTTCAGAGATGCTTTCCTCTCCACGCAGCGACCGATCCAGCCCACCACCCTCAAAGGGTAGGCCGACCAATGAGGGATTCGGATGCGAGTAACGTATGCCATTCATATCCGTCACAACAACAAATAAAATATCGTTGCGGCGGGTGATCTTGGCAGTATAGGCTTGAATATCCTTGCTTTTGCCTTCATTCAAGCCCTCAGCTACCAGCGGCATTAGAGCAATTGTACGGGCAATGGTAATCGCCTTGTCTTCCAGAGCCTGTCTTTTCTGTGGAATAATCAGGTTGCTGAAAATGATATATAACACCAGCAATACTAGCGTAATAACTAAACACACCATAAATGTAACGGTAGTCCGCAAGCCGTAAATCCGTTTTTTTTTTGAACACTAAAGGCCTCTCCCATGTTCATACTTTATAAGTTATGTAGAATCTCCCCGCTGTCTACTGGGTAGCAGACGCCGCAGCATCCACCAGCTTCCGAGCGGTGCTGCTCCAAGAATTAGCATTAGCAGCGTAATAATGCGCGGAGTTCCGCTTATCGACAACACGCTGATGAACACAAGCATTCCGAGCAGTCTGCCGCTCATCAAACTTAACTCACGCAGCACAACAAGCTCCACCCTGTTCTCGGCACTTTCTGTACTCTCACCCATCAGGTCAAAGCTGGTCGATATCATCGGCAGCATGTAGAGGGGGATAAATAGAGCCGTACCAATTCCCATCACCAGTAAAGTCCCATAGCTGACCTTCCAGAGGAGCGGTGTAATTACCGCAATAAGCAAAATACTACCGCAGAACATGCCCGCCGAACGGAATTTGGGCTTAAACCATTTGCCTGCCGCCCAGTAACTAACTAAAGACACCGCTGAAGTGATCAGAGCAAATTGCCCCAGCTTACTCTCTTCCTTAGCAGCTATGTACACCAGCAGTCCGATTAGGAATGAGAACACTCCCTCCCTTAAGCCTTGAAAAAGCAGGCTGGCCGCAGCCAGTCGCCAGTGACTCCCCACCCGGTGCAGCTCTTTCCATGGCCTCATCCAATCATACACACCTTCGTTCTTGCGCTTTTTAAGAAAAAAACTCAAGACTGCTGCTGCGCCGTATATGGAGAGGGACAGGATAAATATTAGGTGATAGCCGCGTTCTCTACGCATGGAAGAGATCAACCAGCCTGCTAGCCAAGGAGCCGTCATACCCGTTAAGGAGCCCAGCAATCCCATCCAGCCCGTAAAGAAATCTCGGTTCCCGGCATCCGTAATTTCGAAATAGACAATATTATAGGCCAACCAGAACAAGCCAGTGGCGATCCCCAGCACCAACCCCAACGGCCATAAATAATATACAGATGTAGTGCCTAGTCCCAATACCAGTAGATAAAAAAGGCCCGAAACGGCGATACCAAGCCGCAGGGCATTCATCTTGTTGTGTTCTTTTACCCACTTCCCAGCGAGCCAAAAGCTGAGTCCTACCGCCAGTTGCTGAGCCACTGTAAACCAGGCGATCATCCGAAAATCCGGACGGCTTTTCCATAGATATACGTTCAAAAAAGTACCAGACAGCGCACCTGCCAGCAGAAACAATCCATTGACTGCCAGCAGCAATACCGCCTGATTTCGCGATGAGACCTTCATGGTATACCTCCCTACCTTCTGAACATGATCTTCTTTAACATGTCCAGAAGCGGGAAAAACATCAGCAAAACTTATTTATGTTGGATCGTAAGATTACGTATGAGCTGGATACGGTCCACATGAGCCAAGCTATGCTGTGCGTGGAAACACGCAGGACATACATAGAGATTCAAAGAGAAGGGAGGCGTTAGCATAGGTACCCCGAGTGTAGACGGTACTGCCGGTTGAAAGCTTGTCACTACCTGTGTGCCGGTAAGGAGCATCAGTTCATGGCACTGCGGGCATTCAGGAGCCTCATCCTGTGTAGCCAAAATGTTCGAAGTACTCTTTTCATATCCCCGCAAATCATAATCGTCGCGGAATTGCTCCAATGTGTTGATAATAGGCACTGAGCTGTCCGCATCTGTCGGTCCCCATAAATCCTCAGCATTGTTAGCCTGTTGTTGCGTATCTTCTTCCACTTCCAGATCATCCTCAAGGTCATCTTCGAGGTCATCTTCCAGATCATCTCTACCCAGGCTGACCGTACGGTAACCGCTGAGTTCATTGTTGCAGTGAGGACAAGTTTCCTCAGGTCCAAATTCTTCATCCCATACAATCTCCGTATGACACCAAGGGCAAACAGTCGTTTCCATATATATGATCTCCTTCTAGCATCTCTTTAAATTTAATTAATTATTAAGTAAATTATACCGGCCGCTATAAAAGCGATAGCAGACACAAACAGTACCCGGGTCAAAATCTTCATAATTCCCTCCTAGAACACGCTCGCCCAAGCGAAGCTTTTGCTTAGAAGCGTATTTAGAAAATAGAAGCACCAATAACATAAGACAATGAAACCGAAATAATCATTGCTATCAGTCCAACTGCACGGTTATCAGCGGCGATTTCATCATCAATCGAGAACACGGGCGTCAGAAACTCAAAGAGGAAATACGCCAGCAACAGCAGCAAAAAGCCGACAACCGACCATTTCATCGTCTCGTAAATCGACACTTCCGCTTGAATGCTGAATCGCAGGATGTTACAGATGCCGAATATTTTGCCGCCGGTTGCCATCGCTACTGCGACATTGCCTTTTCGGATTTCTTCCCAACAGTTATATTTGGTCACCATTTCAAAAAAGGACAGGAACACCACCAGTCCCAAAATGGCTACTGTGAAATAACCAAGCAGCGCACCTAGCGGATGACCCAGCAAAAGATCAACACTTTCTTGCATTCTTCCCCCTTCTTTCCGCCGTTCCAGCCGCTATTGCAGTTCTGCCACGGTCACGCCTGCACCGCCTTCATTATAGTTCCCAAGCCGGTAGCTTTTGACATATCTATGTTTACGCAAATATTCTTGAATACCTGTTCGAAGAACTCCGGTCCCCTTGCCGTGAATAATCGAAATCTGGCCTAGATTGCCCAGAAAGGCCTCATCGATAAAGCGATCTGTCTCCATAATCGCTTCCTCCAGATTAGACCCACGCAAATCCAGCTCACTGCGGATATTCTCATCACGTGTCCGTTTCACTATGGTTGCCTGGCGGAGTGCGGGAGTTCCGCCCTTCTGAGCAGACAGTAGCTCCAGCTCGTCAAGACGCACCTTCATCTTCATTACACCAAACTGCACGAATGCTTCCTTAGAGCCGCTCAGTTCCACCACATGACCCTTTTGGTTCAGACTGCTCATCTTCACTTCATCTCCAGCCTGAATCTGCCGTGGAGGCTTGACAGCAGTACGGGAGACTGCCTTCTTGCGCGGCGCTGGCTCTGCATCATCGAGACGGCGGCGCGCCTCAATCAGCTTATGCTCCTTGACAGACGCCCCTTCCTCCATTGCCAGAAGTCGCAGATCAGTGATGATTTCTTCAGCTTCCTTACGGGCTTTGGCGAGAATTGCGCTGGCGTCATTCTCCGCCTTCTCCAGCCGTTTATCACGTTGACTTTCCAGCTTGGCAAGTTCAACCTGATGCCGTTCCCGCAGTTCCTCGACCTCACGGCGAATGCTCTCTGCCCTTTCGTGCTCCTTCTCGGCTGCGAGACGATTCTCTTCCAGCGAAGCAATCATATGCTCCACACGCATATCTTCTTCCTTCACTTCACCTCGCGCATGATCGAGAATTGGACTTGGCACACCAAGTCGCTCCGCAATAGCAAAGGCATTGCTTCGTCCCGGAATACCGACCAGCAGACGATAGGTTGGACTAAGACTCTGTACATCAAATTCCATACTGGCATTGATGACACCTTTGCGTTCGTAAGCATAGGCTTTAAGTTCACTGTAATGCGTGGTTGCCACCATCCGGCATTCAGTACGATGGATATGCTCCAGAATTGCAATCGCGAGCGCTGAGCCTTCTGCTGGGTCTGTACCGGCACCCACTTCATCCAGCAGAATCAGACTCTTCGGTGTCATTTTGTGCAGAATATTAACAATGTTAGTCATATGACTGGAGAATGTACTAAGACTCTGTTCAATGCTTTGCTCATCCCCAATATCGGCATAAATGGCATCAAACACACACATTTGGCTGCCTTCCTCCGCCGGAATGAACAAGCCGGACATGGACATAAGACTCAAGAGACCGATCGTCTTCAGGGTAACCGTCTTACCACCGGTATTGGGTCCAGTCACAATAATCGAACTATATTGGTTCCCTATCTCCACGTCCAGTGGAACTACATGGTCCGCAGCGATCAGCGGATGACGTCCTTTACGAAGCTTGAGGTATCCCCTGTCATTCATTCGCGGCTGGGTCGCCTTCATATCACGGGCAAGACGCGCTTTGGCGAAGATGAAATCAAGCTCGCCCAGAATGTCTACATCATAGCTCATCTCTTCGGCAATATCGCCAACTAGCGCTGTTAATCTGTAAAGAATAATCTCGATTTCACGCTCTTCACGCAGTCGTGTCTCACGCAGCTTATTGTTCATCGCCACAATGGATTCCGGCTCAATGAACAAGGTTGCTCCTGACCCAGACTGATCATGTACGATACCGCCAAAGTGGGCACGGTATTCCGCTTTAACCGGAATGACGAACCGATCCCCACGTATCGTCACCAACTGATCCTGCAGCATTTTGGCGACTGAAGAAGAACGAATCATGGAATCCAGCTTCTCGCGGATTCTTGTCTCTCCCACCCGCAGCTCCCGGCGGATCGAGGCCAGCTCCGTGCTAGCCGTATCAAGCACATCTGCGTTCTCGTCAATGCAGGAGCGGATATCATCCTCAACATGTTTCTGCTCCGATAACAGCTCACTTTGGGCAAATAAGGATATAATTTTCTCTTCCTCATGCATTGCAGCTAAGAAACGTTTGACTCTGCGCGCGCCACCAATCGTATTGCCCACGGCGAGCAGTTCAGTCGTTCCCAGCATTCCTCCTATAGATGCACGCTTCAGTGCCGGTTTAATATCGCTAATACCGCTAAAAGAAGGGATGCCCTTCAGACGATCAACGTTAGCCGCCTCGTCCGTCGCTTGCAGCAACAACTTCACCCCTTCAAAATCACCGGAAGGCTTTAACTGCTCAGAGGTTAGCTTTCCCATCGGGGTTTGTGTATATTGCGTTAATTTATTTAAAATCTTGCGATATTCAAGCGTATGCAAAATTTTGTCGTCCAATTACAGTCACAGCTCCCTTCATAGATCTTTCTATTATACAGAATGCGGATCATTTTCGCTATTTGGGTATTGCATCAGCGCACAACAAAAACAATTTGAAATATCAGGAAACAGTCCCTATAATTTTTTCTTAGTAATATTATAAAAAAAACAATTCCGGGTCACAATAACAACTGCACATATCCTTATGCGATGGCCAAAGGAGGTTAGTTCAGTGAGATTTTTAGGTCATGTAGTCCGTTTTATAGTAGCGGCGATTGTACTGTTAGTTGTTGGCTGGATCGTCCCGCAGTTTACGATTGGCGGTTTCTGGAGTGCGCTTATCCTCGCGCTGGTTATTGCTCTGCTTGGCTGGGTTGTCGAAGGTATCTTTGGCAAAAAAACAACACCCTTCGGGCGCGGTATCGTCGGATTTCTGGTCAGTGCTCTGGTCATCTGGATCGCGCAATTTGTAGTGAGTGGTGTTAGTGTATCCATACTCGGCGCACTTCTGGCCGCGTTGGTCATTGGGATCATCGACTTGTTCCTGCCTGTATCCACTCCATTTGAAGCCGCAAAATAATTATTTCAGCGGTGCATTGTTACGCAAGCGAACCCCCCTGTTTCCGGTTCTGCCGGTACAGAGGGGTTCGTCTATTTTTTTAGGCATAGGACAAAAAATGGTCATCTCCCGTTGTCACTTCAGCGGTGACTACAGCATTCTTCCCGCTTCTTTTGGCAGCATACAGCGCATGGTCCGTCTTACGGAACAACAGCTCCTTACCGTCTCCCAACTGGTAATTGCACAAACCGATACTAACCGTAATCGGTTTGCCGCCCGCATAGGAATGTTCCATTCCCGCAATGTTCGTCCGCATCTCCTCCACAGTGTCATAAGCTTCCTGGAAGCTTTGATCCGTGAAAATAACAGCGAATTCTTCCCCGCCATACCTAGCAGCAAAATCGTTCAAACCAATCATTCCACCCAGCTTGGCGGCAACTTCCTTCAGAACTAGGTCACCTACCCAATGTCCATACATATCATTGACACATTTGAAATTATCAATATCAAAAAGAGCCAGCTGCAACCGGAGTCCATTACTTTCACATTGCTCCAATAAAGAATCGAGATATTCATGAAAAGTTTTATGGTTATATAGACCCGTGAGTGCATCTATCTTCAACAACTTATCCGAAATCGCCCGTTCCACCATGAGCCCTTGCTCCGATTTGGCTAATTGCTCCAAAGAATCACGTGCATCGTGAGCGCGGATAATTACACCCTGTGCCATTACGACAAATACAATGAATACGCCTTCTACCATTAAAAACTCAAGCAATGGCTTGTGCAGAAATATACGTTCCATTCCAAAATAAACGGCGGCATAAAAAATCATGCTGAATATCCCCAAGCTATACAGCAGTTTACGGTCAAAATATACAAGCGCTACCATAATTGACATCATCAATGTCATCTGCGCACCATCCACAAACGGCTCTATGACAAAATAAAAAAGATAAGAAACTATAAATCCGCAACTAACGACTGCCTGTTTGTGGTAATTTTTGTTTAGACGCAACCAGGTTTCGGCTGCTACCATGCAGATTAGTATTAATATATTGGAAGTTACAAATAAATGCCCTTGCTTAAGATCCACCATTGTCTTTACGGCAAGACTATCAACACCCAACACATAAAATATTTGGGCAGCCAGTAAGAAAATCACAACAATCCAATACCAGTTCAATATTCTCCGATGCCATATTTCTATATTTAACTGATCGTTATCTACATTAATGTGAATCCCCTACTTCTAAGCGGTTATATAATAGCTTTCATTATAAATAATTTAAATTGTTTTTGCATCATTTATTTGCATTTTTCGACAAAGTTCGGAGATAAGCTCCTTTTTGCTAATAATAACTTAAGATTAAAGCGTTCTCTTTAAACTTAAGTTATACTATCTACAGCATTGGTAAAACTGTTTTTTCCATACTTTTTTTGAGGAGGATAACGAATGATCAAGAGGGCAGCACATCTATTGTCTATTGTATTGGTTCTCTTGCTGGCCGCTTGTAGCAGTGGGAACGATAATAATACGGCTGTAAGCAGCAAGGGCGGAGTGTCCAACACTGGCATTGCTCCAAAAGAAGAAATCACAATTAAAGCAACGAATTACAGTTTTGACCAGAAGGAGTACCACTTAAAAAAAGGGGTTCCTGTCAAAATCATTTTTGAGAACGAAAGTGGCAATCATGGCATACTTGTGCCCGAACTCAATCTCCAATTAAACAGTGAGCATGCCTCAGAAGTAATCATACCTGAAGAAGCAGGTACATTCAAAATGACCTGCGCTGTAATGTGCGGCTCCGGTCATAGCGGGATGGTTGCCAATGTGATCGTCGAGTAGCGGGAGCTTGTGAAATTGTGTAAGAGTATACTATTTTTAAAAAGCTGGCCCAAGTAGGATTTCCTACTTGGGCCAGCTTTCGTTCAATCATCCGACATTCAACTATCCTGTTCGATCAGTTGAATCCATTCATTATATTCAGTTTGCAGCTTGGCATATTCCGCTTGCAGTTTACGGTGCTCGTCAGTCAGCTTATCCAGTTCGCTCTGGGAGATCTCGAACTGTGCCTGCAGCAAACGTAATTGCCCCTGAACTACTTCGTAATTCTCCCCAACTTCGCCCAGTTGATCCAGAACATCGCTCCGTTCACGATCCATAGACTCCCGCTGCGTTTCAACCTCACTGGCTTCCCGCTGCCAAATATCAATTTCCTCGCGCAGCTGCGCTTCAGTGTCCGTCCACTGCTGCTGCAACTGGACTAGTTCCTCATACTTATGCTTCCAGGAAGTTCCGTAGGTTCTAGCTTCCTTTAACACATCCTGCTGTTCCGCAGCTGTGGCTGCAGCTTCGCGGCTAGCTTCAGAGAGTTCTTCCAGGCGCAAGGCTGCTTGCTCGCCTTCTTCCTCAAGCAAACGATATCTTTCCTGAAGTCGTTCCCCGTCCTGCAGAACCTCATCATACTGGGAGATTAGCTCTTCATAACGGGTACGTAATGCAGATAGATCATTCTGAGCTTGCTTACCCTGCTCACGCAGTATTTTACTCTCGTTCTCTGCTTCTGTACGAAGTCTACCTTCATGGTCCAGCTTCTGCACTAAGCCATCTGCTTGACCATGAAGAGCTTGTATCTCGTCCTGAAGCTGCAATAATTTCTCTTCTGCCTCCAGCAGTTTCATCTCCAGCTCGCTGATATCCTCCATGCGTTTATCCGCAAGCTCTTGCCAAGTAGAAACCTCAGCCGTTGACCGGGCAAGTTCCGCTTGTACGAGGTGTAGACTGTCGCTGGTTTCCTGCAGCGACTTCCGCAGCAGAGCTGCTTCATCTTGTGACAGATCGTAGCGTTGGCGCAGGCCTTCCAGCTCATCGCTCAACAAAGCTCCCAGTTCCGTGGAAGAACGGAGTTCTTCCACAAGTTGTTCCTCGCGTTTGCTGACCAATTCATATTGGGTCAGCAGCGTCAGCCGGGCATCTCGTTCACCTTTAAGGCCCGCTTCGGCGGCACGCAGTCTTGCTTGAAGCTGTCCAGTTCCTCCGCGTAGCTCACTTAACTGCTTCTCCAGTTCTTGTACATTCTGTTTATGTCTATGCTCCTGCGTACCCTGCGATTGCCGCAGCTCTTTAGTCTTGGCCAGCTCTCGCTGCAGCGCTTCCCGTTCTTCACTCAGCTCTTTGCCAAGCGTCAACTTGGTGTCTGTAAGCTCCTGACTCAATAAAGTCCGGGTCTCTACCAGCTCCTTGGTCAGTGACTCGCGAATACTCTCCAGCTCCTGCAGATGCGCTGCCTTCAGCTCTTCCAACTGCTGAAGATGAACAGCTTCGGCGTTCGCCAGTTCCTGACGATGAGTCTCCCGGTCAGTAACCCGCTCCTCTTCATTGCTTGCCTGCAGTGCTGCTAACTCCTGCTCTCGCTCCAGCAACGCTGCCTTCAGCTGCTGTCTAGCAGCTTCCTGCTCTTCTGTATAACTTGTCCGCAGTACTGTCAGCTCCTGCTCGCGTGCAAGCAGTTCTGCCTGCAGTTGCTCTCTAGTAGCTTCAGCGACTTGTGCAGCTTCCTGAAGCTGCTGGGCATGTATCTTCAGTTCCTGCTCACGGGTTTCCAGATTCCGGGCGCGTTCTTCATCAACAACAGCGATCAGCCGCGCTGCTTCTTCTTTGGCTGCAGCTTTGAAGCGCTCGTATTCCTCCTGACGCTCCTCCTGAACTTCCAGTAGACGCGATATTTCTACGCGTTGCTCGCTGCGTTCTCCTGTCAGCATGTTAAGCTCATTCTTAATATCTTGAACCTGAATGGCCTGCTCGGCCATATGTACTGCAGTAAGCACCGCAATACGCGGTGTATCCAGTCTGGAATGAGCTTTGGAAATCGTACGCATATGCTCGTCAACATGACGGGCCACTTGTTTCATATATTCAGTACTGCTTCCTACAAGATTATAGGAAGTTCCGTATATTTCCACGGCGACACGTGTCCGGTCCATAGCCACAGTTGTGCCCTCCTTTGTGTGTGTGCGGATTCTAAGTTGTTTTTCCTGCTTCTATTGTAACTTTAATCATAAACGTTTGGCAAAGAAGCTGCCTAATTCAATAGGTTTAACCGTTAATCTCCGCACTTCTACCCTATGAGAAAAAGCCGCAGCGAATCACGGTTTCTAAATGGATTCGCTGCGGCTTTACACAATTCCTGCTACTTTCTTAATTCTGCACCAAAAGTTTGCTGAAGTGCAGATATAACCGTGTTATGCACTTCTCCAACCTCTTCGTCAGTCAACGTATGATCACTATGACGGTATAGCAGCGAAATGGCGATACTCTTCTTCCCACTATCCAGCTTGCCGCCAGTATACACATCAAATACCTGAACCGACTGCAGCAGACTTCCTCCACTTTGAGTGATCGAATCCAGCAGTTTCCCCGCCGGTACAGCAGCATCCACAACGACTGCGATATCGCGTTCCATTCCAGGGAAACGTGCAAGCTCACTGTATTGCAGGCGGTTCTGAGCCGCATCATACAGAGGCTGCAAGGCAATCTCTGCAGTATAAGTATCTTCCAGATCAAGCTGACGCTGCAGCTCGGGATGAATCTGTCCCATTGTTCCTATTAATACACGACCTTCCTCCTCAAGCAAATATAAGGAGGCCGAACGTCCCGGATGATAACCCTCTGGGCTGTCGCCTTCATAGATTACTTTGCCAGTAAGACCAAGATGGGCGAATACAGATTCAAGTACACCCTTTAAGTCGAAGAAATCCACTTGTTCAAGCGCAACGTTCCATTGCTTAACCGCACGGCTTCCACTCAGCAGCAGACCAAGTATGGGCAGTTCACGTGGCTGACGGGTTAACTGCTCTTCTTCCGTGAAGAACACATTGCCGATTTCGAACAACGCCAGATCACTTTGCCGGCGGTTCGTATTATAACGGGCAATCTCCAGCAGTTGCGGCAGAACACTCGTACGCAACACACTGCGTTCTTCACTCATCGGCATAGCCAGTTTAACGGCAACCCCACCGTTTGAAAGTGCAGGGAACAGCTTGCTTTGTTCCGGCTGGATGAAGGAGTAACCCATAACCTCTTGGTATCCTCCGTGCGACAACAAACGGCGCAGTTCGCGGCGCAGCACCTGCGGACGTGTGAGCGCTCCTGGCGTTGTTGGTCCCTCAATAAGAGTTGTCGGGATATTATCATATCCATACAGGCGAGCAATTTCTTCGATGAGATCAACATCATAGCTGATATCTCCGCGTCTGGTAGGCACCTGCACTTCCACCAGACCCTCTCCTGCATCACCGCATTTGAAATGAAGGCGACTGAACAATACCTTCACTTCCAGCAAAGACAGCTCTGTTCCCAGGTATCGGTTAAGCTTATCCAGTGATAAGGTAATAACCTTCTCCTTCACAGCGTCTGTTCCCGCTTGCACAATTCCTGCATGCACAGAGCCGCTCGCATAGCGGGCAATAAGCGCAGCAGCACGGTTCAGTGCTGCAATAACCGTATGGGGATCTACTTCCTTCTCGAAGCGCAAGGAAGCTTCAGAGCGAAGTCCCAACTGACGCGATGCCTTGCGAACCGTTCCTCCATCAAATCTGGCAGACTCCAGCACGATATTCACGGTATCACTCGTAACTTCTGTAGCCAAGCCGCCCATGACACCGGCCAAAGCCACAGCTTTCACTCCATCAGCGATTACCAACATCTGTGGTGCAAGCTTCCGCTCCTGACCATCTAGTGTAGTCAGAACTTCACCTGCGCGTGCAAGACGAACGCCAAGCACACCGCCCTCAACTTTATCTGCATCAAAGGCATGCATCGGCTGTCCATATTCGAGCATAACGTAATTAGTGATATCCACGATATTATTAATAGGACGAACACCCGCAGCCATCAAGCGATTCTGCATCCACAGCGGAGAAGCCGCAGACTTAACACCAGAAATATAACGCACTGCATAATGACCGCAGTATTCTTCATTCTCTATTGTAACGGAAATGGAATCAGCAGCAGCTTTGCTTACTTCAACTATTTCTGTCTCAGGCTTTGGCAGTGTAAGGTCGCGGGCGAGAATGGCGCTTACCTCATAGGCCGCACCGATCATGCTCAGACAATCAGAACGGTTCGGCGTAAGATCGAATTCCAGTACTTCATCGTTCAAATCCAGCACCTTCGTAATATCCAGGCCAATTTCTGTTCCCTCAGGAAGGACAAGAATGCCTTCTTGCAGTTCTTTAGGCAGCAGCTTATCATTCAATCCTAATTCTTTAGCTGAACAGATCATTCCTTGCGACAGCACACCACGCAGCTTCGCCTTTTTGATATCCAGACCTGGCAGCTTGGCGCCCACAATAGCTACAGGAACCACTTGTCCAGCTTCGACATTCTTGGCACCGCAGACGATTTGCAGATCCTCACCTTGGCCTACGTCAACGATGCAGATATTCAGCTTATCTGCATCCGGATGTTTTTCCTTCGATTTCACATAACCGGTTACGATGCCGGAAAGACCTTTGTTACGGCGTTCCACACCATCAATCTCGATGCCGGCTGTAGTAATCTTCTCGGCCAGCTCCTCAGCGGTTACTCCTTCTAATGATATATAATCAGCCAACCATCTGGTTGATACTTTCATGTCCGCACTTCCTTTATGTTTCAGATGTATTTATCTACTTGCCGGTTGAGTCTAACTGTCGGGTAGGAGTACAATGACTTTCGTCAACCAACTTCTACTTAATTAAAAGACTGTTATTATTCTCCCTACAAGGAATGTTTGGACTTCCGGCCGCTGTTGTCCCCAGATTTATTTTGATTTTACCGCAAAGCGGATTAAATCCGGGGACAAAGGCGGTCGCTATCGCTCCTACAGTTCCAAAATTCCTCTCCGGTCCTTTTAACAGTTTGAACTAAGAGCAATCGGCAACCAAATTGCCTCTTATACTCCCAAACCCTGACAGCCTTACACACCCACCAAAAATCTAAACGCCCTTGAACTGCTTCACGAAACTCATGTCGTTACTATAGAAATGGCGAATGTCGTCTATGCCATATTTAAGCATCGCGATCCGCTCAACGCCCATTCCGAATGCGAAGCCGCTGAACTCGGCAGGATCATATCCGCCCATTTCCAGCACATTGGGATGCACCATGCCGGCGCCGAGGATTTCCAGCCAACCGCTTTGCTTACACAGCCTGCAGCCGTCACCGCCGCATTTAAAGCAGCTTACATCTACTTCAACGCTTGGTTCGGTGAACGGGAAAAAGCTGGGACGAAGACGAATGCCTGTATTGGCTCCGAACATCTCCTTGACGAATTGAAGCAGAGTTCCCTTCAGATCACTCATCCGAATATTGCGGCCGATGACCAATCCTTCAATTTGATGAAACTGGAAGGAGTGGGTAGCATCGTCATCATCACGTCGGAACACTTTACCCGGACAGATGATTTTGACTGGTGCTTCCCCATTCATCGCCTGCATGGTACGAATCTGTACAGGGGAAGTTTGGGTGCGCATGAGCAGATCTTCCGTCAAATAAAAGGAATCCTGCATATCACGGGCTGGATGGTTTTTGGGCAGATTTAGTGCTTCAAAGTTATAATAATCCGTCTCCACCTCAGGACCTTCAGCGACTCGATAGCCCATGCCGATAAAGATGTCCTCGATTTCTTGCACGACTCTGGTGAGGGGATGAATCCCCCCTTGCTGCAATTGGCGGCCAGGCAATGTAACATCCACTTTCTCAGCCTGCAAGCGGTTTAAGGTCTCCTCTTGTTGAAAAACCTCCTGCTTCGCGCCAATAATCTCCTCAATCGCACTTCGCACCAGATTCGCAACTTGTCCAATAACCGGACGTTCCTCCGCACTAAGACTTCCCATCCCACGCAAAACCTCTGTTAGCTCACCTTTTTTGCCTAGGTATTTCACTCGTAGATCATTCAATATCTGCGGATCTGTAACCTCCTGCAACTTAGCCAACGCTTCATTCTTCAATGCTTCCAATTTTTCTTTCATGGCTGTGTACAGCCCCCTTATAATCATTGTCTGGTTCAACAAAAAAAGGCCTTTCCTCCCGGTAAGGGACGAAAAGACCGTGGTACCACCCTTGTTAGACAGGCAACATAAGACCCATCTTACTTTACACAGGAATAACGGTCTGCGGCCGATCTCCCCTACTCTTCCACAACAAGAAAAATTGAGCGGAATTTAAGGGAACTGCTCCGGAGTGAAATTCTGCAGCTCTGTTTCGTAGAAACGCTCTCAATCATTGGCGTTTCCTCCCTGTAAGACAGGCACTGCGTACTCTTCTCCATCACTGCATTTTGTAGTTTATTCTAAAAATATAAGAATTTATATGCTTCACACGACAACTTATCCTTATATTTCTCGAAGAAACGGATGCCGCCTCTTTCAGAGGGCGGCAAAGCCGTTTCATCTTGTGTTCAAGCATCTCCTTGGCTTAAGGAGATATGTCTATTCATTATATGCAAAAACCATCGTTTTGACAAGAGAAGCAAATTTGAGCAAATCTTTATCTTTCTTTAAGCTTCCTTTAAGGTTCAAAGCCATTTATTGGAGAAATCTTCAGCAAACTTTCAGCCAGATTTGATATTTTTCCTTTCTAAGAGGGCCTGACTATCCAAGCCCCATAAGGAAGTTTCGGATAGTAAAGGTTTTTATACAGGGAGGGAAATTCATGCATAAACGAAGAAAGACGTATGCCCTAGTTCTGCTAAGCGCCGCGGTTCTTAGCCAAACTGTATCATACGGAGCATATGCAGCAACCACGGGCACTTCGGCCGTCAAAGCAGCAACGACAGCAACAGTATTCACTCTGGACAAATTAGGCTCTATTTCACTTAAGAGCAACGTTAGCACTAAGCTGACCGATGTGAGTCTGTTTGCACAGGATAGCGGCAACATACTTACATACACACTCACCTATTACAACGGCAATAGCAGCAGTGTAAATCTGATTGACTTCTTCTCCAAAGTGACTACAACAGGCGGTACTGTCATTCAGGGAAGTCCCATTACGGCCAGTGCAGCCATCAAGACAATATCCGCTAATAGCAGCCAGTCTGTGACCTATTACGTAAATGTCGGCAAAGCTACCAAAATAAACGGAGTGAAGATTTCTTTATACGGCTGGGATTTCAGCAGTGCAGATTATCAAAAAAGACTAGGAACCTTTACAGTGCCATCCACTTATTCATCCGCCGTCGCCAGAGGACAGAGTAAGAAGGTAACCCTCAGCAATCTGCCCATAACCACCAAAGCAGAAAGTCTGCAGATCTATAAATATAACGGCAAAGCATATGCCAAAATAGGCGTCAGTCTCGCAAATCTCGGTACCAAAGTACTTAGCGATACCGGACTTAAAGGATATCTAGCCTCCTCTGGGGGTTCTGTATTTGAACTGACTCTTGACGATTCTAGCAGCGGTTACAAAATACAGCCGCAAGAGAAAAAGACCCTTTATTACTTAACAGAAATCCCCTCCTATATGAAGACCGATAATATGGCATTGCTGTTTGCCCAAGAAGACACCACTTTAAAAATAGATCTTCCTGTCGTTTCCTATAAGCTGCCTGCAGCGGCTACTCCAAACCTCTCTGTAGCAGCCAATGCGATTAAGAAGCTTACAATCAACAGCAATACGGTTGAGACACAGCTAAAGAGCGCTAAAGTATATTCAGAAGATGATACCGCCAAGTGGACACTGCAATTCCGAGTGAAAAATAGCGGCAATAAAGCGGTGACTCTGCCTGCCTACGAATTTGTAGTCAAAGCCGTTGAAGGCTACAGCTTTCCGGTAGATACTACGGATTTTGCCAGCCTGACGCTAAAACCTCTTGAAGAAAAAACTATCATACTGAACGTCGATATTCCCTTAAAGCTGAACCAGGGCACACTGCAATTACAAATGACTGAGCCAGCGGTCACAGACAAGATTATTTTCCCAACGGCCTATTACCAGATCCCTTATTCCCTGCAAACCAACAATTCACTTGCTACGGAATACAGCGTAGAGAACAGCCATGGAACGTTCGGAGTAACCCTGGATTCTATTCAGAGACTGCCTTGGTCGGATGAAGATCAGGTGGTAGCCAAGATCAGCGTCCGCAACACGAAATCTACTTCCGTACAGCTTCCGACTCTTACAGGTGTCATTAAGGCTGGAGACAGCGACTTCAGCAGCACCACTCAGGTCGTAACCACAAGTACACAGACCATTCTGGGTCCGAATGAAACGACTGACTTATATGTTAAAGCCAACCTTCCTTATGCCTATAATTATCAGCAGTTGAAGATTATACTGCAGGAAACTGCCAACAACGTAACCACGAACTTCCTTTCGCTCAACACGACACAGCTGGATAATAACATCGAATCCTTAGCTGTAGGCAGTACCTTCCATATCGACATTACAGGCAAAAAAGCTGCGGTGCTGGAACGTCGAACAACCGTATATAGCGGCAGCAGCTCCAACCTGATGTACACTGAGCTGGAAATGAACAATGAAGAGTCACGCAAGTCAGATCAGGCACAGCTTGTTGCTTATTACAAAACACCAGACAATCAATATTACGAAGCAGAAGTCAGTCAGTCGACAACTGCTACCAGTCCGAACGGTAAAAATCTAGTAACCATCTGGAGCAAACTCCCGCTTAATGTGGATACCTCCCAACTGGTACTTTATATTGGCGAAGGCATAGCTGACGGAAAACTGACTGCTCTTGGCGGCACATCGACTGGTTATATCAACACGGTGGGATTATCACTTAATAAAACATCGGTAACTCCGCTTGCCAGTCTGCTAAGTCTGGAACTGTTCCCTTACAGCCTCGCCGTTACTGGTATTACTGGCACTCTAAATGAAGGTAAGGATACATTAAATATGGTTATGACCTATAACCTGTCCAAGACTGGTATCTACGAAGCAGGCACTTACGAACATAAGCTTGTGATGGAGGTAGTTGACCCTTATGGACAATCTCTTGAGAAGACTTTAACAATGGGCACCGACCTAACGGTAGGCAATTTCAAATCCTATGCAACAACGTTTAACAGTAATCTTTACAAGACGTTAACCGGAGGGAATATCCGCGTCAATATTTACGACGAGTTCCAGGGTGAGCGAATTCTGCTGGGTACTCAAAACTATAACCTCACTTACGAGGCTACGCCAAAGTCGGCAACTACAGAGAATACAGATACCACTACTGATACTGACACCAGCACCAACTAAGTGTTATATGCCAAGAAATCTGATAGATATGTGGAGGATAGAAATGAAGAAGAAAAAAGTGTTGCTCTGGACGATTGGGGTAGTGGCTGTAGTGACGGCTGGACTGCTGGTGTATACGTTTCTTCCCGATAAAAATAGTCAGGCTGCTGAAGTACCCGTTAATACAGCTACAGTTACGAAAGGTGATATTGTTGTCAGTGTATCCGGAGCCGGAGCCGTAACGGCTACCGAGACTAGCAAAGTTAAAACGAAGGATTCCGGAAAAGTAGCAGAGGTTCTTGTTGAACAAGGAGATGTCGTCAAGAAAGGTCAGACTCTGATCACCTTCGAAGGCGATGATCTAAGCGACAATCTTACCCAAGAGAAAACCTCCCTTCAATCGCTTCAGTCTGATCTTGAAGATAAGCAGGAGTCATACAAGAAGCTGGCACAGGCCGGAGCTTCAGAGGATGATCTATCTACAGCTAAACGTTCGATTGAAAAAGCAAAAACAGACATCACTACCCAAATCGAAAAAATAGCCTCTGTAGAGGAAGATATGGTCCCTCCCGATGCGCTGACCGCTCCGATCGACGGAACTATAACTGTAGTTAATATCGCTAGTGGTGAACAAGCCATGGATGGCTCTGAGCTGATCGACATTACCGATTACGCCAACCTGAGCGTCATTGTGCAAGTAGATGAATTGGACATTCCTACTGTTAAGGAAGGTATGCCAGCCACCATTACATTGGATGCCCTCCCAGATAATGAATTTAAGGGAACTGTCACGGATATTGCTGAGGAAGGTGTAACCACAAACGGTGTGTCCCTATTCGATGTTACAGTGGGCTTAACAACATCTGAAAGTGCCCGTGTAGGGATGTCCGCTGAAGTTTCCATCACAACAGCAGAGAAAAAGGATGTATTACTCGTACCTATTGAAGCTGTTCAGGAAAGAAACGGCACACATACTGTAGCCATACCAGTAGCAGCCGGAACAGCTACCGGAACAACTGGAGCCCCAGGTGCTGCAACCGATGAGGGCCAGGCACCTATGCCTAGCGGCGCTCCTGGTGCTGCTGAAGGCGGGGTTATGCCTAGTGGTGCGCCAGGTGCTGCTGGCGGCGCGATGTCTGGCGGAACAGGTACCGGCGGTACTGGTAGTGGAACGGGTTATGGTGGGACACGCACACGCGGTAGCGGTACTGGTAGTGGGACGGGTTATGGCGGAACACGCACGCGAGGTACTGGCGGCGTTATGCCTAGCGGTGCACCTGGTGCTGCTGGCGGAACAGCTTCTTCCACAGGCAATAAGGACCAATGGGCAGGGGGCAGCAGCGCTCAGTCAGGAGGAACACGTGGCACTGCTAATCAGCAGATGGTTACTGTAGAAGTGGGCATTCATGATGAGAGCAGCATTGAAATTGTCAGCGGACTTAGTGAAGGGGACGAAGTCATTATTCCTACCGTAATCTCTACTAACACTGGTACAGCAGCCACTGAAGTACAAACCCCAGGAGGCATGGGCGGATTTGGCGGTACTGGTGGCGGGTTTAGCGGCGGTACTGGTGGTGGCTTTAGTGGAGGTACCGGAGGTGGCGGTGGTTTTAGCGGAGGTGGCGGTAGATGAGTGCTTCAGAACCGCTTATCCAAGTTAACAACATGACCCACGGTTACAAAATGGCTGGTGAGACAATGACGGTACTGAAGGATTTGAGCTTTACGATTGATTTTGGCGAATTTGTAGCCATCATTGGCCCTTCAGGTTCCGGTAAATCCACGCTGATGAACATGCTCGGCTGTCTGGATATTTCCGATGAAGGAAGTTATCTTCTGGACGGACAGGAGGTCCGAAAGTTATCCGACAATAAGCTCGCGGCGATCCGCAATGAGAAGATCGGCTTTATCTTCCAAAGCTTTAACCTGCTGCCCAAGCTATCTGCTGCTGAGAATGTGGAACTGCCGCTTATCTATCGCGGTCTTTCCCACCGGGAACGAAAACAGCTGGCACATGAAGCTCTAGTTAAAGTAGGTCTGGAGGATAGAATGCACCATCGGCCTTCTGAGCTTTCGGGTGGTCAGCAGCAGCGCGTGGCAATAGCACGGGCGATGGCGGGTTCTCCCCCTATTCTGCTTGCTGATGAACCCACCGGAGCGCTCGACACGCGGACCGGACAAGAAGTCATGCAAATGATTCAAGAATTGAACAAACAGGGTCACACCATCATCTTGATTACACATGACCTAGAAATTGCCAACCAAGCGAAACGTATTATTCGTATACAGGACGGCAACCTCGTTGAGGATCGGAGGAATGCTAGGTGAAATTGTATCAAAGTATGAGGATGGCGTTAAAGAGCATCAGCAGTAGTAAAGTAAGAGCTTTTCTAACGATGCTGGGTATTATTATCGGTGTGTCGTCTGTCATCATACTCGTTTCTGTAGGCCAGGGTACTACTTCACAGATCACAGAGCAGTTAAACGGACTCGGTACGAATCAGCTAACCGTGAACATTACGGGTCGTGGAGCAACAACCTCGCTTACCTATAAGGAGGCATTGGCGCTCGGGGATATTGAAGGTGTCGAGAATGTCGCGCCTGTGATCACCGGCAACGTTACAGCCAAGCATAATACTGATAATGTAAGTGTCTCTGTCGAGGGAATTACTCCCTCGTATGAAGATGTTAAGGATTTTCACGTGCAGGCTGGACGCTTTTTGCTCGATATTGATACAGAATATCGACAAAAAGTTGCTCTGATCGGCTCGAGCACAGCGGAAGATTTGTTCGGTACCGATAGTCCTGTAGGTCAAAAGGTTCAATTGAACGGAATTAGCTATAAAATAGTCGGTCTGCTGGAAACGAAGGGCTCCAGTCTTAATAGTTCCAACGACGATAAGATTCTGATTCCTATCTCCACAGCGGAACGCCAACTGCAGAGCAAAGGAGTTCGCTCCATCACGGTTGCTACAACGACTGCGGACACTGTAACGACAGTCAAGGATAAGTTGGAAAGCTTGCTGAATGTCAAATTCAATAATGCGGATAACGCCTTTACTGTATTTGACTCTCAGGAAATGCTGGAAACAGTGAATTCCACTACGGATACACTTTCTATGGCATTGGCTGGTATCGCCGGTATTTCCTTGTTCGTTGGCGGCATCGGAATCATGAATATCATGATTGTATCCGTCAATGAAAGAACCCGAGAAATCGGTATCCGCAAAGCCATAGGCGCCAAAAAATTCGATATTCTGGCCCAGTTCATGATCGAGTCCATCGTGCTCAGCGGCTTGGGTGGATTCATCGGAGTCGGGATTGGCGTTGGCGGCAGTTGGCTACTTGGAAAGTACTCTCCACTTACGGTATCCATTGCCTGGGACATGGTACTTATCTCTTTCATTTTTTCCTTGTTAATCGGTGTGATCTTCGGTATGATGCCGGCTAACAAAGCCGCACGGTTACGTCCAATTCATGCCTTGCGCAACGAATAAACCTCACCTAAATAAGCAGCAAAATCTAGCAATACTCCAAAAAACTGTCCCTGTCATCTTTATGACTGTGGACAGTTTTTTTATATCTTAGAGTGTATCGTTTGCGATAAGTCTGGGTAATAAGACTCAAGGGTTTGAATATGATAGAGGCAATAGTACATACATAGTTCTTTGTAATTACATCAAAATATCCATATTTACCATATTAAAGTATTTATTGTTCATCCTTCTACGATATCATTATTATTATATGTCAGGTAATTGCTCTATATATGGGACGTCCTATATACTTGATAATAAGAAGCCACGGACTCACATATGAATGATGTATTCTCCCTTGCCTTCTCACAGATAGATTGCTTCCGAATGCTCATAGTAACGGTGCGATAAGATTGTCATAAGTCTTATGCGGGGAGAGGATAACAGTGACTGGTTTCGCAGAGGTCAAAATAACACGCAGATTAATCCTTTTGTTCGCTGCTATCTCAATTTTGCTGGTTGGCATCAGCGTTGCCTCCTTATTGTACCTGAACTATACGATCAATAAATTATCTGAATCCTTATATGATGATGTATTCCAGAACTCTGAGCTCATCCTAAACGCCGATCGTGATCTTTATCAAGCTGCGGTTGCACTTCATACCGCAATGAATCCAAACACTACAGAAGCAGAACTAAAAGAGCTGGCACAGCTATTTGATGATAATAATACCCAGATTGAGGAACGCGTGAATACAGCCAAATATAATATCAATGCTATCGAGAAACCCTATAATGTAATGACCCAGGGTGAACTTCAACTCACTGAGCTTAAACAGGAGCTTTCTTCCTTCGAAGCCTCCTTCGGGAAATGGAAGGATACGGGTAGCACGCTGATTTCCAGTCGATCTCAAGAGGGTTGGGACCCGGCCTCATTCTCCGCGGTTCTCACCAATACACAGCTGAATGACATCCGTAGCAGACTGGATAAATCCGAAGATTTGATCGACAGCTATGCACAAGAAGTAACAACCGTATTTCATGATAAAAAAAGCTCGCTTTTTGCGCTATACTCCCTGCTCTTGTTTCTGCTGATTCTGGTAATTATTTATCTGGGTCGTAAAATTATTGCGCTCCAAGGTGAAATGCAGGAAGAGCAAACACTGTACCAGCTGATCGGTGAGACGATGTCCGACTATATTATATTAACTGACCCTAATGGACTGATTATATATGCCTCCCCTTCACACTTGAGCATTCTCGGGTATATCCCCAAAAAAGGGGAACCGCTCTCAAATTACATCCGTGAGCCAGAGATTTCCTGGGCTAAATTGAAGAGTGTAGTTCAAGGAACACCACGTGAGTCCGAGCTGCGCATGCGTGGGGCTGAGGGGCATTGGGTATGGCTTGAAACCAAAGTAACGCCGATTACGGGCAGTCGTTCGCTCGCAGCGCAATTTATGCTCGTTTCTCGTGAAATTACACAACGGAAACAGTACGAAGAGCGGCTGCATAAGCTAGCCTTTTATGATCATTTGACCGCAATCCCCAATCGAGCCCATTTCAAAATGTATATGGAGAATCTCATTTCCCAGCCAGAGGAACATCAGCAGGAAATTGCCTTGGCGTTGCTTGATTGTGACAGGTTCAAGCAGCTAAACGATACACTGGGACATCTGGCTGGAGACGAATTCCTGCAGATTCTCTCACGCGAACTGCAACAGACAGTCAAAGGGGCAGGACAAGCATTTCGAATTGGTGGTGACGAGTTTGCAGTCGTCATTCACCGTTTCAACAATCCAGACCTTCTGGATGAAGTCCTGAGCCGTCTGCTGCAGCTCTTCAGCAAATCATGGCCCATTAACAATGGTTCCAGCTTTCTTACTTCAGCAAGTATTGGTGTGGCTCTGTACCCTCAACATGGCCGCAGTATTAATGAACTGCTGCGTGCCGCTGATTTGGCTATGTACCGTTCCAAAAAAAACGGTGGCAATGAAGCTAATCTTTATGATAAACGTATGGATGAAGAAGTTTCCGACCAGACCATTGAGCAAAATTAAGCCTTTTATAAAACAACAACAAGTGTTTTAGCAACTATTCATCCATTCAAGTCTTGTTCCATAGAAAAGGGGATGCACAGCAGCCATTTACCATGGTTGTTGGACATCCCCCTATTTATTCCTACTTAACTAGTTAACTTCAGATCATCATCCGCCGCTTCATTACTTTTCTGTTCGCGGTCCCGGATCAGTACTTTGATAACTTCTTCATCACTGGAACAATCGATAAAATGGTCTCCGTTTCCATCTTTCTCTTCCCAATCATTCAAGCGTAATATATAACCAATAGAAGACGTATCCGGCTGGACTTCAATGCGTGCTATCGCGCGTCCATTCTCCATTTGTCGAAAATCGCTTTGTCCATCCTGAATACCCGTTCCCCAGACCCAAAGATTCCAGCCCCGGTAATCGCCATCTGGACGTTCATACTGAATCTCAATGACTTTGGCTCGAGGACCTGGCTCACCGCAAGCATCATAGAGTACCATCATCGACAGACCTTCAAGCTGTACCAAGTTGCCCTCTACCTTACGAATTGTTTCTGTGCCTGCTCCGGTATGGTCCACTACTACATTCCAACTCTCAGACACATCGGGAAGCGGCATGGATATCTGTTCATTATTAGCGTTAAATATCACTACTATGTTATTCCATAGGTCACTACCGGCATTATTGCGGAGTATATAAGACACAATACCTCCCTCACAGCGAAGAAACTCCAGGGAACGCTCAATTTCTTGTCGACCGTGCAAGCGGAATGCCGGATGATTGCGCCGCAGCTCAATCAGACCTTGATAGTATTTGAACACAGGCATAAATATACTCTTGTTGTCCCAACGTATGGCGTTGATGGCATCACTGCTGCGGTAGCTGTTATGATCCCCATATTTAGTGCGCAGGAGCTCGTCTCCGGCTTGCAGAAAAGGAATGCCTTGTGAGGTTAATATAATTCCGTTAGCCAATAGGGAACGCCGCACCGTTTCATTCCCCAGAATGTCTTGCATATCGATGCTTACATAAGGAAAAGCCTGCGCAACGGCTTCTTCTACGCTCCCGCCATTCTTCAACCTGCCATTCTCCATATCAGGCAAATTAGCTTCCTGACGCAATCCCTGCGTAGTAAGCAGCTTATCCCAGAGATTCAAATTGTCATGGGCGCTCACATAATTGACAGATTCCACAGGTGATTCGCTGAAATCATGAATGGCTCCCTTAATCCCTGCAGCAACAGCACCTTCTTTATCATACTCGCCAGTAACGAAACCTCTTCCCCAACCGTCACTATCTCCTTTGATCGCAGAACGGAAGTTATCATTAAAGACTGCATAACCTTTACCACGCTGCACACCCTTTAGAGTCTTGGTCATCAGCGGAGAATCTCCCCCCGTCCAAGGTTCTCCATAAAGAAGCAGGTTAGGATTCACTTCCAAACGCAGCTCTTCGGTAATCTCACGCATGGTAATACTGTCCATCAGACCCATGAGATCAAAGCGGAAACCATCGATGTGATACTCCGAGGCCCAATAGGATAAAGATTCCTTGATATATTTACGTACCATTGGACGTTCTGTGGCAATCTCGTTGCCCACGCCTGAGCCGTTAGACAAACGTCCAGTAAAGTCATGGCGGTAGAAATAGTCCGGAACTAGAGGATCAAAAGGCCCTTTCTCAACCGAATACGTATGGTTATATACAACATCCATAATCACGGAAATACCATGACTGTGCAAAGCCTGCACCATTTCCTTAAATTCACGGATTCGCACTCCCGGATCGGCAGGATTAGTACTATAAGAGCCTTCCGGCACATTATAATGCTGTGGGTCATAGCCCCAGTTGTACTCTGTAAAATACGCGGCCGTAGCATTCTCATCACTATTTCCCAATTCATCTATTGTCTGAAAATCGAATACCGGCAATAAATGAACATGAGTAATTCCTAGCTGCACTAAATGATCAATACCCAATGAGCCACCTACTGGATCACTTAATCCGGATTCGGTAAAAGCCTTGAATTTGCCCTTATAAAGCATTCCTGAACTCTCATCGGCCGAGAAATCACGTACATGCAGTTCATAAATCACAGCATCAGAAGGGTGTCTCAAGGGAGGAGAACTATCCTCTTCCCATTGCTGAGGATCGGTATCCCGCAAATCTACAATCGCCGTCCGAACGCCGTTGGCCGATACCGCAATTGCATACGGATCAGCTGCTTCAACTAACTTTCCATTGGCGAATACAGCACGGTACATATAATATTTCCCTTTTAAATCGCCTGCCAGCTTTACCCGCCACACTCCGCCATTCTCAAGTTGCATATTTACGATACGTCCGCTGTCTTTGATTCCGGCAGCATCGTTACCGCCAGTTTCATACAACACTAGCGATACTGTCAGGGCTGTAGGCGCCCAGACTTTGAATACACAATAGTTCTTTGAGTATGTCAAGCCTAGATCCTTACCCTCATATGTCTCAATCACGGATTCTACATTTATATAATTGCTGCTCATTAGATTCACCATCCTATTGCTTCCTGCTGAAACTACCAGGTTGCTTTTACGTCCATATATTCCCAATCTATATAAAATAAATACTCACA
This sequence comes from Paenibacillus sp. 19GGS1-52, assembly GCF_022369515.1. Taxonomy (NCBI): domain Bacteria; kingdom Bacillati; phylum Bacillota; class Bacilli; order Caryophanales; family Paenibacillaceae; genus Paenibacillus; species Paenibacillus sp. 19GGS1-52. The sequence continues at coordinate 5,163,303 of NZ_CP059724.1, forward strand.
CAGCTCTGCAGGTCAAGTAGCTGTAGTACGTTCACTCTCTTATTCATACTATAATATGTAACAGTATGTTCACAGGTTTGGGTTCCATATGCTCTTTTTGTTACCGACTTATTAATACTATCGGTATTTCTCCTTACTTACATAAGCTTGTAATTTGAAAGCAACTATTCTAAGTATAGTATACCTCTCTCCTTCAAAGCTAGACCAGTGAAGATTTATGGAACATTACGTCACAAAAAAAAGCGACTTCGCCGTCCTTTATGGACGGCACCCGTGTCTTCGAGAAATATAAGGATCAGTTATCGTGTGAAACATATAAATTCTTAAATCAAAAAAAACCAGCCCCCGAAAGGAAGCCGGCCATAGTAGTTGGAAAAGTGTAATACAAAACGGATTAATGCCTGAGAAAAAATTAATTGCCGATGCTCTGCACAAGCACCGCAACTTCCTCAGCAGTGCCCAATTGCAGTGCTTTGGCGGCCAATTCCTTCATATCTGCAGCAGACAATTTGGAGATTTGGCTGCGCGCAGGCAGGATTGAAGTCGCGCTCATGCTGAATTCATCAAGACCAAGTCCCAGAAGCAACGGAATAGCTGTTGTGTCTCCAGCCATTTCGCCACACATTCCTGTCCACTTGCCTTCCGCATGTGCTGCGTCTATAACCATTTTGACCAAACGCAGGATAGCCGGATTGTACGGCTGATACAGGTAAGATACCTGTTCATTCATACGGTCAGCAGCCATCGTATACTGGATAAGGTCATTTGTACCGATACTGAAGAAATCAACTTCCTTGGCAAACTGGTCGGCAAGAACAGCAGTGGATGGTATCTCGACCATTATGCCCAGTTGAATGTTGTCCGAAACTTCAATACCTTCTTCTTTCAGCTTAGCTTTTTCTTCCAGCAGCAAATCACGTGCAGCCCGGAACTCGCTAAGCACAGCGATCATCGGGAACATAATACGAAGGTCTCCGTGAACACTCGCTCTAAGCAGGGCCCGCAGCTGTGTGCGGAAGATGTCCTGACGATCCAGACACAAACGTATAGCGCGGAATCCTAAGAAAGGGTTCATTTCCTTCGGCAGCTCAAGATAAGGCAGCTCTTTGTCACCACCGATATCAAGAGTACGCACAACTACGGGTTTGCCCTTCATATTCTCCAGCACGGTACGATAAGCATTGTACTGAATTTCTTCGGAAGGCAACTTGTCGCGGCCCATGTACAGAAATTCTGTACGATACAGACCCACACCTTCCCCGCCATTTTCAATAACACCATTTACATCGTTAGGTGTACCAATATTGGCAGCCAGCTCAACATGTTTGCCATCAGCCGAAACTGTCGGCTCATCGCGTAGTTTCTTCCACTCTGCGATCTGCAAGTCATAGGCCTTTTGTTTGCTGATGTATTCTGCGACTTCTGCTTCGCTAGGATTGATCAGAACATCTCCGTTAAGACCGTCCACGATAACCAGATCACCGGTTTTTACTTTGGATAGAACATCCTTAGTCCCTACAACCGCTGGAATCTCCAGAGAGCGGGCCATAATAGCGGAATGGGATGTACGTCCACCGATATTCGTTGTGAAACCTTTAACGAATTTGCGGTTTAACTGCGCCGTATCGGATGGAGTCAGATCCTGAGCAATGACAATAACCTCTTCATTAATTTCAGCAGGGCTAACATAATGGATGCCCAGCAGGTGGTTCAACACCCGTTTGGTTACGTCCCGCATATCAGCAGCGCGTTCCTGAAGATATGTGCTTTTCATATTTTCGAACATTTCAATAAATTGAGTGGCTATTACATTTAATGCATAGTCCGCGTTAACCGATTCCTCACGGATTTTGTCAGTTACGGGGCTGATCAGTTCAGGGTCTTCGAGTATGAGCAGATGAGATTCAAAAATCTCTGCCTTCTTCTCTCCGAGCTCTGCCAAAGTACGCTCTTTAATGACTTGCAACTCGGTTTTTGATTTGGCGAGGGCATCATTCAGTTTAGCGACTTCTGCTTCTGTATCACTGATAGCAGTCTTCGTAATCGTATAATCCGGGTGTTCCAGGATAAAGGCACGAGCTACGGCAATCCCTGCTGAAGCCGCGATTCCTGAAATTTTACTCATGAAGCTCTCCCAGCCCTTCTTTGATCATGATTTCTTGAAGTGCCTTCATCGCTTCCGCTTCTTCAGTGCCTTCAGTAATCAAAGACAAGGTATCGCCAGCTTCAAGACCGAGGGACAATACGCCGAGAATGGATTTCAAGGTTACTTTTTTGCCTTTAGCTTCGGCATAAGCCTCAGTATCCTTAAATTTTGTAGCTGTATTTACCAGCGCTGTTGCCGGGCGTGCATGAATTCCGTCTTCGTCGATAATTCTGAATGTTGTTTGCATAATATTATCCAACTCACTTTCTATAGATGGGATGTTTTATAGTGATAAATGATGCGCTCCCCCCAATTATAAAGGAAGCGCAACTCCATTGCACATTTTACTGAATGGTGATGATATCCTTGTCACCGATTGCTACTTTGCCCGGTTTCTTCAGGGTTACAGTAGAACCTTCTGGCAGATTGGAGAAAATGACCGGAGACATTACAGAAGGCGCATGTGCCTTCACGTACTCCAGATCAACCTCCATAATTGCCTGGCCTGCTGCTACAAGGTCACCCTCTTCAACAAGAATAGTAAACCCTTGACCTTTTAGCTTAACAGTGTTCACACCGATATGAACAAGCACTTCCTTGCCTCCATCGGACATGATGCCAATAGCGTGCTTACTTGGGAATACATTAAAGATTTTACCATAGACCGGCGAAGCAATCTTACCGTCATCTGACAGGAAGGCGAAACCATCACCCGTCATTTTTTGCGAGAATACTTGGTCTGGAACCAAGGTTATATCCATCAACTCGCCGTTTACTGGAGAAACGATATCTTCCGGAATGATCGCGGCAGCTTCTTCGCCAGCCTTCTTCTCCAAATCAGGCTGCGGAGCGATCGTTACTGGAGCGGATACCGGTGTCTTGCCATTCATAACATCCTGTATTTGTGATTTGATCGTATCGGATCGTGTACCGAAGATGGCTTGTACATTATTTCCGACTTCAAGCACGCCGGATGCACCAAGCTTCTTCAGACGGCTCTTATCTACGCCAGCCTTATCCTTAACTTCAACACGAAGACGGGTAATACAAGCATCTAGATGGGTGATGTTCTCCTTGCCACCCAGAGCGGACAGAATGTTGCGCGGCAGATCGTAACCTGCAGTAGAAATTGCTTCAGCGTTAACTTCACCATCATCTTCAGTCTCATCTTCACGACCTGGAGTTCTCAGGTTGAACTTGCGAATAACATAACGGAAGCCGAAGTAGTAAATCACTGCAAGGACAAGACCTACCGGTATGACAAGCCACCAATGTGTACGGTTCGGAATAACGCCGAAAAGTACAAAGTCAATGAACCCACCGGAGAAGGTCATCCCGATCTTAACATTTAGAATTTGCATAGTCATAAATGACAAACCTGCAAACACGGCATGCACAGCGAACAGCAGAGGAGCTACGAACAAGAATGAGAATTCCAGCGGCTCAGTGATCCCTGTCAGGAATGAGGTCAATGCTGCCGAAACCATCAAACTGCCGACAACCCTTTTGTTCTCAGGTCTGGCTTCATGATAGATAGCCAGCGCTGCTGCCGGAAGACCGAACATCATGAACGGGTATTTACCTGTAGTAAATGTACCCGCTGTAAATGGCACACCGTCACGAAGCTGTTGCATAAAGATACGTTGGTCACCACGGACCAGATCGCCTGCTTTGTCGACATAACTTCCGAATTCATACCAGAATGGTGAATAGAAGATATGATGCAGACCGAATGGAATCAGGGAGCGTTCAATGATCCCAAAGATAAAAGCGGAAAGTGTCAGATTCGTATCGATCATGCTTTGGGATACATAGTTCAGACCGTGTTGAATCGGCGGCCAAATCAATGTCAGAGCAAGACCGAGTACCAGGGAAGTTACAGCAGTCATAATCGGTACAAAACGTTTACCTGCGAAGAAGCCCAAATAGGACGGCAGCTCAATTCGGAAGAAACGTTTGTACATGGCTGCAGCCAAGATCCCGACTAATATACCGCCGAAAACACCGGTCTGCAGAGTAGGGATACCCAGTACACTGGAATATGCAAAGTCCCCTTGACTAAGTACATATGCATTGACGCCTACAACCGTACCCATCGTAACGTTCATTACGAGGAAACCGATGATGGCTGCCAGCCCAGCAACGCCCTCTCCGCCGGCCAGCCCAATGGCTACCCCTACGGCGAACAATAGCGACAAATTATTAAATACGATTTGTCCCGAGTTCATTAATACATTGGCAATAGCCTGAACAACATTGTTCTCTAGAACTGGTACATATTGAAGGAAATCTTGGTTAACGAGCATGTTACCTATTCCGAGCAGCAAACCTGCCGCAGGCAGGATGGCAACCGGAAGCATTAGCGCCTTACCAACTCTTTGCAAAACGCCGAACATCTTCTTAAACATTGAGGTCACTTCCTTAATCATATTATTCAATTTCTGCAAAACAGAAGCCAAAAAAGGCATGAGCAATACAGTATACACTGGTGTTGTCTAACTCTAAGTTAGATTACCCCGAGATGGGGCACAACAACCAAAATACTGTAAATCACTCATGCCTGATCGTATCAGTTACACGTTGGTATTCTGTTTTATTAATAACAGGGATCATTGTAGCACCGATTATTTGAAGTTGCAATACCTTTGTAGAATGTTTATTGTGTGCCACCACTTGTTCCTAGATCAACTTCATCCTCTTTCTTCTGGGCAAGTCGCTGGAGGTGAATGGTCAGATAACTTACCTCTGCCGGATACACTGGCATATGTACCCGTTGTTCGATAACCTTCGTCAATTTCCAGGCCAACATGTACATTTCGGGATATTCACGTTTCATGAGGCCGTCCAGGGAGGAGGTCTCTCGTACGGTCTCTCCTCGGCGCAGCCTCTCCAGAACGAACCGCAAATGGGTAACCAGCCGCGAATAATCAAGCGATTCGCGTGGGACATGATATTCCAGATTATTCTCAACTAATCCAACAAGATCTCCAATCAGCAAGGAATGCTGCTTCACCTCAGAGATATGTCTATTGCTGATTGCGCTGACAATATGCAGCGCTACAAAACCAATCTCATCCGCAGGCAAATTCACATCCATAGTCTCATTAATGCGTCGGATCGCAAATTCCGCCATATTATATTCATCAGGATATATCTCCTTCGTCTCATAGAGAAAAGGATTATGGATATCAATATGTTGCCCATGGCGCCGAATCGCAAATGCAATATGATCAGTGAGTGCAATGTGGATATGTTCATTCAACTGTTGATTGCTATTTTGCATAATATAAAGAATGATTTCCTGAACAACCTCTATCAATTTCTCATCCACCTGGGGAACGAGCTGCTTATATTGCTCCTGCTCTTCCTGACTGCGGAGAATAAACATCTTCTCCACGGAGGATAGGTTTATACGATCGCGCGTTTTGCGGTTAAAGCCTATGCCCTTACCGATAACTACTACTTCTGCATATTGGGGATGTTCAGCAATAATAACATTGTTATTCAATACCTTGGCCACTGTTATGCTGCTCACATTTGACACCTCTTTTATTTCTGAATACCCGACTTCCGGCAGTAGCCCGAATTAATGAAGCGGCACGAGTAGATTATACATGTGCTAATGCCATAACTTCAAGGAGTCTGTTAAAAAGAGGGCAGCAATAATAACCAAATCGTATCCTTGTCTACTGTACTTCCTTAAGTTACTCTCCAAGCCCTTCCAGTGGGCGGCTCGAAGCTTGTGTCGGCACAACTGGTGTTGACAACGAATTCGCTAGTGCAGCTGGCACAGCAAGAGCTGCGCTGCCTGCCAGCACTCCTGAAGATTTATGTGTCAGACTCCGGATCAGTTCCTCCACATCAATGCCGGATACGCTTTTCAGCATTTCAGGTGCGGTTGACATCAGTTCAGTCACATAGTTACTTACCCGAGCTGCGCCTGCACCATTTCCAGTATCAACAACAGTCAATTTATCAATAGAAGCTAGTGGTTTGGCAATCTGACCGGCCAGTTCAGGCAGCATTTTTAAGATAATATCCAGAATCGCAGCTTCACCAAATTTCTGGAACGCCTCAGCCAGCTTTTCCTTAGCCTCGGCTTCTGCTGATCCACGCAAACGGATAACCTCGGCATCTGCCGTACCTTTAGCTAACTCAGCATCAGCTGCAGCCTGACCCTCCAGACGTTTCTGTGCCGACGTTGCTTTTGCCTGCGTCTCAATACTGTACTGAAGCGCGTCTGCCTCGCGCATTCTCTTCGACTTATCAGCTTCTGCTGCCTGCTCTACTGCGTAACGGTCAGCCTCAGACTTCTTTTTCACCTCAGCGTCATATTGCTTCTCGCGAATCAAGATTTCTTTGTCCTGCAAATCGATTTCCCGCATCTTACGAACCAGTTCCACCTTCATTTGCTCCTCGACAACGGTTTGCTTGCCGCGTGCTTCCTGAATAAAATAAGCCTGATCCGCTTCCGCCTTGGCTGTATCCTGATCTCTCTTAAAGGCAGCAACCTTTAACTGATTCTCCTTGGAGGCTTCGGCAATGTTCGTATCGCGCAACAGCTCTGCCTTCTGGCCCTCCTCTTCCGCCGCAGCCTTCTGAATCCGCGAATCACGTACTGCCTGCGCTTCGGCAATTTCTGCATCCCGTTTCACTGCCGCAATACGCGGCTTGCCCAGCGCTTCAAGATAACCATGCTTGTCACGAATATCCTTGATCGTAAAAGAAACAATCTGCAAGCCCATTTTTTTGAGATCCCGTGCCGCTACTCCCTGTACCTCTTGTGCGAATCGGTCACGATTACTATAAACTTCCTCTACGGTCATCGTACCCAGAATAGCTCTGAGATGTCCCTCCAATACTTCCTGCGCCGAGCTCTTTAGAGATTCGATAGGCTTACCCATAAATTGTTCCGCCGCCGTAGCTATATCCTCTGTAGAACTGCCTACTTTGATAATAGCGACACCATCAGCGAGAACGGGAACGCCCTGCTCGGTATATACCTCTGGCGTTGTGATTTCCAGTTTGTGTGATAGCAGCGACATAAATTCCGCTTTCTGAAATATGGGTAAAATAAAAGTCCCACCGCCGCGTACAATTTTGATTTTCCGACCCGATCCGTCATCTGAAAGATGATTTTTGCCTAAAAAAGCGCCTGTAACAATCATTCCTTCATCCGGTCCTACGGTTTTGAAGCGGGCCCAGAAGGCCAACCCCAACACAAACAGCACAGCAACTACTACTGCAGGAATAAACATATAATCAGGTATGCCAAAATACATCAAAAATCCTCTCCCCTTCTATCTTCGAATTCAGTTACAAGAGCAACGCCTTCACGCACTTCCACTACAACAACCTTCATCCCGACTGGGATGGAGTGGTGCTCGAAGCTTGCCGCCGTATGGAGACTATTGGCTGCGCCGAACTTCACCATAATCTCGCCATAGCCCTTTGCGGGAATAGGGACCGTAATTTCCCCAATCTTCCCGGGCAGGTCCCGCATGGAGAAGCCATTAGACACCTCGCTTTTGTCCATCGTCTTCACAACTCCAAGGTAGAGGAGCACCCCTATAAAGACGGCGCTCAGCAGGGCAAGGGCCATGATTGGTACGGTATCCAGCCTACTGTAGCGTGTAAGTAGAATACCTACTCCGCCAAATACGGTCACTCCCCCCGCCAGAACAGTGGAATTGAGGAAATCAAAGGACAGCAGATCAAAGATCCCACCCAGTGCATTTCCGATCAGATCCCCCACCAAAACGCTGACAATGGCAAAAATGACGCCCAGCGCCAAGCAGCCCAAATACAGCGTTAGCATAAATTTCTCCTCCTGTCTTAATTCCGGACTGTCATACTACTGTAAACGTATCGAATGCGTCCCTGGTTTCACAATCTTTGGGTTTTCTTCCATAGAATATTTTGGGAATTAAAATAACCGCTAACCCAGGCCACTACGGATCAAAAACGAAAACGAGCCAGACTCCAATAATCGGGAGACTGGCTCGTTTTTAGCTTTAAACAGCTCTGAAGTGCAAATGGCTGTCTCATACGTGACAAATACTTCTTTTGGGACAGCACTCCTTAATCCTTCAGTTCCTATGTTTTACAAAGCCAGTTTGTAAATTTCTACAACATCTTCGCGCTCAAGCTTGCGGAAATTACCGAACGGTCCGAAACGAACCGCTTTGTCGGCCATATTCCCAATCTCGCTATCATCAATATCGTAATCCCCTAAGACCTTGGGCGCACCAATGGAGTCCCAGAAACTGCGCAGAGCTTCAATGCCTTCAAGGCCGATCGCTTCATCAGTTTTGCCGGCAGAATCAATACCGAACACATTTACCGCAAGCTGGCGGAAACGGGCTGGGTTCGTGCTGATGTTATATTTCATCCACTGCGGGAACAGGATAGCCAAACCTCCACCATGCGGAATATCGTATACGGCCGATACTGCATGCTCAATATTGTGGGTAGCCCAATCTCCGGCAAAACCCATACTGACCATGCCATTAAGCGCCATCGTACCACAATACATGATTGTCTCGCGCAATTCGTAATTATTCAGATCTTCGATCAGCTTTGGCGCAGTCTCGATAACCGTGCGCAGCAATGTCTCACAGAAACCGTCCTGTACCGTAGTATTGCCATCGGTATGGAAGTAATGCTCCAGAACATGCGACATGATATCCACCATTCCATAGACAGTCTGATCACGTGGCAACGAGAAGGTATTCTCGGGATCTAGGATAGAGAATGCCGGGAACGCATGAACGCTTCCCCAGCCCATTTTTTCCTGAGTCACTTCATTCGTAATTACAGAGCCATTGTTCATTTCAGAGCCGGTAGCCGCCATTGTCAGCACAGTACCCAGTGGCAGCGCACCCTGTGGAGCCGCCTTGCGCTCTACAAAGTCCCACATGTCGCCATCGTATTTCGCACCTACCGCAACTGCCTTGGCACAATCCAGCACACTTCCGCCGCCAACGGCAAGAATAAGGTCGATATTATGCTCATGGCATAATTCTACTCCAGTATGTACTGTCGACAGTCGAGGATTCGGTTCTACTCCGGCCAGTTCGGTAACTACTGCACCAATGGCATTTAATTGAGCCATTACTTTATCGTACAAGCCACTGCGTTTGATACTGCCGCCGCCATACATCAGAAGTACATTTTTTCCGAATTTCGGTACTTCAATCTTCAAGGCTTCGAGCGTACCTTGTCCGAATATCAGCTTAGTAGGATTATAAAATTCAAATTTACGCATATGTGCAGCCTCCGTTAAATCATTAATGTGATGCCTTTCATATTATAGACTTCTAGTTTGCAGCTTTCAAATGGACTCTCGTCGGGCTAGAGTAAAGGGCTGAACAAATTCAGCCCCTCCTCATCAAACCGTACGTGAGGTTTTCCCTCATACGGCTTTCCGATGTTCGTCATTCATGGGCATGCAGTTTACAATAGCGTTTTAAGTCCATACTGGACGGCAATATATCTAACCTCTGAGAGTGAACCCATCCATCTTCTGCGTTGTCTTTTCTTGGCATGCCACCGGGTTAATCGCTGCAAAATATACCAGTCCAACTTGGCTAATCTTTTTTGGCTGTAGTTCGTGTAGTAATAATTTCTCCATCCTTGGATCTTTGGATTGAGCCATTTTACCTGTTCCGCAAACGATTTCGAGCGCATGCTCGGGGGTGCTAATCTTTCTTTGACCACCTCTCGAATGCGTTCCTCTGCCTTTTTCGTTAGCCACTGTTGGGTGGTGTAGTACACCTTACCTTGGGAGGTTTCTGCTTTGGTTTTTCGGTGATGCATCCCTAAGAAGTCGAATCCTTCGTCTCCCGTCCATAATCCAACAATGCGGGTTTTGGTCGGGTGTAGGGTTAACTCCAAACGCTCCATAATTTTGCGTATGAGCTCATACGCATGTTCCGCGTCCTTCTTGGTTTTGCATACCACTACAAAGTCGTCTGCATACCTTGTGAGCTCCCCTACTCCTTTTCCGTGTTTCTCCCACAGTTGGTCGAAGTAATTTAGATAGATATTCGCAAGGAGCGGTGAAATCACGCCTCCTTGCGGAGTCCCTAAATCCGAGCGTCTTACCGTTCCTTCTTCCATAACTCCCGCTTGTAGCCACTTCCTCATTAATTTCAGTATCCTCCTGTCATTGATACGCATCTGCACCAATTTCATAAGCTTCTCTTGATTAATGTTGTCGAAGTAACCTTGGATATCGACGTCGACTACCCAATTCCCTTTACGGTTGCAGGCTTTACGAATACGTTCCAACGCCCCTTTAGCACTTCGTTTCGGGCGAAACCCGAAGGATACTTCCTCAAAGTCAGCTTCAAAGATAGGCTCAATCACTAGTTTGGTTGCCATCTGTAGGACTCGATCCCGCACAGTGGGTATACCTAATGGCCTTTGCTTGCCATCCTTCTTCGGGATATAGTGTCGCCGTACAGGTTGCGGATGGTAGTTGCCTTCTTTAAGCTCTCGCTCACAGGCCTTGAGAAACGGTATTTCTCCTTGTTCCTCAATATCTGCTAGCGTCACGGCATCTACTCCTGCGGCCCCCTTATTGGCTTTCACTCGTTTCCACGCTTCGCACAGTACATCCCACCGATAGATCTTGTCATACAATGCATGGAATTTACGCTTTTTGTTCGCCTTGGCCGCATGACCTAGCTTTTCTTGGAGTTGTTGAACTTTTTCCTTGGGTGTCGTTAGCCGGTTGGCATTCACTCACTCGTACCTCCTCCAAAAGCATAAACAAAGCAGGGCTCCTTCCCTCCCTAAGGTTATGTTGTCCTTAGGTTCTTCGGTACTATGAGCCCCTCGGACTCCCTTCCCACAGACGGTTCACTTCGTCTTTTGGGCTTATAGAGCGTCTCTTTACGGATTCCTAAAAAAAAAAAATTCGTGTGGGGGAGGGTCTCCCCAGTTCACTGCATTATCTTTCAAACCCATGCCGTTCCCTATACGCCGGAGGATTCTTCACTGTTGTCCCAAGTTCTGCACAGTTTCCATGGCCTTCGTCTATATTCTCGAGACTCGGCACCCTCTTTTCCCCTTTGCAGGGCCTTTTTGACGACGCGGCAGGATTCACTTCATGTTGCGGCCTGGATTGTCGCTCGCCCTGTCTCTGACAGGTACTTTTGTCGATGCGCTTTTACACACAGATTTCTCCATGTGCAAGCATCCTAGCTACCAAGGTGGCTTGGCCCCTCCTTGGGTTGGACTTTCACCAACTAGATAATGCGTGCCTCTGGGCACGCCGAACAATAAAGAAATCGCTCCCGGGAACGGTCTCATGACAGCACCGTTTCAACAAGAGCGATTTCTAGTACCATAATCAAATGACAGAGGCATATGTTATAGGCCATTAACACCGAAGCTCTTCACGAATCGCCGGAAAGCTGCTTGGCCTTCCGGTGTCCGCTTATAAACACCAGCATGCTCAAGGATATGTGTAAATTTAATGCCAACCTCATTCTGTACAATTGTGATGGCTTCCTCGCGGGATAGTGCCATACCAAATCGTTCCACCAGTTCTTGCGCCCAGGCTGCATGTTGCGCAAGAGGATGGTTCGTCTCGCTCTTCACAGCCTCATACACAGCCGTATCTCCGGCAAGAATACCAGCAATGGCATCAAGCTCTTCCTTAAGGCGTCCCGGCAGGATGGCCAGTCCCATGACCTCAATCAGGCCGATATTTTCTTTCTTGATATGATGCATCTCCCGGTGCGGGTGAAAAATCCCTTCGGGATATAACTCGCTGGTCCGGTTATTGCGCAGCACAAGATCCATCTCGAAGCTGCCATCATCTCCCCGTCGTACAATAGGCGTAACGGTATTATGAGGCAAATTTTCTCCCTCAACTTCACTAAAAGCAAGCACTTCAGCCTCCGGATCACTGTAAACCTTCCATGCCTCATAAATCGCATTTCCGCATTCCAATAGAACCGCTGGATCTTCTCCGTTCAGGCGCATTACGGACATTGGCCATTTCACTATGCTCAGGCTACAACCTGGATACGCAGGATGGGTAAAAGTATCCTCTTTAGGTGCTTTCTGAATCGGGAACGTATGACGCCCGCCCTGAAAGTGATCATGTGTCAGAATCGAGCCGCCCACAATCGGTAAATCAGCATTGGAGCCAATAAAATAATGCGGGAAAGACTCCACAAAGCCTAGCAGGCGCTTAAGAGAATCCTTAGTCAGCTTCATCGGCACATGGTCATGATGGAACACGATGCAGTGCTCATTGTAGTACACATAAGGTGAATACTGGAAAAACCATTTCTCCTGATTCAGCTCCAACGGAATGATGCGCAGATTCTGGCGCGGCGGGTGATTAACCCTTCCGGCATAACCCACATTCTCACGGCAGAGCAGACATTTCGGATAGACCGGTGGCGGAAGCAGGCGGGCCATAGCGATTTCCTTAGAGTTCTTCTCAGGCTTGGACAGATTGATCGTCATCTCGATGTCTCCATAGGGCGAATCCTGCAGCCAGTAGACATTCTTCGAGATACGGTCCATACGGATATAGTTGGAATCTATGCTTAGTTTATAAAAGCGGTCGGTTGCTGCAGAAATTCCTTGTTCAGCCGTCAGTCTATTGAATTCAGCATTCACTGCAGAAGGTCTGGCCAGCAGTAACCCCATAATTTTGGCATCCAGCAGATCACGGTAAGTGTCGCTGTTCTCAGGGATCAGTCCGATTTCAAAACCATAATCAATCAGGGCGTCCAGTGGCGCTTGAGGACTATCCAGTGGCGCTTGATCAAATACCTCTGCGTAAGGCTCACTAAATCCGAACTGTTCCAGCAACTCATTGCGGCTATAATCAAGGTCTGCCGGAGCGATAAGTCTCTGATGCAGAGCGAATAACACCAGCTGTTCAATCGCATATAGTGCCTTCTGTGTGGCGGGCGTAGTTTCGTTCTCTTTAGGCATTTTAATTCTCCCCATACCCTTGTGGATTGGCAGAATGCCAGTTCCAGGCGCTTTGAATGATATCCTCAAGATCCGCATGTTGCGGGTTCCAACCTAGGATAGTACGGGCTTTGTCGGAGGACGCTACCAGCACAGCAGGGTCTCCGCCACGGCGCTCTTGAATGACTACCGGAATCTCCAGACCCGTTACCTTCTTGGCCGTTTCTATCACTTGTTTAACCGAGAAACCAAGTCCGTTGCCGAGATTAAAAATGTTGCTGGCACTACCGCTGCGCAGGTAGGTTACCGCACGGACATGGGCATCAGCCAGATCGCTGACATGAATGTAGTCGCGCACACAGGTTCCGTCTTCAGTCGGATAGTCCTCTCCGAAGATAGCGATGTTGGCGCGCTGCTTCAGCGCGGTTTGCAGTACCAGCGGAATAAGATGGCTCTCAGGACGGTGGTCTTCGCCAATTTTGCCGCTTTCATGTGCACCTGCAGCATTAAAGTAACGTAAAGCTACGTATTTGATTCCCAATACTTTATCGAACCAGGCCATCATGCGTTCCATGGTCAGCTTGGTTTCTCCATACACATTCGCTGGTTCAGTGCGGTCCGTTTCCTCGATTGGCACCTTTTCCGGCTCGCCGTAGGTTGCAGCTGTGGAGGAGAATACAATCTTGGTTACACCAGCCTTTTGAATCGCCTCTAGCAGACATAATGTGCCATATACGTTGTTGTCATAATATTTTACAGGGTCCGTCATACTCTCCCCGACCAGAGAACTAGCTGCAAAGTGGATCACTGCATCAATCTCATTCTCGGAGAACAGCTTGGCCAACAGCTCCTTGTCGCGCAGATCACCTTCGTACAGCTTCCCGCCCAGCAACGCTTCACGATGCCCTGTCAGCAGATTGTCGATGACCACAACTTCCTCGCCTCGTTTCAGCAGCTCTGCTACTGTATGAGAACCAATATACCCTGCACCACCCGTTACTAGAATCGCCATCTTATTTCACTCCCTTCAGTTGTTCAACACCATTGCCGATGCCGCATACATAGAACTCGCCAACCAGTCCGGATCTTGTCGTATAAGCCTCTCCTACTTCGCGGATAAACCGCTCTACATCATCCTCATGTACCAGTGACACTGTGCAGCCGCCAAAGCCCGCACCCGTCATACGCGAACCTAGTGTACCCGGAATGCGCTGTGCTTCTTCTACCATGATATCCAATTCAACACAGCTAACCTCGTACAGATCGCGTAGTGAAGCATGTGAATCGTTCATGTATTTCCCAAACTGCACCAGGTCATTCTTCTTCAGTACTTCCACAGAATCAAGTACCCGCTGATTTTCTTCCACGACATGACGCGCGCGGTTGCGAACCGTCTCGTCCGTAATCTTGCCTTGGTGCGCTTCAAATTGATCACGCTTGAGCTCTGCTAGGAAGGAGAGTGAAGGAATCTCTTGCTGCAGAATAGACAGTGCCTCATCACACTGCTGGCGCCGTTCATTATATTTGGAGTCTACAAGGCCTCTCTTCTTGTTTGTGTTGCCGATAACCAACTTGTAAGCACCAGTCACGAAAGGTACCAGCTCATATTCCAGAGTATCGCACATCAGCAGAATCGCATGATCCCGCTTGCCGTTGGCCACCGCGAACTGATCCATAATTCCCGAATTCACACCCACATAATGGTTCTCTGCACGCTGAGACAGTAGAGCAATCTCAACTGTATCTGTATCTCCGCCTTCCATTGTCAGAAAAGCGAAGGCCGTAACAACCTCAAGCGAAGCAGAGGAGGAAAGTCCTGAGCCATTCGGAATGTCACCATGGAATAATAGATCATAGCCCTTGGATACGGGATGATCCGTTTTTTTCAATTCCACCATTACGCCTACTGGATAGTCGATCCACTCCCCCGTTTTGGACTGACCAATTTCACTGTAATCAAGAGTGGCTTCATAAGGAAAATTCGTTGTTGCAAAAGTTATTTTAGTGTCACTGCGCGGACGCACGATCAGCGTTGTGCCAAACTCCAGCGCTGCTGGCAGCACGTACCCTCCGTTATAATCCAAATGCTCTCCGATGAGATTAACCCGACCCGGTGCATAAAATACCTGTGCCTCTTGTTCGCTTTCTCCATACTTCTCGATAAATTTACGGTTAAGTTCCTGTATGCTCATTAATGTCACTTCATCCTTTCACTGTTTGGGGATTAAGTATTGCTGCCTTCATGATTATATTATAATAAAATCAGACTTGCTCTGATAATGCAATCATGTGTGTAATGTATGGATAAATGTGACTTACCTTTGTATAATAAAGAAATTAATATTCCCAGAAAGGCTGTCCATAAATGGAACACACCTATTCCGTAGGATCAAATCCTGTGTATTATGACAAGCAAAGTCTGCATGTACTGTTTGCCGGCGAGAGCCAGACGCTCCCGACACATCAGGCAGGACCCAAAATTTACGATTATTATTTGCTGCACTTTATTGAATCAGGATCTGGAATCTTCCGCACAGAACAGCGTAAATATGAATTAGGTGCAGGGGACTGCTTCCTGATCCATCCAGGCCAGTTGGTCAGCTATATCTCGGACAAGAAGGAACCCTGGCATTACCGCTGGGCAGCATTTACCGGTAGTGATGCTGACGATCTTGTGCTGCAGACCGGCTTCACGCCCAAACAACCCGTCCTGACCACCACAGAGAATAGTATCATTCCCGGAGCCCTTTCCGGCATGATGCAAACCTTCTATGCTCACAAAGAGAGCTCCGACCTGACGTCTCTTGGGTATCTGTACCTTATTGTTGGTGAAGCGGCTGAACGTCTCTCTTCCCTCTCCCGTCTTCCCGGAGCGGAATCGCAGGTCAAGCGGACCGTGAAGCAAATGGTCCATTATATGGCCGCCCAGTATGCGCATCCAGTCTCCATTGAACAAATGTGCGGCAGCCTTGGCTATAATCGTGCCTACCTGTCCCGTATATTCAAGCAGGAGACCGGTATATCACCTGTAACCTATCTATTGAAGCTGCGCATCGAGAAATCCCGCCAGCTGCTGCGGGAACGTCCTGAGCTCTCAGTGGAGCAGGTTGCAGCATCCGTTGGTCTGACCGATGCTTTGTATTTCTCGCGCCAGTTCAAGCGGTTTTGTGCCCAATCACCCACAGCATACCGTATCACAACGGCCCGGCATGGGGATTAATGGCAAGCTGATTGAGGCTTAGTAAGATGCTCCTGTTCGACTGTACAGCAACAGCCCGTCTCCTATACCTGAGGAACCGGGCTGTTATCCTGCCATGTTGTGCTTATATGCTATAACAACAAATTAAACATCATTCTCAGTCTTGAGAATTGTCTCAATCCGTTCCAGCTCTTCATGTGTAAATTCCGTATAAGTCAGCGCAGCTATATTCTCTTCAATCTGGCTAACCCGGCTAGCCCCAATCAGCGCTGAAGTGATTTTTCCGCCACGCAGGGTCCAGGCCAGCGCAAGCTGAGCAAGACTTTGGCCGCGCGAAGCCGCGAGTTGATTCAGCGCTCTAATCTTGCGCTGCACCTCTGGAGTTATCCGACTCTCGCTAAGCGCTGTCGCAGGTTTGGCCGCTCTTGAACCCTCGGGGATGCCATTCAGATATTTATTGGTCAGCAGCCCCTGCGCCAGTGGCATAAAAGCGATGCTGCCGATACCATTCTCCTCCAGTACATCCTGCAGGCCACCCTCAATCCAGCGATCGAGCATGGAGTAGCTAGGCTGATGGATCAAGAGCGGTGTGCCCAGTTCCTTCAGTATGGCAACCGCTTCAGTGGTCTGCTCGGCACTATAGCTGGACAATCCTATATATAAAGCTTTACCAGAGCGTACAGTATGATCCAGTGCCAGCATCGTTTCTTCAAGCGGGGTTTCCGGGTCAGGCCGATGAGAGTAGAAAATATCGACATATTCCACACCCAGCCGCTTCAGACTCTGATCTAGGCTTGCGAGTACATATTTCCGTGAACCCCATTCCCCATAGGGGCCGGGCCACATATAATATCCCGCCTTCGTTGAAATAACCATCTCATCACGGTAAGGGGCCAGATCTCTGGCAAGTACCTTGCCGAACAGTTCCTCTGCAGAACCGGCAGGCGGGCCATAATTATTGGCGAGATCAAAGTGGGTAATACCTAGATCAAATGCACGGGTTATCATGTCCCGTCCATTCTCATAAGTATCAATTCCACCGAAGTTATGCCATAGACCCAAGGAAATCGCTGGAAGCTTAAGGCCGGACTTACCGCAACGGTTATAACGCATCACTTCGTACCGTTCGTCGCTTGCCACATATACCATCGAACACATCACTGCCTCTCATGACTCTGTATCCTGCTTACCCTATTTTAAACCAGTGACAGCCATTGTAATCTAAGCCCCCGTTATTCCTGCTCAACTATAGCTTTAAAATCTTCTGCACACCGTTCATTACTTCACCGATCCGGTCGGTAATAATAAGATCAGCCTGATGGTCATAAGGAGTCGGGTCCCTGTTCAGTAGTACGGTGTGCCGCCCCTGAAAATAGGTGATTAGACTGGCCGCAGGGTGAACGGTAAGTGAAGTCCCGCCGACGATGAGCAAATCTGCAGCTGCGATAGCTTCCACAGACTCCATCAGCACTGAATGATCCAGTTCTTCCTCATAGAGAACCACATCCGGCTTGATGATGCCGCCGCATTTCGGGCAATGGGGCACAACTTCAACACTATCAACCACCTGCTCCAGTCCGTAATAGTGTGAGCAATCCATACAGTGGTTGCGGTGGATGGAACCATGCAGTTCAAGTACTTGGTGACTGCCGGCCAACTGGTGCAGGCCATCAATATTTTGCGTAATAACGGCCTTCAGCTTTCCTTGTCGCCGCTCCAGCTCTGCAAGCAGCAGATGAGCACCATTCGGGCGAGCTTCGGGATGAATCATTTTACTGCGGTAAAAGTCAAAAAAAATGTCCGGTGAGGACATAAAAAAGGTACGGCTCAGCATCACTTCAGGCGGATAAGGCGAATGATGCTGAGTCTGGTATAGTCCCGCTGCCGAACGAAAATCCGGAATCCCGCTCTCTGTCGACGTTCCTGCTCCTCCAAAAAAAACGATATTGTCACTGTCTGATATCCAGGAGGCCAATTTCTCTATTTGATTCATAATATGTAGCGCATCCTTTCTATTATCTTGATTTTAGAATGTGATGCGAAGCTCATTAAAGTCGGCAATAACGATATCTGCATCCACTAGATGTCCTAACCCGCCGCCCTTGGCAGCAATTCCAACAGCCAGACGCAGTCCGGCACCTTTGCCCAATTGCATATCTGCATTGCTATCCCCAATAATAATAGTTTCTTCGGGCGCAAGTCCCAGCTCCCTGCAAGCCAATTCTGCCATTTCGGGAGCGGGCTTGCCGTTATTCACTCTGTCTCTCGTAACGACTGCTCCAAAATAATCAGCAATTCCGAGCCACTCCAGTTGCTCGTGGGTTGTCTTGGCTCCGTCCGAGGTAACGACAGCTAGCTTCAATGATGCACCTGCACACTGCTGCAGGAAAGAGATTAGGCCCGGCAGAGGTTTCGCCGAACGGCGTAGACGCAACTCACTCATCGCTTCCTTGGAAATGTTTATTACACAGCTCAAAGCTTCGTTCCAGGGCATACCCGCGGCGTACAGCTGCCAAGCAAGAATTCCATAAGTCTCCTCCATAGTCGCCATGGATAGCGGCCCTGCAGGATCATACCCGGTTAACCTCCCCGCAGCATCATGCTGCGTGCCTAGCAGCCGGGGAAACTCACCAACAAAATGAGCATCCAGCAAGGTCAGCTGGTCTTCCATACCGCGCAGCACTAGTTCCGCCCAGGTCCCCCATGTAGCCAGCAAATCCAGCAGCGTACCATCCTTGTCGAACAGAATTCCTTTGCAGGGAATACGCTCATGATTGACATGTAACCAAGGCATTCTCTTCACCTCCTATTATGCCAGCCTATCGCAGATTACCGAGCCAATCCAGCATGACGCGCACTGTGCGGCTCTGCTGCTCTGCCTCAGAAATCGTCGCTTCTCCATCGCCCTTCTGCGGACCATAGCTTCCAAACTGGGCATGATTTCCACCTTCAACTGAATAGTATAGCGTATTATCTGGCAGAAGAAATCGCCCTTTGCGATAGCTATCCTTGTCAATAACCTGATCTTCGGTACCCAATACAGACAATACCGACAAAGTAGTTACCTTCAGACTTCCTCGCTCATCCGGATAGGAGGCCAGAAAGAATACGCCTTCCACCTGATCTGGATGATCTGCCGCATACCGCGAGGCCATCACGCCGCCCAGAGAATGTCCACCAAGTACAAAGTTAAGCTTGGGATGCACACGGATAATCTCCGCTGCGGCATCAGCTTTCGTAACTGCCAAGTTTAGCGGCATCTTGGCAATATAGAAAGGATGTCCTGCTGCGGCAAGGCTTCTGCCCAGAGGTGCATAGGCTTCTGCTTTCACCAATGCCCCTGGATAAAAGATGACCGCCGCACCTAATGTGATCGAAGGTTCAAATGAAATCCAATTGTCATTCTGCTCAACTGTAACCCCTCCACCGGAAATTAAAGCAGTCTCGGCATTCTGCTCTGGAGCGTAAGGAATTAGATATTTCCACAATAGCAGGCCAGCTATAACAAGTACGATCACAATGAGTAGTGCGATATGCCATCTGGTTATTCTTTTCTTCAATAATGTCCACTCCCGGAGGTTGCATATAGAAAATTATAGAGGAATCAGTGAATTCAAACAACCTTCAACACATCGCCACATTTAGCTACTATGATAGCGCTTTCTGATGTGACTTTATTCACAATCATTATACAGAGAAAATTGTATTTTAAAATTAAAGTAATACGCAGTAAGGAGGGGCCAACATGTTAGGAGAAAACTCACTGGAGGCGCGCGGAGAAACGTTTTTTCTAAATCTGCGCTTTCTGCTTATAGTCACTGTTTTTGCCGGCAATGCAATTGAACCGCTGATTGGAACATCGAGCGGCTTGCATAGTCTGTATATGTGGATTTTCAGCTTTCATATGCCTCTCTTCGTACTCGTTACCGGCTATTTCGCCAGAAGGAGCATGACTGGTGCTGCCGGGCGCAGAATGCTCATGCAGATCGGATTACAGTATATTATTTTTCAAAGCCTCTATTCACTGCTGGATACCTATCTTTTTCATGTAAACGGTATTCATCATTCGTTCTTCGCTCCTTATTTACTTCTGTGGTTCTTGGCCAGCCACGCCTTCTGGCGTCTGCTTATGCTCGGTATGGGCAAATGGGCACCCGCAGGACAGATAGCATTCGCATTATTAGCAGGAGTTCTGGTTGGTTATTTACAGCTTGATGGAGTCTGGTTCAGCATTAGCCGTACTTTTGTATATTTACCTTACTTTGTAATAGGTTATCACTTTTCTTTCCCCGCTCTTGTCCGTTTATATCAACAATGGACTAAAATCGCCGCCGCCACTGTTTCCGTACTTCTGTTTATCATTCTGGCGATATGGGGCACCCATCTTCCGCTTGGCTGGCTATATGGAAGTATGACCTATATGCAGCTTGGACATCAGGAATGGTACGCAGGGTTATATCGTCTCGGAATCTATGGCTTGCAGCTTGCTGCTTCTCTGGCTTTCCTTGGCTGGGTTCCCTACGGTGTGAGCCGAATGACCGATTGGGGACGCCGCACCTTGTATGTCTTCTTGCTCCATGGATTTGTTGTCCGCCTGGCAGCCATATCCGGATTGTACGCTTATGTCAGTAATGGCGCTGGTGCTATTCTGCTTCTCCTCGCTGCGATCAGCCTGACAGTGCTGCTGGCCCAGCCGACAGTCAAACGCCTGCTTCATCCACTTGTAGAGCCGTCAGTAAGTTGGATGGTGACTCTGCAGCGTGCTGCTATTCGACGTTCATTGTAAATTACTCTCAACAGAGCCTTTCCCTATGGGGATGGGCTTTTTTTTCGGTCGCAAGTAGCCTCTATCAAGGGATAAACTTCACATTGTCCGGTAGAAAAAAGCTGCTTTTTATGATAGACTCACTAATAACAATGGCTTGTTCGCTTATTGATGCGGCATCCGTTTGTTCTAATTTATACTTATTTTGGCTCATTTTTTATAGAAACGGCTTCGACCTCCTTCTACCAAAAAGAAGCTGGACCCCGTTATTTCTATAAACCGCATATCCGCAGCTGCTTACAATGCAATGCGTTAATGCGACACTATATTTTATTAGCAATTTATTTGGGGAGGAATTATTACAATGGCAGTGAAGAAAATGCGTTCAGACATGATTAAAAAAGGCTTCGACCGAGCTCCACACCGTAGTCTTCTGCGGGCGGCCGGTGTTAAAGAGGAAGATTTCGGCAAGCCATTTATTGCGGTCTGCAATTCCTATATTGATATTGTGCCAGGGCATGTGCATCTGCAAGAGTTCGGCAAAATTGTCAAGGAAGCAATCCGTGAAGCTGGCGGCGTACCTTTTGAATTCAATACAATCGGCGTAGATGATGGGATTGCAATGGGACATATCGGCATGCGTTATTCTTTACCAAGCCGGGATATCATTGCTGACTCGGTAGAAACTGTTGTTGCCGCACATTGGTTCGACGGTATGGTCTGTATCCCTAACTGCGATAAAATCACCCCAGGTATGATGATGGGTGCACTGCGTGTCAACATTCCAACCATCTTTGTAAGTGGTGGGCCGATGAAAGCCGGAGTAGACAGCAAAGGCAAGAAGTTATCCCTCACTTCCGTATTCGAAGGCGTAGGCGCTCATTCCGTTGGCAAAATCAACGATGCTGAGCTGCTGGAATTGGAACAATTCGGTTGTCCTACCTGTGGTTCTTGTTCAGGTATGTTCACAGCCAATTCCATGAACTGTCTCGCTGAAGCTCTTGGTTTGGCATTGCCAGGTAACGGTACAATCCTTGCTGTAGCTGAAGAACGCAAGCAATTCGTGCGCGATTCCGCAACACAGCTGATGGAACTGATCAAGCTGGATCTTAAACCACGTGATATTGTAACCAGAGAATCGCTGGATAACGCTTTTGCGCTGGATATGGCGATGGGCGGCTCTACCAATACCGTATTGCACACCCTGGCTTTGGCTCAGGAGGCTGGTATCGAGTATCCACTTACACGTATTAATGAAGTAGCGAACCGTGTGCCATACCTGTCCAAGCTGGCTCCAGCTTCCGATTACTTTATCGAAGATGTACAGCGTGCAGGCGGCGTCAGTGCCGTGCTGAATGAGCTGTTGAAGAAACCAGGCGCACTCTTCGGTGATTGCATGACCGTAACTGGGAAGACACTTGCCGAGAATGTAATGGGTCATGAAATTCTGGATACCAACGTCATCCATACTCTGGACAACCCTTATTCCGAGGTTGGCGGCTTGTCTGTCCTTTATGGCAACCTGGCCCCACAAGGTTCTATCATCAAAGTCGGTGCTGTGGATGCTTCCGTAGGCGGCTATCATAAGGGTCCAGCTATCTGCTTCGATTCCCAAGAGAGCTCACTTGAAGGTATTGCCAATGGCAAGGTCAAAGAAGGACATGTTGTCGTTATCCGCTATGAAGGTCCAAAAGGTGGACCCGGTATGCCGGAAATGTTGTCTCCTACCTCGCTAATTGTTGGTATGGGTCTTGGAGCCAAAGTCGGCTTAATCACCGATGGCCGTTTCTCCGGTGCTTCTCGTGGAATCAGTATCGGTCACATCTCACCTGAAGCAGCTGAAGGTGGTCCGATCGCTTTTGTTGAAGATGGGGATATCATTGAGCTGGATCTGAATAACCGCAAGATTGAACTGCTTGTGGATGAGGAAATATTGGCTGTTCGCCGTGCGAACTGGAAAGGCTTCGAGCCTAAGGTTACCACAGGTTACCTGGCCCGTTACTCCAAGCTAGTTACTAATGCAAGTAATGGTGCGGTCCTGAAAATCTAGTACACACTATAATCAAGAGTTCAATAATATGTAACAAAAAAGAGCAGTCTCCGCAATGAATTCATAGCGGTGAGACTGCTCTTTTTATGGTGCGGTACTTAATTATAAAGGTGTCTATCTTGCGGTTATTTAGCAGTAAATCAATGTCCCAGTGTAACACCCGGCAGTTCAGCTTCCACTACAGATTCCTTGAGTGCCAGTTCTTCTTGCTTGCGCTCACGTTTCTTCACTGTCTTCTCATGTGAAGCCCGCTGATTCATCTGATCCAGCAGTTGCGAGACCGGCATCAGGATCATCTTCGGCACAAGCAGCTCGCTCCGCTCCTTAAGCCGTGCTCCACCTGCCGGATGAATGACACTTAACAATATACTTAGATAGAACTTGGTAGAGCGGGCGAACAAGCCGTTCGGCAGATCTAGTACCGTAAAGCCAAATTTCTCCGGCCCCCGATTGATCATGCTGACACCGTAAAGTGCCTTCGCCTCTGCAAGGCCTTCGTCACTGGCTATTCTCTCCGCGAGTACCGGCATATCTTTCTCCATCCGACGGATCATCCGAATCGCTAGCTGCGCAGAAGAACGCGATTGAATGCCCAGCTCGAACAGCTGGCGATTATCAATATGCAGCTCAATAACCTTATCACCTTTGTTCAGAAGACTGTCACCCTCCATTTTAATAGGCCCGCCTTGATACTTTCGTAACCGATAGTGCAGAAAGGGGTCTTCTGGAGAGATGGTTTTGAGTTGAAAAAGAAATTGAAATACCTGCTCCCAAGCCAGCCAGAGTCCTACGATCAGACGTTTCCCAAAGGAAAGCTTCTGAATCGGTGAATTCTCCGCCATCTTGATCATTTCATCGATACGAATACTGCGTAACGCCCGACTTTGGGCCACTTCGAGCGTTCGCTCCAAGGCAACAAGCATGTGCTCCGGTGCATCCGGGTCAGCACCCAGCGTTGTACCACTATCATGCAAAAGCATAACCTCGCCTGGATTCAGTCTGGCTAACATCTTCTCGGTGAGCCGATCTGAACCAAGCTTCTCACGCCAGTCACCGAACATCGCTGACCAGAGCACGATTTGTACCTGACGGCGCTTAGAGATGTCAAACAGGTTGACAATCCCCCAGGGCGGACGGTAATAGGTGCTGCGCTCACCGGTAATATTATAAATAATATCTGCGGTCCGCTCAATCTGTCTTCGCACAGTAGCAGGACGCATCAGCCAGTTCGTCTTGTGAACGTAGTTATGAATCCCGATAAGGTGTCCCTCAGCATGCATGCGCTGAATTAGTTCCGGATAGCGCTCCGCATTGGCACCGACTACAAAAAAGGTAGCCTTGGCATTATAACGCAGAAGCAAATCGAGCAATTGAGGCGTGAATCTGGGGTCCGGCCCGTCATCAAAGGTCAGCGCAAATTCCTTACTTCCAGTTCCTTTACGAAAGACGCGATACCCAAAAATTCGACTGATAAGACCAGGAATAAAAGCATAAAATGATGAAATATAAAATAACCAGAGCAACAAAGTCTGCATGTGAAATTCCCCGCTTTTCGAAGAGTTGACTTTGGCTCGCCTTACATCTGCAAGCAGATCCTGTTACACGGCCAAGTAGAGTATGGTACTCCGCTTTTTTGCGGATATGTAGTGTATCACAAAAAAACGTTACCCCCTATTTTAGCACAGCTATCAAAGAAATAGACGATTTTCAAGCAAAATCGTGTACAATGAATTCAGGTTAACGCCTGTCAACTTATTTGAAAAGGAGTCGTTTATATCCATGCTGCCTCTCTACAAAAAATATTGGCGCACCTTCTTCGATATTGGACTAATTGTGCTTACTGTATATCTGGTCATGTTCGCCTTCAGTAAGCTGTACCAATTAGCCGCTCCGGTGTTCCTATCCTTCTTTGTATTTATGCTCATCGAACCACTGGCCCGTTTATTGAACCGAAGGGGACTGGCGAAACCTTTTGCTTCTGCCATATCCGTCCTGCTGTTTCTCATAGTGCTGCTCGGTACGCTATTTGGCGCTGGCCTCCTCATTGTTTCACAGGTTCTTCACTTTCAAGATAATCTTCCAAAATATACATATGTGGTCCAACAGCATTTTGTGGAACTCACAACTTATCTTCAGCATAAGATCGATAGCTTGCCGCCGGATCTAACCGTTAAGGTGAACGGATATTTCAAGGATGCTACCAATCTTCTTTCAACCTGGCTCATCGTTTTCTTCAAATATATGATCGGTGTTCTCGGCTCTTTCTCTTCCTTTATGGCTAATTTCGGAATCGCTATTATTTTGGCCTTTTTTCTCAGTATGGAGATTAAGGACTGGCGGAAAATCGCCCATGACCAAATGCCGAAGACTTTCAAGACTGCCTTTGCCTTCTTGCAGGGTAACGTATTTAAGGCGATCGGTTCTTATTTAAAAGCACAGCTGATTCTAATCAGCATTACTTTTGCCATTGTGCTGGTTGGCTTGTTTATTCTGCGAAGTGGTAACGAAATTACCATGGCTCTGGTCTGTGCCATCTTCGATGTGCTGCCGCTGCTGGGAGTATCAACTATTCTAATCCCTTGGATTGTCTATCTGTTTATCGTTGGCAATACCTCCCTTGCAATCGGCTTGATCATCCTGCTCGTAATTGTACTGGTTGTACGTCAACTGCTGGAGCCGAAAATTACCGGCAATTCCATTGGAGTTTCCTCAGCTTTTCTCATGCTCTCATTCGTCATTTTGTCCACATCCGCTTTTGGTGTAGCTGGATTAATCCTATCGCCCATTCTGCTTATCCTGATCAAAGAGCTGCTGCAGCAGGGTTATCTCCAGCGCTGGATCTTTCTGCCTCAAGAAGAGTTTATCGTCTCACCATTCGCGACTCGCGAACATGAGGAAGCTCATGCACCGGAAGAATCGGATAACAGATCCAGTACTTGACCAAACAGCTTCGTCGCGGTATGAGGACCTCCTGGGGACACATTCTCCACGGCTACCGACACTGCATACCTTGGATGATCTACTGGACCGTAACCAATAAACCACTGATTGTTGCGCGGCACACCCTTGACTAATGTCTGGGCCGTCCCCGACTTGCCGGCAACCGGCCAGTGAGTGTGCTGCAGACGGCTCCCAGTACCCTCTGTAACCACCTTGCGCATCCATGTAAGAAGCTGGTGCGCAGTAGCCGCAGATATTCTCCCTGCCAAAGAGGGCGCCAGATGACCTGGCAGCTGCTTCAGAATCTGACCATTGGCAAAGCTCACTTTCTGCAGAATGCGCGGTGCCCTTACTTCCCCACCGTGCAGCAGCGTCACGATCAGATTAGCCGCCTGAAGCGGTGTCACCTTTACATCCCGCTGGCCAATCGCCGTTTGCACTCTGGTTCCACTGTCATCGGGAAGCAGAGACATAAAGATGGTGCCCGGCTGCTCGCCAGCCAGCGGTTTCAGCAGTGGTTGTCCTAGCGTCTCCTCAGCCTGCCAGCTGATATCTCTCCCCAGCCCAAGCGCCAGCGCAGCCGATTGCAACTGTGCTCCGCTGAGGCGTTCCGCAAGCTCAGCAAATACAGTATTACAGGATACAGCGAACCCTTGGGCAAGCGTAAGCGGCCCATGCCCTATTCCTTTGAGACAAGACAAGCCATATTTCTCATATTGTCCCGAGCAGTAAAATTGCTCTTGGGGTGTGGTTACTCCAGCCTCCAGGGCAGCCGCTGCAGTTACGATTTTGAAGATAGATCCAGGTATTGCAGCCTGCAGAGCCCGATTATTCCACTCCCCACCCCGTGGAGAGATTTGGTCAGGATTATAGAAGGGCAAAGATACCATAGCCTCAATATCCCCGGTTTGAGTATCCAGCACCACTACTGCACCCTCTTTCATGCCCGCCTTGACTGCCAGTTTCTCAATCCCCTCCTGCAGGTTCTTATCAATCGTTGTGTACAAAGACAAGGGATAATAAGGATTACCTGGTGCCCTTACTTTAATCGGGCTTCCCGGCAGTCGATTGCCTCGCGCATCTACCTGGGTATAAGCCTCAGTATGACCCACTCCCCGGAGCAGCGGCTCCAGTGTTTTCTCCAATCCATCAGTGCCTGTCAATGGAATTCTAAGACCTGTTGGTGAAACTTCACTCTCCGATGTGGCAACCGCCTCAGACAAATATCCAAGCCATTGCCGCCCTGTTGAATTGCCGTCATATCGGCGGGCAAAAGGCAGCACACTTACACCATCAATCCCTAGTGCGCTCACCTCTTCAGCTTGCGACGGTGTAAGTGCCAAGGGGTGCTCTGCAGATTGTGAGGGCCATAGCAGAGGTTCCTTCAGGGCGGAACGTCTGTCCTGCAATTCTTCGTAGCTAACACCTAAGATCACAGCAAGACGGTGCAGCGGTCCGGACTGAATTTCCTCTTGGGCCGTCGCCTTCCTGAGCTCCTCCTGCGGAAAAAAAGCTGCAGTCCAGACTGTTTCTCCGGCTAGTGGTTTACCGTTCCGGTCATAGAGACGACCCCGCCCGCTATCCAGTACGGTCTCCCGCTCACTCTGAATCTCTGCCATCTTAGCCAATGAATATTTGGCTCCCGGAACTGTCTGATCCTTCATCACCAATTGGAGCCAAGCCAATCTCAGGATCAACACTGCTAGTGTGGCAGACAAAATAAGAAATCCACCAAATATACGTTTACGGGTGAAGTTACGCAACACCTTGCCTCCTGACCAGAGTTTATTGTCTTTATTATGTCCCACTCCATATTTCTCAGACTGTCTTTGTGTCATAGGAAACGGATATAAGGTAGTATCTGGGCGGCCGCTCAGCGAACGGAGCGTTGCTACAATCGCAACTTTCAGCAGTAAACATTATAAAAATAGACCAAAAAAAGCTAGCAAGTCTCCAATAGAAGGAAACTTACTAGCTTCTGTCTTTTTAAATAAAATAGATAACTCATCAATCGAAAAACTCTACTTAAACCCTGAACTTCGATAATCCTTCTCTCAGCTTATGCGATGCATTCTCCAAACTGACGGAAAGCTCTACCAGGTGGGTACTTACGCCTTGCTGCTCCCCACTGAGGGAAGCTACTTCCTGAGAAGATGCCGAAGATTGTTCAGCTACTGCACTAACATTGCTCATCGTTTCCGACAGCACACCTTGTGATTGGTTTAGACCGTCTATCGACATTGTCACAGACTCCAGACGAGCAATAAAGTGATTCATCTGCTCCTGAACGGATTCGAAAATATTACTTGTATCCTGCACCGAGATTATCTGCTCTTTAAAGAGCGGCGCTACCTCCGACAGAGCAGCCACGGTATCATTCATATCTATCATAATTCGGTCTGTTATGTCCCCTACAATAGCAATATTACGTTTAGATTGATCCGCAAGCTGGCGTATTTCTCTAGCTACCACCATAAAGCCATGTCCCGCTTCACCCGCCCGAGAGGCTTCGATACTTGCGTTTAATGACAAAATATTGGTCTGCTGCGTAATACTTTTCATTACCTCGAGAACTTTTATTACTGAGGTCGTGGTTTCTTTCAGTTCATTCACTTTTCTCACGAGTGTATTTGTCATATCTCCAGTCAAGCTCGTTCTTACCAGCAACTTTTGCAGCTTATCGACGCCTTCCTCACTAGATTGCCCCACGTTATGTGCCATGTTATCCATCTCATGGGTGGCAGTGAGGACCGTATTCATCTGCTCGGAAATCTCTCCCGTCAGTCCATTGCCCCGATCCGCTTCCAAGGCCAGACTGCCGGCGCCGCCGGCTATCTCTTCGGTTGCAGCAGCAATGTCTTTCGCTGATTCAGCAGTCTTATGTGATGCGATGCTAAGCGCATCTGCTGTCACTAAGACCTCACGCGCTGTCTCATTCGTATGTGTTACCAGCTCTGTAATACGCTCCATCATCATATTGAAGGAAGAGGACAGCTGCCCAATTTCATCGCGAGAAGTAACAGTTGTACGCACACGAAGATTTCCTTCTGCCCCTTCAGACATCAGATCCTTCAAGCGGGTCAAAGGTCGAGAGACCATCCGGACCATCCACAGCCCAATCAGAATGGCAACAACCGCAGCAGCAGCTACAGCTATATAAGTGGTCTGAAGAATGCGATTCGCATCTTTGAACAGATTCTCAGAGGGCACAACGCCCAACAGTCTCCAGCCCGAGCTGGCTAATGTACTATAAACCGCCAGTATAGATTTGCCCTGCTCATCAACTGTCGGCAAAGAACCCGAAGTCTGTCCCACTCCATTCAGAAGCGTTCCACCTAAACTCAAATAGGAGTCACTCCCTTGATGCAGGGAAGAAACAATAAGTTCATCCTTACTAGTTAGCAATTGAATATAGGAATCTACTCCCAAATTCACTTTACTAAGCTGGCTCTCCAGTTCACTGACCTTGATATCACTGACAGCTATGTATCCTGCATCTTTGGTAATGCCCTCAATCGATTTTGCAAAATGGATTACTCCAGAAGTATCTCCTTTTTGCACGGTTTGCGTAAGCCATAGACTTTGCGGCTTGTCCTGCAGCTGTTTAAACCAAGAGGCGGCCCTTGCGCCTTCAATAAAAGCGCTATCCTTTGTTCCCGCTACAGCAATAGGCAAACTTGCTTTCATAGGTATAAGATAGACAGCTTGTACACCTTTGACTCCGGAGAGCCCGTCGTTTAGTTCAGTCACGATCTGGCTGGACTGTATCGCAATTTCTTGGCTGCTGGAACCTTCAAGATTGACTTTACTGAACGCATCCTGAATTTCTCGGTTATAAAATATCTGCCCCAGATTGTCCTCAAACCGCTGCATTACAACATCAATCTTATCGGCAGTCTGGACAACAGTCTGCTGACTGGAGGATAAAGCATTGCGCTCGATCGTCTGCTTGGCAACAGAATAAGACGTATACCCCAGTGAAAGCACAAGCACCATCGTCGCAATAAAAAATACGAGAAAGAGCCGCAACCCCAACGATTTGGAGGGGTGCAGCCGATTTAGAACGCTTACTCTTCTTGCTTTGGACTTCAACAAAATAACCACCCGCCATCATCTACAGTTATTCTTGTAAGTGTCTATAACGTTACAAGTTTACAAGGTCATGAATGCTTGGAGGGCTCTATCACCAAGATATGGAAGATACTCATGACCGTATTCATAATAAACCATAAGTTCCTTTGACGCTGTGATTTTGTTGTATGCTGCAAATTGGGTGGAGGGTGGGCAGATTGTGTCCGCTAAACCGGTCACCCATAAGACCTTAGCTTGGATTCGTTCAGCCAGATTCTGAATATCAATAAATCCAAGTCGGTTAAAAATCTCATCCTCACGCAAATGATGCGGATCAAAAAAACGGAAGTAATAG
Organism: Paenibacillus sp. 19GGS1-52; assembly: GCF_022369515.1. Classification (NCBI taxonomy): domain Bacteria; kingdom Bacillati; phylum Bacillota; class Bacilli; order Caryophanales; family Paenibacillaceae; genus Paenibacillus; species Paenibacillus sp. 19GGS1-52. The sequence continues at coordinate 5,193,773 of NZ_CP059724.1, forward strand.
TTGATTTCCTCATAAGCCGAGGTCGTAATATCCAGATCCCAAGCCCGTTTGTAATCGGAGAGAAAGGGATAGACCGGCACAGCTAACGCTATACGTGGTTCAAGAGCTGCACAAGCAACCGTCAATGCCCCACCCTGAGACAAACCAAAGGCACCCACTCGTGCTGGATCTACCTCTTCCATCGACATTAGAATTCTGGCAGTCTGCGCTGTATCCAGAAATACATTGCGATAGTACAGGTTGTCCGGATTAGGATCATCGATGCCGCGAATAATGTGACCACGAATGGTCGTGCCCTTTACGATAAGATTATCCTCAGACAAGCCACCCTGACCCCGGCAATCCATCGCCAGCACACTGATTCCATGCGCCGCATAGGTTACTTTCTCCATCCAGTCTCCGCTGTCGCAGGAGTATCCGTGGAACATGACTACACCGGGTCCTTTTTCAGTCACCGTCTTCTTTGGTCTTACATATTTACAGTGTATTCTCGCACCACCTACTCCGGTAAAATACAGATGATAACATTCCGCCAGTTCACTTACAAATTCAGCTGGCACCAGCTCATAATCTAGTGTCTGAGCGTCCAGTTCCTGCAAGGCCCGCTCCCAGAACAGGTCAAAACCCTCTGGTCTCACACTGCTCCCTTTATATTCTTTTAGTTGTGGTAGTGTCATATCGTTGGCCAAGATCGTTATCCTCCTTAGGGTTGGGGTTACTTCAAATCAAGCAAAAAAAGGGTTGGTGCTGTTAGCGTAACTACGAGGAATGTTTGGGCTTACGATCGCTTCTCCAGTCCCAAAATTCCTCTTCGTTACTACAGCACCGCTTATTTTCGCAAAGATGAACTAAATCCAATAACTGGGATTTAGTAAAAAGAGCAGAAACGGAAAACCTGCGTGCATGGTTTTCCGTTTCTGCAGGTTTACACTGAGTTAAATATTAGCGAGTACATTCAACCTAGATTTTGCCCAAACCAGCATCGTCCCCAACCTCTTCGTGGGTATCGATAACGTAGTTGACAATTTCTTGGATGGTTGTGTAAGCAACACCTACATAAGTATCGGCAGCGCCATAATAGATGGCGATCCGGCCGGTTTCGGCATCATGCAGGGTAGCGCATGGGAAGAGAACATTGTTCACGAAACCTCTCTCTTCATACCATTCCTCCGGGGTCAGCACAAAGTTCTTGGAACGGTATTTCACTTTGGAAGGCTCATTAATATCCAGAATTACAGCACCCATGCTGTAGACGAGTCCATTGCAGGTTCCTGTAACGCCATGATAGAACATCAGCCAGCCTTCGGAGGTTTCGATTGGAGCAGGTCCACCACCGATTTTGACACTTTGCCACCAGCCTTGACCACCTTTGGACATTACGTGGCGGTGTTTACCCCAGTAGACGAAGTCAGGGCTTTCGCTCAGGAACACATCACCGAAGGGAGTGTGGCCGCTGTCGCTCGGACGGGACAACATAACGAAATTACCATTGATTTTCTTAGGAAAAAGAACACCGTTGCGGTTAAACGGCAGGAATGGATTTTCGAGGCTGACAAATGTTTTGAAGTCTTGAGTTTTGGCTACGCCGATCGCAGCACCATAGAAATCAGTACACCAGATAATATAATAGGTATCTTCCACCTTAACCAGCCGTGGGTCATAAGCATACCGCGGCATATAAGGATTGCCTTCTTCATCAATAAAATGGATCGGCTCATCATCAATTTTCCAATCGAGGCCATCTGCACTATATCCCATTCGCAGATGGGGACGAGTAGTATTATCCTCGACACGGAATACTCCGAGAAAGCTTCCTTCATATGCGGCAACTGCACTGTTAAAGATGCGGGCAACACCCTTTGCCGGGTTTCTCTTGATAACCGGGTTATCATCATGTCTCCAGAGCGGATTCGTGTGTCCTTCCGGTTTCTCTTGCCAAGGCATATTCGGCAAGTTATTTCCAATCAACTGTACTTCTTTCATAGTTAAGCTCCCTCCAAATGTTATACCAGTATATTAAATTTCTCTATTTCACTGAACCTTGCGAAAATCCGTTATAAATATACTTCTGCAAAGATGTAAAGATAACCAATGTCGGAATAATTGCAATCATAATTGCGGCACAAATGACTTCCCACTGTGATCCGTAAGGGCCTTTGAATTTGAACAATGCAGTAGAGATAACTTGCAGATCACTCTTCGGCATGTACAAAAATGGTGTATAGAAATCATTATAAATATTTACGCCTTTTACAATGATGACTGTCACAATCGCCGGCTTCAGAAGTGGCAATATAATTCTCCAATAAATGGTCCAATACGAGGCTCCATCCAGCATCGCCGATTCATCCAGCGATTCGGAAATAGAATCCAGGAATTGCATGAAAATATAAACAGCGATAATATCTGTTCCCAGATACATCAATATGGGCGCCCAGCGTGTATTAAACAGCTCCAATGAGTTGATAATCTGGAACGTAGCCACTTGGGTAGTGACACCCGGAATAAGTGTAGCTACCAGAAAAGCACCCATTAGCAAGGCACTGCCTCTAAATTTAAAACGGGACAAAATATAGGCCATCATTGAACCTGTCAGAGTCGCACCGACTATAGAAATGACAAGAATAATGAGCGTATTCTTAAAGCCAAGCAGCATTTTTCCATCGACAAAAGCCTTGGTATAGTTCGAGAAGTTCAACCAGTTCTCCGGCAAAGTCAACGGTCCTGTTGAAGCATACTCCGTGTTGGTCTTTAGGGATGCGAACAAAACAACCACGATCGGAACCAAGGCGGCTAGCGCTCCCAAAATCAAGGTGAGGTATTTGAATACACTCGCTGCGGTATATTTTACATTATGCATATTCTAAGCCTCCTCCTTAATCAGAACACGCTGCAGAACGGTCACTATAAGGACGATGCCCAGCAGAACTACAGCCATGGCCGAAGCAAGACCAAGCTTACTATACTTAAAAGCCAAATCTACAGTCTGAATAACAAACGTGCCACTTCCGTTGGAACCACCGGTCATAACATAAGGAATTTCAAACACACCAATCGCGCCACTGACCGCGAGGATCAGATTTAATTGCAGGATACGTCTGATGCTTGGAAGAATAATATGTCTGAATTGATGCCATCGGTTGGCACCGTCGATATCGGAGGCTTCATAAATATCCTTGCCGATGGAAGAGATAGCTCCGAGAAAAATAATAAAGTTCATCCCCATATATCTCCACAGGGAAGCTCCCGCGAGCGAGATATTGATAAGCTTCGGATTCAGCAGCCATTTCTGCTGCAGGCTTTCCAGTCCAATCATCTGCAGGATCGTGTCCAGTGTTCCATCAGGTTTGAAGAAGAACAGGAAAATAAAGCCGATGGCTACACCATTCAGCAGCGTGGGGAAGAAGAGAATGCCTTTGAACAGATTTTTCATCCGAACATTAAAGCTGAGAATCGTTGCAAAATATAGGGCGAGTCCCATTTGGACAAAGGTGGCGAAGAAATAGTACAAACTGACTTTAAATACAGCAAAATACTCAGGTTTCGTAAAGATTGTCTTATAGTTGTCAAAACCTACATATTCCATCGTCTTGCTGAGTCCATTCCAATTCGTAAAGCTGTACTGGAACATTTTGATTACTGGAAGATAAGCAAAGGTGAATAGCAGCACTATTGGCACCAAAGAAAATAACAGTATAATAAGAATCCGTTGATTTTTATAGCTCATATCGGATAATTTGAACACTCTCCAACCTCCTAGGAACGCATACCTATAATTCCATTTAATCTAATTGAAAAATGAAGGGGAACATGCCATGTGGCATCTTCCCTTTCTTTGACTCTGGTTGTACTCTATTGAATATTATTGAGCTGTAATCTTAGCCCGTGCAGCTTTCCATTTGTCGTTCAGATCTCTCATGATATCATCATAGGATTCTTTTCTGTTGCCGATGGCCGCTTCAATAATAACTTTCTTGAAGTCAGGCTGCCAAAGACCGATTTCTGCTTCCTTATCAATCGCATCAACCCAGCCTTCTTCGCCGGCTTTTGCTGGAGCTAGAGTGTCAAAAGTTACATCCGTGCCGTCAAACTGTTTCAGGATTTCTGGAAGCTCTGCACCTTTAACTGGGCTCATACCGCCGCCTTCAGTTGTTGGATATCCGGATTCGTTAATGAACCAATCTACCCATGCTCTTGCTGCTTCTTTATTTTTACTGTGAATACTTACGCCCAAGTTATAATCATCGGACAGAGGTACAAGAATTTTGCTAGCATTGGTTGGGAACGGCATGAATCCAATATCATCAGGGTTTGTTGCAAGCCCTTTGATTTGACCAATGGCCCAAGATCCGAGCATCATTGTACCGATTTTACCGTTAGCCAGATCTGCCTTGGAAGATTCCCAGTCTGTTGTCGTCGGATCTTCTTCAATCAGGCCTTTTTGTGCGGCATCGAACAAGACTTTGTAAAGATCATAATGCGGTTGTCCTTTAACAAAGTTATCATCGGAAGCGACTTGACCAATGTTCACATAATCACGATCGCCAGCTACAGTAGCCAGATCGGCTTCCCACTGGGTCAGTGTCCAGCCAGCTGCATAGTTGGTATACAACGGCACAGCTTTAGTCTTGTCTTTAATAGATTGCAGTGCAGCCATGAATTGATCGATGGTTCTTGGAACTTCTGTAATACCCGCATCTTTAAATACTTGTTTGTTATAAATAACACCGGAGAAGTTGACGGTGATCGGAATTCCGTAGGAAATACCGTCAACAGTACGTTCTTCAAGACCCGTATATTGCTGCTCCAGATCGGAGATTTTGCCTAGAGGTTCAAAAAAGTCCGGAAGATCTTTAATAGCTACGCTTGTAGGCAGCAGCAGAACATCTCCATAATCTTTAGTGCTCATACGAATTTTGATCTGATCTTCGTAGGTGGCAAGTGCTTCAAAGTTCACTTTGACATCCGGATATTTCTCGTTGAATTTTGCGGCATAATCCTTGAATACGGTATCAACAATATCTGTTCTTTGGGTGATGACCGTGATATCTCCCTTAATATCCTTGGCTGCATCAGTTGGAGCGGTAGTTGCCTCCGTTGACGTTCCTGCATTCCCTGTAGTTGCTGCCGGTTCGTTGTTTGCATTGTTATTCGAGGAACAACCTGCAAACAAACTAGCCATGAGCGTTAGTGTCATTAATCCCATTGCTGTTTTGCTTTTGTTCATTTCTTGTACGACCCCTCTCATCAATTCAAATCCTGTTTTTAATAATAACAAATATAATAACTGTTATCATCATACTCTAAAAATAAAATAATTAAGTGCTTCTGAAATCGTATAATTATTTCGAAACTGTATGATGATATCGCTTACAAACACATTATAGATCTATTTTAAAGGTAAAACGATGGTTTCAATTGTTTTTTCTGGTCTTCAATTTGTTATTTTTGTTTTTATTATACCCAACATTTGTTATTATACATATTTAACTAGGCAAAAAAAAGAGAGCTCTCCGCCCTCCTGCTATAATCTGGACCCTTAGTCAAGGACACTTGAAAAAAGAGTGGTTTAGAACCATTAGGAAACTAACAATAGGTGATTCCTGTATTGAACAGGGGTCATCTTTTTTAAACCCCATTGATATCTGTGGTGGTTGTAATAACGGATATAGCGATCAATTTCAAACTGTAGCTCTTGTAAAGATCGGCAACTGCGGTGATCCACATGATCTTTTAAATGGCCGAAGAATGATTCTTGAGGGGCATTGTCCCAACAATTCCCACGCCTGGACATCGACTGACCTATCCCATACTTCTTCAGCAGTGCTTGGTAGGTTGGACTCGTGTAATGGCTGCCTTGATCGGAGTGGATGAAGACATCTTTGTGTAACTTCACACGTTTTTGTTTCATGAGAGCGTCAATCGTGTCCGTGGCAATATCTAATGTGAGCCGGTTAGATACGTTGTAAGAGAGGATCTCGCCCGTCGAGGCATCTAGCAGGGTCGATAAATACGCGATCTCCGAGCGACCATGCGGGAGATAGGTGATGTCGGTAAGCAACCCCAGACCCGGAATACCCTTTTTAAAATCCCTTTGCAGACGGTTTGGAAGGGTCCGATGTTCCTTCGTAGCCTTCGCCATACGCTTATAGGGGTTAGGTTTTCTATGCGGGCATACGATGTTGAATTTCTTCATAAGCCTGCGGATTTTCTTCAGGTTATAAAGGATGCCAAACTCGTTCTCTAGAACCATCTTGATAGAGCGCGAGCCCTTCTTGTATCCTCTTCGGTGGAAAGCCTTCTTGATGTAGTCTCCCGCTTTAGCATCTGAACGAGTTCGCTCCAAGCGTGTATCTGCGGAACCTAAGTAGCTATAGTATCCCGAACGAGAAACGTTAAGCAACTTGCAAATGTAGCCTGTCATACGTCCTAGACCTTGATCCACAGCGTTCTTAATGAGTTCGAATAACTTAGTTTTGCTTAGATTCATTCCTTTGGCTACCAGCAACCTTTCTTTCGTGTCTAGCTTTTTTAACAAATCGACTTGAGATTCGAGCAGTCTAATCCTCGCTTCTTGCTTTGCAATGACTTCATCCGGGGATAGCTCCCGCTGCAAAGGACGCCCAGTGGCTTCCTTTCGAGAGTCGGATAGTCCTACAATCCCTCCTTGTTCATAGGCTTTCTTCCAGCGGTCAGCAGACTGTTCGATTCGCTTCATACCCATTACACTCACGTTAAATCCGTGAGCTTCGAAGATCTCTCTTGGGGTTTTGCCTGTCATGTATTGGTCAATAAATAACTGCTTAAATTCATCCGCATAGGTTATCGCCTTGTCACTCACTCTAACGACGTATCTGTTCTTTGACATCTGTTCACGTTCTTCTTCTGTAAATCGCTTCTTACTCATTTAATCCCCTCCGCTGTTCTTTCAGTATACAAAAAGGTACCCACAGCTTGAACACCTTTTTTTAAAGTGTCCAGTCTATGGGTACCAGTGTACTAAAAACGGCTTCCTATTATAAAGCCTATATTTAAACTATCTATTCATTTCATTTTTGGCTTGTCTGTAACCGCTCTTGTAATCTTTGGGAGTCATGCCGCACATTTTCTTAAACAGCTTATTAAAATAAACGGGATCACTGTATCCGACCTTCTCTGCTATTTCATAATTCTTCAAGTCAGGCTGCTCTGTCAGCAGCTCTTTGGCCTTGGCAATACGAATTCCAATCAGATAATCCGTTATCGTCTGGCCGGTTTTGAATTTGAATAATCGGCTGATGTAGCTCGCATTCATACCAACCGTGTCGGCCAAGCGCTCCAGCTCAAAATTCTGCCCGTATTCCTTCTCCAATATAATCTTAGTCTGCTCGACAACATAATGTTCTCCGCCTTCAGCTGCCTGGATCACTATTTGTTCACGCTCTCGCTCCGGTGGCTTCTTCTTCTTCTCCTCGTCTACTCTCTTGAGCAGTTCATATAATTGTGTCTTATCAATCGGCTTCAGCAGATAATCAAGCACACCATGCCGTATCGCCCGCCGCGCATATTCGAATTCGCTAAAGCCACTCAGTACTGCGATAGAAACATTCTTCATGCTCCCTCTAACCTGCTCAATGAGTTTGAAGCCATCCATTCTTGGCATTTTGATGTCAGTGATCAGCAGATCAATATCTTCTGGACCTAATTTCGCCAGATGCTCCCAAGCCTCCTGACCGTTTCCATACGATCCGATTACTTGAATTTCCAAATCCATTCTGGAAGCAATCTTCGCAAGGCCTCTGCGAATGACCTCTTCATCGTCCGCAATCATGACTTTAATCATTTGAGAATCACCTCCAGTTGTAGTATTCCGCCCAATGAATACGCTATCGCACTAATTATAGACTTCAAATTTTCATTAGCAAATGTGCTGTGTTGCTCTTTTATAGTCTTGTATTTACTTTACGTATTTCCTCCTTGAAATCAATCTCAAAAAAGTATATAACTAAAGTGTATTGTTATTATTAAATAACAAAATAATAATAACAATATAACAAAATCCCTTTCATTAGTCTTCTAACATACTCTATCAAAAGTGAGGGTTACCAATGTCATTGCAGAATGAATATATCGGAGGTATAACCTGGGGCTTCATGGGCAGACGTGGGACATGGAGTACTGACGAGGCTGAACGCTCTATGGAGTTAATGTCCTCGGTCACTGGAGCTAACTGGACGGCGATTGCCTTTAGTGCCCTTCAGGCTACTCCGCAAGCTACGGAAATTCCTTATTGGGAAGAACCAACAGTTAGCGATGAAGAGGTAAAGCGGGCCATTGGAAAGGCCAAGTCACTTCAGCTTAAGGTATGCCTGAAGCCGATTGTAAATTGTGCGGACGGCACTTGGCGCGCCCATATCAACTTTTTCGATAAGGATGTTCCCTGCGAACCTAAATGGTCCCAGTGGTTCAGCTCTTATACTAACTTTATCTTGCACTTTGCTGCTATCGCGGAAGAAACCGGCTGTGAGATGTTCTGCATCGGCTGTGAACTAGTGCAAGCAGACAGACGAGCAGAGGAATGGCGCACTTTGATCGCAGAAGTCCGCAAAATCTACTCCGGTACAATCACCTACAATTGTGACAAGTATCAAGAGGACAATGTAACGTGGTGGGATGCACTCGATGTTATTTCCTCCAGCGGTTATTATCCAGAGCACGACTGGGAAGCCCAGCTTGACCGAATTGAGGCAGTGGTACAATCATACGATAAACCGTTCTTTTTCATGGAAGCCGGATGTCCGAGCCGCATCGGCAGCGCAGCCATTCCTAATGACTGGAGTTTAAAGGGCGAACCAAGTGAAGAGGAGCAGAATCGTTTCTATGAGGCTATGTTCCGCAGTTGTGAAGCTAGAGAATGGGTTCAGGGCTTTATGCTCTGGGATTGGCCTGCTCGTCTATATCCAATTGAGGAAGCCGCACAAAATGATGATTACTGCATGTATGGCAAGCAAGCCGCTAGCCTCATTAAAGATTACTTTACCACCAAGACCAAATAAGTAAGATAAAGGAGTGAACTTAACAACAATGAATAATCCCTCTGAACTATGGCTATCCCAGCTTGAGAAGGAACTGCAGGACAATATTCTTGGCTTCTGGATGAAACATACAGTAGATGAAGAGCATGGTGGCTTTATCGGTGAGATCGATAACAAGCTGAACATTATTGCCGGAGCCGAGAAAAGCCTTGTACTTAACGCTCGGATTCTGTGGACATTTGCGAGCGCTTACCGTTTATATCAGCTCCCAGAATATCTAACTATAGCGGAACGCGCCTACGCCTATTTGCTGGAGCATTTCACCGATAAAGAATACGGCGGGTTGTTCTGGATGGTTGATGCTTCGGGTTCACCTTCCCAACCCAAGAAGCAGATCTACGGCCAAGCCTTTGCCGTGTATGCCCTAGCGGAATTCTATCATGCAACCGGTCGTCCGGAGGTTCTGGAGGAAGCGATTCAGCTGTTCCATATTGTTGAGAAATACGGCTATGATCCTATTTATAAAGGTTATATCGAAGCCCTCTCACAGGATTGGCAAATGACGGACGACCTCAGCCTCAGCACCAAAGACATGAATGAGAAGAAGTCGATGAATACACATCTTCATGTGCTGGAAGCTTATACCGGACTTTACCGGGTCTGGAAGTCGGAAGAACTGCGCGACAAGCTGGCTGAGCTGATTGAAATGATGCTTGAGCATATCATTGATGATCAAGGACAACACTTTCATCTCTTCCTAGACGAGGAATGGAACGTCAAGTCTGACCGCATCTCTTATGGTCATGATATCGAGGGTAGTTGGCTGTTGGTAGAAGCTGCTGAAACGCTTGGAGATAAGGAATTGCTTCAGCGGGTGCGCACAGTGGCCATCTCGATGGCAGAGGCGGTTCTCGCTGACGGCGTTGCTGGAGACGGCGGAATATGGAATGAGGCTGACCACAACGGCCTAATCAATAAAGAGAAGGATTGGTGGCCGCAAGCTGAAGCCGTTGTTGGCTTCTATAATGCCTATCAGCTGACAGGTGAATCCAAGTTCGCAGATGCAGCTAGAGCTGCTTGGACTTTTATTGACACCTATATGGTAGACCACAAGCTGGGTGAATGGTACTGGGGTGTAGATGAGAATCTGCAGCCGATGGCTCACGAACCCAAAGTAAGCGCTTGGAAATGTCCTTATCATAACAGCCGAGCCTGCTTCGAAATGATTCATCGATTATCATTAATTACAAAGGGGAACTGACAATGACTTCAGTATTTCAAGCACGCAAACAACAATTAACCGAAAAATATGAGGCTTTGATCGAACGCAAAAATGAGAAAGTGCCTTTCAGCAATGGCACTTATGACCGTTATCAGCATCCACTGCTTACAGCAGAGCATGCACCACTGATCTGGCGTTATGACTTCAATCCGGATACCAATCCGTATTTTGCCGAAAGAATCGGTGTGAATGGTATCTTTAACCCGGGAGCCATCGAGCTTAACGGCAAATTCTATATCATTGCTCGCGTTGAAGGCAATGATCGGAAGTCCTTCTTCGCAGTCGCTGAAAGCGACAGTGGTGTAGACGGCTTCCGCTTCTGGGATCACCCAGTCGTACTGCCTGAGACCGAAGTGCCTGATGTTAACGTCTACGACATGCGTTTGGTCAGCCATGAGGATGGCTGGATCTATGGCTTGTTCTGCACAGAGCGCAAAGATCCGGCAGCGGCGCACGGCGATCTCTCTAGTGCAGTAGCCCAGTGCGGAATTACCCGCACGAAGGACCTGAAGACTTGGGAGCGTCTGGCCGACCTGAAGACCGGCTCCGCACAGCAGCGCAACGTTGTACTGCACCCTGAATTTGTTGAAGGAAAATATGCCTTCTACACCCGCCCACAGGATGGTTTTATCGACGCTGGTTCAGGCGGCGGTATCGGCTGGGGACTTTCTGACACCATTGAGGATGCAGTAATTTCAAGTGAAAGCATCATGGATGAGCGTCACTACCACACCATCAAAGAAGTGAAGAACGGCCAAGGACCTGCTCCAATCAAAACTGCACAAGGCTGGCTGCACATCGCTCATGGCGTACGGAATACAGCTGCAGGCTTGCGCTATGTCCTCTATGCCTTCCTGTCTGATCTTAAGGAGCCTAACAAGATAACTCACTCCCCAGGCGGCCACTTCATTGCCCCTGATGGTGAAGAACGTGTCGGCGATGTATCGAACGTTGTATTCTGCAACGGTGTGATTGCCCGGGACAATGGTGATATCTATGTGTACTACGCATCCTCTGACACCCGCATCCATGTGGCTACAACCACTGTTGATCAAATGCTCGATTATGTGCTGAACACACCTGAAGATCCACTTCGCTCCTATGCTTGTGTGCAGCAGCGGATATCTTTGATTGACCGGAATTTGCAGCTGTAGACTGAAGTCATTCACTTTAATCTACTTTCAATTACAAAGCTAGCCTTCCATTCCGCTTATAAAAAAGGCGTTCCTCCAGCTGCGACCAGCTGGGAGAACGCCTTTTTTCTTCTACTCTCCAACCTATTCTTAGCTAGAAAACCATCTCATGCTCGGGTAGGTGTCCCCTGATGGAAGAACATTTGCCAGCCATTCTCACCAAATTTCCAAATTGAACTGCGCAAAGTATGCTGCAACGATTTCTCATTGAATATTCGATACGTGGTTAATACCGCCTCTTCGGACAACTGATGAATTTCAAAATGGCTTAATGTCATTCTAACCACGCCTATACCCCCTTCACTTATCCCCTCATATTTATGCCATACGTGACCAGAACTTCCATATTCAAAAAAATCGTCTGCCAATAACTTTGAAACTTCTGCCGCGGAAGTACGAATTTCTGGCTTCAACAGCCTTTCCTCCAACTCACGCAAATGCTCCTTTAACGAAAATTCATGCTCCACGTTTATGCCCCACCTAGAACTCAGATTATTAATCTCCCTCTATGTTCAGATATATCTACCTCCACCTATGGCTGTTTAACAATGGGAAATTCAGTTTAAAAATAAATCATTAAATATTAGAACTCTATGGAGGTATGAATATTATGTTCAAACGTATGGATGAAATCATGATCGAAATCCCGGAAGTAGAGAAACCAGATCCTAATGCTGCAGCTGCTATACAAGAACTGTTAGGCGGGAAATTTGGAGAAATGTCCACACTGAACAATTACCTCTATCAATCTTTTAATTTTCGTTCAAAGGAAAAGCTTAAGCCATTCTACGATCTGGTGATGAGCATAACGGCGGAAGAACTTGGTCATGTCGAGCTAGTATCGCATGCTATCAACAAATGCCTGAGAGGTTCAACCGACTATAAACAGCCGGACAATACCCCACTTGGTTCGGTCAAAGATGCGAGACTGTCTTATCACTTCTTGGCTGGTGCTCAAGGTGCAATGCCGTTCGATTCCATGGGTAATCCCTGGACCGGAGCTAATGTGTTTAACAGTGGAAATTTGGTGGAAGATTTACTGCATAACTTTTTTCTTGAATGTGGAGCCAGAACACATAAGATGAAAGTATATGAAATGACGGATCATCCGGCGGCACGCGCAGTAGTTGGGTTCCTACTTGTCCGTGGTGGAGTTCACGTTGTTGCATATGCCAAGGCACTAGAAATAGCCACAGGCGTTAATGTAACTAAGTTGGTACCCATTCCTTCCTTAAGCAACAAGTCATTTACCGAAGCCAAGAAATATGAGGAAAAAGGTGTTCATACGAAGCTGTACACATGGAGTGACAGCGACTTTAACTCGATCGATCAGATCTGGAAGGGAACGCATCCTGAAGATAATCTTCCACTTGAAGTCATCCAAGGTGCTCCAAAAGGTTTCCCGATTCCTGATGCGCCTGCAGTCAAAGAGGAATTCGCCCCCGGAATCTCCGCAGAGGAGTTTAAAGAAATCGCCAAAAGGCTGAAAATGGCTGGGAATATTAAAGAGTAATCAGATAGAGTAGTTATATATAGGAATAACTTCTGAAAAGCAGTCTCTTGGATTATCAGGAGCTGCTTTTTCATACCCTCTTTAGTCTTCATCTTTATTGTTCTCTGCCTTTATTCAACAGCGAGCCTTAGCTGTACATTGTGCAACTATTAAGCCTTATATCACTCTAATAATGGATTTAGTTGTATATACAATTAAATCTAATCATATGGCGAAATTGAATGATTTAACTGCATGAAGTGCAGCTAAACTCTGGTTAGCACATGCTAGGTACATGGAAAATGGCGTGATTGGTGTGTTGGATTAGCTCCGCGGTTCAGCCACAGATTCGCGGTGTACGATATCAGCGGAGATGAGGATCTTTTCCAGGGGTGCAGAGGGATTATGAATACGACTCAATAGCTTTTCTACCGCTGCATGGCCCATCGCTTCTTTGGGTACATGGACCGTTGTGAGTGGGGGCACCCCTCGTGAGGCATCCTCAATATTATCAAAACCGGTGACAGAAATATCGTCTGGAAGGGTGAATCCTTCTTCCTTTAATACCTCGCTAACTGTAAGCGCGATGGAATCATTGGCACAGATTAGAGCTGTCGGCAATGTCTTTGCTTTTTTCCTTTTGTTGATCCAATTCTTAAATTCATCACGGAATGTTCCATCGTCCATACCTTCCAGAAACAGCATCTCATCATCTTCCATCGGCAACCTCATTCCGCTCTCTTCAAGCGCACTGCGAAAGCCGATCCAGCGGTCACGAAAGCTGCGCGAATAACGGATATTGCCGATAAAATGCAGCCGTGTATGCCCGGTACCCATCAGATGATTGCTCAACCTGGACATAGAATCCACGTTATTGGCAAACACGGTATCGCTCGGGATTAACGGGTCCTCATGATCGATCAGAACCATCGGCAGACCGATCCGGTGTACCTCCAGCAGTAAGGAAGTAGAAATTTGACCTACCCCCACCAACCCAAGAATTCCATTTGGATTCAGTATATTCACAAAATTGTCTGCACGATGCTCTGACACAATAACCATACCAAGCCCTTCACTATCCAGAGCAAGCGCGATGCCATCCACGATCTTTCCCCAATAGAGAGAGTCCTGAGTCTGGGAACGGATATTAGGCATAAGAACAAGCACCGATTGCTTGTTACGGTCACTGCCTACTCCCTGCGTGGTACGCTTTATACTTTGGACGTACGCGTTCTTTTGCGTGAAATAGCCTAGCTGTGAAGCCGCCTGAATGACCCGCTCTCTGGTGGTTTCGTTGACTCCGTCTTTGCCGGACAGCGATTTAGAGACAACAAACTTGGACACGCCGAGATGATCGGCTATTTTTTGCATCGTAACCTTTTTAGCCATATGTAATTACCTCCAAAATTCTCTTGAATTCTATATCTCAGAGCGTAGATGATTACTGCAGCTCCACCCGCGCTTCCTTCCACTTCGCATTCAATTCGTCAAAAGATTTCTGCAAATCCGGTGCAGCAATGAGCTCCTGAATATAATCTCCCGACCAAAAGGATAGCTTCGCTCGGTTCGCCATTTCGATGAAAGCATCACTCTGCACGGTAGCCTCAACTAGTTTAGGCTGATAGGACATGAACTCGCGGTATTGCGGCAAAGAGGGCTCAGCTGAACTGTCTGCAGGCAGAAAACCCCAATCTGCTATATATGAGGTCTCTTTCACAAAAAAATTCAGCCAGGCCATAGAAAGCTCCTTGTTCTTACTGTACTTGCTGACTCCGATGAACCAATCCGGATTGAGTGAGACATAATGTGTACTGCTGTTATCATAAGGAAAAGGGAAGAAACCAATATCGTCCGGTGAAGCCCCCGCGTCAAACTCCTGGCGGATCGTCCAATTTCCTTGCAAATACATGCCCACCTCGCCTTTGGCCAGCTTGGTCTTGGAGATCTCCCAATTGTTCGAGAATAGCTGATCCTCCACGTAGCCTTTTGCTATCATTGTTCTGGCAATGGAAAGTGATTTTCCCCACTCATTGTCTAGTTGCCAAGGATTATCCTGGCCTACCATATTATTGAGATACTCGGCGTTCCCGGTCATATAGTTAACCAGATTATTGCCCCATTCCCGCAGTGGCCAGACGGCTCCATAATTCATATACAGCGGCGTTATTCCGGCCTGCTTCAGCTTAGCGCAAGCTTCATAGAATTCATCAAGCGTTCTAGGGATTTCGAGAATGCCTGCTTGTTCGAACGCCCGTTTGTTGTAGACAATGCCACTAGTAGTAGTTCCTGTAGACAGCCCATACCTTTTACCGCCGTATGTAGCAAATGTAGTAAAGCGTTCATGGGCAGACGTAGCTTCATCCAGCGGCTCGAAGAAATAATCCAATTCCTTCGCTGGCAGATTAACAGGCAGCAGCAGTACATCACCGGCATCTCTTGTGGACAGGCGTACCAGAATATCTGTTGCGTAATTGGAGAGGCCTTCAAACTCCACGTTGGCTTGCGGATATTTTTGTTTGAACTGGTCCACATAGCCCTGAAAGGTTCCATTCTCAATCAGATCGATCCGGTTCGTCAGCATGACTATATCGCCCGTCAGACTGGATGTTCCTTCGTCTACGGTTGGAGACGGTGTAGATGCTACCTGTTTGGCATTCTGGCTATCACAGCCTGTCGCCAGCAGGAAGAGCAGCACTAGCACTGTAGTACAACGTATTCTTATCCCCTTCAAGTGGACAATCCCCTCTCATTCTCTGACTCTTTTCATCCCAACATAGGTTCCGTTTCCAGCAGCGGTAGAGACAGGATAACATCTGTACCGTTTCCAGGTTCGCTGTATACCTTAATGCCATATGCCGCTCCATAATGAAGCCGTACACGCTGATGCACATTTTTCATGCCGATTCCCCCGATGATACTTTTCTTCGGTGGGCTTTCCTTCTCCATAGCGGTATTAAGCTTGTCCAAGGTAGCCGCATCCATACCGCATCCATCGTCTCGGATATGAAAAAACAACATATTCTCTGTATACTCACATTTGATGCTTAGATGCATCTGCAACTTGCTGTCATCCAGACCATGGTATGCGGCATTCTCAATAATGGGTTGAAAGACCAGCTTAATAATAGAATAATTGTCGAGCTCCTTCGGAACATCGATCTGCAGCAGGAATCGGTTAGGGTAACGGCAGTTAAGCAGTTCCACATAATTGCGTACATAACCGAGTTCCTGCTTCATCGTTGTTCTGCTAGTTACATCGCTTGTGCTATAACGAAGCAGCTTGCCAAGAATAGAGATCATATCAGCGGCTTCGATATCATCATTGAGTTCAGCAGTCATCCGGATCGATTCCAGGGTGTTATAGATAAAATGTGGATTGATCTGACTCTGCAGCGCCTGCAGCTCTGCTTCCTTCTTCTGCTCTTCAATCTGATAAATATCCTGAATCAGTTGCCTGATGCGGGCCAGCATTCGATTGAACTGATGCCCTAATAGGCCGATTTCGTCCCGCCGTTGGACTCTAAACGTCACATCAAGGTCACCACCCTGCACCTTTTTCATCAGCTGAATCATTTGTGTGAGAGGTTTGGTCAAGGCAAAGGATAGGATAATCGAGATCATAAGCGCCAACACAATAATACTCAACGTAGCAGCAAGCGTTACATTGCGGGTTACCTTCACGTCCCGAGTCAGTTCATCAACCGGGATGGAGATGATCACCTTCCAGTTGGTTTTGGTCGAACTAGAATATATATTTAGCCGTTCTTCGTTGTTCACAGTATCGTAGAAGCTTCCGGCAATTCCCGCGGCCTTCTGAAATAGCTCAGAATGAGAAATATCCGTAGTGAGCAGCGATTTATCACTGTCATAGACCACTTTGCCTTTCTCATCAACAATCAGCGATTTGCCGTGGGTTACGTTATCCAGCTCGGTGACCTGGTTCTCCATGTTGCTAATATTGGCTTCCACTGCGATCAGTCCAATTGGATTCCACAGTCCATCAACAATTTTACGAACTACGGTAAACGCATAACGGGTACTCTGTAGATTACTCGTATACGCCTGAGTACCGAACAACAGTGCTTCTCCATTGGAATCTTTGGTCTGCTCACTCCAGAACTTATAGCTCTCTTTCAGATCAAGGCGTACCCCCCATCCTTGGCCGAATAATATCCATTGCCATACCCATCAAAAATGTAAACCGAGTTCGCACCGCTCTTGATATTGTTAATAAAAGAGATATTCCCTTCGATTCCTCGCTGGATGGACAGCAGTAAATCGAAATCACTTGGAGACAACGAGGCGCTGCCTTCACTTCCATCCATCACACTTTTTTGCTCATAGTAGTGGTTCGAACGGATTAGATTCTGCTTAATATCATTTACATAGGCTGGCATTGATGAAATACGCTTCATATCCTCAATATAATCATCTATCCCATCCATCATTTGATCGATTAATTTCTCCGAGTAAGCAATGGTATTCCCTTGGATAGACCCCGAATAACTTTTGTAGGTGATTACACTTATGAAGGAAAGCGGGAGTGTAATAATAATTAAAAAAACGAGGAGTAGCTTGCGTTCCATGCTCATGTCCGCAATTATGGACCACCAGCTGAAATTACGTTTAACTTTCATTGGATCTTTCTCCTCAAGGCAATTTTACCTAACTTGTTATCAAATCATAACAAATACCTAACAAAATTATTATACGGGGTAGTGCTTCATTACACAACAATAAACCGCTTCTTCACGAGGAAGAAGCGGTTTATTGGGCACAACTAGCTAACAATAACTCCCGTTAGTTATATTAAATAGTGAACAGTGATAGCTTGTCTTTCAATTGACTAGAAGCACTCTCAAGCTTGCCGGACAATGAAACGAGATGATCACTCACATTTTGTTGCTCGTTGCTGAGTGAAGCCACCTCTTCCGACGTCGCCGATGATTGCTGAGCTACCGCACTGACATTACCCATTGCTTCAGATAATATACCCTGCGAATGATTCAGGCTGCCAATCGCTGTTGTCACTGACTCCAGACTCGTAATGAAATCATTCATCTGCCCTTTTACGGATATAAAGATATCACTAGTACTCTTAACAGAGCTGATCTGCTGTTTAAAGAGCGGTGCGACCTCTGACAACGCGGCTACGGTAAGGTTCATTTCCTCCATAATTTTATCTGTAATACCAGCGACAAGCGCAATAGACTGTTTGGACTGATCAGCCAGCTGCCGGACTTCGCCTGCAACCACCATAAAGCCCCGTCCTGCTTCGCCTGCTCTTGCAGCTTCTATTGTCGCATTCAGTGATAAAATATTGGTCTGCTGCGTGATGTTCTTCATAACATCCAGCACCTTGATGACCGAGAAGACCGTTTCCTTCAGATTATTAACCCGCTCTACAAGAGCACCCGTCATTTCTCCGGTACGGCCTGTCTGATCGAGCAGCACTTCCAGCTGTAATGCTCCCTGTCCACTGGCTTCTCCTACGCTACGTGCAGCTTCGTCCATCTCTGCGTTAGCAGAAATCACAGTTTGCATTTGAGTTCCGATCAGATCTGTTAGATCGCTGCCACGTTCAGCCTCAAGTGCCAAACTGCCTGCTCCATTGGCAATCTCTTCCGTTGCTGAAGCAATTTCCCGCGCGGATATCGCTGTCTTGCGTGAAGCATCGCCAAGTTCGCCTGCGGTCTCAAGCACTTCGCGGGCGGTTTCCGTCGTCTGTGATACAAGTTCTGTAATACGTCCCATCATAATATTAAATGAAGCGGATAATTGGCCTATTTCATCAGAGGATGTATATTCCGTGCGTACGCTTAGATCGCCCTTTGCACCCTCAACCATCAAATCCTTTAGACGGGCCAATGGACGTGCGATCATGCGTACCATCCAGATTCCAATCAGAACAGCCAACAGCGCAGCTGCGCCAGCGGCAATAAAGGTTGTCATCAGAATCGGTGCTGCTGCCTTCACGAGTTGATCCGTAGGAACTACACCTGCCAGCTTCCAATCGGCTTTCTGCATCGGATTAAACACGGCCAGTAGAGCTTTCCCATCAACATCCGTTGTCTCTTGGCTGTTGCTGTTAGCCTTGCTATCCTTAATGAAACCATATACCGATGGTTTACCATCCGATTCGGGAGCATTAGAGGCTACTACCGTTCCATCTGCTGTGACCAGCTGAATATGGGAACCATCTCCCAGCTTGACGCTTGTGAAGGCATCCTCCAGCACTTTATTCTTCATCTCAAGCAGCACCACATAACCTGTGTTTTCTCCGAGATTCTTGAGCGAGCGCACCATGGCAACGTTCTTCTCACTATTGCCTTGAACGGCTGTCGAGAACCAATAGTTCAGGGCACTTTTCGCTTCTTCTGAATAATAAGGTTGATAATCTTTTGTATTTGCCACTACCTGTTTATACCAAGCCTGATCTCTTATGCCATCCAGTTCAAGAGTAGAGCTGCCACTTGTAATAATATCCAAGTCAGGGCTTTCAGGCACTAGTGTAATGCTAACTATATTAGAGTCCGCTGTTGTCTGGCTGGTAAGCTTCTTGCTGATTGCGTCCGTAGCTACAAATTTATCGTAATTGCTTGTTGCTGCCTTCAACTCTGACAGTTGCCCTTGCACCTGTGGATCGAAGAACATCTGCAGTGCCAGATTCTCATACTGCTTAAGCATAATATCCAGCTTCTCAGAGGTCTGAATAATGGTCTGGCGGTTAGCCTCTGATACATTATCCTTGATCGTATTCTTTGCTTTCGTGTAAGACAAGACGCCAAGCGCCATTACTACGATAACGATTGAGCATAAAAAGATCAGAAAAAGCTTCACTCCAACCGATTTCACTGGATTGACTTTCTTCATCTGCCCTACCGAGCCACGAAGCGTATTTTTATAGTCTATCTGTGATATCTTTCGAAACCCCTTTTTCAACTTATCATTGTTTACTGTAGGCACTTTGCCCTTAGAGTTAGTCTCTGTTTCCTGTACTATCGCCGACTTCTCATTTTTCTTAATCACGCTAATCCTTCTTTCTTTCTTCTCTTCCTTCTTACTCTCCTGTCTAGGAGTCGCCATTAAGATCACCTGCCAGTTAGTTTAGAGGATGTATGTAAGCGTTAACTAGAATATATATCGGTTTATAAGCTCTTTTATCTTAGATATTTGAAGAATTTTATGTGATTTTTTATATCTATTAACTTTTTTAAATAATTCTCCAAGAAAATAGAGAGATTCTTTTTATTAAAAAGAACCTCCCTGAAGATGATTAAGAAGACTTCCTCTTCCGCATCATATCAAAATATGCAACTGGCTGATCCACTTTCAGTCGTACACGCTGCAACGGATGACGTGCGGCATCAAGCACATTGCCTTCCTCATCCCACAGTTCTCCCACCGTCTGTTTGAACAGTGTATTATTCGGGCCAAAGAACTCCACCTGTTGTCCCGGCTTGAAGTTATTGCGCTGCTGAATCAGTGCTGTACCGCTGTCCGCATCATACTCTAAGACCAATCCTGCAAAATCAAATGGAGTCGCCTTTTCTTCAGGCTCATAAATATGATCCTCATGATCCGGTGTGTCATAGAAAAAACCTGTATTCAGCGGACGGTTCGCCGCCTTATTGAGCTCATCCAGCCATTCCTGTTTCAGTTCATAGCCCTCAGGGTCTGCCATATAGGCGTCAATAGCCTTACGGTATGCATTGACGACCGTAGCCACATAATGAATGGATTTCATCCGGCCCTCAATCTTGAAGCTGTCAATCCCTGCTTCGATCAGCTCAGGGATGCTTTCGAGCATACACAGATCCTTAGATCCCATTGAAAAAGGATTATCCTCAGGTTGATGCAGCGGCAGTTGAGTCACACCTGGCTGCAAAGGCTCTGGAGATTGCAGCGCCTCGGCCTGCTCTTCCTCCGACACCCATGGACCTTCAGGACGCGCATCCTCGAACAGGTCATATTTCCAGCGGCAGGATTGACAGCAGCCTCCGCGATTGGAATCGCGGTCTGTGAAGTGATTGGACAGCGTGCAGCGTCCAGAATAAGAGGAACACATCGCGCCATGAATGAAGCTTTCGATTTCGATATCGACATGCTTTTTAATCTCAGCGATTTCTTCCAGACTAGTCTCCCGACCCAACACTACACGTGGCAAACCTTCTTCCTTCCAGAAGGCTACAGCCTGCCAGTTCAAGGTGGACTGTTGGGTGCTGAGATGCACCTCCAGCCCCGGTACCAGGCGACGCGCTGTATCCACAATAACAGGATCTGCCACAATAATAGCAGCGATGCCGACTTCATATAAGTTACGCAGGTATTCTTCAATCCCGGCGATATCTTCATTGTGAGCATAAATGTTCGTTGCAACAAATACCTTGGCACCATATTTCTTGGCGAATTCCACGCCTTCACGCATTTCCTCGAAGCTGAAATTGTCTGCTCCTGAACGCAGGCCGTATTTCTGACCTCCGATATAAACTGCGTCCGCGCCATAATGCACAGCGAATTTCAACTTCTCCAAATTACCTGCCGGAGCGAGGAGCTCCGGTTTGTCCAGACGGTAACGTTTGCCCTTATGCTGCGGCTTTGTCATGGTTCCCATTCCTGTTCTCCCCTTCCAATTAAAATACTTGTTCTTTATAAAAGAATCCGAACGAAAGCTCCCGCTCCGGGTCCTGCAAACCTTTAATTCCGTCAAGCCACTCCTCCTGGAAAGCATAACTTTCCGGATCAGCAGCATAAAGATCAATGGCTTTACGGTATGCCTTTACAACCGCTGCATTGTAGGCTATCGGCTTCAACAAACCTTCTATTTTGAGACTCTGCACACCAGCCTCCATCAGTATATGAAGATCCTCCAAAATACAAATATCGTCAGAGCTCATAATATGTGTACCATTCTCATCCTCATAGATCGGGAACTTCTCATCCTGGCGTTCGGCTTCTATCAGAAAGAGACCCCGATCCTTGCCAAGGCTCCCCCCATCACTAGGGCGGCCTTGATGGGACATATAGCTCTGTACAAGCTTGCGCTTGGAATGGTAAATGTTCGTCATTCCGTGCACTTGAACCTGCGCCTCCACTTCCAGCAGCGGCACCATTTCCGTCATTTCCTCCATGTTCAGCTCACGGGCCAGTACGACCCGCGAAGCGCCCTTACGGCCCCAATAGTTAGCAGTGGCATAATTGGTGGAGGTCATTTCAGCATTCCAATGCAGCTTCAGGCCTGGCGCTTCCTGCTTCACGGCTGCCAGCACGGCGGGATCACCGAATTCAACACCGTCGATCCCAAGCTCTCCAATTGCCGATACATAGATCGGAAGCTCGTCCAGCAGACGGTTAGGCATCAGTCCTCCCAGACTGGAGTATACTTTGCAGCCCTGTGCATGTGCCATGTCTATCACTGCCGCTGTATCCTCCAGCGAGAAATGACCAGCCAATCTCATCCCGAAACGGTCATCCCCGATTAGCAGAGCATCCGCTCCAGCATTCAGTAATATAGCCGCCTCTTCCAAGGAAGCCGCCGTCGCCAACAGCTCCGGTTTCTTAATCATTTGTAAGCACCACTCTTTATTTTAATAGTTTATTGCGCGGATTGTTTGCTTTTTTCAATATTGGCTAAATGTTCCTTGTAAGTCTTGGCAAATAGATGGCCCTGAGTGCCGTCCTTTTTAGTAACATAGTAGAAATAGTCCGAAGTCTTAGGCTCTAAAGCTGCCTGTATAGATGCCAGTCCTGGATTGCTGATCGGTCCCGGAGGAAGACCAGCATACTTATACGTATTATAAGGGTTGTCGACTTTCAAATCCTTGTTGTACAATCTTGCCTTTTGCTTGTCCAGTAAATATTGAACGGTCGCATCAATCTCCAGCTTCTGTCCCTCTTTCAGCCTGTTATAGATAATACCAGCTACAAGCGGGCGCTCAGAGTCCACAACTACCTCCCGCTCCACAAGCGAAGCCACCGTCAAAAGCTCATGTAGAGATATTCCCCGTTCCTTCAGCTTCTGGCGCCAGTCTGGAATCATATCCAGCTTCTTCGTTAGCTGCTCAAGCATAGCCTCCACAATCTCCTGCGGAGTACTGTCCTTAGCCAATTCATAGGTTTCCGGGAACAAGTATCCTTCAAGGCGGTGCCGAAGCTTCTGATCCTGCGGAATACCCAGAACATCGGCTTCTGTTAGTCCTGTACCTGAATTTAGGAGTCCCAGAAAAACAGCCTCATCCTGGTTCCAGGCAGTTGCAAGCTTGGCCGCAACCTGTTCAGCCGTATACCCTTCAGGAATCGTGAAGTTGACCATTTCCGTCTTCACAACATCGCCCTGATTCAGCCTGGTAATGAGATCGTCATAGGTGTCACCTGGACTGGCCGTATAGGTACCTGCCTTGAACAACGAACCTTCCTTACTCCATTTCAAATAACCTTTAAAAAAAAGACTCTTACGAATGATGCCATTATGCTCAAGCAGGTCAGCAATTTCCGCGCTTCCCATACCCTTCTCTATCGTAAAGGTAACGGCTGGTCCTGCAGGCTCAACCGGCTGCATACCATTCCAGATGTACCATGCCCCACCTCCTCCTGCTACTACCAGCAAAAGAATAAGAATAAGCACAGTGCGAATAACGGATTTCAAGTGTGTCTCCTCACTTTCCGAAACTAAAGTATAAAATTGAATTGTCTTAAATTCAACATATATTTCATGGGAAGGTTATAATGAAGCCTACAAGCTCCTATATATCCAGCAAAAAGAGAGCGGAATTCTCCGCTCTCTTCCGCGCTAGACATAAATGTAAGATACATGTGGTTTTATTTACGCGTCATCGCCGGGAAAAGTCAGCTCATCGTACAGCTCCGAGATGTCTTCCCACTCTTCATCGTCCTCGATACTTTCGAGCTCCGGCAATCCATCAGGAGAGAAGACAATATGCATAATCTCATCTTCTATATCTTTTCCGGGGCTTCCCAGTACCGCATAACCACGATCACCGATCTCAAATTCTGCGATAATATTGTAAACGGAAGATTCGCCCTGCTCATCTTCCAGTTCTACTGTTTCTCCATAAGTTTCTTTGAGCTTGGACGACCATACCACTTGATCAGCAGAAAATTCAGTCATTATCCTCTTCTCCATCCAGCTCGTCTACCAGTGTGTTGAACGTCTCTTCGACGATCGCCCACTCCTCGTCGTTATCGATCATAAACAGCTGCAGATCGTCACCTTCTTCCTCATAACGGAACGCATAAACCTCATCCGTTTCCTCGTCTTCGGAATCCAGTGGAACCACCATCATATATTTGGCATCCGAACCATCAACCTCAAATTTCATGATGACTTCGAATTCCTCTTCATTACCATCCTCATCAGGAATATAGATGATCTCCGGTTCTTCCTCTTGGCCAATCTGCTCGTTTGTCATATCCGCGCACCCCTCACCTTTTACTATTAGCATCCAAAAAATTTTGCAAAATCAGGGCTGCAGCCATTTTATCTACAAGCCCTTTGCGTTTCTTCCGGCTGACGTCCCCTTCAATCAATACCCGCTGTGCGGATACCGTCGTCAGACGCTCATCCCAAAGGTGTACGGGCAATTGTAATTCCTCCCGCAGCTTGTCAGCAAACTCTATGCAGATCTCACCACGGAAGCCTATAGAACCGTTCATATTCTTCGGCAGACCCACTACAATCTCTCCGATTTCGTGCTCCTTGACGAGTTCACGGATACGTACAAATTCATTGCCGTTACCACGCCGCTCAATCACTTCAAGCGATTGCGCAGTCCATCCGAAAATATCGCTTGTGGCGACTCCGATTCTTCGGTCACCGTAATCCAAACCTAACTTCTTCATCATTTGGTGTTATCCACCCGATGATTGGCAAGATAGAAACGGACCAATTCTTCAATCAGCTCATCACGTTCTTTTCTCCGGACCAAACTTCTCGCATTGTTGTGGCGCGGAATGTAAGCCGGATCTCCGGAAAGAAGATACCCTACGATCTGATTGATCGGATGGTACTCTTTCTCCACCAGTGCATCGTATACGGCAAGCAGTATTTCCTGGGGAGAAGCTTCCTTTTCATCGCCCTTCACATTGAATTTGACTGTTTTGTCCATGGAGTCCATTTGTGACACCTTCCTTCTGCAAAATCACCCTTATAGGCGCCTTCGCAAAGTTGCTGCTGTACAGCTTACTTGCTGACTTCATCATAACATATTCAGGGTCCAACGAGGAAATCCTGCCCGAAAATAACGCTTTTTTTGGCATTTTGTCCACAATAATAATGTATTTTTTGGTTTTCAAGCTATTGTCAAACACGTATATTCGTGAAAATAAGACAAGCTGCTACGCCAGCGCAGCCACCAGTTCTTCAGCTTTAGTCAGTGCCTCAGCCAGCTTGGAAGCATCCTTGCCACCAGCCTGTGCCATATCCGGGCGTCCACCGCCACCGCCACCGCAGACTGCAGCAATTTCCTTCACCAGTTTGCCCGCGTGGAAACCTTTTTTCACCAGCTCTTGCGGTACAACTACGACAAAATTCACTTTATCGTCCATAGCTGCGCCTATCACCAGCACGGCATCAGGCAGCTTGGATTTCAGTTCATCCACGGTAGTGCGCAGTGCATCCATATTTCCAGCTTGAACGGAAACCGCTAGCAGTTGTGTACCCCCGCCTACAATCTTCACGCTTCCTGTCAGCTCAGCTGCAAAGGTAACACTCAGCTTGGCCTGCAGCGATTCATTCTCACGCGAAAGCTCACGAACTTGAGCGTGCAAGGCTTCAATCCGTTTCGGAACATCATTCAGCGACGATTTGAGCAGTCCTGCTGACTGCTTGAGCAGATCAAGCTGGCTTTCTGTAAACTGATAAGCGTAACGTCCGGTTACCGCCTCGATCCGGCGCACACCGGAGCCTATCCCACTCTCGCTAAGCAGCTTGAAGATGCCAATCTGTGCAGTATTTGCGACATGGCAGCCGCCGCATAATTCCAAGCTGTAATCGCCAACCTGAACGACACGGACGATGTTGCCGTATTTTTCACCAAAGAGCGCCATCGCACCCATTTCCTTGGCTTCATCAATCGGTTTGCTCTCAATAACAACATCTAAACCGCGCCAGATTTGTGCATTCACACGCTGCTCAATGTCACTCAGTTCTTCTGCCGTAATGGCACCGAAATGCGAGAAGTCAAAGCGCAAACGTGCGCCTTCTACTAAAGAACCGGCCTGATTCACGTGACCGCCAAGCACTTCCTTCAGTGCTTTGTGCAGCAGGTGCGTCGCGGTATGATTCTTCACGATATCCTCACGCTCTGCACGATTCACCTCAGCGCGGACGGTATCGCCCACTCTTAACTCTCCTGCTTCCACAGTTACCAGGTGTACATGCTGTCCGTGTGGAGCTTTGAACAGCCCCTTCACCTTAGCGGTCACAGAACCGCCAGTCAGCACGCCGGTATCGCTCACTTGTCCGCCGCTTTCCGCGTAGAATGGTGTTGTGCCCAATATGACTTGGCACTCTGCACCTTCGCCAGCGACATCTACCAATATACCGTCAAGCACGATTGCCAAAATTTCCGATTCGGTTACCGAGTCATTATAACCAACAAATTCGCTTTTAACCGTCAATTCACCTAGAACTCCGCCCTGTACCTTCATGCTTCCGCCATCATGGCGTGCGGCTCTGGCACGTTCGCGTTGCTCTTGCATCGAAGCATCAAAACCCTCGCGGTCTACCGTAAGTCCTTGTTCAGAAGCAAAGTCTTCCGTCAGATCGAACGGAAATCCATACGTATCATACAGCTTGAACGCATCGGCACCAGCGATTGTGCTAAGTCCATCAGCTTTGGCTTTGGCACTAATCTCGCCCAGAATAGCCAGTCCATCAGACAAGGTCTCATGGAAACGTTCTTCTTCCGTCCGGATAATCTTCGCGATATATTCACGGTTCTCCACTACAGATGGATAGTAGACGCCCATAACTTCTCCAACAGTTTCAGTAAGCACATGCAGGAAAGGCCGGTCCAGACCCAAAGTCTTGCCGTAACGGACAGCGCGGCGCAGCAAACGGCGGATGATATAACCGCGTCCTTCATTAGAAGGAAGTACACCATCACCCACGGCAAAAGTAACCGTACGCACATGGTCAGCGATAACTTTAAGCGCGATATCCTGTTCCAGATTATCTTTATAGGTTATGCCAGCGAGCTGAGCGGTCTTTTGGATAATAGGTTGGAACAGATCCGTGTCGAAGTTGGAATCCACATCCTGCAAAATGGAAGCAAAGCGTTCCAGACCAGCACCCGTATCAATGTTCTTGTTAGGAAGCGGCGTATAGCTGCCGTCCTTGTTATGATTAAACTGTGAGAATACCAAGTTCCATACTTCGAGCCAACGCTCATTTTCTCCGCCGGGATACATTTCCGGATCACTCAGGTCACTACCATAGGCATCACCGCGGTCATAGAAGATTTCCGAACAAGGACCGCAAGGGCCTTCGCCGATATCCCAGAAATTATCATCTGTCAGCTTAATGATACGTTCAGTGGGTAGGCCTACTTTTTCATTCCACAGCTTGAAAGCTTCTTCGTCCTCATGAAACACAGTCACGGAAATGCGCTCCGGATCGAAGCCAATCCACTCTTTGCCCGTCAGGAATTCCCAAGCCCAGGTAATCGCTTCTTCTTTGAAGTAATCGCCGATAGAGAAGTTGCCCAGCATCTCAAAAAAAGTATGGTGGCGGCGTGTCTTGCCGACGTTCTCGATATCATTGGTACGAATACATTTCTGCGAGTTAGCCAGCCGCGGATTCTCTGGAACCTCCCGGCCGTCAAAGTAAGCCTTCAGCGGTGCCATACCTGCGTTGATCCAGAGCAGCGAAGGATCGTTATGGGGAACGAGCGACGCGCTGGGTTCAATCTTGTGACCTTTACTTTCAAAAAATTGCAGCCATTTGGAACGGATTTCACTTGCTTTCATAATGTACAGCCCCCGTCTACATATTTAATGCGGCACATACGCCGAAAAACAAAAAAAACGCCCCTGAGAATTCAGGGACGATTAATATCGCGGTACCACCCTGGTTATCGCCTTGACCCGTATATTACTACGAGACAACTGCAGACGATCGCCTTGTCGCGGCTGTTAACGGGAACCCCCGGTGAGCTTGTCCTCACACTCCGAAATCAGCTTTCCGCCAGCCAGTCTCCAAGGTTCTCGCAGCCATTACGAAGTCTATCGTAAAGGAACCTGTTCTCTGAGGAAGCCATTCTCTTGGCGTACTTCATTTCATCAACGTTTTGTCCGATTTTCATTTTAACATTTCAAGTATAGCCAGCGGCCTTATTTCTGTCAATCTTGGGGGTAGGAAAAGAAGGTTCAAACCAAAATTAGCGGTTGACAGGGTTCGTTCGTGAATCAAACTAGGAATAAATCAATGATTTACGATTAGCCCCAAAAATGGATCTAACTTACTATATAAGTTGAACTTGAGATCTCCCTAAACCGGCTTTACTTGTAACTGCAGTGAATGTTTGGACTTCCGGCAGCTGTTTGCGGATGAAATTCGGAGACAGCTTATGCTTACGATGTGAGCTTTCCTACGGAAAGCTTTCGGGCGGTCGCTATCGCTCTCCAGTTCCAAAATTCCCCTCCGTTCCGTTTACCTCTAGTTATATTTTTTAGTTCAATACACATCAAAATTGTAGCGTATAACTTCAAGAGGATGACGAAAATACCAGGCAAGAAGAGCTTAGAGCGGATGAGATTCCTGTTCATTCAGTTGGTTGCTAAATAATCCATGCCCTTTTCCTTATTAGCTCTGTAGATCGTTATAAAAGTAACTGTAATATGAAGAAGCAACCTTGAGTCCAGTAGAATACCGGACTAAGGTTGCTTCTTTATAAATACGACATGCTACAGCTTACTTCAAGTAGGTTCCTGTCTCTCCAATTCCACCGCTGCCATTCAATACATATACCCTTGCGTTTCCTTTGCCGGAGCAGGTCAGCGTAATGGTGCCGTTTGTAACAGTTTTCGTATCACCAGTCACTACATCCACATAAGTCCCATTTGGAATTCCGGTAAACGTTGCGTTTCCCGAAATCGTAACCAATGCAAAGCTGTCAATGCCTTTGGCACTGTCGGTATATCTTCTTTTAAACGC
Organism: Paenibacillus sp. 19GGS1-52; assembly: GCF_022369515.1. Classification (NCBI taxonomy): domain Bacteria; kingdom Bacillati; phylum Bacillota; class Bacilli; order Caryophanales; family Paenibacillaceae; genus Paenibacillus; species Paenibacillus sp. 19GGS1-52. The sequence continues at coordinate 5,222,928 of NZ_CP059724.1, forward strand.
CAAGTTGCCCGTTACATTCTCTGTTGAATACTGGCCTTTTTGCAAAGCCGGAACCGCTCTTCTGATTAAATTGAGTTGTCTGATATGTTTCGCCAGCGGATAATTCAGTGATTCCGCCAGTGTCCCACTGGCATTAGTATATCTCCCATAATCTTGAACTGTAACACTGCCCTCCATGTGGTCACCGTAGTAAGCACGACCTGTTGAGCTGAGCGGTGCGTTTGGACCCGGATCGATGACTGCCCCTTTTTTGAATTCAATTTCAGTACCATAGAAGATCGCGGGTATTCCGCGGAAGGTGAACATCAAATCGAGATTTTCGGCCCAAGTATCCTGAGTACCTGCAAATCTTTGATTTTCCGGAGCTTGATCGGGTGCATAGTCATGAGAGTCGACATAGGTTACATTCCAAGTAGCATCGTTATAATATTGGTCACCACTTCTCATACTGAATGCTTCCTGAGCGGTCTTGAATGCCCAGTGCATTGGAAAGTCAATTACATCCATACCCGATTTCATCGAATAGTCTGGTGCATGATAGATATTGCCATTTAAAAAAGCATTGTTCGAAGTTGGCTGTCCGGTTGTGGTAGCGTTATCTGCCCACTCTTGTTCAACAGACAACTTATTGGAAGCGTAGTCATTTTTCCCGTCGCCTGGATATGATTTCGAATCTTTCCAAGTATAGAATGGGGTCGAAATCGCCGGAATCCCGCTGTTCCAGACATCTCTGTACCGAGTAGCCACCTCACCAAAGACATAGAAGTCTGAACCGCCTCTGGTCTTCCAGGCCGGAACAAAGTATTTATTGAAAATATATCGGCTTACATGCTTCACCGTGTCGACACGAAAAGCATCAACACCCATGTCAATGTAATGGTTATAGGTGTCAATCAAATATTGATCAACTGCAGGATTTTCCGTATTCAAGTCCACACAATCTCCGGCAATCTGTCCTGTCTGTACGGTATAAGATTCCCATGAAAGACTTTTTTCGGTATGGTAAATGTTATTATTGGTTTCTGCGGTCTTCATTAAAGTCAGCCTTGCCTGATATTGCTGATCAGGGGTCATGGAATCATAGTTCGATGGCAGTTGAGTTGATATTTTGATTAAGTTGCTAACCGTGTCCGCCTTAGTCGCATCTTTTTTGAACATGGGAAACAGATTCTCTTCACCGAAATTACCGGTATGATTAACGACGATATCCTGAATAATCTTCAGCCCTTTGGCATGTGCTGCGTTGATTAATTCCTGATAAGATGCTCCGGTCGATTCATACCTTGGATCTACTTTGGCAAAATTGATAGCATGGTAACCATGATAATCATAACCGCTCGCATTCTGCACAACAGGTGTAATCCAGATGGCACTGAATCCGAGAGCCTTGATGTAATCGAGCTTTTGAATCAGCCCCTTAAAATCCCCTCTCCAAGCTGGGTCCGAGTCCGGGTTTCCCGCCTTGGCATCATCCCATGCATGCACATTGTTGCTAGGATCGCCATCATAGAACCGGGAAGTGATAACGAAGTAAATGCTGTCTTCCCGGAAATCGCCCGAGTTTCCAATGTTATAAACAAAGCTCTGTACAGTTTGATTGCCAGCGCCGTCTATAACCAGAAATTTCAAAGTCGTAGTCTTGGAGATGAGAATGGAGGGTCCGGTCAAGCCAGCCAATACATTGCCAGAAAGATAAACTTTAGAGCTAGTGGAAGGTTCCTTACCATCATCTGTATAGTAGGCAGTTGTCGTTGCCGCCTTGTTATCTTTCAGATTGAAGGATACGGTAACCGAAGACGCGGAATTCCCAACAGGCAAATTTGCTGTGATTGTTGGAGCTTGCAGATCTGCATTCAAGTCAATCACATAAGCGAATGAGGCCACGCTTCCTGCTTGACCGATGGAGTTAATACCGAAGGCTTTGAGGGTCAATGAGGATGCAACCTGTATTGGCAAGGTATACAAGGTCGATGATACCGAAGGTGTCGACCCGTCGGTCGTATAGTATATTTTATCGCCGCTGTTACTACTTGAAAGCGTCACTGTTTGGGTTGAATCGTATGTTTTGGGCACAGGTGAGACTGAAATCACCGGAAGTTTGGGAATATCTGGGTTGGCATCATACCATACGTTATCCGCGTAGTACCAACCTTCTTTCACACTGCGTGACAAGTCAGCCGTCTGTTTGCCACTGCCGTCATTAAAGATAATGCTTGCACCCGCGGCTGTGGCAATAGTATAGCTGTACCAGTCGTTCCCATCGGAATTCATTAGAATTCCCGGCCACGTGCCACTTGTCGGAACAGTTGTCGGACTCAGATTCCAGTAATGGATTCGAACTGTTGAACTCCAACTTGAGGGTTTCTTAAAGTGAACCGTTAAGCCAGCCGACGTTGGTGTTGGTGTTGGTGTTGGTGTTGGTGTTGGTGTTGGTGTTGGTGTTGGTGTTGGTGTTGGTGTTGGTGTTGGAGTAGGCACCACAGTAGCTGTCGGCGTTGGTGTCACTGTTGGTGTTGGTGTTACTGTAGCTGTCGGTGTAGCGGTAGCCGTTGGTGTCGGTCCTGCCGAGATGGTCACATTGTCGATATTGATATTCCCGCTGTCATCTGCATCGTATTTGTATGCAACTGTATTATTCCCCGCTAGTAAGGAGAGAGCTTCTGTTTGGTCCCCCCATATATCCCAATTTGCCAGGTTCGCTAGAACTGTCTGTTTTACCTTTGCTCCATTGACGTAAATGGAAACTTTCTTGGCACTGCCAGTCGCATTCGCGTAATGAAGAGTGGCATTATACGCAGCTGAGGAGGAAGACTGAACGGTGAAGGTTGTTGTTGCTCCGGTAGCTGTGTATCCATCAACAAAGCCGGTTCCTGAATATCCAGTGTGATTCGAACTTATTTTTGCGCCGCCTGACAAGGCTGCACCCTCGGCTTCGTATTTCCCGGCAACAGGAATAATGACCGTCCAGTTCTTCCCACCATTGCTATCCCAGCTATCCGTTGGAGAAGTAATGTGAAAACAATATATTAGTGTGGCACCCTCCTGGACGTTGATGTTCGCCGTATACGTGGTCCCGTTCTTGGACATGGACGTGTCTGTAGTATTCGTCCAGTTATTCGTGGACCAATGCAGAGTCACAGCTGCCGCTGTGGAATTTGTATAGGTGACTGTATAATCGGTATTGCTGGCCGAAGCCCCGCCGGATAATCCGAACAAGCTAAAGCATAGCGCAAAAATAATCAGCCAAGAAACTAAACTCCTAGTTTTTTTCCGTAACAAATAAACAACCTCCTGATCAAATTTTAATGGAGTTGCGTAGTGCAAACGTTTGCAATAAATGATAAAAAAAGATACATAACAAAAAATTTTATTTATGAACCGCCTCCACCCTTATTTTACATAGGAAAATTATTTGTATGCGTTTACAATTGAATCTGAAAGAAGTAATTCAGTTCCATATAGTTCCATAACTAATGAATTTTCCTTGTTTATGATTATAGGCTCCAAATTTTTTTTGGTCAATGCATCTTTTCGGCTATCATTCTAAATTTTCAGCTGTCTATTTACGCAAGTACAAACGTTTACACAACGGATAGTTTCAGGCTGGTGTCCTTATTATCGCATGTACAACAATGAATGTGGCAAGTTGACGATTCCCATTTATTAGGTTAATCTAATACGAAAAGAGCCCTCTCCTTTGGAATTTAACATACGGCAGTATTTTTGCAGCAGTCAACTAACTAGTTGACTATTGCAAAAATCTTGTCGTGAGCATGGGTGCGACTGCACCACGAAAATTCGTGAGAACTAGGAGCTAGCGGGTAATTTGATAGTTACAGCTGATGATGCTAACGCTATACGTCTGTCCAATAGTTTCCCTAGTATTTTCATCCAGACGGGAGAATGGAATGAACCTGGGTTTGTTCAGAAACCAAAATTTTAGATTGCTTGTCATCGGTTACTCTACTTCGTTTTTTGGTACGGTCTTTCTCAATACGGCACTTTCACTTTACATTTTAAATGTAACAGGTTCAGCTACCAAATATTCACTAGTGTTGTCCCTGGGAATCATTCCTCAAATACTGCTTGGTTTATTTGCAGGCGTTGTTGTGGATAGGGCAGATCGGCGAATGCTTATTCTATTGTTGGATATTGGGCGTGGATTATATTTAATATTACTTTTTGCATATTCAATATTTTATCCGCTTGGGGAATGGCTCGTCTATGCAACTGTTTTCCTGTTTGGAATCTGTGATTTGTTTTTCACTCCTGCCTTTGTCACAATCCTTCCTTCAATCTTAGAAAAAGAAGATTTGATTGATGGCAACTCGCTGCTGACTACCCTAACAGAGGCTACAAAAACTTTGGCACCAGTGCTAGCGGCTCTAATCTATACAGTGAGTGGCATCGGAGTGGTCATGCTGGTTGATGGTTTAACTTTCCTCGTGTCTGTTGTAACCACTTATTACATGGTTTTTACCAAGCCACTTAAACATTTGGGTAAGGTTACTTTATACAGGGATGTGCAAATCGGTTTAGCTTCAGTCTTTACACGTGATGTTCGCATAACTTCACTGGTTCTAAACGGTGTGCTGACACATATTTTCTTACACTCGTTCGTGCTCGTAGGAGTGCCGTACCTATTGATAAATATTTTTAAGGGAACTGCTATACAATTCGGTACTGTCCAGACAATGATGACTGCAGGCTCTATCTGTGCGATTGTGGTTGTAACTTTTATTAAAAAACGCTTTAACACTTCACAAAACATAGGTTTAGGCATACTCGGAATGACAATAACGGTCTTGCCCTATTTCGCGTTAGGCAATAACCATTTTTTGCAGCTATTTTCGATTAGCACGCTCGCACCGGTCACCTTTTTCAGTATGGTCACTTTTGCTATTTATCTTGCCTATAATACTTATGCCGTATTTTTCATTGCCTTCTATCAAAAAATAATCCCAACAGAGATGTTGGGACGTTACCTTTCTGTGTCATCATTGCTCTACGCGATTGGCAGGCTGCTTGGCTTCAAAATGTATGGATATTTGCTCGATCATGTTCCATTAGTTGTTTCTATAGGGGTGCTGGGCTGTGGCATGCTGTTAAAAATGCTGATTCATATTCCCTTTATGAAACAGGATAAAAAGCTCAACGCAAGCGAAACTCCCGCGGAGTCTGGCCGGTCTGGCGGTGGAATAAACGCGAAAAGTAGTGCACCGAACTGAAATGATATTTTTTGGAAATCTCCGTAATGCTCAGGCGGGTATGGAGCAAGTCCTCCTTCGCTCGGCCTAGCCGGAAGCGGTTCATATATTGGATGGGGGAACAGCCGGTGGATTTCCAAATTCGTCAAGTCATTTATATTTTTGTATAATCATAGGGGTGATTGGAAGAGCTGTTAGTTATGATAGATCAAACCGAAAGAGGTTGACGATAAATGTCCTTTTCTTATCATCATTATGATGCTGTAGGTCTTGCGGAGCTTATCAAAGCGCGTGAAGTCTCTCCGCGCGAGCTTGTGGAAGCCGCATTTGCCCGGCTGGATGAAGTGAATCCACTCCTGAATGCGGTTGTGCGCACTCGCCGCATAGCTGCGCTCAAGGAAGCGGATCACATGCCTGTCGATGATTCATCCCGGCCATTTGCGGGAGTTCCTTTTCTGCTGAAGGATATCTCCCAAGCTATAGGGGGCGAACCGCTGACCTCAGGCGCACTGCTGTTGAAGGACAATGTTGCCAAGCGGGACTCAAACTTTGTAGCTCGTATCCGGGGCGGCGGCTTCATTCCGCTTGGACATACCAATACGCCCGAATTCGGGCTTAAGAACATTACCGAGTCCGTCCTGCATGGACCGGCTCGCAATCCCTGGAATCCTCAATATTCGCCCGGCGGTTCAAGCGGCGGCTCTGCTGCCGCAGTTGCGGCGGGCATCGTTCCGGCGGCGGGGGCAAGTGACGGCGGCGGATCGATCCGTATTCCGGCCTCGTTCACCGGCCTGTTCGGACTTAAGCCAACGCGCGGTCGAACACCGGTAGGACCCGGAGTCGGCCGCCAATGGCAAGGCGCGTCCATCGACTTCGCGCTCACCCGCTCGGTACGCGATAGTGCAGCCCTGCTGGATCTGCTGCAAATTGTACAGCCCGAAGCCGCTTTCCAGACGCCGCTGTATCCTGGCGTATATCTGGACGACCTGTACAAGCCGGCAGATCGAAAGCTGCGGATCGGCTATACGATCACTTCGCCAGTCGGAACACCTGTTACGGAAGCAGCCGCACAGGCTGTACTGAAAACCGTAAACTGGCTCGCTGCCGCAGGACATGAGGTCGAAGAAACGCGGAATCCGGTGAATGGCGTAAGGCTGATGGAAAACTACTATACGATGAATGCTGGCGAAGTCTCCGCGATGTTTCTCTCACTTGAACGGATGAAGGGCCGTGCCATTACTGCCGGGGAAGTTGATATTGTGACCTGGGTTCTTGCTGAAGCCGGCAAAAAGGTCTCGGCCGCAGAGTTCGTACACAGCTTGAATGAATGGGATATCGCTGCCGCCCAAATGGCGGCATTATTCAATCGCTACGATCTGTACGTGACGCCGACCAATGCCGATTCGGCACCTAAAGTTGGCGAGCTTACCCAACGTCCCGAGGAAATCGAGAAGCTACTGCAGGTTAGCGAAATGTCCAAAGAAGCGCAACGACAGCTGATCTATACCATGTTCGAGCCGAGCTTAACCTATACACCCTTCACCCAGCTCGCCAATCTGACCGGTCAGCCAGCCATGAGTGTACCCGTACATATGACGCCAGCAGGACTTCCGATTGGTGTTCAGGTGACGGCTTCGAAAGGCCGCGAAGATCTGCTACTGCAGCTCGCCGCACAGCTGGAACAGACAGATCTGTGGGTAGGTATGCAGGGAAACCCGCTTTCCACATAACGAAGTGTAATGATTCTTCCCCGTGCTTTCCCGTCTTCCACCATCTTAACGAGCAGCAGCATGATTTCCCGCTCATACAGCTCCTCAATATAATGAAACATCGCTTGGTCATCGATCATTAACTCTTTCACAATAGCAGGGGGTAGGCAATGCTTTTGGACTAAATAATGGCTCGTTGCTTTCGCTTTAGGGATTGAGCTCTTCAGACGGGGTGATCTGCCTTTATAGAACCAGGTTGTAAAAAGCCCATTTGAGTAATATAATTATTAACTATATAGGCTTAAACGTAAATGAAATTCGGAGGCAACCCATGAAACTTGATCTGACGGAAGAATCCCTTCCTGTGTATGAAGCATTATCCAGCTCTGTACGTCTGCATATGCTGCGTCTGCTTGCTGAACACCCGATGAATGTCAAAGAATTGGCTGGTGCAGTAAAGCTCAGCAGCGCTATTATGACTATGCATGTACGAAAGCTGGAGACCGCTGGCCTAATCCGAACCCATATGGCACCCGGACGCAGTGGCCTGCAAAAGATCTGTACACTGGATGCCGATCACGCCGAAATCATCTTTCCGGGTCACCTGGAGGCGGGACGCAAGAGCTACCGCAAGGATATACCCGTAGGTCATTATTCCGACTTCCTGATCGAGCCTACCTGCGGACTCGCAACTACCGAGCAGGTTATCGGCAGCTTCGATGATCCCCGCTATTTCTGGGATATGGAGCGGATGAACGCTGGTATTCTCTGGTTCGGCAAAGGTTATGTTGAATATAAAATCCCCAACTTCCTGCTGACCAGCCAACAGCCCGAGGAACTGGTCATCACCATGGAAATTGCCTCCGAAGCACCGTCAGTCAACAATAATTGGCCTTCGGATATCACCTTCACACTAAATGGAGTAGCGTTGGGCTTCTGGACCAGCCCCGGCGATTATGGGGACAGCCGTGGCAAATATACGCCCACCTGGTGGCCGGCGCTCACCAACCAATATGGCCTGCTCAAGCAACTGCGCATTACCCAGAAAGGCACCTTTATGGATGGCTTGAAGTTGTCTGAAATTACGCTGGAGCAGGTGAGCATCCGCGATAAACAATGGACCTTCAAGCTCTCCGTCGATGAGGATGCGGAGCATATCGGCGGTTTAACGCTTTTTGGCAAAGGATTCGGCAACTATAATGAAGATCTTGTGGTGGAGCTGTTCTATACAGATATCCGTTGACCGGACTGAGAAGCCCCTATTTGCTGAAAATAACTATGTAATCCGTTCTTACGGACTCAGGTTCCGCTATTTTCGCTAAACCCACTGATTCTGAGGCCATTTTATCCTAATAACGGATTCTCAGTCCGCGAACACTCCCAAACAGCAACAAACAACTGAAATAGCGGAATTACAGTCCGCAGTGACAGGTCACCATAAGTGTGTATAAGTACCATGTAAATAATTCGTTCGGCCTCCCTTAATTCCCAAATAGAGCCGCATTCTTCTCCCGAACAGGGGAGTCGAATGCGGCTCTTGTTGTGTTTAGCGATATTTAATTTAGGGGTGCCCACAAGCCCCCGCCAGGCAGCGGACAACCCCGTTCCTTAAGCTTGGCTACAACCGGGATAATGCAGCCGCAGGCCAGGCAGGTAACACCTTCCTGCAGCTTCGGGCAAGTTCCGCACAGTGTTAGCCGTTTTGCGTATACCTCTTCAGAAACAGAATTCTCCAGATTGAACATGGAGGAAGACAAGATACGGGCAATCTGTGCCTCCGTAACTTTGTAATCCTCGCGGCACCCCTTGCATGCTGATGAAGTTGACATTGCCATCCCGCCTTATGCTTGTGGCTTAATTTCCAGCACAGTTACGGACATTGGAGCCAGTTCCACGGTCAGACGGTCACCCTCCAGCGTATAGGCATGAAATGGCTGTGGTGCCACTGCTTCCGGCTGGCTGAACGTATTATGAGCATCGATAGTTTGACCTGCTAGGGTTGTGCCAGTTATTTCGACAATCTGTCCAGCAAGTCCGCGCAAATCCATGGGAACAATGGAACTTGCTTCATGATTCAGGTTGCACAAACTGACATGAATCACTCCCTCAGCAGTAATGGAAGCCGAAGCCGATATCTCAGGAATCTCATGTCCATCGAAGCTGTAAGAACCGCTCTCCAGCGTCAAATCCAGCAATTCAGCATCCTGATGTACCTTGTACATGTTAAACACATGGTACGTAGGGGTCAGCAGCATTTTCTCCCCTTCTGTCAATATCACCGCCTGCAATACATTAATCGTCTGCGCAAGATTGGCCATCCGCACCCGGTCACTGTGTTTGTGGAAAATATTCAAGGTCACCCCTGCCACCAGTGCATCCCGGATCGAATTCTGCTGATAGAGGAATCCCGGATTGGTGCCAGGCTCGACATCATACCATGTACCCCATTCATCGACAATCAAGCCTACACGCTTCTCTGGATCATATTTATCCATAATGACGCTATGCTTCGTAATCAGTTCTTCCATATGAAGTGATTTCTCCAGAGTAGTGAACCACTCGGCGACTTCAAAGCCTGTAGCCGTTCCTTTTTTGTCCCAGGTTGGGCCGGGAACCGTATAATAATGCAGCGTGATCGAGTCCATAAAGCGTGTTGCTTCACGCATCAGAACTTCCATCCAATTGTAATCATCTGAATTAGGTCCACAAGCTATACGGTGGATATGATTGTCGCCATAATTGCGAACATAGGTCTGATATTGACGATACAGGTCAGCATAATATTCAGGACGCATATTTCCTCCGCAGCCCCAGTTCTCATTGCCCACGCCAAAGTAAGTCACAGCCCACGGTTCCTGTCGGCCATTCGATTGGCGCAGCTCGGACATCGGGGATACACCGCCGAAGGTTAAATACTCCACCCATTCAGACATTTCCTGCACGGTACCACTGCCCACGTTTCCATTAATATAAGGCTCACATGCCAGCATAGCACATAATTCCATAAATTCATGAGTCCCAAAATGGTTATTCTCAACCATACCGCCCCAGTGAGTGTTAATCATGCGTTTCCGGCCTTCCCGCTCGCCAATCCCATCTTTCCAGTGGTACTCATCGGCGAAACAGCCGCCAGGCCAGCGCAGCACAGGGATTTTGATTTCTTTAAGCGCTTCCACAACATCGTTACGGATACCCTTGGTGTTCGGGATTGTAGAGTCCTCTCCAACCCAGAGCCCTTCATAAATACAACGTCCCAGATGTTCGGAAAAATGACCGTAAATATTTCTGTTAATCTTTCCTTTGCGGATATCCGTGTTAATTACAGCACGTTGAGTCATTATTCTTGCCGCCTCTCATAGTTAACATTAATATTAATTAATTAATACTTATATGAATATTATAGACGTCTGAAATCCCATTCGTCAATCTAAAAAAAGCAGGACGCCAAAAAGACCCATTACCTAAACAATAGGCAATGAGTCATAATCCATTTACTCTTGATCAACAGGTTTATGGATACCATCCTCGTAGAAATCAAAGACAAGCTGCTGCTGCGTTCCCCTAACGCCGTAGAACACGTCAGATATCTTTTTCCCCTTACGCTTCAGCTCCGCTTCAAGCCACTCCTCAGTTAGTCCGTTATTCTTCAGGTTATTCTCCATCAGGGTCCCATCCATAATTAATTCAAGAGGAAAACTTTGAGGATGGAGATGCAGCTTCATATCCTTTTTGGTCACATATTGATATTTTTCTTTTTTCAGAACCGAGACCATTCCGTTATCCTCTAGAACCGCATATTCAACCTCTTCAATATTAAAAACCCCATTCCCCCGCAAGGCCTGATCCAAGGAATCCAGCGAATATCTTACCTTTCGCATATTGTCTTCCAGAATTCTCCCGCCTTCAATAAGGACCGTTGGCGAACCGGATATCCAGTTCCTCATTTTGTGGTTCTTGAGAGCAATAACAGATAGCAAAAGGGAAGTGCCGGCAATCATGATGAGCGCCAAGATCATATATGAGGATTTTATGTTTTTGTTAAACGCCAGGTTTGACGCTACAGCCCCTAAGGTAATTCCTGTTACAAAATCATGAAAGGTCATATTGGAGATCGTCTGTTTCCCGAGTATTTTGGCTATTAACAGCAGCAGTAATATAGCAGATACGGAGCGTATCACAACATCTAAATAGGCTTGCATCTCAAATCCCCCTCACTGCTGCATTATTTACAAATACAACAGGAAAGAAACCTGATTACAGGTTAATTCTCCTCCGCTCAATATTAGATGCTATTCCGTCTCTCCTATACTACAGTACGATTTGAAAGCGTATTTATGATACACTAGCAGTGGAATGACTAGTTTAGTCTAATAATGGAAGACAAACAAGTGTACAAAGGAGACCTAACATGATTGATGTAACAGGTAGATGGGCGTTAATTACCGGCGCAAGCAGAGGTGTAGGTTATCAGACAGCCCTCTTTATGGCGAAGCAAGGCTGCAATCTGATTTTGCATAGCAGAAGTTTTGAACATACCCAAAAGGTAGAGGAAGAAGTTAAAGCTTTAGGGATTGAAGCCTATTGTGTACAGGCTGAGCTGGCAAATAACGAAGAAGTAATTGCTATGCTCGATGTAATTGAAGCAAAGGGCACAACTGTAGATATCGTGTTCAACAATGCTGCTGTGCAGATTGCCTACAGAACGGATTATTGGAACACTCCGGTTGAAGACTTTGAAATGAGCTTCCGCATTAACTTTATTTCAATCGCAACCATATGTAATCGCCTGATCCCCAAAATGATTGAACATGGCTTTGGACGTGTGATCAATACAACCAGCGGAATTAAGAATGAACCCGAGCAGGCAGGCTACGCAGCCAGCAAAGCCGCCCTTGATAAGTTCACCAAGGATTTGGCTTCCCGACTGGATGGAACAAATGTAATGATTAGTTTGACTGATCCGGGCTGGTGCCGTACGGATTTGGGTGGTCCCCAAGCCACAAGTGCCGTTGAAAGTGTAATACCCGGAATCGCAGTAGGTGCTTTCTTGGATGATCAGAAAAGCGGAAGATTCCTGCACGCGCAGAATTTCACGGAGTTATCCTTAGCAGAAGCTGTTGCCAAAGCAGAATTGATAGAAGCTACTCCTTATACTATTTAAAAATATAAACATTTAATATCCATTTATTTCTGACGATTCGTTAGCTGCTATTACAGGGCGAGCGGATCGTTTTTTTCATCCTATACCCTGATTGAACCACATTACGGTTGGAATATCAGGGTCATGACAAATTGGGTGAACAAGAGGAGATACAGGAAATAACTGTATTTATGAAGAATTAATTACTAATAACGATCTTCTTAGGAGAGGACAATCACAATGCAGATTCTAATCATACGGCACGGACAATCGGAAGCAGATCTCTTGAAGGTACACGAAGGAAGAGCGGATTTCCCACTAACAGAATTGGGTCGAAGACAAGCTAAACTGATGGCTGAAAGAGTAAAAGAGAACTTCCCTCCTGAAATAATTTGGGCGAGTACTTTGAAACGCGCTAAAGAAACCGCAACAATTCTGGCTGATGCACTTTATTGTCCTGTGAAATTTGAAGATCGTTTGATGGAATATAATAATGGGATACTTGCTGGGCTTACGTATGAGGAAGGCAAGAAATACCCAATTCCAAAGACGATGCATGAGCGCCGTGTGAAAAACGGTGAGTCCTCAATCGAATTTAGAATGCGAGTGGAAAGCATTTTTTCGGAAATACTGTATACCTCCACGTATAATCGAATAGCTATTGTCGCCCATGGAGGAGTAATAAATAACCTAATGAGAGCATTTTATAAAATGCCCGTAACGACGGAGTTTTTATTTAAGAGTGGAGATACAGCGATTCACTTAGTAGAAATAACAGAGAAGGAGCGTATTGTACATTTTTCAAATGACCTCGCGCATCTTCAGCATTTGCAATAGTCAATGCACCTTCGTTAGAAAGAGAAGGAATGAGGCTCTATTTAAAAATCAGAGGTTGACTTTACATGCGAACATAAGCGGAGGGTCGGAGGGAATCTGGAGAAACGATAGTGTTCGCCTTTAACAGCGATCGTAAGAACCCTCCGAACCCGTAGCGGCTTGATTCACAAACGGTCAACTGCTGGTTTTGGTTTTAAGCCGGGAATTATAAGGGAGATTTGTAATGTTGTTCAGAAAATTCAAAGGCTTGTTTGTCATTCTTCTAGGATTGTTGGCTTTAGGAGCGCTTATTTTGTGGACACCCGCAGGAAATGATGCAATAGCTAATATAGTCTCAAATACAAGACTTGAGGGTTATGCGAAGAGCTTGGGAATTGAAATACACAAGAAATCCCCCCCACTTCCCACAGTAACTTCAGAAGCTTCAGAAATACCCGTTGTCCAAAGCAGTTATTGCTGGGGAACACTGGGCTGTGGCGAATATGCGGGTGGAAAATTAATGCTTGAAGGAAAATCTGCTACGTTGGTCCCGTCAGGTTCAGCCATTAGTATACGGTTTGATTACAAGCCTAAGCCTACTCAATTGAATGTATATCAGTATCTAAATGATACAGCCATTAGTATTACTTTAAGAGATGGGCATTTTGATGCTCCTAAAGAAAGTGGAGTTTATTATTATGGCATTTCAGCCTACTGGACATCTGATGACGGTAAATATTCGAAAGGTGATACATCGTCTGTGTTTGTTATCGAAGTGAAATAGCCATGAACAAGATTTACACAAACCAAAAACCAGCCAAACAATTTACGCTAGTGTTTGGCTGGTTTTTTGGGCGGTATAACAGGATTAGTTATCTCACCATTTAAGCAATGTGTCCACCTTCACCGGCAAACCGGTAGCCATCGAATGATTGGCAGCAATACCGGTCATGATCGACCAGGCGCCATCCACATGAGACGCTGCACGGTTAAAGCGGTCATCGATCGGCCGTTCAAAAATATCACGCAGCATCACCGGATCTCCACCGCCATGACCGCCGACTCCTTCCTCAATTTCCACTTCATACGGTTCGGCAAACTGAGGAAAGATAGTGATTGTTTTATCTTTCACTGCGCCCTCCTGAGCCTTGCTGCCACCGGCATTCACATAGGATTGTTCGACGACCTTAACTTCCATCCGGCCCTTTGTCCCGTTGAAGACAACGATAAAACCCTCCCATGGCAAATAGGCATTCAGCGAATAATTCATGATAGTTTTGTTCTTGTATTTGACCATAACGCCCATCGTATCCTCAATGCTGATGTTATCTCCAAACACACTCTGATCCCGCAAATATCCATCCTCATGCTCAGTATCCAGATACATAGCCTTCAGCTGTTCATTATCTTCCAGATGCAGGGCAAAGGGATCGTTCTTCGCCGCCGCACTCCCATGAACACGCTGATAGAATTCACTCACGCCACGTTTCTCGGCATTTTCTCGACCGTAGAATCGGAGATCACCCATCGCAAACACCGTTTCAGGACGCGAACCCAGCCAGAAATTCATCAGGTCAAAATGGTGCGTTGATTTGTGGACCAACAGTCCGCCACTGTTGCGTTTATCGCGGTGCCATCTGCGGAAGTAATCCGCTCCATGCTGTGTATTTAACAGCCATTCAAAGTTAACAGACAGCACCTCGCCAATAGCCCCGTCCATGATCAGTTCACGGATTTTGGTATTATGCGGGGCATAGCGATAATTGAACGTAACCCGCAGTTTTTTGCCGGTCCGTTCCACAGCGTCCAGAATCTCCTGGCATTTCTCTTCATCAATAGTCATCGGTTTCTCGGAAATCACATCACAGCCAAGCTCCATAGCCCGAATAATATAGAGGTGATGCGTACGGTCAATACTCGTCACAATCACTGTATCCGGCTTGGTTTCAGCAATCATGCGGTCAAATTCATGCGCTTTATACACAGGCACAGCGTGATACTCATATTTCTCCTGCAATAGCTTGTTGGCATGCGCCATTCTTGCTCCGTTGACATCACAGATGCCCACGATCTCTGAGGTTTCCCGGTAGTTCGTGGTGATCTCACCATAGAAGAACTCAGCCCGGCCGCCGGTACCTACAAACACGTATTTCTTCTTACTCACAATTATCACTCCATCAATTATGGATTTGGTTGCGTTTTCTTTCTATAGTGTATAGTATAAAATACATCTAAATCTAAGCATTTATTAGTGATTCACTCATAAACTATGTATATATTATCCTCATTTTATTAAAAGGAGCCCCCACATGCCCGAAGCGCTCCATTCAGAGTTTTTCATTGAACAGCTCAAACGAACCGGACCTTTCAGCATGGACTCCGACCATGTTCACGATAGCTATGAAATCTACTATTTATTAGCTGGCGAGCGTAACTATTACATCAACAATCTAGTATACTCTCTACGCAAAGGTGACCTCTTATTCATTAATAAGAACGAATTGCATCGTACTACCGCCAAAGGGACAGCGCGTCACGAACGGATCTTAATTAACTTTGAAGAGGTTTTTCTGCAAAAGATGATGGCCCAGGTTACTCTCCATTTCCCATTTATGACTACTCAAAGCATGCTGCTCCGGCCCGATGCCCATGAGCAGGGCGTTATAGAGAATATTCTCAACTCCATGCAAAAGGAACAGGCGGAGCACCGGGCACAGCATAACTTATATCTCCAGACGCTGCTTCTTCAGTTATTTATTGAAATGGGCAGAATCCAGGAGCTGCAGCGGGAAGCCATTGCTCCCGAGAATAATGAAAAGCAAATAAAGGTCTATGAAATCATTGATTATTTACAGACGCATTATGGTGATAAGCTGACTCTGGCGCAGTTGTCGGAAAGCTTTTATATCAGCAGTACTTATCTGTGCCGTCTGTTCAAACAAACCACCGGTTTCACGATTATTGAATATCTGAACTATATCCGCATCCAGAAGGCCCAGCAGCAACTGCGCGAGTCAAACGCCAAGGTCACCCAAATTGCCGAGGATACCGACTTTGACAGCATCGCCCACTTCGGACGCGTCTTTAAGCAAATCGCCAAGCGATCGCCCTTGCAATACCGGAAGCAGAACCGTTGATATAGTCATTAATAAACATTGATTATTATTGGATAAGGGGATAGCACTTTTTGGGGGGTGTACTTTGAAATCAACGGGAATTTCTCCCGCTAATCCTCAATTCTGAGCAAAAATCAGCTAATTAGAGGGATATTTTCCCTATACTTCCACTATACTTTCACTATATGTTCAACTTAGCTAGCCACGAGGAATATAGCTTAGATGCTTCCTCGCTGGAGTGAATGCCCGATGTCTGTTTAATAGAAGAGTTGTCGATACTGCCTAGTAAATAACTCAACTTTCGCAGCTCAAATCTCTAAACAAACCCTTGATATAGCTGGGTAAACTAGAGATCCATTCCTCTAGTTGACAAAAAACGGACGTTTTGTTCTTCTTGGTATTGGCTTGGGACATTTCAAGAAATAAATTCATGAGTTGCTGGAGGGCGGTCTGATAATCCAGATCGCGGACTTCATCCGCGAAGAGAAAAAAGAGACCTCCAAGTGTTCGGTCATCACTCGATTGACGCCGTTCGTACTCCATCGCTAAATAACGGCTGAATACAATCGTTGTATGGCTAATCAGTTGATCGAAGGAACGACCTTGAAACTCGGTTCCCAGTTTCAAATAACTTTTGGTGACTTTGAAAAAGGTCTCTATACTCCAGCGCATGCCGTAGATTCGTACGATTTCAGCTGCATCTAGCGTCACATCTGTACTTAAAATCGCGAGCCATTCTCGTTTTTTATTTCGGTTGCGCACAAAAACAAGTTTCACGGGTAGACCGCAGGTCGTCTGTACGATGACAGAGCCTTTAATGTCTTTGGCATTCGATTTGGGAAGGCTTTGAAAGACTTCACGCAGCGTCATTCGTGTTCCTTGAACCAGATAGTGTTGTTTCATTTCCTTGACCATGCCAATCACACCAAGGCCTTTGCCGGTGAGCTGACGAAAGAGTGGAACTTGGGTAAACCAGCTATCCATAAGCACATAGTCGGCAGTGAATCCCGCTTTCAAAGCCCGTTCCAGCAAGGCGACAACGGCATCCGGCTTCCGAGAAAAAGCCTCCATTCGACGTTTGTACCCAGCGCTGCGTTTCGAGAGATTCGAAGCCATTTCGCAAATACGATTGGCCAGCTTGGCCGAAGAAAGCATGACAAAGTCAAGCGGAGCGAAGCTAAACCCGTCCGACCAGCCTAACGTTAACAGGGTGTAGCCTTTAATGAATTTGCCCGTGGAATGGTCAAATACTCGTGCCAGTAACTCTTCTTTTTTACTACGGTTTCGGCTCAACACGGAATCGTCAACGATGAATACTCGTACACGCGAAGATGAAATAAGCGATTCGAAATAGAGCACAATGCGAAGACTTAAGGTCTGCAAAAAGCGCCGCCAAGCAAAAGAAGTTTGATTTAAAAACCGATAGATAACATCTTTGCCTGGAAGATCTGCTCCACGGTCACTCTCTAGGAGTCGAAACCAGTTCTTACCTTCGAAGACTAAAGAGAAAACGATTTGAAAAACCGCGAGACTCGAAAGACCAAAGGATTTGGAAATACCTGCGTGTCGTAAGGTTTTCCCGATATGGAGAGTGACAAAAAGTTTGGAAAAGCGAGACTGTTCAGACAGGGAATGTTGTTGTAACATAGGGTTACGCACCTTTCTTGTTGGCATGGTTGATTCGACACTTCCATGATACCAAACAAGTAAGGTGTTTTTTGTCAATAGCAACAAAAGTATTGAATTCTTCTTACGCCCTCAAGGGTTTAAGACAATATTCCAGGTGCGAAAGTTGAGTAAATAACTTTAATAGGTGGGAATGACGATGTGGACCTCACTAAGTAGTAAAGATAATATGATTGCTGAAATGTTTAAGGTTGCTTTGGAGCTTGAAGAACCCTGGAAATTGACACACATAGAATATGACGATAAAGACGAAGCCTGGCATCTATTTATCGACTTCGAACGGGGAGCGATCTTCGCTTGCCCGTCCTGTGGTGCTGCATGTAAAGCCTATGATGCGGAAAAGAAGGAATGGCGTCATCTGGACTTTTGGAATTGGAAAACCTATATGCATGCCCGTGTCCCTCGGACAAACTGCACGAACTGCAACAAAGTGACCCTCGTCCCTGTAAAGTGGTCACGTCCTTTATCCCACTTTACGCTGCAATTTGATGCTTGGGCCATGCGGCTTATGGCGGAGATGCCGGTCAATGCAGCCGCCAGAGAACTTCGAGAACACGATACACGGATGTGGCGGATTTTTCATCACTACGTCCATGTAGCCATGAATGAACTGGATCTGACGGGTGTGAAACGAATTGCTGTAGACGAAACTTCGTCCCGTCGAGGCCATCGTTACATTACTTTATTTGTAGATGTAGATACCAAAACGGTATTGTTCGCAACCGAAGGAAAGAGTAAGGATACCCTAGAGAAATTCAAACAACATCTGATGAGCAAAGGGGCAACAGCCACACAAATTCAGGAAATTTGCTGTGATATGTCCCCCGCCTTCATCCGAGGTATTCAGGAGCAGTTCCCTGAGGCTGAAATTACCTTTGATAAGTTTCACGTCATGAAAATGGTGAATGAAGCCGTTGATGATGTTCGCAGAGAAGAACAAAAGCAAGTTCCTGAACTGAAAAATAGTCGATATCTGTGGCTGAAAAATGCATCTACCCTAAAAAACGAACAGAAGGTGGAACTGGATAAGCTAAAGGACGGACACCTCCAAACCGGGAAAGCTTACCGCTTAAAGCTATCTCTACAGGAACTCTGGACACAGCCACACATTTTAGCCGATGTCTATTTACGGGAATGGATGGGTTGGGCTAGACGCTCCCAACTGAAACCTATGATGGAATTATCCAAAACCATGAAGCGACACGAAGAAGGCATTTTACGATGGTTTCACAGTCGCATGACGAACGGCTTGCTTGAAGGTATTAACGGGCTCATCCAAGCGGCAAAGAGAAAGGCGCGGGGCTACCGTAATGTCCAAAACTTGATTGCGATGGTGTACATGACGGCCAACAAGCTTAGGCTCCCAACGCTCGCAGCTCGTCGAGGGTAGTACCCCTCCCCTTTATACCAAGGTGTTAGGAATCTATTAAAACAAATAAATCTATGATCCTATTCTAGACAGCATTACCCATCCAGTAGAGCGAAGAGCCGCTTAGATTAGCAGCAGTAATTCATCTTTAATACTACTAAAAAGGAGTGTCCGCAGCCATTTGTTGGCCTTTGGGACACCCCTGATTTACACTCGGATGAATGTTTCTTTGAATGATTCTAGGCTTAGGAAATTGATCAATGCAGCT
Source organism: Paenibacillus sp. 19GGS1-52 (assembly GCF_022369515.1). NCBI lineage: Bacteria > Bacillati > Bacillota > Bacilli > Caryophanales > Paenibacillaceae > Paenibacillus > Paenibacillus sp. 19GGS1-52. The sequence continues at coordinate 5,242,239 of NZ_CP059724.1, forward strand.
CTTAACCAGACTGGTAGAATTTATCCCCAGCCTTACTGCTAGCTGCCCTTGATTACGCCTTTTTTGAGAATCACATTCCCGTATAATGCTTCTTCACCAGTAACTATAATGGCATAACTCTGCTTGGACCGATTGTAGAAGTCGAAGCGCTCCTCATATTCAATCGTGGCATCCTCATCATGTTTGGCGAGGATCGCTTCATAGGTAGACCAGATGACCGGCTCGGTAGGGTCCCCCGCAACCACAGACATAAATGCCGCCTGATGCGACGCATAATGGTCTAGTGGAAGCAGCTCCAAGATGGCATCCAGCAACTGAGGGATACCTATCCCATCATAACGCAGTACTTTTGAATGCAGCGAGTGTCCCGGATAATTGGCATCGGCCAGTACTAGCTCATCTCCATGGCCCATTTCCATCAGTATACGCACCAGCTCGGGAGATAACAGCTTAGGAATTTTTTTTAACATAGGTTCCGCTCCTTACATGCCATAAAATGATCTTAGCGCCACCAGCTCTTCAATCCGATGCTGCGGCAGTTCGCGCTCCCCGCCAATCATCCGGGTGATGAAGGTCAGCTTAGCGGTATATTCCAGTCTTTCCATGTTCATGTAGGCACCCATGACGTCCTTGCCCCAGGTAAGCGCACCGTGACTTTCCAGCAGAACAGCAGTTTTTTTACCTAAAAAAGGAACGATGGAGTCCGGTATTTCCTCCGTTGAAGGTGTACCATACACGGCCAATGGGATATCCCCCATCGCAATTACAGACTCGGGCATCATCATCTTATCCAGAGACTCGCCCTTAATAGCAAAAGCTGTAGCATACGGTGGATGCGCATGAACTACACCGTTGATCTCCGGGAGTGCATTATAAATCTTGAGATGCATCTTCACTTCCGTGGAAGGGCGGTAGCCTTCGGCTGCTTCCAGAATTTCTCCCTGCAGATTTACCTTTACAAGCATATGCGGCTCCAGATATCCTTTGCTGACCCCTGTCGGGGAAGCAAGTACTTCATTCTCTGACAAGCGTGCCGAAATATTACCGTCATTGGCTGCAATAAAATCCTTGTTAAACAGGTTCTTGCCAATATCACAAATCTGTCTACGTAATTGTTCCTCTTTAGTTTCCATGTATGATACTCTCCTCTTCTCTAATCCATCTTATAATTTATGAATGTTACACAATTGCCGGATGATAGCTAACTAGCGTATAAGATCGCGCTACAATATCTCTAATTGCGGAAGCTTCCACAATGCCAAGCGCAGCTAATTGAACCACAATATTCCCAATGGAGCTCGCCTCAGCAGGTCCCGCCACAATTTCTCGGCCAGTGGCATTTGCTGTAAGCTGGCACAGCAACTCATTCTGAATGCCCCCGCCAACCATGTGAATAGTGCGGATGGTGGTTCCGGTTAAAGCCTCCAATTCATCAATAGTCTGGCTATACGACAATGCCAGGCTCTCTAATATAACTCGAATGATTTCAGCCTTCGTATGAGGCACTGGCTGAACGGTCTTCACACAATATTCTCTAATCCGCTGAGGCATATCTCCTGGTGTGCTGAAGATCGGATCGTTGGGATCGATGATGGCTGGTGCTTGTGCAAGAGTTCCGGCAAGCTGCACCATTTCGCTATAACTAACTGGCTCACCCGCTTCTGCCCAATTCCTGTCACATTCCTGCAGAATCCACAGCCCCGTAATATTCTTCAACAAACGGTTAGTGCTGCCAAAGCAGCGCTCATTGGTAAACCCATACTCATAACTCTGATCCGTAACGATAGGCTCCAGCGTCTCCATCCCTACCAAAGACCAGGTGCCACAGCTTATAAAAGCTGCCTCGGCTTTGCTGATATAAGGAATCGAGGCTACTGCGGAGGCCGTATCATGGGAAGCTCCAGCGATTATGCTCATAGGACCAATTCCAAGCTCGGCCTGTATTCCCGGATCAACCAGCCCAATTACTGTACCTGCGGAGATTCCTTCCGGGATTATAGCCGTCGGAATACCCAGCCTGTTAAAGACCTCTTCGGAAACCCCTCTGGAGGCAGCATCCAGCAGGCCACTGGTGCTCCAAATCGTCTGCTCCGCCACAGCGATGCCCGAGAACAGATAATGAAATAAATCGGGCATCATTAATATTCGGTCCACCGTCTGTGTGAGGTCAAGGTTGCTCTGAAGATCAGAATACAGCTGATAGACCGTATTTATCAGGCTCGGCTGGTTGCCGGTCAGCGCAAATTGCTCTCTTGGAGACAGCAAATCCTCCATCCTTGTGCTAATTGCGGCCATTCTCTGGTCCCTGTAATGATGCGGGGAATAGAGCAGCTGTCCCTGTTTATCGAGAAAACCATAATCAACTCCCCAGGTATCCACGCTGAGCGCCAATGACTGCCCACACCTTCGATGAGCCTTTTGGATGCCCTGCTTCATTTCGTGGAACAGCTTCAGAACATCCCAGTATAAATGTCCGCGGATCTGCACGGGGATGTTGGCGAAACGATGAATCTCTTCCATGCGCAGGGTATCACCATCGAAGATTCCTAACATGACTCTGCCCGAGCTAGCGCCGAGATCTATCGCCAACAGCTTTATCGTATCGTCCATTTCTTGCACACCTGCTTCGCCAAAGGATTTAATAGAGCGGTCCAAAGTTCTGACAGGCTCTGTAATCCGCACCCTCAAGATCTCCGGTACCGAACAATGACCAGACCCGTGGTCTGAAAATACGCGACTCTTCCACGTTATGCATACTGACTGGAATGCGCAGAATAGAGGCTAGCGTAATCAGATCGGCACCAATATGCCCGTAGCTGATTGCCCCGTGATTGGCACCCCAGTTGTTCATCACATCATAAACCGATTGGAATGAACCTTGGTTCGTAAGCTTAGGTGCAAACCAAGTCGTCGGCCAAGTGGGGTCGGTTCTTTGATCCAGCGTGTTATGGACATCTTCAGGCAATTCGACCGTATAGCCTTCAACCAGCTGCAGAACAGGTCCAAGCCCTTTTACCAGATTCATCCGCGCCATCGTGACCAGCATTCCGCCTTTTGTTAAATAATCAGTAGAGAAACCGCCCCCACGAAAATATTCCTGTGAAGCTGCCCGGAACTGGGTTTGTGCCAAGCAGGACTCGACTTCCTGATCCGTAATCTCCCAAAAAGGCTTAATGGCTGGCTTACCCTCAAGGCTCTGCTCCCCTGTTCCATCCAAAGCAGCCGAACCCGAGTTTATTAGATGCAGCAAGCCATTTGCAGCATGACCTTGTAATTGATGACCTGTCACACGCTCAACTGCGGCCGGACTCCAGAAGGTGCGAACATCGGCAAAAATTTGTGCAGTGTTCGTCAACAGATAATTAAACAGCATCGTTACACCGTTTAAGCTATCATTCTCAGTCGCCACAATATAAGGCGCCCGTTTGCCGTTCCAGTCAAAGGAGGAGTTAAGTATCGTCTCCATAAAGTCACCGTTCGGAAAGTGGTCCGTCCAATGACGCTGGCCTTGAAAGCCACTCACAATCGCATTGTGACCATTTGCTTCTTCCTCGAAGCCGAGTTTAGCCAGCTCTGGATTCCCAATCATCAGATCGCGTGCAATCAGCGTCATTTTGACACAGGTCTCCCATTGCTGTTCCTTCTCTTCATCACTGATCTGTAGATGCTCTGGGTTATTGTCAGCTCCGATTCGGCAGTTTTCCTTCACCCAGCCCAAGGCCCGCACGAATTCTGCTTTATCATATATTTCTTCTTCAAAACGGCGTACATATTCAGACATATCCACGTATTCATTACGCATACCTAGATAATCTTGAAAGAACTGTTCGTTTACAATTGAACCTGCGATTCCCATGGAGACAGAACCCATCGATAGATACGATTTGCCCTTCATAAGTGCAACCGCCATGGCTGATTTGGCAAACTGCAGCAGCTTCGTTTGTACATCAGCGGGGATATCCTCACTGCTTGATTCCTGCACATCCTCACCGTAAATGCCAAACGCCGGAATGCCTTTTTGTGCATATGCAGATAGAACAGCAGCCAGATATACGGCACCGGGACGTTCTGTCCCGTTGAAGCCCCACACGGCATGTGGGATCGAAGCATCCATATCCATGGTTTCAGAGCCGTAGCACCAGCAAGGGGTTACGGTAAGCGATACGCCCACATTGGCACTTGAGAACTTCAGTGCGGCGGCGGCGGCCTCTTTAACCCCTCCAATGGTGCTATCAGCGATAATACATTCCACATGCGATCCATCTGGATAATATAAGTTCTCTTCTAGAAATTTGGCTACCCGCTGAGCCATACCCATAGTCTGAATCTCCAGCGATTCCCGTACACCGCGTCTTCTTCCATCTATAGTAGGACGGATACCAATCTTAGGATATTTTGCTGCCACTGCTGTTCCTCCTCAAGAATAGGTTAGAATTTCAATAGATTAAAGCGTTATCATTACTTATCTCAATACCATCATAGAATCTATAATCTATTAAGTCAACAAAGAAACCACAACATATTATGATATTTGTGTGGTTTTTTGTGATATTGTAATTGTATTCTGTGGGTTTTCTGTAGTATTCATTTCTTTTTTTAAAAATATAAAAATTTATATGTTGCACACGATAACTTATCCTTATATTTCTCGAAGAAACGGGTGCCGTCCATATAAAGGACGGCGAAGCCGTTTCTTCTTGTTTATAAGGCTTTGTAGTAAACTATTAAATATGCAGATTTAGACCAGGGGTGAGCAGTAGATGAAGGCTTTTGAACGTCGCGAAGTGATAATAAACGAACTATACAGACATAAGAAGGTACATGTAGCAGATTTGGCGCAGAAATTTAACGTCTCGGAAGAGACAATACGGCGGGATCTCGATAAGCTGGATAAGGAAGGCCTCGCCAAAAAAAATTACGGCGGCGCGATTCTAAACGCCCACACGAATGAAGATCCCTCTTATGCCAGCCGACATCAGGTCAATCTTGAAGCCAAGCAGAGGATCGCCGTCAATGTACTCGAGCTGATCAATGATGGCGACAGCCTGATGACCGATACTAGCTCAACAGCATTTGAGGCACTGCGGAGAATCCTTGATGAGAAAAAGAATCTGACGATTATCACCAATTCACTGGTGGTTCTATCCGAATTCCAGCATTCCGGCCAAAAGCTGATCTCCACAGGCGGGACCTTGGGGCCCGAGACCAGCTCCTTCGTAGGTCCCAATGCGCTGCAGACGATTCAAAAATATAATGTAGATGTAGCTATTTTCAGCTGTAAAGCCTTGTCCATGACAGGTGGACTCAGCGATTCGAACGAAGCGGAAAGTGAACTTAAGGTGCTCATGCAGCAGCAGGCGAACAAGGTCATACTGCTCGTAGACCACTCCAAATTTGACCGGATCGCCTTTATTAAATTGCTTAGCTTTGATAAAATCGATTATATTGTCACAGATCAGAAGCCTACGGATGAATGGATTGCTTTTCTGAATAAATTTCAGGTATCCCTCATCTACACTCCTGCAGAATAAGCTGCGGAATTAATAATAGAGCACCTCTCTATGACTAGAAAGATGCTCTATATATGAAATTTATGACTGGAACCCATCTAACAATACTGCAGCGAAACGGATGGCTGACTAAGAAAAAGATAATATTAACAGCCTTTTCTGCCGCTAATGAGACTCTTAGCTCGCTAGGAGACCCATTAACAGCATTTCCTGCCTTTAAATCGTTGTGCAGAGACCATTTGGAGCAATTTCGCTAGAAATAACAGCATAAATTGACGTTAATTACTAAAAACCAGTCAAATCTCCGTGATTAACAGCATAAATTGCCTCTAAAATTAATTAACAGCCCATTCTATCCAAAATCTAGCACATACCCCTGCTCCGCCGCAGTATCAAACTCCGCGATCCCGTCCATGATACGATACTCAACCGCTAATCCGCCGGTAGTCGTCACAGACGACAGATTGGTGTTGCTTATTCTGCACAACCCGCCTTTGTGGGAATGAATTCCCATTTGTACTGGAGCTCCTTGTGCCCACTTCAGACTGACCTCTAAGCCACCTCGCGCACGCAAGCCCTTGAACTCACCCACAGGCCAAGCATCTGGCAGTGCCGGAAGCAGCTCCAAATAGCCTTGATGAGATTGCAGCAGCATTTCGATAATTCCAGAGGTTGCTGCGAAATTCCCGTCGATTTGAAAAGGTGGATGCGCATCGAACAGATTCGGATACACGCCTCCATGCGCACTGCCTTCTTCCACCAGCTGCAGTAAATTGGCTAGGAGCTGTAATGCACGATTTCCTTCGCGAAATCTGGCCCACAAACTGATCTTCCAGCCGAGACTCCAGCCCGTTCCACCATCGCCTCGCCGCTCCAGACTTTGCTTGGCCGCCTGAAACAGCAGTGGATTGGTACGCTCCGTCAGTTGGACCCCCGGATATACCCCGAACAAGTGTGAGACATGACGGTGGTGCACATCCTCGTCCTCAAAGTCGCTCGACCATTCCTGTAATTGCCCGTATTTGCCGATCTGCAGCGGGAATAAAGCAGATCTCGCCGCGATTAATTTCTGAGTGAATAAGACATCCGTACCCAAAAGTACAGAGGCATCAATACAATTGCTGAATAAATCCCAGATCAGCACCATATCCATGGTGGAGGCTTTACTAACACCTACCAGGTTGCCATTACTACGGAACTTATGCTCCGGCGAAGTTGAAGGCATCGTTACCAAGACTCCATTTCCGTCATCGATTAACCAGTCCAGACAGAACAATGCCGCCTCTTTCATCACTGGGTAAGCACGATCTCGCAGGAAATCCTTGTCCAAGCCGAATTCATAATGCTCCCATAGATGATGGCATAACCAGGCACCTGCAAGTGGCCATAGCGCCCAAACGGCTTCACCATGCCCTTCCCCACCAGCCGGAGAGCTCTGACGCCAAATGTCTGTATTATGGTGAGCCGTCCAGCCCTTTGCTCCATAATGAGTTTCGGCGGTCTTCCGCCCCGTTTGGGCCAGCTCCTCAATTAATGTAAATAAGGGTTCATGGCATTCCGCCAGATTGCCGCTCTCTGCCGGCCAATAATTCATCTGAGTATTAATATTCAGCGTCCAGTTGCTGCTCCAAGGCGCTCTGGTTTCTTGATTCCAGATGCCCTGCAGGTTGGAGGGCTGAGTACCTGGACGTGAGCCGGAAATCATCAAATACCGCCCATATTGAAACAGCAGCGCGACCAGTCCGCGATCTTCTGCACCATATTGTTTAATCCATTGATCTGTAGTCAGCTCTTCAGGAGCCACACGTTGCCCCAGATTGAGCTGAACGCGGTTGAAGAGGGCGCGATAATCATCCATATGTGCTATACGAAGAGCTTCATATGTATCTTCCAAAGCTAGACGCAAGTCTTGCACGGCGGCTGCACTATAATCCTTGCCTTCTCTGCCCGGCAATTTAGCAAAGCCGTTATAGCTGGTGGCTGCGCTGAAATAGAGCGTGACCGCTGTTGCCTCTTTAATGTGAATAGCACCAGCAGCAAATTCTGTATGACCACCTTCAGTCTGTACGCCAACCCGACCTTCAAAGCTCATCGCGTCGGTATTATCCCAATCTCCGTATGACAGCGGACGTTTCTTGCTCATATAATTCGGATCGGCATTCTCTGGTGCTATTCCCCGAAGAATCAGTTGTCCACCTTCTACCCCTATGCGATGCCGCAGTGGACTGTCGAGTTTAATACTCAGGCTCAGCATTCCCGGCTCATCCGCAGCAAGATGAAGTGCCAGCACACGACCTGGATACGAAGCGAAGGCTTCGCGGGTATAATGCACCCCGCCAATGGTGTAATCCACACGGGATATGCCCTGCTCCAGATCCAAAGTTCTCTCGTATGCCTCTGTATAATCACCATGTTCAAACTGTAGATACAAGTCACCAAAGGGCATATAGGATTGGGCGTATGGACCGAGCATTTTTTTACTCAGCTCATCTGCTGCAAGATATTCCTCCTCAGCCAGCAGGCGCCGCACTTCAGGCAGCAGTTCAAGCGCTTGTGGCCTGTTACGGTCCTGCGGGCTCCCCGACCATAACGTATCTTCATTCAGTTGGAAGCGTTCCTTCTCCACGCCACCAAAGATCATAGCCCCTAAGCGGCCTCCACCAATCGGCAGTGCTTCGTTCCAATCCTTGGCCGGTTTATTATAATTCAGCTTCATGACTAACCTCTCCCTAATAAAAGAATCAATTACTCAAAAGACCACTCTTCTCGACGGTCTTCAGCCATTCTCTGGCAATCAGATCATGTCCGGCTGTCGTCGGATGCACACCATCCCACAGCCAATAAGCCGCATCCGTTCTAAGCGCTGCTTTATTAAGAGCTCCCTGCAGGGGAACAAATACCGTATGAAACTGCTCGGCTAGCTGACGGACAACCTGCTGATAGTGTTTAATCCATCCCTCCCAGGCTTCCCATTGCTCTGCCGGTGCTCCGGTATTCAGAATAAACGGCTCGCATAGAATCAGCTTCGTTTGCGGCATAACCTCGCTTGTTTCCACAAGCACATGCCGGTAAGCCCTTTCAAAACGGTCCGTCACCCCGCTTGGTTCGCCCTTCATCGTTCTCCAAATATCGTTAACCCCGATTAGAATACTGATCATATCAGGCTTGAGACTGATCGCATCTTCGTTCCAGCGTGCGTATAAATCAGAGATCCGGTCGCCACTTATTCCCCGGTTATAGAATATTGGCCGTTGCTCAGCCAGATCGTTGCCCAGCTTCCCGCCAATGATATAGGCATAGCTATGCCCCAGAATATGATTCGGGTCATCGTCACGCCCGCGGTTGCCATCAGTGATCGAATCCCCTTGAAATAAAATAATCTTATTGGTTTTAGAAGTTGAATTAGACATCTAATGTTCATCCCTTTAATTATAATTTAATAGATTTAACAGCCTCACCAGTTTCCCTCTCCCGATAACTGCCCGGGGCCTGACCTACATATTGCTTGAACCCTTTATAGCAATGACGCGGATTCTCGTAACCGACACTCCGCGCAATTTGTTCCAAGGAGAGGGTTGGCCCTAGTACCATCAGCAGCTTCGCATTCTCAATCCGGACCATCCGTAAATAATGTACAAAGGTCTGGCTGGTCAGGACGCAGATAATTCCCTTATCCATCTATGATCATCAGTTTCAGCAATGGATTCCTCCTTTTCTAGCCTAAGTTACCTTCTGTTATTATTATAACAAGCCACCGCAGAAGTCTATAAATATCTACTGTGGCTATTTCTACTAGTCTTTGACTTCCTGCCTTATTCGAATAATTTTTGCAGTTCTACATATTTCGCTTCAGACTTGAAGCGGCTCATGGACTGCAGCCGTTGAATCCGTTCTCATGTGTATCCCAAGATCAGAACAGAAAAAAGACCAACCCGAAATCTCAGGTTGATCTTCTATTTATTATTTCTTGGATCTAGTGCATCCCGAAATGCATCACCTACAAAATTGATGGACAATACGCTCACAATGATCATGATTCCGGGTGGAATCCATAACCAGGGTTGTGAAGTAAGTACGGTTAATGATTGAGCACCAGCCAACATATTTCCCCAGCTTGGAGTAGGCGGCTGCACGCCAAGCCCCAAGAAGCTTAGTGCCGCTTCGTCAAGTATTGCCCGGAAGTATTACTGTAAGGGTCCCATACCGCTGCCACATTAACCCAATCATAGATGGAGGGCAGCACAACAAGCGCGGCAATCAGCAGCAAGGCAACGTGAACCTTAAACAGGTTCCGCCAATCGTCTCTATATATCCGCAGTATTCCCGCCATTTGCTACCACCCCTGAGCCGTAATTTAGATTCATTACTATGCCCGGAGTGACCACTTTTTACTATTAAATCTCTATTCTTAGGACTCCAGTAAAGGGAAGCCACTAGTTTTCGCAAATAATTGCAACTTTTTCAGGATAGTTCCGTTTATAAGGTATAACGCCGTTTGAGAACTATCAGTAAGGGTAATTACCTAGTATAGGCTTACGACACTGAGCTCTACAAAGGCCAAGGGGGAGATTGTTTATGTTTACGAAAAAGTCAGTTTATGTCTTGCCTGTTCTTGTCCTGCTATTCCTTTCTCTCATTACTACGGCAAGCACAGTTGGAACACGGGTAGATGCGCAAAGCATTGCCAAGAGCCAGCAATTAACGGTTTATATTCATGCGCTGCACACAGACAAAGGCGCTACTATAATTACAGCAGATGAAATTCAGTGGTATGAAGGCGCGGAAGCAGATCGTGTGTTTGCCCAACAAGATCCAGAAGCTGCAGCTGAAATAGGTGGTGCACTGGATGGTTACTATATTCTGAATGACAGTGACACATTAAGTAATTATCCGGTCGCAGATAATGCTACAGTGAGCATGCAGATTTATGATCATACCGGCAACATCAATGATCTTGATATTAATTGGAATGAACAGCTCACCTTGCCGGAATTTATCGCTCAATTTAACAAGACAGACGTTTTTGATCTGAGCCAGTCGCCTTATCACATCACGATCCAAGATGGCAAGGTAACCGCCATTACTCAGCAATATACTCCTTAACAAAGAAGGGGGTGTTCCACAGCCACAATGTTCTGGCTGCTGGGGACACCCCTTCTGTGTTTTTGAGTAAGACTATAATTTCCCCGCCAATTCCCCTCTGATGAAACGGGTGCCACTTCACCAAACTCCGGAGGATTAATTTAGACGTCGGTTGGAAAATAACTGCATTTTATGCTGCTATTTCAGCGATTTCGCTCCTCAAATCCAATTTAACTGCAATATATGCTGTTAAATTGGACCTCAGTGTGAAAATCAGTCCAAATCCAATAATTTAACAGCATAAAATGCATTTAATCGCTACAAGACCAGAAAATAATGGAATATAACAGCACAAAGTGCAGTTATTTCAACTAAGTAGACTCCATTCTACCTTACAACATTTATTTCTCATCCCACAGCGCTCAGCACTCGACACTCAATGCTGAGCATCTAATACGCCAACTACTCTTTATCCCAATACTAACCACTTTCTGCATACTCGAACCGAACACTCACTTAAACGAACATATTCGCTGTACCTCAGCGAGCATTCCTGACTTTTTCACACCTATTCGAACGTTGAACTATTTACCACCAACCGCCATGACTATAAGCTTAAATAATACTATTGCACATATAGAGATTGGTGGTGGAACATGTCTGTTAAGACATCGACGCATTCGGCGACAGAACCCAACGTAATAAAGGATTTCCGTATGGATCAGGTCAGCATTACTGATCCTTATTTCATTAATGCTTTTGCCAAAGAAATTCAGTATCTAAAGAGCTATGATCTGGATCGGCTGCTGGCCGGATTCCGTGAGAACAAAGGTCTGCCTCCCAAGAAAGACAAGTATCCCGGGTGGGAAAACACCGAAATTAGAGGCCATACTCTAGGACACTATCTCAGCGCACTCTCTCAGGCTTACCTCAGTACCCAAGATAATGAAATATTAATGAGATTGGAATATATCTTAGTAGAACTTGCTCTCTGTCAGTTGGACAGCGGCTACCTTTCGGCTTTTCCGGAACAACTATTTGATAACGTGGAGAATAAACAGCCTGCTTGGGTGCCCTGGTATACTCTGCACAAGATTATAGCTGGACTTACTGCCGTGTATGCTTCCACTCATAACAATGCCGCCTATGAGATTGTGACCAAGCTTGGCGAGTGGGTATTCCGGCGGTCCGCGAACTGGTCTCCTGAGGTTCAAGCAAGTGTGTTATCCGTGGAATACGGCGGTATGAATGATTGTCTCTATGAACTGTATAAGATGACGGGTGACGAGCATCACCTGATTGCTGCGCATCAGTTTGATGAGTTGACACTGTTCACACCGATCCATGAGGGCAAGGATATCCTTAAAGGCAAACATGCGAATACGACCATCCCGAAATTCCTCGGCGCGTTGAACCGTTATTTGGTATTAGGGGCCAGCGAACAATTTTATCTAGAGGCTGTCCAGCAGTTCTGGGAAATGGTTGTTCACCATCACAGTTATATTACCGGAGGCAACAGCGAATGGGAGCACTTTGGCGATCCAGATATTCTCAATAGCGAGCGCTCCAATTTCACCGCCGAAACCTGCAACACCTATAATATGCTGAAGCTTACGCGAGAATTGTTCAAAATCACCGGAGACGCCAAATATGCCGACTTCTACGAGAATACCTTCCTTAACGCCATTCTCTCGTCACAGCATCCGCATACTGGGATGACGATGTATTTTCAACCTATGGCCACCGGATATTTCAAGGTTTACAGCTCGCCATTCGAGCATTTCTGGTGCTGCACCGGAACGGGAATGGAGAGCTTTACCAAGCTGAACGATAGCATCTACTTCCATGACAGCAGCAGTATTTATGTCAACCAATACTTGAGCTCTACGCTGGTCTCGGAGGAACACCAACTCAAGCTGATCCAAACTACCAGTATTCCTTATAAGGACACCGTTCAATTCACGGTGCAGACCTTACAGCCGCAGGACAAGCCGCTTGTACTTAAATTGCGCTTACCGGACTGGATCGCAGGAGACACGGAGATCAGCTTGAACGGGGAAAATATAGACTACAGTATCGCTCAGCGTTACGCTCTAATGGACAGAATATGGCGGGATGGCGATACTCTCCAGATCAGAATCCCTATGAAGCCTTCTTTCTATCATTTGCCGGATGCCAATAATGTAGTGGCCTTTAAATATGGACCTGTTGTCCTTAGCGCCGGGTTGGGACAGGCCGATATGTCTGAGTCGGCAACAGGGGTAGCCGTCAGTGTGCCCACCAAAAATATGCTGGTTAAAGACTTTATCACCACCGCTAACCACAATGTTGCGGAATGGCTGGAGGAATTTGCACAGCATTTTGTCCAGAATAACTCGGAGCTTGCTTTTACTTTACGCAATACGGATGAGGATGACCGGCTGGTATTCACGCCCCACTTTAAGCAGCATAGTGAACGATACGGGATTTATTGGAATTTAGTCGAGTCGGATTCTCCGGAATTGCAGCAGCATCTTTTACAAAACAAGCTAAATCAAAGAGTTCGAGACGCCACCATTGATAGCTTGCCGATCGCCAACGATCAATACGAGCTTGAGCATCACATCAAGGGCCAGAATACCTCGGTGGCTACTTGGGACGGATATAACCTTAGACAGGCCGAGAATAATGGCTGGTTTAGCTATCAGCTTCAGGTCATTCCTCATACGGATAACTATTTGTCGGTGACTTATTTCTCGGGCAATAACGGTAAATCCTTAGACATTTATGTGGATGATAAGCTATTGGCTAAGGAAACGCTGCAGACGGACAAGGCCCGGACTTTTTATAATAAGAGTTATCTACTCCCAGCCGCTCAGGTAAAAGAAAAGTCGGAAGTAGAAGTTAAGTTTGTTGTTTCTGGACAGATGAACGGTATCTTTGATGTGCTGCGCATGATGACAGGCTTTGACTCTAACGCGAAGCTGCAGGATTTGGCGTTTGATGAGGGCGTTTATTCAACACCTTTTACTCCAGACCAGACTGCATATACGTTAACTGTGGCTCAAGCAACAGCAAGTCTACAGATGAATACCGTAGTACAACATAAAAATGCTGTGGTCTATGTGAATGGAATTCTAATCGACGACTCGCAAAGCCGAGTGATTCCCCTGCAAGATAGCCCTACAATATTGAAGCTTTTGGTTAAGGCAGAGGATCAGGTCACTACACAAGAATATACGGTTACTGTATTGAAGAAACTGGAGTAATAAGCAGAACCTCTCCACATATCGCTCTAAAAAAGTACCCCGCGGACGATTATAGTCTGACGGGGTATTTGCCGCTATTTTCGGACTATGATTCTGTCTGTCCCTCCATCCCAAGCGATGAAATATTTGTAAAATGACCCGGGTGAGGTAAAATTATAATATTAATGGCTTGGAGAAGAGGTTAACGATGCTTAATGAAAATAGCAAATCCAAAACACTTGGTGAGTTTCTGAAATCACGGCGAAACCGGCTTCAGCCGGAACAAGCAGGATTTAGCGATTCCTACAGCCAGCGAAGAACGCCAGGACTCCGGCGGGAAGAAGTCGCTACACTGGCTGGTGTCAGTGCTACCTACTATACTTGGCTGGAGCAAGGCAGAGAAGTCACTGCATCCAGGGAGATCATCGAGAATATCGCAAGAGCTCTGCAACTGAGTGCGGACGAGCGACAACACCTGATGGAGCTATGGAATCCCAATGAGCCTGAGGCAGTTATATCTATAGATACGATGCTGAATCCACAGTGGCGGGATATTATTAGCCAGCTGTCTTATCCTGCCTTTATTACGAATGAAAGAACACAGGTATTTGCCTGGAATGATGCGGCTAATGAAATCCTCATTGATTTTAATGCTTTGCCAGTGTCAGAGCGTGTGATGCTGCGCTTGTTGTTTACCGATTCCGGACTGCGCTACCGTATGGTGAATTGGGAAGAATTCGTGCTCCACTCCGTCGCTGTCTTTAGAACTTATTATGACAAGCATCAGGAAGATCCGTGGTTTAAAGAGCTCGTAGAGCAGCTAAGTGCGGAAAGCGCTGAGTTCTTAACGATGTGGAAGCTGCATAATATTCAGCGCAAAAAAGTAAGCCGAGTCTATATCCAGCCCCAAGATGTTACCAAGGCTGTAACCTATGATATCCATTCCTTCGTAAGTCTTGCTGACCACCCGGACCTGCACGTTTGCATCTATACGCCGATTTTTTCGGATAACTAAGGCTACTCTCCCTAGTAATAATCTTACTAGCATAACCATACTGTGGTTGCCTCCCGACAGGTCGATTAGAATGGGAATATGTTCAACCAGCCATGATCACTGAGAAAAGAGGGAACCGCATTATGCAGACAAGAAAATTGGGACACGAAGGGCTGGAAGTATCGGCCTTGGGCCTTGGCACGATGATGATGCCGGACAATGAAGAATCGGTAAGTACCCTCCTGGGAGCACTGGATCTTGGGGTGACTCTTTTTGATACAGCAGATATTTACGGAGAATTCTTGCAGGGGCGCTTTGGTGGCAATGAGAAGTTGGTTGGTCGGGCGCTCAAGGGTCGGCGGGACGAAGCCGTAATTGCGACTAAATTTGGGATTACGCATACCCAAGGGCCTAAAGGAGATCCGGCTTATATCAAAAAATCCGTGGACGCCAGCCTATACCAGCTAGGTATGGATTATATCGACTTGTATTATCAGCACCGTCCCGATCCCCATACCCCTATCGAAGAGACCATCGGGACGTTGGCCGATCTGGTCAAAGAAGGGAAGATCCGCTATATTGGCCTGTCGGAAGCCCCTCCTGAGCTGATCCGCCGTGCGCATGCCGTCCATCCGATTGCCGCTGTGGAGACCGAATATTCACTATGGAGCAGAGAAGTGGAAGATGAGATTCTACCACTCGTGAAGGAGCTGGGGATCGGCTTTGTTCCCTATAGTCCGCTCGGCCGCGGCTTTCTGACCGGCCAGATCAAGAGCTTCGACGATCTGCCATTGGATGATTACCGCCGCTATTATCCACGTTTCCAAGGCGAGAATTTCGCCAAGAACCTGGAGGTCGTTACGCTGATTGAAAAGATGGCTGCGCAAAAAGGCTGCGCCCCTTCCCAGCTAGCGCTGGCGTGGCTGCTCGCACAGGGAGAGAACGTCGTACCTATTCCGGGAACGAAGCGGCTGGATAGAGTACAGGAGAACCTCGGTGCCCTGCAGGTATCCTTGTCTGAAGATGAGCTTGCCCAAATCGAACGGATCTCACCCAAGGGCATCGCTGCGGGAAGCCGGTTTCCCGGGTAAACAGAAACCTGATCACATTCATATTCTTCGCTAAGTGAGCCTCATTATTGAGAATAGAGGGAAAAACTCCCTCTATTCTCATCAAAACCTTCACTTTTTGGGAATTAGAGGGAAAAACTCCCTCTATTCTCGGCGTAATCACTCATTTATGCCCAAATGGACAAATTTAAAGGGACGATTTCCCTCTAACCTCTAAAATATCCTAATTAGAGCATAATTAGAGGGCGAAATTCCCTCTAATTTGATGTGCTGACCTCTGTAAATCAGTAACCAGCAGAATAAGCTGAATGATAGTTAAACGGCTACAAGCATGCCTGCCAACCCCGACCTGACAACCACAAACAGAATCCAGCCGCCTAGGTAGGCAGCTGGATTCTGTTGTACATATAATACCACTGCATCGCTCCAACCTTATAATAAGGACTGAAGTTCCGGGTCAAGAAATCATACCCAGCTACATGACCGGTGTCGGTGACAAAGGAATTCGGCTTGCTCGCAGCAGGATGAATCCAGGCGGATGGCTCAGCGGCATTCCCAATGAAATGGGTCATTGTATCGGCAATAAGCACGAGCGGACCATAATTCAAAACAACGATATCCGGATTAACCTGATCTACCGCTTTGAAATAGAGCGCGAACGGAAATTCCACCTCTACGATGTCTCCATCTTTCCAGACCCGGCTGATCGTTGCCCATTCATTAGCTGAAATTGTCATGTCCAGCGGTGCCCCATTAACCTTGATCCTATTTAATCCTGATGCGCCCCCTTTTCCTCCCCTCTTTTGAGGTCATTGATGTCTTTTCCTTATTACCAGCTTATACTTTATTTAAATTTGATCAAATAGTTAAGAGTTCGAATATGTGTAAAAAGGTTAGTCATTATCTAAACACTTTCTAGTAAGCGCTTTACATACTGCTTGCTTTAATTAATAATGAGGTACAAAGAAGTGTACTAAAGTCAGTACAAGGAGGACTCGTGGATGATTGCTTTCGAGCTGCTCGTAGATGTGCCTGTTGATTTGGAGATCACGGGTAAATTTATCGCTCCATCTTCTGATTGGATCCACTTAAGTAGAATTTTGCTGGATTATGAGCTTATTGTGATCACACATGGCGTATTATATCTGGCGGGTGACAAGCAGCATTTTGTAGTTTCCAAGGGAGAATATTTGCTCCTACCGCCCTTAACGAAACAATATGGTTATAAAGCTTCGGAATGCAGTTTCTATTGGCTGCACTTTTCCTCCAAGAACGGAATAAAAATTACTGATATCTCCAATCATCCCCATAACAAGGAAGACAATAAGATTATGCTGCCTCAGTATGGAACCCTGAAAAGTCTGGAGAAAATCATTGTTATGATGAAGCAGCTCCAGGATGCCGTTCGTGGCTACAACCAAAAGACGTTAAATAATTATATGTCGACTGTAATTCTATGCGAGCTGTACAATCAGGTCTTCTATACGGATAATGACCCTTCCAAGAAAACCAAGCAAGAGCAACTGTACAACGATATTGTAGATTATATTAAATGGAGCCGCAGCGAACACATCAAAGTGTCGCAGATCGCCGCCTACTTTGGCTACAACGATAAATACTTGTCCCACCTATTCACGACCATTTCCGGTTTGTCCCTGAAGCAATATATTTTGCAGCAAAAAATGGAGCTGGCGAAGTTTCTGCTGGCGGATACCAATCAGAACATCAATGAAGTCTCTATTCAGCTTGGTTATACCGATTGCCATAACTTTATGAAGTCCTTCAAAAAGATTGTGGGTTTAACGCCGACCGATTTCAGAAATGCTTATGCGAAACGTCTGCTTTTTTATGAGTAAACAAGAAGAAACGGGTACTGTCCTTTGCATGGACGGTACCCGTTCTTCCTTATGTGTATGGTTAAGTGAAGGATTGTTTAGCTTCTACTATCTTTTACCGGAACTCCGAAATTCGGTGTGCCATCCTCGTTCCAATGAAAGACTTGCGCACGGGTATGACGGTTCGGATCGTACAGTGGATCGCCAATGATTTCTTTATAATTGCGGGCATGATAGATCATCACATCTTCCCCGACCTCATTGATCGTAAAACTGTTATGGCCTGGGCCAAATTGTCCATTCTCGATACTGGTCTGGAATACTGGCTCCGGCCATTTCGTCCATGAAGCGGCATCCAATAGATTACTATCTTCATCCACAGAGAGCAGTCCCATACAGTAGTTGAAATCGGTAGCGCTGCCCGAGAAGCTGATGAAAATACGTCCATTACGCTTCAATACAGCTGCGCCCTCATTGACGCTGAAGCCGATAATCTCCCACTGGTATTCAGGAGTGGAAATCATAGTCTGTGGACCGGTCAGCGTCCACGGATTGCTCATTGCCGAAATATACAGGTTCGAGTTCCCTGGAATCTTCAGATCTTTCTGAGCCCATACATAATAGAGCACACCTTTATGCTGAAAAGTAGTCCCATCCAGCGCGAACGATTCCCAGGCCGTTTTTACTTGGCCTTTTTCTACCCAGGTTCCTTCCAACGGGTTCGCAGATTCGTTCTCTAGCGCATACATGCGGTGATCGAATAAGCCGTCCTGCGTCTCCGTCGTGCGGGCAGCAGCGAAATAAATATACCATTTCCCATCAATGTAATGGATTTCCGGAGCCCAAATATTGGCACTAAGCGGCCCTGTCTCATACTTGCGCCAGGCAACAATGGGTTGGGCGGCCGTCAGTCCCTCAATGGACATTGCTCTACGCACCTCAATGCGATCATATTCCGGTACGGAAGCCGTATAGTAATAATAGCCGTCCGTATGCTTGTACACCCATGGATCAGCGCGCTGCTCCACCAGCGGATTAAGGTATTGTCTATTTATATTCATAATGGTTTCTCCTTTGTGAACTTCAACAGTAAGCAGCCATGCGGCGGAAGATCTTGAGAGACAGCATCCTCTTCAGCTTCAAATGCACAGCCTCTCCATAAATCACGAATAGTAGCTTGGGCTGGCAGGTTAAGTTGCTGGAATGACAGGTTAACGTTTAAATTCTCATCGCTAAGATTGAATATAGCAACGTAATGGTTGCCTTGTTCATCCTCCGCTGTCCAGATAGCCAACTCGTCATTCCGCAGAACCGAAATGCCTCCCTTGCCATATCGATGTAAGTGCAGTACTTCTTCATTGGTCAACAAAGACAACGTCCATTCATCATTGTCGCGCAACTCTCCCCCGAACATCAGTGGTGAGCGGAAGATACTCCACAGCGTCATCATCGTAACCTGCTCGTCAGGGGTAAACCGCGTAAACCGGTCGCCCCCTCCATCTACGGATCGGATGCCGAGATGACCGAGCGGCAGCATATCACAATCGGGCCAGTGGCCTGGTTGAACATAAGCTGCCCATTGCTCACAGCGCTCGAACATCCCGCGCAAGAGATGCCAATGATCCCAATAATCATCGGTCATTCTCCAAAGGTTGGCGTGGCCTGCTAAATGTTCGGCCTCCTCCAACGGAGCTGGTCCAGGTGACAAGCTAAGTACTATTTCCCGTCCGCAACGATCAATAGCCTTGCGGATCAGTTCAATCTCGTTCTTGTGGTATCCATAAAGTCGTGAAGCGGCAATATCGTCTACCTTGATATAATCCACGCCCCAACTGGCATACAGCTCAAAGAGTGAGTCATAATAGGCCTGACTGCCTGACTGCGCAGCATCGACCCCATACATATCCGTATTCCAGGGACAAATGGAGTTGGGATGGGCAATATCGCGCGCGGTACGCTCTGAACCAAGAATTCTACTGGCACTATGAACTGCCTGACGCGGGATACCACGCATGATATGAATGCCAAATTTCAAACCTAGACCATGCACATATTCAGCTAGCGGTGCAAAGCCTTTTCCGCCTATACTTGAGGGGAAGCGGTTCTCCGCGGGTTGAAGTCTGGAATATTCGTCCATCACTAGGGGTACAAAATTACGGTATTGCGACGAATTCGCTCCCGGCTCATACCACTGGATATCTACGATCACGTACTCCCAGCCAAAATCCTTCAGATAGCATGCCATGTACTCCGCATTGCCTCTTACTTCTTCTTCATTAACACTAGCGCCGTAACAGTCCCAGCTATTCCAGCCCATGGGGGGTGTTGCTGCTAGCAGTTTCTCTGCGATGGCCTCCACGTCCTTTCCTGATAACCGCCTCTATTCACTACAAGATTGCTACTCTAGAGTTAGCACAACAACAGAAGCAGGCGGAAGCTCGCAATCCAGTACTCCGCCCTTTATGGAAGCGCCATCGTACGCGGACGGTGTTACGTTGTCTGCTGCCTCGAACGTATTATGGGCATTCAACTCTGTATGGGTCAGGATTAGACCGGATACCATCTCGTGCACCGCACCTTCAATATTGAAGCTAAGGTTCGCTTGTTCCTTATGGCTCAAGTTACAGATCGATACATATACCTTGCCGCTAGCATCACGGGAAGCAGAAACGCTAAGTTGCGGAATAGTAACCTCTCCAAAGGTATAATCAGGACTCTCAAACGTTAATTCAAGCAGCTCGTTATCCTGATGCACTTTATACATTTCAAATACATGGTAGGTGGGCGTAAGCAGCATTTGTTCACCCTCTGTCAGGATCATCGCCTGAAGTACATTGACTACCTGAGCAAGATTGGCCATATGAACCCGACTGCAGTGTTGTTGAAAAATATTAAGATGTATGCCTGCTACTAATGCATCTCTCAAGGTATTCTGTTGATACAGAAACCCGGGATTCGTTCCAGGCTCATTCAGGAACCACGTGCCCCATTCATCTATAATCAATCCTACCCGCTTCTCCGGATCATACTGATCCATAATGGCAGAATGACGGGTAATAAGTTCGTCCATATGGAGTGATTTCTTCATCGTCTCGATCCATTCGGCATCGTCGAAGCCAAGTGCGTGGCGCTTCTCTTCCCAGCTCCCTGGGATGGTGTAGGAATGCAGACTTAGGCCATCCATGAAGCGACCAGCTTCCCGCATCAATACTTCCGTCCATTTGTAGTCATCGACATTGGCCCCACCTGCGATTTTGTAGAGCTGGTTATCACCGTAGTTTCTTACATACGTCTGGTAACGCCGATATAAATCCGCATAGTATTCAGGACGCATGTTGCCGCCACAGCCCCAGTTCTCATTGCCGACACCGAAATACTTGAGCTTCCATGGTGTCTCGCCACCATTCTCCCGGCGCCAGTCAGCCATTGGAGATTCGCCTTCAAAGGTCATATATTCAACCCACTCCGACATTTCCTGAACCGTGCCGCTGCCTACATTGCCACAAATATACGGCTCGCAATCCAGCAATTCGCATAGCCGGAAGAATTCATGTGTGCCAAAGTGGTTGTTCTCCACCAGCCCACCCCAGTGCGTATTAACCATCCGCTTGCGCTCTTCTGATGGCCCGATGCCATCCTTCCAGTGGTACTCGTCTGCAAAACATCCGCCCGGCCAACGCAGCACAGGTATATTCACTTTTTTGAGCGCGGCCAAGACATCATTACGGAAGCCTTCCGTATTCGGAATAGGTGAATCTGCACCTACCCATATCCCTTCATAAATACATCTGCCCAAATGCTCGGCGAAATGTCCGTAAAGATGACGACTGATAGTTCCTTTACCTACTCCTGCATTTAATTTCAAAATAGTAGCCATATGTTCTGTTCTCCATCCTTTCCTGCTCCATGTCTTCGTTCACTTCAGGAGCTCTGTTTACCCCAGCTGGCAATGCCGATTTCATTCAGTCCGGTAAATACAAGCGTGGCTCTGTTCTGCTCCCAATCCCATGCAGGCAACAGTTGAAGCTTCTCGGTGCGGCCCGCTCCCTGTTGAATATCGTTCCATACCAAAGTTAATGTTCTATTACCGTCCAAGGACCATTGTCCTGCACCACACGCTCCCTCAACATTGCCGTTGCTCTGAAATACTAGCGGAGCCGATTGTACCTGTCCGTCCACCGAAGGGTCCAATAGCACTTGCTCCCATGTTCCGGTTAGTAGACGTTCTGGGATCTCCTGTTCCAGCTCTCCTGCATAACGTTCCGGTGAAACTACTGGCCAACCGTCCTCTGTCCACAGTATTTTACGGACATGCAGATAAGCCCAGTGCTTATCCATTTCCCCTCGTGCATGATGAACCATGAAATAATTGCCGTTATCGTTTAATACTGAATTATGCCCAGGAGCTATCCATCCCGGATCATCGCCAAACCGGTAGCCGCCGAGAATTTTGGTCCCGATCTCATACTGTGGCAACTGCTCACTATCGCTCATATCTTGGCCGTTATAATCCAGATAAGGCCCAGTAATAACATCTGCACGCGCCACACGGACGTTATAATCCTCGAACAAGGAATCGTAGGAAACAAACAGATAATATTTCTTGAACTGCTCGTTGTACACAATGTAGGGTCCTTCAACAGCTCCGTCTTCAGTAACCCTATCGCGTTTGGCAATCAGCGCTCCGAAGCCAGCATGCTTGGGCTTGCCCGATTCCTTATCCAACTCAATCAGATGAATGCCGCCAAAAAAAGAGCCGTAAACCATCCACATCTGTCCCTCTGCGTCCGTAAGCACATTGGCATCAATCGCATTGAGATGATCCTCTGCACGCGTCTGAATCACCACGCCTTCATCTGTCCAAGGACCTTCAATAGACGCTGAGGTCTGAAGGCCGATCAGCGATTGTCTGCTCCCAAATGTAGATGCCGAATAATACATCCGGTATTGGTCGCCGTATTTCACAACGTCTGGAGCCCATAAATTCACGGAATCGGCCCAGTCCTTGGCCACCTGTGGAATTCCTGGCAACGCATAATGCACCCATTGCCAGTGGATCAGATCCTGTGATTTACGAACCATAATTCCTGGAGTAAGCTCGCCACCGACCTTCACATCGGTAGAAAATACATAGTAGCCTTGATCCGTCTTAATGATCCCGGGGTCATGGGCGTTATGAATGGTCCATGCCGATTCTTCATGAATAATGGAAGTATCATACATAGTGAAGGGTCCGGGAGAATCCGGAAAGACTGGCTTCATATCCATTTCCAACAGCACCTCCAGTTATTGACTACCCTTTGACTCCAGAAATCGCCACAGACTCGATAATTTGTTTCTGGAAAACCAGAAAAATAATCAGCATTGGCAATAGCGAAATGATCGATGCCGCCATGATAAGCGGATAATCGGTCTGAATGGCGTAAGTCGCATTGAAGTTCGCAATAACGAGCTGCAAGGTCTGCTTCTCCGGTGAATTCAGATAAATAATCGGCGCCAGATAATCATTCCAGATACCCATAAACCATAGGATCAGCTGTGCGGCAATCGCCGGTTTAATCAATGGGAAGGTAATCGAGCTATACAGTCGGAAATACGAACTTCCGTCAATCTTGGCGGCTTCAATAATAGCGTTAGGCACACTGCTCAAATACTGCCGCAGGAAAAAGATCATGACAATGTTACCGAAGAGACCCGGTACGATCAAAGGCAACAAAGTATCGATCCAGCCCAGCTGGGAGAAGATGAAGAACTGCGGAATCATAACAGCTGGATAAGGAATCATCAGGGAAGACAGCATCAGCAGAAATATTTTATTTTTCCCCGGGAATCTCAGCTTGGCAAAAGCAAAGGCTGCCAGACTTGAGGTGAACGTACCCACTATAGTTACGGAGAGGGCAATGATCAAACTGTTCTTAATCCCGCTAAGCAGCGGACCGGCCTCCCAGATTTCCTTGTACTTACCGAAATTGAACGGACTCGGAATCCAGACTGGCGGTAAAGCGAAGACATCCTGCTTATCCTTAAGTGAAGTGGACAGCATCCATAGCAGCGGACCAATCATGAACACTGCACCAATTAGTAGAATAATGAATATGATTGTACTCGTGAGATTTCTTCTTCGTGAATGGGACATATTATATTCGCTCCTCTCTCTCCATATCAATCGACATCGAACGAAGATTTCTCGTTCATTCTAAATTGGATAAGAGTCACAACAAATATGAAAGCGCCGAGGACTACTGCCATAGCGGAAGCATAACCCATCTGGAAGCTGCCGAAAGCCTTCTGCCAAATGTAGAACACTACGGAAGCCGAAGCATATTCCGGACCGCCTGTAGGGGTCATAATGTTCATCTCGGTAAAAATTTGCGATCCTCCGATAATATTCGTAACCACAATAAAGAAGGTGACTGGACGTACCATCGGCCAGGTAATATGCCTAAAGGACTGAAAGCCATTTGCCCCATCAAGTTCTGCGGCTTCATAATAAGTTCTTGATACACTCTGTAGCGCTGCTAAATAGAGCAGCATGGTATAGCCGAGACCCTTCCAGACAGCCATAATAATCAAGGCTGGTTTAACAGTGTACTTATTAGCCATCCAGTTGGGACCGGAAATACCAAACAGATCCAGAAACTGATTCACTAGACCATAGTCACCGTTATAGGCCCAGTTCCACATAATGGAGACTGCTGCCAATGAAGAAATGACCGGGACATAGTAAATAACACGAAAGGTAGTAGTACCTCGAGCTCCACGGTTTAATCCGAGAGCTAGTAGAAGCGCTAGCGTGATACCGATTGGAATCCCCAGCATCATGAACAGCGTATTAAACACTGCTTTATGAAATAATTCATCCGTAAACAGATCTGTGAAGTTGCTAAGACCAATAAAATTCATCTGGCCCAAGCCGTCCCAGTCCGTTAACGAACCATAGATGGAGTAAAACATCGGATAGAGTGTAAACACAATTAGACCCAGTAATGGAGCAAGAATAAACAAAAATCCGTAAATCTTTTCTTTCCGATAGAGGTTGGACGTGGTCATGTTTTCTTTCACCTCAGATTCTGATATCAGAATGAAAATGATGTTAGTCTGATGGAATCAGAAGCTAACATCATTATTCATCTGGTTTAAAGAAGAAGTTTATAACTTATTTTTTGGATTTTTCTTCTTGTTCAATCGCTTTGTCCAGCAATTTCTGCATTTTAGGCTGCTCTGATTTCACATAATCAGCCGCGGTTACTTTGCCATCGATCACAGGTTGAATGTCTGTGAAGAACAGATTGTACCATTCTGCATTGTAAGTGTAATGACCTGGAAGAACTCTTCCGTAATCATTGACGATTTGCAGGAATTCTTCTTTATTAGCTGGTTTAGTAGTAGTATCTGCTGCCCACTCTGTAGCCATATCAATCAAGTTAGGAATTTGCACTTTTGCTTTTACAAGCGCTTCCATACCTTCTTTCGAAGCCGTCAGATAATCAATCAAGGCTACTGCTTCTTCCGGATACTTCGTTTTTGCAGAGGCACCGATACCTAACGAACCAGTCCATGTTGCTGATTTACCGGTAGAACCTGCAGGGTAAGGGATTAGATCATAATCGAACGGCAAGGTTTCATAAGTGCTCATATCCCAAGGACCTACTGGGAAGAACGCCATTTCGCCCTTCATCCAACGTTGGTAAGTATCCAGTGTTTGTGCTTGCTCAGTGGAAGGTGTTACTTTGTATTTATTTTGCAGGTCAGCCATGTATTGCAGTGCTTCCGCAAATTTCGGATCATCAATGGTTACCTTAGTTTTAGTTGCATCAATCCAGTCAGCCCCATTGCTCCATACAAAAGCCTGAAGCGCCCATTGTACGTTAAAGCCAGTACCGTATTGATCCGGTTTGCCATCTCCAGTAGTATCAACTGTTAACTGCTGAGCAACTTTGACAAATTCATCCCATGTATACGGTTTGTCTTTATCGGGAAGTGGAATGCCTGCTTTTTCAAACATGGTCTTGTTGTAGCCCAGTGCGAAAGGTCCAACGTCTTTAGGCATACCGTAAATATTGCCTTGACCCGCCATTGTGCCGTCATAACGGTACAGGTCTACACCATATTTCCAAATATTATCAAGGTTAATATCTTTATTAGCTTCAATATAGCTAGTCAGATCCAGCAGTACGCCACTGTTCACATATGCCTTCAAATCACCCGATTCGAAATAGAACACGTCGGGGACGCTTTTACCAGTTATGGAGGCTTTCAGTTTCGTAGCATATTGATCGGCCGCTGTCACAATTATTTTCACTTTTACATTTGGATGGTCAGCTTCGAATTTTTCGATTACTTTTTTGTAAGCTGCCTGCTCATCCGTTCCACCTCTGTACATAAAAGTTAATTCTTTAGTTTCTTTTGAATCATCCGTTTTAGTTGCTGTTGTTCCTGTGTTTCCGGTATTACTCTTAGCCGCATTGTTGTTGTTTCCTCCGCAGCCTGCTAGTACAACCGATACTGTCAGAATTAATGACAGCAGTGTAAACCAACTCTTTTTCTTTAGCAATGTAACCCCTCCTAGAATTTTCTGAACAGAAGTAATGCTATATAGAAGAACTAAGTAACCGTTTGCGGGTTCTTATTAGTTCAAGCTACCTTTACCCAGCCGAATAACATTCCATGAAGCCTTGGAAATAAGAGTCTCAACAAAGCCGTCCTTACACACTGTGCCAGTAGCCCTTGCAGGCTTTACTTTCTCTTCCGTAGCCGTATTCACTGCCAACAGATCATCATGCTGCAGGACAATATGCTCGATCAAGGAATAACCCTCGAAACCGCGAACATCACATTTCAGCAACATGCCTGCCTCAAGATGACGATTAACCGCAAAGATCGTAAGCTCATCGGCTTCCTCGTTGTATACGATTGCACTATCCAGGTAAGGAACATCCGTATAATCTTGTGCGTCATATTTAGGCGAGTTCACAATAGGTTGAAGCGAAACGCCGCGACCGTACAGGGAAGTATGTAGATAGGGGTAAAAGATCGTCTGTTTCCAGGACGTTCCACCCGCTTCGGTCATAATAGGGGCAATTACGTTCACCAGTTGAGCCAGGCAAGCCATCTTTACGCGGTCCGCATGTCTTAGGAATGTGATGAGCATACTGCCGATGAGCAGTGCATCCTCAAAGTTGTATTGATCCTCCAGCTGCGGTGGTCCCACCGTCCAGGGCTCGATCTTGGTATCCGATTCATTGGAATGGTACCAGACGTTCCATTCATCAAAGCTGAGGTACATCGTCTTCTTGCTGCGCTTCTTCGCTTTGATATAGTCACAGGTTGAAGTTACCGTGTTGATAAAATGCTCCAGATCCATGGAACGCGCCAAGAAATTGGCGGTATCCTTGTCACGGTTTCCATAATATTGATGCAGGGAAACGTAGTCTGCAACCTCATAAGTATGATCTAATGTTACCGCTTCCCATTCTGGGAAACTTGGCATCGCTGAGCTGGAGCTTCCACAGGATACCAGCTCAATACTTGGATCTACCAAACGCATGGCCTTTCCTGTCTCATAGGCTAGTCTGCCATACTCCACGGCCGTCTTTTGGCCAATTTGCCAAGGTCCATCCATTTCATTACCGAGACACCAGGTCTTAATCTGATGCGGCTGTTCTACCCCATGCTTGCGCCGTAAATCACTCCAATAAGTTCCACCGGGATGATTGCAGTATTCGAGCAGGTTGCGCGCGGCATCAACTCCACGTGTTCCCAGGTTAACAGCCATCATAACCTCAGAGCCTACCTCTTTAGCCCAGTTCATAAATTCATTGGTACCCACTTCGTTCGGCTCTATCGTTCTCCAGGCCAGCTCCAGACGCTTGGCACGCTCTATAACGGGGCCAACTCCATCCTCCCAGTTATATCCGGATACGAAATTCCCTCCTGGATAGCGGATGATCGGCACATTCAACTCCTTGACTAGTGATTTCACATCGCCTCTAAAACCGTGAATATCAGAGGAGGAATGCCCTGGTTCGTAGATTCCGCCGTACACCGCCCGGCCCAAGTGTTCAATGAACGAGCCGTATATGCGCTTATCTACTTTGGCAATAACAAATGACTTATCGACGATAAGTGTTGCTCTTATTGTATCTGACGACAATAGGTTCACCTTCCATTTTATATATTTGTTAAATAATTAAAAAACATTTGAATGTATTCGCTTACAGTTATAAAATAACATATATAAACGCCTCTGTAAACACACAAACATAAAACTATTCATATTTTTATAAAATGAAAACAAATAGTAGCTTATTATTGAAATAAATAGCTTATTTTCTGAAAATTATCGTTTTATAATTTAGTTTAATGTGAATATAAAGGCCATATCCATAAAAACAGAACTTAATTTTAAGCCAATTCTACAAATTTAGGAAGAAAGCTTTATTTTTGAGGCTAATTAGTTTATAATTTTATGAAATAGTTGATTTATTCACAACGTCACTGGAAGAAGGTACTATGATATGATTTATATTAAAGATCTAATGAGCGGAATCGATATCTTCAAGGCTCTCAGCTCTGAAATCAGAATTCAAATTCTGGAGCTTCTAGCCACCAATCAAGCCTTGAACCTGAATGAAATTGCCAAGAAGCTAAATCTCAGCAATGGCGCCATTACCATGCATATTAAGAAGTTAGAAGATAGCGGCCTTATTGAGATTAATACTTCGGTTGGCAAGCATGGCATTCAGAAGGTCTGCTATTTGAATAAAGATAAACTAATGGTCGATCTTCGCAGTAAGGATGTTGACAATCTTTATGAAGTTGAGATTCAGGTCGGTCATTACAGCAACTATCAAGCGGTTCCTACCTGTGGTCTGGCTACCAAGGACAGCATTATCGGTGACTTCGACGAGCCTCGTTACTTTGCTGATCCCCAGCGAATTGATTCGGAGATTATTTGGATGGCTGAGGGTTTTCTCGAATATCGTATTCCGAACTATCTTAAAGCCAATCAATCGTTCCGTGAAATCCAGTTCTCCATGGAGATCGGCTCTGAGGCTCCCGGCTTCAATGACAACTATCCCTCCGATCTATACTTTTATGTAAACGGTATCGAAATTGGCTTCTGGACCAGTCCTGGCGACTTTGGAGATTCCCGTGGTACCTTTAATCCCGACTGGTGGCCTCCACATTTGAATCAATACGGGATGCTCAAGCTGATCCGAATTAATAAGGATGGAAGCTTCATTGATGGCTGCCGCATCTCAGACGTAACCCTTGATGATATTAAGCTGGATTACAAAAGTGAGCTGACCTTCCGCATTGCTGTAACCGACAAACCCGTCAACAAGCGTGGACTGACGATTTATGGCAAACATTTCGGCAATTATAGCCAAGATCTGATGGCGCGTGTACTTTATAATGTACATGAAGTTGAGGAAACCAATAGTCGCCTCACTACAGCGACAGTAGAATAAGAGGGGCTATCACTTCAAAGCTGTAAAGACAAAACGAGCCAGTCTCCGGGTTATTGGAGACTGGCTCGTTTTTGTTTTCGATCCGTAGCAGTATAGCTGCTGGAATACCCCTTTATTGTTTGGCTAAGTTTCGATTGTATAATTAATCTCCATTCAACCCACACTAAACCCTGTCTCCCAAACCACCGAGAAGGAGTGTTTCGAATGCGTGAAGGTCTGATTCCCGCCGTTCTTGGAACCGTAGTAACCGCGTCTAGCGCCGCTTTGCTTGGCAGCAGGTACAAAATGCTCGCAACTGGCGTACTTGGATTTGGTCTGGCACATGTCGTATTGGGTACCATTGACCTGTTTGAGCATCGGTAAGTTTTGGTTGGAGGATACCGAGCAGGTAGGACCCAGCGTCTCTGCTCGGTTTTTTCAATATGTCATTACAAGAAGAAATCGATTGGCCGTCCTTTATAGCGACGGTACCTATTTCTTCGAGAAATATAAGGATAAGTTATCGTGTGAAACCTATAAATTCTTATATTTTAACAAAAAACGGCCCTAACCCCGTACTCAGGCTTGGACCGCTCATCCTATTCCGCTTTATTTCACAACTACATAAAATAGTCGTTCTGCATCTTCGTCCGCCTCTGTCCACTCGAAATCGGCATAGATATTCACAGTGCTGAATCCAGCCTTGAGCAGCTCTGCTGTCATCCAGTCCGGATCATATGCACGCTGAATATGTGTCTCTTCGAAGCGGCGGTACAGATCACTCCGTCCCTCTTCACGAGCGAATATGGACAGGTGATGTTCAATCTCGCAGCGTGGGGCATCCAGCTCACAGGTCCAAATATACGACACAGTAGACTCATCCAGTATAAAAGGTTGCTCCTGCTCGTAACGGATTAGTGTGTTCGGATGATGCACATCGAACAGAAAAGTACCTCCTGGCTTCAAACCCGCATAAGTACGAGCGAAGACATCCGAGATGTCACTTTCTTCAAGCAAATAGTTGAGACAATCGCAGAAGGAAATTACAGAATCTACAGGCTCCAGCAGTTCCCATTCCTTCATGTTTTGTCTAACCCAACGTACACTTCCCTCTCGAAGAAAACGGCGTCCCTGAGGATGCTCCTCCATCTTGCGTTGCGCCACGGACAGCATATCTGACGACAGATCAATTCCGGTCATATGATAGCCCTCCGCGGCAAGCGGAATGGTGATGCTGCCTGTTCCACAGCCAAGCTCAGCGACAGTCAAGGGTTTACCATACTTTTTCCAGGCGGTTTCCGCGAACGTTAACCAATCCGGATAAGGCATGTCTGCCATGAGCACATCGTATACATAAGCAAATTTCCCATAGGAAGACACTAGGTGCACCGTACTTTCTATCACCAAATTTAGTAGAAGTAGAGCTTTCGCTGCTCCGGCAAATTATTCGGTCGTTTCTTCTTCAGTCGTAGCTGCATTATCCTCAGCAGGTGCTGCCTCACTGACAGCGAGATAGGTCCAATTCTCCTTCTGAGTAATCATACCTTCCTTCAACAGCTTGCCCAGCGCGCGCTTGAAAGCAGACTTACTAATCCCAAAACGTTGCTTGATCACATCCGGCGGTGTGGAATCTGAATAAGGCATTCCTCCACCCGGGCGGGCGTGCAAGAACTCCAGCAGTGCAGCGGAATCTACATCCCGGCCAACTTCTCTGCGATGAGTCATGGAAATATTAATCCGGCCATCCTCCCGAACATGAGAGACACGCGCTTCGAATAGCTCACCTAAGCGCAGCAGACGGCTGCGTTCAGAGGAATGGACCATGCCAAGAATACCAAAACCAAGCACACCGCCATCAACCAAGACAAATGTGCCCATTTGCAGCGGTCTATACACTCTGGCGGAAACGACCTTGCCCATCCAGGATTCAGGCGCGGGAACAACATACGGCAACAGCTCCAGTTCTCCAGAGAGCTTGGCGCGAAGACGTCCTTGTCGGTCATGCTCCATCATTACAAATACGCGGTCACCTACCATCGGATGCAGATCCTTCAATTCTGGAAGCTCACTGAGCGGCAGCAATAGCTGGCGTCCGAGCCCCATTTCGAGGAAGCAGCCTAGACGCGGATGAATATCAGCGACTTCCAATAGCGCCATTTCACCAAGCGTCAGGAAAGGCTTTTTCATTGTAGCAGCGAGACGATCCTCGGTATCAAAAAATATAAAGACCTCGACTTTATCGCCAGTCTTCACTCTTTCAGTTAGCTCTGTATAATGCAGCATGACATCTTCGTCACCCGCATTTAGAAAGAAACCGTAAGGGGATACCTCCCGCACTATTTCAAGCGTAACTGTAGTTCCAGCAATCAGACTCATACTGTTTCCACAACCTTGGCGTCTGACCACAGGCGCTCGATATTATAATATTCGCGTTCGTCGCGGTGGAATATATGCACAACTACATCCCCAAGATCCATCAGTACCCAGCGACCTGAATTCATGCCTTCAATACCGCGAATAACGCCACCAGCTTCATGTACAACCTTGCGAACTTCAGTAGCAATCGCTTGTACTTGCACATCTGAATTACCGTGACAGATTACGAAGTAATCACTAATGGGTGAAACATTACGCAAATCCAGGCAAACGACGTTGCCCGCTTTTTTATCTTCTACAGCCTTAAGAGTCATTTGTAACAGTTTGTTTGTTTGTATGTTCATTTATTTTCCTCCAATAGTCTAACTAAATCATTACGCGCCAACACCGTTAACGGAAAAATAATCCGTCGTTTCTCTAGCAACAGGCTGATTGTGGAATCAAACCCGGCTACTAATCCTTCTTCCAGACTAACCTTTGCCAGCTTGCGGATGTTCTCCACACCAGGGAAATCCCGGCCAGGCTCGATATAATCGGCAAGACAAACAATTTTCTCAAGAAGACTCATGCCTACACGACCTGAAGTATGAAATCGGATTGCAGCAATAACTTCGGGATCAGTAATACCGTACTCCCGTTCCGCTACAAACGCGCCTACTTCCGCATGCCACAGCTGCTTATCGTGTTTCAACAAATCTGCAGACAAGTCGTTCTGCTCGATAATCTCCTTCATTCTGTCCACTGGCCAATATTTGGCCACATCATGGAGAATCGCCGCTTGTTCCGCACGTACAGGGTCAGCACTGTAGCGCTCCGCCAGCTTGATCGATGATTCCATAACGCCCAGTGTATGCTTCCAGCGCTTGTCGGGCATTTGTGTAGAGACCGCTTCAATCAGCGCTTCACGGCTATATGCCATACAATCCACTCCTTTGCACATAATCGAAAACAGCATCAGGCACCATATACCGAATCGATTTCCCTTCTGCAATCCGCTCTCTCAGCATGGTGGATGAGATATCAACCAAGGGCATATCCGCTAGCTGTACCTTCTCTGCAATAAAGCCAGGCAGTGCTTCGAGATTCAGCGGTGTTCCCGGACGACCCACCCCAATAAAAGTAAGGCTCTGCACAAGCTCTTCAATGCCGTGCCATTCCGGCAGATTCTGGACCATATCCGCTCCTATGATGAAATAGAAATCGAAATGCGGATATTTCTGCTTCAGCTCCCTGACGGTATCAATAGTATACGATACTCCGCCTCTGGTTATTTCCCAATCCAACGTACGAAAAGAATCATGCGCTCTGAGCGTCTCCAGCACCATTGCCAGTCTGTCCGCACCAGATACACCAGCCTCATGCTTATGCGGCGGGATATGCGAAGGCATGAACCATACTTCATCCAGCCCATAGGTATATCTCGCAGCTTCCGCTGCCATCATATGACCGATATGAAGAGGATCAAAAGTCCCACCCATAATTCCGACTTTCAAGAGTTCAACCTTCTCAAGTGATGTTTGACTCATCCCTTAACGAGGTAGCTCAATCGTCTTATTATCGCGAGATTCCTTGTACAACACAATCGTCTTCCCAATGACCTGAACAAGCTCAGAGCCGGACTGTTCAGCCAATGCGGCACCGATTTCCTTTGGATCTTCAACATTATTGTTCAGCACGCTAATCTTCATCAGTTCGCGCTTCTCAATAGCTTCTTCAATGTGGCGGATGAGATGATCGTTCACGCCACCCTTACCGACCTGAAATACAGGATCAAGATGATGGGCCAGTGAACGAAGGAACCTTTTTTGTTTTCCAGTTAACATAATTGAACTAACTCCTTATTTACATATATTATTACCCTAAACTTCTGATTCCATTTCCTGTTCTCCACCAAGGCAATTCAGAATCGTCTTACGCATGATATCAGTTGGGGCAGGCTGTCCCGTCCAATACTCAAGCGCATACGCCCCTTGATAGACGAACATGCCAAGACCACCGTGAATACGGCAGCCACATTCCAGTGCCTCCAGCAGCAGCCGGGTACGCAGCGGATTGTAGATAAGATCGCTTACTACCATTCCTTCATGAAACAGTGCAGAATCCAGCGGTGTCTCGTCCATCTGAGGAAACATGCCTACAGAGGTTGTATTAATAAGCACATCTACACCGTCCATCATTCCCGCAACTTCGCTCATACTGATTCCAGTGAGTTCACCTTTGCTCGAATAGGCCTCAGCCAGCTCGCGCGCGGTAGCAGCAGTGCGATTAGCGATGATAATCGAGGAAGGCTGCTCCTGAAGCAATGCAGACACTATTCCTCTTGCCGCACCGCCAGCTCCGATCACCATAATCTTCGCACCGTTCAATTCAGATATAGCTTCTGTCTTCAGTGAACGTACATAACCGATTCCGTCCGTATTGTATCCGGTCAGCACTCCGTTATCATTAACAATGGTATTGACTGCACCGATCGCTACCGCAGTTTCATCCAGTTGGTCCAGATAAGCCATCACTGCTACCTTGTGGGGAATAGTCACATTAACACCACGGAAGCCAAGAGTACGGATCGCTTGGATCGCCTCTCCCAGCTTCTCCGGTGTCACATGCAGCGGTACATAGGCACCGGCAATCCCCATTTCCTTCAGTGCAGCAGCATGCATAATGGGAGATTTGGACTGAGCAATAGGATCGCCCATTACACCCAGCAGGATATCCCCGTTCATATAAGCCCCAGTTGCAGTTGTCACTAGTATAATCCTCCCTAGTTAGATCAGCGAAGGGCGGGTAAGCACCTTCACACCACGCGGAACGTGAATGGCTACTACTGCACCTTCAGTTCCGTTGACCTTAATCCAGCCCAGACCCGAAATGAACAGATCGGTTTGAGTGCCTTTGCTAATGCTGAACTCATGACGCTGCCACTGTGGAAGCTTGTCCATATGGTCGCTAGCGGGTGGCGACAGCATAACGCCGCGGTGCTCCTGGTACAGAGAATCTGCTCGTTCCAGCTTCGTGCGGTGAATTTTGAGCGTACTGCTGATATAGCAGGTGAACGACTGATGTACACCCTGTACGAAATCAAACCTTCCCAATCCGCCAAAGAAAAGCGTCTGCCCTTCGTTCAGCTGATAGACCGCCGGCTTCAGAGTATTCTCAGGCATAACGGCTTCCAGATCCTGCCGTTCCACCAATTCACTGTAGCGCCAAGGATACACAATGCCTGGAGTATCAATGATATAGTGACCATCATCCAGGGGAATCTTAACAGTATCCAAAGTAGTTCCTGGATAGCGGGAAGTGGTTAACTCCTGCTCCAGATCACTGTAGTCGGAGATCAATCGGTTAATCAGTGTAGATTTACCAACGTTGGTCGCTCCAACAACGTAAACATCACGTTGACCTCTCTGCTCAGTTACCGCTTCCAACAAACGATCAAAGCCCTGATTACGCTTGGCGCTGACGAGTACAATTTCTACTGTACGCAGTCCTTGCTCCTTGCAGCGCTGCTGCAGCCAGTTGCGCATCTTGTTCCAGTTCGTCACCTTGGGCAGCAAATCGCTTTTGTTCACAGCAAGAATAACCGGGTTATTGCCGACGAAACGCTGCAGTCCCGAAATCAGACTGCCTTCGAAATCGAACAAATCGACAATATGGATGACCAGGGCGTTCTTCTCGCCTACACCGCTCAGCAGACGAAGAAATTCATCCTGGTTTACAGAAACGGAAGAAGCTTCATTATAATTCTTAATCCGGAAACAGCGTTGGCAAATGACCGGCTCCCGTTCAAAAGCGACCTCTGGGATATAGCCAGGAAGATCCTTATGTTCGGTCTGCAGCTTGATTCCGCAGCCATTGCATTTTACAGGGCGTTGTGTTTCACTTTCTTGGTTCATTTAGATTTATCCTCCTCTTGCCACAATCCTTGTTTACGCAGCCGTGTCAGAGCAATCTGCTCTATCCGACGGTTAATTCTCGTGCCGATGCCTTCATCTTGTACAGAGATAGGTAGCACCAAGACCGTATACAGGCCCAACCGATTCCCACCGTATACATCTGTAAGCATCTGGTCACCCACCACAATCGTCTGCTCAGGTGCAAGCTCCATCAGCTTTATCGCCTTGTGAAAAGGAGCATTGCTTGGCTTGCGGGCTTGATGCACGAATTTAATATCTAGAGGCGTAGCAAACTTCGATACCCGGTCCATATTATTATTCGATACAATAATGAGCTTAAAGCCCAAGGTTTTGACCTTCTCGAACCAAACCAACAGCTCCGGTGTTGCCAAAGGCGCTTTAGCACCAACTAGCGTATTATCCAGATCCGTAATAATGCCTCGATAGCCTTGCTGGTACAACTCTTCTAGTGCAATATCAAATACCGTATTTACTCGGAGTTTAGGGACTAGCATTTCAAACAATACGTTCACCTCGATTTCATACCAAAAACTATATCATACTCTTTGCGCAACGCATATGAATCTGCTACAGGGATTCACTACTGCATAACCTTAGTTTTTGGACTTCATGCTTTTCCGCAGCCGCAAAGCTTCAGTATACACCCTGCGCCAGTCTTTGTCTTCAATAACATCTGGGCTATATTTCGCCTGCTCAAACAGTCCCAGCAGTGAATAGAGAATTTCGGCAATTGCCGGACGTTCACGGCCCCAACGTGCTACCGCTTCACGCAATGTTTCATACTCTTCTTTTCTCAATCCTTTACGTTGCATATAGTGAATCCAGCGCTCAGTTTCCGCCACAATTTTCTGATCCGGTGTTAACGGACGCCCATTGCGCAATCGCTGAACCAAGAAACGAAGATTAAACCGCTGTTGCCAAACCAGGTATGTTAGCCACGCCAATAATACTGCTGCAGCTGCTACGACAGCCCAGTCTCCCAGATGGAATCCTGTCTGTCCTGCCCCGTCGTTCACTGCCGTTGCTTCGTCCGGCTGATTCTCTTCCTGATCTGTACTATCCAAATCAGGAGTATTCTCATTCTGGGTCAGCAGAGGAACATTGAAGCCTGGGGTTGCCTCAACAGGAATCCAGCCATAATCCCCAAAATAGACCTCAGCCCAGGAATGGGCATCTGCATTCGTGATTGTGTAGTTATTATTAAGGATTCTTCCTTGCTGTAAAGCCATATTATCCGGTAGCTCTGCTTGTTCTCCAGGCGCATAACCTTTAACCCACCGTGCGGGAATATCCAAAGAACGGGCCATCGTTACCAGGGCAGTAGAATAATAATCGCAATAGCCCTCCTTCACCTCAAACAGAAAGCTGTCTACAAAATCTGAGCTTGTACTGCGTGATAGATCCGGTTCATTGGTATACGGGAACGTTTCCTGTAGATATTGTTGCAAAAGTGCCGTTTTTTCATACGGTGTTTGTCCCGTTGCCGTTATCTCTTCAGCCAGTTCCTTCACCCTTGCAGGGAAATTACCAGGCAGCTGCAGAAATTGCTTATCAATAGTATTCCCGTCATACAGCTCTGCATAAGTCTTGGTGGTCAGCTCTTGAACTGGAATGACAGGCACTTCAGCAGTTAACTCATAGGACAGCGGATATTTGCGGTTATTTTCGTCGGTATCCCACAAAAGCTCACTATCCCGGCTTCTCCAGAACAACCCATTGCTACTATTCTCACCATTAATGGACTCCACCTTGGAGATGGCATAAGGGCCGAAGAGCACCGGATAGTCATTGTTGTTTAACAACTTAACCGTCTGTTGCAGCGCTTGGTACTGGACCTTGGGGGCCACAGTAGTCTCCAGATCTTCACCCACCGCTGCACCTTTGAGCGGTCCCCGGTTAACTCGATCATTATCTGTCCAGCCACTTCCAGAATAGACGCTGCGAGTCTCTCCGCGCATATAGGTGCGTAAATCCGAGGTCACTGTCATCACGGGTGAATAATCAAAGCTGAAGCCTCCGCCCAAATTGCCATCATCCATACTATAGCCGGAGGTGGTGTTGTTCACAGCGGTAATTCCATTATCGGTTTGTAAAATTCCCTTGGAACTTGAGCCAGAAGACGTCCCCGTTCCATTCCATTCTTTCCATGCCGTATAAGGATCAGTCAGTGTAGGACTTACTTCAGGCATATTAACACCAGTAATAATAACTAATGAGAAGATGATGGCTATATTAACGACTACTTTAATAGGATAATCCAGCAGGTAAGACCAGCCGTTTGGATATTGAAGTTGGAAATTCCGCAAATGTTGAGTTACTAGCCAACCCATTGCGGCAAATACCGTCCAAGCTACCTCCTGCCACAATACGGAGGGTGTAAAGGAATCCAAGGCAGCAAAAGCAGCAATGTTCATGCCTATAAATAGCAAGATGCGAGCCTTAGAGGTTACCCACCATGACGACAGTAGCAGCAAGCCCCAAGCGCCCAATACGAACCAGAGATAGGGGAACATCTCGGCAGCTATGTTTGGCAGCTGTTCTCTCAAGGTAAGCAATGGATCGGCAAGGTAAATACCATAGTGAATGAGCATACGGTACATAATATAGACAACAACTACTGCTTCCAGCAGCAGCCTGTACACCCATCTGACCGGTAAAAGAATTTCTATAACAGCCACCGTAGTCAGGACAGTCAATACAACGGCTGTTGTTACCGCAAGCCAGATCGAATCCGTGTAGGAGACCCACTGCAGCGCAATGATCATAATCCATAATAGACTAATGGAACGGTGCCAGGACGACTTCTGTAGATTCAGCCAGCCTCTCATATCATAGATCCCCTCCTAATACTGCGGGAAGCTCCTGAAGGGAACGGATGTTGTAGCCAGATATATTGTGTGATCTCAGTACATCTATCCAGTCGGTATTGCGGCTCATCCCTGAAGGATTGCGCACATGCAGGTGTGAAGGCGTCATTCCCCTGCTCTCTGCCCAGCGTAGCGTATCCAGCACAGGCTTGCCGCTCTGAGGGCTGATGAGCACGAAATATGAACCTTTGGGGAACATAAGCTGTCCTTTTTCCAGTCTGGAGACTAGCGGGCCACGGCCTTCCGCATTGATATCAATCAAATATTGAATCATCTTCTGCCGCTCAGCCCCTGATTCCGCAGGGGTAAAGACTTTGGTAGCTCTGTCTAAACAGCATAGGCCGATGCCGATCCGCTCACGCACACCGAAGCCGAGCAGTGAAGCAGTTACAGAAACCGCCAGCTCAAATTGATTCGAAGACGCGTAAGCCGACGCACTGCCGTCCAGAACAAGCATTGTTTTGGGGACGGATTCGTGCTCGAACTCTTTGGATTTCCAGGAACCTGTCTTGGCAGTAGCATTCCAATGAATGCGCGTCAGACGGTCGCCATAAACGTAATCGCGGACACCATTGATCTGCGTTGTTTCCCGCCGGGATTGCACTAGCGAGACCTGCGGTCCCGCTAGCCGGGATTTCCGTTCGTACAGCTGCCAACGCGGGACAAATATGGCACGAGGCAGCACACGAAAATGCCCTTCCGCCATAAATTTCCCTTTGTGCTCAACGAGCCCAAATATATCCTCACTTAAGATATCCGTCTCGGAGAACATATAACTCCCCCGTTCGAGCATCGGTGTCTGAAAGCGCAGTTCGCCTATTCCCCGCATGCTGGGAATAACACTTTCCTCAAATACCCATGATTCTCCGTTATGCCGCCGCAGAATCTCTCTGACCACCACATAGGGCAGCGGCAGAAATCCCGGAATGGTAATATTAAGCTTCACGCGTAGATATCCCCCAGCGTATAACAGGTCAGGCTTGTCCTGCTCGGAATACAAGCTGCGTGAGCCCCGAGCCCGCCGGACACCACCCAAACCTCCAACGATCAAATAAATTAGCAGCACGGAGACCATAATAAAGAGCATAAATGAAGTCTTGCCACCCTGAAAAAGTACATACATTAGGGTAATACACCAAATCGCGAGTATGCCGGCGAGCTTCGCCGGCTGGATAACAGCTGCCGCCGCAGACAAGAAGCGTCTCATCTTATTGCCTCATCGTAACAGGTACATTTATACTCTGCAGAAGCTTCTGCAGCATGGAATCCACACTGACATTGTCCAGACGCGACTCTGGACGCAGCAGAATGCGATGGCCGAGTGCAAACGGCG
The DNA here is from genome assembly GCF_022369515.1 of Paenibacillus sp. 19GGS1-52. NCBI lineage: Bacteria > Bacillati > Bacillota > Bacilli > Caryophanales > Paenibacillaceae > Paenibacillus > Paenibacillus sp. 19GGS1-52. The sequence goes on from NZ_CP059724.1 coordinate 5,281,900, forward strand.
CGAGCACCTTCACATCATCGGGAAGCACATAATCACGTTCTTGCAAAAAGGCATAAGCTTTGCAAGCCATCATAAAAGACAACGAGGCCCGTGGACTGGCACCTAGCAGCACAAGCGGATGTTCTCTCGTCTGACGTACAACATCCAGCAGATAGTTCAGTACGGGATCGCTTATATAAATTTCACGAATCTCTTCTTGAATGGCGGCAATCTCCCCCATAGTTGTTACCGGCAGGAGTCTATCGAGAGGCTGTCCCTCCTGATGGCTCAGCAGTAGACTCTTCTCGGTTGCCGCATCAGGATAGCCTAAGCTCATTCGCAGCATAAAGCGGTCTAGCTGAGCCTCAGGCAGCGTATAGGTACCCTCGAAATCAATCGGATTCTGAGTGGCGCACAGCATGAACGGATGCGGCAGAGGATAAGTCTCGCCGTCCACGGTTACATTCCGCTCCTCCATGACTTCCAGAAGTGCGGACTGGGTCTTGGTTGTAGCACGGTTGATCTCATCAGCGAGCAAAATATTCGTCATGACTGGCCCTGGTCGAAAATGAAACATCTCATCCCGCGGATGATACACCGACACGCCGGTTATGTCACTCGGCAGAATATCCGGGTTGCATTGAATCCGGCGGTATTCGCCTGACATTGATCTTGAGAGTGCCCGAATCAGCTGGGTTTTGCCAGTTCCCGGCACATCCTCAATCAGGACATGCCCACCGGCAAGTAATGCCGTCAGCAATAATTGTATTTCAAATGATTTGCCTAGTATGCAGGATTCCAGATTAGTGCGAACAGCATGTACTATGTGCATTGATTCTTGACGTACGGGCATATATGGTAAACCTCCTATGTCAGAATAAGCATGATCATTTATATTTTACATGATTCAGGGACCCAAAGTACATTATTGCAGTGTATAAATTAAAGAAATATGTACAAGGACAAGTTGAAACGGCTTCGCCGTCCTTTATACGGACGGCACCCATTTCTTCGAGAAAGATAAGGATAAATTATTGCGTGAAACCTATAAATTGTTATATTTCAAAAAAAGCTGAAGCGAGGGCTCCAGCTTAACTTTTTTGAGGGATTCATACGTCATTTTATTCTCTTGACACCAGTGTGTTTCTAACCCTTTGGTCTTACCACTAAAGCTGCCAGGAATGAGAATACAATCGCTGACGAGATCCCGGCGCTAGTCAAACTGAACATGCCGGTGACTACTCCGATCCAACCGTCCTGTTCAAGTTCGGTTAATGCTCCGTGCACTAGGGAATTCCCAAAGCTGGTAATTGGGATGGATGCCCCTGCCCCAGCGAATTTGACCAAGGGGTCGTACAGCCCGAAAGCATCGGCAATGGCTCCTGCTACAACCAATGTACTCATCGTATGTGCTGGTGTCAGCGCCAATACATCGAACATCAACTGACCAATTACACAAATAGCCCCTCCTATTAAAAAGGCCCATAAATAAATCATACTCCTTCACCTCCGATTTCCAGGGCTACAGCATGTGCCACACAGGGAATGCTCTCGCCCTGCTGATAGGATAAAGGTGACAGCAAGGCGCCAGTTGCCACAATCAGCACCCGCTTCAGCTCCCCCTTCTTCATACGTTTCAGAATATGTCCATAAGTTACGACTGCAGAGCAGCCACAGCCACTTCCACCAGCGATCACATATTTTTGCTTGTCCAAATCATAAATAAGCAGACCGCAGTCATCAAATTGGGTTTGCTCCATTGGTATTCCCTCTTTTGCCAGCAAGGCTTTAGCTATGGGTAAGCCAACTGAAGCAAGGTCACCGGTGATAATTAAATCATAATATCCTGGGGAAAGGGTTGTGTCCCGGAAATGTGCGGTTATTGTATCTGCAGCTGCGGGCGCCATCGCTGTCCCCATATTAAAGGGGTCGGTAATATCTAAATCCATGACACGTCCGATGGTGGCTGATACGACCTGGATCCCTTTGCCAGAACCGTCATTTTTGCCGATAACTGCACAGCCAGAACCTGTTACTGTGTATTGGGCGGTTGGTGGTTTTTGAGAACCATATTCGGTCGGGTAACGGAACTGCTTCTCCACTGTACAATTGTGGCTTGAGGTTCCAGCCAGCACATATTTACTGCCCCCGGAATCTACAATCATTGAGGCGATTGCCAAGCTTTCCATAGAGGTAGAACAGGCGCCGAATACTCCGAGATAAGGGACACCCAGCTTCCTTGCTGCAAATGAACTACTGATAATCTGATTCATCAAATCTCCACCAACAAAAAATTCCAGCTGCTTCTCATCTATTCCTGCATTGTACAGCGCCAGCTGCGAAGCTTTCTCAAATAAGGTGCGTTCTGCCTTTTCCCAGGTTTTTTCCCCCATCTTCAAAGTGTCATAGATGAAGTCAAAATCTGCTGCTAACGGTCCTTCTCCCTCCTCGGGTCCGACCACGGCGGAAGAACCTAGAATTACGGGACGAGTAGTGAACTGCCAGGTCTGACTGCCGAGTTGCTGCATATCTTAGTGCCCACCTCCTAAGCCCAGAAAGGCATAGATTATTCCAATCACGAAGGCTGCCACAGCTCCAAACACAATTACAGAGCCGGCTAGCTTGAACATGTTCCCGCCAACCCCGAGCACCAGACCTTCGGCACGATGCTCAAGTGCTGCAGAGCACATACTATTGGCAAAACCTGTGACGGGCACCGCAGTGCCAGCGCCAGCCCATTGAGCCATTTTGTCGTACACTCCAAAACTGGTAAGTATAACCGAAATTAGAATCATCACAGCAACGGTAGGACTCGCCGCCTCCTTAGAGGTCATTCCGAAAATAGCCATAAAGGCCTCCTGTACGCCTTGTCCAATTACACAGATTAGGCCGCCCGAGAGGAAGGCCCGCAGACAGTTTTTAAATACAGGTCGTGCTGGCACAAATGGCTTGGACAATTTCTCATAATCCTGTGGAGTCAGGGTATCTAGCCGCAGCTTGACGCCAGATCTTTTGGTTTTTACTGGCAAAGAGAACACCTCCTGAAGTTAAACGAAGGGGGCCTCATGGCCTTTCATAGTACCTGTGTGGCCCCTCAAACTTGTCTTCGCTTAGAAGTTTCTCTTATTGTTAGCCATTTATCGCTCCGTTATGTCCCGCAAAGCTCAGGAAAAATACAGTAACACCACAACCAGCAGCATAAACAGAACAAATATCAGTACAGCTTCATTCTCCAAGCCGTACCGATACCGATGTCTCTTTGCCATTCTGCTGGCCTGTACGCTCCGAGAGTATACTGGTTTCCTTCCTTTCTGCATACTATCCGCTACCCTCATCCCAGATTCGCATCCTTTCTACTGCTCCTGCCATCAGAGCCACTACTGCATAGTATTCGGAGATATTGCGCCCGGTGTTCGTTTGCCTCAAGCATGGACAAGCGAGCCGACAATGTTCATACTGGATAAGATGATTAACAAAGGAGCGATACGAATATGAATCAAGAAACTTTGGATTTGTTCAAGACTCTGACTGAATTCCCCGCAGCTCCAGGCTTCGAACGCGAACTGCGTGCTTATGTCAAGGATGCTATGGCACCGTATACTGATGAATTCGTACAGGATCGTCTAGGCAGCCTGTTTGGCGTGCTGCGCGGTGAAGAGAATGGGCCCAAAATTATGGTAGCTGGGCATTTTGATGAGGTTGGTTTCATGGTAACTGGCATCACTGACAACGGAATGATCCGTTTCCAGCCGCTGGGTGGCTGGCTGTCCGCTGCTGTAGCTTCACAGCGACTGCAGATCATTACTCGCAAGGGAACGCTGACAGGCGTTGTGGGGAGCACTCCCATCCATCTGTTAAGTGATGAAGAGCGGAGCAAGACTGTAGATATCCGCAAGATGTACATTGATATTGGAGCAGACAGCCGCGAAGAAGCAGAAAGCTTCGGCGTTGCCCCGGGCCAGCAAATCCTGCCGATTTGTCCCTTTACTCCACTTGCCAACCCTAAGAAAATTATGGCTAAAGCTTGGGATAACCGCTACGGATTGGGTCTGGCCATTGAATTGGTTAAAGAGCTGCATGGTAAAAAGCTGCCAAATACCGTCTTCGCTGGGGCTACTGTACAGGAAGAAGTAGGATTGCGGGGAGCACGCACTGCGGCTAATCTGCTCTCACCTGACATTTTCTTCGGTCTGGATGCCAGCGCTGCTGCCGATATGACTGGAGACCGCCAAGCGTTCGGCCAGCTCGGTCAGGGCGCGTTGCTGCGCATTTATGACCCAACGATGGTCACCCACCGCGGACTGATCGAATACGTTCAAGATACGGCGGATACCCACCGGATCAAATATCAGTATTTTGTCTCCCAAGGGGGAACGGATGCTGGTCAGGTGCATGTCAGTGGAATCGGTGTACCGTCAGCAGTAATCGGTATCTGCTCACGATACATACACACGGCCTCGTCTGTAATTCACAGCGATGACTATGCAGCAGCCAAAGAACTGCTAATCAAGCTGGTAGAAGGGCTGGACCGCACAACGCTCCAGACGATTATTGAGAATAGCTGATGCTTCATCAGATGATATTAATATGACAAAAAGCCGTAGGGAGGATTATCTCCCTACGGCTTTTTCATATATTCAAGTGAATTATTTCTTCAGTTTGCCATATTCGGCCATAACGGATTGATGTACTTCATGGTCAGCAGCCATGCCGGTATACTTCGTAACGGCCGCCTCGACTCCTAGCTCGGCAATAGCAGCTTGAAGCTCTACCGCTTCTGGATCATCTGTTACGTCGAATAACAGAGCAGCAGCCATGGAACGGGTCAGTGCAGTATAGCTCAGCCCTCTCTCATAAGCCTGAAGCGCTGGTGACACCAGACGGTCGTTCGGAGACAGCTTCCGGAGCGGAGAACGGCCTACACGAGACACTTCATCGGTCAGCGCAGGGTTGCGGAAGCGTTCAAGGATTTTATCAATATATTTGCTGTGTTCAGCTTTATCGAAGCCATGCTTCTGCACCAATACGGCTCCGGTCTCCTCTAGCACTTCCCGTACCAGAGCGGTCAATGGCTCGTCAGACATCGCCTGTTGAATAGTTTCGTAGCCACGCAAGTAACCCAGATATGCAGCTGAGCAATGTCCAGTGTTCACTGTGAACAGCTTGCGTTCAATGTAAGGCTCCAGATTCTCCACATAATGAACACCCTCTATAGGCGTGTAGCCTGGAATCATTTCCGAGGAATCCACGACCCATTCATAAAAGGGCTCAACAACCACTTTTAGAATATCATCATGTTTCTGGAGCGGAACAATTCGGTCTACGGCCGCGTTAGGGAACGCCACAGAAGCATCTGCTTTGCGGCGGGTATCTTCATCCAGCTTCGCATACACGAGCTCTTTGAGCTGCGCACTCCCACCAATTGCATTCTCACAAGCGATGATATGCAGCGGTGCTGCAGAAACTGCCACCCGTTTGCTGATGCCTTCTGCAACTGTACCCGCAATAAATTTCAGGATGGATACGCCAACAGCTGTTGTAACTATATCCGCTTCGGCAATGGCTGCAGCCACCTCTGCGGCATGGGTTACGCTGCTGAGTGCTGTTACATTATTAACAATAACCGTTTCCTGTCCATCGCTGGCCAGTGTCACCGGATATTCTCCACGTTCCTGAAGCTGCGATACGAAATCCTCATTCACATCTACGAAGCATACTTCATAACCTGCCTTTGACAAGAGTAGACCGATGAACCCTCTGCCAATGTTGCCCGCACCAAAGTGTACAGCCTTCATTATTCAACGCCTCCTTCAAAGAGAGCAATAATATCAGCCGGAGTAGTAGCATTCATTACCCGATCAAGTGCACCATCTTCGGAGAAAATCATGGCTACATTCGTCAGTACTTCCATGTGTCCATCTCCCGCAGCTGCAATGCCAATGACGACAAAAGCGGGTTCATCTCCGCCAAAATCAACGCCATCCGGGAAGCGAACTACAGATAACCCAGTAGATTTGATAAAAGGTCTGGCCTCCTTGGTGCCGTGCGGAATTGCAAGCCCTTCGCCCATATAGGTCGATACTACCTCTTCACGCTCCAGCATCTTAGGGATATATTCCTCAGTAACATGTCCTGCAGCAACAAGCAGCTTACCCGCCATTGTGATGGCTTCGTATTTATCTTTTGCGGCACCATTCATTATTACTTTATCTTCTGACAGTATACTCATATGATTTCTCTCGCTTTCAAATTTTATTTTCAAAAAAACGCAGAAGCTCTGACGATAAGTATCGCCTGATCTCCGACTCCGTCCGTTCTTCCAACAACTTGACTAATTCAGAATTCAGCAGCAAGGCGCTAATTTCACTGAGCACTTCGAGACTCTCCTTAGACAACTTACGCGGGGCAAGCATGAGCAGAATCACTCTGACTTCAGTATCCCCCTCCAGTTGAACTGGCTGTCTCAGACGATATAAAGTCAACGAGGACATATGAATGTGACTGCTCCGTGTATGGAAAAGCGCGAGTCTTGTATCCGGGATGACTTGACTGGCCATTCTTTCCCGCTCCAGCAGACGCTCCAGCAGAATATCAGCATCTCCGATCACACCGCTGCCATTCAGCATATCCAGCATTTCCGACAGTGTTGCTCGCAGGCTCATTCCGGTGTTATCCAACGGGTGAAACCGGAAGCGTTCGAGCAAACTAACCATCTCATCCAAAATGCTTTTATGACTCTTCATTCTATCTAATGCCGCTTCCTCCTGTACCGATTTGTCAGGTTCGCCGGGTGAAGAAATCTTTCGCTCACTCAATGTAGTATTCTGAATATAGTTCAGCAGCTTTTCTATTTCTTCCCCTGACAGCAGGGGGCTAATTTTGATATACCGGTCTTTATCCAGTGGAAGATCAATCGTTGAAATAATCAGATCATAGGTATCCTCTGGCAGCCGTGCAGCCTCGTACCAGGAAATATTCCGCAAAATTTCAATCTGCGGCATCTCCTTCGTAAGCCTTGTAGCCAATAGCCGGGAAGAGCTTAACCCACTGGCACAGACGAGAATTGCCCGTACATTACGCCTAAGTTGATTCAATCTTTCCACGGATGCACCAAAGTGCATCACCAGAAATCCGATTTCCTCATCCGGAATTTCCGGCTCCATCTGCAAATCCTCAACCGCTGCCCGGATGATATTGAATAAGTATTCGTAATCTCTGCGTATGGGTCCGAGAAGGGGATTCCGTATACGGGTTCCTTCACGAATCCGTTTCAACGCCGGATCAATATGCTCAAGCAGACCTTCTCGTAGCGAGCGATCGCTTTGGAAGGAAATCCCCGTCCGCTTCACAACACTCTCCGTCAGTCTATATACAATTTCCATCAACTCAATATCTCCATAAGCAAAGCCTGCAGAGGAGAATGAATCCTGAACCTGGTCAAATAATCCGGCAATATAAACAATTTCAACCGCTGGAAAATGCAGACCCAAAGTCTCACCTAGCCGCTGCACATAAATCTCCGCACCTGCAATATTACGATGATCAGACAAACGTGCATACCCCGCCTCTTCAGCGCTATCAACACCTCTGTCTATCTCTATCCGCCTTGCAGTAACAGCCAGACCCAGCAGCAGCTCCATGTATACAATTTCCGGGAGTTCAGTTGTCCATTTCCACTCCATGTCCCATAACGTATTCTCCACGTCCATAAGATTACTCTTACCTACCGTGGACAAAAGCATCTTGAATATTGGATTCACATCAAGCTGCAAATTATGGCCTACCAAATCTGACAAATCAAGATGTTCAGCAGCCAGTCGGCAGATGGCCCGGCGTTTGTCTATCTCAGAACCGGTGATCTCCACACCGTATCCTCTTCTGCGTACCAGAAGTAAACCGAACTTTCGTACCCATGGCTCGAGTTCATCCAGATCATAGCTGATCGATGCAACGGTTACCTTCAAAGAATGAGCGAGGGAGTAGAGCTTCACAGGCTCCACCGCCTCCAGTAGAGCACATAACTCATATACTTTACGATCCTCGCCCGAGTACTCCGCCAGCTTTTCTTCCCGCAAAAAAAGACGCAGTTTCTCAAGACCGGCCTCAGGACCGTTCAATTGAAGGCCTTTTCCTGATTTCCTGCTCAAATCCAGCCCGAAATCCTGCAGGATCAACTCGATGTCTTCCATTTCCCGATGAACGGTTCTCACGCTTACACCGGTACCTGCCGCAATTTCAGCCGCCGTAATTCCCTCACTCACTCCTAAGAGGAGCAATATCATCTGGCGTTGCCTGGCGGTAATTTTCCTCATATCTGGGGACCCTCACCTTAAATGGAGACAAACGCTGGCTTTGTCAGCCAGCGTCTCCTATATTCACCATTTTATACGTTTAAAATATCAATGTACAATTTCGCCACTTACTTCAGACGTTCCACGAGTTCATCATATTTAGGACTCTTCAGGAAGTTGTCAATAGAGATGTGCTCTGCATTTGGACTGTTGGCAATTGCACGATCTGTCAGCGTCTTCTGGGTAACCACGATATCGGCGTCTGCCGGAATTTCACTGACTGCAGAGTTAACGACTGTAATGTTAATACCTGCTGCTTGCAATTTCTTTCTAAGTACAGAAGCGCCCATGGCACTGGAACCCATACCTGCGTCGCAAGCGAAGACAATTTTGTTAACATCAGCTTTGTTGCGAACATTAGCTGCAATAATAGGGGATGTAGCTGCAGTCTGAGCAGCTGTACCAGCAGTTTTCATGTCTTTGACTTTAGCTGCTGCTGCTTCCAAATCCATCTCTTCTTCATCGTTCTTGCGCACTGTCTTCAGAAGTACGGAAGCCAGCAGGAAGGATACGACCGTTGCTACAACGACACCGGACAGCATCGGTAGATAGCCACCCTTTGGCGTCATGGCGAAGTAAGCAAAGATACTACCAGGCGATGGTGAAGCTACCAGACCTGCACCAAGCAATTGGAAAGTAAACGTACCGGAAACACCACCGCCGATAACTGCCAGGATCAGACGGGGATTCATCAAGATGTACGGGAAGTAAATTTCATGAATACCACCCAGGAAGTGAATGATGATCGCCCCTGGAGCGGAAGATTTAGCAGAACCACGACCCACTAGCCAGTAAGCAAGCAAGATACCAAGACCAGGACCTGGGTTGGATTCCAGCATGAACAGAATGGATTTACCTACCTTTGAGGCCTCGCCAAGGGCGATAGGACTAAGGATACCTTGGTTAATTGCGTTGTTCAGGAATAATACTTTTGCTGGCTCAATGATGATGTTGATCAGAGGCAGCAGATTATGGTCAACCAGGACTTGAACACCATCGGACAGGACGTTGGTCAGACCTTGAATTACCGGTCCAATACCTTTGAGTGCGCCTATTGAAAGTGCACCACCGATAATACCAAGCGAGAAGTTGTTGACCAGCATTTCGAAACCAGCTTTGATTTTGCCTTCGACTGCTTTATCAAACTGCATTAGAATCCATGCGGACAAAGGACCCACGATCATAGCTCCGAGGAACATTGGCACCGTTGTACCCACGATAACCCCCATGGTTACTGTTGCACCGATAACGCCTCCGCGTTTGCCGTGTACCATTGTACCGCCTGTATAACCAATCAGCAGCGGCAGCAGGTAGGTAATCATTGGTCCTACCAGTGCGGCAAGACTTGCATTTGGAATCCAGCCTGTTGGAATAAATAATGCCGTAATTAAACCCCATGCGATAAAAGCGCCGATATTCGGCAATACCATACCGCTGAGCATGCGGCCGAATTGTTGAAGTTTCACCCTTGCACCACCGGATGAAGTTTGCTTAGTTGCCGTTGTGGCCATTTGAAATGCCCCCTTAAATTATTGAATGGGACTCCTTTGCTGTTAAGCTTTGTTAAAGGTCATCCCCTATGTACACATCCTAAATCAAAGCGCTTTCTTTGTCACCAAATTGAAAACACGGTTTCGTCATGAACGTTGTTGACAACATTTAAGAGCGCTTTCTAAGAAGAAACGGAAGCCCGCATAGATCGCTTGGCTCCCGCAATTTCACCTGTATTAAATTTCGAATTCAATATTTGCTAGAAACGATACGATTGGATGCCCAGCTCTTTCATTAAAGCGGTATCCTCACGGTAGCGGTGATAACTGTCACCAACTATATCACCATTTATACCCTGCCCGGAATGCGAGAGAACGTATCCATAACCGTCAAATCATATCCAGCGGAACCTTCCAGGACGGTCTTGGAAAAGCATCCTCCAGTTTCCACAAATCATCTTTAGTGAAGGTAATCAACCCGGCAGCCGCATTCTCAGCAACATGCTTCATTGTGCCTGCTTTGGGGATGGCGATAATATCCCCGTCACGGATCGACCAAGCTAGCAGCACTTGTAGCGGTGAGACTCCGTGAGTAAGGGCTATCTCCTGCACGGCCTCACTCTCAAGCAGTCCTTTGCGAAGTGAGCCGGCTTGAGCCAATGGAGAGTACGCCATTACCGGTATCTTGTGACCTCTTAACCAGGGCAGCAGCTCATGTTCAATTCCTCTGGAGCCCAAATGGTAGAGTACCTGGTTCGTGACACAATGAGTTCCCTCAGCTATATGCAGCAGTTCCTTCATATCGCCCATGTCGAGATTAGATACGCCCCATCTGGCTATTTTGCCTGCAGCCACCAGCTTCTCCATGCCTTCCACGGTTTCCTCAAGCGGAATATTTCCCCGCCAGTGAAGCAGGTAAAGATCCAGATGATCGGTCTTCAGTCGGCTCAGACTTTCTTCGCAGCTGCGGGCAAGATGCTCGTTCCCAGCATGATACGGATAGACCTTGGATACAAGAAATACTTTTTCCCTGATCCCTTCTAAAGCTTCTCCAACCAGCTCCTCCGATCGCCCATCTCCATACATTTCAGCTGTATCTATCAGATCCAGACCTAGCTCCACGCCCAGTCTCAAAGCTGCGATCTCTTCTTCCCTGTGGGCCTCGCTATCGCCCATAAACCAGGTTCCCTGCCCAATCCTGGGCACAGAAGCCCCATCCGAAAGCAGCAGCCGGTTAGAAATATCCCTATTCATATTTAAAGTCCCCTTAGAGATCAATTGTTTACTTATTATACTTACCACGTTATGCATTTCAAAAACATGGATAAGTGTCCAAATATTTAATTATCTTAGGCGATTACCTTAAGACCTACTGCCGCCCCCAGAATCATGAGGATACAAGCAATCCGCCGCAGATCTCGTGCTTCTCCATGCAGCAGCATACCCAGAAATGCTCCTCCGGAGGCGCCGATTCCCGTCCACACCGCATAGGCTGTCCCCATTGGCAGGTTCTTCATGGCCAGTGACAGTAGAACAAAGCTCCCTCCAAAACCAAGAAAAAGTTTAACCACACCTTGCCAGCTGCGTTTCTTATGCAACTGACTAATCATCGTCACCCCATACATTTCGAATAGTCCAGCTATGACAAGAAATAACCAAGCCATTTAGGACACCTCCTTAACAGTGTTGTCAGGAGTGACCATTTTTAAGCCTATCACACCGGTTAGCAGCAGAAGCACTAAGATCATCGTCATAAGCTTAAACGGTTCACCAAAGAATAGAGTGTCCGCTAGCACCGTTCCGGCAGATCCCAGTCCTGCAAATACAGAATATACCGTGCCAACTGGCAGTGTCTTGCTTGCCGAGATCATCACACTGAAGCTGGCTGCAATCGCTATTACTGTAATAAGCCACTCCCACGGTGTGTCTGCATGCTTCAACCCTATGACCCAAAGCACCTCTAGCACAGCAGCGCCAACAACCTTTACCCAGCCTGAATTCCTCTTCATTTCTTTCTCCTCCTAACACAAATAAGCCCGGAAGGTCATCGTCATCTCTGACGATTCCTCCCGGGCTTTTATCCCTCCGTGTAGACACGAGCCTGCTCATTCACAGGTTCATGCGTTTTCCCTCGGACCAGCCAGCCTATGTAGCAACTGCGGAACCCTAGAAAACAAAACAACTATTAAGTTACATCACATGTTAGCAAATTAGGGTCAAAAAAACAACCCTCCAGCACAATCAGTACTCCCCAAGGCTCAAGGACAAGGGAATCAGCCTGCTTCACAGCAGACCCTGATAAGAGCTCCACACCATCACCATATGCATACACCACGGAAGCCGCCGTTTCCGAGTAATTGAAATAGTAACGTACAGCTTTGTTATCACTGTTATAACCCGATTTCACGATGATTGGATAAGCAAGCTCCTGATTGCTGTCCCATAATCCAGCCTCTTGCACAGCGACTTTCAGCACACTTCCTGCTACATCAGGGCTTGTCATACATCCCATATAAGTCGCTGTCCCCTGACCATAACGGTTGCGAGTCACAGCGGCGTATGCGCCCCAATGCGGATGATCGTAACTTAGCAGCACCTCAGCCGTGGTCGGAGTGAGCAATTCCATCCAAGTTTCTATCCTTCTATCCTCTGTTCCCAGATCCAGACTGCCACTCTTCAAGCCCACCTCATGAGGGGTAACGAACATGCTGTAGCCTATACCACAGGCCTCACTGATGATCCCCGGCTGCTGAGTGCTCCGAACCTTGACGTTCTCATTGGCAAAGCCGCTTTTGAAGGAATACACTACATGTCCGCCTTGGTGCACATAGTCATTCAATTGCTCCAAATGTACATCCTCCACGGCATAAAGCGCCGGAACTACAATCAGGCTGTATTGGCTTAGATTATGAAATGAAGGCTGAATAAAATCACATTCGACATTCATCCGGTACAATTCATCATACAGCCAGCGTACTACATCGTTATAAGTCTTCCCGTCAGGCAGCTTGAACCATTCCATCGCCGTCAATGCCTCGTTGCTGACCATCACGGCAACCCTATTCTCCTTGCGCAAATCGACTAGCTGCTGACTTAAAGCTTGGAAATCCCGGCCAATCGTCATAGCCTCGTTGTATACCGGATTGGGCTTGAAATCATGGCTCAACAGGCCTTTCCAATAGGTCTCGAACGAATTATGGATGGAGTGCCAATGCCAGTATGCTACCATGTTCGCACCAGAGGCGAGATGGCTGAAGGCTTGTTGCCTTAATTGACCTGGAAACGGAGTCCAGTTAGGAAAGGCTTGCGCCTGTGTCTCCAGAACAAGGTAATTGCTGCGCTTCAGCGACCGTGCCATATCGCCGCCAAAAGATATCTCCGTGCCAGTCAGCTCATGCTGAGACGGATGGTAAATATCCACACCAACAATATCAAAAGGCTCGGCCGCGGCAAAATGATCTACTGACGGCTGCACACCAAACGAATATCCCCGCCACTCAAAATCAAAATTCTGCGTCACAAATTGTCCGGGTTGTTTAAACTCATTCACCAGTGCTACCTGCCAAGCCAGAAATTGGTTAACCAGCCCTCGCTGAAATTTGGCGAACTCCGCCCCAAGACTGCCATTAATGGTACCAACCACCGAAGGAAAGTCCTCCCAGCTGTTGATCCGGTTGCTCCAGTAATCCAGACCGAAACACTCATTGATATTCTCCAGCGTGCCGAATTTCTCACGCATATATTTGACGAACTGCAGCTGAACATTATCACCTGCAGTATCATAGTGCTTAGTCTCGTTATCGGTCTGATAGCCGATGACCGCAGGATGCTTGCTCACGCGGCCAATCAGCTTGCGGATAATCCGCTCCGCATGGAACAGATAGACTGGATTCGTGATGTCCATAATCTGGCGGGCGCCATAACGTCCGAGCCCTCTGGGAGTTACTGCCAATACATCCGGATGCTCCTTGACCAGCCAAGTCGGGACGGCGTAAGTAGGTGTCCCCACAATAACTTCAATTCCGGCAGCGTACATAGCGTCCAGTACTCGGTCCACCGAAGTAAAGTCGAATACGCCATTTTGCGGCTCATGGGTACTCCAGGTGGACTCCGCAATGCGGACTACGTTAATGCCAGCTTCCTTCATCATGGCGATATCTTCAGCGAGTCGCTCATAAGGCATATATTCATCGTAATAGGCAACGCCATACCGTAGTTTACTCATCCTTTTAGATTCCTTTCTGTCTAGCCTTTAATTGCACCTTCCGCAATCCCCTGCATAATGAATTTTTGGAAGAATGCATAGATGACGATAACCGGAAGTGCAGTCAAGACGAGCGCCGCCAGAATCAGCGACCATTCCTTGTTATATTCGCCAAACAACGTGTTCGTGGACAGAATCAGCGTATATTTGGTTGAATCGGTTAGCATAAGTAAAGGCAGTAGAAAGTCATTCCAGATCCACAAAAAGTCGAGAATCGCAATCGTTACTGTGATGGGCAGCAAGAGCGGAAAGATAATGCGGAAGAAGGTCTGAAATTCTCCACAGCCGTCAATACGTGCGGCTTCTTCCAGCTCGCGGGGAATGGACTTCACAAACCCATGGTATAGAAAGATCGCCATATTCACGCCAAGGCCGATATAAATAATGGCCAGACCATAGGTACTGCCGCTAACATGCAGGTTTTTGGCCATCCGGGTCAGTGGAATCATAATGGAATGAAAAGGGACCAGCATCGAAGCAATAAACAGGAAGAAGATCATGTTGCTCAGCCTGCCGCTAGTTCGTGACAGCTTGTAGCCGGCCAAAGCCGCACAAAACACGATTCCACCTATGCCGATCACAGAAACAATAGCAGAGTTGAGTGTACTATTCAAAAGATTGATTTTATCAAAAGCCTGGCTGTAGTTCTCAAAATGCAGCTTGGTGGGCAAAGCTATAAAAGAAGAGAACATCTCTCCCTGCGTCTTCACCGAATTAATAACGGCCAGATAGATCGGAAAAAATGAAATGATAGCGCCTACACAAAGAAACAACGTAATGAATAAATCCGTTACTTTTTTCTGTCTCATGCTTCCACCTCTTTTTTCTTCATGACTCTGATCTGAATGAAGGTGAAGATTAAGATAATAATGAACAGAATGACGGATTTAGCACTTGCATAACCGTAACGGAAATTGTTGGAGAAAGCTTCTTCATAAATGTTCATCGTTATCACCTGTGTACTGCGTCCGGGACCTCCGCCAGTGAGACCGTAGACCACCTCGTACACTTTAAAGGCTCCATTAAGAGTGAGAAAGAAACAAATCGTAATTGCATGTGTAATCATCGGCATCGTTACATTACGGAATGCCTGAAATGGGGTTGCTCCATCAATATGCGCAGCTTCTTTCAAGCTTTGCGGTACGCCCTGCAGAGCTGCCAAATATATAATCATCATATAGCCGACACCATTCCACAGCGATACGATAATAATCGAATAGAAAGAATACTTCGGATCTCCAATCCATAACTGATCGAGGAATTTCATAACGGTCTTCTCCGCGATTTGCGGCAGTACCTGAGAGAACACGAAGGTCCACATAAAGGCACTTATGATGGTGCTGATCATATTTGGCATAAAGAAGATCGTACGAAAGAAGCCCTTGGTTCTTGTTTTAGATTCAATAAATACGGCTAGTAATAGAGCCAGCACATTTTGCAGCACAACCATAAATAGCACATATTTAAGTGTAAACAGTAATGAATTCACAAAGTCCGGGTCTTCACGCAGCGCTTCGATAAAATTGGCGAGACCATTAAAAGAATAGTTCGGGTTCAACCCGTTCCAGTCCGTAAAGCTGTAATACATGCCGCCAATCGTCGGAATCAGCAGAAACAAGGTGTAGAAGATAAAAGCAGGTGCAATGAAAGCAAGCAATGAAATATATTTTCTGTAGCTCTTAATAGGCACAGTATGATCCCCTCTCCATGGGTGTGAATACAACAAGCGGGATGGAGGAAGTTACCCCTCACCTTCCATCCCGCACAGTATATTTCAGCTTGCTTATTTATTCACTTTGTTAAAAGATTTCCAAGCCTTATCCAGTGCCTTCAGCACCTCATCCTGTGACAATTGTCCGGCATAATAGGCTTGCAGACCTTTACCCACCTCGTCTTTGACCGATTGCGGAATGGCCGGGTCCTGAACAGATTTGCCTGCTTTGACATAAGTCATCGCGTCGTTGATCCACGGATAGCTTTCATAGGTGTGGATCTTAGCCACCGGATTGAACTTCAAGGCCTGGAAGAATGCGTTGGAGGCTTGGTCATCCAGCACGTAGTTCAAGAAATCGAGGGCTACGTCCTTGTTCTTACTGGTCGGTGATACAGCCAATGATGTTGAAGCACTAAGATTGATCAAGGTAGCGTTAGGATCATCGTTAATCGGCAGAGGTGCCACTCCGAAATCCAAGTCCGGATTCGATTTCAGAATGGTTTCGGCATACCATGGTCCTTGCAGCCACATGGCCCCTTTACCTGCAGCAAACGCTGCAGCACCATCATCACCACCAACCTCTGTTGCTTTGGTTGTACCGTTGCTGTTGATGAGATCAAAGATATCAAAGATCGCCGACTTCATTTCAGTAAAGGAGCCCTCGTCTTTATTCATCTTATCCACGAACGTAGGGTCCTCGGTCTTCACGATTGCGCCGACAGCGAGCGGCAGCACCAGCTGTGGAATCCAAGATTCTTTATAGGAGAGAACAAAAGGAGTTATCTTCTTGGCTTTAAGCTTCTCTACAACCGCCTTCATTTCCGTCAAAGTCGTTGGTGGTGTCAAGCCTAGCTCCGTAAATATTTTTTTATTGTACAGATAACCCCATGATAAGGTTTCGAGTGGTAGAGCAACGACTTTGCCATCAGTTGTAGTAACAGAAGGTTTCACGCTATCCAGCAGTTTAGCGACAAAAGGCTGGCTGGTCAGATCTTCCAGATATCCGGCTTTGTAATAAGAAGGAATCTCGTTGACCGCATGAATGGCGAATATATCAGGTGCATCATTGGAGGCCAGCCGTGTCTTCAGAATTTGCGAAGCATTATCGGCTGTCGGCATTTCCAACTGAACAGTTACATCAATATTTTTATCAGCTTTTTCCTTGGTAACGAAATCGGCAATATATTTGTCATAATGTTCCTTGAAGCGCGGCTGTGCGATGAACATCTTGAGGGTAACGCTTTTGGCCTTTTCTGTAACTGCCTTGTCACCCTCTGCCGAACCTGCGCTGCCTGTGTTATTGTTGGCGCCACAGCCTGCCAGAAGTGTTGCTGCTAGAAATGTGCAAAGTATACTCGTTGTTGTTCTTTTCATATCGTAAGACCTCCCAATGCCTCTGTTTTTGTTTACGCTTTCATTGTATCTTTATTATGAAAGCGTTTAATTGGACGGAATTACCCTCCTGGGTTGGACATTTTTAAACCTGTGCATTCTTTCTCATTTCGCCGGGTGCAATACCATAATGCTTCTTAAATACTCTATAGAAATAGGCAACATCCTCGTATCCGCTCATTTCAGCCACAGACTTGATAGGTATGTTATCCTCGGCGAGCCATTGCTTGGCTTTCTCCATCCGCAGATGCAATACATATTCCGTAACGTTGCGGCCATATTCCAGCTTGAAGACCTTGCTCAAATATTCTTTGCTGACAAAAAAAACTCTGGCTAAAGCCTCCAAAGTAACAGCCTCGGCAAAATGGTTATCAATATATTGCCTAACCTCTTCGAGATTCAGCCTATTCTTGAACTTGCGTTGGCGGATCAGTTGCTCCAGACTTTCGCCGTATTGCTCCACCAGAAAAGCTGTAGTATTCTCGCAGGACGAGAAAACCTCGCGGTTCACTTCGAATTTCAGGGATTCGTCTTCAAGGGCATTACACTTCATGAGTTCCATGAGCAGTTGCAGCATTTCTCGAGTGACCTGCTGAAGGATGCCCGACTTCGTAATCCCACTCTGTTCCAGTTCTCTGCCCATCCCTTGCAGTACGCTGAGCATCCCCTCCGAATTCAATTCATTGAAATGAACCCGCAGCAGCTGTTTATAGGAGGACAAGGAGAAGGAAACCTCCATATCAAGGGGCAGCGGAGCGGATTCCCGGGAGAAAGACTCCAGCTCTCTTTTGCACTTTTGCAGAACTGCATTCAGCTCTTTGGGATCTATCGGCTTCAGTAAGTAATCTACCGCTCCGTAACGCAGGGCACTCTGTGCATATTTGAAATCATCGTAACCGCTCACTACCACAACCTTTACTTCAGGATAGAGGTCATGGAGATTAATCATCAGCTGGACTCCGTCCGCACCAGGCATCCGCATATCCGTAATGACAATCTGAGGCGACAACAACTCGGTAAGCTGCAGCGCTTCTATCCCCTCCTCCGCTTCTCCGGCAATCTCCATTCCCAGACTTTCCCAGGCACCAAACGTCCTTACAATATCACGATTCCAACTTTCGTCGTCCACTAGCAGTACTTTAATCATAGATGTCACTGTTCCTCTCAAGCGGAATGGTCATTACTACTGTAGTTCCCTGCCCGGGTTGGCTATCTACGCTGATTCCACAGCCGCCGCCAAAGTGCATATGAAGCCTAGAAGCGACATTTTGTAAACCGATCCGGTCACCGTGTGTCCATAAGCCTTCCGTTTGGTTCAGCCGTCCGCGCAGCTCCGCAAGCTTGCTGTTCTCCAGCCCGATTCCGTTGTCGCGGATGCTGATGATTACCTCATTTGCATCCGTGATAACGTTGATCTCCAGCTCCCATGGTCCTGCTTGCAGCTCCAGTCCGTGAACAAAAGCATTTTCGACGATAGGCTGCAGAGTCAGCTTCGGAATCATGCTCTTTAGCGCCTTCTCATCCACCTGAATGGTGTAGGTTAGCCGGGAAGAGAAACGCTGCTTCTGGATCTGCATGTAATTATTCAGGTGATTCAGCTCAGCTTGCAGCGGCGCCAGCGCGTCGGGCTCTCGTATAATGTAACGAAACATATCGCTAAGCGATCTGATCACCTCGTAGCTTTCCGCCGGGTTGCTCTTGAAAAGCATACTGCCGATCATTTGCAGCGTGTTTTGCAAAAAATGAGGGTTAATCTGCGCTTGCAGCGCTTTGAGCTCAGCACTCTTTTTCTCCAGACTAATCATATATTCTGTCTTAATATGCTCTCTGATCCGATGAGACATCTGATACAGCTTCGTCTCCAGAAAGCCGATTTCATCTACGCGGTTGCTAATCTGGACCTCACGGTCTTTCATGAGCCCAAACCCTTGAATGGAACGGGCCAGACTAACGATAGGGGTCGCCAGCCGCCACGCCAGAATAATAGCTACTAGTGTAGCTACAATCACTGTAAACATGCCGACAATAAGACCAAATTTCATGGTGGCGAGTGAACTCTGATTAATAAAGCTGTTCGGTATAATCGTGATCAGCTTGAGGCCCACCGGATCAATCGTGTTATAGAACACATATTCACTATTACTTCGGAAATACCCCTCACCGGCACCGGTGTCAGCTACCTGCTGCAGTATTTTCGGCGTTGGGGCTTGTCCCCAAGGCTGGTACAGTATCTCTCCAGTAGGTCCAACTATAAGCACCGTGTGCTCGTCACCGCGTCCCAGCAAATCTAAGGTCTGGTCCAGCACTCCCCAGCGAATCTCCAGAGAAATGCCACCGAGCTTCTCCTGATTCTCAAATCGATTAATGCTGCGGATCAGCTGAAACTTGCTGTTATCACTGCTGTCCACTTGGATCATGAAATCCTTATCCTGTTCGAACAGCATTTTGTAGGGTGCCGGAATACTGACCGGCGATTCAATATCGCTTTGCGAAGCATTGATAGTGAACAGCTTATTGTACTCCTTCAGATACAGCTCCACCCCGATCACATGATTGCCTGCCGAGTAGAACAGGTTCGTCAGGGTATCAATAATATTCTTCTGGGCGGCGAACTGACTGGACAAGCTCGCTTCCTCCACATTAGCCAGGTAATCACTTAGATGAGGACTGATCAGAACGGTATAAATTAGATTGTTCAACTGAGAGAATTGATCGCCGAGATAAACCCCTGTCCATTTCATATTGGAAAGATTCGTACTGATGACTTCTGCCTCCATCGATCTACGGTTATTCTCGGCGGCTAATGCTGTTATGGTCACAATCGGCACTGCAGCCAAGATAACCATGGTAAGAATAAGTTTATTGCGAATGCTGCGTCGGAAAGGCTCCGTTAGCTTTACAACCCATTTGGCAAACATCAGTGCTTCCATCCTCCCGTAACTAATAGCTTCTAATACAAGAAGAAACGGCTTCGCCGTCCTTTTATAGACGGTACCCGTTTCTTCGAGAAATATAAGGATACTTGGGCTCTATTTTAAAATCAAGTGATTGCTTTTCAGACAAAAAACCTGATCCAATTCATATTCTCGATAAATGAGCCCGTACTTTTAAGATAAAGGGAATTCCTCCCTCTAATTTTGTAAAAATACTCACTTTTTAGGAATTAGAGGGAAAAGATCCCTCTAATTCCTTTCAAATACCCTATTTAAGCCCAAATGGATAAATTTAAAGGGAGTATTTCCCTCTATCTCGATGTGCTGACCTCTGTTATATCCGTTAAAAGTGGCTCTATTGCGCGTTTTAACTATTTAGGTTATGGTCAAGCACTGATTATGGCATTGAGCAGATAAATTATAATGTGAAAAATATAAGCATAATTTATGGTGTGAAACCTATAAATTCTTATATTTTCAAAAGGCTAACGTCCCCCAAAACAGGGACGTTAGCCTTTGGATTATGCCATAGAATTACGGTAAACAGTAAGCTTCTATTTCCTTTAGTTCAGGACGATTGTATGAAAGGATTGTGGCTTAAGCACAAAGGAGTGCACAGAGGAACCACTATCCAGGTTCAGCACCCGAGGCTCGTCAAATGGATTGGAGACCACCAGGGTTACGCGGCCATCCATTCCTTTAAAGGCTACTGCATTGCCGCTCCATGGTCCCTTAAGCCCAACTCTTACTGCACCCGGACTCGTGAACCGTGAGAAATGCTTCATCACATAATACTCTGGATTACGTACGGCTTGGCCCACGGCAGGATCTATAGTCAGCATCGAGTTTTGCTCCCAGCCCCAAGTGCTCCGGCCTCTAGGCTCCAACAGCATATTCCAATAAATATAAGCATTCACACCATTCATGAAATAATGCTGATATAAGTTAAAGATGTATTTGGCATAGAACCAGGTATTTTCCCCATCGCCGCATTCATTTTCAGTCTGCATATAGCGCAGCTCTGGATAACTCTGCACAGTGCGCTGGATCGCATGTTTGCCAGCCCATTGGTAACCGACGCCTTTTACGTACTTGTACGCCTCGGGATCACTAAGTACTACGCTGGCGAAGGCATCATAATCCGTGGATTTTTTCTTCAGCCATTCATCCCATGGCTCCGGAGCATTGATGGTGCCAAGCCAAATTTCCGTATCCAGATTATGCCGCGCAAACGCCGGTCCTAAGTAATCGCGGATGAATATACGCAGTTGCTCTCCAGTCCATACGCAGGAAGGAAACTTCTGATCAGCGACTACCTCATTCTGTACATGCACCTGATGAATCGTGATTCCCTCTGCGCGGTAGGCCTCAACGAATTTGACGAAATACAAAGCATAGGCTTCCAGAATTTCCGGTTCCCAGCGTAACGTACCATAGTTATACGACTTCGGAAACTTCATCCACGTGGGTGGACTCCACGGGGATGCGAATAACTTCAAGTCTGGATTTAGCGCCAGGGCTTCTTTTATATAGGGAATCAGTATTTGCCGGTCACGTTCGATAGAGAAATGTTCCATCGCGTAATCCCCATCCTGCTCGTTCAGGCTGTACCAATCGAGCGCATAATCACTAGCACCGATCGGAAGTCTACAAATGCTGAACCGCTGCTCGCCTTCTGGATGGAACAAAGCATGCATTACCGTTGCTCTGTCCTGATCCGACAAATGGGCAAGCGCGGTGAAACCCAGCTCATTGAAACAGCCCCCGAAGCCCTCCAGCGTCTGAAATATCTCTGAAGTGACCGTTAGATTGACTGCTGAGCCGTCGGCTGTGTGTGGTAATAGCGATATCTGCTCTATTGCTTCCTCCACCCAAGGTAACTCTTCCGTGCTGGAAAACCATTGAAACTCATACTTACGCATATCCCGCAACCTCCATATCGTCAATAGTGTGTCCATTAATCTGGTAAGCTAAGAATAATCTTGCTAAAATACTGGAAATTCTCAAGGGAAAACAGATATAATCATATTTGATTGCGCTTTCATTATACCTTATAGAATAGCCTATAGAATTGGACAAAACGGCCGTGCAGACTTGGACTTTTTTAACCTGGACATTTAATGAAATGCTATAAGGTATAATAGAAGAGGTCTAATACAAGCTCTCAAGAAAGGTGTTCAGCATGCATAACATCAAATATATTAACGGGTACGAAAATCAATATGTTCTATATTCAGGAATCACTTTGGATAATCAATATGCTGTGTTTACGGTAAGTCGGAATTATGATGAAGATTTCAGCTTTGAGTCGGGATTTCAGGCGGGTATTCTCAAGTATGATTTCCTAAACGAAACGACCGAATATTTTGCTTATGAACCGCAGGTATATTTGGAAAGTAAAACATCGGCGCAGAACAGTATTTATTTTGCCTATATCACCTGGGTTAATCAGTTAGCCGAAGTTAGCATTCATCAGTTGGATTGCCGTGACATGAGCGCGCGCAAAGTATATAGCCTGCAGTTGGAAGATATTCTTGCGGGTGATGTGAAATCCGGACTCTGGGCAATCCAATTGTTCGGCATCAGCGACCGTTATCTAGTTGTGGGAATTCCGAAACTGCCCTACCCGGCTAAAGGAGCAGGGTCACGCTTCACTCACCACCTGCTAATTGATATTGACCAACAGACCCAAACTATCATTCCAGACCGATTAGGCGACAACGATCGTCTGATATACATGGATTCTATAGAAGTTGTAAACCCAAATCATGGAGCACAACTTGTGATCAGAACATCCAATACGAGCAGTGAAATAGCCTTTCAGAGCTTAGCAGTTATAGAGTTCAACACTTTTATTGACTTGGTGCATACCCAACAGCCCATCGACGAATCCTACATTATTACGCAGACAGATCCGCTGAACGGCTTTATTGGCTTAAGCCTTTCGGACCCTGGGATGGTCGGTGCCTATAAGCATTGTTTCCCTGATCACCGTTCTGAAATTGTCTTATATGATGTGGACACGAAACAGCGTACGGAAATCAAGCTTAGAAATCGATTCGAGAAGGTGTTTATTGAATACCCCGAGGTACTCGGGTTAAAGAAAACGGATTCCACCCACGATCTGTATGATACCAGCAACGGACAACGGCTGTTTACTACCTATATGGAGCGAACCCTACGATTCGCAAACAGTAGCTATGCGCTTACGCAGAAGTTCTCCACAGGTCATGTGCTGCTTCACGATATCCGTACCAAATCCATCCTTGCAGAATATATAGGAAATTGTACTAGCTTCCACTATATACCTGATCAGAAGCTGCTCATCTTAGTTCCTTAATTGCAGGATAAATACAGGCAGCAGCCTGTGTTGGGAGTGGAAAAGTATTTTTTATCGAAATCTCGAATTTCTGACTACTGAAAAACAAGGCTCATTTTCATAAAGAATGTTGCAAAGTTACCTTTAGGGAAGGTGGGGACTGTTATGATATTGTGGTTTCGAAATTTGCCACAGATAAGCTTGGATTTGTCAGAATGGAAACCTTTCATTCAAAATACTTGGTTTCGAAAGCATTATATGAAGTTTGTTTACCTATTAATGTCCACTTTTTTTCTAGCACCAAAAGGGTTCGGAGTAAGCTTCTCTCATATTATAAATTCCCCTCTTATCTTAATCATTTTTGTTGTTTTTATAATACATGAAATCTTTCATATTCTTGTAATAAACACCAAAGGTGATATTAGCTTAACGTTCAGAGGAATATTTTTTTGGCTCAATACAAATGCAATTCTATCCAAGCAGAGATTTTGGGTCTTTATGAGTTTACCTTTTATTGTATTATCAGTAATCCCAGCGATTACTTCGCTCCTTGTATCAGATGATATTAAATCACTCCTATTATTTATTAGTTGGATAAATTTGATAATCTCTTCCTCCGATATCGTTAATTCATTGTTAATCCTAATTAAACCAAATAAATCTGTATTTTGCAGAGGCTACTACCGAGTGAATAGCATTCCAGCAGCATCTATCACCGAGGCCAACATACTAAGCCAGAATAGTTGAAAGTCACCCTTGGCGGACTGTAGCACCGCTATTTCACTTTTAAGGGGGTTTGGCAACAGGAAGCGGACTCAGAAGACGTTATTGCGCAAAAAAAGGTTCTTTTGAGAAGAACTAGGGTCAATAACGTCCCTGGTGTCCGCCAAATTCCCAAATCGCCTGATTTCGAACAAATAGGGGCTTCTCAGTCCAGTTCACTGGGTCTTATAGTATGAGATTCCAGCTATCAGAGAGAACTAAAGAGAATTAAGAATGCTAAGGCAGCAGCCCATCCTTGAGGGCTGCTGCCTTTTGTATAATTGCCACTGGTTATGGATTACTGCTCTGCCACTAGTGCGTTTAACTCTCGTAGATCCTCTGCCAAATTCTCTTCAGTATATTTGCCGAGACCGAACCCGATCATCGCTCGGAGTGGCATATATTTCATCATCGCCTCGAACATATCCGGGTTATCGTCCATGGCGTCTTCCAACCCGAAGATGCTGCTGTACTTCTTCGCTCTGTCTGCAGTAAGCGGGTTCTCCAGCAGATCGCCAACGGTCGTATTGCGGTGGAAACTAACCGGTGCAATGTGCGTAGTTGATTCTACTTCAATAGAAGCAGACAGGCGAATATCCCGTGAGGAGGAACCGATGCATATTGTAAAGGCGCCGCTCTCCACATGCCAATCGCCAAGATTGACGTTGTAATACGCGAAGGAGCGTTTATTCAGCGCAAAGGTTACCACTTGCTCTTCCCCTGGCTGAAGCTCCAGCTTCTGGAAGCCCTTTAGCTCCTGCAGCGGGCGGATCACGCTGCTCTTCACATCGCTTACGTACAGCTGGACGATTTCTTTGCCGGGACGGCTGCCCGTATTCTTGACAGTAACGGTGACCTGTAAGGTCTCGGCATCGTTCATTTTGCTTGCGGAGAGCCGCAAATCGCTATATTCGAACTCGGTATAGCTGAGTCCGAAGCCGAATGGGAACAGCGGTGCGATTTCTTTTTTATCATAATAACGGTAGCCGACGAACAGGCCTTCTTTATACTCCACCTTGTCGCCTTCGCCGGGGAAATTCAGAAAGGACGGATTGTCGCTCAGCTTCTGCGGGAAGGTCTCCGCCAATTTGCCACTGGGGCTTACCTCTCCAAAGAGCAAGTCGGCAATTGCACCACCAAAAGCCTGACCACCGAGATAGCCTTCAAGAATTCCCTTGGTGTGGGTAATCCACGGCATCGCAACCGGCGACCCGTTGCTGAGCACGACCACGATATTGCTCTGGACTTCGGCTACCGCTGCAATCAGCGCCTGATGGCTCTCTGGAAGCGACAGATGACTGCGGTCGTAACCCTCTGATTCATAACTATCTGGAAGTCCCAGGAACAACACTGCTACCTCCCCTTGGGCCGCGGTTTCGCGCGCCTCTTGCAGCAAAGCTTCGTTAATCTCTTTAGAATCCAGCTCGTAACCTTGAGCATAGAGCAGCTCTACAGCATCGCCGGTAATGGCTTGAATTTCGGCAAAAGCATCATCCAGCCGGGTCGGATTCACATGTGAGCTGCCTCCGCCCTGATAACGCGGCTTCTTGGCGAATTCGCCGATGATGGCAATCGAACCCTGCTTGGAGAGCGGCAGAATCCCTTCTTCATTCCGCAGCAGTACCATGCTCTCCCGCGCTACTTCCCGCGCCAGCTGATGATGATCGTCTATACTAAACGTAGCGTTCTCTTGAGCATTATCCACCGACTTAAAGATAAACGTCAGCAACCGCTCAACCGCCAGATCTAACGTTTCCACAGACAGTTCGCCGCTGTTTACGGCGGCTACGATTTTGGCATCGCCGATGCCGCCGCTGGATGGCATTTCCAGCTCCAGTCCGGCCTGCAATGCCTTAACCCGCTCGTTCACCGCGCCCCAATCGGAGACAACAAAGCCCTCAAAGCCCCACTCGTCTCGAAGAATCTTCGTCAGTAAATACGGACTTTCAGAAGCATACTCCCCATTCAACCGATTATAGGAACACATTACGCTCCAAGGCTGACTTTGCTTAATAGCCCCTTCAAAGCTGGCTAGGTAAATCTCGCGCAGGGTGCGCTCATCAATTACAGCATCGATGGACATTCTGCGATGCTCCTGATTATTAGCGGCAAAATGCTTCAAAGAAGTGCCAACACCTTGGCTCTGCACGCCCTTGATATGATTCGCACCCATCTCCGAGGATAGATAAGGGTCCTCTGAAAAGTATTCGAAATTCCGCCCGTTCAGCGGAGAGCGCTTAATATTCGTGCCCGGGCCGAGCAGAACGGCAACGTTCTCTGCCTGACATTCTTTGCCAAGCGCTTCCCCTACGCGTCCGATTAATTCACGGTTCCAGGAGGAGGCCAGCCCAGCGGCCGAAGGAAAACAGGTCGCCGGCACACTGTTGTGAAGGCCAAGGTGGTCGGCACTTTCTTTTTGCTTACGCAAGCCATGCGGTCCATCTGTCACCATTAAAGCCGGGATTCCCAACCGCTCAATGCCTTTAGTATTCCAGAAGTCCAGTCCTGAGCAGAGCCCAGCTTTCTCTTCAAGTGTCATTTGTGAGATGAGATTCTGTATTTTCGTTGTCATCCTTTGCCTCCTCTGAATACGTTTACTTTACTATCCTCATTCTAATAGACTTCATTCGGAATTTATGGCATTATCATTGTATTATTGGTATTTTCATTGGATGGGAGGGAGAAATATTGGTTACTCTGGAGGGTCAGGAAGGAAGGCAGTATATTTGCAAATTAATCTATGAAGCCTATCAGATTCCAGTGTTTATGCTGGACTCCGGTCGGAGGATTGTGCATCAGTTGCCGTTATCGTTAGAAGGTCGCCCTTTGACTCCTGACTTTGGGGAGATGCTTAAGGAAATCACAGATCCTATAAACTCAGCAGGCCCTCCTGATCCTGCGGCGGTAGCTGCTTCAGTTCTACCATTCATCCGCAGCACCCAATCTCTGGAGAATTTCATAATTCTCCCTCTACCTTCGGAGCCTCAGGCCGCCGAAACAATCGTGATCGGGCCCTCTCTTTACGAACCCCTTACCGAGAGCAACGCAGCGAATCTACTGCGCGACAATAATATTCCGCTGGGGCTACAGGAGGAGTGGCTGCACTATTACCGCAACCTAACCGTATTAACCCGGACGAGATTGTACCATGCTGCTATGCTGCTATACACGCTGGTCACTGGCCAAACCTTAACTATTACCGAGCTGCTGCTGGATGCCCGCACGTCGGAGCCGAAGCAAAAGCAGCCAGTCGGCAGCCCCGATCTGAATGTTTCCTTCCGGCGCGAGAATATATGGCTGCACCACGAACCGATGCAGGAACAGGATTTGTTCCGCCATATCCAGAACGGAAATAAAGCAGAGCTACTGCGCACGCACGCCACCTTTTCTGAGGAGAAATACGGGCTACTCTCCAAAAAAAGCCATCTACGCAGTAAAAAAAATCTGGCAGTCGCTTCTATTACGCTAGCGACTCGTGCAGCTATTGCTGGAGGACTGTTCTGGGAGATTGCCTATACATTAAGCGACTTTCATATTCAGCACATCGAAGAATTGAGGGATGTTCCTGCCGTAGATAATGCCGTCCTCGACGCCCTGTGCGACTTCGCCGATCAGGTTAGGGATAACCGGAAATCCAAGCTGTCACGCACCGCGGCGGTCTGCCAGAACTATATTTTCAACCACTTGTATGAGGAGCTTTCTTTGGACAAGCTGGCGGAGGTGGCAGGCTTAAATGGAAGCTATCTCTCCCAGCTGTTCAAGAAGGAGACCGGGATCGCGATCAGTGATTATATTCAACGGGAACGGATAGAAGAGGCCAAACGGCTGATGGAGTATTCCGGCATTACCTTGTCAGACATCGCAACCCGGCTCCATTTTAACGATCAGAGCTATTTTACCAAGGTATTCAAGAAATACACCGGCACTACGCCAAGACAATTCAGAAATTAGTATGGTACAATTTAGGGAATATAACTTTTGGAACGATTTCTAAAAGGAGCGGTGACTATGGGCATTGGCGTTATAGTTATAGTGGTGTTTGTATTTATTGTGATACGGGCTCTCCTGCGCGATAACAGTCATAAAGAAAGACGGAGCAGGAGCAGCAGAAGCAGTCGCAATCTCAATGATGACGCAACAAGCCTTTCCTTCTTGGCTGTTGCTAATCCAGATTTACTGAATGAGCAGAGCTCTAATGATTCTTCTCCTAGCAATCATCATGGCAAGAATCACTCTGACCCTAGTAACCACAGCGACCACAGTAAACCTATCGACTCCGGCGGGTGGGGCCATAGTGGTCATAGCGATTTTGGTGGCGGTGGCCATAGTGGGCATTTTGACTCCGGTGGTGGTGGTGACTCTGGCGGCGGTGGCGGCGATTGAAGCTAAAACAACAAAGAACCCGTTGGCACGTGTAAGTGTCTGCGGGTTCTTTGTTACCATTTCATTTATCGGCCTACATCGGATTATTACCGGACGTTCAGCATAGTTCGCGTATCCTCCGGGCTGGCAACCTCTAATTCCATAGCTTCAATGATACTCGCTACCTTCGCTACAAGCTGGGCATTGCTGCTGGCGCGCTCGTGTTCCGTAAGATAATCACTGTCCTCAAAGCCGATCCGTACCAAGCTCGCTCCCATCGCAATAGCTGCTGTAATAATGGAATAATCACTTCGTCTTGCATGAGTAATTCCCCACAAGGCGTCCCGCGGAACGCAGCTTCGCAAAGCGATTAAGGCATCAATGGTAGCCGGTGTGCCACCCTGATGACCCAGTACAAGATCAAACAGAATCGGCTTTGGTAGGTTAAACTGCTTATCCAGCTCTAGTACCGTATGGATCATGCCCAGTTCAAAAATTTCGATTTCCGGAACCTTATGATTCTCTAGGATCTGCGCCACGCAATACTTCACCTCGCCAAGCGGGTTCCGATAGATGGCCTCCCCAAGATTCACTGATCCCACATTCAAAGACACTGTCTCTACCTTGTCATAGGCTAAGGGTGTACAGCGCTGCTCAATAGTCAGCTCAGATAGCCCACCCGTCGAAGCTTGGATCACGATGTCGCTCTCACGGATAATCCGTTCCACCGTTTCTTTGAACAGACTGATATCGGCCGTTAGCTGGCCCCCACCGTCTCTTACATGCATGTGAACCATGGCAGCTCCTGCCTGCCTAGCATCCAGCACCTCCCGGGCAAGATCCGCCGGATCAATAGCAGTGACTTGGGCAGAGGTTGGGGCAACAGAGATAATCACCTTTCTCATGAGGTTAGCTCCTCTACAATTTCTTTTAGCGTAGACTCTTCCCCGACATTCCCTGGAAAAATCACATACGGCAGCTGTGGGAACTTGCTTTCCTCCCCACAGATCCACACGGGAATGCCTGGCTTGATCTGCCCAGCTACGATAGCTTGCTGCACCTGCAAGGCCTTGGTTCCAATATCGCTAGAGGTGATGCCCCCTTTGGCAATAATAAACCGGGGTCGGATCTGCAAGCTGCCGACAATGCTGGTTAGCGCGTCCGAGATTTTAACGGATATTCTCAGCTCATCCTCTTTGTTACCACTGTTCAGGTCCAGCCGTTCACGCCTTGTACAAAGGGCAACGGTTCTATTCTGACTCAGCAGCAGCGTGCACTCTTCAATCACCCTAGCGATTTCACGCTGCACAATTTCCTCAGACTCCACCATCAAATGCTGATTAAACTCTAGCGTGACCACATTGCTGCCTTGCTTCAGTTGCTCCAGTTGTGCTGTAGTTTTCGCGGTATGCGAGCCGGCAACAATTAGGCCTCCTTGGCCCTCCCCCGAACCCATAAGCTGCTCGGCTGTCAGCAGTGGCTGCTCGCTGATCCCGCCAATCACCCTTACAAAGCTAGCAGCTGTCCGATAGAGGAACTTCTTCCCATCTGCCAGCGACTCATATAAAGCAATGCAAAATACCTGCAGGTCGCAATAGTCCAGCGCATTAACGACCACTTTATTGAAGCCTGTTACTGCCTTCAGCTTCCTCACAATAGCCGTGATCTCACAGGATCTCAGCTCTTCCAGAGAGATCATCGTCACGCTGTCCTGCAGGAAGTCGCCTCCGGTTTTCTCCTCCACCCATTCCCCGAGCTGGGATGAAGTGTAGCCAAAGGTTTTGTCTCTGGCGAACTCCGTCTCGCCACTGGGCGTAAGCAGGCCATGATCAGCAACATAGTGAATGTTATTAACCGTGAACCGTCCACCCTCTTTGAAAAAAGGGCAGAGGATCTCACCGTCAAATTTGTAGCTCACCTTGCTTTCGATGCTGTCTTTTATAACCTCGGTCTCCAACGGATAATGTCCGCGCATAGTGGAATCCCCACGGCTGATAATCATATAATCTCGACCCAACTGCCGGGAGACGGTCATAATATTCTCGGCAATTTCCTGATGGGCGGCACTCGTTTCCGCTGCGGTAAAGCTTCTTGAGTTCGTCAGGATAAAAAACACCTTCTCCGGGGTAAGAAAACCCTTTCGAATACTCTCTAACGCCCAATCGGTGATTACCGTTACATCATGTACTGTCTGCACACCTGTTGGGTCATCATCCAGGACAATAATTTTACTATGATTACTCTTAAGTGCTACAGATAACAGCTCTTCCAGACGTTGTGCGTCCGGTTCGGCAAATCTGCTCTGTATCTCACTCAGCTTCAGCTTCTCCATCCAGGTTCACCTTTCTCTTGTCCTATAGACTATCTAGCAGTTCTTTCACCTGCTGAACGCCAAACCGCGGGGAAGAGAGCACAGGCTTGCCCGTTGCAACCTCCAGAGCCTGCTCCATTCTGGCCATCGAGCCTTGAGCCAGTACAATGACATCCGCATGCTCTGCGGCTTCAATAGCTGTCCGCAGCAGGATGGCGTCATGATCCGCCGGTTTGCCGGAGACCAACGCGTCGAAGGCACCTGCCGCGAGACCGTTCACCAAAGTAACTTCCTTGCCAGCTTCCTTAGCTTTGCTGCGGATGAGCCGCATCGTCGGCGCAAGCGTGGATGGCAGAGTCGCCAGCACAGCAATTCGACTGTACCCTTCAACCGCCTTCGCCGCCATCAAGTCATCTATCTTCACAATCGGCACACCGATCAATTGTCGCGCAGCATCGGCAACCTCGCCCACGGAAGAACAGGTATTGAGAATCACATCGGCCCCAAGCTCTTCCCCGTTATGGAAATATTGCACCAGCCGTCTGGCTACACCGGGTGGAACCTCTCCCGCCTGCACCACATCTCCAATCAAGCTATCATCAATAATGTTGACCAATCGGATATCTGGCAGCAGCTCCTTGAATATCGCCTTCAGCGGATCAGCCAACCCTTGTCCTGTATACACAGCTACCACGGTCTTCATCTCTACTCACTCCTTAGGTTATTGCTTTCGGTTCTTATTCTTCTATACATATAAGTTGAACTTAAGATTTTGCTGAATCGGCTTTAATCGTAACTGCGGCGAATATTTGGACTTCCGGCCGCTGTTGTCTCCTGATTTTTTAATTTATGCCGCTTTAGCGGATGAAATCCGGAGACAGCCTTTGCTTTCGATGCGAGCTTTCCTACGGAAAGCTTTCAGGCGGTCGCTATCGCTCCTACAGTTCCAAAATTCCCTACCAGATAAAATCCTGCTCCGGACGTCGCAAGCTACCTTCCTTCATTGGCGCCTGCTCGAATACTACACGTGAGGTGTAGAGCGGTTTGGTCTTGCCCTGTGGGGTAATGCTGACCACATCATCTCCGCGCCATTCGGTCACAAAGCTCTGATCCACAGCCGTTTCCACAGTTGTGCGGATACTGAGCGGGAACGTAATCGTAATCGTCTCACCTTCATAAGCCTCATCCAGCAGCAGGAAGCAGCGGTTCACCCAGCGGCTTGGCTCTTTGCCATGTCCTGCTGTTACTATGCCGTCACGTTCGCGGGTATATTTGATCTTGGTGAAGCCTGCCCATTCGGGAATACGCACCAGCAGACGGGGAATATCGGCGTTAATGTTCAAGACAATCTTGCCTTCATGAGGCAGATAGCTATGTACATCCAGCCATTTGGAGCCACGGTTCAACAGGAAGTTTACACTAACTGTGCCCTTGTGCTCTGTAACCGTATTGCTCCAGCCCATAAACAATCCGCGGGTTCCCGAGCCGAGGCAGCAGATTTGCAGATCATTCGTATGTCCCCGCCCTTCAATCACATCGCAGACGAAGTCATTCGGAGCCGAGTAGCCTGCAAAAGCCCCTCTGGTCCGGTCCGCCACTTTATAGTAGGAAACATCGCCATGAATATCGTTCGAATGGTCTTCCGACTGCTGCACCCAATCCAAATCGAGCAGTTGAGATTCTGTTAAATGATTGCGCAGGAAACGTTCTACAGTACCCCAATATTCAACATAACCGCTTTGGGCCAACGTAATTCCGGTTGAGATCAGATCCACCAGCGAACAAGTCTCGTGTTCATAAGCCTGTTCGTGCATGTCACCGGGAGTCCAGCCGAAGGTAGTGCCCACGGTCAGCGCCCAATCATAGCTCTTCTTCACCCAAGCGATCGTCGCTGCATTTCCGGTAAAAGCCCCGAATCGGGCAATCGCATCCAGCGTTCCTATCCGCGTGTGGAAATGCCCACTCCGATACGCGAGCGCCGTATTAAAGCTGCCGTCCTCATTAAACACACCGCTGCGCTCGATAATCAGCGCCGTAAAGAACTGGCATAACTCAAAAGCATCCTTATTGCCGGTCACCTCATGATATTTCAGGAGTGGCATGACCAGCCTGCCACAGAATGAAGCTGGGTCCGGTGCAAGACGCAGCAAGATCCCATTCGAGGAGGGCCAGCCCCCTTCCTTATATTCAGAGGCGGGGTAGAACCAGATGTCCCGTTCTTTAATGGCAATCCGCTTCAATGCAGCTACATGGCGGTCTGCCGCTTCCTTCACCTTGGGATCTCCACTCTCCATATACCAAGAGGTCAGGGATAGAATGACTGCTCGTTGGTCGATCAGATTGGCGTTAGGCTCCCAGTCATGGGCTGGGCTGACCTGGCGGTAGCTAAGTCCGTCTTCTTTGAAAAAAGACATTAGATTTGCACGGTACTTCGCTTCCGTTTCTTTGCCTTCGGTTGAACCCGTCATATGGCGGGCCAGCACCAGCGCATCAATCATCCGCCCGTGCGATGATCCATAGTCCCAATCTCCATGGGTCATGCAGGCCGGCTCTTGCAGCAAATCGGCCGCGAAAAACGGAATTCCGTCATGATCATGATCGGCAAGGCCCACAATCGCATTAATGGCGTGCAAGGCCCTCTCTTCAAGCATTAGTGTGTCAGGAATCAGATGTTTGGACATGGTTCTTCTCTCCCTTGAAGATCGGCCTGGCTTGCGGAATTGCGGTACTCCCCGATAGTCATACCCAGTCTTTTTTTGAAAATTTGGCTGAAATACCGATAATCCTCATATCCCACCATTTGCGCGATCTCATAATTTTTATATTTAGAAAACTTCATCAATTCCTTGGATTTGCTTATGCGTACATCGGTCAGATAATCGATAAAGTTCTTGCCCGTTGCTTTCTTAAAGATCCGACTTAAATAGTCTGGATTCATATAGTAGCTCTGGGCGATTCCCTGCAGCGATAGGGATTGATCGTAATAAGCCTCTACCTGCTGCTTCATTTCCTCCACAATTTTCCCCGCCTGCTTCTCGCCAAGTCGATTATAAAAGTCAGCTACAGCAGGGATCAGCTCCTCCGTGAATATTTTAGTTACAGAAGCTTTATCATTCCGTGCACCCAGAATTTCTGTGTAAACCGCAGGGCCTTTTCCGCAAATATGACCGAAATCAGCGCCTTTGGCCTGAAGCTGTTTCTCTATGGCATATAAGAGCAATAAGGAACTTCGCTGCAACTGCTCCACGGACAGCGTATCCATAGAAACTTTATGCAGAAATTCGAAAAATTCATGTTGAGCTGCAAGTGTGCTCCCGGATTGCAGGGAGAGTAGAAAAGCCCGCTCTTGCTCTCCGGGGTAGGTGAACTTAGCGACTGCCAGCTTGTGCTCAGCCGCTAGAACCACGTCACGTTGTCCCAGCAGCCTGCCTTTCAGCGCTTGCTCTGCTTCCCGCACAGCTTCTCGAAGCTTACGCCCCTCCGGCTTAATCGTGCTAAGTCCAACACTTGCGGAGGGACAGCCGGCCCGCTTCAGTACATTTTGCAGAATGGCGCAGACCCGCTGCAGATCATCCTGTTCAAACCGGTTACCTGAACACACAAGCAGCAATTCCCGAGAACTTCCGGTCATAAACGAGGCTTCATAAGCCCAGCTTCCACCCCCAAAAAGAAACGGTTGAATTCGGTTCAATTGCTCCTGGAGGCAGCTTAGCAAGCAAGCCGAATCCAACTCCATTGTCTCTAAGAAGACATCCGATTGCCCGATGAGCGCAACCAGCTCCTGGCCTGACCATTCCGGTGGCATAGCTTCGTTCGCGCCAATAGCTACTCCATCCTCTTCTTCCGTCGAACTGTCCAGCAGTGCCCGGAGCCAGCCCTGTCCTCTTTGCTGCAAGGCTGCACGCTGGTTATCCTCACGCTGCTGCAGCTCCTCACAGGCTTTTCGCAGTACCGTATTCAGCTCTTCCTTCCGGACGGGCTTCAACAAATAATCAAATACCTTATGGCGGATCGCTTCTTTGGTATATTCGAAATCCGAATATCCGCTAATTACAATGACCAGCAGCTCCGGCAGCTCCTGGCTGAGCAGTCCGAGCAGCTGTTTGCCGTCCATACCTGGCATCCGCATATCCAGAAACAGCACATCCGGCTGTTCAGCTAGTGCCAATGTATACGCATCGTCTCCATTCTCCGCTTCTCCCACCAGCGTAAGCTCAAATTCACTCCAGGCAATCGACTGGATTAAACCTCTACGTATCCACTTTTCATCATCAACGATTAATACTCTGCGCATGTTTATAACCTCCGAAGTAGGGATGAAGTGAGCTTAATAGAGCTAGCAGGCTTAGAGAATGCGAACCATCAGCCTTTCAGCGAACCCGCTGTTAATCCGTCAATAATAAAACGCTGCAGGAACAAGTAAACGATGAGCACAGGTGCAACCACCATCACCATGAAGGCGAATACAACGCCCCAGTTGGTACTGTAAAGAGTGACGAAGTTGAATACCTGCAGCACAAGCGTCCACTTGGTGCTATCCGTCATGAGGTAAAAAGGCCCAAAGAAGTCATTCCACACCGACACCAGTACGACGATAGTTACAGTAACCAGAACCGTCATCAGGAGCGGCAGAATCATTTGAAAATAGAGCCGGAAATAACTACTGCCCTCCAGCAATGCTGCTTCATCCAGCTCACGAGGAATTGATTTCATGAAGCCTACCAGCATGAAGATCGCAAAGGGCAGCAGCACCGCCGTATAATACATCACCAGACTGAAGTAGGTACCTTTAATATGCAGATCGCTCATCAGCTTGATCGTCGGCACAATAGATACCGGAACGATAAGGCCCACAATGAACATATAAAAGGTGCCACGCATGAACTTGTCATCCCTCCGCTGAATGACGAAAGCCGCCATCGAGGCAAATAGGTTGACACATACGACTACCGAAGCGGAGATCATGACACTATTTTTAAATCCGCGTAGGATATTGGCCTGCTCGAATACATCTTTATAGTTGGAGAACTTCCACACGGATGGCAATCCAAGACCAAACAATGCGGATTCGCGAATGTCCTTGAAGGAGTTAATCAGAATCATGAAGAAAGGGATCAGGATCACAATCGCCAGCGCAAAAGCCACTACCTCCAGCATAATCAACCTGCCACGTTTCTGCGTTTGCATCAGTATTCCATCTCCCTCTTCTTCAGGCCCATTAGTACAGGCACACCGATTATGGTAACCAGCACAAACAGCATCAGATTGACCGCAGTAGCATATCCAAATTGCCCCGTACTGAACATATTCCTTATATAAGTGAAGAATACTTCTGTCGTATACCCTGGCCCGCCATCTGTCAGCACCATCACCATTTCAAAGATTTTCATCGAATTGATCATCGCCAGCAGCACATTCACCGTTAAAGAAGCCGCCAAGAGAGGGAATACAATAAAGCGGAAACGTTGCCAGTAATGCGCTCCATCAATGGAGGAACTCTCAATTAGATCCTTGGAGATGAATTGCAGACCTGCCAGATAGACAACCATGGAGAAGCCTGTAACCCGCCATAAATCTGTCATGATGATTGAAAATAAGGCAAACTTCGGATTATTGAGCCAATCCTGGGCCATAAAGCCCAGTCCTACGGAGTTCAGCACATGATTAATGATACCGTTCGAGGGATGATAGATAGCCCGAAAAATATAGCCAATGACGATCGGTGAGATGACATAAGGCATAAAAAAGATCATCCGCAAAAAATTCTTTGCCTTGAGTGCCTCGTTGAGAATCAGCGCCAGTCCAAGTCCCAAAACATTCTGAAACACGGTAACTGCAGCTGCGAATATAAGCGTATTCTTAAAAGCGGTCAAGAGTCTCGGCTCTTGAAACAACGCCCGGTAATTATCTAGCCCGTTAAAAGATATCGTATCTGCGTTAATGTTCCAGTCGGTAAAGCTGTAATAGAAGCCGATAACCGTCGGCGTAATGAAGAACAGCAAGAACACCGCGAGCGCTGGAAATGCAAAATATAAAGGGTATTTGCGTCCTTTCATGGATCTCTCTCCTTTTCTCTATTTTGTCAGCCGAAAGGACTAATCAGATTGGACCTGCTGCCGCCTGCCTGAACAAGTTACAGGATACAAGCGGGCGGCGGCTATAGCCCCAATTCCTTCTGTACTTACTTGAAGCCTTCGAGAAGCTTCGATTTGCCGTCCTTCTCATAGTTGGCCGCGAAATCATTGTATGCCTTATCCACATCGCCATTGATAAAGAAGATTTGCAGTAGCTTCTGGAAATCTGCAAAGACCGGAGTCAGACGGTTCTGGATGTTAATTTTGGATTTACCGGCTTCAATCAAATCTTTAACAGTCTGTTGAACCGGAACCAGCTCTACCTTGGCATCCTCAAAGATTGGAATACCCGGAGCTGCAGCATAATACATATCTGTCATCTCTTTCGTAAGCATGAACTTCACCAATTCGACTGCGGCATCCGCATGTTTGGCTTGGGTAGGAATCATCAACTGATTCGGAGGAGTGACTAACGCTACACCTTGATCTGTATCTGATGGGAACGGGAAGAAGCCAAGCTTATCGTTAACAAACTCTTTGCCGAACTTCTTCTCCAACTGCGGGATAATACCATCCAGATTGAAGACCATAGCAGCTTTTCCTTCACCAAGCATCGTCTGCATCTCATCAAAGGTACCTGCCAGCACATTATCCTGATACAAGCCCAGATCTATGAGCTCCTTCTGCTTAACGAACAGATCCTTCAGCGCTGGAATCTTATTCATCTTCAGTTCATTCGTCTGCAGCTTAGCGACACCTTCATCACCGATGGCAGGGTCCACATTCGATACCCAGCCTGTCAGATAGAAGATTTGGGCAGGCCAGCCGTCCTTAACGCCTTCATAGAACGGGGTAACACCCGTTGCTTTAATTTTTTTAGCAATTGCAATGAGGTCAGCATAATTTTTAGGTGGCTCTACACCAGCTTTTGCAAATACATCCTTGTTATAGAACACGCCGTACATGCCGGTAGCTCCATAAGGGACACCATAGATTTTACCGTCAAGGGTTTGCGCGTCCTTCATTGAAGGAATGATTCGTGCCCATACATCCGCATCGCCGGACCACTCGCGCAGCATTTCATCTGCCCGCAGCTTTACGTATTGCTTCGTACCAGGCTGCATCAAGAACAGATCCGGAAAATCACCTGTAGAGAAACGCGTCTTCATCATATTGTCGAATTCCCCGCCCGGAAGCGCTTGCAATTCAACCTTGTTACCTGTCTGTTTCTCGAATTCTCCGAACAATTGGGTAAATGGTGCCGTATCGACCGTATTGGGAATCACAAAGCTAAGCGTAACTGGGTCCTTCGCTTTGGTGTTTGTGGCGGTTGCGTCTGTATTCGCTGTATTGCCGTTTGCCGCATTGCTGTTATTATTATTCCCTCCGCAACCTGCCAAACCGAGCAATGCCAGAGATACTACGAGCAACATTGATACCGTTTTCATTTTTCTCACTTGCTATAACCTCCCCATTATTCTAGCTCCCTGTGCTACTCCTTTATTTTAATGCAAGCGCTTTCCATCTCCCATTCACGATCTCGACTATTAGTGTTGATTATTACGACTTTCCGGCAGCTTCTTCACGAAGTAGCAGCGTAATCAGCGTTCCTGCACCTTCATTGCTTTCGATCCGGAACTCCATTCTCGTTCCGTAACGAATAGCATAACGGGCATATACATTGCGGATGCCAATCCCTACACCAGAGGGCAAGCTCAGATATTGTTCCTGAACTACCGGACGCACGAGCGCAGCCCGGATTTCCTCCAG
Source organism: Paenibacillus sp. 19GGS1-52 (assembly GCF_022369515.1). NCBI lineage: Bacteria > Bacillati > Bacillota > Bacilli > Caryophanales > Paenibacillaceae > Paenibacillus > Paenibacillus sp. 19GGS1-52. The sequence goes on from NZ_CP059724.1 coordinate 5,320,621, forward strand.
TCTTTCCTCTGTCATCCCGCCCCCGTTATCGCTGACACTAAGATGTACTCCGTCTGCGTATCTGCGGGCAGTGATCACAATCCTACCTTTTTCTCTCATCGGCTCAATCCCATGGAAGACTGCGTTCTCCACCAGCGGCTGTAATGTCATTTTCAAAATCGGATAATCATACAGCTCTTCTTCCACGTCCACACTATATTGAAACTTCCCTTCAAACCGGAAGCTTTGAATTCTGATATAAGCCTCAATCTGCTCCAACTCCTCGCGCAGGGAAACTATCTCATCGCTGTTCTTGATGTTGTAACGGAACATGTCTGCCAGTGACTGCGCCATCTCGCTAATCTCTTCCACCGAATAGTAGTCGGCCATAGCCTTAATACTGTCGAGAGTGTTATAGAGAAAATGCGGATTGATCTGCGAATAGAGCATGGCCAGCTCCGCTTCCTGCAGCTTGATCTGGTAGATATATTTGTTCTCAATCAGCATTTGCAATTCATTGCGCATCGCATTGAAGTTCATCGCGATCCGGCCGATTTCATCTCTGCGGTTCACATCCAGCCCTACGGAGAAATCGCCCCGTTTGATCCGGTTGACGCTTTTATGTAAATCAAGAATTGGCTTCGTAATCATCCGACCCAGCAGAATGGACAGCAGAAAGGTGATCATGAAAGCAAAAGCGCCTGTATAAATGACCGCCGTTTTGATCGAATTTAGCGGACTTACAATTTCTTCTTTTGGCATCAGCAGCACCGTTTTCCAGCCTGAATATTCTGAACGGGTATACGAGATAAAGTACTGGCTGTCCTCATGATTGAACCAGAACTTCCCTTGCTTCCCCTCCATGCGGGATAGAATATCCTGCAACAGATCTGCTGAATAGCCTTCCGAAACATATACGGGGGAATTGTTCTCATCCAGCACAAGAAATTTACTGGTCTCTGTAAGATCGGCATTCTGGGAAATGCTGCGGAATAAGCTGTCGCTGTAATCGGCACGAACCACAATGAATTGATCAGGGTTGGCAAAATCACGGATTAGAATCGCTGTCGAGTAAGCAATGGTCCGCTCTTCGGAGATGGATTCCGAGTCTGGAACGTTAATGAAATTCACTCTTCCGTCCTTGTTCACTGTGTCCTTGAACCATGATGCATTCCGCACTTCAGCAGGCTCCTCATGGGCGCTATTGTTGGAAGAACTCATCATCTCACCTGTGCTGTAATAGATCCGAAAGCGGACAAAATCTGTGATCGGAGTTGTATTAAACGTTTTCAAATACAAATCCTCGAAACTTTGTCGGATCACAAATTTGCTCTCGCTGTTCACAGAGGCATAAGCGTTGATATCATCTATGTATTGCTGATTGTAGTAAGGAGACAGCAGCAGATTGCGTTTGCTGTGCATATCGTTATCCATATTATTTTCAATTTGCCGTACGATCTGAAAGCTGGCCGTTTCGACCTTCTCCAACATCGATTTATAGGAAATATAGTAGGAGGCTGCCCCACCATGGCAATGCAAATAAAAATAATAACCAAATAGCTTAAGAGCAGCGTCGTACGGATGCCCGAGATCCGGTAGCGGAAGTTATTCCATAACTGCATAAGTACCCCCCTCTCTATTGAGATTATTTTACTACATTAATTAAACAAAGAATTGTTCAATTTCAGACCCTTGCATTGCTGCGCTCCTTCGTTTCCAAATATAACCTTTTACTCCTCACATCTTAATCTTCCTCTACATAAAAAAAGGCAAAACAGCTATTGCTTAGCTGTCTTACCTCTCGCCAAAGTAACTGGCTGTTTCTGCCACCTGACCCGTTCATCACCAGAACAAATGCTGATGCGACTTGACCTTAGCACAGTCTTGGAAGAATGGATTACATTAACAGCAGTTAATGCCGCTAAATCGCTCAATTCCAGCTATTTCCTCAATTTAACAGCAGTTCATGCCGTTATATTCCTCTGTTTTTAAGAAATCAGCTTCCATGAGCCATATTAGAGGCAGAAATTCATGTTAATTTGTTTTAAAGTGCTGAGTGAGTCAATTTAACAGCAGAAAATGATGTTAATATTACCCAAATCATTGAATCCGAGAAGTGAAGCTATAGGTCCCCGAGCCGATATGGAAGGCCGATGCCGCTTGCACTTCAGCCTCCACCGCAAGAGTCGGCTGAGCCAGCGCATTGCCCGCAACTTTCGCCTCTACTCTAGCGCCGCTGCCCGGAACATACACCGTTGCCGTTGTATTAGCCGGAATATGCACAGTGAGCTGGAACACTCCGTCGTTCGCCAACTGCCACTCTACCTGTAAGCTTCCGTACAGGCTTTCGTAGCCTGCTTTGACCGAAGTAATCTTCCCTCCCGGCTGCGGACGGATAATGGAATGCTTAAAGCCTGGCTGTTGCGGATCAGTCTCCAGACCCGCCATATAGCGGAACATCCACTCTCCCACAGAACCAAGGGAATAGTGATTGAAGGAATTCATATCCGGCGTCTGAAAACCGTTCTCCTCGGTCCAACCATCCCAACGTTCCCAAATCGTCGTTGCTCCATGTTTGATCGAGTACATCCAGGAAGGGAATTCTTCCTGCGTCAATAGCGAATACGCTACGTCCAGTTGACCATGGTCGCTCAGCGCAGGCAGCAGATAACCTACACCGAGAAAGCCTGTTGACAGACGATTCCCACGGGCTTTAATATCCTCGACTAAATGCTGAACAGCCAACGTCTGCTGATCCGGTGTTAAGAGGCCAAATTGCAGCGCGAGTACATACACAGTTTGAGTATTGCCTTGAATACGGCCATCTGCCGCCACAAACGCAGCCCGGAAAGCTTCAGTAATTCCCGCGAACAAAGTCTCAAAACGCTTCTGATCCGCAGACTTGCCCAGCACCTCGGAAATAGAGGCCAACAGCTTCGTGCTGTAGGCAAAATAAGCGGTAGCCAGTACATCATTTGGCGTATCCGCACCAATGGACAACCAGTCGCCATAATTGGCATAATCCGGTCGCACCAAATCATCCGTCATCGACTCCAAGTACTCTACCCAGCGAACCATAGCTACATAATGAGTTTCCAGCACACGGATATCTCCGTACATCAGATATAACGTCCACGGAATCACGACACCCGCGTCCCCCCAGCCCGCATTATCGGGAGCGAACCAGTCCAGCCTTGTGCTCCACATCTTGTAGCGCATCCAGCCAGCATCCGGAGCCACGTCCGTGAATGCACCGGAAGGCTGCTGGGCATCAATCATATCCCACATAAATTTATTGAAGAAGCGGGACACATCCATATTATAAGAAGCCGTGCGGGCAAAAATCTGTGCATCCCCCGTCCAGCCAAGCCGTTCATCCCGTTGCGGACAGTCCGTTGGCACGGACAAAAAGTTTCCGCGCTGTCCCCAGGTAATGTTGGAGTACAGCTGATTGACCATGGGATCAGAGGTTTCGAGGCTGCCCGACACCGAGGTATCCGAATGAATTACCTTACCGATTATCGTATCCAGATCAGGTTCTCCCGGGTATCCAATCAGTTCCACATAGCGGAAGCCGTGAAAGGTGAAATGAGGCTCGTACCGCTCCTCACCATCGCCCTTCAGAATATAATGCTCCTGCTGCACAGCCACCCGCAAATTATCGAGATACATACTGCCATCCGTATTCAGCATCTCTGCGTGGCTGAGTGTAATTTGCGTCCCACGTTCACCCTTGACCTTCACTTCCGACCAGCCAACCATATTTTGGCCCATATCATAAATATAGGTTCCAGCCTCAGTCTTGCGCAGGCTTAGCGGCCGCATCGTCTTCGTAATCCGAATTGGCGGTTCCATGGATGCTATCAGCAGTCCGTTATATCCTGGCCGGATGTCTGGAATCTCCCAAGCAGAATCATCATACCCCGCCCGATCCCAGCCCGGCAGCTCCTGAGTCGCATCATATTTCTCGCCCAGAATCATATCGGAATATTGGATAGGACCTCTGGTTGTTTTCCAGCTGCCATCCGTGATCATCCGCTCTTTCGTGCCATCCTCGTACTCTACAGACATCTGCAGAAAAAGAAAGGGCCGCTCGCCATAGATCTTGTCGGAGATAAATCCAACCGTTCCTGCATACCAGCCTTCGCCCAAAATAACGCCGAAAGCATTATCCCCTTGCGTCACTTTGTCCGTAACATCGTAAGCCTGAACCTGAACCCGTTGATCATAATCGGTCCAGCCCGGGGTGAACAGGTCACCAACCTTTTCGCCATTCACTCGCAGATTGTATAGTCCAAGCGCCGTGGCATAAACCACCGCCCGCTTAACCTTCGACCCCAATGTAAAGTCCTTGCGGAAAAATGGCGATGGCTGCATTTTCAGATCCGCTTCGGCTTTGCGGCCAATCCATTTGGCCTTCCAGCCGGTACGGGCCAGAATGCCCATACTCCACAGAGCTGGTTCGCTCCAGGCCGATATCACATGCTGTTCATCCCACACCCGGACCTTCCAATAATAGGTGCTTTCTGCCTGAAGAACCGCTCCTTCATAGACGATATGGGTGGAATGGCTGGTTTCCCTCTTGCCGCTGTCCCACATATCCCCAATATTCTGGTCCAGCCCTTCTTGAGTGGCAGCAACCAGAACCTGATATGCAGTCTGCGCAGCGGCAGACGTCACTGATTCCAGCTTCCAGAACAGGCGTGGATGTTGCACATCGAGTCCAAGCGGATTGTCCAAATATTCAGTCCTGCAGCCTATAACCGAAATTGTCATTACAAGTTCCTCCATTATTCAGCTCAACTCTAGATTACTCAACATGCTTCTTTACGTAGTCAGCTTTTCCCTCTGCAGCGCACCCTCCACCGCTAGCGTTCCAGCTACTGCCGACAGCCAGCCGCGCCGGAGCTTGAAGCGCTGTTCCTCACCCATCGCTGGTGCATACGTTCTCCTCTTCCGGTATAAGGCTTCAAGCTCCTCCCGCCGCCAATAACCAAGTGCCAGGCCGCCGATATAAGCAGAGCCAAGTGCCGACAGCTCTACTGCTTCCGGACAGGCCACCGGTGCCCGCAGCAGATCTGCCTGCAGCTGCATTAGTAATCCGTTCGTTGTCGCTCCGCCGTCCACACGCAGCTCCTTCAGCTTGATCCCCGTTTCTTGTTCCAAGAGGGCAACAGCATCCGTAACCTGGTGAGCAATACTTTCCAGTGCCGCCCGCATAATCTCCCTCCGCCCTGAGCTGCGATTCAGTCCAACTATGGCTGCTCTGGCGCTCGGATTCCAATAAGGCGCGCCCAAGCCCACAAAGGCAGGAATCAGGTACACGCCACCAGTGTCTTCAATTAAGGCTGTTTCGCGTTCCAGCTCCTCATAGGTCTTAAATAAGCCCATCTGATCCTTGACCCAATTCAGGGCATCCCCTGTCGAATGAATAATGGCTTCCAGTGCGTACTCTACCTTGTTTCCGATACCCCAGGCAATAGCCGTCACCAGGCCGTTCGCCGCCTTCGGCGGATTCGTACCGGCATATAGCATGACGGAAGTTCCTGTACCATAAGTGCCCTTAGCCATCCCAGGACGGATGCATTGCTGGCCGAACAGAGCGGCTTGCGAATCCCCTATTACTCCTGTAATCGGCAGTTGCAGCGGATGTAATTCCGGGTCTGCAATCACTCCGAATATCCGGTCACTTGCCTGCACCTGCGGCAGTATGTTCAGAGGAACGCCGAATACCCCGGCTAACTCTTCATCCCATTCCAGTGTGTGAATATTGAACAGCTGGGTTCGGCTGGCATTGGTGAAATCGGTGGCATGCACCTTACCGCCCGTCAGCTTCCAGATCAGCCAAGCATCCATATTGCCAGCCAGAATTCTGCTTCGGCTCAGTGAACCTGCTTGATGCTCCAGCAGCCATTTCCATTTGCCGGCAGAGAAATAAGGATCGAGCAGCAGCCCCGTCTTCTCACGAATCCGCTCCTCCCAGCCTTCACGCTTCAGCCGCTCGCAGGTGTCGATTGTCCGGCGGCATTGCCAGACGATCGCATTACCTAGCGGCAGACCGGTTTCACGGTCCCAGAGCAGAGCGGTCTCCCGCTGATTCGTAATCGTCAATCCGGCAATCTCGGAAGCCTTCACGCCTGAGTCTGCCACAATATGCTTAATGGCGGCTTTGACATTGTCGTATATCTCCAGCGGATCATGCTCCACCCAGCCATCCTGTGGATAAATTTGCCGGTGTGCGACGGCATAACGATAGATAATGCTGCCGCTGCGGTCTGTCAGCAGGGCTTTGGTACCTGTAGTGCTCTGATCTACTGTCAGTATATAAAGGGGGGCCGCAGAGGCTGCTTCCGTCATCCCGTCGTCACCCGTCCTTTTACAATAGTCTTGGCGATCTGGCTTATATTCTCCGCAGTTATGCCATAATGCTGGAAGATCTCCGCGGTCTTGCCAGCGATTGCCGGCTCATCCGGTATTCCCAGAATGCGCACAGGAACGGGCGCTCCACCTGAGGTAACCTCCGCCACCGCTGCTCCGAGACCTCCGAATATGCTATGCTCCTCCACTGTAATGATAGCTCCAGTCTCCCGGGCTGCAGCCAACACCGCCTCGTTATCTAGCGGCTTGAGGGTATGCATATTCAGTACTCTAACGTTGATGCCTTGCTGCTCCAATACATCGGCGGCATCCAGTGCGATCCGCACGGTTTCGCCAGCGGCGATAATCGTCAATTCATTCCCTTCACGCATCCGCACAGCTTTGCCAATCTCAAACTCGTAATCATCCGATTCATACACATCCTCCACCGCATTGCGGCCGATACGAACGTATACTCCGCCTTTATGCTTAACGAGGGCTTCAGTCATTTTTTTGGTTTCATGCCGGTCTGCAGGCACTATTACCGTTAATCCTGGAATCGCCCGCGTCACTGCGAAATCCTGCAGAGAATGATGCGACATGCCCAGGGCTCCATAACTGACCCCGCCGCTGATGCCGATCAGCTTCACATTCGTATTCGAGTAAGCCACATCCACCTTTACCTGCTCAATGCTGCGCATACTGAGGAAACAGGCGGGTGACGCGACGAACGGTATTTTGCCACTATGAGCAAGTCCGGCTGCTATCCCTACGATATTCTGCTCAGCGATGCCAGTCTCCACGAATTGCTCCGGATACGCCTTGGCAAAAGGTGCCAGTGCCGCTGACCCCCGCGAATCGCTAGTAAGGACCATGATGTCCTTGTCCGTCTTTGCCAGTTCTAGTAAGCTTTCACATAAAGCCTGTCTGTTAGGAATGGTATTTTTCATGAATGGACACTCCCTTCCTGTTCGGGTGCACCGAGAGATTCCAGTAAGACCTGAAGCTCCGCAAGCGCTTGTTCTAGTTGTTGATCGTTCAACACATGATGATGCCATTCCACTTTATTCTCGGCAAAAGATACGCCCTTGCCCTTAATCGTATTAGCCAGTACCAAGGTCGGTTTGCCCGGAACCTGCGGTGCCGAGTCAAAGGCGTGGAGTAGCGCCCCGAAATCATGACCATCAATCTCTACTACATTCCAGCCAAAAGCTTCCCACTTGCGGTCCAGCGGCTCCGAACCCATAACATCTTCTGTGCTCCCGCTAATCTGCAGGCCATTGCGGTCAATGATGCCTACGAGATTGTCGAGCTTATAATGAGCTCCGGCCATCGCACCTTCCCATACCGAACCTTCCGCCTGTTCTCCGTCTCCCATGAGACAGAATACGCGGTAATTCAGGCCGTCACGCTTCGCAGCCAGTGCCATGCCCACAGAAATCGGCAGCCCGTGTCCAAGTGCTCCGGTGTTCATCTCAATCCCTGGCACCTTGTTGTTCGGATGCCCGATCAGCCGGGTACCGAATTCACTGTATGTTGCAAGCTCTGCCTGCGGGAAATAACCCAGATCAGCCAGTACCGCCCATAGTGATTCCACAGAATGGCCCTTGCTGGCAATGAAGCGGTCACGCTCCACCCATTTGGGATTCTGCGGATCATGCTTCATGGTGTGGTAATACAAGGCAGTCAGAATATCGGTGTTGCTCAGCGAACCTCCGGTATGCCCTGTTTGTGCACGGTGAATTAATTTCAGCAGTGTCATGCGGATCTCAACAGCCTTGCGGCGCAGTCTCGTGATTTCATTAACTTCCGTAATCTCTGTCATTTCGCTCCACTCCCTCTCAGCCAGGCACGGATTTCCTCTTCTGTTGGATCAACAGGATCGGGGGACAGTCCCGGAATATAATTACAAGCTTCATACAGAACAGGAATAACATTGGCATGAATACCTACGGAATGATGGACATAAGGGCCTTTAACCAGCTTTTCTTCCCATAGCGGCCAGTCGTTCACTTCCACCCACACATAAGAACCACGGGTAAATGGCCCCTCTACACCTTTCGCTTTGCCGAGGAATAAGGAATATTCGCCATGGTCCCCGTCAAAGCGGGCCAGCGTCATCTCCCCGCCGCGAATCTCTCCCTCATGCGTGCCTGGAGCATGATCGTCGAACAGAAAGTGTCTGCGCATCTTCGGTTTGTCCTCAATAGATAGAGATACCGGGAAGTTGCCGCAATGGAATAGCAACTCGGCATTGTCATTCGCCGGATGGCGGATCGTTAAGTCCGCGAAGAAGGTTGGAGCCTGATTCATCGCTGCAGCTTGCACCATAATCGAGGTGATTGCTCCATGAATATCCGTTTCACAGGTTACCGGAATCTGTTCGTCCGTCAGAATGGCATTCGCGAGGCAAGGCATGATGCCTATACTCTCCTGTAACGCCGACCAGCATTGAATCGCGATTGCGGTACTGCCCGAGTCAACGGCGTATTTCTTCATCGCCACCTTCAACGCAGCCACACGTATGATCGCCTCATCCGTAATTTCGCTCGTATCCAGCTTCTCGCGAATATAAGCAATGGTCTCCAGCAGCTCTGGACTGTTCTTCTTCTCCTGCTGTTTGGCGGCCCGTGTAATATCAATCAGGGTAATAGGATATAGTTCAATCCCAAACCGCTCCAGCAGTTCCCCTTCGTTGCACATCATGGTCCAGAAGGAAGTCGGACGAGGTCCAATCTGCAAAATGCGCAGAGAGCGGAATTGACGGACAACATTAGCCGCAGCAACGAAATTGGTGAAACCCCTTTCAAAAACAGGATCATCCACCCGACAGTTCGTCACATAAGTGAACGGAACATTAAATCGCCGCAGCACCTTGCCTGTTGCGAACAATCCGCACTGTGTATCCCGCAGTCTCATTCCATCCTCCAGAGGGGCTTCGTCTCGCGGTCCCCATAACAGAACTGGCTTGCCCAGTGCTTTGGCGACACGGGCGACTGTATCCTCTGTTCCGAAATTACAGTGAGGGAAGAAGACGGCATCCACCTTTTCCTGTTGGAAGCGTTCGATGATGGCATCCGCTCCGATATTATCGTCATACAGCAGGCCTTCTTCGTTCAGGCCCTCAAGGTCAACAATCTCGATAGGAAGCCCGAAGGATTCAATCTTGTCGCGGATCGTTACTTTGTAGCGGAAGGCATCCTCTGCGCTAAATGTGAACCGACGTGTCGGAGCGTAACCAAGCTTTAACTTCTTCATTATGAATTCCTCCGTGCAATATAGTTAGAGAGAGGATCAATAGGCTGCTGAACGGCAGCAGGAACTTAACTAAATATACAATTAACTAAACTAAACTTTGTGATTTAAGTTCAGTGATTCCCCTCTTTAAACCCATAATATCACCAGAGTTTAGCTCCGTCAATTGATTTAAAAGAATATTTTAGTTAATTCAAGCTTAACAAACGAATATATTAAGTTTACATCTAATTACGGATAAGCTTGATTTTCACTTAAGTTTAGTAGTAAAATTAACTTGTTTACAGGAATTTTGATGAACGAATGGAGAATCAACCCATGAGGATGGAAGATATTGCGAAGATAGCAAATGTATCCAAAGCGGCAGTCTCTTTGGCCTTAAACGGCAAACCTGGAATCGGCTCCGAGACGCGTGACCGGATTCTGCGGATTGCCAAGGATGCGGGGTATGCCGCCCGGATTAAACCAGCTGCTCCAGCCAAACAAGCAAAGACGCTGCTTTTTCTAGCCTTCACTAATTCGGGGATTGTACTGGAGGACTACTATCAGCAGCCCTTTTTCCGTGAATTGATTCAACATACAGAGGAGCGGGCTCGCTCCAAGGGGTATTCCATGCTCTTCTCCTCTGTAGATATGGAATTTTTCGAGCGTGATATCGAACTGATCGCCGATGAGAATTCCGGCAACGGTGTGATCCTGCTCGGCACCAATCTTAGCCGGGAGCAAATCGCCACCATAGCGGCGAGAATGCCAAATCTCGTGGTGCTCGACACTCTGTACGAGACGCTCCCGATTCATTTTGTCGAGATTAATAACGTAATGGGCGCTCATCAGGCAGCTACTCACCTGCACGACATTGGCCATCGCGAGATCGGTTACGTCGCCTCCTCTGTGCGGATTCACAACTTTGACTCGCGCAAACGCGGCTTCAAACGCACCTTGAAGGACTTAAATGTAGATCTGCCAGACTCACGCGTGTTCACTGTTTCCCCCACGGTTCTTTCCGTACAGGAATCTTTCAAAGAGCAGCTGTCTGTGTACAAGCAGGCTACAGGCGGGTACCCGACAGCGTTATTCTGCGAGAATGATTATATTGCCATCAGTGTGATGAAGACGCTGGCGGAGCTTGGGCTGAATGTCCCTGAAGATGTCTCCGTCATCGGCTTCGATAACATACGCGAATCGATCGTTGTCTCGCCCGAGCTAACCACCATTCATGTGGAAAAAGAACTCTTAGCCCGGACCGCGGTAGACTTACTCGTAGACTCCATTAGTGAGAACAGCCGCACCAGCGTAAAGACGGTGGTGGATACCGTCTTCACAGAGCGGCTGTCCTGTGCAGCCCCTGCGGCTGTGATTGCAGCTGAACAGAACGTATAACGTACGTATAACGAATCGAATACAGTGCACAACAAAAAGGCCATGAAACCCTTTAGGGGGTTCGTGGCCTTTTCAACTGTTAATATGGAAATGTAAATCACACCGTATCATAAATACTCATTTACTAAACTCAGAGGGTTTGATTATAAAGGGAAAATATCCCTCTAATTAGCCAATTATTGCTCGAAATCAGGAATTAGCGGGAATATCTCCCTATAAATTCTGGGAATATCGCTATATAGCAATTAATAATCCATATTAGAGGGAGCATTTCCCTCTATTACGGTCTGGAAGCCTTAAAGGGCAGGATTAGCGGGAGATTTTCCCTCTATATCCAATGGTATACCCTATTCTTGAAAGAAGGCCACAATAATGTGGCTCTAAGGTCAACTTTTGAATCTCTCCACAGTACGGGAAATCGCTGACTCATCTACAACACCGGCTGCATCGTAATTGCGAACGAACGCTTCACTGCCTTCAGCAGATAAGATTCCAGCGTTGGCGCATAACCGCAGCTATGATTACCGATCCCGCTCTGGGCAGCATCCAGCTTCACAATCGTGCGGTCCAGCCGCTTCAGCTTATGCACATGGGTAGCCGTGGACATATCCTGTGTTGAATAATGATGAGCGCTTATATCAAATAGGACCTCACTTGTAAACATCAGCCCATTCCCCTGCCTATCACTGAGCACTGCCCAGCGGGTATCCGTTTTGTTGCCATTTTCCTGCGGCTTGATGTAGGGAACAAATTGCTCCTGTACCAAACCGCTGTAAATGCCCAGCTTCCCGCTCTCCTTGCGGTCGGAGTAGCACTCATGAGGCCCACGTCCGAACCAAGACATCGTTGTGAAATTATCCGGCATGGCCAGCTCCACTCCAAAGCGCGGCAATGGCGGCAGCTCCTTCAGTGGTTCGAAATCAATTTGCATATGGATAGTTCCGGTAACTGACAGAGTGTAGATTATTGTTGAACGGCACACCAACGTTGCTCCCCTTGCACCCATCATTTGATGGACCGAGATACGGCAGCCCTTAGCGCCCAAATCCTGAACAGATACTTCCCTTACATCTGAACAAAGACGATCGTAGCCTGCTTTTACCCACTCTTTGGCCAGATGAACATCATTATCCACGGGAGCGCGCCATAAATTCACTATCGGACCGGAAGCCAACAGGCTAACACCCTTATGCTCCCACTCTGCCAGCTTTCCTGACTCTTTATTAAAAATCACCCAAAAGTCTCTCCCTCTCACGCTAATCTCCGTTCGGGATTCCTCCACTTGTAAGCGAGATTCAGTGGGCTCGGTGAGTTCTGTGAGTTCTGTGAGTTCTGTGAGTTCTGTGAGTTCGACCATTTGGACAGGCTCGGAAGCTCCAGCGTTCCCCAGCAGCAGATCCGCCCAGGCCACTTCATGCCCAGCCTCCGCCCAGAGTGTAGCGCTGCGCAAAGTGAACGTGACACGCAGCCAAAATTCACCTTTTCCGTTCAGCGTAGTCTCATTAAGCGGGATCAAGACCTGCTCAAACTCCCCGGCTAGAGTGTGAAGCACGGGCAACTCTCCCGTGTCTACAATTATACCGTCCCTAAACAACTGCCATACCCCGCGCAGATGGGCCAGAGTAAGGAAATCATAGCGGTTATGGATCTCCAGGATGCTTCTCGCCTTGTCTATCCACTTGATCTTGAGCGGCTCAATCACTTTCTTATATTCCAGTAGCGCTGCCTTCGGCGTGCTGTGGGGAAACAACAGACCATCGAGACAGAAGGTCCCGCCATGCGGCTCCTCACCGAAATCCCCACCATAGGCATACCCTCCTTCTTCCTCTTCCCTCCCCTTCGTTTGTTTCGTTTGCTTCGTCTTCTCCTCGTCCTTGGTTCCCTTCTTGTGCCCTTCTTCCCATCTGAGAATGGCCAGATCTCTCCACTCCCAGATCAGTCCTCCCAGCAACCGCGGATAGGTATAAATCGCCTCCCAATATTCGTGCAGATTGCCTGTCGAGTTACCCATTGCGTGGCCGAACTCGCACATCAAATAGGGGCGGGGGTCTTGCTTCTGACCTTCCGCGATCAGCATCTCTACAGAGGGGTACATCGAGCTGACGAGATCTACGATTTCGGCATCATAAGCCCGTTCATAATGTACTGGACGGGTCGGATCAGCCGAACGCACCCACTCGGCCATGGCGTCATGATTCGGCCCATAGCCGGATTCATTGCCGAGGGACCAGACGATTATGCTAGGATGGTTCTTATCCCGCTCCACCATCCGTCGGGCGCGGTCAATATAGGCTTCGCGCCAATCAGGATGCTTGGACAGGAAGCTCTCAGCCGCCCCGCGTGCAAAGCCGGGAATCTCCTGATTCACCTTCTCACCGGTCAGCGCGAAGCCATGCGTTTCCAGATCGGCCTCATCGATCACATATAAGCCGTAGCGGTCACAGAGATCCAGCCAGCGGCTGTCGTTTGGATAATGCGCGAGGCGGACCGTGTTGATATTATGCTGTTTCATCAAGACAATATCCCGCTCCATGTCCTCCACCGCAATTACGAAACCAGTCCTAGCATCGAATTCGTTCCGGTTCACCCCTTTGATGATCACCGGCTGACCGTTAACCAGCATCCGGCCTTCGGCGATGACAAGATCACGAAAGCCTACGGCGATCCTATACACCTCTTGCACCTTCTTCTCACTGTCATACATTGTCAACAATAAGGAGTACAAATACGGAGTTTCTGCTGTCCATAGATTAGGTGCGTAGACCGTCCATTGGATTACAATGTTGATCTCCCGCTGCGGTTCTGGCTGCAAGGCTTGTTCATCCTCCTCCGCAAAAACAATCTCGCCAGCCTCGTCCAATAAGTCAGCCCGAAGATAATATGACTTCTCCAGTTGTCTGCCCCTGTTCGCCACACTTATAGTGGTCTCCAATACCCCTACGGTGTAGTTCTCCAGCAGCACCGTCTTCACTGCAGCATCTCTTATACCAACCATCGGACGAGCCATTAGATAGACATCACGAAAAATCCCACTGAGCCGCCACTTGTCCTGACTCTCCAGATAACTGCCCGAGCACCATTGATAGACCTCAACGGCTAATAGATTCGTTCCCGGCTGCAGCAGATCCGTCACTCTGAATTCAGAGGGATAGTGACTTCCCTCGCTGTAGCCCACAAGCTGTCCGTTCACCCATACCTGAAACGCAGAATCTACACCTTCAAATACCAGAGTAATATCCTTGCCCACCCATTTCTCATTCCTCTGAAACTCTGTCCAGTAGCAGCCAGTTGGATTCAGATGAGGGATATGCGGCGGATCTACGGGAAAAGGATACGGGCAGCTGCTATAATGCGGCTGTCCATATCCGTGCAGCTGCCAGTTGGCGGGGACCGCTATCCGGTCCCATTGTGCAGCAGCGAAATCCGGCTGCTGGAAGCCCTGCGGCACACTGCCAGGTGCTGGCGCATAATAGAAGCTCCACTCTCCGTTCAACAATTGATAGAAGGGCGATTGCTCTCTTTTGCCGATGATAGCGCTTTCTATATTCTCAAACGGAATCATATCGGCCCGCGGCAACTCGCGGTTGATTCCCAGTATACTTAAATCTTCCCATACAGGAAGCGACTCTGCCCTGATTGTCATTTCACTACTCTCCTCCGCCAAAATGAACTAAAGACACAGTGTGCCTTATTGTTAATCATAGTTAAGAAGGGCAGCTAGCGACATTTATAAAACCGACTCCTTTTGTTGAAAAAACCTTTGTAGAGGTCAGACAAAAAAACTAGCAAGCCCCCACTGACCGGAGACTTGCTAGTTTCACTAACTTTTGAAATGAAGAAGTTTCTCTTAACTCCCCATCTTAATTCTTAAACTGAAAGCGACTAAGCAGAACTTCGCCTGTAAAGACCAGATAGACATTGGTGGTCGCGGCATTAATAGTAGCTTCAGCCACCACGCTTGCCCACTTCTGCACTCCACCCGAGGGTACGCTCACTGTTCCCGCCAATTCCCCTGCAGGACTCTCCGTTCTGATCTCGATGCTGCCGCCCTTAACCGAGGATACCAATGCCTCAAATCCTACTGCACCTTTATCCAAAAGCACATCATTGAACGCAATCCAAGCGCCTTCCTTAACCGGATGGATGGAAGCTCCGCCTGCCTTGCACTCATCTAGATATACGCCTTCATAATCATCGTAGTTCTCCGCTGGAGTACTGACATACAGATTGCGGGCAGGAATGGTCTCACCATGAACGCTTACCTTCTCGGTAAGCTGAATATCCGCCGAGGAACGGCCCACCAAGATGGCATATTCTCCATTCTCGACACAATATTGCTCACGGGTGACATCCCAGAATGCTAGCTCAGCCACCGGCAATGCGAATTCAATCGTCTGTGACTGACCCGCAGCAATATGGACTTTCTCAAAGCCCTTCAGCTGCTTGATCGGACGTTTGACCCGGGAGGCTAAGGCTTGAACATACAACTGAACAACCTCGTCACCATCGACGGCTCCGGTATTCTCAACCTGAACGGAAATATTCAGGGTTCCATCCTGCTCCAGTTCCTTAGAACTTAAGTGCAGGCTGCTGTATGACAGCTGTGCGTAACTCAGCCCGTGGCCGAAGGGATACAGCGGCTCGCCGTCAAAGTACATATAGGTTCTTTTACCCTTGATAATATCGTAATCCAAAAGATCTGGCAGCTGCTCCACAGAACGGTACCAGGTCATATTCAGTTTACCGGATGGGCTGTAGTCTCCGAACAACACATCGGCCACTGCATTGCCCAGCTCTTGTCCGCTATGCGAGGTATATAATACCGCCGGAATATGCTCGTCGATCCACGAGGAGGAGATTGGATAACTGCCGACGATAACTACAACCGTATTAGGGTTAGCTGTATAAACGGCTTTGACCAAGTTCTCCTGCTCCTCCGGCAGTACAATATCCGGTCTGTCGATCTCCTCTTTGCCATTTATCAAAGGATGGTTACCCACGAATACCACGGCCACTTCAGCAGCCTTCGCCGCTTCAACTGCAGCTTGCAGACCATCAACAACAATGTTCTTGTTAAAAGAATGAGCACCCACAGCAGCATCCGGATCAGCAACCTGAAGTGTGCCATTGTCTGGATTGATGGAGATTAATTTGTCATTCCAAGTCCGCAGAGTTACAGCACCCTCCGCGTCCGACACCAGATTAAAGGTTTCCTTCACATACCAGCCATAAATTTCATCCGCCGATACCGTAAGCGTCTCCGCTTCACTCAGTGTTACATATTGTCCCCGACTGGTGGACTGTAACGTATGACTAGCCCACCCCCAAGCCGTATGGCGCAACAATTCTCCATGCTCCAGCGTATCACTTAGCACGGCCAACCTTCCATCCTCACCGGTAATCCCTAATACTTTGCCGTCTGCTGCCGAAGTCAGAATAATTTGGTCTGCCCCACTCGCAAAAGCAACCTGCTTGCCAGGCAGCTTCTTGATCACACCCTGCAAGGGGGTCACTCCGTAAGCCAATGTTCCAGAATACCAATCTCTGAAAGCTTCATCGCCCAAGGGTCCGATAACCGCTACCTTAGACAGTTTACTTTTGCTAAGTGGCAAGGTCTCATTTTCATTTTTCAGCATAACGATAGACTCTTTCGCCGCCGCAAGCGAGAGCTTGGTATGCTCTTTACTGAGTACAACAGAATCATCAATTCCGGCATAAGGATTCAATTCCTCAGGATCAAATTCACCTAGACGGAAGCGGACTCTGAAGGTATTCGCTAGCGCACGATCCAAATCCGCTTCATTCAGCAGCCCTTGGTCCAATGCTTCGTGGATCACTTTGATGGTCTCGTCCGTCTCCTCGGTCACACTGTCGATCCCGTTCTTAATGGATTCCGCCATCGATTGGGCAAACGACTCGTAATACTTGTGATCCTTAACAATCCCGAACAGATCTCCTGCATCACTGACGATAAATCCATCCATTTCCCATTCGCCTTTGACAATATCCATTACCGCCGGATGGAGAATAACGGGTACCCCGTTCACCGAGTTATAAGCGGTCATCATAGATTGAGCGCCACCCTCAAGAAATGCAGGCTTAAAGGCTTCCAGATAATACTCTCTCATATTGCGTGGATCAATGCTGGATGAGCCAACTCCGCGATCAATCTCATTGTTATTGCCCAGAAAATGCTTAAGCGTTGCTACCGCTTTCAAATACACAGGGTGATCACCTTGTATGCCTTGCACCAATGAGGTACTCAAGCGGCCGGTCAGCTCCGGGTCTTCACCATAAGCTTCTTCTGTTCTGCCCCAGCGTGGATCACGTTCCATATCGACCGTTGGCGCCCATAACGTCAGGCCGTTTACCGTTGGGTTCTTCTTATAAAAGGCTCTGGCCTCATCTCCGATGGCCGCCCCGATTTCTTTCAGCAGCTCTGGATTCCAGGTGCAAGCTAGTCCGCTTGGCTGCGGAAAAGAAGTAGCTTTACCTAGCCAGGAAATCCCATGCGCTGCTTCTGTGCCATGCTTGTAGCCACCAACACCCAACCGTTCTATGGCAGCTTGATACTGAGGCATCAGGCTTACTTTTTCAGCAAGAGTTAATCTGGAGAGCAAATCCTGTACTCGTTCATTAAGGGGTACATCAATTTGTTGAAATGGATATGTAGCAGTTGACTTCATCTACAATCGCTCCTTCGGTCTATTTGATAGCGGTTTCATTAATCATAAAAGATTAGCGCTGCCAAGTACACCTGCACAATTGAAATAAAAATCAGGTCATAATTAGAGATTCTTATTGGCTAAAGCTTTAATGTATTAGCTTCGGCCAATGTTCACCTCATTATAAAATTTATTGAAATCCTCTATATTCAAAGGCTTGGAGAAAAGAAATCCCTGCCCTTCCGTACACCCTAACTCTAGCAGCGCTGCCTGCTGTATTTCGGACTCAATGCCTTCGGCAATAATATTCATCTCCATACTTTGGGCTAAGCGAATAATAGTTGTCAGTATTTTGTAATCGATATGATTTGTATCTGTCTCATTAATAAATGAGCGGTCAATCTTCATCGTGTCAATGGGAAGTTTCTTAAGATAACTTAGCGAGGAATAACCCGTCCCAAAATCATCCATTGAAATGATGAAACCCAATTGCTTAAGTTGACTTAATATTACGAGACCGTCATCCGCTCTTTCCATAATACTTTCAGTGACTTCCAACTCCAAATCATGAGGGTTCACACCGGTCTCTTCCAGAATACGTGTAATCGTTGAGATTAAGTTCTTATCATAGAACTGCCGTTTGGACAGATTAATGGAAAGAGGCAACAACAATTCAAATTGTCTTTCCCATTGTTTCAGTTGTTTGCAGGCTTCATGAAGAACCCATTCTCCTATGGACACAATAAGACCTGTCTCTTCGGCGATGGGGATAAATTCGACTGGGGAAATAATCCCTCTTTCTGAATGGTTCCAGCGGCTCAAAGCCTCCACTCCTGTAATTCTGCCTGTAGTCAAATTATATTTGGGTTGAAAATAAAGCTCTAGTTCATTTCGTTCAATGGCGTAACTTAGAGCGTTCTCAAGAATGCGTTTATGGTTAAGGATCTCGTTCATATCTGAGGTGAAGAATTGGTATAGATTTCTGCCCTTTTCTTTGGAAAAGTACATCGCTGTATCAGCATTCTTAATTAGCATTCCTAAATCCTCGCCATCGAGTGGATACATGCTAATCCCGATACTCAACGTGAGGGTGATTTCCTCCACCTTATTGACAATAGAATGTGAGAATACACTAACAATCCTTTGGGCTATTTCAGCAACTTCTTCTTTCGTAATTTTCACCAGGATGATCGTAAATTCATCACCACCAATTCTTGAAACCATGCCTCTTGTACCCACAATTCTTAATAGCCTATCTGCTGTATTGATCAGTAGGGTATCACCAACATCATGTCCTAGGGTATCATTCACAAATTTAAAGCGGTCCAAATCAAGAAACAAGACGGCAATACTCTCTTGATTATGCTGAGCATGAATAATGGCATTCGATAGACGTTCTCTAAAAAGCCTGCGATTGGGCAACCCTGTTAACATGTCATGCAAAGCATTATATTTCAATTGTTCTTCGTAGCGTTTACGCTCAATCATGTCACGAAATACAAGAACAACGCCGATCACCTTGTCATTACTATCCGTAATGGGTGCAGCACTATCATCTATTGGAATCTCTACGCCATTTTTATTAATTAGAAGGGTATTGATATCAATCCCCACGCTCTTGCCTTGACGAAGGGCATTATATATAGGATTTTCTACTCGCTCTCTGGTATATTCATTAATGAGCATGAACAAATCAGAAATATCAAGGCCTTCCGCATCTTCGAAACTCCAGCCTGTAATAGCCTTGGCAACCGGATTTAAAAAGGTCACTTTTCCCCATTGATCCGTCGTAATGATTCCGTCACCAATACAATTCAGCGTCGTGGACAGTAATTCTTCACGATCACGATGCAATTCTTCATTCCGCTTCTGATCTGTAATATCTGTGCGAATGGCAATATATTGAATGGGTTCTCCTTCTGTTACGAAGGGAACAATCGTTGTTGTCACCCAATAGTAGTTGCCATCTTTCGCCTTATTCTTAACATCCCCTCGCCAGATATTCCCTTGAGCAATGGTCTGCCACATCTCGCGGAAAAATGACTTAGGATGATACCCGGAATTAATGACTCGATGAGTCTGCCCAATCAATTCTTCTCGTGAGTATTTAGAAATCTCACAGAATCGATCATTCACATAAGTAATGACTCCTCTTCCATCTGTTTTGGCTACGATCGTTGATTCATCCAAGGCATATTGGATATCAGACAGCTCTTTTAGAGTCTGTTTTAATTCTCCCTCCACTTGCTTGCGTTCAGTAATATCAGAGCGAATGGCAATATATTGAAAAGGTTTGCCATTTCTCAGAGAAGGAATAATTGTCGTATCTACCCAATAGTACTCGCCATTCTTAGTCTTATTCTTAACTTCCCCTTGCCAGATGTTTCCTTGCGCAATAGTTTGCCACATCTCTTGGAAAAATTCCCCAGGATGATACCCAGAGTTAATAATTCGATGAGTTTTACCGATCAACTCTTCTTTGGTATATTTGGAAATGGCACAGAATTTATCGTTGACATAGGTAATTACACCTTTAGCATCCGTTTTGGCTACGATTGAGGATTCATCTAATGCATAAATAATATCATCAAGTTCAAAAAGAGTTCGTTCCAACTTTCCATCTACATTTTGACTATCGTTGTCAGAATACATGTTCATTATATTGGCTCCTCATATGAATACATGTGTTCTAAATCCCCTTGATTTTAACATATTAAATTTTAAATATACAGGCGAATTATACATGAATGGTCTCTCTAAATTAAAATTTCTTGAATTCTTTTTCATTTAAAGGTTTAGAGAAGAACTATCTCTGTCCTTTCGTACATCCCAACTGAAAATGGACCGGAAAATTCTACGATAGCTGATTCATCCAAGGCATTTTGAACATCCAATAGCTATGTAGGGTCACAATCAAGTATTCAATTAAGTTATATTCTGAACTTATTCAAATTCTTTATTACAGCTTCACTTTTGTATGGCTTTACAATAAATCCTTTGGCACCATTCATTATTGCCTTCTGCACAGCCAATTCCTGTCCTAATGCAGAAATCATGATTACAACAGGGGAATAATCCATTTTATTGATCTCCAGCATACATTCAATCCCGTCCATTTCAGGCATAGTTATGTCAAGAGTGACGATATCCGGCCTCAGTTCTTGAATTTTCCCCAGAGCCTCTTTTCCATTTTCAGCTTCCCCAACTACCTCGAAGCCATTACTCTCCAGCAACAGCTTAAGATGTGATCTTATAAAAGCAGCATCATCCACAATCAATACTTTAGTCATATGAATCCTCCTTCAAAAATTTCAGCTTGAAATCAGTTTTAATATTAATATAGTTTATCCCCTCATTATGAGAGCGTCTAGGTCTTATTTCCTATCACCTTAACTTCCTATTTTCGACAAACCTTTCAAGACTCCACTAGGAGCAGATTCCTACAAAATTGCAAGATTAAAGGGCTAAACAAAATTATTCCTCTCCTCGATTTAACCTCAGACTTCGCGAATGCGACCCTCTGTGCATGCAAACAACAAAAAAGGCCCCGGACATTTTCCCGGAAACCTATATTTTTATAGAACTCAATACCTTACTTGGTACTCACAATAATCATCACCATGAACATTACACTTTACTTCCTTGACGGAAACACGTTTCCCCCGCATTTTGGTAAGCGCTCCTTCCATAATAGCTCCCTCCAGATCACAGACCATTTTGCCTTCCATAACCGGCAGCCCTTCGCAGAAGCAATCATGTACAGCGACCGTCATCCCTTTCTCATCTTCGCTAAGAATCGTCGGAATGCCTATTTTCAAATTCTCGAATAACTCGAATAATTCAGTAACTGTTGTAACACCTAGCTCTTCACCGATTTTCCGGCCTATAGTCACTGTCGTAGCTTTTCCATTCGCCGGCAGCGCTTGATATAGACCAATCAGCCTTATCGTTCTAAATAGCTCCAGGGGGACAACATCCCCTAAATTCTCGCGCTTAATTTTCTTCATATCTGCAAAAGTAAAATGGTCCATTATCTCAGCACCAGCCCACTTATATATTCTGGGCATATCTTTCGTCGGGGATTTTACTTAGTACAACATAGAGACTTGTAGGAAGAGTTCCCGTATTCTTAAAAGAGAACTGCTCGTTGCCCTCGCAAGAAATAACATCATCCTTAACCAGGAGCGTTTCTTCTCCATTTACCGTGACCGTTCCGCCACCATCAAGCACAAGAATAAATACGGCAGTCCCTGGATGCTGATGTGTTGGCAGTTTCTGTCCTGGCATAAAGTTGAGTACAAATACAACACTCTCACCATTTTTGAACACAATCCGTTTCGTGAATTTGTCCTCATTATAGTCTTTGACTGCTTGTAGCCCTTGTTTTTCCATTAGAAAAACCTCCATTTCATTATTTGGTCGCAACAAAAGTAATATGTCCGTAAAAATCATTGTTGTCTTCAAAAGTACTGATAAGCTCTAATAAACGTTGCTTGCTATACTCGTACTGGCTGGCGTTACCCAGTAGCTTGAGAGTACCCTCCCAGCCTTCATCTATAATAAGTCCCTTTAAGGACAGCAGTGTCATTTTGCCCGTATGAACATCAATTTCGCTGAATCCGGCCTCATTAAAAAGGGTGCTCCAGGCTGACTCTGTCATGGGCTGTGCGTGAACAAAAAGCGATTTCCTAAGCGCATTCAGACGTGCACGGTTTTCTTCAGCCTCCGGATCAAGGCTATATGAATGGCGGTTGTTCCCATATTAGGGGCTACCTCAAGCAGCAACGTATCTGAAGTAATGTGGCATGCCTCCAATATTCTTTCCGTTGCAGCTTTTCCACCAGGTCGTAATATGGTTTTACCAAGAGAAGCTGGAAACAGATGTGCTGGCTTCTCATCAGTTGTTGTTATACTCATACCTATAACATCTCCTTTCACTCATTGATAATGATTATCACTACTTGAGTATAAGGTCTTTGCATGTTCCGTTATGTGTTTTGAATCACTAGATTTGGCACTCTCTCACTTTCAAAATTCAATCGATATATTCGTGCAGCTTCTGCATATCGCGGATCGTAATTTCTCGTTGGCCATTGATCTCAATTACACCCATCTGCTCAAATTTACTAAACTTCCGACTGATGGTTTCGCGAGTTACACCGACGTAATTGGCCATTTCTTCACGCGACAAAGGAAGCTTTACCTTAACCTGTTCCTTGCCCTGTTTGCCGTATTTATGCCCAAGCTCCAGAATCATATAAGCGATGCGGATTTCTGGGTCCTTAGTAGCCAGACTTTGTGCTAAATTCTCGGTGTGAGCCAGTCTTTTCGTAATCGTCTTAAGCAGCTTCAAAGCAATGTCCGGATTCTCCTGAATAAGTCGCTCCATATCGTCTTTGGTCAGCATGCAGATATCTGTATTTTTAAGTGCATAGGCACTGAAGTTACTTAATTCATCACTATTAAAGATATTCAATTCGCCAAAAAAATCACCTGTCGAGAGGATATGCAGGATCTGATCCTTGCCTTGTGGTGTAATTTTCAGCAGCTTAACTTGTCCTTGCTGAATGATATATAACGTATCTGAAGGCTGCTCCTCCAATATCAATGCTTGTCCTTTGCTGAATTTCTTATGCTTGATCATCGCGCTAACCTTGGCCAAGTCCTCATCAGATAACGAAGCAAAGATCGGAACCTTGCGGGTGCACGGTTCCTTGGAATGCTGGCAGGAACTTACTGTCATCCTTATCACCTCTTTCTTGGTTTTCTGGCTTTACTATTTATCTTCAACAGGCGCAAAATGGCTGGTGTCCTCACCGCAGACTGGGCAGACCCAGTCCTCGGGCAGATCTTCAAAAGTAGTACCTGGCATAACGTCTTCGTCAGGGTCCCCCAATGCTGGATCGTAGATATATCCGCAGGGCTGGCATATATATTTTGTCATAGTTAGCTCTCCTTATTATTGAATGTATCGTACTTGGTCCCTTGTTCAATCGCTGTCTTATAGGGAAGGGAAGCAGCCACACCTTGAAATGAAATCACTCCCGCAATTAAGTCATCCTTTATAAATATTCGAGTATACGATTCACTATCCGTAGGGACAACACTAGTGTCGCATTGCTGTTCATCCACTAGACCGATAGAGAACAGGTACATTTCAAAAGCATTGAACAAAGTGACAGGAACTGCACGCTCATAGGCAATAGAGCTGCCGGTCATATTGATTCCAGCAATTCTTCCTTGCTCCATTGCACCGCCCCACAATCCTTCCACCCGACCCTGAAATTCAGCGGCATCACCTGCAGCATATACAGAAGGATCACTCGTCTGCATATTCTCATTCACAAGAATACCACCCTGCACCCCAATACCAGCTTGACCTGCAAGGGCCGTATTCGGTACAATCCCTATCGAGTATACGACATGCTCACAAGGCAGAATGGAACCATCCTCCAGCTCCACACCCTGCACACAATCGTTTCCTGTAATACATTTGACACCCAGTCCCAGCCGGACATTTGCTCCGAATTCGAGAATTTTTTGCAATAGTATATTAGAAGCCTGCTCATCCAGCTGTCGGCCCATTAGGCGGGGGGCTGCTTCCACAATCGTTACCGCATAACCAGCTTCGATAAAGGACCAGGCAGTCTCTACGCCCTGCACACCACCACCGATTACACAGATGCGATCGCCATTCACCAAGCTGTCTTTGAGCTGGTCTGCATCGTTTAAATCCCTAATATTATGGACATTGCGCAGCATGGCTCCGGCTATGGGCAGCTTCCGGTTACTTGCACCTGTGCACAGGAGCAGTCTATGGTAGGCAACATCCTGTCCATCTGTAGTTACAACTACTTTATCCTTGGGATCAATCGCAGTAATGGTTGTTCCGTGTTGGATCTTAATGTTGTTTGTCTGATACCATTTTTCCTTCTTGATTAATATCTTCTCGCTGTGCAAATCTGTGAACAATCCTTTGGATAGTTTGATTCTATTATATGGAAGAGTATTCTCCTCCCCAAAAATAGAGATGGCCGCTTCACCGTCATGATCCCTGATTGCTTTGGCGGCATGAACAGCAGCAACTCCGCTGCCGACAATAACATAATGTTTCTCCGTCATCGATATCCTTCTCCTCTTCCTCTTGATGTTGGTTAAATGGCACTGAGCAGGAGATCAGAAACGAATTCGGCAGCGTTTTTGATCTTGCGAATTTGTTCTTCCTCTTTAGGGGAGAAGCGAACACGAATAGGAAACTCCACATGAGTCATTCCTGTTGTTTTGATTACATGCGAAGTGCTTTGTACTGTCATCGTAGTTCCGTTCAGATAGTCCTGCACGACTTCAATCGCTTCCCCGCTCCAACCATAGGAACCAAAGGCTGCAGCCAGCTTTCCATCCAGATTCAGCGACCCCAGCTTACGTAAAATGCTTTCCAAATTTCCGGTCATGTCAGCGTATTTGGTCGAACTTCCAATGAATACCGCATCGGCTGCTGCAATGCTGTTCAGGATATCCTGCTCTTCAGCCTTATCGGCGTCCCATAGCTCAACCTCTATATTGTTTTCCTGAAAACAATCCCGCAGAATATGCGCCATTTTCTTGGTACTATTCTTAATCGTTACATAGACAATCGCGACTTTCTTACCTTCGGTCGTCTCGGAACTGAGCGTAGCATAAAGGTCGATATACTTGGCAATATCATTGCGCAGAATAAATCCGTGGGAAGGGGCAATCATCTCTATCTCCAGATCCTTAACTGCATCCATCAATGTCCGTACATATCTTCTGTGAGGATGAATGATGGCCTGATAATAACCGATGTAATCCTCTGTGATATCATAGCTGGCTTGATCCGCGAACAGCTGATTCACTGCCACATGTGTGCTGAAGATATCACAGGGAAATAATATTTTATCCTCCATGCAGTAGGTGATCATCGTTTCTTCCGTATGAAGATACGGAGTCTCCTTGAACAGGAGTGTCTTCCCGCCGATATCAAGCTGATCGCCATCCTTCACCACCAGAAAATCACGGTGCTGCAGCTTGTACATCTGTTGAATCTCTGGCACAGCAATTTCCGTGCAGACAATAGTAGCATTCGTAGCTTTAGAGGCGAGTGCAGCCAGACCGCCGGAGTGATCAGGTTCTGTATGATTAATCACAATATACTGAATGTCCAACGGATCTATTAACTCAGCTATACGCTCTGCATATTCTCTGCCAAATTCCATATCCACGGTATCAATAACTGTCGGCTTGCCAGTCTTGAGCAAATAGGAGTTGTACGTAGTGCCTTTAGTTAAGAGAAGGCGGTGAAAAGGTACCTCACGCTTATCTATTTTGCCGACCCAGTAAATATCCTTCGCGATTTCAAATCCTGCTTCCATCTTCATAACCTCCTGAAATAATGTTATCTACAAATTGATTGTATTCCTCTCTGGCTTTTGGAAAGAGGATTGAAATCAAATTTTTCAATTATTAATCAGGAAGAACTATAAACAGAAACAGATAATGAAAGCGCTTTATATCGTGAAGGATTACTGATACAATAGATAATAGAAGGACATCTCTAACCATACGGCGAGAATAAATCGAGGGGGGACAGTTATGAAACAACATATTATTGTACCGTTTGATAATTCTGATAGTGCGCGGGAAGCTCTGCACGTTGCCATCGATATGGCGCAGAAGTATAAAGAAAAGATTTTATTATTAAATGTCCAGTCAAAATTCACCACTCCCCATACCAAGGTTTTTTTCAACGATTCGGATATGAGGGACTACCAACTAACATTATATGAAGAAGCTATAGCTTCAGGCGTCCGTCTTCTAGAAGAATCCGGTATCGAATTCGAAGCGAAGCTATTGATAGGCTTTGCCCAAGACGAAATCTTTAAAGAAGCTGAACATCAGCAGATCCGCTGCATCGTTATGGGATCGCGTGGGCATAGCGCTTTCGTGGGCAGTGTGCTCGGCAGTGTAAGCCAAGGTGTCCTTTACCGGGCAAACTGTCCAGTCATGGTTGTGCCTAGCAAGTGAAAATAAGAACGATGGATATAACTTAACGAATATCTCTTGTTCGGATATTACTGCTGAATAAAGTGGAATCGCTAACTAACTTGTATGAAGGATAATTCTCATCAGCAACAAGTCGCATTGATTCATCAAATAAATCCGCTTGCTGTCGGTCGACAAAAAATGAAAAAGGCTCAGTTTGTACTTCAATATCTGTAATGTCCGGTTTGCTTACTATCAGGATTACAATGACACCATTACAGCCACAGCCTTCAGTGTCCACAAACAGCTTGAAATATCCAGCTTGGCCGCCAAGACTCTCTCTTAATCTCTCTATGGTCAGTGCGTTTAGTTCTATCTTCATGCAGAATTACGCTCCTTTCACTACTCCTCAATACATTCCAGATTGCTTGCGCCGGGGGGAACGATTGGATAGACATTCGTTTCCTCGATCACATCGAATTCCATAATAGCCGGCCCCTCGGTATTCAGGGCACGCTCGATAACTGCTATAGCCTCGTCCATGGTGCTTGCTCGATAGCCTTGGGCACCGAATGACGCGGCAAGAGCAGCAAAGTCTGGTGAGCTGATACGCACTGACGAGTATCTTCGGTTCAAGAAAAGCTCCTGCCATTGCCGCACCATTCCCAAATACCCGTTCTTTAGAATAACTACCTTCACATTAAGCTGCAGATCAACGGCAGTCATGATCTCCTGCATATTCATCTGAAAGCTTCCATCCCCACTAATGCATACGACCTGTCTATCGGGAAAAGCTACAGCCGCACCGATTGCTGCCGGGAAACCATACCCCATGGTGCCAAGTCCGCCTGAAGTTAGGAAGGAGCGCGGCTCTTTAAAGTTGTAGTGGTGGGCTGTCCAGATCTGATGCTGGCCCACATCTGTAGAAATGATCGCATCAGCAACCGTTGCCTTATCAATGCAGTGTATGACTTCCTGTGGTGTGAGTTTCCCGTCGCGATTAACAGGCTGGGGCTGGACGGGGCGTCTACTCCAGCCACTAATCTGCTCTTGCCATTCGGGATGGCTCCCCTCCGATAAGCGGGCAAGCATTCCCTGTAGCACAGCGGCGATCGGACTATTGAGCGTAAGATCAACCTCGATATTTTTATCAAATTCGGCTTCATCTATATCCACCTGAATTTTATAGGAGTGTGGTGAGTATACCCCGCGTTTCCCCGTCACCCGATCACTGAATCTTACGCCAAGGCAGATTAGAACATCGGCCGCTTGCACAGCGCGGTTCGCCGCCACCGTTCCATGCATCCCTACCATACCTAACTGCAGCGGATGTCGTGATGGAAATGCGCCAATGCCCATTAGTGTAGAGGCCACCGGCAGATCGAAAGAGACAGCAAGTTCATGCAGCAAGGCTGGTGTTGCTCCTGCTATACACCCTCCACCAATCAAGAACAGCGGACGCCTGGCATTGCGGATTTTCTCGGCCATTAGGTCCAGCTTCGCCGCACTGAACTCCCATTCCGCTTTATATCCGCGTATCGAGACAGACGCTCTAGCATCAGTAGGCTCTGGTAACATTGGAGTGTTGTCCATCATGACATCTTTAGGCAGATCGATCAGCACTGGACCCGGTCGTCCGGTCGTCGCTAAATGAAAGGCTTCATTGAGAATACGCGGCAGATCCGCCTTTTTCATGACCAAATAATTATGTTTGGTGATCGACATGGTCATCCCATATATATCTACCTCCTGGAAGCTGTCCAAGCCGATCATTCCGGTTGGAACCTGTCCAGTAAGAATGATCAAGGGCACAGAATCCATAAATGCCGTAGCGATGCCCGTTATGGCATTAGTTGCTCCAGGGCCGCTGGTTACGAGCGATACTCCGACCCTGCCCGTTGCCCTTGCATATCCATCTGCTGCATGCACAGCAGCCTGTTCGTGCCGTACCAGGATATGTCGGATGCTCTTGCAATCGAACAAAGCATCATATACCGGCAGCACGGCTCCCCCTGGATATCCGAATATCGTATCCACCTCTTGTTTCAGCAATAGCTCTACCAGTAATTCCGCTCCGGTCATGACACAATCCCTCCTACAACCCCTAATTCTTATGGGCAAAGTATAGATGGATTCACAGTATTGCTCATGTGACTGCCGTCACTTCTAATTTGACATTCATGCAAATGTTAAGATCACAACAAAAAAGAGCCTCCTTCTCAGGAAACTCAACGTGATTTTGGAGCTAGTATACAGGTTAGCATTGTTTGCAGTAAATGTTATTTATAGTGTAACATGTTTCCAGGGGCTAACACTCCGAATGCTTTATTATATAAAGGTATGAAAATAACACATGTAGGAAAAAATGGATCAGACGGAGGGCAAGCATGCCAACTATTAATATGCTATCTTCAGCACACAAGGTAAAAGCTCAAGGGGTTTTGTCCGCATACATCGAACAAGTAAATTTGGTTGAAACCGAACTTCAGGAAAATTATAAAGTGACTAAAAATCGTTTTAAATCAGGCGATATTAATCACTACCATACTATAGATCTCAAATTTTTTCTGAGCATCCCATTCTTCAAACGATCTGGTACAACCGTAGCTTATGTTCATTTTGTGCCTGAAACTATAGAAGAAAGTTTAAAGCTGCCTACTTTTGCCAAGAAAATATTTTATACATATATGATTTGGTTCTATAAATCTGTAGATCATATTGTTGTGGTTAATCCCTATTTTATTGAGGTACTACAAAAATATAACATCGATGAGCAAAAAGTAACGTACATCCCCAATTATGTTTCTGAAGATCGTTTTTATAAATATCCTGAGGCACAAATCATTCCCATCAAACAAAAATATGCTATTCCACTAGACAAGTTTGTGGTCCTAGGCGTCGGGCAAGTTCAAACCAGAAAAGGAATATTGGATTTTGTCGAGGTTGCCAAAAGTCTTCCACAAATTCAGTTTATATGGGCAGGTGGTTTTTCTTTCGGTTCCATAACGGAAGGATATAAAGAACTGAAACTAATTATTGAAAATCCACCTGAGAACGTTAAATTTATTGGGATTATTACGAGAGAAGAAATGAATGATATCTATAATGTGTGTGATTTAATGTTTTTGCCTTCCTTTAATGAACTGTTTCCAATGTCCATACTTGAAGCTATAGCCTTAAAGATCCCAGTACTCTTAAGAGACTTGGATTTATATCATAATATTTTATTTGATTACTATTTAAAAGGTGAGAACGTCGCGGATTTCGTCCACATCATAAATTCTATGCAGCATAAAGGGGAAGACTATGATCTCTGGTCCAATAACTCCTGGCAATGTCACGAATATTATTCCAAACAGCATGTATTAGAATTATGGAAGCAGTTCTATGACGATATATACCAACAGAAAAGAATTTAGGAGTTACGCAAATGAAAAAAAAAATATTCAGTTCAATCATAGTAATCGTTACTGCATGTATCTTTTTGTCATTTTTCTTTTTCACTAAAGGCTTACATTCGCTGATACAAGAACTCCGAACATTAGATACCTCTTGGATCTTGTTGTCCGTTATATGTATGCTCCTGTTTTGGTTCTTTGAAATGCTTACCTTATATGTAATAACTAAAAAGTTATATAACATAAAAAATCTACTTGTTCGTTCCATTAAATTTCAAATGACCGGTTTGTTTTTTGGAGCAATTTCACCCTTTTCAGCCGGCAGTAATCCCGCCCAACTCTATGCAATGACGGAGAATGAAATTCCGGCCGGGATAGCCGGTTCTATTTTAATGATTAAATTTATGATTCATCAATTTATAAATATCCTTATTTTAATTTTAGCCTTTCTGTTTAAATTTAATTATTTTAACTCTAGGGTCGATTATTTCCCCTATCTTTGTATTTTAGGTCTTTCTATTCATGTTATCATTATGGTATTTTCCGTAATGTTCTCCCTGAATAGCAAGCTGACTAAAAGTGTATTAACCCTTATTTTTAAAGTATTAAAAAAGACTAGGCTAGTTAAGAATACGGAGTCCACTTACAAAAAAATTGAGATTGAACTGGAAAATTTTCATCAAAATGCTTTCTTAATCGCTAAGCATATCAAAATGTGCATCTATGCTTCCCTCTTCACTTTTCTACAATATTTGGCTTTTTTCAGTATCCCATATTGTATTTATCGAAGCTTTGGGTTTAATACCGCTGATCTATGGACCTTGATTAGTGCCCAAATATTTTTAACAAACTTCATGGCAATTATCCCCCTTCCAGGTGCTGCAGGAGGTGCGGAGGGCGGGTTTTATTTAATATACAATATGTTTTTTGATGCAAGCACCATTTTGACAGCCATATTTGTATGGCGAGTATTAACTTATTACTCAACTATAGCTATAGGCAGTATATTTACGCTGGTACTGCCAAATGCAAAGAAAAGACCGTAAGATGAAACGGCTTCGCCGTCCTTAATATGGACGGTACCGTTTCTTCGAGAAATATAAGGATAAGTTATTGCGTGAAGCATATAAATTCTTATATTGTAAAAAAAGCCATAGCCTTTATTTCCCGGCAATAGCTTAAACCAGAATTATCTCTTCTGGATTTTAGGATTCATGTAATCTACCAAGGGAATATTGGCTTCTTTATTGGCGTAAGTCATACTCGAATATTTATCCAATACTTTATTCGCAAAAATGCTACTGGAATATTCATTAGCCTTAATAACAGCTTGCACGCTCATTTTTTGTCTTAGAGAAGAGTCTTCCAGTATTTCATTAATATAAGAAGTGAATTTGTCCTGCTCCTTATATGAATATCCATTACTCCCCTGTACAATTACTCCATCAATGCAAGCATCATATTTACACACTACTGGGCAACCACTGCTTAATGCCTCTATAAAAGTTAATCCCTGCGTTTCGCTGGTCGATGCATTAACAAATATTTCCGAAATTTTATAATATTTATACACTTCATCTGCACTAATCATACCCGTAAAAATAACATTTTCCTCTAAGTTCTGGGTCTTCACAAGATCTTTTAAGTGATCCAAATACGGCCCGCCGCCTACGATGAGAAGCTTCACTTTTTTGTTTTTCTTAATAACATCTGGTAAAAGCATTAGAATTTCACTTATGTTTTTCTCTTCAGCTATTCTTCCAACATAACCGATTATTCTGTCATCCTGACTAATTTTCAAATCCGACATTATTTTTTGTTTATCTTCCGCTGATAAATTTCGTTGGAATTTATTTAATTCTATCCCTGTGGGTATAACATAAATCGGTCGGTCTATTCCATAACTTAACAGTGTGTCTTTGGTTTTATTCGTTGCAGCTATAACAATATTTAGATTATTTAGGATTCTCTTGGTTATTTTTGCCGATAAATTCTTATTGATAATTCCGCCTAATAAATAATCCAAATAATTTTCGTACAAGGTGTGGTAGGTATGCATATGTGGAATTTTCAATTTATTTGAAATATGTTTAGACACGATCATCATTGAAAATTCGGTTTGTGAATGAATAACATCCGGGCCCCACTTAATGACTTCCTTTATAAGCTTATTATATAGGGGAACCTTAACTCGAGCATCGGGATAAACGCCAATACGAATAGACTTTAGGTAATATACATCTCCATCTACCATCTCAACGCCTGTATGTGATAAGGTCAAAATCTTAACCTCATGTCCATTAGCTTTCAATTCTTTATAAAGATTTTTTATAGAAGTAACAACTCCATTTATTATAGGGGAATAGGTATCAGTTGTTATTAAAATCTTCATTCATTTATCCTCCTATAATAGACCACAAATTCATTGATAAAATAAGATATATGTAATTACATCTTTAGTATATTCATCAATAAAGAGAACCATGTTTATACCATATATGTACTTTAAGATGTTAAGTATGCGCTCATAATCATTGTATCATGTTAACTCAACTTTCGCAGCATGAAATCGGCAGATAAGCCTTGATGTAGCTGGGCAAAGCAGAGATCCAGTGCTGGAGTTGACTTTTAATCATAGCGGATAGTTTCTTACCGACTTGATTGGCGATTTCGTTCATCAATTCCACCAATTGTTGTAATGCTACGGCCCAGTCCAAGGTACCGACTTCATCGCAAAGCAAATAAAAGAGTCCACCGAGCGTCCGCTGATCCGTGCTTTGTCGATGCTGCCAAGCCAGCAGAATATAGCGGGAAAAGACAATCGTTGTATGGCTAATGAGCAAATCATAGGAGCGGCCTTGAAACTCTTTTTGCAGGCGCAGCAAGGATTTAGCGCATTTGAAAAAGACTTCGATGTCCCAGCGAAGAGCGTAGATTTGAATGACTTCCGGTGCCGTCAGCGTTAGATCCGTCGATAGAATCGCGAGCCACTCGTTTTTCTTGGAGCGATGGCGAACAAAGACCACGACTACTGGAATGCCAGGAACAAGTTCGGTGTGAATCTGACGCAAGAGGTTCCGGTGCTTTCCTTCGACGCGCAAAGCAGCTCGGTAAAGACCTTTAAGATCCACCCGTTGACCGTGAACGAGATATCGCTTGTTGTCGTTTTTCACCATGCCAATCACATGCAGTTTGCGATCTATAATCCGCTGAATCAGGGGGGCATGCGTGAACCAGCTATCCATAAGTACGTAAGCCGCAGAAACCCCGGAAGTAATGGCTCGATCCAGCAGTTCAGAAACCAGATGCGGAGCAGAAAGCAGAGCTTCTTTCCGGCGTTTGTATCCAGAGGATCGCTTGTCGATTCCCGGATGTATGCCGGTGAGTCCAGCCTTCACGGAACTCAGCAAGGCGAAGTCCAAAGGGAGAAACGTATGACCGTCTGACCAGCCCAAGGTGAGCATGCGAAAGCCTTTATAGTAAGCCCCCGTCGCGTGATCCTTAAAGCGAGCCAACAATTCCACAGCTTTGCTCCGATTCCGCTCAAACATGGAATCATCCACAATGAATACGGAGGTCCGCGTGACGGAGGTCAAGGTTTCGACTCGCTGCACAGTGTCACTACTTAGAGAAGACAAGAAACGCCGCCAAGCGAATCCGCTGTGATTGAGAAAGCGATAGACGGCATCTTTGCCAGGAAAGGCTTCACCCTTGGCACTTTCGAGCAGACGAAACCAATTCTTCTGATGAAAGAGCAAGACAAAAACGAGCATGAACAGATGGGAACAGGTATAGCCAAACGTCTTTTTGAACCCGGCATTCCTCAGATGCTTCAGCACACCGAGCTCTTGAAAAGCAGGTCTCATTTCAGGTGGGAGTTGATCTAGGGACGACTTTTGATTTATCATAGAAGGGACACCTCTTCTGTGGTTTAGTGGATCTCGACAATCTCACTTTACCAAACGAAGTGGTGTTTTTCTATGTTGGCAAGATCCTTACTTAAACCGACTCCACCTTAACCCCAGCTTGGGGTCAACTCAATTTTGACTCTGCGAAAGTTGAGATGTTAAGATTAAAAAATGGTTATGAACTGCAATTTCATCTGCCTGTAATTTGGTTTATTATAACATTTATGGAGCCTTGAGAAACAGCCAATCCTGAGTGGCATGGCCGTATTGTATTTTATACGAATAATTCGCTATATTTATGACTCAACCGCAGATTCATGGGATAATGGCTGTTGTCGTTCTTTGATAAGCCGCCCGGTTATTTGGAAGACGATTTCCCCTAGAGCTATACCTGCCGCCATGTCTGCGATGACATGCTGTTTAATGAACAGCGTTGACAAGATGATTAGCCAAGCCATGACAGCAACAGCCAGACGGGACCATTTAGGCAAAATTCCCGCTCCTCGCAGCATTAGATAGCAAGTGAGCACATGGATGCTTGGAAACCCATTATACGGTTCATCCAACCTGTAGGTTATTGGCACAAAAAAGTTCCATCCGGGCCCTAATTGAGGTCGAGGAACAAATGTCGGATAAATAAGAAATGTAAAATTAGCCACCAGTATACCGAAACAAACAGCAACGAGTGTCTGATAATATGCGGACTTTTTCTGTTGGAGAATCAAATAGAGTGTGATAAGCAAAAATGGATACCAAATAAAATAAAAAACAGAAAAAAATGGTATGAACGGGGTAGCACGATCAAACTGCGTCGACAGCACATGCACTACAGGTCTTACATGGTTCTGCAAAGTGTACAAAATACCTATTAACGGAATAGACAACAACCAAAGAAGCGGTAGTTGCTTTTGTAGTTTCTTCAAGGAAATAACACCTTCTTCTTAAGTTCTCAGGACTACATGATTTTATCACGGTAATCTCAATATGAAAAGTAGCCTGTCTATTGACAGGCTACTCAACACACCTTGTTCTCAATTAATGTAACTGCATTGTTGTGATGCAAGTGTCATCGCTCTCAAATGTGGAAATTGTGGACTCTGCCATTTTACCATCATGCTCGACCGTTATGCGATAGGATTTGTCGCGTGGCAGCCACAAATCAATAAATCCATTAGGCTGGGATTTCATTAATGTTTTGTCCAATATTGAATTACCATCCAGATCAACGATAGAAACGCTAAACTCTTCATCAACCATTTCTCCTTGACAACCAGTTAAGCTATGGGTTGCACAAGGATGCGTCTTCTCAACGTATGGCGCGATAGAAAGAAAAAACTCATCTTTGGGCAGGTCGTAGGTAACTGATTTGGTTGGGTCATCGTCTGTCACGATTAATTGCTTGGATGTAATTGAAGCTGATTTAGCTACTGTGTTTCTCACGCTGAAATCATGGACCACTTGCTTGATACTTTGCGTATCGATTTCAGTAGATTCTTTTTTTTCGGAGCTTCCCACAAACATGTAAATCCCTACTAATACGATAACAGCCAATCCAGCAGCCAGAAATATTTTCCGTCTCACCTTGTATTCATCCCCTAATCTCATATGTACCTATTATAATCCAGCTGGTACAGTTAAGGACAGTGCGATTGATTTCACCTTTTCTTGATTCTGCTCTTAATTAAATCTGCAACATTAAGCAATATCGTTAAAGTAACAGTTGCCAATAAAGGTTTAACAATACTCGATTCATCGTAGAGGAGATAAGCTAGTACAAAGTTGATTATGAAAAAAATTAAGTTCCACAACATTTAATCATCTCATTTCAACCAGGGTTCTACTATTGCAGAAGCTCAAGCATCAGTACCATTTATACGAGTATATACTTTTTCTGGAATATTGTTCAAGAAATTATATTTCCCAAGCTTATAGATGCCTCCGCGATTTTCATTTGTTTCTTCTCGACCTCCTTCATCACTTCCTCACCCTCTACATCCAGGTTCGGCAGCAGACGGTCCAGCCACTTCGGAAAATACCAGACCGACTTGCCAAGTAAGGTCATAAGACCAGGAACAATAAGCAAACGTACTACAAAGGCATCAAAGAGAACCCCAAAGGCGAGCGCTAGGCCCATGACCTTGACCATTGGCTCCTCTGCCAGTATAAATCCGGTAAAGACGGCGACCATGATCAGTCCTGCTGCCGTTACGACTCCGCCACTGTGGTGCATACCGGCAAGAACGGACTTCTTGGCATCCCCGCTCTTCTTGAATTCTTCACGCATCCGGCTAACCAAGAAGACTTCATAGTCCATCGCTAGGCCGAACAGAACCCCAACTACAATGATTGGCAGAAAATTAAACACCGGTGCCTCCGTATAGAATCCAAACAGCTTCTGGAAATGGCCATCCTGAACAACATAGGTGACAAATCCTAAGGTCGCACCGAGCGACAGGATGAATCCGAGCACGGCCTTGATCGGAACCAGAATCGAGCGGAACACCAGCATAAGAAGTACAAAGGCTAATCCTACAATGATTAGGCAAAATTTTGGCAAAGCCTGGTTCAATTTCTGGGTAATGTCGATATTGACGGCAGTCATGCCGGTTACACCCACCTTAACATGATCCTGACTCTCTATTGCTGGCGCCTTATCACGAATTAAATTAACAAGGTCTACTGTTGCTGAGTCATTAGGTCCCGTTCCCGGCATGACGGTAATCAGCGATACTTTTCCGGAAGGGCCGGTGACTGCCGGGTTTACCATAACGACGTTAGGATAGGTCTTCACTTCTTCCATCACTTTATTGAGATTGGCCGCAGCCTCTTCTCCACCATCTGTTTCGGCCAGAATCACTAACGGTCCGTGGTACCCCTCACCATAAGCTTCGGACAGGAGGTCGTAGGCCCGGCGTTCGGTTTTATCTGGCGATTTCTGCCCGTCATTCCCAAGGCCTGTCTCCATGTGAAAGAATGGCAGTGCTATCGTTGCTAGCAGCGCTACACCCAGTACTACTGCCACTAAGGGTTGCCCGGTGACAAATCTCCCCCACAGATTGCCACGGCTTGCGTCATTCTGCTTGCTCCCTATTCTCTTGGAGCGCTTGACCGGCGCTTTAATCTTGTCTCCCAGCAATTCCAGAATAGCCGGAACCACGAAGATAGTCATCAATATAGCAGTGAATACACAGAGCGCACCGGCCATACCCATAGCGGTAAGAAAAGGTACTCCCACGAAAGAAAATCCGATAAGCGCGATGATAACCGTTACTCCCGCAAACACAACCGCACTTCCAGCCGTTCCATTGGCAATGGCAATCGCTTCCCGTCTTTCATGTCTTTCGGCAAGCAGTTGACGGTATCTGGAAATAATGAATAGTGCATAATCAATGCCTACGGCCAGACCAAGCATACCGGCGAGTGATAAGGCAAACGAAGGAATGTCTAATAGACTCGTTCCGATGATAATCAACATAATCCCAAATCCAAGACCTAAAGCCGCCGTAAGAATTGGCAGGACACCGGTAAGGATAGAACCAAGTGCAACCGCTAGGATCACTAGAGCCAGCAATACCCCAAGCCCTTCAGTCGGACTGCTGGTTGCCATCTTCACAAAGCCGTCACCGATCAAATCCGCCTGCCAGCCTACATCCCGTAGAGTTTCCGCAATACGAATAACCGCAGCCTTTGATTCCTCAGTAACATCTGCGCCCGGCACTTTATAAGTGATCGTGGCGTAACCAATAGTACTATCCGCATTCAATGAATGGTTATCGTACGGACTTACAACCGACGCAACCTCCTGATCTGCTGCCACTTCTTTGAGCTGCGCGGCAATGAGTACTTTTGCGGCTTCCGAAGATAACGTTTCATTGTCCGGAGCCTTCAGCACCAATTGGGTTGTACCTAAGTCACCCTGCGGAT
The DNA here is from genome assembly GCF_022369515.1 of Paenibacillus sp. 19GGS1-52. NCBI lineage: Bacteria > Bacillati > Bacillota > Bacilli > Caryophanales > Paenibacillaceae > Paenibacillus > Paenibacillus sp. 19GGS1-52. The sequence goes on from NZ_CP059724.1 coordinate 5,358,487, forward strand.
TGGGAAATTCTTTTTCCATAATCTCCAGTGTTTTTTGCGAGGCAAGCCCAGGAATATTGGTCTCCTCACCAAAATGGATTCCCATCGACAGCGCCACAATAGCCGCTAGGACCACAAGAGTAATGCTTCCTAGAAGGACCTTCAACCGGTTCTTCGCTGACCAGAACCCCAGTCGGTATAATAATTTAGCCATATCAGTATCTCTCCTCTTTGCTTATGTTTTCTGTATAGCCTCATCTTATAGACTGGAAGACCTTCCGACATCGTCCAAAGGGGCGGACAGTTACTGCCCCTTCGGGCGAATAAACCGACTAGAAAATACGTGCTTATGTAAGTACTCAACAACAAAAAAACATGCGAAAAGTTTCTTCCGCATGTTTAAGGTTACATATGTAAAATGCCTCGTTCTAAGGCAACAGCCACTGCCTGCGATCTCGAGTCAACTCCTAGTTTGTTGTAAATATTCGTTAAATGAGCTTTTACCGTACGTTCGGAGATTCCCATATCAAAGGCGATTTCTTTACTTCGGAAACCTCGTGCAACGGACTGCAGGATAAAAAGTTCCTTTTCGGTCAAGAGGGATACTTCTGCTCTTGTAGCAGTAGGTGCCTTCTGCTGCTCTCGGGCGGCAAACACCTTCTCCAGCATATCCGCCTGAAGCAGAGTCTCTCCTCTCACTGCCGATTCGATGTTCCGGAACAAATCCTCCCGGTTGGTATCCTTCAACAAGTAGCCCTTAGCTCCTAGAGACAGCCCTTCAATCATTAAATCGTCTTCGTTGTAGGTCGTCAAAATGATGACTGGGATGGGGCAGTTTTTGCTTTTCAAAATCTTCATGGCTTCTAGTCCGCTCATAACCGGCATATTTAAGTCCATTAAGATTACATCAGGGCTTACTTCATCGATAAGATCTATGGCCTCCTGCCCGTTCCCCGCTTCCCCAACAATTTGAAACTGCTCGTTAGTTTCCATGATTAGCTTTAAGCCTTCCCGGACAACAAAGTGATCGTCTGCGATCAGAATTTTATACCGTTTCATATAGAGTCTCCCTCGACGAATGATGCCTCAATTGTAATTCTCGTGCCTGCCGAGTTGCTATGCACCTTTATTTTCCCGCCTATCAGCCGTACTCGTTCCTGGAGACCCAACAGACCATAATGTCCGGCTTCCTTACCAATGGCGTTCGGGTTAAACCCCACCCCATTGTCTTTGATCTCCATAAATAACTGACTATTTTGGTCGGACAAGGTAAGCCACACCTTTTCAGCCTGGGCATGCCGGGCAATATTGGTGAGACACTCCTTAACCATATGCAGACTGTGTTCCATTAACTTCCTGGACAAGCGTTTATTGAGTTTGAAGTGTGTAGATACGACTATACCAGTAGCGTCTGTAAAATGCTGCACTTCATTTTCAACAGCTTCCCTGAAATCAATTTCTGATGCCGATTTCACCCGAAGATTATCGATAGCAAGGCGTGCTTCTGCCAGAGTCCTGCGCGCCTGTTTCATAGACAGCTTGATGATTTCCTGGGTCCGCTCCGTATGGCCTTGGGCCATGTGCGCATCCGCAGCTTCGAGCTGCATAATTAATCCAGCTACACCTTGTGCCAGAGTGTCATGCAGATCGCGAGCCATACGCTGACGTTCATTGGAGAGTGTCAACTCCTCCACCTTCTGGTGAGCCTCCTGAAGATCACGCCAATAATTCTGAATCCTGAGGCGTTCGTTAACCTGCTGATAGAACAATAGAGCATAAGCTAAGACGATAATCAACATCAACGTAAATATAGGGAGTAAGAGAATGAGCTCATCCGTATCGCCTAAGGTAAGAGCAGCATCAAAAAATATAACAATACTCATCAGGGCTACGAAAACGACTTTTTTCATTTGATATGAAAACCCCAGGCATTGTGCAATCAAGACCGGAAGCAGTCCAATTAGAACGGCTTGGTAACCGTTTGGCATGAGGATCGCGCACAAATAAATTAAGACTCCCTGCAGAATAAAGTAAAACCATGATTGTTTACTGGTAATTTGGTAGGAGTTCCAGTGCAATAAGACATGAACCGTGAACAGCACCGTAAATACTAAACTGGATAAAAGTAAAGGATTCTGTAAGAACTGCACAAGTATAGTCGATACATAAACTACCGACACCCAGATCAATACCGGCAGTCTGGATGCGAACAATTCATTAATGAATATTAACCCATCTTTTTTTTCTTTCACTTGGCTGCCCCCCCTCATCTTCCATTATAAAGATTACTCCTCTGCTTGGGTGTACTTTCGTACATGTACCTTCGTACATGTCCAGGTGTATTCAGCGAACCTTCAGCTAATAATTCAGGTTCAGTTAAGCTATGCCGCCTAAACTAAACTTATAAATAAGATCCCTACTGAATAAGAAAGGCGGTTCCCATACCTATGCCAAAAAAATACTCAACCAAACGAAAAATAGTTATCGTCGTGGCGCTCTGCTGTTTACTCATCGGCGGCATCTTATATCAACTCGCCGATCGTTATTTGATCGAACATGTCGAAGTCGTTGTAGCCGCCGATACCGTGTCCAGCGCTGCGAAAACAATTAACGATTCGAGCGCATCGAGCTCTAACTCATCCGAAGTCGTATCTGACGATTGGAACTACAGCAGTGATGACACGACCATCTCCATTAAAAAAGTCATCACCGGCTCTGGCAGCGATCAAATCACGTACTATGTCGCTGATGTGCAGGTTTCGGACGCCTCGCTTATCCAATCGGCTTTCGCCGATAATTCTTTTGGTCGCAACATCACCGAAGATACTTCGGACATCGCCGCCGACCATAAAGCCGTCTTCGCAATCAATGGAGACTACTATGGTTTCCGAAGCGACGGAGTCATTATTCGCAACGGTATCTTGTACCGCAATGAACCAGCCCGGGAGGCAGTAGCCCTCTATGCAGATGGCACTATGGCCGCCTACGACGAAGAAGAGGTGTCCGCCGAGACCCTGTTAGCGAACGGAGTCCTCCAGACGCTGTCATTCGGCCCGGCACTCATCCAGAACGGTAAGCTCGTTCAGGATCTGGACAATGTCAAAATCGACACAAATTTCGGCAATCGCTCTATCTCTAGCTCTAACCCGCGTACAGGCATCGGTATGATCTCGCCCAACCACTACGTGTTCGTCGTCGTCGATGGCAGATCAGACGAAAGCCGTGGCATGACGCTCGATGAGTTTGCTCAGGTGTTCGATGATCTCGGTGCCACGGAGGCGTATAACCTAGACGGCGGCGGTTCGTCCACGATGTATTTTATGGGCCGTGTTGTGAATAATCCGCAAGGCAAACAAGAGGAACGTGGCGTAAGCGACATCCTCTATCTCGGGGAGGGATAAGCCATGACCGTATTAATACCATCCTATGAACCTGATCATCGCTTGATTGAGCTTATCAAGAGCCTTCGGGCCATGACTGAAGCACCGATCATCGTTGTGGACGACGGAAGCGGAGAACGGTTTCGCAACATCTTCGATTCTGTCAAAGCCGCCGGCTGCACCGTACTGACCCATGTCGTCAACCGAGGCAAGGGAAGGGCACTTAAGACCGGATTTCAATATATTATAGACAACGACCCCACAACCGCTGTCGTCTGTGCGGATAGCGATGGACAACATTCGCCTAAGGACATCGTCGCTGTCGGTCATGCAAGCGAATCCACCGAAGCCAAGATGGTGCTTGGCAGCCGCTTGTTCACCGGCAAGGTGCCGCTGCGCAGCCGCTTAGGCAACCGACTCACCAGCAAAGTGTACGATTCGGCAACTGGCATCTACATCGGAGATACGCAAACTGGCCTTCGCGGGTATCCGAGAAGCATGCTCAACTGGCTTTGCCAAGTTCCTGGGGAACGATTCGAATACGAGATGAACCTCCTGCTAGAGGCTCCCTCTCAAGGCTATGGCATTCAGGAGATGCCCATCGATACGATTTATTTGAACGATAATCATTCCTCCCATTTTCGTCCCATTGCCGATTCCTTAAAGATATATATGCCCATTTTAAAATTCAGCGCCTCTTCCGTCATCTCAGGTATTCTTGATTTTGTTCTTCTCTTGCTGCTTCAGTCCGCGACCTCGAATCTTTTATTATCAGTCATCGGTGCCAGAGCCGGGAGCTCAGCCGCAAATTATGCCATGAATCGGCGACTTGTCTTCGCCAGTCAGAAAAAGACGTCGTTTCGAAAGTCCATGACCCGCTATTATTCACTTGCAGTCTTCATTCTAGGTCTGAATTATGCATGTTTGTCGCTACTGCACACCTTGCTGGGTGTTCCCCTGATTCCAGCAAAGCTCGCTACCGAATGTCTTTTATTTCTATTTAGTTATTGGGCTCAGCGGAGGTTTGTCTATTAGAAAGTAACTAGCAAAAAGGATATTCCTCAGCCGTTAACAGGCTTTGGAATATCCTTTACGCATTTTCATTTTCATTTTTATATTGAGATCGAAGCAACGCAATTTGCCGGGCAAGAAAAAGCGGTGTATACGGCATGTCCTTACGAAGCCAGGCAATAATCGTACCAATCAAGGCTGAGGAGCCGTACCATATGGTAATGTCCTTTTGTATATTTTCTGTTGAAATGTTAGAGTCGCTTTCCCCTCTCTCCAGCCGTGCAGAAATCATTTCCGTAATCACACTTAGCAGACGATCCCTAAAGACTGTACTTTGTTTCGATGTGAGAATAACCTTGTAAAATTTCGCATGGTCCTGAATATGTTCTAGCATTTTAACTAGCATTTTCCAATATTCTTCATCTGTTGAATTTAGATTTAGCGGATTTCTATTCATTACCTGTCGTATGTCCTGAACCATCTCATCCGCCATCTTTTCCAGCATATCGGGAATATCTCGATAATGCAGATAAAAAGTTACACGGTTGATGGTGGCGCGTTCCGCCAGTCGGTTTACTGAAATTTTCTCGATATCCATTTCCTGAAGCAATTCAATAACGGCATCTTTAATCAATTGACGCGTGCGTAGTATCCGAGGATCCGTGTGAGGTGTCGTATTATTCATCCGATTCTCTCCATTCTTCTATTTTTTATAATAAATAACAATTCATGAATTTTCTTTTCTTTTTCAGAAAAACAGCACTTGATAACAAAAAAATTTCACATATTATCTAATTTATACATTGTAAATTATACAACAGAGTATGTATTAAGTCGATGCGGTATCGCAGTTACCCTTGTGATGTGCGCAGACATGATGCTGCTTCCCTGTACTTTCAGAATGCTCGTGGGTATAACGCATTGGAGTCTGGCTTGCTGATGCCCGTCACTGGTAAGCTGTTCGATAAGTATGGAACGAAATGGCTTGCCCGTATTGACCATCCGATGTGAAGCTGAAGAAGCTAATCACAGAAGAAGCCTAAGAACAGTAAAAGAAAAGCACCATTAACTAACTAAACAAAGCCAACTTACCTTAATCAGAAGGTAAGTTGGCTTTTCTTATATTACTTTCACTTGATTTACCAGGATACTGAATTGACTACCATTGATTGTCAAGGTTGCATCGTAATAACCACGACCGCTTGGGGTGCATTTATAATCCCCTGAACATCCGCATACAAAAAACTTTGTCTTTGCATAACCTGGATAAATATTAGTGAGTTTTCGATAAAATTTATGTCCATGATGAGTAAAAATAGCCAAAACTCTATCTCTGACTTTTGGAGGAATAGCCTTGAAGAACTTAGTGGTTTCCGTTTGATCTAGAACGTGGCTGGAATCTACCGTTATCCCAGCTACCTTCAAGGGCCAATGAAAATCAATAATATAATAATGTTGATCATCTAAATTTCCCAACAATTTTATACTGCTTGGACTAAACTCCCCAAGTGCACAATCTAACCAAACATACTTCACCCTACCCTGTGTTCCCGGGAAATTCATTTGGCCAGTAACAGGCCCTAAATATTGGGTGAATAAAGGTCGAGTGGATGCTTCCCAATTTCCTATCGATGCTTTATAAGGTATGCTTCCTAAAGTTTTTGTAACCGTATCTTTGAAGTCTTTGTAGTACGCATCGGCATGATTTCCATGATCAGCTCCCGCCTGTGCATTATCACCCCCAAAAATAATAAACCTTTTATTCTTGCTACTCACTACTTTTGGCAATAGATTCTTAAAAATGCTCGAACTATTCCCATATCCCACATGGCTATCGCCTACAACTGCGAAGTGAATAACCTGAGCCTTTAGCAGTGGATTCAATGTGCGTGGTTTCAATGTGCGTTGTGGTTTCATCGTGAACCCCCTTTTATGTTTTTTTAAATACATGTAGTATTTATATTCCAATAAAGGTTAACGGGTCTTAGACAAATAGCTGTGTTAGGAACATATAGATTAACCACAACACTCTAAAACGTGCTAAAAGTCAAAGCCACCCCAAACTTTGGAGTGGCTGCTTTGAGTGGATTCCATTTCATTTGTGACAAGGCTTAGTACCGCTGTTCCGCAAGTGCTCTTTGAATTGTTTTATGGAGTCTTTCTTGTATAACAGGCTTTACGATGTAGTCATAGGCATGTACATCAAATGCATCCGACGCATATTCTTTATAGGATGTCACAAATACAATCCTCATTTGCCTTCCGCTTGCTCTTAATCGTTCAGCAAACTCAAGGCCATTCTCTCTGGGCATACCAATGTCCAAAAATAGCAAATCCACATCATGATTCAGCAAATACGAAAAAGCAGCCGTGGTCTCCTGGAAGCTTCCGACGATTTCGATCTCATTTACCTTAGCGAGCATTCGGTCCATGATTACGTGCATAGCCTTCTCGTCATCAATAATAACGACCTTCAACCTACACGCCTCCTCTCGTACCCGATGATAAGCTAAGTATAACCTACGCCAATGATAGCAAAATGACAGAAAATTCTCCTCATTTTTATCATAGGCTTCAATTGTCGCAATAGCATCTATACGGAACGCTTACTGTGTAATCCTATTGATCCGCCGTAGTCCAAAATAACGCCCATTTCTCGCATAAAAGAAAGGCATGTAGTAGAATAATATCTGAGCTGTACAATATAAGTAGAAGTAAGAGGTGTTCACAATGGCTATTAGTTTCACTAAATCTGTCTTAAGCCGGTTAAATCAAGAAATCGCTGAACTTGAAGCCAGAATGTTAGAACAAAAGAAAAAAACAGACAAAGCTCTTCTTAAAATTCGCCAAATAGAGAAAGACTGTAAATTAAGCTCTTCCCCCAGTGATTTAAGCAGTAAAATGAGTCGTATCAGCAAATTAAAAGAAGACATTAAAAAGTTCAACCAGCATCAACTTGAGTTATCCAAAGAATTGGACAAAAAGAAGTTTACTCTTTCTCAGTTGCCGCCAACGGAATAACCGGGAACAGTAAATATCTAAAAGTTATCGAACCCTAAAGCAGCAGGCCAATTGGCATGCTGCTTAGTTCATTTTCACCGCTTCGCCTTATAAAACTTATGCACCCATCGAATAAGCCTGAAAATAACACCGATATATTAAATTAATTCGGACTCTTGCAAAAGCCTTTGCACGATGGTTGCGGCCTCCACCTTTAAAATATACGCTTTGGGCGCAAGCTTACTCCAATACCCGTTATTCCCATTGCTTTCGCAACAATGGCATGTGCCTCAAACTCAGTAAATGACTTTACGTCTGCTGGTAATTCACAGCTACGATCAGGCAAGCCTCGCACAGATATATATAATAAATCCCCTCGCTGAACTCAACCTGCTCCATGTCTATTTGTGCGATAAACTTCATTGTCACTGAACAGCAGGGGCAGACAGGATATTCCGCATCCTGAATCCAGGCCGGATGTCCCCCAATCTGCGTCGCAGGCGCCTCAAGCGTCCAAAACGCATGTTCATAGGTACCCATCTGCTGTTCCGATAGTTGCATGGCACGCCATGATAATTCTTCTATGTCCTTATTTTCAGGCAAAAAATCGGGAACGACATTATATTCACTCCACGAGTACCCGCCATCCAGATCCACTTTCATAAACACCGTGCCATAACAATTACAGTGCATGCAAGCTGCAATCCTTAACCGTTGGCCGGAAAGCTTCATATATTGAATCAGCGGATGCTGCAAATTGTAATCAAACAGCACTGTCAATTTGCTACCGCACCAAGGGCAGGAATACTCACTCGACTGCAGTACAACTACCGCTGAATGAGCCCGATTCATTCCACTTTCCCCTTCTGCGCATACTTTAAGAGGATAACTCTCTGGGTAATAAAGCAGCTTCTTCCTTCCGCCCGTATCTAACTCCCATCCTGCTTCGTGGGAATAGGATTCCGGAGACGTATTTAACTCCGATGCCCATTGAGGCGGATGCTGTCGCCATGTCTCGAACTGTCGAACAACCTCTTCATCGCCAATCCAGGCCAATGCAAGCAGCAAGTGATTACGGTTTGCTGAATTATACTCCAACTGATGAATGAGCTTATCGCGGATATCCTGACTCGCTTCCTTATAGAGAATACCGGGATAATACTTCCCTTTACGAAAAAAAACCTCCAGCCCCCGCTCGATGCGTGCACTTGAAAAACAAGCAAGCGACAGTAGAATGGTTTCAGCTTGGCCAAAATCATCTTCTTCCATCAATGCAATCGCGTAGGTCTCCAATCGCTCCCGATCACTTTCATTCAACTGATGATACAACTCTTGCGCGGTTTTCTGGTAGGTTATTTCGTGTTCGAGCGGGTTGTATTTCCGCGGTTTATGCATGATCTTAAGAATTTCAACTGGATCATTTACACCCGCATACAGATCAACATCTTTCCGATTTTGTTCAATATATGCCTTCTCCTCCAGCGCAAGTTTCTTCTGATGACATGGCATGCAGATTCCACCCGTTTTTAAAGCAGTGGCAGGAAGAATACTTGCCTTGCAGCCTAAGGTTTGGCAGGGCAGACGCTCGCTCATCGTACCTCTCCTATTCTGTAAAATTATTTTCAACTGGTCGGCTGCTGATTCTTCATCTCCGAGCTATCGCCCCGGAATGGACTTAAGCTGATGTCACCTCTCAACATCTTACATGCTTGCGTTTAAAACCAACCCGCCCTTTGTCGACTGCCTTTTGAATATTTTCATAAGCATGAAGAAATTTGCTTTTCCCCTTATCCTCATTGATTTCTACCGGGCCTAGCGTCCTTGCGGTCTCACACGCCTTATCATGAAGAGGCCGATAGGATACCGCAACTGTGTATAAAAAGTTGTTCATTGCGTATTTGGTCCGTTCTGGAGCAAATGAAATCGTATTTTTTACGATCTCAAGCATACCGGCAATTTTACTTTCAGCAAATTCTTCATCTGGCCGGCTGCCAAGCAGCCAGCAGTAACAACTCCAACCCGCTGACATCCTCAGCTCTTCACCGCTTGCGATCCATTTATCGGCAACTTCTTGGGCAATATCCGCTTCTGCCAAGGTTACTGCAACTACATAATCGGACAGCATAAAAAAATAAGCCGCATCCATCCATCTTTCATAATCCGCTTCCGTCATGGCATTGGGGTCGGCAATGATGCCGGCGAAATACATAGCGTCGTAGTTCCCTGTCGCGTAAAGCTGCTCAGCCAGTGGCTGATTTATTTTGGTTTTCTTGAAGATAGGCTTCATTGCGCCAGTAGCCACGCCAAAAAGCGGTTCCTGCGCGCCATTTGAGCTGTATATTTTCTTGGTTCGTTCCTTGCCGAGTGCTTCAAGCTCCTGCATAACCATCTCTACATTCATTATTTAACACTCCCTTTTTCAAAGTACTCTTCTCAAGTTATCTTAGGTAGTACTGAATAAAGAAAGTGTACTGTATGGGATTCCCTGTCGCAAGCTGAGTGTCCCTTCGGACTGCCTGAATTCTATAAATAGCATAACAATAAATTGGTGACATCAGTAATATTGTCAGAAACAATAGGCAACGCAAATAGAAATCCTCGTCAAGAGATTATAAATGTATTAAAAATTCCATTTTAGGGATTCTCATGCATAACCGGAATTCCGGAAGAATGTAGCTTCGAATACTCTGAGTGATCCTATCTTTTTCCCAAAGCCTCAAGAATTCGATACCCATCAGATGAGCGACCAGCATAAGGACCTGCTGAATATACCGTCGGAACTAATGTTACGCAAAGGTTGATGAAGTTGAACACAGCGGCTGCAAAAACTAAATTTCCGAAGAATGGTCTCAATTGAAAAGAGAGATACACAACTAGCATTGCAACAGCCAAGAAAAGTGAAACGAGTGGTCCTCCCAGTGAGATGCCAATAATTTGATTTCTTAAAAGAATTTCTCCATCATCTTTAGTAGACATACTACCGAACAATCCCCATGTTAAGTGAATTTTCAAGCGTCCTAGGCTCAATATTTCTCTTTTGCTTTGTTTATCAGAACCCATATAAACAAGCACAACCTTCTTGGTTAAACATAAGGCAGCGAAGGCATGGCCCATCTCATGAAGAAACACAGATATAGGCACCACAATTATATAGAAAACAAGCATATTTATAATGGAAAACACTGCTACCACATCTCCATGAGAACGAATTATCCCCCTGTCATTTCTACATTTAAAGGGTATGTCTTTTAAATTCTATGATTTGGAAACAAATTCCTTTAATTCAATCCATTTAGTAACGTTAATTTTAATTAGAGACCAGAATTAATCAATTAGAATTTTGTTGTCATGCCTTTTTTATAAACTTCAGATAAGACTTGGCCTAAAAAAATCATTAAGGCATTATATTATGTTCTGTCACTTGACTGTTAGGGCAGCATCGAAGATAATTACAACCTTACTAAAAACTGTATCAGGCAGATTTTGAAAAGGGGCGGTCGTCATTAGCTGGTTAAGTGATCTCTATAAATTACAGCAGCGGGAGCTAAAAAAGGACATCGAGCCCTCTTTAGTCAATGCCATCTTCCGCGGTTATGATAGATTTCCGAGGATTGGTCTTAAAGAGCGGCTCGGCCAGCAGGATATGTCTCTGGATATCGCTGAGGCTTATATCCATGGCCGTAACGCGATGATTGAAGCTGGAGTTGGCATCGGCAAGTCCTTTGCCTACCTCATTCCCAGCCTAATTATTAACCAGATCTCACAGCGGCCGGTCATTATTGCAACATCCTCCATCCAACTTTCAGAACAGATACATAAAGATCTGAGATTCATCGGAAGCCGGCTCGGATTTACAACCGTTCGCACCGTAGTCGGAAAAGGCATGGGGCAGTATGCTTGCCGGTATAGGGCAGCCGAACTGCTCAAGCCTGAGGATTCAAGCTCCGCTCTGTCCACGCTTGTCGAGCGTATTTTGAATTACGAGATTGATGAAAGAGCCGATATTAAGGGCGGAATTAGTGATGCTGTGTGGTCCAATGTTTGTGTGAATGATTGTAAATTCGAGCAATGCCACTATAAAAGCACATGTACGTTCTACGAGATGAGAGCGAAAATGAATGCCAACGCCAGTGACATGGACTTCATCATCGTAAACCAGGACCTGCTCATCCGTGATCTGATTAAGAAAAAAGAAGGAACAAAAGGGTTAATTACGGAATTGCCGTCTCTGATCGTAATTGATGAAGCGCATAATCTGGAAGCAAAGGTTAGAGATGCAAGAACGCTCGAATTCACTTCCCGGGGAACCTGCCGTATTCTGGATGACGCCTTACAGATTCTCTTCAAGCAATCCGCAGATAAGGATCTTATTCCGCAATTCAAATTATTAAAAAGATGCATCGGCCATATTTTCAAACAGGTAGAGGCGGATTTGCTGTATACAGCCAAGCAGGACAATGACCGGATAAAAGTATCGGAGATCACAGGAGTTCCGTTAACACGGGGAGCGTTGTACTTGAAAGAGTTCAGTCTCAGCCTCTCCGTCTTAACTTCCCGGCGTGAGCGGGAGATCGACAATTCTTTTGAAGCGATAAACGGACTAATAGTCCTCTTTGATGTGCTTGCCGGAGTGGAGGACAGCTATCTGATCTGGGCAAGCACTACCCAGGGGGAGAGCACCGTTAGTATCTGTCCCAAAGGCATAAGTCAGTTTCTGAAATACACCTTATTTAACGGAAAGACATCTGTTATCTTAACGTCAGCAACCCTATGCCAAGGCGGAGAAACACTGGAGGAACAATACGCTTATCTGACGCACTCCCTTGGTTACAGGGGAGATTATATGGAACGTCAGGCTTCACCGTTTGATTATGACAACCACACCATGCTGTATATTGCCAAGGACATCCCCTACTATAACCATAAGAACCGGGAAGCTTATCTTGAAGCGGCCTACAAGGAAATGCTGAGGCTATGCAATTTAACAGACGGGCGGACACTGGTCCTATTCTCAGCTAAGGAGGATATGAAGTATGTTCATGCGAAGTTAAACTCCGAGAAGCTTGCATGGGCGCTGCATGTTCAAAGAGAAGGCTCGTCCCAAGACGGGGTGATCGCTGAATTCCGGGGCAGTAAAGGCGTCCTTCTGAGTACGGGTGTATTCTGGGAAGGTGTGAATATCGAAGGTTCCGATTTGTCGCAATTAATCATTTTCCGTCTGCCTTTCCCTGTCCCTACCGATCCTGTCTATGAATATAAGGCATCTTTGGCAGAGAATCCCTTGAAAGAGGTTTTTGTACCGGACATGCTGCTTCGGTTAAGACAAGGAACCGGGCGTCTGATCCGCAGTGAAACGGACCTTGGTGTACTCAGCATACTCGATTCCCGTCTGTCCGCTGCAGCCCGCAAGGATTACCGGGATAAGGTACTGGAAGCTTTACCCTTTAAAAAGGTTACCGAGAATTTCAGGGTGCTGGAGAAGTTTGTACATGAAAAAGGGATAAAAGGTAGGGGCAAGTAGAAACAGCCGTGCCGTCCTCAAAGGGACGGTTACAGTTTCTCTTTACCCTCTAATTTCCCTCAATTAGCTTTGCGCGAATTGCTGATGGTGTAGATATTTTTTCAGGCACATTATTAGAAATCCAATTCTTCATTTACTTTTCCCCTAATTGATCTTTTTTCTAAATACAAAAGTGACAACATACATACAGAATAGATAAGACTGAAGGCTGAAATTATAAACCAAACATTCTCAATATCTATCTTATTTATAAAAATCCCCGTCAAATATGGACTTAAGGTGTATCCAAGACATCCTACAAAGAGCAGTAAGCCATTAAATCTACCTTGATGAGTATCAGGTACACGCGAAGCTATATATAGATTAATATTGGTTTGAATTAATATTTCTCCAACGGTCCAAAGAATTGTAGATAGCGCGACTATTATAAAATTAGTAGAATAGTCAAGCAATCCTAATATACCAAAGCCTAGTCCATAGAATATAGCACCTATAGCTATGGAATTTATAGCAGTTATTTTTTTTGTAATTGATAAGATGAAAGTAGTTAATATAATGACACATATAGCATTGATAGTCATAACAGTCCCATAATAGGCTGCTCCATTTTCACCAAAAGAACTATTCATTTGAATAGGGATACTGAATGATGCTTGCATATAAATGAAGTAGTTGAGAAATGATATGATAATGAAATACGCAACCAAAGGCCTTTTCAATATTATTGTTAATAATGATGAGTTATGCTGGGTATTTTGATTGTTCACACTCTCATTTTTATCTTTTACAAATACTTTGTCATCCACTACTTTAACTAAGCTAATGATTATAATCGTTGAGAGTAAAAAGACGATACTAATACTTGCGAATACAATATTTATGTAATTTTTCATAAAAAAACCAGCTGCGAGAGGTCCAACCGCTATGCCTATATTTGCTCCTAAATACATCAAAGAAAATGCAGATTTCCTTTCTTTCTCTCCCGTAGATAGTTTAATTAATAAAGAATTATAGGCGGGACGAGTAACACTAATGGAAAACATAACTATTATTAAAATATAGGCTACTGCTATTGTTCCTGACCAAATAATGCAACTCATTATTAAGATAGACGATAGAAATTGTCCACCAACTATAATTGTTTTTTTACCCATTATGTCACTAAGATATCCCCCTAATAACACACCTGGACCGCTTATCAAGGCTGCTAGTGATACAAATATTCCCGCAGATACTGCACTCATACCTAATTGTAAAGTTAGATATAAAGTAATCAAAGAAAATACAAAGTCTCCAATACTATTAATGGTACGCGCTAAGCAGAGGAAATAAATTTCTTTTGTGAGTCCCGCATAAGTTTTAACTAAATTCAACGAATCCCCTCCTCTGCCTTAACTTGAATATAAAATCGATCATACATATCTAAAAGAGTATTACTTAGATCTTCGAAAGTATCTCCTTCAACAATTGCAAAGCCTGACCTAGTCATAGTATCTTTAACATCTCCTACTTTCTGTCCAACTTGATAGGAAACATTAAAATCAATTAGACCTTTTATATCTTTAAAATCTTGTATTCCAGATATTTTTTCAATGATGCCTGCACGTGTAGGAAAACATATCATACCAGTGTAATTATTATCTGTCTGACATCTGTTAAATTCAAACACGCCTAATTCTAAATCACTGACGGCTGCAAAAAAATCAACTCCATGAGTATTTTTTATACATGGAGGCATTACCTGTGCCCCGCCAATTCTTGCACCAATTTCACCAAATACAACTTCTCCTTCAGGAGTTAGAAATAGTTCTGCATGTGTTACAGAATTATTAATACCTAGAGCAGAAATAACTTCTTTATTCACCTCTTTTATACGATCAATATATTCAATATTAGAACCTTCAGGTATGGTTATGCTTGCAGGTGGCTTATGACTTGTAGCAATTTCTAAGCAATTATACAAATACTGAGATACTGAGGAAAAAACCACGTTCCCCTTTGATACAAGAGAATCACAATGAAACTCTTTTCCATTTATAAACTCCTCAAGCAAATCCTTCTGATGTTCTTTTCTTGTATTCTCCAAGTAAGAATTCAACTCGTTTATACTAGAAATTTTAAAAGTATTAATAGTCCCAAAGCCACTTAATGGTTTTACAATTATAGGAAAACCATTCACCTCAACAAATTCCATATAATCACTAACCGACAAAGCGATTGCAGTAACAGATGTTCTAATACCTCGTTGATGCAGCATTTGTTTCATAATCCATTTATTTCGCACAGCTTCCGCTTGATTTCTTTGTAAACCTGGAATACCAAAAGTTGAGCGAATTTCTCCTCCTATTTCAATAGCATTTTCACCTGGAGTTAATAGAGCCACAATTTTATGATCCATTCTAATTTGTGCAATATGTTCTTTAATACTGTCTAGAGATTCTAAATAATCTATATATCTTATTTCATCAAAAAACTCACTGAGCACATGTTCATTTTGAAGATTATTTCGTTCAATAATCAGTATTTTTTTGTAATCAACAAATTTCTTTAATGGTTTAATAAAATTCAAAACAAACGGCAACCTAAAATCTGATATGTATACTATTGATTTCATAAATCCTCCCCATAAGTATAAAATTGGATAATTATTCATTGTATAACATTATATCTCACGTTTTTTTCGTTTTCAACGATTTGTTTTTTATATTAAATTTTAACTTAGATATATAAAATTTATTATATAAGTAATTATTTGACATTTACTTTATTTGATAATATCATCATTATCATATACATTAATAGGGAGGATATGGAAATTTGGAGACTATAAAAAGTAGATATGCTATTTTAGGTACACTAGGAGACAATGAAGGATTCTTAACATGCAGTATGCATATAGCCAAAAATCTGAATAACGCTGATACTATCGTTCCCTACCCTCTTTTTGAAGAGGCTGCCAAAGATTTAAAATCCGAAAGAATTTCTTGTTTATTAGTTCCCGGTGCATATCCTAAAATTAATAGTTTTATAATGGATTCCGAATTAGAGGTATCTGAAAGTTTTGTTAAGAAAATCCCTGCTTTAGTTCTAAGCGGTTTTGGGGGGAAATGTCCCGAAAATATTGATATTATATTTCATCATCCTGCTACTACATATTTACTATCAGAAATTACAACTAGCTATAAAGAAAATATTGCTGTATCCTCCAATCCTGAAGGTTGCAGAATGGTAATTAAAAACATAAATCGTTCCATAACGATTACCAACCAGCTTTGTGCTGACCATTATGGGCTTACAACTTACAAAGTTCTGCGAAAAGGCATAAACATGCCATGGGTATGTTTTATCAAAAGACTCAAGGAGAGAGAGCTGTAATATGAAGAGAATAGCCATTATCTTAGAAAAAAATCTTGAAATAGGTGCTGCATCAAATGTGGCTGCCTTATTAATGGGGCAGGCATCCCTTAAGGATCCAAATTTATATTCTGAAGTACCTGTTCTTGATAAAAATAACGTGCAACATGCCGGCATCAAATTTAGCACAGTAATTCTAAAAGCTGGGGAGAATCAACTTCTCAATTTAATTAAATTAATATCAGAGGATATACCTAACTTGAATAGTGTTGTGTTTTCACAAACGGGTCAATTCTTAAATAATGCTTATGATCAATATTCTTTAGAGATATCTATAAAAGAAACTGAAGAAACAAAAGTTGTTGGAGTTATTGTTTGGGGAGAAGACGAGTTAGTTCGAGCGACTACTAAGAAGTATAGTGTCCTAAAATAAAATCCGATTATATTGTGAAGAAATCTGTCTACGCTAAAGGGACACCGGTGACAGAAGCTTTGACTCGCTCTCCTGCTCTTGACGTTTTCACGTAGATTTTCAGCCGTCCGCGTAATGGACGATGCGACGTGCCTCTGGCACGTTGAACAGCAAAAAGCAACTCATCCGCAGATAAGTCACTTTTTAATGTTGTATGGCTTGAGATCAACTTCTTTACGATGCGATGTCAAAAAAGAGGATGATCCTTATTCATTCCCCATCGTACTGATATCGATTACAAACCGATAACGGACATCTGAAGCGAGTACACGTTCCCAGGCTTCATCAATCCGGTCGGCAGAAATTACCTCGATCTCAGATGCAATATTGTGTTCAGCGCAGAAATCAAGCATTTCCTGCGTTTCACGGATTCCGCCAATCATTGACCCAGCAAATGAGCGGCGGTGACCGATCAGCGAGAATACGTTAACTGCCAATGGTTCAGCGGGTGCACCGACATTGACTAAGGTACCATCCAGCGCCAGGAGCGAAAGATAGGCATCAATATTAATCTGTGCGCTTACTGTATTTATGATCAAGTCAAATGAACCGGCAAGCTGCTTAAATGTCTCCAGATCGCTAGTCGCATAATAATGGTCCGCACCTAATTGCAAACCGTCTTCCTTCTTCTTCAGTGACTGTGATAGAACAGTAACCTCAGCCCCCATGGCATGAGCGATCTTCACAGCCATGTGTCCAAGTCCTCCAAGACCTACCACAGCTACTTTTTTGCCTGGAGCGGCTCCCCAATGGCGCAGCGGTGAATAGGTTGTGATGCCAGCACACAAAAGTGGTGCAGCGGCGTCAAGCGGAATCGCATCAGGAATTCGGACCACGAAGTTTTCTGTTACAACGATGTGGGTGGAATACCCACCTTGCGTATATTTCCCATATCGGTCGATAGCTCCATAAGTGCCCGTATTTCCATTTAGGCAATACTGCTCCTCGCCTTTATGGCAATTACTGCACTCTCCACAGGAGTCAACCATACAACCTACCCCTACCCGGTCACCAATGGAATACTTTGTGACTTCGGAACCGACCTGGCTAACAATTCCGGCGATCTCATGCCCTGGAACGAGTGGATAGTTGACCGGCCCCCACTCCCCGCGGGCGGTATGAATATCCGAGTGGCAAATCCCAGCGTATTTAATCTCAATAAGAACATCGTGCGGCTGAAGATTACGGCGCTCAATGGTGGTTAGCTTGAACGGACCTTCCTGACTGAATGTAGCGCGTGCATTAACTTTTATCATAGTGTAACCTCTCTTCTAGTAATATTAATATCTGTAGTACATACTTTACAAAACATATGTTATCACTTAAAGTTAACTCTAAGTCAAGCATGAATTATAATTAAGACTGGAGATACATGATGAAGACATACTCTATAAGTGAAGTTGCAGAATACTTTGACATGACACCACATACCCTGCGTTACTATGATAAGGAAGGTCTTATGCCTTTTATAGAAAGGACTTCCAGCGGGAAACGCATTTTCAAGGAATCAGATATGGACACTTTAAAAGTAATTGAATGCCTGAAGTCATCCGGGATGCCGATTAAGGAAATTAAACATTTTATTGAGTGGTGCTCTGAGGGAGATTCAACCCTGCAGCAAAGATATGACATGTTCCTGCAGCAGAAAGCTTCCGTAGAAGCACAAATGGCAGAACTAAAAAAAACGATGGAAGTCATAGAATATAAATGTTTATATTACAAGACCGCCTTGGCTAGCGGTACAGAAGCTGTTCATAAAAAAAAATAAAAAAATTCTATCCCCTCATTTCAACTTAGTGTCTAGGACTTCCTCTAGTCCTCATTTTCATCAAACTTAAGCAGCACTTGAACATTTTAAGGGGGTGTGACGGAGAATGGCTATTCATCACGCAGCAAGGATTCACCCAAATGAATGGTAGCTTCCGGAGAATTAAGGGCGCATTCTGTGGCTTTGTTCTTTAGCAGAGCTTTCAGTTACTGGTTGTTGCTTGGGCTCTTGCGAATGGCTACGGCAATTTCTCCAACCTGAATTTCATTCCATCCCCCTGTTTGTCCCTGCCTCTTTTACGCAATGTTTTCGCCATATAATTCCCTCACTTGGATTGCCAATATTCGGTGTGTAGCTGAAAAAAGCTGATATGTGTGATCTTCAAAATAACTTAGCACTGGAAGAGCTATACGTGCCTCAACCGGTTGTTGGTGCATGGTTAATGTATTTATCATAATAAAAAACGACAGCTGGCTTAGGACCGGCTGTCGTTTTTCGTTATGATCTCGCTTATCCAAGCTTGTCACGTTAATCCTAGGAAAGCTTCTCCATGATCAGCTTATCCATGATCAGCTTATCCAAAAAGGCTTCAATGTCAGAATCATTTTCACAAATCCACTTTTCGTAAAAAATCTGGTGCTTCATCGCTTTATAGAAACCCATCAGCGCTTGCTTCAACGTCATATTTTGCATCATCAGCCACTTAGGGTCCATCAGTTTTCTTATCATTAGATCCATCTGCACTAGATAAATTTGAGTGTTGGCGATGGGATAAAACATACCAAACTCAATGCCGCTATCGAAGTAGGCGACGAGTTTTTTCTGAAATTGGTCTAAGGCTTGGGTAAGTTTGACCGACAATTGGGGATATGACCCATTTAATAAATCCTGAAGCAGTATATCCGTTAGGAAGAACGTCTGCTTAATCATCATCCTAAACACCTTGGCGAAAGATTCGTTGTAAACCTTCAGCTCTTCTTCGGACGGCTGCGATATCCTCTCAGATGACAGGTTTTGGGGAGCTTCCAGCAGGATCAGATTGGAAAGAAATTGCACATATTGTTCAAGCAGACGCCCTACAATTTCATCCTTGGAGTCAAAATATTTATACAGGGTTGCCTTGCTGATATCCATACATTTAGCCGCATCTTCCATCTTCATCTGGCTGATGCCCTGTTTTTGGATATAGGGGATCAAACGTACGAGAAGCTTTTCTCGTTTCGAGGACAACGGATCGTAATCTACCTCCGACATGTTCCAACACCTCCTGTGTTGCCAATTTCATTATAAAGCAATCCACTAATTATTTAAACCATGTATGCGAATTGAACTATTTTTACTAAAATCGTTTACTTCGTTTATAATTTGTGTTATTTTCTTTTTAAACAAATTACGAATAGTTAGGAGAGATTAACATGCCAGAAGCTTCCACAGTTAGTGAGTCCGCATCACTCCGTTCACTCATTGCTCCATTGATCGCTATTGTCGTAGGATTGTTCATGGTTATTCTAGACAGCACAGCGGTTAACGTCGCCATTCCGGTTATTGCTGAAGATTTTAAAAGCTCATTGACCCTTATTCAATGGACAATTACTGGTTATGCGCTAGCCCAGGCTTCCGTTATTCCGTTAGCTGGGTGGATGTCCGACCGGTTCGGAGCCAAGCAAATTTTTATTATTTCCATCATCTTGTTCATTGGCAGTTCGATCTTATGTTCGTTCGCGGGCTCGACCGAGATGTTGATATTCTTCCGAATCTTGCAAGGCTTGGGTGGAGGTATGGTTACTCCTATCGCCTTCGCAATGATCTACCGAATCAGTCCTGCCGAATCGGTAGGCAGGATCATGGGCATCATGGGAGTTCCAGTTCTGCTCGCACCTGCACTCGGTCCAATCGTATCCGGGTATTTGGTTGACTACGTGAGCTGGCGATGGTTGTTTCTAATCAATATTCCGGTCGGCATTGTTGGGGTTATCTTAAGCATCCTGTTACTGCCTAATCTACCGAAAAAGGCTTTTGCTCCGCTAGATTCCTTAGGATTTATGCTCGCTCCGTTAGCATTCGGTGGCCTTTCATACGGGTTAAGCGAAGGGGGAGAAGGGTGGACTACGGTGAAAACGATCACTGGTCTTACCGTAGGTGCAGTCGCTTTGATTCTGTTTGTCATCGTTGAACTCCGGAGCAAGAAGGAGCCATTGCTAGAGCTGAGAGTTTTTCGTTCCATGCAATTTACCCTTGGGATTCTGGTGCAATGGGTTTTACAACTCGCTTTGTTCGGCATGATTTTCGCTGTTCCATATTTCATGCAGCGACTTATGGGAATGAGTGCTTTTGAAGCTGGCTTCTGGTCATTGCCCCAGGCCATTGCTTCCGGTGTCATGATGCCGTTCAGCGGACGTTTGTTCGACCGGGTCGGCGCACGCCCCCTAGTGGTCGGCGGCTTGATTCTCATAACGGTTGGCGCCTATATGTTCTCCATGATCGATCCAAGCGACAGTTCGTGGACATTCCTGTTTCCACGCATACTGCTCGGACTCGGTTCTGGCATGTCTTTTATCGCCTTGAATACACACTTGATCCAAACGGCACCTAAGGAGTTGGTCGGAAGAGTCACTTCACTGACAAGTGCCGCCCAGCAAGTAGTTTCATCCTTCGCTATCGCAGGATTGACAACGTTCCTTGTCAGCCGTACCGATCATTATGCGAGCAATGGCGAGGCACCAGTGCCAAATGCGATGACGCATGCATTTCACAACACCTACCAATTACTCGCCATCATTGCAGTGGCTGGGTTATTGCTGGCAATCACATTAAAGCGTCCCGCTGCTAAGAATGCAGGCCTTACGCCTGGTGAAGCAAACAAAACACCTGTGATTGCAATAGAGTAGATATCAGGAAAAACTTATTACAAGCTGCAAGCGAAATGAACAGGAGGACTGCGCTTTGTGCGGTCTTCCTGTTTTATTGTGAAAATCGATTTGCCGCAACTTTAGAGAAATACAACTAAAAAAGCCGTCGACCCATTATGCAGACGGCGCTTTTTTGCAAATATTATTAGATTACAAGACGACTTTCTTTCCTAGTTGAAAAGTAGAAATTGAAGTGTTATCTCATGATACAGCTTCATGAGCGCCTCTTCTCAATCCGCGATACATAGCTCCGCGAGATCCCCAGTTCCTTCGCAATCTCCCGCTGCGTCCGCTCTTCTCCGCCGGTATCCAGCCAAACCGTCCGACCACAACTTCCTTCTCCCGATCATCCATAATATCCAGGTTCCGGTAGATTTTGCTCTTCTCGATCTTCAGATCTACTTCCTTAATGACATCGTCGGCTTCAGAGCCTAGAATATCAATCAGCGTGATCTCGTTCCCTTCCTTGTCCGTCCCAATCGGATCGTGCAGGGACACGTCCTTACGGGTCTTTTTAAGGGAACGGAGATGCATCAAGATCTCATTTTCGATACAACGGGCAGCAAAAGTGGCCAGTTTGGTGCCATTGTTCGGGCGATAACTCTCAATCGCCTTGATCAGTCCGATGGTGCCAATGGAGATTAGGTCCTCCATATCCTCACCAGTGTTATCGAATTTTTTGAGGTTGTAGACACGATATGATGTCAAAAAAATAAACCAATCACGATCGTTTCCGATTCGAATTGGTTATTTTTAAGTTTTGTATTTAATCTGTAATTGTTTATCGATTATTTTGACCCATTCAGGTAATTCATTTAAATAATATTTTATCCCGCTTGTATCCGCTTCAAGAATAAACTCACCATCTGCTTTACTATTATCAACAACAATTAATTGATCAATCAAGTCTAAGTGAGATACCAGATTATTCATACTTGTTACATTGCGTCTAATAATATCCTCGGTTTCAATATGATGACCACCGTTCTTTACTCGCATAGCAACACGTTCAATATTAAGCCGAACATCCCCTAGCCCCACATAAAACATAATGATTTCGAAACCTTGTTCCTTTGCATCTCTCATCTGTCGAATAACGTTACCACCCGCCAGAGTAGTTTCCACAGTGAAATCCCACTTATTTCGGATACACTCCCTGGCTATTCTTATAGCTTCTTTCCCAGCAGATACTTTACTCTTTTCAAGATGTCCATTATTAATTTTACAGGCTAGTGCATCCGGATCAATATTTACACTTACTCCAAGCCGGTCAACAATCAAGTTGCGGATTGTGCTCTTACCACTTCCATTATTACCTGCAAACACAAACATCGTTGCCTTTGTCTCATTCATGGATGAAATCCTGTTCATTCATTTTCTCGATCTTACCCGTACTATATTCTCTAACAATTTGCCCCTCATTTGTCTTATATACTATATATGTTCCATTTGCTTTAGCATCCAACTTCGCCCGGTCACCCGTTAGTCGGATCAATTTGGCAAGATCCTTCGTAAGGTCCATCAATATAGAAACACCTCATTTCCACTTATATTTCGAGTATACCACAGTACAGTGTAATTTATATCTGCTTAAGTCCGTGTGCATCGTATGAGCAATTAACCTGTAAGATTGAGAATTCAATATCTCATGCATACAGGTTGTCTACAGATTTCCACTAACACTGGTGAATGCCAGGTGTTTGTGGCTGCTCTCTGTCTCCTTAAAATTCTTCTGACGAACCGAGAGAACATGTTACTCTCAACTGTTACTTCATCGCTAGGCGAGCTTTCGTACAAAGTTTGCTTCTTCAATTTTGTCAGGCTACTATAAATTCTCTATTCATATCTAAGAGTTTCATTGCTTCTTAGCGTATTTGGTTTCATTTGAAATAATTCACTAAAAAGAAATGTAATATATGTTTTAAAGCCTCCCCCAATAAATACAGGTAAAATCGAGTAAAGATACATATCAAAGATTACAAGTTAAATTAAATTAACAATAGTTTGTTTAATTCATTTATCATCCTGATTAACAGAAAACACAGCAGACACTCATGCATAAAACTCTGCTGAGAATTGTTCCTTCATATTATTCATCATCTGAATGCCTGGAACATCAAGATCTCCGGAATAATAAATAACACAGTTTGGGTTTGCTTTAAGACACTTTTCTATAAATACTTTAGAGGCGGTTCTAGCCTGACCTATAGTACAAAGTAAAGCTGGAAAATCTGATGGCAGTTGTTCCAAAGTTAATTTGTTTAGATTAAGAAAATGAATAGTTTCATCTACTAGATAAGAAATGACAGGCGGATTTTCAATAATATACATTGACGAGTACTTTGGAAGTTGTTTCATCTCTTCAAATTCACGTAAGTTTAATGTTCGAGGAGAGATTCCAATAACTAGGTGTGGTACAAAAACATGTGAAATCGAACTAAGATCATCATCTAAAATGTCGAAATTCCTATAAATTTGACGTTCTAGCAAATAGTCTGGTATGACTGTCAAATGACTATCAACATTCTCGCCTAGCATTAGACTTTGGCTACTTATATCATTGAGAGCATTCAATAATAATCTTCCTATTACATTTGTTTTATCAAAAGCGTGTGAATCTTCGGTGACATACGCAGCGAACATAGGCAATCTAATTTTTCCAGTAGATATTCCACAAGCTTTGAACATCTCGTCTTTTCTCATTAGCAAATGCCATAGAGCGCTTATACAGGTGAATAATTCAGAACCAACATTTGCATCTCTGTCAAATGCAATACTCAAAATCCTATGACCTTTGACCTCCCCTTCCTTTAATCTTTCAAACCAATTAAATGTTTTCTGAGAAAAACATTTTTGTTCAGAATCAGAGATATTAAATTGAATAATAAAATCTTGTTCTATGCTCACAAAAAGGTTCTCCCAGGCTAAAACCTTCAAGTCCTTTTGTTCACGCTTAGTGAGCAATTGACGGCCATAATAGAGCTCTAGCAATTCAAATAGAGAAATTGAGTAACCTGCTTCTATGACCGCTTTTTCAAAGTCTGTTGCTGGAAAACGAGGCCCCTTGTATCGAACGCCAAGAAACCCCCGTAGTGCTTTTTCCTCTTCTTTAGTAGGCAGCATTTTAATGGTGCCGAATGCTCCATAGCTTTCAAACTTCTTACGATACAAATCGAAGAAGCGGCTGAAGCCGCCACTACGCCGAAAAATCTCGATTAGTTGCCACTTATCCTGCATCGCGAGAATACTCCTCTATATTTTGCTCAAGCGATAGAAGATGTTTTTCTTTGCCGTCCCAATAGTAACGTGCAACAGCGAGCACTGGAGAATCTACAGAGCGTAGAATTTGAGCAATGGAGAGTTCATCTACCGTATCGTAACACCCCCATAACACCTGGGAATTCATAATATAATCGGATTCAAAGTCGTGTACCAGTTGGAACATTTGTGCAATATTGTGAATTCCCATAACGCCTACTAAATCATGCATTGAAGTTTTCCCGTAACCTTGCATCTAGAACTGTTGTATTGCTTTGTCAAGCACTTCATTAACTTCAAATTCTTTGGTTCTTACCAATGGAATCACCTCAAGCAATTCATTATACAACGATCAGGAAATAAATTGCATGATTCCCTTGGGGAAAGTATCCTCTGCCTCTGACTTTTTCTCATATAGATTGTACCAAGCTTCCGCGACTTGATCAGGATCAAAACCTGTACCCTTCTTTATCAAAGGACTAATGGATAAATGACCAACAAATACCCCGAGAGGAAGCAAACGCTCGTGTAAATTAAGGATATAGTTTCGCAACCCTGACATGGCTATACCTGAATTCCCAAACATCGAGCTTGGAATCATTGCTGAAAGATCGCTTGTAAAAAGCAGCGCCCCTTCACCTCGTTCAGTCATTTCTGGAATGACTTGTCTTGCTGAATTAATCGCTCCAATTACAACATTGTTGAAAATTTGAAGTGCGCTCTCATCTGTCGTATCCAGAACAGATGTCGTAGATACATTTCCACTATGTGGGCTAAATTCCATGACATCTATTGTACCAAATGTATTCTTAATTTCTTGAAAAGCACTGGTAAGCTTCATTTTGTTTGTTATATCAGCAGCAAAACCCTGAGCTTCAATGCCCATCTTGTTTAGCTGCTCAGCATATTGGTCCAACTTCTCCTGTGTTCTTGAAACCATAGCGATACGGAATCCGTGTCTTCCAAAAATCTTGGCCAGTGAGAACCCCAGACCTGGTCCTGCACCGATTATGACCATTGTTTTCAATTCATATTCACCTTCTTTCAAGACAATATTAAGTTCGGCATTCAAGGTGTTTTTTTCCATAACCCGATGATTTGCAGATAAATTAATGGCGTACAATTTTTCAGTCGTACGCCATTTTTAAGCATTATTGTCCATTTGTAATATAAATGTCTGTGAAACATTGATTTTTTCGAAACAACCTATACTTAGCCCTTCTGCGATTCCAACTCTTTCAACGTAGGATAATCCGTATAACCTTTGCTTCCACCACCATAAAATGTTGCAGGATCTGCTTCATTTAATGGAGCGCCTGTTTTAAGTCGTTCCACAAAATCCGGGTTAGCCAATGACCATACCCCAATAGGTGCCAGATCAGCAAGACCACTCTCGATATCAACACCAATATTCTCCAGTCCCCGTCCAGCCCGATTGACTAACAACGGATTCGTCCACAAGGAACGAATATCTTGAAGCAATTCATCGTTTCCGAGGTGCATAATATGAAGGTAAGCTAAATTCAAATTTGCTAATTTTTGCGTCAGATAACGATAAAGATCAGGACCTTGTTCACCATCTTGAATCCCACCAAGATGGGTCCCTGGCGAAATGCGGAAGCCAGTTCTCTCTGCCCCGATCTCGTCAATGATGGCTTTGGCTACTTCAATCGCGAAGCGAGCACGATTTTCTATAGATCCACCATATTCATCCGTCCGTTTATTGGAATTTTCACCGATAAATTGGTTGATTAGATAACCATTTGCTCCATGAATTTCAACGCCGTCAGCGCCTGCTGCAATAGCAGCGGCCGCAGCTTTACGATAATCTGCAATGGTTACTTGAATCTCTTCTTTACTCAACTCACGTGGTACGGGGATATCCTGCATGCCTGTAGCCGTAAAAGTTTCTACTCCCGGTGCAATTGCAGAAGGTGCAACCGGCTGCCGATGATGAGGTGTATTGTCAGGGTGCGACACACGACCGGCATGCATTAATTGAATATAAATATATCCGCCTGCTTCATGCACGGCATCGGTAACCTTCTTCCACCCTTCAATATGCTTTTCCGTATAGATCCCAGGTGTCCTTAAGTAACCTTGACCATCATCTGAAGGTTGTGCTCCTTCACTAATAAGTAATCCCATAGATGCTCTTTGAGCATAATAAAGGGAAATGAGTTCTCCCGGTGTACCATCTTCCTCAGCTCTGCTGCGTGTCATTGGTGACATCGCTAAGCGATGTGGTAATTCCAGGTTTCCAATTTTCGTTTTACTCCATAATTTCCCCATTCTGATACTCTCCTCTTCTAATGAAGCTACACGGATATATTAATTCGATTTAAAATTCTGAAATTACTGGATAGATTTGACCTCTCAGATTGAAAACATAGTTCTGGTCCACAATACCTACCACTTCGTTGCTATCATAAAGATCCACCATGAAGCCCGCCATTTGTTTGGCAGTGTGGTACTTAGGCATGTTTGCTTTGAAATCAAATTCTTCAGCATCTATGGATTTCTTCACAAATTCCGTTTCGGTTATTGCAGGTGCTAGAACTTTCGCCTTTATTTTCGCACCTTTAAGCTCTAGTTCTTTTGCGAGCCCTTCGGTGAAGGCACTAACATAATATTTAGATGCAGAATAAGCAACACTCCCAACAGCGATGGCATATCCGAGTGCGGATGATACGTTAATTAACTGAGTTCCTTCTACATCAGCATAATCTCGCACAAATAGTGTAGAAAGGATCGTCAAGGATTCGATGTTAACACGTAACATAGTTTCAACTTTATCTAAATTCTGTTCTGCTATAAAAGAAGCTTCACCAAGCCCAGCATTGTTAATCCATGTCTCAATTTGGTATTCCTTTAAAGCGTTATACAGTGTGTAGGCCTGTTCTGTAACAGACAGGTCACTTGAACAAACAATAACATTTACATTAGGATCCATATCCTGAATTTTTGATTTGAGCTCTTCTAATTTGTCTAATCTTCTTGCTACCAAAATTAAGTTTTTGCCGCGTGCAGCAAACGCCAACGTAGCCTCATATCCTATACCTGAGCTTGCTCCTGTGATCACTGTGTACTTCATCGCTATTCTCTCCCTTTTTCTATAAGTATTGTGATTAAGAATTTGAGAATGATCATTCTAATTAAAACAAAAAAAACTACACTGTTAGATCTAACTTGCATTAGTATACCAAAACTAGAACGATCGGTAAAGAATTAATTATTAACTTTGTTCTTTAAGAATTATTTGACCCCAGGTATGCGTGATGAAATCCGGGGCGAACTTCATTGAAAAGCGCATAACTTTGGCAAAACCTGCGTTCACTCGTAGTTTGTTTTTTTCCATCCCTTTAATACCAGCATTAACAAGCTTCGCTAATGGCAAAGAGATCATCTTATTCAGGAACCCTTCATCATACGTGTCTGTGAGATTGGTTTCAGAAATAACGGGTGGGCAAAGTTCCATCACATGAATATTTTTTCCTTTGGCACGGATTTGCTCGCGTAATGCATCACTGAACATGTGGACTCCAGCCTTCGTTGCAGAATAAGTCGGTGCGTTAGCAACTGTAATATTAGCAAGCAGTGAGCTGACGTTAACAATCATTGCCTCCTGTTGCTTGGCTAACAGTGGCAACAAAGCCTTAGTGACATAGATGGTGCCGTTTAAGTTTGTAGTGATTTCTGCTGCGAGGTACTCATAGGTAATATTTTCATCAAATAAGTCAAATTCGTGCATTATACCAGCATTATTAAAAACAATATCCAGTTTCGGATAGTGTATAGCGAGTTCTTTGGCAAGCTGCTCAACGCTTGAGGGATCACTAACATCTGCCGCCATTCCAATGAGTCCCGGATTGTTCTTTACTGCTTGGTCGATGCGTTGTTGTGAACGCCCCGTAATGATCACGGTATTTCCCATCTCAAGAAAACGTTTGGCAAAAGCAAATCCAATCCCGGATGTCCCGCCTGTCACCAAGATCGTTCTATTTACTAATTTCATTCTTCATCATCTGCTCCCTTTAAAATTGGATAATGACTTTTCCTTTGGGATGACCTGTTGCAACAAAATTCAGTGCTTCGTTAATATCTTCAATGTGGAATTCTGTCGGGTCCACCGCTGGTACAATCCCGTTATCTTCAATAATCTTCGTAATTTTCTTTAATTGTTCGCCATCACTGCGCACAAAAATGAAATGATATTGAATTCTCTTTTTCTTCGCTTTGTAATCATACTTAGCTCCGGCAATGGTGAAGAGCTTTTGCTTCCAACCTGGCAAGCCCATATGCTCGGCGAAACGTTTGTTAGGGCCGGTCCGCAGAGAAAGAAGGCGACCTCCTGCTTTAATAATGGAAAGTTCATGATCAAATTCGCTTGGTCCCAACGTATCCATCACATAATCTACATTACTAAGCTGCTCCCAATAGTTTTCAGTCGTGTAATCAATATATTGGTCTGCTCCAGCCGCCATTGTCCGTTCACGCGCTTGCGGATTTCCACTAACGATGACCCTCAGACCCATGCTTTTGGCGATAGGAATGGCCATTTGGCCAAATGAACCCGAACCTCCAGGAATAAACACGCTTTCGCCAGCTTTAGCAGCTAATTGTTCATGTAACCCTTGATAAGCAGTCAATCCTGTTAATGGCGCAGCAGCACCAGTCACAAAATCCAGATTAGCAGGTAAGTGCCCGATAGCATCTGCACTAATCGCCGCGTACTCAGCAAAAGCACCGATTTTGTGTAGTGGCAGGCGTGAATAAATGGCATCGCCAACTTTAAATTCATGGACGTTCTTACCGACCTGTTCAATAACACCTGTCAGCTCGTTACCCAGTACCAACGGGAACTCATAATCCTGGATCAGCTTCACGCTCCCGGTACCAATGAGCAATTCCAAATGATTAACCGCTGCTGCCTTCACCTTGACCAAGACATCGTTATCACTTATTTCCGGGACTGGAATATCATTGACTTCTACTTTGAATCTTTTTGAATATTTGGTGATCTGTGCTGCTTTCATAATTAATGGCCTCCTTTGCACTGAATAATAAGTAACATTTATTAGTTTTTGTAACTTACACAACAAGCATAATACCGCAGGTTACAAAAGTCAACAATTGTTACTCACTATTGTATATGCTAAAATACAGGCAGGTGTATAAACGATGATTAAGGAATTTATTGAAGAAGAAAGGGTTGGCAACAAGATGGCTAAAATCACACAAGAGCTCATTATTGAAACAGCCGAGGCATTAATGGAGCGCACGGAAAAATCCGAAGTGACGCTCTCCCAAATTGCAGATGAATTAAGTATCACCCACGCAGCACTCTATAAACACTTTAAAAATAAGCAAGAGCTCTGGGCAGCCGTCTCTAAGAGCTGGTTCAACCGGATGATTTCAGAACAAATCCAAATAGAACTGACTAACTCGGCTAATCCAAAGGAATTACTCCACGATTGGCTCTGGGCATTTGCTAATGCCAAAAAACGCGCCTATAACGAGAATCCCAAGATGTTTGCCTTGAATACGCAATACGTAGATAGCAATCCTCTCGTCTTACGTGACGTTCTCTGGGATTCCTACCAAATTATTGACGGCATCATGGATTATCACGATCCCCGCTTCGAACGGGCAGAGGCGATTCTCTCCGCGTTTGCAGTGTTTAGCCTCCCGTCCTTCAAAGAATCCTGGAATTTACCAGACTACCAAGACAGGTTCGAACGTATCTGGCGTTTAATCAAACAGGGGCTTTGAATCCAAATCCCTCTAGTTGGATTCAATGAAAACCGCAAAAGAACTCTATCTACTAAAACCAAGAATGTCCAAACTGTATTGTAGCTTCGGGGAATTCTAGCTTCGACTTCTTTGATCATATCATCGGCTTCAGAGCCAAGAATATCTATCATCCAGGAATACGTCCTTGCGGGTCTTCTTTAAAGATCTAAGGTGCATCAGGATTTCATTTTCGATACAACGGGCAGCAAAAGTAGCCAGCTTCGTACCTTTGTTGGGGCGGTAACTCTAGATAGCTTTGATCAGCCCGATAGTGCTGATGGAGATGAGATCCTCCATGTCTTCGCCGGTGTTATCGAATTTTTTGAGGTTATAGACACGATATGATGTCAAAAAAATAAACCAATCACGATCGTTTCCGATTCGAATTGGTTATTTTTAAGTTTTGTATTTAATCTGTAATTGTTTATCGATTATTTTGTGACCCATTCAGGTAATTCATTTAAATAATATTTTATCCCGCTTGTATCTGCTTCAAGAATAATCTCACCATCTGCTTTACTGGTTCCCCGTTTCATTCGTTACTCATCGACTTCACCAAGAATTCCCTTACAAATTCCAAAGGTTTGATGGTATTGTCCAGTGTGCTTGTAAACACGACTACCGTTTGCAAACTTGGAATGATAATAATAAATTGTCCGTTTCTTCCCATTGCAAAGTACATCCTATTGTTCAAAGAAAAATCATCATCATTAGTATCCAGCTTTGCTACCCACCAATGAGAAGCATAGTGACCAATATATTCATAAGTTAACAAGCAGGGCTCTGTAGATTTCTTGATCCACTCTGCAGATACGATTCTCTTGCCTTTCCATATACCGTCCTGCAAGTAAAGCTGACCGAATTTGGCTAAATTATACGGATGTAACCGTAGACCATCAGAACCATAACTAATGCCTTTCGCATCCTCAAACCAACGATAATCCCCGTCTATACCTAAAGGTTTAAATAAATACTGCTCAGCAAACTCCGAAGTCTTCATACCGGTGGTTCTGGTTAATATAGCGGAAAGTACATGAGAACAACCCGAATTATAGTTCATTCGTTTTCCCGGATCATCCACTAACTCCCTGTCGAATACAAACTTTACTACATCATGGGTAAACATAGGGGGCATATAGTTCCATTCGCCGAACTCCGGCCAATCCAGCCCTACGCTCATCGTTAGCAGCTGTTCTATCGTAATGTCTTTTTTGCGCGGGTCTGCTTGATGGTTAACAATATCAGGAAAATAATGTTCCATGGTAACGTCAACCGAAGGTATAAAGCCTTTATCAATCGCTATCCCTATCAATATGGAAATGATACTTTTCGTACATGAATTAATCCTCTGTAGGTTGTCTCTAATTTTATTGCTTTTGTAATACTCATGAATTATAGTACCTTCCTTTAAAACCAGACAGCTCTTAATTTTCGCCTTCTCTACAGCCTTCATGAATTTACTCATTAATTCCATATTCATGTTGTGCTCTTCCGGTGTAGAAATAGGCCACCTATTTTTGTTTTGTATTGGTTACAACTCCCTTTTAGTTAACAAGTTGTTCCATCTCTTAGATCAAAAAGTCCCCTTCATTCTTATGTTTTCGATAAATGGAAGAGTAATTTGGTTTCTCAGCCTCTTGAGCACATCCGTTATTTCATGGCCCATCCTAGAATTCCATCCATATAAAGCGGATTTCCACGTACACCTCGTAAAATTAACTTCCTACATTTCCCTATATTAGTTTTCAATAAATTTCTGTAATATCCTTCTAATATATACCAAAAAGCAACTCATCCTGGATAAGTTGCTTTTTAGCGTTCTATTCTTATGAAATACTACTTTGTAATTATCTTTCCACTTCTCACCGCTTCACCTTATAAAACTCATGATACAGCTTCATGAGCGCCCTCTTCTCTATCCGAGACACATAACTCCGCGAAATCCCCAGCTCCTTCGCAATTTCCCGCTGCGTCCGTTCTTCCCCGCCTGTATCCAGCCCAAACCGTCCAACCACAACTTCCTTCTCCCGATCATCCAAAATATCCAGGTTGCGGTATATTTTGCTCTTCTCGATCTTCAGATCCACTTCTTTAATCACATCATCGGCTTCGGAGCCTAAGATATCTATCAGTGTAATTTCATTACCTTCCTTGTCAGTCCCAATAGGATCATGCAGAGATACATCCTTGCGTGTTTTTTTAAGGGAACGAAGATGCATGAGGATTTCATTTTCAATACAACGGGCAGCAAAAGTGGCCAGTTTGGTGCCTTTGTTGGGGCGATAACTCTCAATCGCCTTGATCAGCCCGATAGTGCTGATGGAGATGAGATCCTCCATGTCTTCACCAGTGTTATCGAATTTTTTGAGGTTGTGGACACGATATGATGTCAAAAAAATAAACCAATCACGATCGTTTCCGATTCGAATTGGTTATTTTTAAGTTTTGTA
Source organism: Paenibacillus sp. 19GGS1-52 (assembly GCF_022369515.1). Classification (NCBI taxonomy): domain Bacteria; kingdom Bacillati; phylum Bacillota; class Bacilli; order Caryophanales; family Paenibacillaceae; genus Paenibacillus; species Paenibacillus sp. 19GGS1-52. The sequence continues at coordinate 5,391,382 of NZ_CP059724.1, forward strand.
TTTAATCTGTAATTGTTTATCGATTATTTTGACCCATTCAGGTAATTCATTTAAATAATATTTTATCCCGCTTGTATCCGCTTCAAGAATAAACTCACCATCTGCTTTACTATTATCAACAACAATTAATTGATCAATCAAGTCTAAGTGAGATACCAGATTATTCATACTTGTTACATTGCGTCTAATAATATCCTCGGTTTCAATATGATGACCACCGTTCTTTACTCGCATAGCAACACGTTCAATATTAAGCCGAACATCCCCTAGCCCCACATAAAACATAATGATTTCGAAACCTTGTTCCTTTGCATCTCTCATCTGTCGAATAACGTTACCACCCGCCAGAGTAGTTTCCACAGTGAAATCCCACTTATTTCGGATACACTCCCTGGCTATTCTTATAGCTTCTTTCCCAGCAGATACTTTACTCTTTTCAAGATGTCCATTATTAATTTTACAGGCTAGTGCATCCGGATCAATATTTACACTTACTCCAAGCCGGTCAACTATCAAGTTGCGGATTGTGCTCTTACCACTTCCATTATTACCTGCAAACACAAACATCGTTGCCTTTGTCTCATTCATGGATGAAATCCTGTTCATTCATTTTCTCGATCTTACCCGTACTATATTCTCTAACAATTTGCCCCTCATTTGTCTTATATACTATATATGTTCCATTTGCTTTAGCATCCAACTTCGCCCGGTCACCCGTTAGTCGGATCAATTTGGCAAGATCCTGTGTAAGTTTCATCATTTATACAAACACCTCATTTTTTCTTATAGCTCGAGTATACCACAGCAAAGCGGAATTTATATTAGCTTAAGCCTATGTTCATCACAGAACAAATCAGCCCGAAAGAATTATAATTAACAATGTTTAGCTTACTCTAACGGGCCAATCTATTCTCCCACTCCCTTATTCATGCTTTAGAATTAACCCCGTCACTTTACTCCATGGTACAGTAGGATCATGATGCACAATGTATGCTTTGGAGAACCGATTCAGGTAAGAGTTCTCATGAGACTTCGGAGACAGGATAATTAATTTCCGCTTTAGCTCGCTGGCATAGAGATCAAATACCTTTAACTTCCGTTGCTCATCTAACGCACTATCGAATTCATCCATCACAATAAAGCCGGGTGCCGTTTGCAAATTCTGTAACAAAGCGAGCGCAAACAGAAGTGAACTAAGCGACTCTTCTCCGCCAGAGACACCTTTGCCAACTCTTCCCCCCGTGCCTTCACACTGACATCCTCTAACGTACCGCGGTGCCCTTCCTTACGGGCTCTTATGAATAAATGGAACAGTACCCGTCCCTTACGATCCTCTTGCTGCTTCCAATCTATCTGCCCCTCGAATTGAAAATCACTCATATAGTTCTTGAATCGCTGTTGAATTTCAAGCACTCTCATATTAATGGTTGTCTCCAATTGATCCCTCAACGTCTCAGCCCGTTCTTGATTCTCTTCAAACAATAAGCTTGTCCGCTTATACTCATCGTGCAACCGATGAACCTCTTCTTCAATGACTTTGTAATTCTCGGGTGCTGCAGGGTCTAGACCCGATTCATACCTGGCATTATTAAATATAACTTTCCCGGACTCATACTCTTGGCGGAGCTTGGCAAGCGACTGCTGCTTCCTGATAATATTAAGTTCTGCCTCAGGCTCGCTAATCAACTCATCATAAATGAACCGTGCTGTTCCTTTGAAATTCTCAATCTCTTCGATAACCGTAAGCAGATTTATCCGGGATGCATCAAGCGCCTCATTTGTATCTTTTAATTGAACATTCATTTGCTGTAACGTACGCGTTACCTGTTCAACTTCGTCTTGATTCTTGGAAAAATTGCGGTTTTGTCGGCGTTCACTGTCTTCTGCACGATCAAGCTGTTCTTCGAGTATGGCAGATTGCTGTTTCATCGTATCCTGCTGCGCGGATAAGCTCTCGTGGTGTTTCATCTTCTGCTGCAACGTTTCATACTGTTCCTTCTGCTGCCCTAATCGCACATAAAAATCTGCTTCATGCTGCAAAATATCCTGCGTATGCTCCAGCTTGACCTGTTTCTCGATGAACTTTTTGTGCACAGCCTTTAAATCCTGAAGCTGTAGCTTCTGCTCGTCAAGATGCAGCACCTCTAGTGTATATTTCGCGACCCTTCCTTCACGCTCATGCTTCTTGGTGAGGAAAGCTTCAGATTCACGAACAGATTGAATAATCGCATGCAGTTCCTGCATAGTCTGTGTATCACTCTTAATGGAGTCTTCGATATCTGCAAGCGCTGTATTCAATTGGCTAATGTTCTTCTGAATTCCCTCTTTACGTTTCTGCAGAGCCTTCTGGCTTAGGATATAGTTCTTCTTTTCCTGAGGTCCACGAATCCCCTTCGAGTCGATCAGCAGAGCATTCTCTACGCGTATTTCTCCTGCCTGATAGAATTGCTCAACCCACCATAGAACTTTAACTGCATGCGGGAATACATCATCACTGATGCCATTTTTCACATGGATCTGAAGCTCCTGAATGTCAGTAACCGAACGATCCGGCACAATACTCCGCAGAGGAACATGATACAAATCATTCGGAGCCTGTACATGCATACCATCAAAAAATACTGTATATTTAATAGCTTCGAATTGCTCCTCTGCTGCCGGCCGGGCGGAATCGTTTAATTCGACCAGCTCATTTAAGGTATAAGCACGTACTCCATTCGCTTTGAATAGTGCAAGTGAATCCCTTTGGCGGTCCGACCATAATTTATTATGCTCAAGCTGAAGTCCCTCTTCAGTTAATTCCTGAAGCAGCTTCGCTTTCTTGTCTTGCTCATGCTTGAAATCGCGAATTCTTTGCTCTAATGCTGCAATATCCATATTCACATCATAACTGCTGTGATATTGCCATAACCGTCCCTGGTGTTCATACTCAAGTCCCTTATCCTGCTGAATCTGCGCATTCAGGATATAGCTTGAATTCATTAATTGCGCTATAACAGTCTCTGATTCCTGAATGTCTGTGTCGGCTTTCGCTAAGTCACGATTCAGTTCTTGATGCTGTAAATTAATTGCCATGAGCTGCCCCTGTACCTCATCTTCAGTACGTGTAATTCCAGACTTTTCTTGATTAAGCTCCTTCAGCTGGTTGTTCAATTCATTAATAACGTTCGTGATTTCATTTATTTCATTATTTACAAGAGATAGCTTTTCCTGCAATAAAGTGATTTCCTCATTGATCCGCTCTTTTTCCGTTTGAACCTGCGTTATTCCATAATTGATGCGCTCGGCTTGCTCCTGCAATATGTCAAGACTATCCTTCGCTGCTTCCTGGTCCACAAGCAATTGTTCTTGCTTAGCCACTAAATGCAGTTGCTCCTGCTTGTAATAGGACTCTAATTTCAGCAATGCCCCAGCGTACAGCCGGCCTCCTTCTACAAGGCGTTTGCGATTATCCTCATACCGTTCCAGCGCTACCTTCGCCATCCCCAGCCATTGCTTCTTATTGGCTACGTTAATGTCAGCTGTCCTTAGACTCTCCTGCACTTCCTTCAACTTCTCCATACTTTCTTCCCAGTTGTGCTGTACCTGATCAATACCATGCATTTCAGCAAAAATACGAAACCTCTCCTGCGGGTCCATGACCGCGAATTGATTCACCTCCTGCTGATACCAAATCAGGTAGAATAGGTCCGGATCAATTTTGTATTTGTACTGGAGATCTTTCTTGTACGTAGTGAAATTGTATTGCCGGTCACCAGAAGTATATTTAACAGTCTCATCCCACTGCTCCGGATCATCCCCCGATTGTATAATAAATTCCTTCTTGGGCGGCTGTCCCGGTTCCTGCAGAATATAAATTGAGAATTCGATAAAGGCAGGAGCATCAATGCGCATGCTCCCCTCGTTCTTAAACAGCAGCCGAATGTGAGCTTTCCACGTATCACCAGGAAGGAGATTGCGGGATTTCAGCCCTTCTATATCCACCTTGGAAGAATACAAAACAACCCCCATACAGTAAGTTATGGTAGATTTTCCAGCTCCATTCGGGCCGGTTATTAAGATATGTGACTCTTTTCCTGACAAGTCCATCATCGTTGGCTGATAATCCCGAATGCCAGTAAACCACATTTTCCAAGGTATCATTACTCTTCGTCAGTTCCTTCCTGATACAGATTATATCTTTTGAAAAACTTCAGTACTTCTTCTTTGTTTAATTGATTGGATTGACTAAACTCAACCGTACGCCGCAGAAAGGAATCCGAGAACATATTGGCGCCAATTCCAGTGATGATATATGCCTTCTCATTTGAATTTGTATCATATTCTTCAAGTGCCCCGATCTTTTTCAATTGGTCTATATTCAGAATCAAACGCTGATTAGCCTTCGTCGTCTCATGTCCTAGGGCATTTAGCAACTGATCGAATAGCGTGAACTCATGCTGCAACACTTCTTGCTGGTAAAAAATAAACAGAAGAATAGCCAGACTTTCTTTGGACAATGTACTGCGTGCCGATCTGGCAGGAACCCGCATCATTACGATAACCTGATCTCTTTTCACATCATAAATTACTTTAAAATACCGGCTTACCGCCTGATTAACCCGCATTAAAAATGAATTGAACTTCTCGTCATCATTAGATATCTTTAATTGTTTCTCGACATCGCGCCGGGATAAGCCGAAATTCCCCGCACGTATTGTTGCAGAAGACGAGAATAAAAGATTCATAAACACGATCTCTTCAGCTTCAGTCATCATGCCTTTGATTGCCTGCATGACATTAAGCGGATTTACATTTAATTCATCCGTCAAGCTCATCGTCACTCCTCTTCTGCCTGTTCACTGAAGCCTTGTTATATTTAACTACTTGATTGACATCATTCGGATTCATCCAGTCCCATTCCTTGTCATGTAGCGGGGCTAAAATACTTGAATTCTCTGCGGCTTCCTCCATTGTCAACTTCTTGCTGCCTATTAACGCAGATAAAGCTGTCAGTGCATTAATCGCATCGCCCCACTCTGCAGATGTTGCTTCAATGATTACCGTCTCCAGCGGAGCTTGCCCCACTTCCTGCATGAATATTTCAATGACGTCCGTCTCAATCATAGATTTAGTCAACAGCCATTGCGAAGCTCCCATCATATCCTCTAATTGTGCTATATCTATTTCTTCATTGATATATTCAATGTCCTGGATATCTTCCTGCATCCTGTCAACCAGAGGCTCATAGTCCTCCAGATACTGAATAGCATCACCAATGGCTGCACCTGACAGCGGTGCGGCGAATTTAACAGGCATCCACAGACCATCCATGGACTCCCCCTCGTATTCATTCTGCTCCATAAAGCTCATAATCTGATGAGCATTAGGAATGTCTGATTCTTGAGGCGGGTCATACATTTGTGTAATGAACATCCTGACTTTCTCCGGATTAATTGAGGACAAGAGCATCGTTTGCTTCATCATCGTAAATTTGAGATATTTATTAATCATCCCCATGCTCAGATTCGTGCCATCGGCAAGCGCAGAAGTTCCTGCCTGCATTAAATGACTGAGCACGAGACTGTCTTCTAACGTATGGAATTGGCGGAAACGCTCTGTCAGCTTCATCTCCAGCTCCTGCATCAACTGATGAATAATCTCTAACTGGGGCAGTGCATTACGGTCTGCCAGCATTTCTAATTCACGTTCTTTCATCAATTGTATAGCATTTTCCACGTTACGAATCATACTGGCAATTTTGTTGCCACCGGAAATACCATGATCATCATAGGCTTCGCTAAGCTCGGCATCCCGTCTGGCCTGGAATAACGATCGGCCAATATCATCATGCATGTAATAGGCTAAGGAATCATTGGCAAGTCGTATGAGCGTATCCATCATACGCTTCCCTACATCACGCATTTTTAGCTGCCTTGTTTGTTTGGATATCCAGTTATACTTCACCAGGACATTTATAATTTGTTCAACCTTTTTTTTACTTGGCGGTTCAAGATCATCAAAGCGGTTCCGATAACGAAAATATAGCGTATCTGCATTTTCAATCGATTCATCAAGTCCCAAAGCTTCTTCATTAATCAATTGAATAATACGAAGAAATCGTAAAATTTCGATAGGTGTTTGCAGAAAGTTTTGTGAGTTGAGATCATTCAGCACTCCTGATAATAGTGCAATATCCCTCAATGCCTGATGCATTTCCGGTTTTGATTCGTTCGTCTGAAAAATCGAAATTAATGGTTGATCCAGCTTCTCCAATCCTCTGCCTCCCCTAACACAATCTCTTGTTCCAATTTCATATATTGCAGCAGGCTCTCCATGCGCTGCTGGTACTCCGGCCAATTGGTTATTATCGAGTGATCAGGACAGATCCATTTACACCTCATAGCGTGTCCCATTAGCGATTGAAGCATTTCTCTTGCAATTTGCAGCCCTGCTTCATCATAGTCGCTCCAAAAGATCGTTTGGTTGATGCAACTATTCAGCAGCAATTCTCTGATGAAATGCTTGTGCGCACTTCGAAGATGACCGTCTACACATATTATCAACGATTGAGTCTCCTGTAAAAAATACGGTTCTACTGACATCCGGGTCAAAACGGCCCGATTCTCAACTAACCAGAGTGTTGTTGCTCTAGTTGAATAATGATCCTGTGAAACCGAAATATTAGTTAAGGCATGCACAGGACCTGCACGAAAATTCGACCACGTTCCTTCGAGATCTCCGGCAAAATAAACTGATGTAATTTGACCACTACTGATCATCCCTAACGTTTCCGGAGACTGACCACTTATCGTTTCCAACAGGATAAGAAACTCTAATTTATACGCATCAAATGATTTAGATCCGCCAATACCCGGATAATACTGCGAGCCAATTTCTTTCCAATCAAATATCTCTTTGTTGCTGGAAATCATGAGAAAAGCCAATAAAAAGTTTAAACCACTGATCCTTTTAGATATACTCCAATTCACAGGAAAAATAGACTGAACTCCTATATCATTTAGGCCCCACTGCAAACTACTAGACAACAATAATGCCAAATCTTTCAACTGAAGTAATCGCTCATCATGTAAGTACGTAATTCGCTCCATTTTCTGGGCTGCATTCAATTGGTAGAGTGTAACTTGATTTGTGAAATCCTGATATTCATCTTTTTGCTTATTAAGTAAATATACATATAATAAATAGCCTATACGATACTGAATTCGTTCTACAGATCTCCCATCATGTTTAAAGCGAACTTCTTTCAAAATCCATCCTTTATGAAGCCACTCAAACGTTTGTTGATTATCGTCTAGCAAGGCACGCCTTCCCACTGTCCAACTTAAAAGTTGCTGATCTGGGAGAGTTTCAACATTTGAGGAATACTCCCTGGCAACCGTAATGATCCCGACTCTTCTTATCGTTCGTGCTGTTCTTTTTACAATATCTATATCTATAAGTGAAGCTTCACCTAATACCTTAGGTATCTCTAGCTGCTCATCTTTTTTCAAAAAAGATTGGTAAATAAACGAAATAATATCTTCAAAATTTTGCATTGGAGCCTCCTACACAAAATGCAATTGTAAGCTACTTGTACAAGTATACTAGAAAGCAAGAATCCCAACGATGATTTCCTAATATTGTTAATGATACAGAAACACAAATAACCTGTAGCATTGAGACTTCACTATCTCATTCCTACAGGTTATTTTAATTTCCCAATTACCGCTTCACCTTATAAAACTCATGATACAGCTTCATGAGCGCCCTCTTCTCTATCCGAGACACATAACTCCGCGAGATCCCCAGATCCTTCGCGATCTCCCGCTACGTCCGCTCTTCCCCGCCTTTATCTAGCCCAAACCGCCCAACTACAACTTCCTTCTCCCGGTCGTCTAGAATATCCAGGTTGCGACAGATCTTGCTCTTCTCAATTTTGAGGTCGACTTCTTTGATGACATCGTCGGCCTCGGAGCCGAGGATATCTATAAGGGTTATTTCATTACCTTCCTTGTCAGTCCCAATCGGATCATGCAGAGATACATCCTTGCGTGTTTTTTTCAGGGAGCGCAGGTGCATCAAGATTTCATTCTCGATACAGCGGGCGGCAAAAGTCGCGAGCTTCGTGCCCTTGTTGGGGCGGTAGCTCTCGATAGCTTTGATTAAACCAATCGTCCCTTTGGAGATGAGATCCTCCATATCTTCACTAGTGTTATCGAATTTTTTGAGGTTGTGGACACGATTCGATGTCAAAAAAAATAAACCAATTACGATCGTCCCGATTTGAATTGGTTTACTTTGGCGATATATATTTAATCTGTAATTGTCTATCGATTATATGTGCCCATTCAGGTAATTCATTTAGATAATATTTAATCCCGCTTTTATCTGATCTAAGAATAATCTTACCATCTGCTTTACTATTATCTACAATTTCAGGATGCCCATTACTAAACCTGCGAGCGAGTGCATACTGCGTTATCAAAGCACCAATTTCCGTCACCAGCACTACTTGGTCATTCCGCTCCCTCCAGACTAACGTAAGCATGGGCTGATCTTGAGAACCGGCTGATTCAGCTTGCACGTCGCCAGCGCGTATACAGGTGCTAGAGTAGCCGGCTGTCCCACCCGATGACGCCGGTTTCGCCCGGAAGCAATTAAGTGCGCGGTGTTGCAGCAGCCGGTCATTCCCGCCCGACGTCGGTGCCGTCCGTCCAACTCCATAGCGGTCTGCCAGTCTACAACTTTATGATCTCAATCTATCTAATACTTCATTTTCCTAGTTTATCAAGACCTAAATTTAAGAAATTCAGATATAGTAAAGGGTTTCACATATTAGTCATTACTAATATGTGAAACCCTTTATGTTCAACTATAGTTCACCGTTAGTTGAACGGATGATGTATCATTTCGGCTGTTTAAAGCATCGCGAACACGTCACTAGCTTTCTGAATTTGAGCGAATTCCTCATGTAAGTTCACCAACGCATCTCGTGGATTTGCTCGGGAGAGTAATATGTCCCGTCAGGACCGAGGCGACCGAACGTAGCCCAGGCATCCCATTATCTAGTATTTACTATGTCTTCTTTCGTAAGTTCTTGGTATAGGGTAAGTTTCTCTTCGGCGAGATTAATCATGTAATCAATTTCTTGTCGCCTGGATTCCAGTCCCATCAGATGCTTCTCAAGGATTTCAATCCGCTTTTTTAAGGTAGGATTATAATTAGAAGGATTCTCCCCTTGTTGAATTTTATCCATTACACAGCCCTCACGAGTAAATTCCGTAATCTCCTCAAGCGATAAGCCCAATTTTTTTAGTTTATTTAGACATTGAATGTAGGAAACCTCGCTTTCTTTGTAGACACGTGCCCCTCCATTACTACGCTTGGGTTCATGTAGTACCCCGATTTTTTCATAATAACGTATCGTATAAGGAGTTAATCCCGTTTTTTCTGACACTTGACTTATTGTAAGCATCCGATTTCTGTCCCTCCTTTTTAAAGCTGATATTGAAAAATATTATACAGCTTTCAGTCAACTCAAAGCGAATGTTTACAATTGCCCCTAACTTCACCCTGAAAAATCTCTTGACTTCCAGTTGACTCTAACTTGTAAGTTAACTTTACTAATTGTTAAAGGGGTGCAACAATGAACAACAAATATTTCACGATTCAACAAGCATCGGAAGGAATCTGGGGGGCTATTTCGGTTCCAGGCAGCGGTTCTCTGGGGAATGCAGCAATTATTGATCTTGGGGATTTAACCGTTGTAGTGGATACAACCAACCTGCCGCAATCTGGTGCTTTCTTACGTCAAACGGCTGAACAATTAACAAACAAACCGGTTAAATATGTAGTGAATACACATTTTCATGGAGATCATGTTAACGGCAATCAGGAATTTATGAAAAGCGAATTTATATCTACCGTTTGGACAAGAGATTTGCTATCTGATATGGGCGAAGTGAATATTGATCTCATGCAACAAAACACTCAGAAGTTAATAAATAGCCTAATTCAAGTACGTTCACAACAAAGAGGTCCGCACATGCTTACCGAAATCGACTATGATCTTTCCGTGCAGAAAACCTTGTATGATGCTATCCCTTCCCTTCGAAGGGTGATACCCACGATAACTTTTGACGATAAACTAGTTATTAAAGGAACAAAGCGCACTATCGAAGTTTTATCCTACGGAGGCGGCCATTCTTTAAGCGATGCCGTTGTGTACGTTCCTGAAGAACGAACCTTGATTACTGGTGATTTAATAACCAACAAGACGATTCCGGTCATGCCACACGGTAATCCATACGCTTGGATACGCATCCTTCGGCGCATTCAAAAAGACCTCAAAGTAGATACTGTCATTCCGGGGCATGGAGATGTGTCCACTCCAGCTAGAATTCCAGAAGTCATTCGCTTTCTGGAAGAAACAATCAGTTATGTGTCTAAAGCTGCAACGAGCGGGAAATCAGAGTCTTACTGGTTGGATCAAGGCGTATTAAAAGACTATGAAGATTGGCATCTACCCCAATATTTCAGATGGAACTTTCGCTGGCTCTTCAATAGTATGCTTATTCAAAATAATAGATGAGATACAACAAGTACCACTCGTTTGCAAATGAAATATAGAAAAGAGGGTAAGTATGGAATATGTGAAGCTCGGCCGTACTGGTCTGGATGTATCCCCTATCGTACTTGGTTGCATGAGCTATGGCATTCCCGAGCGTGGAAACCATACATGGGTAATTGAGGAGACACATAGTCGCTCTTTTATTAAAAAAGCTCTGGATTTAGGCATTAATTTCTTTGACACAGCTAATATATATTCTGACGGAACAAGTGAAGAGATTTTAGGAAGAGCATTAAAAGACTTTGCGAAGAGGGATAAAGTCGTGATCGCAACCAAAGTAGGCAATCCCGTTCATACTGGACCCAATGGGCGCGGGTTGTCGCGAAAAGCAATCATGACTGAGATCGATAAAAGCTTGAAAAGACTCAACACCGACTATGTAGATCTCTATCAAATCCATAGATGGGATAGCACCACGCCGATCGAGGTAACGATGGAGGCTCTTCACGATGTTGTCAAAGCTGGAAAAGCCCGATATATTGGAGCTTCCTCCATGTATGCCTGGCAATTCCAAAGGGCGAATCACGTCGCCCAAATAAATGGTTGGACGCGATTTGTATCGATGCAGAATTACTTAAACTTACTGTATCGGGAAGAAGAACGTGAAATGCTGTCTCTATGTCAAGCAGATGGAGTGGCTGTCATACCATGGAGTCCTCTGGCTCGTGGACGATTGACTCGGAAATGGAACGAAATAAGTGAACGCTCACAGAAGGATTTCTTATTTAAAACTTTATCCTCAGCTATGGAGGAATCAGATAAAAAAGTCGTTGAAATAGTCGGTGAGATTGCAACAGAACACAACGTTCCCCCTGCTCAAATTGCACTGGCTTGGGTTATGCAGAAATCAGCCGTAACTGCTCCAATTATAGGTGCAACAAAGCTCAATCATCTTGATGATGCAGTTAAAGCGTTGGCAATCAATCTTACGCCTGAAGAAGTCGCACGTCTTGAAGCGCCTTATGTTCCTCATCCTGTGCTCGTAATCTGAGAGGAACAAGGTCATTACATCGTAGCTCTTCTCTTCGCCTCATTCAGAGGTGGAAGGGGCGGACTGTTGGAGTGTAGCTAATCTTTTTAGCTACACTTATAATCCTTCTGCCATATACTTGGCATTTCTACGATCTAACCGGTAGCTAATCAAGGTCAGCATGGTTGCGGCGATGGCAACGATTCCTCCGACCCAGGAAACATCTTACAGAGGCTTTTCGGAGTATGCAGATGTATCCCCTATCGCCGACCATTGCATCTACCAGAGGATGATGACGAGAAGACGAAGCTTGTCCATACGCTCAAAAAAATCTATGAAATGAAGACCTTCCCTGCACAGGGGTGACTCTAAAAAAGAACTCCGTAAACCCATGAATGTAGTGAGTTTTCGGAGCTCTTTTCATACTCTCATTCGATCGTCGCCGGCGGTTTGCTCATAGTTACGTAGAAGACGTGAGGCATTCTTGTCGGTGAATCGACAGTGGAATTGACAAACGTTCGCTGCGTCACATCTGAAGCTCCGAAAGTCACTTTTCCGCTTTCAAACGGCTTGCGCAACAACCCTACAAAGTCAGCAAGATTCTTAACTCCTGCTTCTTTATAATCTATCTTCCGCTCTTCAAGATAAGTGAAATACTTTTAATGCATAGCAATAAGTCTTCAGGGTATTGTTGCTTTTTCCTGTCTGATCTAGGTATTTCATCACAGTAACAACTGGAACACCTACCTCATCCAACAGTAAATATCTCTTTTTATTATCATTATCTCAACTTTCGCAGAGTCAAAATTGAGTTGACCCCAAGCTGGGGTTAAGGTGGAGTCGGTTTAAGTAAGGATCTTGCCAACATAGAAAAACACCACTTCGTTTGGTAAAGTGAGATTGTCGAGATCCACTAAACCACAGAAGAGGTGTCCCTTCTATGATAAATCAAAAGTCGTCCCTAGATCAACTCCCACCTGAAATGAGACCTGCTTTTCAAGAGCTCGGTGTGCTGAAGCATCTGAGGAATGCCGGGTTCAAAAAGACGTTTGGCTATACCTGTTCCCATCTGTTCATGCTCGTTTTTGTCTTGCTCTTTCATCAGAAGAATTGGTTTCGTCTGCTCGAAAGTGCCAAGGGTGAAGCCTTTCCTGGCAAAGATGCCGTCTATCGCTTTCTCAATCACAGCGGATTCGCTTGGCGGCGTTTCTTGTCTTCTCTAAGTAGTGACACTGTGCAGCGAGTCGAAACCTTGACCTCCGTCACGCGGACCTCCGTATTCATTGTGGATGATTCCATGTTTGAGCGGAATCGGAGCAAAGCTGTGGAATTGTTGGCTCGCTTTAAGGATCACGCGACGGGGGCTTACTATAAAGGCTTTCGCATGCTCACCTTGGGCTGGTCAGACGGTCATACGTTTCTCCCTTTGGACTTCGCCTTGCTGAGTTCCGTGAAGGCTGGACTCACCGGCATACATCCGGGAATCGACAAGCGATCCTCTGGATACAAACGCCGGAAAGAAGCTCTGCTTTCTGCTCCGCATCTGGTTTCTGAACTGCTGGATCGAGCCATTACTTCCGGGGTTTCTGCGGCTTACGTACTTATGGATAGCTGGTTCACGCATGCCCCCCTGATTCAGCGGATTATAGATCGCAAACTGCATGTGATTGGCATGGTGAAAAACGACAACAAGCGATATCTCGTTCACGGTCAACGGGTGGATCTTAAAGGTCTTTACCGAGCTGCTTTGCGCGTCGAAGGAAAGCACCGGAACCTCTTGCGTCAGATTCACACCGAACTTGTTCCTGGCATTCCAGTAGTCGTGGTCTTTGTTCGCCATCGCTCCAAGAAAAACGAGTGGCTCGCGATTCTATCGACGGATCTAACGCTGACGGCACCGGAAGTCATTCAAATCTACGCTCTTCGCTGGGACATCGAAGTCTTTTTCAAATGCGCTAAATCCTTGCTGCGCCTGCAAAAAGAGTTTCAAGGCCGCTCCTATGATTTGCTCATTAGCCATACAACGATTGTCTTTTCCCGCTATATTCTGCTGGCTTGGCAGCATCGACAAAGCACGGATCAGCGGACGCTCGGTGGACTCTTTTATTTGCTTTGCGATGAAGTCGGTACCTTGGACTGGGCCGTAGCATTACAACAATTGGTGGAATTGATGAACGAAATCGCCAATCAAGTCGGTAAGAAACTATCCGCTATGATTAAAAGTCAACTCCAGCACTGGATCTCTGCTTTGCCCAGCTACATCAAGGCCTATCTGCCGATTTCATGCTGCGAAAGTTGAGTCATTATCACAAAAATGATCTTTTTTCTTTGCAAAATCTTCACTCCCATATGATTTAATGAAAGATCAAAGTATTCGAACGACGGCACTCAAATCGATAATCTTAAAGAAGAGTCGGTTGATATCCGAATTTTCTTTTTCACATTATCTCTAGTTATTCGGAGACCAGTATAGCGTTAGTATCTGAAATGCTTTTTCCCACTTCCCAAATTTGGGGAAACCCATGCTTTTTTCCGGTATCCGATAAGAAGAATGAAACACACCAAATTAGACCATTGAAATGAAAAGTACGATAGCTGAAGCACAATCAGACGCAAATAAATAAAGGGTCACCGGACTGCCGCGGCTACCCTTCTACTGATATTTTTTGCTTCTCTCGTAACCATAAGCCTTCAGATATTCATCGTCTGTATAAAGTTCGGTGAAATTTGAATATGGGATAATAACGTTCGGTCGTAAATAGGAGTAGTTCTCTCTTATAGATTGATGAAAAAAGCCATCAATGATATTTGATAATGTTACATTCATCATCCATTTTCTTTTCTTTATTTCGATTTCTTCATCGTCAAGGCTGTCAATTTCCCATGAATTCATAAAATTCCAATCCGTATATTCGCTTATCGGAGCAATAAACTTAATAACATAACATTTATTATTCCGCTCCCAATCATAAAGTAAATTCGGTATATCGAGGAACTCTGCTAAGTTACATAAGAATTCTGGTCTTCTATTTACGTATCCACCGTAAGTCAACATATTATCATAGGAGTAGAAGCCATTTATTTGATTATCCTTATATAGTTTTCGTTCTAGCGTTTCGAGTTGTTGTTCCTTATCATCAGTTGAAAATGCATTAAATTTCTTACTTAAATCGTATGTTTTATTCTTGTGTGTAAATTTCTTCTGAACTAAATCAAACGTGATTCCAAATTGCTTTAAGTATTGATAAAACTGCGTAACTAAGGAAATGGCTTTTTGAATGTCCATCAATCCATACTTTTTAAGAGAAGCACAATCATCATTGTTAGTGGTCACATGTAATGAAGTAAGCCATAAATCTTTTTCGAGCAAAGATCTTTCATCAATATTAAATTCCTCTAGGTAGTGATTAGCAGAATAATCCTGCAAATTTAAAATAATGTACTCTTCAATTTCCCTTTCATTCTGGTTTGTAAGCTGGCTTAAGGAATATAAACTTTCCTGATAAGCTGTAATATCGTATTCAAGTTTTATACTAAGGATGGTTTCCTCTCCAATTGATTTACATTTATTGTAACACGAACTTACTTCCAATAATAAGAATTTCGTTTTTACCATCGATGCATTAAAAAGTGTGAATACCTGGTGAATCACTTGGATCACAGGGTATACTATTAATATCAAAAGATTTGACGTTTGGTTGACGTGTTGCGAACCGCTTCTAAACTCCGCAGTACGTGCCCAATGTTTCCCTGCGCGGAAATTAAAATTATGGAAAAATAATGAAATATTGAAGATTCCCTACGTTCAATTACCGTTCCCCATCGTAATCCCCCACTGAACTGCTGAATGACGTAAATCACGTATTTGTCATTATTATTTCCTACTTGGCATTCTTCGGCCTAAAATTTATAGTAGCTGAACGAACTCATGAATTCCGGATCGGCATGGGACAGGAACAAGCTCTGTTTCGTATCCTATGCTGCAATGATGATCATATCCTCTTGCTTTAATTCAAAGTCAAAAATATTAGAATTCTCAATAATCCGTTCCTTATGAACGGACTTGGGAATCGCCACGATGCCTCTTTGGGTTAACCAGCGCAGAACGACCTAAGTAACGGATTTGTTATATTTTCCGGCTATGGAGTCTAAGTCGTCATTCTGTAAGAAGTTGTTTTCCCTTCTACAAAAGGTCCCCAAGACTCGATTTGTATGTTGTTCTCCTTCATATCTGGTGTTACTTCGTTTGTGAATCATCAAATCAATCATATGATCCATTTGAAAATTACTTACCCCGACAGCTCTTATTTCCCCTTCCCGGGACAACTCTTCCATCGCGCGCCATGAGCAATATACATCGCCAAATGGTTAATGGATCAGATACAAATCCAAATAATCCCACTGGATTAGCCAATAATTTCTCAGAAGCTATTTTTGTCCGTTCATAACCGGCATTCTGAATCCAGAGTTTGTTTGTAATAAACAGCTCCTCTCTGGGAACACCGCTTCGTTTAATGGCTCTGCCAAAAGCTTCTTCGTATTGATATGCGGAAACGGTATCAACTAGATGATAGCCTGCCTTAATAGCGTTATAAACACTTTGTTCATACTCGATTGGATCAGGGATCTGGTACACACCCAAGCTGAGTATAGGTAACTAAACCAGTTGTTAAAATGAATTTCTGCATAGCTTAACCTCCAATTGAAGTTTCATGTTCTTCTATCGTTTTTTATATTTCCTAGATGAGATGTTTAAGTAACTAGCGGTAGACGCCAATTCCCTAGCAGCTCACGCCTATATTCGAGCTATAGATTCCCTCATTTTACTAATTTCGGCAATAACAATAGACCTGACAGCACAGGTCAATTCAACTCTTTTAACAGCTTGTTTTTTAAACCATGATTTACTTACTTGTTATATATGGAGCAGTTGAACAGTAGAATCATATACTTCTTTTTATGTAGTCATTATTACGGCCCTATTAAAGCAAAAAGCAACCTATCCGAAGACAAGTCGCTTTACTTTGTAATTTTGAGACTTATCTTTTCGCCTTATAAAACTCATGGTACAGCTTCATAAGCGCCCTTTTCTCAATCCGCGACACATAGCTCCGCGAGATCCCAAGCTCCTTCGCAATCTCCCGCTGCGTCCGCTCTTCCCCGCCGGTGTCCAGCCCAAACCGTCCAACCACGACTTCCTTTTCCCGATCATCCAAAATATCTAGGTTGCGGTAAATCTTACTCTTCTCAATTTTGAGGTCGACTTCTTTGATGACATCGTCGGCTTCAGAGCCAAGAATATCTATAAGTGTAATTTCATTACCTTCCTTGTCAGTCCCAATCGGATCGTGAAGTGATACATCCTTGCGGGTCTTTTTCAGCGAACGAAGATGCATTAAAATCTCATTCTCTATACAACGCGCAGCAAAAGTCGCCAGCTTCGTGCCCTTATTCGGACGATAACTCTCAATCGCCTTGATCAGGCCGATCGTACCGATCGAGATTAGATCCTCCATATCCTCACCGGTATTGTCGAATTTTTTGAGGTTATGGACACGATACGATGTCAAAAAAATAAACCAATTACGATCGTTTTCGATTCGAATTGGTTATCTTAACGTTTTGTATTTAATCTGTAATTGTTTATCGATTATTTTGACCCATTCAGGCGATTCATTAAAATAATATTTTATCCCATCTTTATTTGCTTCAAGAATAAACTCCCCATCCGCTTTACTATTATCAACAACAATTAATTGATCAATCAGGTCTAGGTGAGATACAGATTATTCATACTTGTTACATTGCGTCTAACAATTATCCTCGGTTTCAATGTGATGGCCACCGTTTTTCACACATAGAGCAACACGTTCAATATTTAGCAGAACATCCCCTAATCCCACATAAAACACAATAATTTCAAAGCCTTGTTCCTTTGCGTTTTTCAGCCCGATTTTTCAGCCCTTTTTATAGATGACATTCTATATCAGATAACTGATATTCTGCAGGCTGTACTCCGTAAGAATATAAAGATACGTTTCGGCTGCAGAATCACCAAGTATTTACACTAATACTATTTAGCGGAGTGGTACTTTCACATCCACTTCTTTACATACCATTTTTATTATTTTTTCTCAAACTTATCCTTAATCGCATTCAGTTCGTCTTTATCGTGATAGGAACCTGCACGTATAACAGAGTGAATCTTATGAAAATTTTGAACACTCTCTACTGGATTTGCATCCAGAAGTACTAAATCAGCATTCTTGCCAACTTCTACAGTGCCCATATCATCCAGGCGCCCCAGAAACTCAGCTCCGTTCAGGGTCGTCATCTGAAGAACATGAAGCGGGGAGATACCGGCTTTCTCAAGCTCGTCAAATTCCTTGTGAATAGCGTCACCTTCGCTTCCATCGGTCCCAGCCATCATTTTTACGCCTTCCAGATCGTAGGTCCTGACGAGACTTAAATATAGGTCATAGAGCCTCTGCGCAGTGGCTTCACTGCTCCCTTTGAACAGGCCGGAAAGCATGCGTATCATAGTCGGGCATTGCCATGTATTGTATTGGACATAGACATCGGCAAGCTCTTTTGCCTTTTCTTCATTATAAGTGTTAATGAAATGCGTCAGCTGCGTTTCATCTTTTGCGCCTCCAGAGGTCTTAGTCCCCCACTTTATGAATTGCTCGTTCACAAAGTTTTGAAGTCCCTTAATTCTCATGAGATGCACGAATATTGGATTTTCCATGATTGTGGTGGGAATTCCTGTTGCCTGCGCTCTTAAGGCTTTCTCGTCAGTCGAAGAAGAAATCAGAGCTCCAAAGTTGATGCCAAAGTGCTCGACACTGTGAAAACCATTTTTAGAGACTTCTTTCAAGTCCATATCGGGAAGTACGTGTCCCTCGACCGGAATACCCAGCTTGTTCGCCTCTGCTTGAATGGCATTAAAGACATCCGGCGAAACACCGCCGATTTTTATAAAGTCGGCCCCTTCTTCTTGCTGCTGACGGACAAATTTCACGGCAATCTCGGGTGTTGGTGCATTCATGGGTGTCATGATATCACCGGGCATCGTCAGCAGCGCCGGTTCGTTCGTAGAGCTGGTAAAGGCACCGGATCTCCATTCCTCGAGAAGTTCAACTGAGCCGCTCATTTGTCTGAATCCGGTTACGCCGTTGGCAAGCAGAAGAGCCAACGATTCCGAGGTGTTCTCCTCACCAATCACATGCATATGCATGTTTAGGTACCCGGGAACCACATACCTTCCGGTTGCATCAATGATCTTTGTGTCATTGTCCGCTTTGATCGTACCAGCCGGTGCAATGTCCTTGATTTTCCCATTGACGCACAGAATGCTCATATTGGAAGTTAGATTACCAGTCCGCGTATCCACAATTGTAACGTTATTCAGTAAAAGCTGATAGGAAGCGCTGGGCTGCTCCAACTTCCGCGGGGTGTAAGGTTGAATATTCGTTGAAGGCTGACCGGCAAACAGACCAGTCCATGCAACAACAATCGCTAATATCCAACAGAGCGGAACTCTCCATCCGCGCCAAAATTTCGTACTTCTCAGGAACACAAGCAAGCCAACACAGGCCGCCAAAATCAGATAAGCAAACCAGCGCTCTTTACTGCTGATCATCAACACTAGAACTATGCCGAATAAAAGCACTAATAGTAGTGAAAAACCTATTGTCTTTTGGACTTTTCTTTTTACGTTTTTTGTCATAGTATTAAACCTTTCTTTATCTCTATTTTCATATCTGCTTTATGTAGCTAAAACGAAATACTTAAATCCCGAACTTAACCAAAAAGCAATTGTAAAAAAAACAGCCAGTTGCCTGTTTTTTTTATATCAGCAATGTTCGATAAACTTTTTTTGCAGGGAACCGCATTCCTCCGGCTTGTCCAGCTACCGAAGACGCCAGATTCCGGTATAAAAATACGCCGGGATTCATATTTACTTCAAATCCACTCTTTTTAAGAAGAAATATGAAAGATGGGCGTAAATAACCTATGCCCTCCTGGGCTTATGCAGGTACAACGTGGTCGCTGATATTCTGCAGAGAAGACCGTGCTTCCAAAAGCAGGAAGCGCGGCCTTCTCATTTATTCTCTCTTCTCCCGTATGGAAATACAAGCCGGGATGAAGATCGGCAGGAATAGGGCGGCCAGCAAGAACAAAGCAATAATAACTACGGTAGCCATTTGCACCAAGGTGAGCACACCTGACGGGTACATGGCGGCGAACGTTCCCGAGAGGATCAGGACCGCAAAAAGAATGACGCCGCCCGTATGCTGCATAGCCTCATAAATGGCTTGACGGGGATTCCGGTCCTGAAGCTCCAGATATCTGCGGATCAGGAAGATGCTATAGTCTACACCCAGAGCGACGATCATAATAAAAGCAAAAAACGGGATCGTCCAGGTTAACTGGGTATGGGTTGTAAAGGCCCCGAAGATCCACTCGGTAAAGGTCAGAGCGGTGAAATATGCCATGACGAGCGAAGCAATAATGGACGCCGGAATCCAGAACGACCTGAAGATGATGATCAGGAAGACTAGAATGCTCCCCAGCATGATGAATACTGTCTTCGTAAAGTCGCCGCCCGATACCATGCTCAGATCCTGATTCTGGGAGGATATGCCTCCGACTCCAAAAACGGATCCGGCAAAGCCTGATTGCTCCGCAAGCTCAGAGAACCGCCCCTGAATGGCCGTTACGGTCTCCATCACTTGTGTCGAGTATGGGTCATCCTTCAGAATAATGCTCCATTTCACTTCATGCCTGTCATCAGACATATAGGTATCCAGCGATTTCTTGAAAGTCTCCCCGGTCCGGACTTCTTCCGGAATGAAGAAGGTACCGGCAGCCTCCGCCTGCGCTACCTCATTCAAATACCCGGTGGTCGTTGTTAAACCATCTGACACCTGCTGTAATCCATCGACACTGTCTTTGAGGCCTTTCTGCAAGGTTGGCAGATTGACGGAAAGCGAATGCAGGCCTTCGTTAAGCTGGTTCTGCCCCTGCTGAATCCGGTTCAACCCGTCCGATAAGGCTGGCATCTTCTCAACAACCCCGTTCTGGCCTTCGCTGGCCTGAGACAAGCCCTTGTACAGCGAAGCAGAGCCCGCCTCCAGCTTGTGCGAGCCTTCAGTGATCAGAGTCTGGCCCTGCTGAAGCTGCTGCATTCCCTGCCCGATAAGCTCAAGCTTGCCGTTGGCCGCACTGAATTCAATGTTCAGCTTAGTCATCCCACTGCTTAACTGCGACAATGCGTCTTGTAGCGTCGCCGAGGTCTTACGGAGCGTCAGAAAGTCATGATTCTGACTTAACTCCGCATCGGCTTGCTCCAGCCGGGCAATGGATGAATTCATCGCTCCGGCCGTGGCTTCCAGGGTATGGAGTGATTGCTGTATCTGCTCATATTGCGCGTACAAGGTACTATATCCGCCTGAGATGGCCTTCAGGTTAGCTGACAACGAGCCTGCCGAGGCGCTCAGCTTCGTCATTCTACCATTCAGCTCCTGTAGTCCCCGCTGCAGATCTGCCGCTCCGGCAGTCCCCTTGTCCATCCCGTCCGCAATCCTGCCCAGCGCTTCTACCGACTGGTTGATCCCCGCTTGAACCTGAGCAGTGCCTTCGATTAATTCCCCGGTGCGCTCCAAATCGTCCAGCGGGACAGCGCTCACTTGGTCAGCCGCGTCGGATAACCCTTGCTGAATGGTCCCGATTCCGGCATTTGCTTTGCCGATTCCTTCTTCCAGTCTGGCCGACTGGTCCGCAGTGTACAGCTCTGGAATGAGCTCACCCTTGGGCCGGGTAGCGCTGTAAACGCGCTCTACGCCTTCAACAGAGGCGAGTTGTTCGGTTACCTGGTCGACAAAAGCCAGATTCTCCGCAGAGTCCATGCTCTCCTCTGTTTGCATCACAAGTGTCGCAGGCATAGCCTGTCCGGCAGGAAAATGATCATACACGATCCGGATGCCTTTGACCGACGGATAAGCATCGCTGATTTCATCCAGAGAGTTGTAGCTGAGCTGCCCGGAATACAACAGAGAGACCGGAGCGGCGATAACCAGCGTAATCACAATTCCCAGAATCGGACGCTTCACAGCAAAGCCCGTAATCCGGGAAAAGAGTTTATTCTCGCCATGTCCGCCTGCCGCTTTGGAAGGCCAGAACAGCTTGCCGCCCAGCAGCCCCATGAATATGGGGAGAAGGGTAAACATCGCCAGCAGCAGCACCCCAACTCCAATGCCTACAGCCGAGGCGGATTTGAAAAGTTGGAATTGTGCCAGCCCCAGTACGCTGAATCCGATAAACACCGTAAGTCCGCTGTACAGTACCGTTATCCCGGCAGTTTTGTACGTATGAATGACGGCATCCCGTGTGGTCTCCCGCCTCGCCAGCTCTTCCTTAAACCTCATAAACAGGAGAATATTATAGTCCGTTCCGATACCGAACAGCACAAGCACCAGGAAGATCTGCGTGAATCCCGAGAAGGGAAAGTTCAGCTTATCCACCAACTGGGTGACGACGCCAAGCGAAACCAGAAAGGATAACGCAACCGTAAACAACGACACCAGCGGCGTAAGGGGGGACCGGAAAATCAGGATCAAGACGACAATGATGAACACTACCGCAACGCCTTCGGTTTTTTTAACCCCTTCCTGCGTAGTTGTGACGAAATCCTCCGAGATCAGCTCCGGGCCGGTAAAATAATGATCCACCCCGATATCCTGCAGCGTCTCCGTAAAATTCCCGCGTACCTCTTCTTTCGTCTGTTCCGACAGGTCCACCGAAGCAACGGCAAGGACGGTTGATCCATCCCCGGATATTAACTGCGCTTTGGCATCCGCATTATTCACATGGGACTGTAGCGAGGTGATTCCAAGCTTCTCCTTATTGTCCTCCAGCATCTGGATGCCCTGCTCAATCTCTTGCATTTGCGTAACGTTGAGCTGTCCCGTGCTTTCATTAAAAACAATTATGACCGACATGCTCTTCTCATCTTCCGGCCTGTCCGCAAGCTCTTTAAGCAAATAGCTGGCCTGCTTGGAGGAGTAGCCCTCCGGTATCGTGTTCTGCCCCTTCTCCCGGACAAGCATCCCCAGGCTCGGCATCAGCGTTATCAGCAGCACCGCCGCAGCCAGCCATGCTGCAAGAATCGGCCATTTCCACTTCAGTATCCATTTCATAGATGTGCCCCTGTCTCCTTCTCCATACTCTTTTGCTCTCTGTTAACCCGTCTGCTCCGGTTTTCCCAGCGGAATGACCATACCGAGAATCCCTATTGCCTTAATGCTCCTCCCTTGGAATTCCGTGTGAAAAATTCTGGCGACTCCGTAATCGGATGCAGTGGTGCCTTTCCGGATCATCTGTTCGCCGAACAGGGCCAGTCCCAGACTCTTCAGTGAATCTTGCCCCGCGGACCTGGAAGCAACCTTCTCCATCACCCATTGCTCATACTTTTCCTGCGTTGGCTTGGTGGTGTACAGCAGGATCGACAGCCCCAAGAGCACTGTTGCGGACACCGTCGCTATTTTCATAGACTTCTTCATATTTTCCCCTTCCAGTAAAGCGCTTTGCTTACGCTAGAGTAGCACCTATTCCTAAAGTGAATGTGAAACAAAAATAAAAAATTATAAACTGCATCAACCATCAATTTTGCCAGCGGAATAACAAGAATAGCCGTTTCAATGCCGACCTTCCTCCAACGCAAAAACTCCCTGTCCGAAGCAGACAAGGAGTGAACTCTGCAGACTCAATACCCATATCCGCAGTTAATCGTATTTACATCAGTGGAAGGATAAAACAGATTCCAAGCCCTCCCCTGGACGATGGAAAAGCGCTTATGAAACCGCCATGCCGTTCAATAATGGACTTGCAGCTGGCCAGTCCCAGCCCGCTCCCGCCCGCTTTGATCTGCCTGGATGAATCCACTGTGAAAAACTTCTGAAACAAAGAGGACAAATGCTCCTCCGGCACACCGGTCCCATTATCCTCTACAATAATGATTGCCTGTCCGTCCTGGATCTTCCCGCTCATGTAGATGTGCAGCCCTTCCCGGGCTCCATATCTTACGGCATTTCCGATCAGGTTGGCGAATACTCTTCTCAGCATGGGTTCATGGGCCCGAAAGGTCTCCCCGCCGTGCAGAGCATGGCTCCAGGTGAACCCGATATCAAGCCCCGACAGCTCTTCTTCATATTCAACAGCGGTATTCTCGAAGTACCGTTTGAAATTGACCGGGTGGAGCGCTATATCGGCGAGGATGACCTCATTTTGAGTGAAGGCCGAGAATTGCTGGACCAGTTCCGTCAGATGATGGGATTTCTTCTCAATTAACCGCAGGTAATCCCGGCGGTCCTGTTCCGTCAAGGCATCCTTGGTTAAAAGCAGCTCGACAAAGCCGTTCACTGAGGTCAGCGGCGTTTTGAAATCATGGGTAATCGCAGCTATCATATCAATCTGTTCCTTATTGGACCGCTGCAGCCGGTCCTCCATCTCACCGACATGCGCATACAGCTCCCCGATCTCGTCCCTTCGCGCTGTCGTCAGCCTTCGGGTAATTGAGGAGGGTTTAATCCCGCCCAGGCGGTTGTTGAGCCGTTCAATCGGCTTGGTAATCTGGTGATGAAGATACACGGTCAATCCCACGAAGATAATGGACAGGCAGATAAACAGAAAGATGAACACTTTGATAAAAGCGGTATCCAACTGGATATCCTCCGCCCGCAGCGGACGCCGGATGCTAAGGAGCAGTACCGTTCCCCCTTCGCTGTCACGGATCTGGTACCACTGGCGCTCACCCGCATCCTCCGTGTTGTCAGTGGAAGGCGAGGCCGCAAGCGGATGGAAGCCGGCATCGAAGAGTTCAGCCGCAAAGCCCTGTTCCCGGTTCACCTTTTCTAAATATTGTTCAATCGGGGTCAGGTCAGGGTACAGCTTCTCCACTTGGCGCTGAATGACCTCCTCCTGCCCCTGCCGCTCGCTTCTATGCTCCTTCACATTCATAATGACCCCGCCCAGGATGGAGGCCTTGATATAAATGGCCATAAGGCCGGCCAGAACCAGTACAATGATGGAGAATAGAATCGGCAGCTTGACCTTCAGCTTCATGACATCAAGCCCTCAAGAACAAATTTATAGCCCACGCCCCATACCGTTTTAATGCACTCGGCATAGGCGCCCAGTTTTTTGCGGATATTCTTGATATGCACCGTCACCGTATTCATGTCCCCATACTCATCGCCCCATACACTCTCGTAGATCTGCTCCCGGGTCAGCACCTGATTAGGACGTCCAAGCAGATAGAGAAGGATCTGAAACTCCTTCGTCGATAAGTCCAGCTTGCTGCCGCCCAGTTGCGCTTCATAGGTCACTTCATTCAATACCAGCGCGCCTTTTGTATGAATGGACGAGCTTTTGCCCGGATATTCCTCCTGTCTGCTCTCCCATTCCTTATGCATCCGTTCCATTTTGCGGAAATATGCTTTGACCCTGGAGGCCAGCTCACTGAGGCTGAAGGGCTTCGTCATATAATCATCGGCACCGATTTCAATCCCGATAATCTTATCCATTTCCCGATCCCTTGCACTAAGGAACAGAATGGGTGTGTTGTACTGTTCGCGGATGATACGGCATACCTCCAAGCCATCCTTTCCTGGCATCATAATATCCAGAATGACAAAATCTATGCCGCCCTTGTGCACAGACTCCAAAGCTTCGGAACCCGAATATGCCGGTTTGATCTCGAATTGCTCATATTTCAGCCCGTCCGCTATCAGTCTTACAATATCCCTGTCATCATCGACGACCAAAATCGTTTTTGTCATCCCTTATCTCCTTCATGAGTGCTCTACACCATATAAATTTATTATAGCGGTAATCCATAAAATAATTATAAAGTAAACCTGAAGGTTTATGAAATTGAAAGCCGCTCCCCGTTTCAATTCACTCCCCATACCGTTCATTAAGCAAAAGAACTCAGCACCAATAGTGGCTGGAAAGCCGCCGTACTGATAGGATAGTGTAGTTTTGCTCATCTTTTAGAATACACTGGTACCCATAGACTGGACACTTTAAAAAAAGGTGTTCAAGCTGTGGGTACCTTTTTGTATACTGAAAGAACAGCGGAGGGGATTAAATGAGTAAGAAGCGATTTACAGAAGAAGAACGTGAACAGATGTCAAAGAACAGATACGTCGTTAGAGTGAGTGACAAGGCGATAACCTATGCGGATGAATTTAAGCAGTTATTTATTGACCAATACATGACAGGCAAAACCCCAAGAGAGATCTTCGAAGCTCACGGATTTAACGTGAGTGTAATGGGTATGAAGCGAATCGAACAGTCTGCTGACCGCTGGAAGAAAGCCTATGAACAAGGAGGGATTGTAGGACTATCCGACTCTCGAAAGGAAGCCACTGGGCGTCCTTTGCAGCGGGAGCTATCCCCGGATGAAGTCATTGCAAAGCAAGAAGCGAGGATTAGACTGCTCGAATCTCAAGTCGATTTGTTAAAAAAGCTAGACACGAAAGAAAGGTTGCTGGTAGCCAAAGGAATGAATCTAAGCAAAACTAAGTTATTCGAACTCATTAAGAACGCTGTGGATCAAGGTCTAGGACGTATGACAGGCTACATTTGCAAGTTGCTTAACGTTTCTCGTTCGGGATACTATAGCTACTTAGGTTCCGCAGATACACGCTTGGAGCGAACTCGTTCAGATGCTAAAGCGGGAGACTACATCAAGAAGGCTTTCCACCGAAGAGGATACAAGAAGGGCTCGCGCTCTATCAAGATGGTTCTAGAGAACGAGTTTGGCATCCTTTATAACCTGAAGAAAATCCGCAGGCTTATGAAGAAATTCAACATCGTATGCCCGCATAGAAAACCTAACCCCTATAAGCGTATGGCGAAGGCTACGAAGGAACATCGGACCCTTCCAAACCGTCTGCAAAGGGATTTTAAAAAGGGTATTCCGGGTCTGGGGTTGCTTACCGACATCACCTATCTCCCGCATGGTCGCTCGGAGATCGCGTATTTATCGACCCTGCTAGATGCCTCGACGGGCGAGATCCTCTCTTACAACGTATCTAACCGGCTCACATTAGATATTGCCACGGACACGATTGACGCTCTCATGAAACAAAAACGTGTGAAGTTACACAAAGATGTCTTCATCCACTCCGATCAAGGCAGCCATTACACGAGTCCAACCTACCAAGCACTGCTGAAGAAGTATGGGATAGGTCAGTCGATGTCCAGGCGTGGGAATTGTTGGGACAATGCCCCTCAAGAATCATTCTTCGGCCATTTAAAAGATCATGTGGATCACCGCAGTTGCCGATCTTTACAAGAGCTACAGTTTGAAATTGATCGCTATATCCGTTATTACAACCACCACAGATATCAATGGGGTTTAAAAAAGATGACCCCTGTTCAATACAGGAATCACCTATTGTTAGTTTCCTAATGGTTCTAAACCACTCTTTTTTCAAGTGTCCTTGACTAAGGGTCCAGATTAGAAGCTGCACAAATCAACTACCACTGTTTCGCACCGTCAAGCATCTATTTGAGCAGCGCAACCTTATTTAGTCTGCTTAACATAGTTGGGATTTGATTTAGAAGGCATTAGAAAACACCTCAATCACATATTCTCTTAATCAAAGCAGACTATGCTATACTCAAACGTCTCGTCAATTACAATTTTCCATGTTGCCCTCGCACTAAGATCATCCATGACTTCACCTGAATTGTTATAAAGAAACTAAAACAGAGCACAGAATGTTAATTCTGTGCTCTGTTTTCTGCATATAGAATAGGGTTAGGTCAATGCATCATTATTATGTTTGGATCCGTTCCATCTCTTTCGAGTTCGTTACCCTCTTCAGCATGCGGCTAGCCAGGAATTAAAGAGAACGCCGGTACTACGGTTCCAATATGTGTGGTTAATTAAATTATATCGGTATAACTAGAAACGATGACATTGAGTGGATTCATATTCTCTGCTGACTTAAATCACTCCTCTGCATGCCTTATATCTTGAACTCAATTAAACACTTCACTATCTGCGCTCGTTCCTTCTCATGTATTTTTACAAGTTGATTTAATACAAATATATTTTGAACTACATCCTCCGTTAGAAAAAATTGTCTTTTAAAATAATTTATTTCTCTCTGATATTGGCCTTGATATTTTTCATATTTTTCATACGTATGTAAAAAAGCCCTATCGGGCTTAATGCAAATCATATATTATCATTCTGTTATATGCATGAAGATTTGCTTATTAAGATATATATTGCAAGATGCCCTTGGGAAAAGTATCCTCTACCTCTGTTCTTTTCTCATAAAGATTGTACCAAGTTTCTGCAACCTGATCAGGATCAAAACCTGTACCTTTCTTGATCAAAGGACTAATAGACAGATGTCCAACAAATACTCCAAAAGGATGTAAACGATCATGTAAATTAAGAATATAGTTTCTTAACCCAGACATAGCTATGCCTGAATTTCCAAACATGAGGCTCGGACTCATTGCCGAAAGATCGCTCGTAAAAAGAAGTGCCCATTCACCTTGTTCAGTCATGTCTGGAATGACTTGTCTTGCTGAATTGCTGGCTCCAATTACAACATTGTTGAAAATTTGAAGTGCGCTCTCATCTGTCGTATCCAGAACAGATGTCGTAGAAACATTTCCACTATGCGGGCTAAACTCCATGACATCTATTGTACCGAATGTATTCTTAATTTCCCCAAAAGCCCTGATAAGCTGCATTTTGTTTGTAATATCGGCAGCAAAACCCTGAGCTTCAATGCCCATCTTATTTAGCTGCTCAGCATATTGATCCAACTCTCCTGTGTTCTTGAAACCATAGCGATACGGAATCCATGTCTTCCAAAAGTTTTGGCCAGTGAAAAGCCCAGACCTGGTCCTGCACCGATTATAACCATTGTTTTCAATTCATATTCACCCTTATCAGTATTTAATGGCGCACAATTTTAAGTTGTACGCCATTTTTTTCATATAATCTATACTTAGCCCTTCTGAGCTTCCAATTCTTTCAATGTTGGATAGTCCGTATATCCCTTGCTTCCGATTCCGAAGAAAGTTGTAGGATCTACTTCATTTATTGGAGCTCCTGATTTAAGCCGCTCTACTAAATCCGGATTAGCTAATGACCATACACCGACAGGTACCATATCAGCCAGACCCTTATCAAGATCGATACTTAGATCTTCCAGAGCACGTCCAGCCCGATTTACTAAAAGTGGATTTGTCCAAATGGAACGAATATCCTTAAGTAGTTCTTCGTTTCCGAGATGCATCACATGGAGGTAAGCTAAATCCAGTTGAGCTAACTCTTTTACAAGATAGAGATACAGTTCAGGACCTTGTTCACCATCTTGAATCCCCCCAAGAGGTGTCCCTGGCGAAATACGGAAGCCTGTTCTATCTGCTCCAATCTCTTGGGCGACGGCTTTGGTGACTTCAATGGCAAAACGGGCACGATTCTCAATAGATCGCCCATATTCATCCGTCCGTGTGTTGGAATTTTCTCCGATGAATTGATTAATGAGATATCCATTTGCTCCGTGAATTTCAACGCCATCCGCACCGGCTTCAATAGCTGCTGCTGCTGCTTTTCGGAAATCGGAAATGGTCGTTTGAATATCCTCCTTACTTAATTCGCGCGGAACAGGTATGTCCTGCATTCCTGTGGCCGTAAACATTTGAACCCCGGGAGCAATAGCAGATGGTGCAACGGGTTGACGATGATGGGGGGTGTTGTCAGGATGCGACATGCGACCGGCATGCATTAATTGGATGTACATATATCCACCTGCTTCATGCACTGCATCCGTAACCTTCTTCCACCCTTCGATATGCTTATCCGTGTAAATGCCAGGTGACCATAAGTACCCTTGACCGTCATCGGATGGTTGTGCACCTTCTGTAATAAGGAGTCCCATCGATGCTCTTTGGGCATAATACAGGGAGCTTAATTCTCCCGGTGTACCGTCCTCTTCCGCTCTGCTGCGTGTCATTGGCGCCATCGCCAAGCGATGTGGTAATTCCAGATTTCCAATTTTCGTATTACTCCACATTTCCCCCACTTTATACACTCCTCTTTAAATTAAGTTAACATCGAAATTGTGATTACGAAAGTTGTGGGTATAACGCAGAAACGCCACCTGCAAGTCCACCTTGTATCATCCGGCTGGTATCATCAGCAAGAATTTCAAAGCTGCCTGATTCTATACCATCAATAGCTATTTTTGCGATATCAGCAGGGTTCGATTTGGGAGCATCTATACCGGTTGTCATATCTGTCTCCATAAAGCCTACATGTAATCCTGCTACTCTAACATTATGAGGATACAAGTTTAAACGTAAATCGTTCGTCAATGCCCATTCTGCAGCCTTCGCAGCTGCATAAGCACCCGCCGTTCCCGAACTAAACCAAGATAATGCGGAAAGAATATTCAAAATCGATCCTCCCCCGTTTTTTTCAATAACCGGTGCAAAAGAACGAACCATGGATAGCGTACCGAAGAAATGCGTATCAAATTCCAATTGTATTTTTTCCATATCCCCTTCCAGCAAAGATGCGCCTGTTGATGATCCTGCATTGTTGATTAAAAGCGTAACATCCTTAGCAAGGATGGCAGCTGCTGCTACCTCGTCTGGTTTTGTAACATCAAGCTTTACAGGTATAACACCTGGAATATCAAGGGTCTCCGGATTTCTTGCACCAGCATAAACTTTAGCCCCTCTAGATAGAAGTTCAAGGGTAAGCTGGCGGCCAAGACCTCTGTTTGCTCCAGTAACAAATGCTACTTGTTCAGAAATGTTCATTGTATTAGCTCCTTTTTGTTTTTGATTACAATTCTTCATAAAATTCAGTAAACTGTGACTCATTCAAGAACGATCATACTAGAATAAACACAGGCAACTATACTAATATCTTTCTAGGCTGAATCTTTGCTTCTTGCCATTCAATTCCCTCTCTGTGATTCAATATAACATATTGAGAACGATCGGTAAAGAATTTATCTAATAGTAACAACAGCCTCTTATTGTTATTTATCTAAAAATGCTAAGACTGATTTCACAAATTCATCATGATTTTGAAAAATCCCACCGTGACCGGAATCTTTATAAATAATGAGCTTGCTATTTGGAATCCGTTGAACCAAATCATCGGAGTTTGGTGTTGGTACCATTCTGTCATTGTCACCGTTTACTACAAGTGTAGGTTGCGTAATTCCTGACAAATCAGCAGGTTCTGCCATTCCCCATTCGTGGATAGCCTTGAGTTGTCTACGATATCCTTTGAAACTAATTATCTTATCTCGTGCCTCTTTGCGTTCTTTGATACGTACCAAAAATTCTTTTGCTTTCTGTTTGCCATTATCTGTTCGCGTGAAGAATAAATAGGTTTTAATATCTCTCAACGTGAAGATGGCACGCATCAAATCACGATCAGAAAGTTTCGTAACATTCTCAATGCCTTTACCACCACGAGGACCAGTTCCTGACAAAATAAGTTTACGAACAAGTCTTGGTTCGATGGCCAAGAGTTCTTGGGCAATCATCCCCCCATAGAAAATGATAAAATATCGATTTGCTCAAATCCCAATGTATGAACGAACGTCAACGCATCTCTTGCCATTTGTTCAATCGTATCTGGAACTTTCCCACTAGAAAGTCCAACACCCTTATTATCAAATGCAATGACCCAATGCTTTTTGGCAATACCATCCACTACGCGTGGATCCCAGTTGTCGAGATTAGCAGATAGATGAGTGAAAAAAATGACTGGGATACCCATTTTCTCTCCTAGTTCACGGTATGCGTAAACTGTTCCATTAGCCGTCTTAATACTTACATTTGGTGCTTCTACATATGAATAGTTTGTTGTCATAATTTATTCACCTCCATCCTCTACGTTTAACAAAACTTTCCCTTGGCTATGCCCTGTCGCAATCTTAGCAATCGCGGCATTCACTTGGTCAAAGGGGTACTCGGAATCAATCACCGGCTTAATGTTTGTTTTTTCAAGATACTGTGTGAAAGCTGCTAATTGCTGACCATTCGGCTGTACGTATAAGAAGTCATAACTTTTCTTTTGCCATTTGGCAATTCCATCAAAAGGTGCTCCCAGTAAACTGAAGAGGATTTTCTTCGCTGTTGCCAAGTCTGTGCTTTGATTAGCGAAACGGGCATTGGGACCAGCGTTTAACGACAGTAATTTACTACCGGGCTTCAGTATCTTCATTTGTTTGCTAAATTCACCAGCGCCCCGGGGATCAATAACGTAATCATAGCCTGTCAGCATGTCAGTATAGTCCTGTGTTATATAGTCGATAAACTCATCTACCCCGAGTCGCTCCGCCAAGGCACGTGCTGATCCACTACCACTAACAGTCACGAACAGTCCCTGTGACTTCGCATAAGGGACGACAATCTGACCAAATCCACCCGTACCCCCAGGGATAAATAATTTATCGCCTGGACGTGTATCTAAAATAGCTAGCGCCTGGACGATCGTCAAAGCAGACAATGGCACGGCCGCTGCTTCTTTAAAGGAAAGATGGGCTGGCATCTTAGCCACAATCTCCGCATCTACTGCGACATATTCGGCAAACCCCCATCTTATCTAGCGGTGGCATGGTGTACACGTGATCACCGACCTTAAAATCCATGACACCGGCGCCGACTTCGATCACCACTCCAGCAAGTTCGTTACCCAGAGTCAGTGGAAAGTCGTAATGATCAAACAACTTCACTTTGCCTGTAATCGCCAAGACAAGGTGTGGATCGACACCAGCTGCCATAGTCTTGATTAAAACCTGCGTAGGTGTGATCAATGGAACAGGGATACTATTGATTTGCGCTTCCAGTATTTTGGAATACCGCAAAATTTGTGCAGCCTTCATAAGGTAACTCCCCTTAAAATCGGATAATGACTTTTCCTTTAGGATGGCCTGTAGCAAGAAGCTTTAGTGCTTCATTGATATCTTCAATGTGGAATTCTGTCGGGTCCACCGCTGGTACAATTCCGTTATCCTCAATAATCTTAGTAATTTTCTTTAATTGTTCTCCATCACTGCGGACAAAGATAAAATGATATTGAACCTTCTTTTTCTTCGCTTTGTAATCATACTTAGCCCCGGCAATGCTGAAGAGCTTTTGTTTCCATCCCGGCAAGCGCATGGCTTCGGCGAAACGTTTGTTAGGACCGGTCCGCAGAGAAAGAAGACGGCCGCCTGCTTTAATAATTGAAAGTTCATGATCAAATTCGCTTGGTCCCAGTGTATCCATCACATAATCTACATCACGAAGTTGTTCCCAGTAGTTCTCCGTCGTGTAATCAATATATTGGTCTGCTCCAGCCGCCATTGTCCGTTCACGCGCTTGCGGATTTCCACTAACGATGACCCTCAGCCCCATGCTTTTGGCGATAGGAATGGCCATTTGGCCAAATGAACCCGAACCTCCAGGAATAAACACGCTTTCGCCAGCTTTAGCAGCTAATTGTTCATGTAACCCTTGATAGGCAGTCAATCCTGTTAATGGCGCAGCAGCACCAGTCACAAAATCCAGATTAGCAGGTAAGTGCCCGATAGCATCTGCACTAATCGCCGCGTACTCAGCAAAAGCACCGATTTTGTGTAGTGGCAGGCGTGAATAAATGGCATCACCAACTTTAAATTCATGGACGTTCTTACCGACCTTCTCAATAACACCCGTCAGCTCGTTACCGAGTACCAGTGGAAACTCATAATCCTGGATCAGCTTCACGCTTCCGGTAGCGATAAGCAATTCCAAATGATTAACCGCTGCTGCCTTCACCTTGACCAAGACTTCGTTATCACTTATTTCCGGGATTGGAATATCGTTGACTTCTACTTTGAACTTTTTTGAATATTTGGTGATCTGTGCTGCTTTCATAATTAATGACCTCCTTTGCACTGAATAATAAGTAACATTTATTAGTTTTTGTAACTTACACAACAAGCATAATGCCATAGGTTACAAAAGTCAACAATTGTTACTCACTATTCTATATGCTAAAATACAGGCAGGTGTATAAACAATGATTAAGGAATTTATTGAAGAAGAAAGGGTTGGCAACAAGATGGCTAAAATCACACAAGAGCTCATTATTGAAACAGCCGAGGCATTAATGGAGCGCACGGAAAAATCCGAAGTGACGCTCACCCAAATTGCAGATGAATTAGGTATCACCCACGCAGCGCTCTATAAACACTTTAAAAATAAGCAAGAGCTCTGGGCAGCAGTCTCTAAGAGCTGGTTCAACCGGATGATTTCAGAACAAATCCAAATAGATATGACTAACTCGGCTAATCCAAAGGAATTACTCCACGATTGGCTCTGGGCATTTGCTAATGCCAAAAAACGCGCCTATAACGAGAATCCCAAGATGTTTGCCTTGAATACGCAATACGTGGACAGCAATCCACTCGTATTACGTGACGTTCTCTGGGATTCCTACCAAATTATTGACGGCATCATGGATTATCACGATCCCCGCTTCGAACGGGCAGAGGCGATTCTCTCCGCGTTTGCAGTGTTTAGTCTCCCCTCTTTTAAAGATTCATGGAATTCCCCGGACTACCAGGACAGGTTTGAGCGTATCTGGCGTTTAATCAAACAGGGGCTTTGAATCCAAATCCCTCTCGTTGGATTCAAAGAAAACCGCAAAAGAACTCTATCTACTAAAACCAAGAATGTCCAAACTGTATTGTAGCTTCGGGGAATTCTAGCTTCATTGTAAATCCCTGAGTTTTCCCATAATCATCAGGGGTTCATCTAAAAAACAAAAGCAACTCATCCGCAGACAAGTCGCTTTCTATTGGCTCTATTGTTAACGAATACCGCCTTTGTAATTT
This sequence comes from Paenibacillus sp. 19GGS1-52, assembly GCF_022369515.1. NCBI lineage: Bacteria > Bacillati > Bacillota > Bacilli > Caryophanales > Paenibacillaceae > Paenibacillus > Paenibacillus sp. 19GGS1-52. Next base: position 5,425,892 of record NZ_CP059724.1, read on the forward strand.
TAATCTCACCGCTTCACCTTATAAAACTCATGATACAACTTCATGAGCGCCCTCTTTTCTATCCGCGACACATAACTCCGCGAGATGCCCAGCTCCTTCGCAATCTCCCTTTGCGTTCGCTCTTCCCCGCCAGTATCCAGCCCAAACCGCCCAACCACAACTTCCTTCTCTCTATCGTCCAAAATCTCCAGGTTGCGGTATATCTTGCTCTTCTCAATGTTAAGATCTACTGTAATCAGCAGATCGTCGGCTCCCGAACCTAAAATATCTATCAACGTGATTTCATTACCTTCCTTGTCCGTTCCGATCGGGTCGTGTAGGGACACATCTTTACGGGTCTTTTTCAACGATCTTAAGTGCATGAGGATTTCGTTCTCGATACAACGGGCAGCAAAAGTAGCCAGCTTGGTTCCCTTGTTGGGGCGGTAGCTTTCAATAGCCTTTATGAGTCCAATCGTCCCTATGGAGATCAAATCTTCCATATCCTCACCTGTATTGTCGAATTTTTTGAGGTTGTGAACAAACTCCCGAGTAATCAACCTCCTGATATAGCTTATCAAACAAACCAATTGACGTAATATTCACATTAATACCATCTACAGGATTCTCTGAATTATCTTCTTCAAGTGTAATGATTATTTCATCGAAAAGCATCTCTATTAATTTCCTTTTAGTTTCAAAGCTAACTTCAGTTCCATCAATGAGTTCATTTCTGAGCTTATTCACCATGAAGGTGATCTGCTCATTACTAAGCTCCTCCATTTTAAAGGACTCCATTTTGAACCGATATGATTCAATCTCTTCTTTCACAGATTGAATTTCATTAATATATCGTTTTCGATAGTTATCATAGCGTTCAACATCCGTATCAGATTCCGTCTCGAAGAATAAGGAATCCACTTTAAATAAAGCATTTTCCTTTTTTCTAAGTTCCTTCTCGAGCATATCAACCTTTTCCTTTACAACTGACAGGGAACTTTCATCTTTATTATTAATTTTTGTAATGAACTTCTCAGGTGTCATGGCAATTTCGAGAACCTGTCCCCAAATATAGTTTTCTAATACTTCGGCATTAAATGATGGAACAACACACTTATGGATTTCCGGTCCATATTTTTTTGGAGCTTTATTGGGACAACGATAACTCCGCGACTTATCTTTAATCCCTGTATCCAAATTCATTTTGGAGGAGTACGTTGTCGCATCGTAAGCTCTGCCACAGTGTCCACATTTTAATATTGATTTTAGTAAATATTCATACTTTCTATTACCTACGTGCCTGTTAGTTGTATTTTGAACTCTTTGTTTCTGAGCCATTTCCCACATATTAGAATCAATGATTGGTGGAATCTCGACCACTAACCAATCTTTTTTCTCCCTGAATTCGTATGTCTTTTTAGGTTTCCCACTTGCTGTCACTTCTCCACGAATTTTCTTAGTAGCTCTACGATTATAGTAATACTTACCAATATATAATTCAGAGGTTAATATATTTCTGATACTAGTTGCACTCCAGTTTGGACTTTCAGCACGTTTAGGCATCACTGTACCGTACAATCTTTCACCAATTTGTCTTAGGGTTAGTTTTTCCAATACATACCATTCATAAATCATTTGAACATATACTCTCTCTGTTTCATTTATTATCAATTGCCCTTCATTGTCTTTGTCATACCCAAAAGGCGCAACTCTCATTGGCATAATTTTCTTAGAGTCTCTAACCTTTGCTATCCGTCCACGCACAGTTCTTTTTCGAATTAAAGCCAGTTCATAAGCAGCGATACATGACATAACATTAAAAAATAAATTACCTTCTGGAGTATCAGCAAACTCAGCGTCTGTAAAATACAATTTCGAGCTATCTTTCTCTAACTCACGACAAACAATTAACTTGTCAGTAAGATCACGGCTGAATCGGTCAGGGTGTGTACAAATTACAGCAGTCACAATACCATCCGCTACATCTTCCCTTAGTTTTGTAAGTTCTATTCTCGTATCAATATCCTCGCCACTACTTCCTTCCTGATAGATGCGAATGTTTGAATCATAAAAGCCTAAACTGTACGCCTTCTTTTTGCATAACTGCAACTGTTCATTAGGACTGGTACCATCCAATTGACTGACAGTAGAAACACGAGTATATATAGCAATAGCCATCCCTTTAGCACCTCGTTCATAATTGAGTTGTTTGATTATAAACAAACTACGATAAGAAGTAAATACAAGATAATCCAATTGGATTATCTATTTGTATTGCTCAAGCAGTGTTCTACAACAAAATCTAAAAACTGTTCTTCCTTTACGATTAGTTGCTTTAATTCTTGTTCAGTGTATGCCTCTTTTCTAGGTACGTAAGTAAAGTGTATCTTTCCCTTCTTCTTCTTTTTAACTTTTGATTCTCGCTTACAGACAGCTGCATCCTTTTCATTTGCATTTTTTAAAGCTTTGCTATCCTTTTTCACTATGCCCACATCCTGATATGCAATTTTGAGCGAAACTCAATATCTGCATAGAAAGATGTAGTTCTCTAGCTCTCCGAATGAAAACTTCAGACCACAAATTGAAATGAAATATCCGTACCTGTTTCTTATCTCTGCATAAATAACAAAAAAAAACACCTTAACATTCTAGATGACCAGTAACTAGTCAACTCAGAACGGAAAGGTGTCTTATTTTTGGATAATGTCTCAACACTTCACATACTCTTCTATTTTTAAATTAATAATATTTTCAATAGTCTAGGTATTAATCACTCCATTGGTTTTGAAAAATAAAGTTTTGTCTTTATTCTGTTCCCCATAGATTTCAGTCCTCTGATAAGCTTAACTATTCTCAATTCTGCGCAAAACATATGATGCTAAAGTAAATAAGTCTATAGCATCCTCTTCTGACATACTCCATTCTATTTTAGCAGAATGCGCTGTAGGATTTCTAAAGGTTCCAAACAAGCCCTTAGTCAGACTGACAAATCCCTTCTGTTCACTGATCTCAGATTCCGTCTTATACCCATTTATTTTAATTAGAGGATCATTTCCCGTAAATGCTTCATCAACAAGTTTTGCTCCATCACTTACCAAACCAGTTTTATTCCTAATCATAGAAGCAATACTCTTCGTAGCTTCTAAGACTGCGTGAAAGTAGTTATTTTGAAGCAATTCAGGTTTACAGTACCTAAGGAGATGCGGGTGCAGTTTTCGAGATGCTATTTTTTCTGATAGTCTTGACACTCTAATTTCTGCTTCGCTAAGAGTGTTTGCTACCTTCACCTTGTGAAACTTCCCATCTTCTTTATACTCTAGTCCACGAAAAATTAATATTTTGTTCATCTGCTCCAGTAAATCAAGATATACATCTAATTGACCCACGTATCGGCTTGGGGCTAGAGCTTTCGTAATGAAGGATAACACACAGTTTCCTGATTGAGTCTCATTCTGCCTGTTCACGAGAGAATTATATAATCTCTTCCACTTCGTCATAAGTGGATCAGTATCCTTATATTTCAATGCCTCCAAGTAGTGCTCAATTTGAGATCCAGTAATGCCGTTGTTGGTATCGGCAATTATACGACATAACGCTTCCAGTTCTACATCTTTAAATGATCTCAAGTTTATACTTACCATAACTTCCACCTCATGCCTTCATTCTATTCAACCAAATAGATGCTAATCTTAGGCTTATCCATTCTAGTGGTAAAGGTAAATTACTTTTTCATGATTAGTATTCTCTCAAAATGTATATAGCTTTGCTTGGTAACATCGAACAAATAAACATTCGTAGGATAATGCAGATTTTCATTATCTTCTGAAAGAACAAGTTGAGTAGGTGATAATGAATACAGGACATGCAGGTACCTTTTATCTACATCCTCTGGTGTTGGTGAAACCACATACCCCCAATGTCTTTTCATATATCCCAATAAATACGTCATCGCCTTTACAAGAACACATGTTAATACAAAAAACTGAACTATACAGTATAGAATGTCTCCAACAAATTCTACTTTAGTCTTTCCTGAAGTGAAAAATGTGTCGCTAAGAACCATTGAGTATATTACAATGTTTAGAAATACAACAACGAAAATCAACCGAAGAACTTTCTTCTCAGAAATATTGTAAGGTAAACCGCTCTTCTTCTCCTTGAAATATTTCATCAAGCAAACAATACTTACTATGATAAGTCCAATCAAATAAAAAACTGCCAGAATCCCAGAAACAGCTTCGGTATACTTATAACTTTTCACCTGAAAATAAAGCGCACCTAAAATCATCCCATATACTATAAAAAGTACAATCAGCAGGATGAAGATGCAAAGAGTCTGTAAAGCCTTCTGGTGTTTAGGAACAAATAGCTTATCAAACTTACTTGAGGTTAAAGTCTTAAAAACGAAGTTTATTGCAAATATAAGAGTACTGCTCAGTAATAGCTTCAGAAAAAAATCCATGTCGATCTCCTTTTTTAACTCTATAATTAATTTATTACTTTTCCTTGCGAATACCTTTAAACTTCCCACCCGAAGTTTTCTGATCCATGATACGTCCAGTGTCTGGATCACGTTTTGCCCAGTTCCCGTTAGGAGTTTGAAATTGAGTACGTTGTTTAACTGCACCCTTACGAAATCCGCTACCTGTATTTTTAGCCATATTATTTCCACCCTTCTCATCTAAATTCTTATGATTTGTCTGCTACGAAACAGTGGTGCTCATTGTTCTCCTACTTACTCTCCTTCTCCGCTTTCTTTTTTCAAGATATGATTGATGCTGCTGTTACAATGGTTCCGTCTTTTCGGCGAATAGACTTTCGACAAATTAACATTTCACTTCTCTCCCTTTATTTTTAAATTTTGTAATATCCACACTTGAGCATTTTCCGAAAAAAGTTTATTCCAGGTATACACTCTAAATTTTTAATGAGGATTAAGATACCTTCTATTTAGTCTAGTCCTCCACCGTTTTCAAAATTAAATTTGAAAACGAAATAATAAAAAAGAGTTTGACATGGATTTCAATTTCTATTTTGAAACCCTTCTTTAGTTTAAAGGGGATTTCTCCCCTTAGAACAAGCTGCTATATACAAATTGTCTGCCGCCCTCTTCGAGCTGGTCTTCTTGCCGCTGCAACAACCTTTGATCATGAAGCTTAATAAGTTGTGTACTAACTGAGTTGTTTTTCTTACCAAGCACATCGGCAGCAGTTCTAGCTGTAATTTTCTTATGCTGATAAGCCAATTCCAAAAGTTCTCTTGAAGCATCACCGAGATCACCAATAATCTCTACTGATGTTTCAGTTTGAGCGACCAAAACCACTTCTTCGCCCTGCAAGCTCTTTCGTAAATTGTATAAATGATCTTCTTCTTCATTGAGATTAATTAAATACAAATACTTATTATGGGTTTTGGACTCTTGTAGAATCCATTTCAAAGGCTTGATGATCACTTCATCAATTCCAGACCCATTCATACCTTCTACTTGCTCCATATCATAAACCAAAATTGATCCATATGGAGCTTCTTCGATCTGCTTCATGACCTTCTGGTTCAGCGGAATCATTGATCTTCTTCCGATTAAGCTTACCTTCGTGTCAATAGCAGGAAGTAAGTTAACCTTTAGCATAATGATCCACCATTCTTATTAGATTTGAAGACCCGATTTCAATTCCGGATTTGAAATCGTCCTTTCCTCTAATTTATACCACCTCTAGAAAGATGTCAACCCCTCACACATTAATTATTATGTAATAAAATGTTCCTGGAAAATATCTCCCCTTATCTAAAAGTTCTAACCGATTTTCGTAAATACGATACATACTATCGTGAGTTCTAACATAAAACTCAGCATCTGAAGACCAACCAAATGCAGTTCTACGCACATTATTAAAGCCTTTACCCCGATCCTGCTCAGGCAAACGACTGGCTCTGGTGAAAATAGCCTTTTCAACAATCCTGTCATTTGAAGATCCAACATCAACATGATCTCTAAGAGAATCGACAATACCCCGGCCAGTATCAGAAATTGCAATCTCGACTCTGCCTGGTTGAGTACTCGTTTCTTTGTAATACTGTACGCATGAATAACATTCAGCATCACTTATTTCATCTGCATGTTCCACGGCATTCTGCGCCAATTCAGTCACAATTTCTGTAATATCTGAAATTCGATTAATATGAAGCCCTTTTCCCCTCATTATCCGTTTTATTGACCGCTCCAACTCTTCAATATCTCTATCACATCGAGAAATACGTAATTCATCAAGTTCTTTTTCTTTACGGTTACGATTTCGGTTATAGTAGTAATCCATGTTGATCATTTTCTCAAACGACAATTTCACATCTTCAGGACATGAACTTAGAAAATTCATCCGTTCTATATAACCAACAATGTCGAACTTGTCAGTTCTAGAGTCGTACTTTGGTGGTATTGTGTCTAAATAGTAAAAACGATCCAAATAGTTTAACGTGGACAGGAGAACAGTAAATCCTGCAGGCGTTAACCATTTCAATTGACCCAAATCTACCTTTAAAGGACCATATTCCATTACTTCATCAAATATATAAGCACAATTGTCCAGCCATGAGTGAATATGATAGATGTTTTTAAATTTCTCAGTGGTTTCTAACAATAGTCGCTTCTCCCAGCATTTTGGTCTGTAATCATTTCCATTTTACTCCCATTTAATAGATGGGTCAAAGACTTATTTCTAGTATTACTTTCAGTAGTTTTTATTTATAAGTAGGCAAATAATTCAAACCACTCCTTATTTCTTTCATATTATCAAGCAAACCGAGAAATATTTAGTACAAGAATACAATTTTCTCATTCACTTTTTACTGGTCTTATTACAAAATTCAAAGAACCCATTGATCTCAAATATTTCAGTAAGATCAATGATTCCATTCAATTTTTCATATTTTGCAATTTTGCTTTTTTCTTTTTCTACGAACTGCTTAAGAGCAGGTTGTAAGACTAATGAGTCCCAGTAATGCAACTGTCCCTTTGCATGAGAGAGACTATAAAAAATATCACTTTCATTAATTGGAGTAAGTGTCTCCCGTAAATGTCTAAGACTATGATAACTTGTCTCGTTAGATATGTAAGTATATTTCTCTTGATAGAATTTAGCGCGCATCTCAGAACGGGTTTGAAAGTATGCAATTAGTATACCATTATCACTAAGGTTAACTTTATACTTATTGGAAAAATGTGCACCTGAAATTATATAATCATAGTAATGTACCAACTCATGTACTATAACTGACTCTTTAAAAACTTGAGGAGCATTTCTCAACTTGGCCAAATTGATAATAATTATTGGTACACCCTTATTCACATATGCCTCACTCTGATTATAGGGAGCAATAAATGAAGCATTTGGATAACCAATGTCCTCATTGGAATGATGAACTTTCTTAGCATCAGTAATATAATCGAATGACATTAAAAAGTGAACTTTAAAGTCTCTAATATCTATAATTAGCTCTTTACATAAAAAATATGCAGCGTTTTTTATAAGATTCATAGCAGCTACTTCATCACTTGAACATATGTCCATAGAGATATTCTCATATTTCATTAGATATCTGCACTCCTTACATTTCCTCTTAGATACATAACTTCATAAATCAACTGATACTGAGAATTCCTTATAAACATCCCCCCCTATAAATCTCGGTTTAGTTTTCAATTTAGTGGCACTTACTCTACACTTATTTCTCCCCTATTATTAAATAATTTAACAATAAAATAAACACCTATCCTTTTAAGTTGATCATCGATTGATCATCAAAAAAGAAAAGGTGCCTCTTTTATAAAGTCTTACTCTTGTACATCAAAAGGAACTAAATAATGAGTACTGATACGATCATATCGAATATTTGAACTCCCAAGAAGACGATTGCATTCGGTTTCCAGATTTTCCGCATCAAGTTGTGATTCACATAAAGTAGATATTAAAATTCGAGCATCTGAAACCATTGATGCAAGCTTTTCAAATATCAGAGCATGGGATGCCCCCGCAACGGCAGAGGGCGTTGCCTGATTTTTAGGATGAACGCTTACCCTTACACATTCGTATCCTGGATATTTGCCCGTAAACCACTCAGCTGCAACAAGAAGTTGCCCATGCTGTTCTTTGGTTAGTGCATTCTTACTTTTCTTTCTACTTTTCGCCTCAATAACAAATCCTACTTTATTGGGTAACAACCAAAGCACATCTGGCCCTTCTCCCTGTATATCGTGCCTTTCAGAATTTAGTCCAATTATTACAGCTAAATCACTAAGAGCTTGCTCAAAACGATTTGCTGATGCATCAGGATGTAAATGTGAAACTATTTCCTCAAAGGATTGCATATACCCTTGGCGAAGACGATAGCCTCCTATTTGCTGGACAATAGCTTTAGCTTGTGGTCCTGGTATCGAAAGGGCTCGATATGGTGGAAGAACCCTTGGTCTAATTAGGTTTCTATTATTAGCAAAAGCCTGTCGCTGCAGATCTTGAGCTCTCTCCGAATTCCCCCATTTATCAGCGATTCGAGCGGCCAACTGCTCTATCCAACCTCGCATCTGAATGTCTAATGGTTGTCTCCCATTCACAACTTGTTCAAGCTTAGCAATTGCTTGCTCATGATACCCATCATTCCATAAATTGATCGCTTTTCTTTCAACTGCTGCTTGAATAAAATGAATACCATTTGCATCTTCTTCATCGACTAGTTCAGCAAGAGTTTCAGCATGATATTCTGTCCAATCCTTTTCTCGGTCAAAACTCCTCTGTATGGTCTGTACCAGGTCTTTTAAACTTTTCACTTCCTTACTAATCTCAATGCCCATATCAAGTTGAGCTCTGGTAGCACTGGTAAGGAATCGAAAATTAGCTTCTTTAGCAACCCAAGCTGAAATATCACTTCCAACTAATAGAACCACACAATGATCTCCAGAACCACGTGATCCTCTTCCGATACCCTGCTCAATACGTTGGGCTATCATTCGAGTTATTGTAGTCCCCCCATAAAGTGCAGATGCTCTAAAAAGCTCATAATTGGAAGTTCCAGAGGGAAGTCCACTCATAACAAGAACACGACAAGAATCACCAGGCAAATCTATTCCATCATATCGATTGGCAAAGACAACCGGACCTCTTATCTCTTCATTCTGCAATTTAACAACTAAATTTTCAACATTTTCAGAACCTTTTGCTACAGTTGCAACATCTGACCATTGTTCCGCTATTTTATCAGATGAAACAAGAACGATAGTTCCTAACTTTTTCGTATTGGCCGACCACTCAATTATCTTGTTTAGCTCTTCTCGTTTAAACTCAAACGACATTAAGTCTGGAATAAGCGTCATTCTTTCGCTTATTCCAGCCAAGGATCGAGATTGAAGAGCATTTTTCAATGAATCTGGATTTGCATCGAATGTACGAATAATCTCACTATCATCTGCTATAGTCGCAGACATATAGATTCTTCGTGGAGCTTCATAAAATGTAGGAAATGCATTAACCAAAGGAAGTATTGGGGTTATTGAAAAAGAGTTTCGGCTAATTAGTGCATGACAGAGATGAAGTTGATCCCTCAATAAAGGCCAAACCAAAGCATATTTATTGGCATCTGACCTCAATTGTTCTCTTACTGCATCTAACTGCTCATGCCACGCCCAGTAAGGAACTTCTAAAACAGAAAAATCCGAACCTGCAACTATATCTTCTAATGTTCCCAGTTTATCTGTCTCTTTAAATGATTTACGGAACAGATCTATTAGGTCTTCATAACGGGCTTTGTTATCCTTTATATTGACATCTAGGGTAAATGAATCACGAACTACTGAGAAAGCAGCATGTGCATCATCAAGAATAACTGCTGAAACCTTCTGCGGGTTAGCTTCTCCACGAATACCAAATTTACTTTTACCATGAAAAAGTGCGCTATACGTTCCTACCATAATTGCATTTCCATTAATAAAGTCGTCATTGAGAGGTTGTTTTTTTATGTAAGGAACTGCAGCAATGCCCATATCCGCCGCTTTTTCAAGTGTCTGCTGGACAAGTTGTGTGGTCGGAGTTAAATAAAGTACTGGCTCACCCGTTTCATTCATTGTCGATTGAGCTATAAGTAGACCAACTAAAGTCTTTCCGCCTCCAGTATGCAACTTAAGAACAATATCACGTTCTTCACGACGATCATACCAAGCATTAAGAATTTCTGTTTGGCTGGTGTACAGATCGTTAATTCCAGGCGGTTTTGGTAAACGTCTAAAAATTTCACAAGGATGAATTGATTTTGGTTTTGATTTTTGTGACTTTAATTTTTTGAAATCTACCACAAATACCGCTCCTTAGTGACTGGAATGAATTTCTCATTTTCCTGTTCTAATAATTGCATATTCCAGAACAAATTAAATATACTATATTCAGGAATAATCAATTCTCATACTAACCTCTCTCTACCTCAATACTAATAAATTATATAGTTCTTAACTCATAAGTATTCTATATTATAGAAAGGACTATATACCTAAAACATTTCTTCTCCACAACTCCTATAATTCGGATATTTTCTCTATCATATCATATTAATGGATGTTATTGGTATGAACAATGCCATAAACAGCTCCTAAGAATTGCTCGGAAGAGATGAGACAAACAAGAAAATAAAACAACCCCGACAATATTGTTTGAGCACAATATTACTTTTCACTGGATAGTACAGACTCACCATTTTCCACATCGATCCATTTAGTCAGATACTTTGTATCTGTAATATCTAGTACGTTCATTAACCTTAAGAGGTTTTGGCTATCTGGTGTAGTCTCGCCACTTTCCCATTTTTGATATGTGCGAACAGAAATTCCAATCATCTCTGCAACTTGTTTCTGCGAAAGTTCTGCATTACTTCTTTCATACTTTAAAGCAGATGAATCGAAATGCATTAGTTGTGGCCCTAGATATAATGGGTACCAAACATCGTTTCCTTCACTATCTTTTCCCCAGCAATTCCTACCCCAAATAGCCGTTTTCGGTGATACCTCTACATATAGATAGCCTTTCTGCTTCTTATCAACTTTCGCCCAAATCTTAGTTGCATTTTTAATTTTCACACCTACCCATCTTATAATAGGACGACCTTCTGTATCACAGGGAAAGGTTCCACTAAGCTCAAAAACGTTCCCACGACGGTAAATATATTCACTTATAAAAGTCTCTCCAAGTTCGAATATTACCGGCTCTAACCCCACCTTTTCTAGAGCATTATTGTAATCAATGATAAGACATTCTGGTGTTTTCTCGGCAAGATTCAATTGCTCAGCCAATTCCAAATAGTGGAACCAATCAAAAAACACTTGTGTTTGACACACATATCCCGTTTGATCAATTGTGTATTGAAAGATTGTGTTTAAATCCAATTTGTAGTAATAAAACAATTTTTCAAGAGAAATATATAAACGTTCTAAACATTCCTCAGAATCTTTGAAAATAGAAGGTTCTCTTATAATTCCCATTGTATATTGGCTTAGCTCTCCTATATCGCGACTATTTTCCTTTGGCTTATAGAAGTAAAAGGGAATTCTCTTAATAAAGACTTCTTTTGGTAAAGCGCAATAGGAATTTCTGTCTCCAAAATGAATAATTAGCTCCTTATGTCCCTCTCCAAGATAAGGGAATATTTCTTCACCAATTATTTCATGCCTTTCTAAATAAGAAATAAGCTTCTTATACGAATACTTATCAGTAACATACTGTTTAATAAAATCCTCATCTATTATATTCATTGGTTAACCTCCATTCTTCCTACATTTAATTTTATACGAAGATAATGAGTATTTATAGATGACAATGTATTCGTTATTAATAAGTCTATTTCACAAATAAATCCCTAGAAATTAAGGAATCCCTAAAATACCTGAATGCAAAACGACAAGTTATTCGTTAGGCAATTAATGTTTAACAGGGATTATACCCATAATATTGATCCCCACTTCAATGTAAAAAAGCCAAGCACCATGCTTGGCCGTTTTATAGTCCTCAAAGTTAAATTAGTGGTTCTTAGACAATAGCATAAGCTATCAGTCTCATCCCGATTTAAACTCATACAAAGTTACTATTGTTTATTACAAATACATTTTATTCATTTTCACCTTGCATCAGCATCATCTTGTTAACCCAATTAGTCAGTCTACCTGATTTATTTTCGGCAGCATACCACTTACCGTTAACAGTAACAACCGCACACTGATCAGTCAACAAATGAAATGTATCTTTTTCAAAAGTAGTCAGTCTCTTCCCAGAAAGACTCTTAATAAGGTCTTCTAGTCTCGCACCTTTTTGATCCAACCATTTTTGGAAGCCCGGTTCCTCTGTATTAAGCTCTTGATGTAAGCAAAGCCAATTGATTATAAACCACTCTATTTCATCAAGTTCCGCAGGCTGCCACTCAAAAAACAAAGGCTCATGATCAAGTCCTTCTTTTGGGATAAAAATATAACTTGTCTCCCAGCCTATTTTATTATCACTCTTTTTAGCCTTAGTCCGCAAAAAAGGATGAAAAGCTTCAAAATCCAGATCTTCGCCAAAGATATCATCACTAAGATTGTATCTGTAGCTTAGCTTTGTCCAAATAAACTCTAGAAGAATTAGGAACGGATTATGTGTTGTTGAACCATAGAAATTCCAATTCCCTTCTCTATCTAGTGGACTTATGTAAGGCATAGCATCCAGCTTTGCTAAAACACTATTATTACATATAATAAGATCGGGAAAGATAGTTGGACTAAAGCCCTTAATACCCGAGTTTTTTTCTATATATTTATTGAACGCTTCTCTTAGGGAAAATTCAGACGAATATCCATAATAACCAAATACTATTCTAACCGGCATCATTTCTTCTATTAACAAACTGTGATAAATCATTTGCTCATGTAAAGGCAGTTCTGTAACCTCTTCATAGTCTGGTAGTTCTTTCTGCGCTATATGTCTGAACGCATCTCTAAACGCTTTCATATTTAGAAGTTCATTGCTAGGATCAGTGATTGTGTATATTTGTCGCATTTTATTATAGGCATCTATTAAGTCATCTTGATACAAGTTTTTTTTAACTTCTAGAACTGCAATTACTTGAGAAAGCTCATATATGAACTTCCCGGTATACGGAATGGCTTCGCCTTCTCCATCTACTATCATACAGTCTATTTCATTACTAAAGGTACCTACTTCATTTCGTATTTTTCCAGACACGACCCTTATATCTAATCCTTCAAATATAGCCTTATTCAGAAGACTTGCTGTAAGTCCTTCATACATATCTCCAATTGTAGGACCATGCTTAATTATGCTGTATTTTTTCAATAATTCTTTTTCCTTGGTCATAAGAGAATTCAATAGATCGGCTACTGTTGTAATCAATTTAAATCCACCTCTCAACTGCATTATGCTTCCAGTATACTATAAAGAGAGAGCGTATGTTTGCTGAACTAATGATAATATTCTTATACTTTTTAATAGTTTTAGCTGGGCTAAATTCAGATGAAGTTTTCTGGTAATCCCCTTCTTCTTCGGAGCTCTCTTTTAAGAGTGCTCTCACTAATCCGAGTAATATCAACAACTTCTCTCATTGTGTGTGTTCTTAGCATCTCAGTGGCATAATCCATTTGTCGCTTAGTGAACTTTAGTGGCCTTCCCTCTCGATACCCCTCTTTTTGCCTAGCTATTGCTTTACCGGCCTGGGTTCTTTCAAGGATCATAGCTCTTTCAAATTCTGCAAATGCGAATAGATTGGTTAATAGCATCTTTCCGACTGGTGTATCCTCAACAAGACCCATATTCAAAATGTGTATTATTACACCTCTCCTATGCAGATTTTCAACATACCGTAACCCCTCCGTTACAGTTCTACAGAAACGGTCAAGCTTGGTAACCACTAAAATGTCTCCGGCAATTAAACCAGCAACTACGGAGTTGAATTTAGGCCGATCTTCTTTAGCTCCGCTATACTGCTCCTCGATAATAAATGCATTATTGTACCTGTTTCTAATCTCCATGCTCTGTTGCTCCAAACTATTGCCGTCGAGTTGTGTTCTTGTAGAAACCCTGCAGTAACCAATAATTTTACCCATTTACCCCCAACACCCCTTTAAAAATCATTTGATTTATGACCCCCAGTTATGACACCTGCTGAACCCGCATTATACCGTCTGGTTTTCACTACAAAAGGAAGGGGCCAAAACTCAAGAGTTATGACCCTCGCGAGTGACCCTGAATACAATACAGCAGTCCGATGTAACGGATAGTGTTCCTTTAAAGCGAAAAGCATCATTCTTGGGCTCTGCCCAATTTAGAAGATGTTGCATAACGCTTTCTCAATTCAGTAAGGCTTGCTAAGCATTCTAGTTATTTGATGCTTTAGCACGTTTGACTTATAGTGCACCAATGCTTTAGATACACCACTTTCATTCCTAGCTAAGTCAATATTATTGATAGTTTCAGCACCAAGAAACGTTTCCATTTTTAGTTCAATCTCTGAAAGAATCGCTCTAACCTCTTCAACATCTAAATTGAGGAAGGCAGCTGTTAAAATGGGGCTGCCAATCGAACAGTCGTACTTAACACATTGGCGAGAATGGTCAGGTAAAGTTTGCAAAAAGTCTTCAAACATAAAAAACTCTATAGTTCTAAGGGCATTATATTTCTGCGTTAATAATATCCTTTCTTGAATGTCAATGTGGTCGGAAAAGATCAACTCAGAATAACGTGCGTGTTGACTTTGTAAAGTAAGAAGAATCTTCAACATATCTCCCCCTTCTTGATTTATACCAAAACACTAAAACACACCTGTTTGATACCCCTTAACATAGGACTTTAACGGTGTACATCTATGTATTTTGGTCCCGCCTCTACTGTGGAAATTGAACTTATGTCCAGAAATAACTTGGGTAATTCATGCTTACAAAAAGGCAAGCAGTATAGACTCAGCGCGGAATATATACTCTTCATTTTTAGTCGATGTCATAATTCTCCGTCTCCTTCAGTCTTTATATGGAGAAAAGACACCTCTATAATACTAGGTGTCTTAAGGTATTGAATATTGCCGGTAGGCATTACACTATTTCCGCTTAATACATCAAACTACGTTCTTTTTCTACGGGCACTATAACCTTCAACGTCATGACTACTAATATGCATCCTTTCCAAGACAGTATAATCAGTAATGGGATTATGTCCCAAATAAAGTTTGTTCACCTCTGACATATGAACCAAAGAAGTAATGTCTACAATATTGTTATGACGCAAATTTAAATAATTAATATTCGGACTATTATCTCTAATAAAAGACAAATCAGATAGGCAATTATACCTTAAAGTTAAACTATAAAGACTTTGAAGACCCAACAAAGAACCAAACTCGGTGATATTGTTATGAGATAAATCCAGTTCGGCTAACCACTGACAATCGGCTAAGGGTGATACGTCATTAATATTGCAATGCGTCATGCATAAACAGGTAAGCCTGTTATGCCAAGTGGTCAACTTCTCACTTTTAGAAATTGATTCATTTTGAGTTACCGATAGTCTCCGCAGTATCTCAAGATCAGAGAAGGATACCCCATTTAAAAATAGATAAGTCATGTAGTGTAAGTCCTCTAAAAATGACCAATCATGAGTAGTACTTCCCTTCGCTACATAAAGATCACTCAAATTCGAAAACTGTCGAAGATAATCAAGGTTTCCAACAGGTACAAATAAGTAAAGCGACGAGATATGCTTAAATAACTTCAGATCCTCCTCCCATAGGCCATTCTCTGATTCAGTTACATTAAAATATAGGTTTGGTTTGTGCATATTAAACGCTGACCCATCTAGAACCCAAGGGATTGGAAGAATTTCCTCTGATGATGTACTTACAACAATACCCGTGATATTACTAATGTTCTGTGAGGTCATTATACTTTGTGACAATCCCAATTGTTTCTCAACAGCTCGTTTAAAGCCATTATCTTTAAATTCAAGATAATTCATTGATTAGATCCCCCCCCCTAATTAAAGATGTTTTAACTTTGACATAATAACTTCCTTGAAGGGAATAAAAAAGAGGTTACAGAAAAAATATATTTCTGACTTCATCACTCTAAAAAACAACATTTAGCATTTGCATAAGCTACAGAACATCAGCTTGATAAGGATTGCTCTATAAATTATTTAGATTTGCACAATTCAAATTACACCTCTAAATAAAATAAAAGGCACCTCACGATTTATGAGGTACCTCAAGACTTAGATATTATTCTGCAGGATTGACGAGGAGGAAGTTTTGTTCCTCTTCCAATGTAACCTCAGATATTTTCTGACCAATTCCTACATATAAGTTAACCTCTCTAAATTTTTTAACATCTTTAAAAACAACCTTGAAGGACTCAGCTTTCAAGTTGGAAAGATCAATAAGAGTTTCCGGTTTGGGTTTTACCCTTAACTTCTTCAATAGCACCCCCTTCTCGTCATATACCAGTACGTTCTTTCTTCTCAAATAAATTACCAGTAGAAGAATTAGTGGTACTGTTACTGTAATCGGAATAATTGGAGCTACTGGATCGCTGCTGCTAGGAGTTTCTACATTTTTAAGTGAAGGGGGCGGACTTACGGTTACGGCAGGCTTTTGAGGTATATTTTCTTTGCGCACCACAATTTCGATAACAAAATCTATCCGTTGCTTCTTCTTGGATTCTGCTAGCTCAATTGATGTAAAAACCTCTCTGTCATTTTGATACACTGCAGTATGAGTACTCCCCTGAACCACATCGTTTTGATAAACAATAACCTCTATTGCTGCATCCTCTTCAGATCTAGGGTTAGTTAAGATTACCTTGTGTTGTCCAAGCTCTACATTGTCAAATTGATATTGCCCCTTCTCATTTGTGACAGTACGCATGGGTATGGAGTACAACTCAACTGTTACCCCTCTAATCGGCTGACCAGCTTTATTAGTTACTATTCCATAAACCGTTCCATAAATCTTCGTTTGTTTGTTCTTTACCGACAGACTTGATTCTGTGGTAGAAGAAGGGGTGGAAATTGAATGTGGTAACTGTACAGGCTTTGATACTATAGGTTGAATTTCTGATTTCGGTGCCGGTGTTACTACTGTTGTGGATGTTGCCATTGCAGTGGGTGTGGGTATGGGTATGGGTATTGCTGTTGGTGCTTCTGTTGCTGTTGGTGTCGGTGTTGCTATTGGTGAAGCTGTTGCTGTCGGTGTTTGTGTCACTATTTCTGTTGGTGTTGGTGTTGGTATTGGTGTTGGTGTTGGTGTTGGTGTTGGTGTTGGTGTCGCCGTTGCTGTCGGTGTTGCTATTGGTGTCGCCGTTGCTGTCGGTGTTGCTATTGGTGTCGCCGTTGCTGTCGGTGTTGCTATTGGTGTCGCCGTTGCTGTCGGTGTTGCTATTGGTGTCGCCGTTGCTGTCGGTGTTGCTATTGGTGTCGCCGTTGCTGTCGGTGTTGCTATTGGTGTCGCCGTTGCTGTCGGTGTTGCTATTGGTGTCGCCGTTGCTGTCGGTGTTGCTAATGGAGTAGGCGATGGATTTATACTAGAGGTCGGTTCAAGATCTCTTTTCTTGTAGTGAAATGTAAGCCCTTGGAAACTATTTTGTTCAGTTAGGACAACTATTCTCGTGGCTTCACCTACTAGCGTATACCCCTCTATTACAGATTCAGCTGTATATATTTGCTCACCCAAGGAAAGGTTTGTTAATGAAACTTTTTCTTTAACTGGATTGTTGCTGCCTTCCTCTAAAAACTCTACCTTTATTCCACCCTCGATTTTAGAATACGTGAAGAAGACAGTTCTATATTCATTTCTACCCAAAGCTACATCGACTATTGAAGAAGATATTAATCGATAACCGCTTATATTCCTGCACTGGAAGATGTAATACCCCACTTCATATTGACTATATTCCGGTGAGAGTAAGTCATTACCGGTTCCGTCAACATACTTAATAGTTATGCCTCCTGTCGCTTTTACAAAATGAGCAACTGCTGTCTTGTCTGCATCCATTATTATGCTTAGTGATGAAGTATAGTAGTCCGAACCGTTCACAGTCCATTTTTCAAAATAATACCCCTGTGCAGGTGTAGCGCTTAATACCGCAACTTTTGATTCATCGAGCATCTCTATACTTCCATCTCCAGGAGTTGTAGTTCCTTCACCAATTTTGCTGACTGCTAAAGAATGTTTAGGCATCTCTATTTTTTTGTAGTAAAAGGTTATTGTTCTAGAACCAGAATCTGCTTTTACAACATCGGTAGGGTAAGTACCAAGAAATACCCCATCCTGATAAATGGATAGCTCCACTTGACCTGTACCTACAGCAATTACATTTTTAATATCATCATTAACTTTGAGAATCGTAGGATCAGAAGATATAAAGCTGTAGTTTGAAACAACATCTGGTCGAAGATAGGAATAATTACCATAATAATCCAACCAAGTGCGATACAAGAGGTCAGGCTGTGTAAAGTTGTTCTCAAATTCCACTGTCTGGTTAGTAGACTCTATCGCTTGATACCCGGGAATATTTTTTGGCGCATAAGTGAGCGGAACTCCAACAGGAGCATCATATACAATTTCACTGTCCAGCATCCTTTCACCGTCATCTACCTCTCGATAATATACACTTATTGAATTACGGGCTGTACCTTGCTTCAGTAGAAACCCATTCTGCGGATACATATCGATAAGTTGAGAAGTAAAGGGGATTTCATCTGATGCATTCCTGAGGTAATTGTAGTTTCCATAAAAATGAAAACAACTCAGTGTATTGTTTAATCCATTCAGACTAGTCAACTTGTTGTTCCCTACATTTAGCGTATATTTAACAATAGCTAAGCTATTTAGTGCACTTAGATTAGTTAGGTTGTTATATGAAAGGTTAAGCGTAGCCACTTTACTCAACTGACTAATACCAGAAATATCAACCAACTGATTATTGCTGAAATCCAAACTGAAGTCACAGGAGTTTTCATAATTGTTGATACCAATTATAAAGCGATCAAACGGAGTTAATTTATTTATGCCATTTAGATTTGTGAGTCTGTTATATTGCAGATAGAGCTTTTCCACATGTTCTAAATCCCCCAACCCCTCTATTGAGGCCAACTCATTATTATTGAGAAAAAGAGACTGTACACTCTGCAGATTCTCCAAACCATTAACATTCGTCAATATATTATGACTAATATCAATAGTTCCGACTGAGACAATTCCTTCAAGTCCATCAACCGAAGTAAGCAAGTTTCCTGACAAGTCTAGATCATAAGGAGTTATAGTTCTAGAATTAAAAATTTCCATACCGGTTAAACTCACAATTCCTTTCTCCGGTGCATTGAAAAAATAGTCCTTCAACCCGATACCCCGAAGATCCTCTTCACTTATCGTGCTGCTGAGATCTCCAGACCATCCATTCTTATTGAGCCACTCCACTACATATGCCGCTAAATTCCTGTCAGCGAAGAGTGTTTCTATTACAACTGATCTTCCTTCGTTAAAATCATTTAAAGCATCTTCCGGGGTGGTTATAGATACTGCCTTGTACACATCGTTTGTGACTGTCGGCATATTCTCGTAGACTGCTTCTGTTACCGTACGCTCCCCCGCAGGAGAACGTTGTTCACCATACAGTTTAATGCTTTGTGCCTCAGCTGATACCCCGAGAGGAACGCACAATAAAGACGCGATCAGCAAATATACGATGCGCTTTACCATTCTCTTGTTTTTTTGAGCCTTCAAATTATCCATCTCCCCCATCAATTCATTTACCGCCTATAATTAATGAAGGGGATCATGGCTTAAGTGTGGAAATGAACTCGTATCTATAGAATGTAGCTAAGATCGCAATACAAAAAACAGTTACCCCTCACGCAGCAACTGCCCTGCAAAAAGATACTACCGGTTATGCATAAGTAAACAGAACTTAAATAAGAAACTTCCCACATTGCAAGAAATACGGATGGCACCAACTCATAGAGTTCCAATCTAAAATTACATCTAGTGTTAAAGCTAACCATAAGATGACCAGAGCAATAATTATTAGTCTTACTTTTACATACAACTGAGGTTCACTCTTTTCAAATTGTACGTAGGAAACAATTAAATAAAGAAAAAACCATTTCTAAAAGAAAGATCCATGGCTAAAATGCCATGGATCTTTGATGATTCTTCCTCTGCTATCCCTCCGCGAGATTAACAGACCCAGTAGTAACTCCGGATAGATTGCTATAGCTTAATCCCCTTCTCTAAGAGAAACTCATCAGCTATATAGTAAGGGCTTTCTGACCACAACATAGTACTCCTATCACTCAATAACTCATAGGTTAGGGAAGTGTAAAACACGTTCAGCACTTCAAAATTCGGTAAGTTCAACCACTGAGCTAAAATTATGATTGTAGCCGTTACCTTTGCACGAACTGAAAAGTTGAATTTTTTAGTGTCCATTAGCCTACGCTTCCTAGAAAGGTTAAGGCCTTTATCGCTTTTTCTGAGGAAAAATAAATCTGCTCCTTAAGTTTTATAGATCCCATAAGTTCTATAAATAGCATTTTCCCGCTGATGTCAAAACCATAGATGCCTTCTTGATACCCATCTAGAAAAAATCTTGCATCGTCATCTGCTACTGGCCCTTTTACAATATCGTAATTATGGCATACCCCTCTAGTTGTTCTGCACTTTACTACAAAACCCAACCACTCAATATTTGCAGACTCGAAGACTTTAACTGATAAGTCCTCTACCCCTTCAAGTCGGTACTTGGAGACTGTGGGAGTTCCGTTTTTCTTCCTATTAGTTGCCGACTCTGCCCAAAGAATCGCCTGTTTCTTACTTGTAGTGGTGTAGAAGCCCTTTCCGAAGTCCAAGAAATCTCTTTCCTTATCTAGATCGATAACAGGCAAAAAAATATTACTTCCATGATAAAGAAAGGCGTCTGAGCTAAGTAAACTAGAGTGCATCTATATCTACCCCTCTTTCCCTTAAGACATCTTCTAACCATCCTATCAAGTAGAAATTACCTACGGTATGCAACAATTCATAGCAATCTTCTATAAGAGGTAAGAGCTTTACGCTGTTGAAAATTTCTAGTACTTTATTTCCCCTGATACCCCACGCCACTTTACACAGCTCTATGCTGTCTACTTTTTAGCTTAATATTCATTCTTCCGTACTTCGATGCCGCATAGGTCACCGTCCAGTCATATACGTTTGTTTAATTAATACACTTACACCCTATCCAATGTATTTGCCGAAGTGAAAATATTACGCATGCGAAACTCATAAGGCGACTCTACGAGTAGAACTATTCGCAATGTCCCTTTAGCATCAAGGCTGAATACTGGCTTGTCTAGGAAGTACTTAGGCTTGATTACCCACTCTGGGGGTCTTACTTTATAATCGAAGCAGATTTTGTGTACTGTTCCTGCTAGAAAGGCATAGTCTCTTTGAGTGATGTTTTCGTATTGGTCTGGTTCATCCGCTACCAGTGCAAACCGCTCTTCTGATGTTAGGGCTGGATAGTAAAAAGCATCAAGGAAGTTACCCAAATAGTGCCATAGATTGATATTTTCATTCTGATTAGACGAAAATAACTGCACCAACTCTTTCATTGTTGTCAATTTTATCTAACCTCCTGAATATTTCCAATGTATATGTCGACAAACTGCAACTGAGTGCTAGTCATCCTTCTTTCTCAAATCAAAAGACCTTGATTTTGTTATCTTCGGCTGGTATGTTAAATTATTTACCATTTGTCTGTAAGAAGACACAAACCAAGACATGTACTTTCCATAACTACCTGTATTGCAATAATTCGAAATAGCCTCAAGATAACCACTACTCTCTTCGTAGCCCGATAATAAAGGCATTACCCCACTGTTCAGCAAAGAAAGGGTTTGAACCATTCTTGCTGTCCTTTTGTTTACATCTTGAAAGTATTGCAAGTAACACAGATTGAGCTTCAGGTAGATGGCGCGTTCAAATGGATTATCGATAGTAAGGGCTGTATTCAGCAGACGATCTAACTCTTCATTTAAATAATCCTTCCCCATAGGCAGGGAATAACCACCTCCACATATTAGAATCGAATCCTCTCGTGGAATACCACAACTTGAATCAGGTAATATATCTCTTGAAAGTATTGAATGTATGTCTGATACAAGATACCTTTCTAAAGCTTTACCCCGTAATGTGAGTACAAAATTATAAGCATCCCATAAATTCAAAAGCATTTTCGCATCAGAGTACAACTTTCCTGCTGCTGTTACTCCGAGTTTAAGAAGATTTATTCCATCCACCAAGGAATACTCGTTTCCCACCAACTTAGCCGAAGAATATACAAAATCAATTCCTAACTCCTCTACATTTCGGTAATTCATAAGGAAGTCAGACAAGGGAAGTTTTAATGCCACTTCCCTAAGCTGCTTACCCTGAACTGCCGTAAACTGTGGGACTTTATTTAATCTATTTGGATCATAACTCGACAACTCAACACCCCACCTCGCAATAGTACTTTCATATACCGAGACGAAAAAAACTTCACTTATCCGTAAGTGGCAGTTCTGAAAAAAGCGAGGTTTATATAATTCTGCAAAATGTATTCATAAGGTAAACGCCTAATTTCGACTTCAGGCTTACCCGCTGTACGACAAGCATTGTCGTATCTCAAGCCAACTTTCATTAGTGTTGTTGTGCTCAGCTTATAGCACAGCACAAATGTTAACACATGTTATAATAGGGTGATTACTGTAAAAACCCAACACAAAGAACCTTGCTGAATAAACAAGGTTCTTTGTGCTTTTATTACTTTGTATCGATACTAACTATATAATTTTTCTGATCCCAAGCTACTGAAGCCCCTAAAGCCTGACTGACAAAACGTAAAGGAACAAAGGTGCTGCCCGATTTATTAACGAATGGAGCTGAGGAAAGAGACACTGCTTTTCCATTGACAAAAGCCTTCGTGCTGCCGATAGTAAGCGAGATGGTGGTGCCGTCCTCTATAATCGAGATTCCCTTTGTTTGAGCGTTGTAAGTTAGTGACGCTCCGAGCTTCTCTAACACCCCACGTAAAGGTATGAAGGTGCTGCCCGACTTAAGGATTGGCTTAGGGTTAACAGATACAATGGCTTGGTTGATTCTAACCGCAATGTTATCCGCTGAGTACTTGGTGCTGCTACCGTTTCCAGTGGCGGGAATTGTATTGGTTGGTTGCGAGTTACCTCTGTCCGGCGTGGTGGTTGAGCCTCCGGCTGAGGATGAAGCTGCTGTGGTGAAAGACCAAGTCTGGTTGAATGTCTGCCCTTGAAAAGTACCGTAACTAGGAGTAAACGAAACCGAAGCGGTGTACGTCTCGTTACTTTTAAGTTCGTTTTTAGGGATTAAAAACAAAGCTCCAGTGTCATTCATTACAAAGAAGTCTACGTTTCTACCTAGGCTGTCAACAAGAGTAGCCTTAGAATTTTCTGTTGTGATTGCTGCCTTTCCCTTTGAAATCGAAATAGGGTATCCTGATGTTTTTAAACCAAATTGCGTCAGTGGATTTGGATCTTCCAAACCGTCAAAAAGGGTAGGTACATTTGTTTGCCCGTTGTAAGGATACATAGCTGTCTCAGTGCCGCCCACTAAGGGAGCGGAAAACAAAATCGTTACGGTTTTATCAACAATACCAAAACCAACTTCTGCTGAGTTGACACTTGTAAAAGGAACTCTGTGATATACTGACTCAATCAAGTCAAGAGACGCATCTTTTAAATTACTTTGCCTGTAGCAGATAACTTCTGTTGCTCGAAGACCTGAATTAGAGTACCCGAGAGATGCAAGCCGTGAGGACATATCAATACCAGTAAAACCAATATTTCCAGTAGTCTCTGTATGCCCTGTTACCCCATTCGAAACGATATAATTTGCATGATTCTCCGCAGCCTTAGTAAGGAACGGATTCAATTTTACTGCTTGCAGACCCATGTTTGCTCTGATACCATTTAAATGGTTTAGGGCATCCACGACCTCGCTGGAGTATGAATACCCGTCTACTGTTACCTGTGCTGCTTCTGTCCTTACAGGCGCTACCGAGATACCTCCGAGAGCAACTGCTGCCGCGACTAAAATTGTCGCTAGTTTCTTGAATTTCATTGGTTGACCTCCTCTATTATACTTTAGCTAGTTAAACGAACCTGTGGTAGGCTGGGTGTAGACGTAAAGACCCCGAGCAGCAAGATCAGTTACTGATTGAAGACGAAACTCTCCAGCCGTTACTCCATACCATTTACCTTGAATTTGCACAACCATATCCGCGTGATCAGTTCTTGCAATAATTGCAGTGTTGTAGCCAAAAGAGTCAAAAACAGCAGAAAATACGTTGGCATCAGAGTCACAATCACTCTTTTTAAGCACTAAAGCATCGTATGCTGAGGATGGAGTGCCATCACGAGGATCGTATAATCCCTTTACGAGTATAGCTGCTATTCTACCTATCTTGTAAGCTTCTTCTGCTTTAGAAGCACTTACTCCATTATCAATTAGAGCGCTCAAGGAATTTTCGGCTTGAGTTAGACCGTGACTTTCTAGAGTATCTTCTGCATATTTAGAAGCACGATCACCAGTTAGGTAGGCTTTATACATTGCTTCGTATCTACCTCCACCGTCAAGCTTCATAAGCGGATATGTTTCCTTTGCAGCCCCAATAATTTGCATAACCGCTGTGTACTGTTGGAAATTATCTGAACCGTAGTCATGAAAACCATATGCATATCCTGCACCTGCACGTGGCAGGATAATTGCTGCTTCATCACCTGAAATAGTGACTGTTAACGTAGTCGAGTTAAAACCCACCGTTGCGCCAAAGGCTTCCGCTACAAAACGCAAAGGTATCATTGTCGTGTTATTGATTGTTAGTGATTTGACATTTAGGATTACCATCATTCCATTTACAGTGGCTATATCAGTTCCGACAGTGTGCTTGATAGTTATATTTTGTTTTGTTGCCGTTATCAACTGAGTCTTTGCATCAAACTTGATATTTGCTCCTAGCTTTTCAAAGATGGATCTCATGGGAACCATGGTCGTGTTATACATAGAAACTGGTGGTTGGGTGAAACTCTGAATTACCCCGTCTATTTCTACTATGTAATTTTGAGAAAGTGTACTTTTAGCCTCGCTTGGAACTGCAACCTTTGCATATACTGAGCTTAATGGAAGCAGCAAGGCTGCACTGATTGCTATACTTAATATTCCTCTCCTGTTCACTAGCACTTGAACCCCTTTGTTGGGATGACCTATTTTATTATTCATTCATTTACCCTCCGTATAATATTTTCTATTTTTATTGAACCAAAGGCACTATATTATTCCAATGAATAAATAACAGTTGTCAGTATAGCAGATAAAGAATGGCGTTTAAAGGTATATATCGCAATATGTGCTACATGCTTGGTAAATTATTTTATAGGAATAATTCTCATAGTTTATAAGACCATTTAGTCCTCTTCTAAAAAATTTTATACCCCTGAAAATCATAACAATATAAACGTATAATCTCTACGGACTATGAGTATCATTTGTCGAAATCCAGAAAAACCTCACTTCCTTCGATCAATTAAATTGGTATAATTAACCTACTGCGCATTCAGTATTGCAGGAGGGGTAGGTGAGGACAATGGATATACTTACTGATTTTGGACAACGTATTAAGGCACTACGTTCTCGCAGTGGTATGAGTCAAGAAGCATTGGCTGAGCGCTGTCAGCTAGACCGTACTTACATTGGAGGAATAGAGCGGGGTGAGCGAAATGTGAGCTTGATCAACATTGAAAGAATTGCTCATGCGCTTAATGTCTCCGTTTCATATATTTTCACAGAAGAAAGATTGACACCAATTGCAGCATATCAGCAAAAAGACTTCATAGTCCCGTTTTCAGAGCGGTTCAAATACTGCGTTGACCCCGGTAATAAGGTATTAGCCTTTCAGGTCAATGGTCTACTTACAGGTGAGAGTGTTGACTACATGTCAAAAACCTTGAGAGATGTATGTTCTGTATACGAACAGGGTGAATTAAATATCATTGTCGATCATCGGGAGATGAAGACTGCAAATGGAGAAGCTGCTGTTTACTCCCCGGAGGTTGCTGAGCGGGCGGTACTGTTTCAGCAAATGTTGATGGATTATAGTAAGAAGGCAATAGTACTCTGCAATTCAGATTTTATGGTCCACCAGATGCATCATGTAACCAAGATCAGTGGAATTTACGACAAGACGGTGCCTTTGTTTGCCAAGGATCGTACTATGGTTGACCAGGCCTATTCTATTGCTGGAGTGAACGGAAATGAGCTTATCACTTACACAAAATAAAGCTAGAAGACTAATGCTCTTTATTATTAAAGTATTCTGTAGTGTCAGCTATTACTGTTACAAGTAATTCTTTGACAGTATCATAACTTTGTTTAGCTAGTAGTTGTGGTGTCGAACCCGGATGTACGTTTGCGATTAATACGTAAACCACGGTAGATACCAGTGCTGTGATTATCAGCATTTTAAGTAAATTCCCAAGAAAGCTAAATATGTTAAGTAGACCATTGTGTATTGTACGGAATATGGCCTTCACGGGTGCAACTATAAAGGTATCGGCAAGCCACTTCACCGTAATACCGAGTCTATCCGCAAATGATTTTTTATTGACTTCAACTTCTACAATTTTCTCTTTTACAAGCTTGTTGGCATCTTCATACTGCTCCATCAGTAGCTCAATATTATAGGGGAATATGGCATCATTATTAACTATGTCCATAACGTCATGAACAGTGAATTCTGATGATAAATTATTATCGGCAGCGGTGCTGGGCTGTTCTCTAGGATTTAGAGCTTCTTTAAACTCACTGTAGATTTTATTTAATCGGGCTTTTGAATCTTCAAAGCTTGAGTTAGTCTCTTCTATCTGTCCTTCTATTGAATCAACTGAGGATAAGAAATTATTCAAAGAAACATCTGAGATGGTGGGTGGAGTGGGTTCGTGGTCAAGAAATGAAATTCCTGACGAAGTTTCAGGTTCATCCTCGGTTTCAACTTCAAAGGTGATATTATCAACAAACTGCTCCGTGGGCATAGAGAAGCCCAAGCCGATATCGCAGCTTGCACTATCAGAGATTAGGGAGAAGCTTAGTTTAGGAGAATCAGATAACTTTCTATCAGGTGTTGTTTTTCCCGTTATTGACTTCTCTTCTTCCTGTTGTTGTGTTGGCTTAATCATCATTGTTCGCCTACCTCTCCCTACTATAAATGATTAAACTGCGGAACAAGCTCATAAAAGTAATTCCATTTCCCCAATGGCTAGAATGTGTCTTTGCCCTCATTACTTTGAAATCCAGCCCCAGCTTTGATAGCGGCAATTGCTAATGGCTTTACCTCAATGCCATTTTCTTTATACCCCTCTAAGATGGAACAATAGTATGCGGGGCTTGGAGAATACAGCATTTCTGATTTGAAATCCATAACGTATACCATAGCCTGTACCTTTTTCCCATCTTGAAGCGTTACTGTAAGGATTTCCTTCCGATACAGTCCTTGAGCTACCCCTTCGTAGTAATCAAGATTTTTCACATCGCTCTCGGAGATTCTCCATAACACAATAGGAACACTGAAGCCAAGGCATTTCGTAATTGTAGCCAACGGATAGAACTCAAGCTCATAATTCTCAATTACACCGCAGCCAACTACCATCGCAATGTTACAACGTGAGGTCATTTGTTTGACACTCATGTTTGATCCATATGCAGCATATAGTATGCTTCTCTTCATTAATTACACCCGTTTCTAATAGGTTATAGGGTTTTCTTCAAGTTCCAGCAATCTATGCTCCTCAAGTTCAACAGCAGTCTCGGACACATCTTCACTTGCTTTGGGTGGAGTACGCCATGCCGCATTGCCATTTAAATGCCCTATAAGATAATGCCGCATCGTCTTAAACTCATCTCCAATTCCTCCAAGCTTTAATAACCAGACACGTAGAGCATACTTGTCATTCCCTGACTCCTGGGTAGAAATACGGCTGGTAGCTTTCTTTTGATTTAACGCCTGTGCTGTAATCAATAGAGATAGTTGAATATATGATTTGATAGCTTCATGATCAAGGCTCCCATTAAACAAACGAAATTCAATTGTGTTCTGCCTCCCCCCAAGAAGTGGATGCAGATTCAAAATCCGGTATCGGGTTATGTGATAACGTGCACTCCTGCTGTTAAGCCCAGAGTCAGTTCCGCTATACCATATATCAGCGAATTGCTCGAATGTTTTTGGCTTACGCTTATTAAGCAGAGTTATGAGATTCTCCGGTAAGTTTTTGCAATACCACTTTCGAAACTGAGTTATTTGCACTGACTTATTCAGCAATAACTGCTTAGCATAGAGAATATTGCAAAGAACCCGCAGGCTGTTTGGAGTGAATCTTTCCGCTCCAATATGAATATGAAGACCGGTACTTTCATTGGTGCCGGCTCCGTTTGTGACTAAGCAACAAATTAGTTCCTGAAGCAGAGGTATATCTGTGTATTGAAGAATAGGAGATACCAGTTCACATTTATAATCATCAGTTCCCACCATCAGGACTCCAGTCTCCAGCCTTTGTGGCCATATAGATGCATCGCGTTTAATTCGCCATATACGATTTATAGAATCTCGTATTTCGTAGCCGTCATAGTATTTCTGGACTAACCCCGAAGTAGTACTGAAAAATTTAGCTATAACATCTGCTGCCTCCTTCCGAGTCAGTCTTGTAAATTCAATCTCTACTCCGATGGTCAAATCGCTATACTCTACAGGCAACATTGGATTCCCCTTTAGTGATTTAGATTAGAATTCTTTTCCTAAAAGAAAACAGGTCTCCCTGATATAAAAAAGTGTATTACCCCAAAGGAGCAATACACTACATGATGGTTCGGATACGATCTCGCAAGCCACTATAAAATCCACCTAGGTTTTTTTGTTGCCGTAAGATGTACATGAAAGTTAGGAAAGGTCTTGAAAAATTAGTCGTCTCTATATCGTTGATCTACTCATTTTGCATAATTAACTTTGCCTGAACAACGAGACGCTTTGTAGTGCCTGCCGGACCGTAACAGGTCGATAAGGTTATGAACTTGTCCTGTATTGAGAGTGAGTTTGTTGTGAAACGTGCGACTTGATTCTTCTCCCGGATCATATGAATAAAGCTACTTTTTGCTGCATCATCAATAAAACTAGACTGAATATACTCCCAATCTTCACTGTCTGTTACATAAACAGAGCAAATTTGGAATACCATTTCATGATATTCAGTAGTGAACTGAATAAGTTCACCATCTTCAGAATAGCCTTCTGCAAGACTTAATAGCTTTTTTAGACTACCGAACATTTGCTGATTCAGCGCATTGTGTCCATAAATAGTGGTATTCATCCCCATATGTTCAATGTTGCTACGTGTATCGACAAAAATCCAACCCAATTTATTTTTTTGTCGGTCAAGATCATGTGTCAGATAGAAACTATTATCTGTAGTTTGAACGATGGGTATATCCAGATGAACTAGCGGAATTTTAATCCACGCTATAATCTCCTCATTCCTCGCTTGAAGTTTTGAAAAGTCTACATTTAGATATGGAGAAACAGTTGAAGTCTGTTTGGTAGAGGACTCTGCAGCAATGTTACTACCCCTAAGCGCTGTTGGATTTGTTTCTTTAATTATTACTTCCAATTTCTTGGTATCGTCAAACCATTTAGCGATCTGTAATGAGGTATAACCAAGTACAAACAATGAACTCCAAAGAAGCAATAAATAGCACCAGTGTGTGCGTTTAAAGGATTTCATTTCATTCACCAACCTAACTCGACACTGTATTTCATTTCCTTTCATTAAAATTGTTCCAAAATGCTTACCGGGAAATACCTATCTTCACGCATGCTTGTTGTCAACTCGATGATTTCTTCCCCCATTTCCCTTAACAAGCTTGAAAAATCTATCACGCCTGATCTGAATAAACCAAATAAATTCTGCACTTCGTAAAATACTGGATCAGAATGCGAAAGAATGCCTTCAATTAAGGAACTATTTGTAATAGGTGTGTCGGTTAAGTACTGGTTTTCTTTCAGTGGATCAATAAACTGCTGATACCTGGCCTCTTGCGAATACACCTCAATAGTGCCGATAATTATGTCTTGCATACAAAAAGAAAGCATTTCAAACAAAATAGAAAGCTTAAGTTTTCTGATCTTACTATTAGTTCTAAATTGCTCTACTACTGATTCCAAGTCTTCTTTACACTTGGCATTTTGAAGTAGTCGAATAGTATTATTGCCCACTAGTTTCGTTACAAAAACATCAAAGTCATTTACGATTTTAGTAATCTCCTGTTTGGGAAGGAAACCGCTCTTAATAGATACAAAAAGTCCTTTACCTCTACTAATCCATAACTGATATTTCAGTTTAAAATGATCGTTAGGCTTATACCAGCACAATAGGTGAACCATGAAATAGAGAACTTCGTCTAAGGCTTTGAGTCTGCTCAACTCCAATTCTCTTTGTGTATCAGACAGTTCTAAGTCTTCTAACCGTCTACTTATGACTTCTGACAAATCCCCGCTTTTTAGCAATAAATGCATTTCTATCAGTCTCCTAAGAGTCTTTATGGGAATCTCTTATGCAAGAATTTCACTATATTTGCTCAATACCGGATTAATGATTACTTCCCCCTTCCTACAAACAAGTAGATTGATCTTCGTTATATATCTATCTCTATGCTTTCGGTTTGCTTCGATCGTAACAACTTCAAGGTTATTTGAGGCGTTATTTTCATGATCACCGTCTATGTGATTCACTTCGTAAACCCTGTTATCCCCTATCGCCAGAAGTGCAATCTCACCATATGTTAACAAGGCTATAAGCTGATGATCCCTAATGATAATATTCTTATATATTGTGAAACATTTGTACCTCCCTGTACCAGCTCTTTGCCCACTTTGCATTAGCCAATTATTTTTAGTGATGATAAATTCCCCATCCATATATACTTTCCTCAATAGCTCCGGGTGCCTTTTATTACTTAAATACAATGTCTTGCCTTTAATGTACAAGTCAAACTTGTTATTGTTAAACCTCGTCATTGGGCTTTGATTGCGGTCATACAGAAACGAGTAGTTTTTATACTGAGTAACATACACCTGATCGAAAAGATGGACAGTGTTCCCCAACAGTTTCCAAGAGGCCTCCATTTTTGAATCAGGGATAACTGGAATAGGCACTCCTTCGTAATTATTCACAAACTCAGGTAGTTTTGAAATTCCAGTGTTGTCAGGAACTACAACTAGTGAAGGTGTCATTCTACATACCCCATTTCGGATTTTTTAAATAGCATTAAGCCAACTCTAAAATCTGCAGCGCATGAGCATTGCTTAGAATATCCATGAGTAGCTCTTGCATTGAGTATTTATTCATCAAGGTAATGATGTTTTCCACCCTTGAGGGATCAGCAAATTGAAGGCTAAGTTTTAACAGGTGATATAAACTTTTTCCTTCCTCAATAAGTATAAACTCCTGCATTTTCCTAAACTCTTCCACTACATTCTGAAGATTCAAATGCTCAATAAGAAGATCGAATTCTTTCTGTTCATAGGGTATTCTGGTTTCAAGGACTCCTACATATCCTCTTTGATACTCCTCAGCCGATAACAAAGGAGTTACATTTCTGTAATCACAAAAAACTTTATTATATTCACATTTAGCCGTATATGCACTAATATCAAAATTATCTTCACTGTTGAATCGACAACCATTAAGCGATTTGAAGAATAGTTCACTCACCCATTCTCTTTCTAATGAACTTTTAGGGAGTTCCTCAAATAGGCTGGCTGCTGTCATCACCTCTCCAATGCTTAAATCTATAGAGAAAGTTAGCATCGTTCCACCTCCTATCAGGCCTCAAAGAGTCGTACCATCTGATAAAACCTTTTTTCACTTACCCCAAGTTTTAATGCAGCATCAGCTACTTTTGACTCTTTTTCATAATAGGAAAGGTACGCCTTGTAAAATCCATCAGGGTAATTCTGTAAAGGACGGCCCAATTTTTTTGAACGTAGAGCTTGCATTTCGTCTTTGGTTTTTATAAACTCCTCAAGATACATAGTTCCTTCAATACCGTGAGGGGATAACAGCATTGCTCCATCTGCTTCATTTAAAAGAATGAGATCTACCGAAGCATCTTGGATAATCCTTAAAAAGGAGCTTAATTCAGCTACACTATCAGCCACATCCTTTAAGCCCCGTATTGTTAACTTGTCTGCTTTTTTAAGTTTTTCTAGCAAAGAAGAGAGCTCTGTTCCAAAGGAAACATCAAACTCATCAGTTAAATCGAAATAAACCTCTTCTGTATCTGCCACTTTTATAAATTCTTCAAGTTCCTTTTTTCGTTTAACACGTAGATAGCCCATTTTCATTATTCATTCATCCTCTCGCTCAACTGATTAGTACATACGCATGATTGCCTACTTTATCTACTACTCCCATATAAACAACTGAATTAGACACGCAATAATGTTATTTTTTGTATTATTTTACTTATTTAGTGTTCATATGATAGCTTGAAAAAACGGAAGAATCAAGTCCTTTTAGAGGATAATTCTGACTTTATGAAAGAAAAGAAGAGACATTTAGAAATAGGAAACACTGGAGGAGAAAGCATACGAACCAACCCGTTTAGCAGCCTGTATGCCCCTGTAAGGGCGTAAGAAACTTAGAGTAATATAAGGAGAAGGACTAGCGATGGGAACGCCTGTTTGGAAGCACTAGAGCGGCGTAAGAGCATACCCAAAAACACCCCGAGAGGGAGACAAGGAACTAGCAAAATAATATTGAAACGAAAGACAATGAGCGAACAACTTTGAAATAGTGTTCCTGAAGCCCCCATAAGAAATCCTTGTCGCATGGGGGCTTCAGTTATTGTAGTTTCATTATCTGGAGGACGCATCACAGTATACTCAACGAAGTGCTTCATAAACAGCATTAAAGCAGTTATTGAATAAATTCACGATATTTATTGCTTTGAAGCCCACCTCTATTTACCAAAGGTAACCAGAGGTGATCTGGTCTTCTAGTTCGAAGGGAATTTCAAAATTTATATACAGGCATTCAGCCCCCTTTAGGTTGGCGGTTCCTCCCATTGATACATTCTTCATCTTTAGAAAAAGCCTCTGCCATCCATGTTGCTCACACAACCGATCATATATATCGCAAGGATAACTGCTTAAAGCAACTTTCATGCATGTACCTACCAATTTATTGGTGAGTTCTTCAAGCATCTCATGTGTACAATTATATTTATAATGGTTTCCCCCTCTCATGGTTTTCTCTGGGTAGGGCATATCAATATACATGAAATAATCAAATCGTTCATAGTATTGATCCACGAGATCAAGGCAACTCCCATGAGTCACGGTCACTCCCTCCAGCAGAGGCTGAAATGTATATAGACTGTTGATCTTATGGAAATAGCCATCATAAAAATCCGTTTCCTTTTCTCTAGCATAACTCTTCATGTTCGATGCAAAGCTTTGGTGAGCACAAATAAAAGTGTACGCTGCAGCGTCTACAATGTTTGAGGTGCCTTCGTAAATTCTTCTATCAGCTAGTTCTGCATCTAACTTACGATCAAGAACTGCAGCTTCAAAAACTTCTTTTGAATACTCTAGTTCATTCAATCGCATTATTAGATCATAATTTAAATCTTCATCACTAATAGCTGCATAGAGCTTGGCTAGTGAAAGATCCAAATCATTAAGGATTCTCTGTTCAAATAACTCTGGTGAAGTGTTAAGCATTATGCGAGCCCCTCCTGCCGCTCCTTCAATTAGTCCTGTCAGTTCATATGCTTCCGCACACCATTCGATAAGCGGAATTATATGAGAGACGAGTCCATACTTACCACCTATATATGGGATTATGGAATTAGGCACATTCCGTTTCTTACTTCCAGACGTTTTCATTTTAGAGTGCGCCATTTTCTATCAACCTCGCATTGACTTTCGGACAGTTGATTACATACATTCTCAGGTGCTTTTCGGCCATACCTTTTAGCTTAGGTATTGTTTCTTGATCTCGCACCTTATCACGTGAGATACATATTCCAGTAGCAATCCACCCTTTAGTGATTAGCTTAAGCCGACTATCAATCGTGTTCTTTGAATTTTCTTCAGAAGTTTCAAGAAACAAGTCCATTAATAAATCCTTAGATGCGGCAACAGTAACAGCCCCATATTTTTCAATTGAGCTTTCTTTATCTAAAATAAGGAATCCATATTCCTTAAACTTTAAATCGTCCTTAGATTGAAGTGGTGCACCTTCAAGGTTTTCCAATATATATTCTTCGAAATTCTTGAGGTACTCTTCAGCATCCGAATAGTTACATACCTCTCCCAATAAAATGGATAGGTTGTCTACCTGCTCGAATATTGCATCCAGCTTCATTCTATTGGCTCTAGCAATCATTTGCTTTAGCATCTCTGTAGTTATAATACTGCTCACCTCCAGATCGGAGTAAGCAGCATTAAATGCCAGGCTGTTAGTCTTTCTGCTAAGCTCATGAATAAGATAACGGTACGTATAATTTCCAGCAAGTTTTGACCGAAACTCAACTACGTATGTTTCTTGAATAAAGCGTGGATGTTTCCCGCGATACAATTTAATATTATAGATCTCTTCAAAATGCGGTTCTTTTTCTTCTAGTTTTGAATTTCCTCCTTTCTTTTTTCCGTCATTTAAAATTATAATTTCTGACATATTGCGATCCATAACTTACCCCCGCAAAAAAGATTTGCCTGAACTAACAAGCATATGCCTATAGACCCTCTCTTCTGCGATGTCGGTAAATTTATCTCATCTCTCGGGGAAATCTTCTCAGACAGTAAATTTATTTCTCGCCTCACACCCCACACTGTGAATGTTGTAAAATAAGGAATTGTGTTTCAACATTTCCCAATCATCTCAACAAGATTTTTTTAACAACCTTCCTCTTTTTTTTCATAAAAGCTTTAAAATAAACACGCTTTGAAAGGAATATAATTGTGCTTAAGCGAGAGAAGCGACGTAAATACGTAACATTATCCTATTTAATTAAAATTGAAGGCATCTTACCCGCTTGCTTCTATTAGAATTGCGATTGACTATGAAACCCTAAAAATAGTCGCCCCATTCGTTGGCAAACATTAGACGTTGCTCGTACTCCCGTTAGAAAAAGCGTCAGTCTTACCTTCAGACTCATTACAAAGAATATTTTTTCAAGAGTAGCTTGCAAGTCGAACAGCTTACTAATAAAGATAAAGCACACAACCTTTCTCGTTTTAAACCGAAGCAAACAAAAGCCAGAGGGAGACGAGAGGAACTATATACGGGGACAATTAACTTTGCGAAAATCGGGGTTTTAGGGCCGGAAAAGCCGGAAAATCAAAGTAAAAGGCAGTTGTAAACTTTGCATTGGCCCGTAACTTTGCATGGCTACTTTGCATTATAGAAAAAGGCGGCCCCATAATTTTAAGAATGAGATAATGTCATATAGGCTTTCCCTGGTTCTCCGCAATAGATTTCGTAATAGTCAGTACTAAGCTTTTTCCACTTCGCAATTTTGTGCGGAGAGTTCATCTGTTTTTGATTTATTTGAATTATGCAGACTAAACTGGATTAGTTTAGACAATATTGCAAAGTATCGAAGGCAAAGCCTTATTTACATACCGAAAATAATAGATGCACTGAAATTGATTCTTTACACGTAGATGTAAACCATGAAGAACCAAGAAAGATCTTCTGTTCAGTTTTTTATAAGAACGATACTTCTCCTGATATACTCCTATAACTCCTAATGGTAAATAGCCCTATGATGTAGTTAGTACTTTCTCATACTGAGAATAAACAAATCGGGTTTTAGTGACTTTTTAGAACTTAGGCAAAAAAGGATAGTTGGAAGTAGTAGGGAAGGTGAATCCCAACAATATCTTCCTAAAATCGTCTTACCCCTTTGTAACAACATGAATGCTTTTATAAATCACAGTCTGGAATCGTTATAATTCGAAAAAATAAATTTATAACACCCTGTCCTGGCTTGTTATAAAACCCCTCCAATCCAAATGAGATGTTTCTCCTGCCTTGTAACATACTCTCAGATTTTTTATAAAACCGTCTTTTCAAGTTATAAAATAGTCCTGGAACGTTATAATCTAAAAATGGTTTTTATAAATTATTGTCCAAAGTTTTATAAAACGGACTCTTATCCTGACAAGCAATATCTTTGACCTGCAATTTAGTCTCGAAATCATTTGTAAATTAGTCCATCCAAGATATAAATTAGTCTTCTATCGTTGTAACAATATTGAAGACTTTTATAACGAGAAAATCATTGTTTTATAAACAGAGGTCAACAAGCGGACTTTCAGTTTTAGCTAATTAATTCCATAAGTTATAAGCAACTACCTGTGCTCAAAATCTCTGGTTCAGGTATACAGGGAAAGTGCTCGTCGTTTAGGCATTGTCCGTGTTTCCATGGGAAAATTCAGTTTTATGTTCATTGCAACGATGAAGAAATCGCTCATAAAAAAGAAGGTGCCAATTTTCTCAGCACCTCCAAAATGAAGATATCAGTAGTTACCTTTGGAAAGAATCAAGTACAGATACATTTCCAACCACAAACTCTATAGAACGTTTACCCCCGAAATCTCCCTTCGAACTATCAAAGATCATCTCAGCATCATTCACTTTGAGGATAAGCTTACTATGACCTGTTAGTCCTTTACTGAAGAATTGATTCTTGTTCACATCAGCGGCTAACCCTGGAATTTCTAAAGGGATCTTGTCTACTGCTGCAAATTGAGGAAGCTTGAATCTGTTAATGTACTCACGCACAATTAATGTCGTTACGTCCTCATTATAAAACCCCCGCCCTATCGCCAGATCATTAGTACCACGAAGGGCATTACCCAAATTAGCAACTACACTCTCCGTCAAGTTTGAACCTGAGCCATGTTCAAACGCCCCAAAGATATTTTTGTCCCCAAGAATCTTCATCTGAGTTAATGCTTGTTTCAGTTCGGCAGAAAGGCTATTTAGATTAGTAATACCATCAACACTGACCAGCTTTCCACCCCGAATAAGTAATGTGTGTTCTGCAATTAAATTGGATATCTCTGTAACAGGAAGCTTAGTGGATTGACCTCCATAGTCTTTATTGTTAATGACCAGTTTACCCTGAGCATCAAAAACGACCTGCCATTTACCTGTTGATGCATTTTTATCAGCGTATTGACTCAGGAATGACTCATTGATTTTGTCAGTCGAATACCCCAAGCCGGGATTCCATGCGTTCTTGAGAGCAGTAGAACCAATATCGAGTGCAAAGGTCTTTAGCTCCAATTCGCCTGCGACCTTAAAATTAGTAGTAACACTGCTGCCTTTATAAATAACTTCCTTTCCTGCAGCTCCCAAGCTATTGGCGAGTTTTTTAGCATTGGCATCTGTAGCTACAGACATCCCGCTAATTGCAGGTTGGATATTTACGTTTACAAATTCTGCTTGATTATAGCTTATCGGTTGGATAGAACGGAGCCTGTCACCAGCAACGAATGCAACACTTGTATTACCTGATTCATCATCAAAAGCCATAAGCACTTCTGGATTAACTTTCAGGGTGGATTCCTCCGGATGGGTTGACCAATACAATCCATTTGTAGAAGCAGAATCTTCCGCGAAAGACTTCTCTGCTGCGCCATCTTTGGGAATATACCGCTGGAAGTTAACCGTAGTTTTATAATCTGCTGACTGATAACTGACCGGAGCCGGACTTGACCAGCGATAAGGTTCACTATGGCTGCCCGTTAACTTCCCATTTTTATCATACTCTTTGACCATCTTGTATCTTGTTTCGCTGTATTGATACGATGTGAACGGACTCTTAACCCCATATTTAAAAATATTACTCTTGATCACTTGGGCCTGTTCTTCCACTGCACCCCGGCTTGCGGCAGCAATATGTCCGTTGAACAAGCTAAAGTTATTTACCCATTCCGCTATTTTGATGTTAGATACAGACTCATTATCTCGAATGGCTAAGAGATCACCCGTAAGATTAAAGAAATTGGTCGGACGATAAGCTGTTATTTCTTTTGTTACTGTGTCATTTACCAATTTTGCTGTACTGGTTGCCCAATTGATAGCACCAAGATCCGGGTTAACTAATGAAAAGATAGTCATTCCTGAAGGTGTAATCTGTGGATCGGAAAATGTACTGCTAGGCAATGATATAGAGAAACGAGCTTGGTCACTGCCTGCAGGATTCATAGTGTCCCAGTACTTAGATAACCGCCATTGAGGAACTATATATTCGGTGGTGATCGGCTCAGGAGAATCTTTGGTGGCCTTCACATATAACGTTAATCTAGCGTTTGAATATACCCCCTTCCCATTATCCTTAACCCCTGCATATTTGTTTTCCACAGACGAATCGCTCTTACCATCACCGCCTAAATACTGATGAAGTTTTACAGGAAGTGGTGTATCGAAGCCCAACTCAATTTCCCATGTGTCTCCATTTACGATAGCAGGAATTGCAATTGAACCATTCTTGCCGGCTTCTGATTTTATAAGCGTAGACTTGTTGATATTTTCTTGATCCCGCTTATCCTGTAATGTAAACTTGGCATTTTTGTCTTCCAACACTTCATACAGCTTACCTTCATGTTCGAGAGACATGCTCCCTTTTACCACCTTATCTCCAGCACTTATCTGTCCCAAATACTTCTGGCTTTCCTCTGTCCAGCCGCTGACTGCTTTCGTGAAAGATTTCCCTGTGGCTATACCCCGGGCATCTACCACAGTTACATTAAGATTAATATCGATTTCCGGTTTATTTCCATTCACTTTCTCACCAGACCCATAACCCCAAGGCTGATACCCCCATGAGCCGAAAGGATTAATAGAGACTGTAGATGACAATGGAACTTTAGTGGTTACCGGCTTTAATGTACGGGTGTAGTTATCTCTGGCATACATTTGAAATGTGTTCGGTAAATTACCGTTTTCCTTATACGGAGAAAGATATGCTTGTTCAGATGAACTTGCTCCTCCTTTAGTAACTGCTTCAAATTCCCGATTAGCCGAAAGTTGAGCCAATGTATCATCCGTTGGACGAGCTGTTTGCCGTATCCAGAGATACCAATCAGTAGCATCATGCATCGGCATAAAAGCATAATCGCGATCATACGAACTATTATTGTCCTTAACACTAATTCCAACAACAGTTTGAAAAAACAGTACCAACTCATCTTTGTCGAATTTCTCTTGCATCATTTGTTCGAAATTTGAATACGCTTTGCCAGTAAGCACCCCCTTCTCCTTAATTAAATCCATGTAACCATCAAACATCATACTGCCAATAATTTGCGCATCTATCTTGTCAAAATTGTCTTCGCTGCCGTGCTTTAAGATATAGTCCTCAATCATATCCTTAATTGAATCTCCAACAACCTGTACATTTCCATCCCCTGCAAGATTACGATTAGGGTCATTGGGATCAATGTTGTACAGTGACTCTCCAATAATCTGTTTGAAGAGATTACCCCCATCAGAGATAGCATTGTCGGCATAGTCGAGTGTACGTCTTAGCAATTGCTCATGAGGAGAACCTGTAGAGCTATTGGGATAGAGCGGATTTTCACCGTATAGTGCCTTTACCTTACTGCTTGATCCGTTACGTTCAAACGTAATCAAGCCAGAACTGCTTTTTCGAAACAAGGCATCAGATGTTTTGTTTGGAGCCATGTAAAACATCAGATTTTCGTAGTCAAACTTAAAATCGTCCTGAAGATCGACTTTGCTGGAAGTAGATGATAATACCCCTATTCGGGAGCTACTCATCTTGTTAGGAATGAAGCCAAACTGCAGCACTGCTACGTTGTCCGAAGTTTGAAAGGTACCTGCAGCCGTAGTTGAACTGCTACTACTAGTTGCGGGTGGAGTCCCACCTACGTTTGCATCTGAAGTATCAGCAGCCGATACCCCATCTCCTCCAACAGGCAATAAAATAGAGGTTACTGTACTTAACGTTAGTAAGATGATCATAACGGAAGATTTAACTGTAGAATTTCTTCGGGGTTTCCTGAGTGCAAATACACTCCAAGTAGCTAACCCCATAGACAACAAGAAGGCAGCAATCATATAGATAATGCTATCTCCTGTATGGGGATTGGTTGAACTGCCACCCATAACAACTCCTGCACCCAATACTAATGTTGTCACGGGGGACTTATCATCAATAAGAACTGAAAATACTTTACCTGTTTCGTTATCCCTAAGCATATAGGATTCATTGGGTTTGACCGCAAAAGAGACTGTAGCTTTACCCTTGAATTCTTTGTCTGCAATCGAAGCTACATTAAGCACAGAAAAATTGTAGCTTTGACCACCTTTACTGACATTAAATAAATACTTAGGGGTAAGAGAGACCTCAAGCTTACCCACCCCATTCTTGACAGTAATAGAAGAAGCAGTGGGTTCACCAACTGAATACTTGCCTCCAGCCACTGATACCTTGTATATTCCGTCAGTCACTCCAGGAATAATTCTATCGTCCATACTGACAAAGTAGGTATGGGATTTTCCGACAGCATCGGTAAGTAACACATTTACCCCTGACCAATTATTACTCAGCGAACTGTTACTTGCTGTTGAGAAGTCTACAGCTACTGTCCCAACAGAATGAATATTTTCCACTGTTATAAGAATTTTGTGAAGAGTTTTAGAATTCCCTGCAACGATATCAGTTGGCAATTCGATCTCTGCTTTATTGTTCACTCCGTTTACAACTGTTCGTCCATCTATCCCAACAAGGAACTTCCAAGTCAACTTGTCAGTTTCAACCCAAGCGATTCCCTTATCGTCTGTTGTTAGATCAAACGTACCTTTACCTTCCTGTAGCTTGATAGTTAATTTAGTATTCTTTAGCATATTATTGGATTCGTCTTGAAGTTGCAATCCAATCTTCTTATTGTTTACCTTTAATACACCACTGATAGGCCTAAGAGAAGTACCTGTTAGATCCCTAAATTGCTGCTCATCATTAGCTCCCCCAAAGTAATCAAAAGCTTCAACGAGAAACTTGAAGTGTGAATTTAACGTCAGGTTATACTCAGTTCTGGAAGAAGCAGTTTCCTGTCTAACTAGAGTAGTAAAAGTAATACTCTTGAGTAATGGGCTGGCTTCCCTCAGAATAAAGGCTAACTCATCTCCAAGCTTATACCCCGGGTGCTTGAAGAGCAGTTCATACTTCTGTTTGCTTACATTATAGTTCTCAGTACTTCCTGATACTGAACTGATTTTTTTGTTGTCTTTTACCGACCAGAGTTCCAGAGTGAATTCTGGAACGAATAGCGTCGAACCACTGCCGAGATTGTCCTCTCCTTGATAATAGATGTCTACGTATACACCTTCAGTTACTGTACGCATTGAAATATCATTAAGCGCAGGATTTGAAGTGGTGGTTGCAGTGGGTACAGTGGGTACAGTGGTTTCAGTGGGTTGATCTTCAAGTAACAAAAAAGCTTGAGGAACCTCGCTACCTGATGATATATTCCCAGCTTGGCTCACACCCTCTTCTGCAGATACCATCGGCGCGGACAACGAAAGGAGTAATGTGCAGGATACAATTAAACTTAGCATTTTTCTCATCTTTACTAACCTCCTTGAATTCAATATTGATCTAGGGTTTGCTTTATCGTTGACCTCCTATGTACTACTTTTCTTCTCTGAAAATAACTCAGTAACTAAAAATAACTCAAATCGAGTAGGAGGAGGCTGTAAGCCCCCGACCTCTCACACCACCGTACGTACCGTTCGGTATACGGCGGTTCATGAAATATTCCGTAAGGAGTTGTATCTGTCCAATAAGCTCCTGAGTCCATTGGATTCCCAGTATTGGTTATTCAATGCTCGTTGCAGAATTGGACTTCCTGCTATTCGCCAATACCCTTTTCGGGTATTTCCCCATTCATAGGCTTTATTCTTAGGCATGCCTAAGGATACAAGCCTTTTGACTTTGGTTCTAGGGTTCTTCCATTGCTTCCAAAGGCACATTCTTAGCCTTCTTCGTATCCATTTATCCATGTCCCGAAAGCTACTCGGCGTGTCGGCAAGCGAGAAGTATCCGCACCATCCCATTAGATAATGGTTTAGTTCCTTCATTCGTTCTTCCATCTTCATTGATTTCTTTCGGGAGGTTATCTCTCGAATTCTGACCTTCGCTTTCTGTAAGGACTGCTGTGCAATTCTCACTTTCGGCTCTTTGTCTATGCTAAAACTAAACCCTAGAAACTTCCGTTTCCAGGGTCGGTCTACCGCGCTCTTGGCTTGATTGACCTTCAGTTTTAGCCTCGTCTCGATGAATCGGGTGACGGATGCCTTGACTCGTTCACCTGCTCTTGACGTTTTCACGTAGATATTGCAGTCGTCCGCATAGCGGACGAAGCGGTGTCCACGTCTCTCTAGTTCCTTGTCCAATTCGTCCAAGACGATGTTGGATAATAATGGACTCAACGGACCGCCTTGTGGCGCGCCTTCCGTAGTCGGATGAACTAACCCGTTCTCCATCATGCCCGACTGAAGGTACTTACGTATAAGCAGAAGAACTTTCTTGTCCTTCACTTTCTCCGCAATCTTCATCATTAGACGGTCATGGTTGACACGGTCAAAGAACTTCTCCAAGTCCAGATCGACTACGAATCGATAGCCTTCTCTCATGAATGTTTTAGCTTCCCTTACGGCATCATGTCCCCGCCTTTTGGGGCGAAATCCATAACTGTGCTCGGAAAAGGTTGGATCGAACAATGGGGTTAACACCTGGGCGATCGCTTGCTGTAGCATTCGGTCGGTCACGGTAGGAATGCCTAACTTCCTGACACCTCCGCCATTCGGTTTCGGGATTTCGACCCGACGTACGGGGCTCGGCTCATAGGTTCCTTCTTCTACCGCTTGTCGTATCTTCTGCCAGTTTTGTACAATGTGTTCGCGTAAGGATTTTACGGACATCCCATCTACGCCATGGCTTCCTTTATTCGATTCGACTCGCTTTAACGCTTGTAGAAGATTTTCCCGTGACAGCAACTGCTCCAACATTTTATTTTACCTCTCTTTACGTGATTTGTGCCCTCTTCTTGTGCCAAAGATGAATTCTGCCCTGCCGAAGCTCCACACGGGATTCACCGCTTCCTTCTTCAGTCAGGTCCTTTCGGATTTTCTGCTGTCCTTACTCATCTTGAACGCCTAGATACACAAATGCCTATTTCATGTTCAGCCCTTCCGCTCGTGTTGCAACACGAAAGCGTACTATGGCGTCTGCTGACTTCTGTACGTTCAGCCTGTCCTCACGGGCAGGGTTACGAAGTGTCTTCGTGTTTCGTACAGATCTCCCCAGGTAAGAACGCTATCTTCCTCTCCATCTATCTGCTTCATTTACTCTCGTACGCCTTTGGCAGTATGGACTTTGGTTTGTTTGGCAACCT
Source organism: Paenibacillus sp. 19GGS1-52 (assembly GCF_022369515.1). Lineage (NCBI taxonomy): Bacteria > Bacillati > Bacillota > Bacilli > Caryophanales > Paenibacillaceae > Paenibacillus > Paenibacillus sp. 19GGS1-52. The sequence continues at coordinate 5,469,465 of NZ_CP059724.1, forward strand.
CATCCAACGTACGCTAGCCTTGTATGAAGTTCGTGTTCCTCAGACCAGAGATTTGCCGCTGGCTTCCTTCAGATTCCTCCTCGCGGAGGACACCCTTGCCTTAAGCTAATGACTACTACTGCCTTCGCCATTCGGGACTTTAACCCTAGAGATAGCGCCCATGCTGGGCGCACCAAAAAAAAGAACGAGCCCATTTGAGCTCGTCCTAGAAGGCACCTGTACTAAATCGAATGTACTACGTCTATCAAATCTCCGAAAGTTGGTTGCACCAAAATCCTACCATCTGTAGCAAGACCCTTAACTGGATCTACTCTCTCAAATGTTCCTGAAACCGTCTCATACCAAAGACCGTTAATTTGAAATGCCATTTCCGCATGATTATTTCCACAGTATACAATTGTATTGTATCCAATTGAATCAAAAACAACTGATTTTACGTGAGCATCAGATACGCAATTCGAGATATTATTAAAAAGAGCATCATAAGCGGAATAACTCCCTTCTCCTGGATTAGCAGCTTTATTTAATAACCTTATAGCAATACTTTGAGCCTGATACACACGTTCAATTTCCTCTATACTTACCCCATCCGTGACTAATACCCCTATGCTGTCCTCTGCGCTCTTCAAACCACGATTTTCTATGGAACGATCTGAAGTATTACCGGACCATCTTTGTCCTTCTATATACTTATAGTAATATTCCGAGTACAGTTCACCTAATTTTATGGAGTCTCCTTCTTTAAGAGCACCGGCCACTACATTCATAACCTTTGTATACTCCGTTTGATTGTTAGTTCCGTATACATGATTCCCGTATTTGATATAACTATCACTCACTGAATTTACATTTAATGTTGCTGAGGTTGATATAGACGGAGATTCAATATTCGCAGTCATAGTTTCTGCATTCCATTCTATAGTCGCCCCTAAAGCCTCACTAATAAAACGCAAAGGTACCATGGTTATATTGCGAATAGTCTGAGCCTTAACTGATAATGAAATGATCTTTCCATTTACCGAAGCAGATGCCGCTCCTAGAATAATGGTGATTTGAGTTTCATCCCTTTTTGCATGGATTGTCTTATCTTTCGCATCAAATACGAGGTTCGCACCCAAAGATTCGAATATCTCCCTCATTGGAATAAGCACTGTTCCACTACTCATCACTGGAGATTCAACGTAATGCTGCTTAACACCATTAAGATATACTGTGATTTCCTTTTTTGAAGAAGCCAATACTGCATTACTCTTTGTTTCCGAAGCTTTGGATCGTAATAAGGATAATGTAACCTTTTCCTCAGCAGAAGAGATTCCAATCTTCTGCTTGATTTGATCCAATACAGCTTTCGCTCTTTGTTCCTCAGCAAGTATATGCCTATCTCTATTGCTGTCAGGACTTTTCACCATAGAATCCTCTGTCTCCAGAATTACACTACGTAGAGCTTCGATATTTAGAAAGTCTACATTTCCAGATAATTTCTTTTCAATTTCCATGAGACTGTTTGATACCAATCGTAGTCTCGTAAAGTTCCAACCATCCGCATTCAATGATTGTACTGCCATTCGTAAATTCTGAAGATAAACATCATCAATGAAGCGATTAAGCAAAGTACCTGAGGAAACCGATTGGCTCAAACTATTTTCTGATTGTACTGTGTTATTCGAAAGCAATCCGCCTATCAAGTTGGAACCCAACATCATTCCACAAACTACTATGCTAAATGAACGCTTAGCAAAACTCTTTCCATTTACTTTGCTTCGAGAATACGTGGATGACAAGTGGATTGCTGTAGTTTGATCTGTCCTCATAATTATCCTCCCCCTCTATTACTTATAAAATAAAATTGTCTTATTTCAGTTCCTAAAATTATTACGGAGCATCAGCTAAAACTTTGAGCAAATTAATCTTTAGTTTGGATATACTAATTAACTTTCTAATGATCCTTCCTTCCATTCATTCACATAAGAAAAGCATCTATCCAAGTACGACCCATTTGGAGTCATACTTTTTGATAGATGCTTAGTTATAAACTATTATTTTCCGTAATCTAACGCTTTGCCTTATAGAATTCATGATAAAGCTTCATCAGTGCCCTTTTCTCTATACGCGACACGTAGCTGCGCGAGATCCCCAGATCCTTCGCGATTTCCCGCTGCGTTCGCTCCTCACCGCCGGTGTCTAAGCCAAAGCGCCCCACTACCACTTCCTTCTCCCTCTCGTCCAGAATATCGAGATTGCGGTAGATTTTGCTTTTTTCAATCTTGAGGTCAACTTCCTTAATAACATCATCAGCTTCAGAGCCAAGTATATCGATTAACGTAATTTCATTGCCTTCTTTATCCGTACCTATAGGATCGTGTAGAGACACGTCCTTGCGGGTTTTTTTTAATGAACGCAAATGCATCAAGATTTCATTTTCGATACAACGAGCAGCAAATGTCGCAAGTTTCGTCCCCTTGTTTGGCCGATAACTTTCGATTGCTTTGATTAATCCGATGGTACCGATGGAGATCAGATCTTCCATATCCTCTCCAGTATTGTCAAATTTTTTTACTATGTGGGCAACTAATCTCAAATTATGTTCAATCAGCAAATTCCGTGCTTTAGCATCCCCCTCAGCCATCATCCCTAAGTATTTGCTCTCCTCCTGCTCCGTGAGCGGCTGTGGAAAAGCATTATTCCTTACGTAAGATACCAGCAGCGTCAGTTCTTTGATCAGCAACGCAATCGTGCTTATAATTCCTGGCAACTTAGCGACACCTCCCGCACATGTACAATGAAACCGATCTGCATTTGAGAACTACGGGTTCATGGTCCTTTTATTGTATGTGGGTAGGTGCCTAGAAGTGCATGTACGCGGAAAATAGGTACAAACTCAAGAACTTTTTTATCTTCTCCACTTAAACTTCATAATCTAATGGATTCAATGTAAATTCAATTAAGCTCTGCCCCTTCCTTGTAGCCAATAACGAACCTTTTTGGTTGAACCTTTCCCACTTGGGGTATCATTCAGAATTTCGATCTCTACGTCCTCAATACTTAGCATTGCATTGCAAACTGAAGGCATCCTGTTCGACAACTTCAAATCCTTATGTATATCACCTGATGTCAGATCAATATAAGCTAAACCTCGTACCGTTGCATTCACAGTAACATCGAATATGTATTGCCTTATTTCATCAGTAAGCCCCCTCTTACTTATTGATTCTGCTTTCTCCGTAAATGAAGGGACTTTTCTTCGACTGTTATAGACAGCAGATTGTTCTTCCGCAAATGCCATAATCATATCTAGCTCATTTTGTGGGAATCTATTAGGCTCACTCATCATATAGCCAACTTGCCAAAAGTACATATCGACTAATTTCATAGGTGTATATTCACTATTCCCACTTGTAAACATGTCCTTACATTTTAAAAACTCAACTTCATTGTCCAAATAGAAATCAACTAAAGTAATAAGTGACTCCCGGTTAAACGATGTATTATTTAATCCATGCAGCTTCATTGCACTTACAAAAAAACGATCATAGGCAGGAACAATACCAAAGAGTCCTAACAGTATTTTTGATGCAAGTGTATCACTAACAGAGATAGTATCCTTTCTGCCACCAATCGGTGTAACATTATATGAATAGGCATCCCTTACCTCTTTTATTAGCATATCGATTCCATCATAATATTGATGCAAAAGAGTATTACGAAACTCAGGAGCGTAATACTGTTTGTACTTATCGTCCATAAATACTTTTTCCAAAAGATATTCATGAACCTTGTAGTCTTTCTGAAGTAAAAACGTTCCTCCTCTAAGCATACCCCAACTGGCCAGATAAAAAGCCAAGTGTAAAGAAGCATGATCCAATACTTTTTCTTCATTAAAGAGTGCATGATTGTCTTTAAAAAAACTGTAGCAATGCTGCCAGGATAGGAACCTATGATGTTTATCCAGCAGAGACTGTGTATGATACTCTGAAATAATATTAAAAATCACCTCAGACCCCTCCTTACTTCTAATTTTTTGTACTTACAAACAGCGGCTTAGCAACCTGTACTGTTTGATTCGAAGCTAAATTTTAATCCCTACTTTAAGGTTGTTGTGGATTTTCTGCTGTTGCTGCAACCATATCAACAACAACTTGCCTATCGTTAGGAGCTATAAGACTAAATGAATCTTTAAAAATGGTTTCAATAATTAGTCTCCAATTAGGTGAAATTGATTCCCAATCCTCAGTCCAATGTTCAGTAATATGTTTGTAAGCCTTATATGGCTTCTCATTTGAGGGAGCCGGGTAACCAAGAATGTCCTCAATACAATTTGTCAACATGATTCGATTCTCTTCTATTCCGACAGCTGCTAAAATCGGCTCATTAAATACCTCTGCTCGTGGAACCCCTTCATCTTTATCATGAATAACAATTGGGTTAATCCCCATTGCCCTGAGATATTTCACTAGAGCGATTATAGCTGCCTTCCCCCTTGCTTTAACAATCTGCCAATTACATTCTATGTCTTTCTTTACAACAGGTGGCATCCGATTGATAGTTTCTCTAAGAACTATATCCTCTGTATCTCCTTCAACGATTAAAACGTTTTTGGAGAAGAACACTCTTGAAATATAGTCATCAATTTTCAGCAACATCTTAACGTAAGTCTTATCTTCTCCTTGAAGCTTTTTGAACTCTTCACTGGTATTGAAAGATGTGCATTTCAGTCTTTCAACGTTTAGTTCTCGTTGCTCTACTGTAAGCGTAGAGTTAGTACGTGAAAGACAATTTAGAATTTGCAGCGGTTTTTTACTTAAATCAATCATATAAGGCGAGTGTGTCGTACAAACAATTTGATTATTAGGTGCACTGGCCAATTCATAAATTGTTTCTCTCATTTGTTTAGCTGCATTTGGGTGCAAATATATCTCTGGCTCTTCAAAGCCAATTAACAAAGGTCTACTTTGACCTGCCCCCCGTCTATTCTCCCTTATATTTCTATACCTTAACATTGCAAATACTGCTGAACGGATAATACCAGTCCCCTGCATATTCACTCCCGTTGTAATATTGCTGAACATCGAGATTTTAAACTGAGGTTTTATAACTTTATCCGCTTCTGCTAAATTAGTAATTGCCTTAAGACCAGTATTCGGAAACACATCGCTAATAGTTCTGTTAAGTTCCAACATCATTTGACCAAATTCGCTTCCCTCATCTTCCGGGTCTAACTCTGCAGCCAATAAATCTAGATGTAATTGTGCCTGCCTAAAATTAGCAGAGGCATCCCTGACATCATTAAACAAATGCGTTAAAGTGGTATTCAACGCACCGCCCGCTGCAGATAACTCCTCTATTTTATCTTGAGCCGGTATGAGTAAGAATTTAGGTAACCTTGTTAGTACATTTGCAGGTATTCCACCTGGATTAGTAAACCAAACTTCATTTTGTTCATCAAAATCGTATAAGTCCTCCAATTGTTTTATAGGTTCATGCTCTTTTTGAGTTAATCTTTTTGTTGAATCTATATGTGCAATTCGCTCTGTTATTCTCGAAGTGTCTAGACCTGCATCAATATAATCTTGAATCGTCTGGCACTGCCCGAACTCATTTTTCAATGTTTTTGATTGCTCACGCATCTCAATAACACAGTCAATATTGGGTTTAAATGTCTTTCTATAGATAATTCTATAGTCTTGCTCACCTTCATCATTAATGAAATTGAGCACACGACCTTTAAATCCAATCCATCCCTTTGCGTCTTCTGGTATCTCGCGGAATTCAGCTATTAAAGTAATGGTATCCACACCACGAGTATTGACAGTAAGTCCTTCTTCTTGCAGAGCGAAAAAATCCTCTTCAGTTAGTTTTTTAAAATCATTGAGTAGGATATTCAAAGCAGTTAGTATTGAACTTTTCCCAATATTGTTTTCACCTATTAAGAATGTTGCATCCGAAAATAACACCTCTGTTTCCAAATGTCTTCTAAATCCTTCTATTTTTAAGCTATGTAATTTCATACTCTGTCCTCCTCGTAGAATGTTTTCCACTATAGGATAGAGTTCGACAATTTATTTCATAATCCTCCATAATAAGTATATTCACGATACATCTTACTTAAAAAGACCAAGCTTGTCCCACTTAAACTTTCCCATCCACTAAAACCTATTTACTGTTCCTTAACAGAACAAACTGATGCTGCCTACCCATCTTTTTAAGCACTAAGTGTTCCGAAAAGATAACGATTTTACGCTGGAATTAGCAGGTTTCGTGCTTTGGCATCTCCCTCGGCCATCATCCCTAAGTATTTGCTCTCATCCTGCTCCGATAGGGGCTGGGGAAAAGCGTTGTTCCTTACGTAGGATACCAGTTCAGCAGCGCAATCGTGCTTATGATTCCAGGCAACTTGGCACCCTCCCCCCCGCACATAGGTACAAGCTCATCATTCTGCTCCTCCATAACACATGTCATTTAACCAAACCTTTATAATTTTCGCTTTTTTGCGTTCATACGGATACCCCAGTGCATTATTCACAAAAGTACAGCCATCTTTCTCGTAAGCACCATAATAAGGATGACAATGTCCAAAGCACCATGTCTTCCCGTGTAACCGGGGTAACCATGCTGCACCATCAAAGAAATAGAAGCTTTGTATAATATCCTCCTGATGTTTCAGCGGAAGTTGACTCCAGTCTGGTCCCATATGAGTGACAATAACATCGCTTTTATCGATAATGGGGTCAAGAAGCTCCCACTCCTGCTGGAAATCAGGTGTTTCCGTAATATAATTTATATCGTTCATTCTTGTCCGCCATACCTCATGAATCCATTTGAACTTCTTCTTCAGTACTTGTATGCCATAGCTATAGTCGTACCACATCCCGGTGCCACCGAATGTAATTCCATCGATCTGTAAGGTCTGCCCTTCAAGCACATAAACACTGGGTATTTCTGCTGCCAAATCTTTCATATGGAGCCAACGTAACTGCGAAGAGTTCTGATACAATGCCTTTTGACTATTAGAGATTAAGTATAGATCATGATTTCCCCGGACGAAAATGATATGATGATAGTATTCTTTTAAAACTCCCAGCATTAGTGCATTCTGTTTATTGTAATGACCCAGATCACCGGCAATAACAAGTGTGCTGGAAGGATCATCAGGAAGAATGCCCTTTACAAACCGGTTAATACGCCACTCTAACCGGTGCACATTGGTATTACTCACATAAAAGTCCAAATGGACATCCGAAATCAGATCAAATGTTTTACCTCCCGGTATCATGATATCGCCTCCGAAACTCGTTATTATTGCTAATTAATTGGGCTAAAGTAACAGGAAAGAAAAAGTTAATATCCACACCTGCATTTAACATTCTCTCTTCCTCCAGATACTGTTGAACACCGGGCTTTGCGTGCTATTATGGATGTGCCCAAATATATGAATACTGCCTTGATAATATCTCGCCCATTCCCCAATAGGATAATGAAAGAGAATAATATGCTTATCCTCGTCGTTAGTTTCAAGATATGTACTCACACTCTCAAAGTATTTCTCCACATCCACTTTTTGGGTCCATTGCTCATGGTTACCTCGTATTAAGTGCTTTCTCCCTTTAAGCTGGTCTAAATAATAGCCTGGAGTGTTACTGCTTCTAAAAAGAAAATCGCCGATAATATACACCTGATCTTCTGATTCCACCACACTATTCCAGTTACAGATCAGTGATTGGTCCATCTCTTCAATGGAAGCAAATGGACGATTGCTATGCTTAATAACATTCTCGTGCCCGAAATGAGGGTCCGCTATATAAAATTTACGCATTACCATCTGCCCCTCTCATATGAAAACACTACCACTATATCCTATAAAGTAATTAGTTTGGGTTCTTCGGCCGGTTGATCTATTGTAAGCGGATATTTATATGACTCTCCAAATCTGTCATAGTTCGTTCTAATGATAGTTCTCTTCTGTTTACGTACTAATCTATATACTCTACCTTCGATGACATAGTCCCGTCCTGCCTCCGGTTTGAGAAATGAGCATGCATAAATAGTATTTTTATTTAATGAATAACCTTTAGAATTATACCCCTTTGCGATTGATGAGAGTGAAATACTCCTATTCATAACCAGCACTCCCTTCTGCATCATCCCAGCTAAACATGCCACGATAAAATCCTTATTTCCGCCTTTAATCCCAGATTTGACGATTACTTTATCCCGATTTTGCATCCACCACCGCTTATTCTCTGTCGCAATATGTGACTGGTCCTTTTTCAAGAAATTAGCCTGTACGGAGCTTAACACAATAGATAATGATTGTACTTCCTCATTTCCGAATAAATTACTAAATCTGATCCCTTTAATATGTTCCATGTCCATAAATACAATTGTTTCTGTTGTCATGATAATAACCTCTCCTCTTCACTTTATTGTGATTGTTGCTGGCTAAGTCCGATTCATAAACACAGTATACAGACCCGCAACCTACTCTTGGGAAGAGGGTTTTTGAAATAATTCACAAGAAATTTATCAGCAATGCTGAATACAAAAAGGCGACAGCCTTCCGGATTACTGCGGGAGTGAATCGCCTTAATCATTACTACTAGAAGTTTTATTTTTTGCCGTTTCGTGTTCTGCCTGCCCCGCTTTCTAACTGTTCAGGCTGATTCTTCAAAAGAACAGGTGGCGGCTGTAAGCCAAACTTCTCTTCAGCCACTTTTTTAATTTCTTCAATTGGAATGCTGGAGAGTGAATATTCAAAATCCTTGTCAGACAAATACTCATTCAGTAAGTAAACTGAGCAAGATTTAATTTTTATGTAGTTTTTTTCAAGGTATGTATTATAAATTTTATTATATGCTTCAGCGGAAAGCCCTTGACGAAGATCATTAATATATGCTTCAAATGCTTCTCCACTAAGAGTTCCTTCCAATACAGCTTTTTTCTTATAATCGTTCAAAATCTCACTGTTATTACCCAGTACCATCGACAGTACATGGTCATTACATTGATCCAGAAATAATGTTGCTAATAACTCCTCGTCATATAGCAGAGTGCTCATGTTCCCCGCCGGATAGGTCTGATTTAATGATTTCTCCATTAATATTTGGAAATAGGCGAGATTTTCCGACTTGAATTTTCCCTTTATAAACTCCGGATATACTTTTTGTGAGTCAGCAAAGCTGTGAAAGCCTAATACGTTCATCTCCTCTATTTGCTTATCCACAATAGTGCTCAATTGTTCTATTCGCTTATTAACCTCACTATTAAAACGTTTCAATAGACCATAAGCCATATCACTCAAAAATATATCATTATCCTTGTACATCTCATTAACAAACTTATCAATAATATCATTGAGACCTAACTCCGCAAGTAAATAAAAGCTGTTATATTGCTCATATAACTCCAGCCAGTTCACCTGTTCAAACCACTTTTTTCCATACCGTTCCCTTTCAGTTTCCAAGCGTTTAATGATTACGTTTTTCCGGTGATCATAATACTTATCAATTTCCAAGTGGAATAGTTTAGACCAACTCTCGTTACTTTCAGCATTTATATATTGTTTTTTTGGCTTCAGAAACACCTAATATATCTCTTACCCGCGCATCCTTTATTCCCAAAAAATCCTTCAACAGACGCACCTTAGCGATAATTCGCGCTTCTTTTTCACCAAATAATATTTTTCCGGATTCATTTTTGTTTACCTTAAAGTATTTAGCTTTCTCTACATATTCTCTATCAATTCCTTGTCTAGTAATATCTACCCCGTATCTCATTAAAAATTTCGCAAGCTGCTCCGAGCTCATTCCTTCATTTTCTATGTGTTTTTCCACACCATTCATCCTTTCTCAAAGTGCATTGGAAATATTCCAACATGCTCATTTCATATTTTTATTCTACTAGAATGTAACCTGGTTACCGCAACTCTTTCATACTTAATTTATGAAATTGACGCAAAAAGCCCAAGCTTGTCCCACTTGAGCTTTCCCATCCACTTAAATCTATTTATTGTTCTTTAACAGTACAAACTGATTTTGCCTACCCATCTTTTTAAGCACTAACTGTTCCGAAAATATAACGATTTTACGCTGGAGTTTGTTCACAACGTCTTCACTATATGGGCGACTAATCTCAAGTTATGTTCAATCAGCAAATTCCGGGCCTTAGCATCCCCCTCAGCCATCATCCCTAAGTATTTGCTTTCCTCCTGCTCCGTGAGCGGCTGTGGAAAAGCATTATTCCTTACGTAAGATACCAGCAGCGTCAGTTCTTTGATCAGCAGCGCAATCGTGCTTATAATTCCTGGCAACTTGGCGACACCTCCCGCACATGTACAATGAAACCGGCCGTTTGCTTTACGGGTTCATGGTCATTTTATTGTATGTGGGCAGGAGCCTATAAGTGCCTGTACGGGGAAATTGTACGAGGCATAAACGAAGAATACTGTATTAATCATCTTCTACTACATCTATGTAAATCCCACCCCCTTTATAAACCCAAAGGATGGACCCATCTGACATCGCTATCCTTAAGCTTCGGAATCCAACCGTTTGGAGGCGCTTGATCTGAGACGATAATATGCACATCGTGTAGATCAACAATTTTGGCTAATGTTCGTTTAGCGATTTTTGACTCATCCGCAACTACTATCACGGTCTCTGAACAACGAATTAATTCCCTTGTGAGTACTGCTTGCTCGTAGTCGTAGCTTGTAATCCCATACTCTAAGGAAACACCATCAACAGAAATAAAGGCTTTATTGACATAGAAATCTTCCATAATTTTCTCAGCAATTGGACCCGATACCCGCAGATGTTTCACGTTGACTTCCCCGCCTATCAAAATAATCTTACCGTCGAAGGACCCGCGTTTTTTATGTTCGATAAGTAACATAAGCGCGGGGATAGAGTTGGTCAATATCGTTATATTATGCTTGCCCTCTAAGAAATGAATGATTTGCAGCGCAGTACTTCCTTCATCTACTATGATCACATCATTGTCATCAATTAACTCCGCGGCCAGAGACCCAATCTTGCTCTTGGCCTCTGCGTTAATTAATTCTCTTTCATACAGCGGAGGCTCAATTTCTACTTTAAACTTAACCGCACCGCCATATATTTTTTTTAATTTATTTTCTTTTTCCAGCTCATCGAGATCCCTGCGGATCGTTTCCGTTGTAACTTCAAACAGCAAAGCGAGCTCGCGCGCGATCACTTTCCCCTTCTCATTCAACAGCGTCATAATACTTATTTTTCTGTCTTCACCCGCTAGCGACACCTGGGTCCCTCCTTAACTCACCTATTCTGGCCTTAATACGTTCTGGAATTTCATTATACAGCTCGTTCCATGTAGTATACAGATTATACGGGATAGAGTAACGTACAAATTTCATTGATGGCCTAAACCTACGCCCCTGTAAATAACTAGTAACCATTGTATTGATTTCGTCATTGGTTTCAAAGACACCTTTAAAGATTCCAGGTACAAGCAAACCTCCATCCCCCGCTTCTTCATAAGCTGCACTGTACAAGTTTGGCACTAATTCCATAAGTTCGATCATTGGAGCGAAGGCGTGTTTACCAGGTTGCGAATAGAGCCTTACATGCGTATTATGCTCCAGATTGCTGCGATCTTTCAGTAAAGCCTTAAAGTACCAGCCATGAAAGCTAGCCTCTGCGTCCACAACAGAACCATCTTTGCCTATGTACACCCAGACATGTTCCAATTCATATAAATGGCCGATATCATAGTCAAAATAGATCGCATACTCAATGACATAATCGGTCATTTCATTAGTAAATTCGATATACCGATCTGTGACGGAAGGTGAATTTCCGGGTTCTCTAAATAGGGTAACACCAATTCGCACGGGAAAAAACGGCTCATTCGCATCAAAGTAAATAGATGGACTATAAGTGGCCCAATTCATACTCATTAGGTTATCACCTTGCCGGTTTCTTCATCGAAAATATGAATAGCCTCAGAGTCAAGAGTAAGATAAACGCGTTCATCATACGTTACATTGAGCTCAGTTGGACTCAATATACGAATAAAATTCATCGTGTTTTCACTATCTCCTAATACTACCTTGATCAATTTCTCCCGACCAAGCTGCTCCACCAGAACGACCTTAGCCGGAATTGTATTCTCCTGCGGCACTTTGGAAATCTGAATATGATGAGGCCTTGCCCCTAGGGCTACCTTTGATCCTTTAAATTCACTACTTAATTTTTTGGTCGATTGAATTTTATAAACAAAGCCATCTCCACTTAATATGCGTTCATTGCCGTTACGAAGGAAGTCACATTTTAATATATTCATCGGCGGATTGCCCATAAAGTGCGCGACAAACAAATTAACTGGTTTCATAAATAATTCTTCCGGTGTACCGTACTGCTGAATTTTCCCGTTTTGCAGGATCGCGATTTTATCGGCAACCGCCATCGCTTCTTCCTGATCATGTGTCACTATTATCGTTGTAATTCCCAGTTTCAGCTGCAGTCGACGAATTTCATCGCGGACATCCACCTTTAAGCGTGCATCGAGATTGGACATCGGTTCATCCAACAGCAGGAACAAGGGGTCTTTAGCAAGAGCTCGAGCCATCGCAACGCGCTGCTGCTGTCCACCTGAAAGCTGGCTTGGCATCCGATCGGTTAATTGATCAATTTGCAGCATAGCAGCAATCTCTTGGGCTTTTTGATATCGTTCCTTCTTCTTTACTTTACGTTGCTTTAACGGAAATGCGATATTATCGATCACCGACATATGAGGATAAAGGGCGTAACTTTGAAATACCATACCAATATCTCTATCCTTTGGTTCCACATCATTTACCATTTTTCCGTCAAAATAAACTTTCCCGCTGCTCGGTCGCAGAAGTCCGGCCAGGATCATTAACGTGGTGGACTTGCCGCAACCAGATGGTCCTAGTAGAGCGACGAATTCACCTCGCTTAATATCCAAGCTGACATTTTCAAGCGCCGTTGTATCGCCAAATTTCTTCGATATTGCCTCTAGTTTTATCATACGCCTTTGGAACCTCCTATGGTCACCTTCATCATAGTACTTTGGGTGAATAGATAAAATATGCCGATCGGTATGGTATAGAAGAGTCCAATGGCTGTTATTAATCCAATATTCGTAACCTTATCATCATCCGTGAAAATAACTTTGGCCAAATATCCGGCCAGCGTCAACTTTGTGTTATCGAAAATAAACAGCTTAATTAGCAGCCATTCTCCATAAGCACCCATAAAAGCGTAGATGGCGATCGCAGAAATTCCTGACAGCATATTAGGAAGTATAATTTGATAAAGACATTTGAAACGACTGCATCCATCAATCATGCCGGAAAATTCCAAGTCCCAGGATACTTCATCAAAGAATCCCTTTAGGATATAAACATGCCAAGGAATCATTCCTGCTGCAGATAGAACAACAACCGCAAATACGGTATTGAGCAATCCTAAGTACATCATTATGAAAAAACTTGTGATCAACAGCGTAATGCCAGGAAATGACCCCATGATAAACAGAAATTTCAAAGCAAATCCCTTGCCAAAAAAATTTAACCTAGAAAAGGCATACGCTGCTGGAATAGCGACAAGGAGGTCAATCACCGTGATAAGAAGCCCAAAAACAACTGTGTTTAGCACAATCGGCCAAATGATGGGGAAACTTATTCCTTCAAGTTCAAATGACCTCGTTAGAAACTGCCAATTCGCCCAAGAAAATCTACCTGAGTTATAGTTGTATACAGACGATACAAATAACCAAATGATCATAAAAACGATAGGCAGCATTAAGAGGATCATAAAGAAATGAATCAGGTTCTTTTTGCTGAATTTCCATAAGTTCATTGGGTTTCACCACTCTTATCTAGTTTGGTCAGTCTTCTATCCGGGGAGGACGAATCAGTTTATTGAAATCAAACAAGCGGAACAATAGCAGCGTTAGAAGAAGTGAAATGACCACGACAATGACCGATATGGCTGCGCCATATCCATATTCCAATCCATTAAATGCCTGCTGGTAACCATAAAGAGCCAATGTTGTCGTATCCACCACCGGGCCGCCTCTTGTAGCAAGCAAAATAAAGTTATAACTTGCAAATAACCCAATCGTTGAAGTCACGGTAACGTACATAATCGGCCATTTTAACGCAGGAAGAATGATGTCCCTAATAATCGATCGATCTTTGGCTCCATCTACCCTTGCTGCTCTATATACATCTTCGGGAATGGAATTGATCGAAGCAGAGAATAGAATCATGCCTCCCGAAGCCCCTGAGATCACCCCGGCAATAATAATAATGAGCAGTCCTGCATCATTAAACCACGATATCGGTTGTTCGAGTCCAAAGTACATTACCACTTTATTGGCAAATCCGCCTGGTGTCGGGTTAAATATATATTTCCAGAATACAACATACACTAAGCCAGGCATGGTGCTTGGAATTAGCCAAATGACACGATAAAGGGCACCTAATTTTTTATTCTTCACCAGATACTGTGTGCAAATGGCTAAGAGCAAGCTGAAGGCGACAGTAAGCACTAATGAGAAAAACACATAAATCAACGTTACCTTGATGATCGGCCATAAATTAATATCAGCAAGTATTCTTTGGAAGTTCCCAAACCCGATGAAATCGGCTTTCATCTTACGATCTAAATTGGTTGCGGCCATCCATAACGTTGCTAATGCAGGAATGACAAAGAACAGTAGGGTTAAGACAGCAAACGGTGCCAAAAACAAATAGGGGTAAGATTTTTTTTTCAATCTAGCTAAATTCATTGGCCCCTTCCTCTCTCCTATGTACGACTTGCAATTGGAGAGACTGAACAATCCTCACCTATGCAAGCCGTTGTTTCTTCTATTTTATTTACCGTTATCTATCTGAAAATGACTTGATCCTGCTCAACACCTTGTTTATAATTTCCTTCGAATAACGCATAGGCTTCTTCTACCGTCGCACCTTTAACCATCAGTGCCTCAAGACCTTTAATTTGTTGTTGCAAATAACTAGGGTAGGCAAGATGCGGCGGACGTACTTTGGTATAATCCAACATGTAAGCTACATCATTTAAGAATCTGGACTCACTAAACCGTGGATCTTCCTGCCCCGATCTTGTTACTGGCAACTTACCCGATGCAATGGTATGATCCATTTGTAAATTTGGAGCCATTGCTAATTCAATGATACGTTGTACATAAGGCATTTTCTTCTCATCTACCTTGGAACTTACGTAATACAGACGCGGATTCGCCAGTGAACCCGGTTTACCACCCTTAATTCCAGCCGGAATCAGACTGAAGGTATTGTTGGCATAGAACCAATCCTCGAATTCCTTATCCGATTTCCCATAAGCTTCTTTCATATTATTGTAGGATCCGGTACCACCAATGAAAAACATGACATCCCCATTAACAAAATATCCAAATCCAACATCTTCCAATGCGGCAAAATCCTTCGTGATTGCTCCACTATCAATTCCTTTTTTCCAAAAACTATAAGTATCTGTAATGCCTTTTTTATCAAAAATCACTTTACTTTGTTCCTGATCATAAGGCTCAAAGCCCATGATTTGATTGTTGATATCCTGAACACTGATGTTATCTAGTCCATCACTAACCAGGCCGTATTTCGTCACTTTTTTCTCAACGGCTTCAGTGGCAATGTTCAACATATCATCCATCGTAAAATCACCTTTAAGCACACGATCCGGAAGCCCCTTAATATCAGCATCAGACCAACCCAGTGCTTTCAAAGCTGTTTTGTTTATATACAAAGGGGAAGCATCCATATCCTGGATCGCACCATATACATGTCCTTGGTATTCCATGATATCCCACAAATTTTTTGGAAGTGTTTTAAATACTTCCGAGTCCTTAAGCCAATCAATCGGTTGAATAAGTCCTGCATCCAATTCCCAGCCGATATCCAGACTTGAATTCATGGAAATATCGCGCCATTGACCGGCTTGAGCCTGTAGAACAAGCTCATCATCACCCACGGCTGGCAAGATGTCTTCTACTACTTCAACATTTTTGCCTTCTGCAACTAACTCTGCATTTAATGCTTTAAAAGCGGCTGCATAGTTTAACATCCGAGCGCCGTAATCATCCTCGCCTACGCTAATTTTAATAGTTTCTTTAGCACCAGCGTTTTGCTGAACATCTGCTGCAGAAGCTGTTTGTTCCCCAGTATTGTTATTCGCACTGCATGCTCCCAATACTAAAGTCAATCCTAGCAATACTACAAACAACATGGATAATTTGGTGCGCATTTTCATTTCCCCTTATCTCATTTTTTATACTCTCGTACAATATCAGTATAAGATTGGAGTGTCATAAGAGGATTAATTCCACGTTAAATATATGTTTTCTTGTTGTTTTATTATTGCTTTCTTGTTGTTTTATGCTATTTTCCTGTTGTTTATGGTGTGAAAACTTCTGAAATCGCCTTTTCAATATAATAAAGGGCCTGTTCCAGCTGTTCTTGGGTCGTAATTAGGGGCGGAACCAAGGTTAATACGTTGCCATTAGAAACCTTAAAGCTTAAACCCATCTCCATACAGCGGTACATAACCTTTTCAGCGCCCTCTACTGCCTCTTCCTTCGTTTGGCGATCAGTAACTAACTCAATTGCCGCGAGCATTCCAATCACTCGAACATCCCCAATGACTTCATGTCTATTCTTCATAGCCATCAGCTCCCGCTCTAGAACAACACCCATTCGCTCAGCGTGTTCAAGTAGTCCGTTCTGCTCAATATATTCGATTGTCGCCAAAGCAGCGGCACAACCCACAGAGCTCTTCTCATGGGTATAATGCCCGAGGGAAATATCGTGAGCAACATCCAAGCCTTCACGAGCAATAATGCCCGCCATTGGAAATAATCCGCCTCCAAGTCCTTTTCCAATAACAACAATATCCGGAATAATATCGTAATGCTCGTGAACGAACATTTTGCCTGTTCTCCCGAGTGCTGTCGGAATTTCGTCCAACACTAGCAGAACACCGTATTGATCGCATAATTGACGTAACCGTTGGAAGTACGCTTTGGGTGGAATCTGAACATCTGTGCTGCGGACCGGCTCCATGATGACTGCTCCAACATCGGTCTCCCGCTTCAGCATATACTCGAGATAATCAAGCGTTTTCGAGCCGTCATGATCGGCATCTCCGTAGAAACTGCGATAGGAATTATAGGGCATCATATGCTCTGTTCCTGGTAACAGAGGGCCCATGTGGTTTCGAAATATGCCCTCTCCTCCTACAGAAATCGCATCTAGGCTAGCACCGTGGAAGGAGTCCCAAGTAGAGATTGTTTTGAAATTGCCCGTTGCTTTACGAACAAGCTTCATGGCAATTCCAATGGCACTTGTACCACCAGGTGTGAATAGCACCTTATTCAGATCACCTGGCGCCAACTCAACAAGCTTGCGTGCCAATTGAACCGCAACCGGATTCGTATAACGCCGTGGCAGAAAAGGTAGATCATCCATTTGCTTCTTAACGGCATCGATAACATAACTGTTCTTATATCCAACCTGATGCACGCTGTTGCCGTGAAAGTCCATATATTTGCGACCGTCTAAATCTTCTAAATAGATGCCTTCCGCATTGGTTATCACATTCAGACAAGGCGAAGACATCGATTGATGCAGAAAGTAACGACTGTCTTCTTCTAGAACATCCCTAGTTTGGCGACTTAAATGTGATTCTTGCCAGCGCTCGCGTTCTATCGATAGATTAATATCTCCTTCAGTTCTCTGATATGCTTTAATATCCATGAGGTCTGCCTCCTCCCAGCAAAGTGATGTTAATGGCTTCGATGAGTTTAGGCAGTTGTGACATATCCTCGATGACATAATGCGCTCCGTACTCCATAAACTGCTGCTTGGCTGCTTCAACTAGGTTCTTCAAAGTAGCTGGCTCCATCTCGTTAACTTCTTCCTGCGTCAAACCTAATATAGAGCTGCCTTTAACGATGCCAACTGCCCATACCCCGGCGTTTCTGGCCTCTTGCATGTCTGACTTCGTATCTCCGACTTTAACGATTTGTGAAGGCATACCCAGATCCAGTTGAATCATATTGGCGTAGATCATATAAGGATACGGACGTCCTCTGCCCTTGACCGAATCAGGAGTCAGCCAGTAATCTGGTGCGTAACCGTTCAGCTCTGCCTTGCTTGCGACTATTTGCATCATGGCGTCGTTATATCCTGTCGTCCCACCAATCCGCAACCCTAATCCCCTAAGCTGCTGCACAGTATCGACAACATGCTCAATAGGTTCGGCGAATCGAGGTAAGATTTCAAGCAATTTGGGTTCAAAAGCATCGTGTAACTGATCCACATCGCTATCGGTGAATGGACGCTCCATCTTTTCTTCAAACAATCTGCTTATCCGCGGCATTTCCAGCATCATTTTAATATGATCCCATTTCAAGGACCCCATTGGTGCCCGTACTTCTTCTATTGTTGGTTCGATTCCTATCATTCGGAAAATATCGAAGAACACATGCACGGGAGCCATACATCCATAATCAACCGTTGTTCCTGCCCAATCCAAAATAACACCTTGTACTTTCATAAGTTCTTCGCCCCCCGATTCATTCCCCATTGTTTGTCGCATAGGATAATATTGCCGCACACAGACTTACCATATCTTCTACATGTACATCTCCAATTGAACCGATTCGGAATACCTGTGTGTCGCTTAATTTACCAGGATAGATTACATACCCTTGCTCTTTAAGAAAAAGATACATAGACTCAAAGGTAAAATGTTCTAAGTCCGGATACAAAAACGTGGTGATAATCGGTGATTGCAGCGCTTCCGGCAGGTAGGCCTTAAATCCTGCATGCTCCATTAAACGAACTAACGTTTGTTGATTCTCAAGGTATCTTGCATAACGCCGCTCTACTCCGCCCTCTGCTTCTAATTCAAGCAAGGCCTGATAGAAGGCCCGTACCACATGCGTCGGAGAGGTGAACCGCCATTTCCCCTCCTCTTGATCCATCACTTGCCATTGATCATATAGATCTAAGGATAATGACCTTGCATTATCCTTACACTTGGCCAATTCTTCCTTTTTACTGAGAATAAAACTGAAGCCAGGTACGCCTTGAATACATTTATTCGAGCTGCTAATCAGATAATCAATGCCCCACTTCTCAACTTCTATTGCAAGGCCTCCGAAGCTGCTCATCGCATCTACAATCGCTATTTTTCCGTGCCTCTTTATCGTGTGTACCAGCTGTTCGAGCGGATTTAGAATACCTGTTGTTGTCTCACAATGTACGAAGGCCACATGGGTAATCGCTGTATCCTGCTCCATAACGGCATTCACTTGCTCTACATCAACCCTTTGATTCGGGGCAAATTCTAAAGTTCTGTAACTGATTCCGAGTACCCGCGCAATTTCCTCGATCCGTGTGCCATACACTCCATTAGCCAGAATGAGGAGTTTTCCTGCCTGAGGAATCACTGTGCCAATCGTTGCTTCGATTCCGAAGGTTCCACTTCCTTGCATTAACACTGACGTATAACGGGTTTCAGAGGCCCTGCCTAAATGAAGCAATTTGCTGCGAATCAACTGAACGATATGTTTATAAGTATCATCCCAGGTACACCAATCCTTCAGCATCACTGCTTTGACGGAAGGTGTTGTTGATAGCGGGCCCGGTGTTAATAATAAATAGTGTTCTCTCATTGAAGTACCTCCTACATATTGCGGACAAGATTTCTAGCCCATTTATTCGATCTATATCTGAAATATCCAATTCCAGCCTTCGCAACTTCCTCGAAGACGAACATCATATACACGATCTCGACGGACAGGTGAAAGATATACACTCCGGCAAATACTAACGGCAGGGCAATCAGCCATGTGGTGACCAAAATCAACTTCATCGTGTATAGATTATCGCCGCCTGCTCTGAACATTCCGACAATCCACAGGTTGTTTAAGAAGAACATGATCATGACTACGGCTTGAATAACCATCACATTACGGAATGAGGTTTGTACCGCTACACTAATATTGGGGAATAGATATACAATGTACGGATTTAACAGCAGAATAAGAGCTCCTACGATTACACCCGAATAGAGGGCAATCCGTGTAAATTTACGTGCATAGATAAGGTATTCGCCCGAATCGACTTGACTGAGCTTCTCGCCAATCATGACTCTAGCCGCGTACGCAAATCCGAAAATCCCGATCATGAAATATCCGTTAAACGTGAGGGCTAATTGATAAGTAGCTAGTGCTGCGACTCCTAAATGACCGAATGCTATCGCATATAACATATTCCCAACTGACCACAGGCCTTCATGGAACAAGAGCGGCAGTGTTGTTCTATATATTTCCCGGATAAATGGCCACCGAATGGAGAGTATTTCTGTCAGAGTGACGTTGAAATAATATTTGTTCCAATAGACGTAACCTAATAGAATAATCGCACTGAGCATAGATGACACTAAGCTTGACCAAGCGGCTCCAACAATACCGTACCTAGGAAAACCAAACTTCCCATAAATAAGCGCATAATCTAGTAAAATATTGACGAACATAGCCATAATCCCAACAATCAGAGTCAATTTCACCTTACCAATAGAACCCAGTGCGTTGCTATATACATCCTTGATAGCGTTAATCAGAAAAACGAATGCGATCACAGATAAATAGTGGATGCCATATGCGATGGCCGCTTCATCTTTTATAAAAAGGGAGATTAGCGGTCCTTTAAACATAGACACAAGCATAAATACAATGGATGAAAGAATGAGACTTGAGATAAGCATGAGACCAAACGATTTTTTAACATTCATAAAATCTTCTTTGCCGAAAAATTGCGTAATATAGGCCGAAATCCCATAAATTGCGGTAAGAAGCATCCCGAGAATAAAGCTGATTTGACCCACCGCAGCGGTTATGGCAATCGCAGTGTCCCCTAACCCTCCAACCATTAGCGTATTGATCAAAGAAAATGAATTTCCAAGTAGCATCTGAAGTATGGAGGGGATGACCAGTCTCTTCATGTCTTTACGAAATTGCATATCTAAAGCGTTCATCTATGCCCCTACTGCAATTCATCCGGGAAAATTGGATTGGACCAAGCGATATTCCCTTCGAAATCGATGCATTCCACGCGAATATACTGTTCATCGCCTTTGATCCTGAACTCGCCACTGCTAATGGGAGAAGCATCTTTGTTATATAACGCACGCCCATTGAATGGATGAGTAATAAATTTGATGAACTTTACCGGTGAGCATTTGACTTGTAAGAAGCCATTCTCGACCCGCAAATCCTGAATTTCCGGACCGTTTGAGGAATAGAAATGACCGCTCTTTAGCGAGGAGATCAACGATTGCTGCTCCAGCTTCTCTCCATCGACAGTAATCCATCCACCAAAAAATTCTGAAATAACGTCATCTATTAGTCCCCCATGAGCATCATCTGCAGCAATACCGAACACTTTACGCCCGTTCTTCAATAAATAATCCCAATGGCGAACGCCGTAACCGACCGCTTCATCGATTTCGGACTGATGATTATAAATTTCAACTGCGAAATAGTCTTCTAGCTTCAGCAAATCCTGAGCGAGATTTCTGGACCACTCCGGATGATTCATAATAATCAAATTCCCTTTATCCCTCATCTCATTAATCAGGCTCTGGATCGTATCCAAGCTTTCATAATCCGGCTTCGCATGTTCCTCATCGTGCTCAAATTCACAGTCCGAGCCTAGCGATTTATCGAGAAGCCCGTGGATATGGTATTGTTGGCCGGTATCCTTCCAGCTCATTTCGCAGGCCATTTCATAACCATCCAACATGATAAATTTTTCATCATCATAGCTATCCGATTTGAAATAAATTTCATGATCACTTAAACACATGAAGTCATAGCCCTTTTTCTTATAGGCGTCGATTACAACCTCAGGGGCATATTGCCCATCGCTGCGAGTAGAATGTGTATGGAGATTCCCTTTAAATTTGCGCTTACGCTCGTCTAGATAGATCTTTGATTGCATTTCTATTCCCCTCCCTGCAGTAAATCGGATACAAATATAGGATTGGACCAGGCTACATTTCCTTGGAAGTCAATACATTCCACGCGGATATAATGCATATCCTGTTCGACCTTCATGGACGCATGCGCCATTGGCTCACCACTGTCGAAATTCACCAAGAATGCTCCTCGTTGGGGAAAGGATTTAAACATAATAAACTTACAGGGAGAGCACTCAATCGTGAGTTGACCGTCTACCACTCGCAGATCGTAAATTTCCGGACCACTACTAGAATAAAAATCACCTTGCTTCAAGCTTTTTACGATCTCCTCTGGGTTTAACAATGCCGTTTGCACCTGCACCCAGCCTCCTCCGAATTCAGGAACTTTCCAATCTGGATCATGCTCGTGAGAATCATCTGCGGCAATACCGAATACACGTTTGCCATTCTGCAGCGCATGATCCCAATAAGCTGCACCATAAGAGCTTGTGGTTGACCACTCCGTAGCATGGTTGTAAATTTCTATCGCGAAGAACCCCTCATATTTCACCATATCTTCAAAACGTGTCAAGTGCCATTCCGGATGGTTGAATATGACCAAATTCCCATGCGCGCGCATTTCATCAATAAGCAACTGGGGCGAATGATCCCCTACCCAGGGAATCGGCACAGGAAACTGCTCTAAATGTCCAAATCTATCCAACTCTGCATCTACTGTAGGATCATTTAATACACCGAAATGA
Source organism: Paenibacillus sp. 19GGS1-52 (assembly GCF_022369515.1). Classification (NCBI taxonomy): domain Bacteria; kingdom Bacillati; phylum Bacillota; class Bacilli; order Caryophanales; family Paenibacillaceae; genus Paenibacillus; species Paenibacillus sp. 19GGS1-52. The sequence goes on from NZ_CP059724.1 coordinate 5,492,233, forward strand.
TATCCTGGATTTTTGTCTGCAATCGGGTTTAATCCCCCTCGTTCCATTCCTGGGAGAGTGACGAAGTCAACCGTGTTGAATTCATCCGTTCTAGCATAAATATCGTGGTCAGTAATCGAAATAAAATGATATCCCTTGGCTTTAAATGCTTCCACCACTTGCACTGCAGGTAAACTGCCATCTGACCATGTTGTATGAAGATGCAGGTTGCCTTTAAATGTAGGTTTTTCCCGGTCTAAATAAACCTTATTAATCATAACGTCTCCTCCAAATTACATACATTGTTTTTGTGTGTTTTTATTTTGTTTGTTGTTGTTTTCATCATACAGCTTGAAGTTAGAGCATTTCAACCGATTCTCTTAGAATTAACAGTGGGTTAACAAAATTCATCATCCGATAATAAAACAAAGAATTTCCGATACAAAAAACGGGTGACATCCTTTTATGGACGTCACCCGTTTCTCGTAGAAAGATAAGGAATAATTTCTATGTGATTTGATTTGATTTGATTATATTGCCTGAACATTTAATTTGTGATTAAGTTCCTCCACCAGATCGATCAACTCGAGTGGGGTACTAATCGTATAATTCGGTACTTCAAGATCGTCCGTAGGGACTTTGGGATATCTTGTCGTCCAGCTTAAAAAGACGCTCGTAATCCCCATTTGATTGGCTCCTTTAACATCTCTGCTGAGATTATTTCCTACCATTATGATTCTGGAGCAATCCCGCTCACTCAGATCCATTGCACCCAGCGCTGCCTTGAACATTCGAACACTCGGCTTGGAGGCTTTTATCGTCTCTGAATAAATCAGCGTTTCAAAGCAATCGTACAGATCATGCTGAGTGAGTAAATTCTTAAAAGATTGAGCGGTTCCATCAGCTACGATGGCAAGTCTGTATCCCCGTTCCGCTAGTGTCTTCACCATCAGATCTGCTCCAGGAATCACCTTTCCACGAATAACGGTATCCTCTCCATCGCGTATTTCGGTTCCCTCATCAATGATTGTATCTCCACAATCCAAAAAAATAATTAAGTTCTTCTGCTCCACATTCGTTGCACCCCTCAGCTTGAATTCTGGAAATATACTTAATTTTATATTACTCCAGTACATTCTTCCAGAGATTAATTGACAGCAATTACAGGCTTACTCGAAGCTCCATGCCAGCGTCTTCTTTCCAGCGTTACCAAGGCGATACCGTGAGTTGCTGTGATGTTTGTATCAGGCTGCCCATTCATCAGCTAGTCGATCAGCGCTGGCGAGAGGGCTTTTTCATAGATACGAAAAGTTCATCCTGCTTGCCCCTTCCCCGCCTTATTACGGATGCCGTCCCCGCCTCAGGTCGAGACTACAAAACCGCCTCAAGACCGTTTTGGTTCATACGGTAAAGCCGTACAATGAATACATAAACATCGGAGGCTTACAGAATACATTCTGGTTCAACCCTATGAGAGGAAGCGATTTGTGATGAAAAAATTATACCGTTCCCAAGGAGACAAAAAAATCAGTGGTTTGTGTGGAGGCCTAGCTACCTGGCTCGGCATTGACGCTACCATTGTAAGACTTCTAACCGCGGCTGTTGCCTTGTTCAGTCTTGGTACAGCAGTTGTTCTCTATATCATCGCTAGTATTATTGTTCCAAAAGAGAATTATAGCGGTTTCAATGGCGGACCAGACTTCTATTAAAAAAATAAAAAACATTCAAAGGAGAGATTATGATGAGTATATTCGATAGAATCGCCACCCTAACCAAAGCAGCAATCAACGAAGGCCTGAACAAATTAGAGGACCCGATCCTGCTGACCGGACAATATCTGCGCGATCTGGAGGAAGGTATCATAACCTTGGAACGCGACGAGCGCGACCTTAAAGCAGCAGCGGCTGTACTTGAGCAGCGTAAACAGGAATATCAACTGCTGGCTGATCGTAGCGAAGCTGAAGCAGTTACGTCGATGGGGCAAGGAAATGAAGATGCAGCCAGATTTGCAGTATTAGCCAAGCTAAAATATATGGAGAGCGCACAGGAATGTGCCACTGGTCTGGAAGAAACCCGTCATAGACTAGCATCTTTGGAAGCAAATATCCATAGCGCCAAAGAAGAGCATACCCGGCTGAAAGCGAAAAGAAACGAATTGGCCGCCCGCGCCCGCAAAGCGGCAGGCAAAACAAGCCCTCCAAACACAGGTCATGGACAAGGCCATAACGTCAGAGGCCGCGTTCATAACTTAAATACCAGTGCGGCCTCGCGCGGCTTCGAGCGAATGGAAGATAAAATTACGGAATGGGAAGCTGCCGCAGCCAACTTATTCCACCCTTCCGATACAACTGCAGAGAGCAAAAATATAAACGCAGATTCCGCCTTGAACAGTGTTGTGGATGCCGAGTTGGAACGTATTCGCGCTCGGAAGAACGACAGTAACAAGTAGGCGATGGCCAAGTATCTATCTGCCACCAGGCTTTCATATAGCTGGTGGTTTTTGCGTGGCGAAACACCAATCTACAATTCCATGAGTCATTTCAACAACTACCGCACGCACCTTGGCGGAATTCCGACTTAGGGTATCCAGAGTTACTTAGGGATCTTCCTCTCATTCCCGAAGAATCCCTTTTTCCTTCGCCGCCTTAAGCCACTGTGGAAATTCATTCAGCAACTGATCATAGAGTTCCTCATCAGACACTTCCTCGATCCGGTCCAGATGTATAAAGCTGGCGTTATCGACCAGCCGACCTGTCATTGTATCCAACTGCTTCAGCACCTCAAAGTCTGAATCTCCGATCCCCACAAACTGCCAGAAGATAGGCTGGACGGAAGAGGACATAATCACTTTGGCTCTTCGCTCTACTGGATGGGTAACGCTGCATAGAAATAGCTTCATAGATACTTTGGTATCCATAGATTCTTAAGGAAATGGTATAAATGGAAAGGGGTAAAGACCGGTTTAGGACCTCTGTGCGGCAAGCGCTGACAGTCGATTTTTGTTAGCGGTCATGTATACCATTGCGATTAAATTGTGGACGTTTCTATACCCGCGTGCTTTTCGTTTGGACGCTTGCACCAATCCATTAATGCCTTCAAGCAAGCCATTGGTCATCCGGCTATGGAACCAACGAAGAATGCCTTCTTCATGTTGCTTTACGGTCTTGGCCAGATCCATCATCGGTTCCAACTGCGAACGTCTAGCCCAGCTTAACCATTCTCGCAAGTAAACGTCAGCAAACACATGTGGAGTTATCCATAGCTCCTGCATTGCTAATTTCAAGCGATAAGCTCGTCCGGTTTTTAAGTTTTGGTCCTTGAGGCTTTGTAGGGTTTCTCGTTGTTCCGCCTTCAAATGAGCTTCATTCTTTAACCATAAAAATTTGCTCCGTTTGAGTCTAGGCTCTTCTTTCTGCTCGGTTTTGCGCACCTCATCTACAGCATCATTAACCATCTTCATGACGTGGAACTTATCAAAAGTAATTTCAACTGTAGGGAAATGCTCTTTAATTCCTCCAATAAAGGAGGGAGACATATCACAACATATTTCCTGTATTTGCACGGGTTCTACGCCTTTTCGAAGGAGATGCTGCTTGAAACGTGCCAGGGTATCTTTCCCTTTTCCTTCCGTTGCGAAAAGTATCGTTTTGGTATCCACGTCCACAAACAAGGTAATATAACGATGACCTCGGCGTGAGGACGTTTCGTCGATGGCGATCCGCCGAACAGAGGTCAAGTCCAGCTCGTTCATGGCTTGTTCAACGTAGTGATGAAAGATTCGCCACATCCGTGTATCGTGCTCTCGTAATTCACGCGCTGCTGCATTCACCGGCATTTCAGCCATTAATCGCATTGCCCAAGCGTCAAAATCCAAAGTGAAATGCGACAACGGACGTGACCACTTCACCGAAATCATCGTGATCTTATTGCATTTTTTGCAGTCGGTTCGAGGAACCCGAGCATGAATATAGGTTTTCCATTTCCAAACATCAAGATGGCGCCACTGCTTTTTTTCTGCATCGTAGGCCTTGCAAAGTGTCCCACAATGCGGACAGGGAAAGAGGGCTCCACGTTCAAAGTCAATAAATAAGTGCCACGCTTCTTCTTGCGGATCATGCTCAATATCCACTAATTTCCATGGTTCTTCCAAGTCTAACATGATCTTGAACACATCATTCATTAGATTATCTTGCTTGCTTAATGGGGTCCACATCTTCCATCCCGCCCTCGTAATTTTCTTACTAGACAGTATGGACACTTTCTCTATTAAACAGACATGTAACATTCACTTTAGCGAAGAAGCATCACTTTCTTGGTGGGCCTCACCACACCTCCATCGTTGATAAAGATGATAAATACAGGTGTTGGATCATTTTCTTCCACTGTATACTTGCGAATGACATCCTCCATCACAGGTGGCTCATTATTACGACCAAACTTGTGAATGGCATTATTGTTCATAATTTGTGTGAATACATATCGGCCAAACTCCTGCTCAGTGACCGGTGGCAAACGGCTAAATTCGGTATCATATACCCATACATCCAGCGAACCGTTATCGTCAAATTTAGAAGCTACAGCCAAAATACGCTCAACCACTTCTTGCACCGTTCCATTATTGTATAAGGTTTTCATCGACCCCGTGATGTCCAGCACAATACCGACCCTAGCGGATACCCCTGTCAACTGCTTCTTTTCTAGCGTGAACTGGACAATTTTTTTGCGTAAATCAATAGAGGACAAGATGTTCTTCCCAGCCACTGCCTGCTCAGGTACAGCTTCTACAATTTCAGTAGCGGCAGCAATCTCGGCAGAATCTGCTTCTTCAAGCTCAAGCCCGTAGTGGGTGCATAATGATGCCAGGCCTCCATTAAATCCACTGCCAATGGCGGTAAACTTCCATTCACCAGCATGCCGATACAATTCCCCCACCACGATAGCTGTTTCTGCTGATAAATCCAACCCATACTCAAAACGGAACAATTCTTCCCCACTGTCATGATCCATAATCCGCAGATAAGGGGCAACCATATCCTTCATGGAATGGCCTAATTTCTCCCCTTCATAGATCGTCAACGATAGTGCTATCTTGGTAATATCTGCGGGAAGCTTAGACAGTGAAATAGTGACAGCTTCTTTATCCCCTTGATTTAAAGCAGAGTGTGCCACCGCCCCATTCGTGGACAACGGATTACCGTAAAATATAAAATTCTCATCCCGTTCACAGCGACTCTGCTCTGATAGTAGAAAAGCTGCCACATCTATGCCGACCTCAGCATTAGAAGTCGACCAACCGAAATTTAAAGAAAGGCTAGATACCTTTCGCCCTCTAGTAATATCTACCTTCTGACCTTTTAAGAGCTGCACTCTGTCATCTCCTTTGTATATTCACTAGATTGTGTTTAGCATCTCACTCCTTTAATATAAACATATATACGATAGATAAGGGGCTTTACTATGGACTTTACAGCAATAGATTTTGAAACAGCTAATTCCAGCCGCTCCAGCGCATGTGCCTTGGGCCTTGTTCAAGTTAGAGCGGGGATAATTGCGGCAGAGCATGACTGGCTAATCGATCCACAACAGCGCTTTGATGGCATGAACATCGCTATACATGGCATTACTCCATCAATGGTGCGTGGCAAGCCTACTTTCCACGAACTATGGCCTGCTATTGAGCCATTGTTGCAAGGTGAAATTGTCGTGGCGCATAACGCCTCCTTTGATATGAGCGTCCTGCGGTATTGTCTGGATGGTGCTTCTTTGACCTACCCTGACTTCCAATATCTCTGCACCTATTTGCTAGGCAAAAAAATACTGCAAGACCTGCCCTCGCATAAATTGAATGTAATCTCCGCACATTTCGGCATCACTCTAAAGCACCACGATGCTCTTGATGACGCCCGCGCTTCTGCCGCCATTCTACTAAAACTTATGGAGCAGGAACAGCATAACGATCCCCTGCTACTAGCCGGCAGCCAAGGCTATAAGAGCGGCAAGATGTACGCAGGCGGCTACAGCGCATTTTCGGCTCCGGTCAAGAAACCTCTTAATAAACAGTCTGCTAAAGCGAAAAGTCTAGTCATTAAGAAAACTTTAATAACAATACCGCATACCCCTTACGAGTTTTAGCCGGAAAAACAGTGAAAGGAAGGCTCAGTATGGATTTCAAAGAGATTAAAAAAGACCTGTTCACTTTGCCAGAAGATTATTACTTGGCTCACTGCATTTCTTCCGATGCCAAAATGAGTGCAGGTATTGCTGTAGAATTCAGAAAGAGGTTTAAGCTTAAATCTCTTCAAGATATAGCAAATCAGAAGCCATTAGAAATAGGTAAATGTTATAGGGTGGGTAGAGCCTTTAATCTGGTAACTAAATCAAAATACTGGCACAAACCTACATACGAAACAATTACACAAGCTCTTATTTCTGTGAAGAATAATTGTCTGGAGGAAGAGATTACTAAACTCGCAATGCCGCAGATTGGCTGTGGTCTTGATAAACTGCAATGGGGAAAAGTCAGAGAGATCATTAAAGAGGTTTTTAGTGACACCCAAGTTGATATTGTAGTGTGTACCTTATAGATATTCATACTATATCGAAAGCACAAAGAAACCTCTTCCCATTTTACTAAGGAAAGGTTTCTTTGTGTATTTCATATTTCAAAATAGATTATTACTTAAATCTTCAAACGATAAACCGCCTTATTCTCCAGTCCCCTGATAAAAGGAGTCCATTCCTCTGTCTCTGGCGTTGTATCCAGTGCATCCTCTACCATCTGCAATTTGGCATCCATGGCATCAATGTGATGCAGAGCTACCGCCTCAGCTGTTTGTGGCTGAACAGGACTGCCCCATTCACCCAGATTATGGTGAGACAGAACCAAATGCTGCAGGCCGAGTACTTTTTCTGAATTCAGGTCAATATTTGAGCGTATAGCTGCTTCTGTAATCCAGCTGGAAGCCATGGATATATGACCGATCAGCTTGCCTTGCACGCTATAATCCGAAACAATTCCGAGCTGTGAGATCATCTCTTCAGGCTTGGCGATATCGTGCAGAATGATACCTGCCGTCATAAGGTCTGAATTGAGAAACGGGCGTTGCTTGCACAGAAATTCACCAATCTCCAGCATACGTACCATATGATAAGCAAGTCCGGCAAAATAAGCATGATGATGTGTCTTAGCCGCTGGGTAATGCATCAGCTTCTCTTCCACCTTGCCCACACAGAATGCGACAATCGTGGCAATTTCCTGATCCGAAATACTGCCCATTGCTACTTTTATAGTATGAACAAGATCAACGGGGCGAACAGGAGCGGAGCGGATAAAATCCGTTATGGCGACTCCATCGGTATCGTTAGCCAGTCTAATTTTGTTAACTTTAATTTGCAGCTTCTCACGATACGTATGTGCTATGCCGCTAACTTTAACGAGTGCCATAGGGAAAAAGGTTTCTTTATCGGTCGTGCTGACATCCCAATACTTCGCAGACAGCTGCCCGCTGGAATCACCCAAAATAAGGTCAAAGTAATCCTTTGGAGGAGTACCGTTTGTTTGTTTGAGTGTCAGCTCTCGTAATAGATAAAAGCCAACAAATTCATCTTGTGGAGATAGCTGATTAATAAGTGTCATTTTTGAAGCCTCCCATTAATAACAGGCTTTGAACCTGCTGTGTATATTATACCTTTGACACGCACCTCCAAAATCCCTTTAAATCACTATACGATCACTTCCCAGAATTATGTGCTAGAGTAAAGGGCTGAACAAATTCAGCCCCTCCTCATCAAACCGTACGTGAGGTTTTCCCTCATACGGCTTTCCGATGTTCGTCATTCATGGGCATGCAGTTTACAATAGCGTTTTTAGTCCATACTGGACGGCAATATATCTAACCTCTGAGAGTGAACCCATCCATCTTCTGCGTTGTCTTTTCTTGGCATACCACCGGGTTAATCGCTGCAAAATATACCAGTCCAACTTGGCTAATCTTTTTTGGCTGTAGTTCGTGTAGTAATAATTTCTCCATCCTTGGATCTTTGGATTGAGCCATTTCACCTGTTCCGCAAACGATTTCGAGCGCATGCTCGGGGGTGCTAATCTTTCTTTGACCACCTCTCGAATGCGTTCCTCTGCCTTTTTCGTTAGCCACTGTTGGGTGGTGTAGTACACCTTACCTTGGGAGGTTTCTGCTTTGGTTTTTCGGTGATGCATCCCTAAGAAGTCGAATCCTTCGTCTCCCGTCCATAATCCAACAATGCGGGTTTTGGTCGGGTGTAGGGTTAACTCCAAACGCTCCATAATTTTGCGTATGAGCTCATACGCATGTTCCGCGTCCTTCTTGGTTTTGCATACCACTACAAAGTCGTCTGCATACCTTGTGAGCTCCCCTACTCCTTTCCCGTGTTTCTCCCACAGTTGGTCGAAGTAATTTAGATAGATATTCGCAAGGAGCGGTGAAATCACGCCTCCTTGCGGAGTCCCTAAATCCGAGCGTCTTACCGTTCCTTCTTCCATAACTCCCGCTTGTAGCCACTTCCTCATTAATTTCAGTATCCTCCTGTCATTGATACGCATCTGCACCAATTTCATAAGCTTCTCTTGATTAATGTTGTCGAAGTAACCTTGGATATCGACGTCGACTACCCAATTCCCTTTACGGTTGCAGGCTTTACGAATACGTTCCAACGCCCCTTTAGCACTTCGTTTCGGGCGAAACCCGAAGGATACTTCCTCAAAGTCAGCTTCAAAGATAGGCTCAATCACTAGTTTGGTTGCCATCTGTAGGACTCGATCCCGCACAGTGGGTATACCTAATGGCCTTTGCTTGCCATCCTTCTTCGGGATATAGTGTCTACGTACAGGTTGCGGATGGTAGTTGCCTTCTTTAAGCTCTCGCTCACATACCTTGAGAAACGGTATTTCTCCTTGTTCCTCAATATCTGCTAGCGTCACGGCATCTACTCCTGCGGCCCCCTTATTGGCTTTCACTCGTTTCCACGCTTCGCACAGTACATCCCACCGATAGATCTTGTCATACAATGCATGGAATTTACGCTTTTTGTTCGCCTTGGCCGCATGACCTAGCTTTTCTTGGAGTTGTTGAACTTTTTCCTTGGGTGTCGTTAGCCGGTTGGCATTCACTCACTCGTACCTCCTCCAAAAGCATAAACAAAGCAGGGCTCCTTCCCTCCCTAAGGTTATGTTGTCCTTAGGTTCTTCGGTACTATGAGCCCCTCGGACTCCCTTCCCACAGACGGTTCACTTCGTCTTTTGGGCTTATAGAGCGTCTCTTTACGGATTCCGAAAAAAAATTCCGTGTGGGGGAGGGTCTCCCCAGTTCACTGCATTATCTTTCAACCCATGCCGTTCCCTCTACGCCGGAGGGTTCTTCACTGTTGTCCCAAGTTCTGCACAGTTTCCTTGGCTTTCGTCTATGTTCGCGAGACTCGGCTCCCTCTTTTCCCCCTTGCAGGGCCTTTTTGACGACGCGGCAGGATTCACTTCATGTTGCGGCCTGGATTGTCGCTCGCCCTGTCTCAGACAGGTACTTTTGTCGATGCGCTTTTACACACAGATTTCGCCATGTGCAAGCATCCTAGCTACCAAGGTGGCTTGGACCCTCCTTGGGTTGGACTTTCACCAACTAGATAATGCGTGCCTCTGGGCACGCCAAGCAGAAAAAAGGGGTTATCCCCCAGCCACTTTTCATGGCTTTTGGGACAACCCCTTCATTTCTAATGAAACGACTTATTTACCAGCTGTTTCAAGTGCGAATTTGATTGCCTCTACTATCTTAGCAGAAACAGCCTTCTCAGCGTCATTATTTCCGAATGCCGCTGCATGGTAGCCATATTTGTGCAAGCTGTTACCATTCGAAGTCGACTCGATCTCGCTCTTCACTGCCAGTTCAGCATCCGTTAATTGATATACTGTTTTTACCTTGCCATTAATATCAAGGTAATAGACAACCATTTTAACAGGAATACCATGTTCAACTGTAACCATAACGTTAACGGTCTTGTCGTTACTTGCACCGATGAAAGTTCCATCGAAGTAAGCCGCTTTGTTCGCTTCTACTAACTCAGCTTTTCCGTAAGCTCTATCAACCGCAGTTTTGAAGCCTGTGCTGCTGTTAGTCGCACCGGAAACTGCGTCTACATTTTGTACTGCTTCTCTTGTACCTGCAGCAAGGAAATTAGTAGTCAGCAATGGAATAGCTTTTTGAACTTCAACATAAGCTGCCTTTCCTAAATCTACAAGGTTCATCCCTACACGAGTAAGTGCAACATTAACAATTACACCATTACGAAGTGTAACGTCAGCTCTGTTAGTTCCTTTATCATAGGCATCACCATAAGCGGTGAAAGTACCGTCTTTATAAGTTCCTTGCACCTTGGAAGCACTTGTTAAAGCATCTGTCAGTGCTGCTCTAGCCGCTGCAGACAACGCTTCTTGACCCTTGATATCAGCTAATTGAACGCCTTTTTCCATCAAGCCAGTGGTTAATTGATCAACCAGTGTTTTTTGTTCAGGAGTCAGCTTATCATCAGCGATCAGCTTCTTGTCAGCTCCGAACAGGCTTACTTTAATGCCAGTTACTTGGTCTGAAGCGATATCAACCAATAACAGCATAGTGGATTTGCTATCAACGCCGCCAAATTTGCCGTCAAAATATTGACCTGCTGTAGGAACCTTCAGAGCTTTTTCAAATGCTCTTTCTACAGACTGGTTCCAACCTTCGCTACTTTCAGTAGCTCCGGAGATTCCATCTACTTTTTCATCATAATTAGCAATATAAGAACCGTTTGCCAGCAATTTAGCTGTCATTGGTGCATTTGCCTTTACAACTTCTGCATAAGCAGTAGTGCCTCTGTCGATCAGGTTAGTTCCCAATCTGAACAATTTAACATCAACAAGCTTGCCGTTGCGAATCACAACGTCAGCTCTTTCTACGCCAACGCTTCTAGCAGTACCGTAAGAGGAATAGAAACCATCTACGTAAGCAGAAGTATTGTTAATTGTTGCGTTCTGTTCAGCATCCCAGAATGCATTAACTGCTGCTTTGAATTCAGCTTCAAGGCCTGCTGTAGCTTGTGCCTTTGTTCCATTAGCAAGTAATGCAGGAGTGATCGCTGCGATTGCTGCTGTTTGTGCAGCAGTGTAAGTCTTCTCATCAACGAAATCTCCAGCGCTGTTTAATGGGTATACCTTAACAGCTGTGAGCTTGGTAGCATCATAAGAAGCGAATACCGCATATTTGCCTTCAGGATCTACACCCATGTGATCGCCTTCGAAATAAGTTGCATCTGCTGGTTTAACTTCAAGCGATCTTTCGAATGCTCTGTCAACCGCCAATTTCCAACCTGTACTAGAGCGAGTTGCACCGGAAACTGCATCTACCGCTGCTGCTCCATCTCTTGTCTTGCCGAGCAGTCTGTCTTTCATTAATGAATAAGCAGGCCATACGCCACTGTAATTGTTACGGGCGTCTCTGTCGATTATCTTAGGACTTGTTCTCAAAAGCTCAATGCTAATGATCTTTCCGTCTTTGATTGCGATTTTGGCACCTTCAGTACCCTTGGAGTAGGCATTGCCATAAGCTACGTAAACTCCATCTTGGTATACGCTTTCTTTTACAGTAGCTGGTTTAGCCGTTGCTACTGGTTTTGCAGTCGCTTTTGGCGTTGCTGCTGGTTTTGCAGTCGCTTTTGGCGTTGCTGCTGGTTTAGCTGTTGCTTTCGCCGTTGCTGCAGGTTTTGGTGTTGCTGCTGGTTTTGCTGTTGCTTTTGGTGTTGCTGCTGGTTTTGCTGTTGCTTTTGGTGTTGGTTTTGCTGTTGCTTTTGGTGTTGGTTTTGCTGTTGGTTTTGCTGTTGCTTTTGGCGTTGGCTTTGGTGTTGGTTTTGCTGTTGGTTTTGCTGTATATACCGGTGCTTCTTCCGAAGCTGCTGATACGGCATCCACCTTCAAGTTAAGAGCAGGTGCATTAATCGTGTAAGCGATTGGCGACAACAATAGTGCCGCGCTGATAGTTAAAGTAATTAGTTTTTTCAATGCTTATTCTCCTTTACCAAATCCCCAGTAATATGTAGCTTTTCTAAAAAAAATTCCACCATTTATGATGTTGCACCTTTATGATGTTCCGCCCCTTCTTATGAAGAAACATATACTCTTCATAAGAGGTCATCCCCCCTCTCACACTCTTGCTAGATCCATCCCACAAACAAAAAAGAATGCATCTATTTCTTCAAATTCTTTTAAAAGGTGAATTAATTCACATAAGAAGATTTACGTCAACATTCGTCAATTTCTGGCTTGATGTTATCAAACTTATCCAACTTTTCTCTGTATATAAAATCACATACCCTATAAGAAAGATCACTATTTGCTATTAACATTAAATACACATATTAATTATCGCTCAAATTCTTCCATCTCCTCCTTCTTATGAAATGAAGAGAGTTAGATTTTTTGTATATTGATAAGCGAGCAAGCCGGCTATACACAGTTTCTCTTACAAGGTATAGACGGCTTATTGGAATGGAATAAACTCTATTTAGAAACAGGTGTGGTCTTAGGCAGTCAATTGTTTGTATTTCTCAGTCAGCTCCTGAAACCACTGCTTATCCTGCAGAGCCAGTGCGAAATCAATCAGCTCCGCGATCTCACCAGGCTGTAATTCGGGTGAATCATGAAAGCTCACCTCAGCCGTGGCATTGGCTTCACCATTGGCACCATCTGCGAAATTAAATGAGAAGCTCAGCTTAATGTCGCTCTCTAGAAATTCGTTACGCAAGAAATACAACACTTCACACATCAGAACGGGTCTAATATGATTATCAGCGAAGACACATTCCATAACCTTTGCCCAATAATGCTGGTTGCTGAGGTGAAGCTTATCATTCGTCAAGAGATATTTCTCATCTTGAAAATCGTTAACAAATCTCAGCTCCATTGGCTCCATTTTAAAAATACCGGCAATTTGCTTTTTTGTAACATTCACGATGTCCTGCGTTTCTAATCTGATCATCTCTCATGCACCCCATCTCTCTTATTTGGACTTTCAGTAACTTCTCTGCAAATTCGCAATTTAATTATAATTTTAATTAATTTAACATTAATATCGTCACTTTGCAGCAGTTTGTTAATATAATTCATAAAAAATGTTTCAAATTATGTTGAAGTGGTTAATTTTCTATCATTTTTTCGAATTTTCAAACTAAATGTATAGTAATTCCTAAAGAAACGGCATTTCGTAGGTTATAAAAGAATAAAAAACGGAATGTTCCCCGCAGCCATTTCTGACGCTGGAACACTCCGTTTCTTGAATAATAAGGTCTGAGATTGAAGAATATATCCTGCAGTCCAATCTTAAGAGGGTAGCTCTTCGCAAAATAAAGGCACTAACTGTATTCCTTCTTCCGGGGAAATTCGTACCAGACCTTTGTCGGATAAGCGCAAAGTTGGAATAACCGCCAGTGCCAACAGGGACAGTGTCATAAATGCATAATTTAGAGTGCAGCCTGCATCGTAAAGCGCTTTGCTGATCGCAGCCGACTGAGCCGCTACAATTTCAAAGAGCTCCGCAGACATTAGACCCGCGATAACGAGTGGGAATAGGGTTACCCCGTTTGCTGTAATAACAGCAACACCACCTTGTGCATCTGCTACAGCGTTAGCAGCCTGGGCCATCAGCTCATCATCATTCCCGATGACAAGCACATTATGACTGTCATGGGCCACGGTCATGGCAATAGCCGCTGGCTCATGGAAACCAATCCCTTCAACCACACCCACCGATTTGTTGCCGATGCCTTTATGACGTTCCAATACAGCGATTTTGCATAGGCCATTTCCCGCGCCCACCTGCAGCATACTCTCGATCACCGGAAGGTTCACAATCAATTCGATGGTCTCCACATGATTCTCCAAGACTTTAATAACCCGAGTAGCTAGAGAACCGGATACAATAGGTGCATGTATTACAAAGTCTTCCGCGGTGGGACGTGTTGGCAAGTGAACAGAGGCCAACACTTCAGTTGGATATTGGAACGAAGGCAGAGCGACCGTCATTACGCCATTCTCAGCAACAACAACACCCGCCGCAATGGTGAGCACAACGTTGACATCTGCCAAGTTTCCGTCCAGCAAAATAATATCGGCATAGGAGCCGGGCGTAATCGAGCCGATATCCCTGCTTAAACCGAAACGTTCAGCCGTATTAATCGTCGCCATCTGAAAGGCGGTGACAGGCTTTACCCCTTGTGAAATGGCATGACGAACTACAAAATCCATATGCCCTTCGTCCCGCAGCGATTCCGAGCTGCGATCATCGGTGACCAGCATCATTCGCCGCGAATCAAGTCCATGCTCCGTATGAGCTGTAATCGTCTTCGCTACATCATGCCAGGCGGAGCCACGGCGCATTTTGGCATACATCCCCAGTCGGACACGCTCAATTACATCCTCCGCAGTAACACACTCATGGTCGCCGGTCACTCCTGCCGCTGCATATACCGGAAGTCTCCAGTCACTGGATGGCCAAGTAAAGTGACCATCTGCATATCTGCCTGCGCGCAGCGTAGCCTGAATTTCACCAAGCATTTTCTCGTCACCATAGACAACTCCGGGGAAGTTCATCACTTCGCCCAGACCAATCACATCTTCGCCCCAGGTATAGGCTTCCGCCACTTCTGCCGGTCCAATGGAGGCTCCAGTTGTTTCGAATTCCGCCCCTGCAGAAGGTACGCATGAGGCTACCTGCATATAGGCGGCCAACGGTGTGCCGCGCATCTCATCCAGCATTAGCTTAATACCCTTTAGCCCAAAGACGTTCGCAATCTCATGGGCATCGAAGAAGCCTCCAGTAGTACCAAGCGGCAGCACTGCGCGGGCAAATTCAGTTACAGTCAGCTGTGTGCTTTCAATATGACAATGTCCGTCTAACAACCCTGGGGCTATATATTTACCGCCCGCATCTATCACCTGTGTTCCTGCACCAATCATATGGGAGACATCTTTGCCAACATACGCGATTCGTCCACCCTGAATGCCGACAGACATTCCTGCAAGGATTTCACCTGAGCAGACATTGACCAGCTTTCCACCTGTTATAACCAACGTTGCCGGCTGATCGCCACGAGCTGTAGCTACAAGCTCGGGTACACAATCTGCCAAAGGTTTTCTTTTAAAAGTCATATCCATTCCTCCTCCGTTATTTCTCATTATATTGAGACCTATAATTTCTTATATTTCAAGAAGAAACGGCTTCAACATCCCTTGCGGGACGAAAGCCGTTTGTGTGCTAAAGTGAGACAGTTCCTTACTGCGGTACTGCCCGATTCATACTCTTCCATCGGCTAGTGTATTCCACCGATTATCTTATGTTTGCCTCATACACGTCAAGTGCTGCCTGAACGGCAAGGCCGTAGGGTAGCGAAACTCCGTGACGCAGCAGAGTGGCTTCGAGTGCACCCAGCACCCGCAGCACGTTGTTCTCACGGCAGCTGAAGCCCATTGTTCCAATGCGCCAGATTAAGCCTTTTAAGGGTCCAAAGGAACTGGCAATTTCTATCCCGAACCTATCCAACAGCATGGATCGCACCGACTCCCCGTCCACTCCCTCCGGGATGAGTATACAGGTGACAACCGTCAGCTTGCAGGAAGGGTCTCCATACAGTTCAAGCCCCATCGCCGTTAAGCCCGCTACCAGCGCCTTCTCATTTAGTACATGTCTGGCAAATCTCTCCTCAAGCCCTTCCTCAAGGGTCAGCCGCAGACCTTCCCGCAGCGCATAGAGCATAGAGGTCATCTCTGTATGATGATTCAATCGCAAAGGACTCCAGTAATCCTGTAACATACTTAAATCGAAATAATTGCTGCGTACAAAAGAAAGCTCTCCCGGCTGTACTTCGCTGGTTCTCAGGCCACGTTCCACCCGTTTGCGGGTTAATAGCTTAGCTTCAGCGCGCTCATTATACGTAATCGGTGCCATTCCCGAGGGGACGGACAAGCATTTTTGCGTACCCCCAATAACCGCGTCCAACATCCAGGCATCCGTCTCTACAGGAACACCGCCAATCGTGGCTACAGCATCCACAATGAACAAAGCGTCCAACTCACGGCAAGCCCGCCCGATCTCTGCCAGCGGCTGCACACGCCCTGTAGAAGTCTCACCATGGACCATCGTTACCACATTTGGCTTAAAGCTGTGCATGGCCGCTATAACCTCGTCCGGTTCAAACACACTCCCCCAAGTCTTCTCTATAACGAACACCTCTGCGCCGCAGCGCTCGGCAATCTCATGCAGCAGATGGCCAAACCGGCCAAAGATCGGGATCAGTACGCGATCTCCCGGTGCAATAAGGCTGACCATTACCGCTTCGATGCCGGAGCGCGAGGTCCCATCAACAGGATAAGCCCACTGGTTGCCTGTAGCGAACAATTCCCGCAGCATTTCCATCGTTTCGTTCATGATACTGGTAAACTCAGGATCAAATTGTCCTAATACTGGAAATGACATCGCCCGCAGTACTCGCGGATCAACCTCCACCGGTCCCGGGGTCATAATGCACCGCAGTGACGGCGACAAATCTTCGTACCGCTTCATGATATCTCTCCCTTTCAATTCTCCAAATAGGCCAAATCATATAAAAGTGCTGTCAGTACATTGAGCCCGGCAGCGAGCTGTTCCGGTGTTGAATACTCCTCTGGGGAATGGCTGATGCCAGCGCGGCTTGGCACAAATATCATCGCAGTGGGACATCGTGGTGCGAAGAGCTGGGCATCATGCCCCGCACCGCTTACCATATTGCGGTATGTCCTGCCCTGACTCTGGCAAATGTCCTCCAGTACTCCGCACAGCCCGAGATCCATAGGAGCCGGAACTGTATTTAGCCTTGTAGTAATATCTATATCCAAGCCACGTCTCGCAGCAATCCCGTTAAGGGTTGCTAGAATGTAGATGCAAAAGTTCTCCAGTTCAGTTGCTTCACTATGGCGTATATCCAATGTAAACAGAACCTCACCCGGTATGACATTTGGTGTATTAGGAAATACCTCCAACCTGCCCGTTGTAGCCACGAGAGGAGCACCTGCTTCTGCTGCGGAGCGTTCCAGCACAACCAGCATTTCCGCTACACCGGCAAGTGCATCCTGCCGCATCGTCATGGGTGTCGTACCCGCATGGTTGGCGGTACCGCCAACCTTGACTACATAACGTCTTTGTCCGACAATCGCCTGCACAACGCCGATCTCTGTGCCAGTCTTTTCAAGTAAAATCCCCTGTTCAATATGCAGCTCCACAAAAGCACCGATATCATCTCTGACACCTGAACTCCCGTCAGTATCCTCATCAGCCTTTATTACTGTGTCGCTTTCCAAGCCGCAATCTGCCATTGCAGTCTTCATCGTTATTCCATCAGCATCGGCGTTATCCTCTGCCTCACTTCCGTTATACATCCCATTAACATAACCAGAGCCCCAGTAAGTAAGTGGAAACCGGCTGCCCTCTTCTTCACAAAAGGAGACCACCTCCAGTGTTCGCAATGGCTGTCCAAAAGTTCGTCGCAGATAATGAAGCGCAGTCATAGCAGCAGCTATTCCATAACTCCCATCATAATCTCCGCCATTCACAACAGTATCGATATGAGAACCAGTTAAGATTACCTTTTCTTCTGGCTTACGTCCATTCAGCCGTCCATACACATTGCCAACCTTGTCAGCCCTAACCTCAAGACCGATCCGGGCCATTCTCTCCTGCAAAAAAGCTTGGGCCTGGCTCCACTCCGGTGTATACAGCAGTCTCGTAACCCCCGGCCCTGGAGCACTGAAGGCTGTCATTTCCTCAAGCAGCTTCAGCATTTCTAGGGTCGGTGCCTGAATTATAGGTGCGTTCATACGTTAAATAATCCCCCCCGTGCTTGCAGCCATTCCCCACTATCCGTCGACACCACTCCATCTTCAGCAGTATAGACAACTGTACCCCGGCAGATTGTAGCAGCTACCTTGCAGGAAAGGGTCATACCAATATAGGGACTATGCTTGTGGCGATACTTCAGGTCCTCTGCAGCAAGCGTATACGATTGTTGTGGATTCAGCAGAACCAAATCAGCATCAAGACTGAGGGCTATGGAGCCTTTGCGATCCTGTAATCCAAAGCGCTTAGCTGGCAACCCAGAGAGCAGCTGTGAAATCAACGTTATCGGTAACCCGCGTACGTTCACTCCTTCATGGAACATCAGCTCCAGACTGCTCTGCGCACCGGAGATGCCACCCCAGGCTTCAGAAAAAGAAAGCCCAGGCGCAACCTTAAGCTCTGTTGGGCAAGGGGAATGATCCGACGCGATGAGGTCAATTTTGCCTTGAGCCAATACCTCCCATAACTTCTCTTGCTCCTCCGTACTTCTCAGTGGCGGTGCGCATTTGGCTACGGGTCCGAGATCTTCCATATGTGTTTCATTCAAGATTAGATAATGGGGACATGTTTCTGCCGAAACATCCAGCCCGCGTTGCTTGGCATCATAAATCATTTCGATGGCTGCGGCTGTACTAATATGAACAAAATGCAGACGGCACCCTGTTCGTTCACTATAGAATAGCGCTCTGGCCACGGCTTCCCATTCTGCTTCAGGCGGACGAGAAGCCACGAAATCGCGCGCGCTGTTCAAGCCATTACGCAGCGCATCTGCCGACAACGCAGCAGTGATATCCTCACTTTCCGCATGCAGGGCCAGAATTCCACCAAGCGAGGCGATTTTCTTCATCCCTTGATATAGGGTATCATCATCTACCTCACGGAACCGCCCCTCACCCTCGCCCCCAGGATTGGACAAAAAAGCCTTAAACCCCGTAACTCCAGCCGCTGACAACTCCTCTAGATCTTCCAGATTGCCGGGAACAAGACCGCCCCACAATACGTAGTCTACTGCGGAGTTCCCGGCTGCGGCTTCTGCTTTGAGGACAAGTGCCGCCTTGTTCACCGTGGGTGGATTCCCATTTAAGGGCATATCCGCATAAGTCGTACATCCGCCAGCCGCCAGTGCCGCCGAACCGCTGCTAAAGCCTTCCCAATGTCCAAAATTCGGTTCATTAAAATGAACATGCATATCTATCATACCTGGCAGCACATATAATCCTGTTGCGTCGATGACCTTGGTATCCGGAGAAATATGAAGCTGTTCGCCTAATGCGACGATCTTCCCAGCAATCACTCCAACATCCAAACCCAGCACTTCATCAGGCAGCACTACATTCCCATTCTTGATTACAAGCTCATACATATCCTTCATGAAGCGGTCATCTCCTTCTTCTAGTATCCTCTAGCTGCCCCGATACGTACTGTACCCTCCGGGAGCAACAAGAAGAGGCACATGGTAATGGTCCATAACGTTAGTTATATTAAAACGAATAGGTATTTGTTCGAGAAAAAAAGGAGCCACAACCTCCATCTCATCTTTAGCACTCGTTGAGTCCGTACCCAGCCTAGACTGGGTGTTGCGAAAATAATCACCAGCCATAAACAACAGCTCGTAGCTTCCAGTTTCCATCTCGGTGCCTTCCAGTAGTGGCTTATCAAGTCTGCCATCAGCATTGGTTACAACCTCAAGCAGTAGCCTTCTTTGACTACTCTCAAGCCACCAAAGCTGAAGTACCAAACCTGCTGCTGGAAGCCCCTGAGACAGATCAAGCACATGTGTAGTCAGCCGTCCGCTCATGATAGGGTTCCTCCATCCATTAGCAGATCCTGCAGGCGGAACTTGGTTATTGCGCCAATTTCATATAGCGCCTGCTCCCATTCCTCCTGTAGCGAACGGTTTACTCTCTCTGATATGGCATTCATAATATCCTCTTTGATTTTACCTCTTACAGCTAAAATGAAAGGAAAATGGAATGTATCTGTGTACTTTTTATTCAAATCATTCAATAACGTGAATTCTTCAGGGGATAGCTGATCTAGACCGGCTCCCTGTTGCTCCGCCGCAGACAACGGGCTAACCTGCAGTTTCGTAGCTAGATCCGGGTGGGCTCTCAGCAGGGCTTCGACTTGGCTCCGTTCAGCTGTCCTTGCTATTTCCAACATAGTGTCATGCAATTGGCCCACTGATCGAAAGGGGCTATGCTGGAAAGCTCCTTCTGCTACCCAGGGCGAATGCTCAAAAATCCCCCCAAGACTTTCCACAAATTCCGTCCTGCTCATGTTATTAATCCTATCCAATGTTACGGAAGATGCAGACATCCCCATATTAAGCCACCTCCGTCACTCATATTATTGAAAATATGCAATTATATTCCTGATTAGATGAAGAAAAATCCAGTTTCTTGTATTCACAACATCTATCAGTATCGCTGCCCAAATCCCGTTAGCCTGCCCTGCTTTTAGATGTACGAAATGCAATTACTGGATTGATAAGTTTAAAACCGTTGTTCGCGAATATAAGGTACTCCCAACGCTTCCGGTGTTCCGGAAGGTTTATTGCGGTTGCGATAACCCAGGTACATTAATACCAATATGGTTACAATGTACGGAATCATTTTGAGGAAATAAGACGGAACCACACTTCCTAACAGTTGGATACGGAAGCCCAGCGAGTCCAATGCACCGAAGAAATAAGCGCAGAATAACGCACGCAGCGGATTCCATCTAGCGAAAATAACCAACCCAACCGCGATCCAGCCACGACCCGCAGTAAGCCCTTCATTCCAGGTTGGTGCGTAAGCCAGCACCATATCGGCACCAGCAAGACCAATTAAAGCCGCACCGGCTATAACATAACTGTAACGGATCAGTTGGACGCGAATTCCCATAACATCTGCCGTAGCGGGGCTATCCCCAACCGCCCGCAAATGCAGGCCCCATGACGTACGGTGAATTAGCAGATGCAGTACTAATACTAACAAGAGGCTGAACCATGTCAAGTAATCCATGTTGCTGAATATTTTTCCGATTACAGGAATCGGCTCCAACCAGCTCAGGTGCAGCTTAGGCGATGTTCCCGGCAGTGGAATACCGCTGATTGGCTTACCCAGATAGGCGCTCAGCCCGCTGCCAAACAAAGTCATGGCAAGTCCTGACATCGTCTGGTTCGCCCTTAGCGTGACACATAAGAATGAATGCAGCAGACCCAGCACAGCGGTCACCGCCACCGTAGCCAGCAATGCGACAATCAGACTACCGGAGCGGATATAGACGATACAAGTGATCACCGCCCCCATCAGCATGAGCCCTTCGGCACCCAACTGGATAATTCCAGCACGTTCGTTCAGAATTCCGCCCAGTGTCGCCAATAACAGCGGCGTTCCTGCGGAAATTGCAGCTATTAATAACTGTGTAGTAAAATCCATGGGTTAAACTCCTTCCTATTGTTTCAAACTATGCGTTCCGGCGTATGCGGAAACGATGAATCATATCGCCGGCAATCAGGAAAAACAGGATGGAGCCCTGCAGCATTTCCGAAATAGACGAAGGCAATCCTATGGTCTGAACACTAAAGCCGCCGACGATCAGGCCACCGAACAGGATAGATGTAACTATTAGGCCAACGGGATTCAGCTTGGCGAGCCATGCGACTATAATAGCCGTGTATCCATAACCTGGAGAGATGCCCTGCATTAGCTTATGGGTAACACCAGATACCTCAGCCATTCCGGCTATACCTGCCAGTCCACCGCTGATTAGCATTACGATAATAATATGTCGTTTGATATGAATGCCTGCATAACGAGCAGCCGTGGGATTGGCTCCAATCAATTTAAGCTCGTAGCCCCACTTGGTAAATTTGATCATCAAATAATAAATAATTACAGCAACAAGACCAAACAACAGCCCTATATGCAGTCTCGACGTTCCGAGAACAGGTAACGACTGGGCATCCGTGAACATGGGGGACCCGGGGAAATTAAAGCCCTTTGGATCTTTCCAGGGGCCAAACACCACATAATCAAGTGCCAGCAAAGCCACATAATTCAGCATCAACGAAGTAATCAGCTCATTGACCCCAAAATGCGTCCGTGGAACCGCAGTCAGTAGACCCCAAAACGCTCCAGCGGCAAAACCGAACACCAGCATCAGCGTGATTGCCCAGAACGAAGGCAAATCCGGAAAATAAATCGTTACTGCCGTCGCAGCCATCGCACCCACTGTAAGCTGACCTTCGGCTCCAATGTTCCAGACCGATATACGGTAGGCTACAGCAATTCCAAGACCGCACAAGAGCAATGGGATCGCTTTAACCATTGTTTCAGTGAATCCATAGGCAGTCCCGAAAGCGCCATGGAACATTTTTTGATATACCGTAACCGGACTCATGCCATTTGCAGCAATAAAGATGGCACACAGCAGCAATGCCAGAATGACAGAGAGAATCGGTGTCCACCATGGGGAGCGAATCCGGCTTGAATCATATTCCAAGCGAAAAGACATCCGTTTTGCGGGTTTTGCGGGAGTAGGCTCGAGTACTGCAGTATTACTTACATCTTTTGGACTCATACTGCGCTCCCCTCTCTGCCCCTAATACCAGCCATTAATAAACCAATGGTCTGTCTATCTGCGTCTTCATGAGTTTCTTCACCAATAATCGAGCCGTTATAAATGACCAGTATCCGGTCAGAAAGCTGAAGCAATTCATCCAGATCCTCTGAGATCAGCAGCACACCGCTGCCCGAGCTGCGCAGCTCCATCAACAGATCATGAACACCTGCAGTTGCGCCTACGTCCAGTCCTTGAGTCGGGTGAACAGCGACCATCAACTTGGGGCGATGACTGATTTCACGAGCGAACAGCAGCTTCTGCTGGTTACCGCCTGACATCTGTTGCACCGGTGTATCCAGCTCGGCTGTTTTGACGTTGAAGCGTTCAACCAGTTCTTGTGACCATATCCGGTTCTTTGCTGCCTTCAGGAACCCGAACCTGGAATGCTCTTCACTGCGGTAGGACTTGAACAACAGGTTATCTACAGAGCCTAGTCGTCCGGCTAAACCACTCTTCATCCGGTTCTCTGGCACATGGGAAATACCGGAATCAATTGCACCCCGTACCGAGGCTGATTTTACTGTATTGCCATCAAACGTAATTTCTCCGTTCTTCCATGTCCTAAGCCCCGTCAACACTTCTGCCAGCTCCTTCTGCCCATTGCCAGCTACACCGGCTACACCTACTATTTCTCCATTGCGTACACTCAGAGACAATCCATCCAGAGCCTTGCGGCCATGATCGGCGAATACATCAAGGTCCTTCACAACAAGCAGTGTTTCACCTTCCGTAATCTCCCGCTCCTGCCGGGTGATCGTCACTTCTCTACCTACCATCAGGCGGGCCAGCTCCAGCTCATCCGTGTCTGCCGTTGTTAGTGTAGCGATCATTTTCCCTTTGCGCATGACGGAAATACGGTCTGAAGAGGCCATAACCTCTTTCATTTTATGGGTGGTCATGATCACTGTCTTTCCTTCACGCTTCATGACCTGCAGTGTCTCGAATAGTTGTTCCGCCTCGCCTGGAGTTAGAACAGAAGTCGGCTCATCCAAAATAATAATATCAGCGCCGCGGTACAGCGTCTTCACAATTTCAACACGCTGCTGTTCTCCTACAGATAACTGCCAGATAGGGCGATCTACCGGGAATTTCAGTCCAAAACGCTCTGCCAGCGCCTCAATCTCTTTATGTTTGTTCTTGATCCATTTGCTTCCGCGCCAGAAAGACGACTTTTCGCCAAGCACGATATTTTCCGCTGCCGTGAGACTTTGCACCAGTCTGAAGTTCTGAAACACCATGCCGACGCCGAGCTGTGCCGCATCCTTGGGGGAACGAATTTTGGCAATTTTACCGTGAATGAGGATTTCTCCTTCATCTGCTCTATATACGCCAGACAGCATGCTCATGACCGTGCTCTTACCTGCACCATTCTCACCAAGCAGCGCGTGAATCTCACCCGCATTTGCCGAAAAGTCGACTTGATCGCTTGCCGTCACTGAACCGAATTTCTTCACAATCCCTTGCAGTTCAACCGAATGTTCCTGCATCAATGAACGCCTCCTTTCCCACTCTCGTTGTAGTACGGGTGGGGAAGGTCCCTGACTATAAGGAACCCGCCCCACCCATAGGTGTGCATAAATATATTATTTGAGACTATTATTGAGGGATGGTTCCTTCTACACCTTTGACAAGCCAGTTCATAGCAAGCACTTCTTCAAGTGTCAGCTTTTGGCCTTCTTGGACCTTAACATTGCCTGCATTGTCGGAGATTGGACCTGTGAAGACATCGAGATCACCACTGATGATTTTGGCCTTGGCCTCCTCTACCAGCTTCTTCACGTCATCCGGAACCTTATTGCCAAAAGGAGCAATATCGATCATACCGTCCGTCATATCGCCGGAGTACTGTTCGCTCTTCCAAGTACCATCCATTACGGATTGTACAGCTTTCACATAATAAGGGCCCCAATTCCATACTGGGTTAGTCAAATAATTGTCTGGAGCGTATTTGCTCATGTCAGAGTCATTCCCCCCGGCAAAAGCACCACGTTCCGCAGCTGCCTGCAGCGTAGCCGGTGAATCCTGATAAGCCAGAAGCACGTCTGCACCTTTGTCCAGCAAGCTGATTGCTGCCTGACGCTCTGTCGTTGGATCATACCAGGTATTTGTCCATACTACGCTTACTTTAACATCAGGGTTAACACTTTGTGCCCCAAGGGTAAAGGCATTAAGGTTATAAATAACCTCGCTGATTGGAAAAGCCCCTACATAACCCAATTGGTTGTTCTTGGTCATTTTTGCTGCTGCAATACCCGTCAGATAGCTGCCTTCATAGTTCTTACCGAAATAAGTACCCATGTTCTCAGATGTCTTGTAACCGGAAGCATGCATGAATTTTACATTAGGAAACTTCTTGGCCACATTAAGGGTAAAGTCCATATATCCAAAGCTTGTTGTGAATACGATATCATGGGATTGTGCAAGCTCCGTGATAATGCGTTCAGCATCGGCACTTTCTGGAACATTCTCTACGAAGTCTGCTTTAATGCCAAGCTCCTTCTCCATATACAGTCGGCCTTGATCATGCTGATACGTATAACCGCCGTCACCTGGAGGACCGATATAGACAAAAGCAACTGTTGGCTTCTTAGCCGCCGGCTCGGTTGTTGCTGCCGGTGCCTCTGTTGCTGCATTTGCTGCAGGCGCTTCGGTCGCATTAGCATTAGACGCAGCGTTATTATTGCCGCCACAACCTGCCAGAACCACCGCCAATAGGAATATTAATACGAAACTGAAAGAAAATACCCGACCCCTTTGTATCATAATTCTCCTCCTCCAATGCAATCTCTCATAATGGCT
This sequence comes from Paenibacillus sp. 19GGS1-52, assembly GCF_022369515.1. Classification (NCBI taxonomy): domain Bacteria; kingdom Bacillati; phylum Bacillota; class Bacilli; order Caryophanales; family Paenibacillaceae; genus Paenibacillus; species Paenibacillus sp. 19GGS1-52. The sequence goes on from NZ_CP059724.1 coordinate 5,517,540, forward strand.
ACAGCCAATAATGTATCTCTACTATACTTACGCATAGTCGCTACGTAAATTTATATAACATACGTTTGTATCATACTATAAAAAAAATCACTTTTCTTGTGCTTTATGCACGAAAGGCGGCGAAAAACTACTTAAAATATGTGATATTTTATAACATTAATCTGGAAATCGAGCTAATCTACCCTCTTTCCAGTTCCTCAGATTCCATTCTTCACAAGTTTCATCGAATTCCCGTTGCATGTCAGCATCCATAAAAGAGTGATTAGAATTTGTCTCCAGAGTAATCCCCTTATAATCAGGCGAATGCAGAATTCCAACTGCTCCATTGTCCCCATCCAGACCCTGAAGCACAGGAAACAGGGCACTGGAGAACAATGTAGGAGGCATACCCGAACCTTGATTAGGGCTAGCTACAAAATCCAGCTCTGGTGATTGTTCAAAGGTTTCTATTAATCGATTCACCAAAGTCGTAGTAATAAAAGGTTGATCCGCTAACGCTACAATAACTGCATCTGGCTGCATAGGCAGCACAGCATTAAGTCCACAGCGCAGCGAGAAAGACAACCCCAAGTGAGCAGTCAGACAAGTTTCAGTACGTCTAGCCCCCATTTTGCCCACAGTGGGGGGCAGCCATGTTAGTGTATCATCGGCCCGTACTACAACAATTAGCGGCTCCAAGTTACATCGGTCCAGTTCACTAAGGATGACGCTCCTGAGAGAAGCCTCCTGCGACAGCTGGAGTAAGATCTTTGACTCTCTCATCCGCCTGTTCTGCCCCGCCGCCAGATATATTCCTGCTATTTTCATGTTTCCCCCTCCTTTATAGAAGTTTACGTGACCTGCCCATCTAACCCGTATCATTCCAGCGATTTTTTCAGTCCCGTCCCAGCATTCTGCGGAACATAAACACTAACTTCAATCTCATTAGATCACTTATTTTTTTGAAATCGACATCCAGCAATTCACTAAGCTTCTCAATCCGGTAGGTAGCCGTATTGCGATGGATAAACAGTTTTTTGGCAGTCTCATTCACATGACCATCATTCTCCAGATAGACCTCCAGCGTGTGCAGCATTTCCTTTACATATTCCGGCTCCCGGCTAAGCAAACCTCGCAGGCTTCCATTGATGTATTTCTCCATAATTTCTGCAGGTAGCTGACTCAGCAGCAGTTCAAGTTCAAGCTGCCGATAATGCACAACGTTCCCGTGTCCACCCCACTTTTGGACCATTCCCATACATTCTTTGACCTCTGCAAAAGCTTCTTTAAGTCCTTCGGGCTTCGTCTTGCAGCTACTGACCGCCGCTCGCGGAACATAGCCATTGTCAAACTTCAGGTTATGAAGACATGTATTGATCAGGTCACGAAATTGCTCTGGACTGTGTCGGTCTCCTGGGTAAAGTGAAAGAAGTCCTTCATCGACAATAACATGTATCGCCTTCATCGTAAGCAGCACAGGGTGTTCGATATACTCTTCCTTTAATCTAAGCAATTCGCTTTGTCGCGCTTCTCCGGTTGCAATCGTATCAGACAGCACAAGCTGAAAAGGTGACGATAGCAACTCAACCTCCAGTTTGACTGCAGCCTCTGCCAATTCCCCGCAGGACATCCCTCCGTTCAGACAACGCCGCAGCAAGCCACTGAATTCCCGATGCTCTGCCTGCTCAAAATAATCCTCATAACCAGATTGGATATGAAATGATATAAGCTCAGCCCCCTGAACGAACAAGCTTTCTTCTACAGGAAGCAGCAAAGGATCAATAGAACAATAGATAAGATAACCGGAGCATTCATCCCCTTGTAGAAGCGGTATACGAAAGCCCGGCTTATCGCCCATACGAAAGCGTTGATTCCTCTTCTGCCAAGGCCAGCCTTCCAGCAGCTGTGGCTCCGTATATTCAGAATTATTATAGACAACGCCACCCCGGGCGCTGATTATGGCAAGCGGATGCTCGATCACCTCAGACACGGATTCAAACAACGGACGATTACGACCAGAACGTAAGGCAAACCGCATCAGCTTTCTCTGTTTCTCCATGATGCTCTGCAGAACATTGGTGCTGCGCGCATGCTCGGCGCGAAACAGCCCATTCATCTGATCGGAAAAGGTAAACTGGAATGGCAGCTCGATCAAAGGAAAATTCAGCATTTCCGCCTCGGCAATCAGCTTCTCCGGCACAGCATTCCAAAAGCGTCCCAGCTTGATGCCCAGTCCCGCGGACCCTCTTCGGTTCAATGTCTGCAGCAGAGCAGAAGCATCTTCCAAATTATCTTTAATCAAATACGCTGTCGTAAGCAGCATTTCTCCTTCCTTGATCCAATCTGAAATGTCGGGAGCATCCATCACATTAATTGACTTGATAATCCGGTGCTTTCCTTTGGATCCGGCAATAAGTTTCGCTTCGGATAAAGGATAAATGGACAACGCTTCTTCAACCGTAAGATGCATGCCACCCCTCCTTATATAAAATCATTTTCAATTATACGTTCCACAATGTTACTTTATGTAACATTATAGAGAAAATGAATCCTATTGAAAAGAGAAAGTTAAAATTATCACTAAATTATGTTAGATAATATTACGTAAGACACACAATATTAGAAAATTCCCTTTGGCAAAACAACCCTTCTTGCGATTCTAAAGCTCTTCTGTTCTGCTGCTGGCTGAATACTTTTTTTATTTTTTCGCAAAAAAACTTCCGAGCTCCACTAAAATAGCGGTGCAGGAAGTTCTATAGAAGGCATTCTTTTAGGTCATTGCCATATATTCTTAACCCAGGACAGCAGGCGTTGATCCTGACCATGTCCTCCAATCACAGAAAGTCCCAGCGGCAGACCACTGTCCGAGATCACTGGCAGCGTGATCTGTGGGAGACCCGCCAACCCAGCGATACAGCTCAGCATCATCGCTCCGCTGCGGTTCTGCTCCAGTTGCTGCAAATCTCCACCGAGCAACGGCGCGGGCCCGGGTACTGTCGGAATCACGAGACATTTCTCCTCCCCGAGCAGAAGCCTCAGCCTGGCTGATATAGTCTGGCGCATCGTCTGTGCCAGACTATGATCCTTACCCGACAGACTGGCTGCCCAAGCGAAGCGAGCAGCAATATCCGGCCCGAAGGTGGGCTTCACCTTCTCAATCCAGGCGCCATGAGTCGCCCATATTTCATCGCCTTGCAGCTCTCGGAAGACATCCATCCAGCCTTTAAGTCCCTCCGGTGCGATTACCGTTTCGCTTGTGCTATCTGCTCCAGCCTGCAGTTGTCGCAGACCTGCACTTAAGCTTGCCGCACTCTCCTGTCCAGCAAGTGCCCAGCAGTCCGTAGCAACAAAAACCCTTGCCATTGTACTCTTCCTTATTTCTTCTGAGCCCAGCAACGCTGTTCCTACCTTCTGCAGCATGTTAACACTATCTGCTATCCAACCTACCGTATCAAAGCCCGGAGCGAGCGGAATTACTCCTTCCATCGATACCGCTCCAAGTGTTGGACGGAAGCCGTATACCCCGCAATAGGCAGAAGGTACACGAGTGGAACCCCCGGTATCTGTACCAAGGGCGAAATCCACGCTTCCAGCCGCTACGGCTACTGCCGAGCCACTGGAGGAGCCACCGGGGATGCGGTCCGATGCACGGGGATTTACCGGCGTGCCGTAATGATAGTTCTCGCCTCCGAGACTGTACATCAGTTCATCTGTATGTGTTGCGCCCTTCAAAGACGCCCCTGACAGCAGAAGCTTCCGCACCGCAGCCGCATGCCCTGATGACGGCCCATGACTGCGCAGCCAGTCTGGATTACCGGCAGAAGAGCTGTGGCCAGCAACTGCGAATACATCCTTTACCGCGAAGATCAGTCCGTCCAGCGTCCCGTGTCCAAGGTTCGGAACCGCAAGCTCTGGCGTTATATAAGCACCATACCGATTGTTCATAAGCGTCGCTTCCCCTCCTTATCTCCCGTAAGCCCGGGGACCCTTCCTTTTGTATCTATCCTTCACATTTACCATCCAATTGCCGCCCCGTCACAACGCGGGTCAGTTCCGCCGCTGCGGTAGCCGTTGCTATCAATGGAGATGATATGGGCGTGGCCGACTATCCCATCATATCCGTCCACCTCACGCACCAGATGTCCAGCTTCCTTAAGCTCTGACAACACTTCGTCAGCCACCCTGTTCTCTACCTTCAGCTCTTGCGTAGGCTCGCCCCAAGTTCTACCCCACACAAATCGTGGTTCATCTACAGCCGCTTGCGGATTCATGCCATAATGCAGCATCCGTGTAAGCAGCAGCGTCTGAGTCTGTGGCTGTCCTTCGCCACCTTGAGTGCCGTATAGAATAGCAGGTTTGCCATCCCGGCATGCCATGGCAGGCATCAGTGTGTGAAAGCTGCGCTTATGCGGCTCCAGCGTATTGATAGACCCAGGATCAAGTGAGAAGAATGACCCTCTATTCTGCAACAGAATTCCCGTATCTCCGGCCACGACTCCTGATCCAAATTCAAAATACAGGCTCTGGATAAAGGAGACCGAATTTCCCTCCTCATCCACTACTGCCGCATAAGCCGTATCCCGGCCAATCGGCTCGCTGCTAAGGTCCGCCGCCTTTTGCAGGGAAATTGTAGCGGCCAACTCGGCTGCATAGCCCTTATCCAGCAAATGATCCAGTGGAATGTGGCTGAACTCCGGATCGGTAAGCACCTTATCTCGATCGCGGAAGCTCAGCTTCAGCGCCTCAATCAGCAGATGATAGTATTCATAGGAACCGTGCTCAATTGCACCAAGATTGAAATTTTCCAGTATATTCAGACTCATCAACCCGGCAAACCCCTGCGAATTAGGGGGGACTTGATAAACCGTATGGCCATGATACTCCGTTGAGATCGGCTCAACCCAGTTGCCCTGATGATCAGCAAAATCATCCCGAGTAAGGAGCCCGCCGGCAGCCAGCATAAAATCACAAATATCCTCCGCGATCTTGCCTTTATAAAAAACATCCCGGCCACCGGCGGCCAAACTTCGCAGCGTCGCCGCCAACTGCCTCTGGACAAAGCGGTCGCCCGACGCTGGAACCACTCCGCCCGGAATATAGATTGCAGACGCTTCCGCTGACAGTGCAGCACCAGCGAGAAGGGTATTGTTTCGTTGGTCCGGTGACAACGGAAATCCATCAGTCGCGTAGCTGATCGCCGGCTCCAGCACCTCTGCCAAGCTGAGTCGACCATATTGTCGCAGCATGGCCTCCCAGCTGTCCACCATCCCAGGAACCGTAATTGCGCTGCTGATTCCCCTTCTTGGGATTGAGGATTGACCGGCATAGCGGCCCCTGTTGACTCCATAGCCTGAGCGTCCACTACCATTGTAAGCCCTGACACGCCCTTCAGCGGCGCTATAGGTTAACCAGAAAGAATCGCCTCCAAGCCCCGTCATATGCGGATACACAACAGCCAGCGTGGCACTGACGGCTACCGCTGCATCAAAGGCATTTCCCCCTAGCTGCAAAATACGTGCACCTGCTGCAGAAGCTAAATAATGGGGGCTGACTACCATCGTCTTCGTGCCTATTACAGGTCTCTTCGTCATTCTTCCCATCCCCCTATGAACGTGTCGCCTAGTTAGTGCTATTTAACATTACATGAAATTCATCTGTCAATCGGTTAAGAGAGAACGTAAATTCCAGCAGCGCTTTTTGTGATCCATGCACAAAGATTCTGTTCTATGTATTGTAATTTCTAGTTAGAATCATACGATTTGTATAGAATAGTTCTAAAGTAGGGAGGTCTCATATGAAATCGATTCACAATGATTATGTAGAATTAACGGTGGCTATGTTCAGAACCGGGATACTCGGCTACGGTGGAGGACCCTCTGTAATTCCTCTGATCCGACATGATGCCGTTACCCGTTACAACTGGTTAAATGATGATGAATTTGGCGATACACTGGCGATAGCCAATGCACTTCCGGGTCCTATCGCTACCAAAATGGCTGCTTACCTAGGCTACAAGCTACTGGGTGTAAGAGGTGCTATCCTGTCTGTCCTGGCCCATATCCTGCCCAGTTGTATTGCAATGATCGCATTACTGTCAGCTGTCAATTATTTAAGTGGCTCTAAAGTAGTGGCCGGGATGATTGCGGGGGTATCTCCTGTAATCGCGGTGATGCTTGGAATGATGGCTTACGAATTTGCGCAAAAAGCCTATAAAGGCTTGGGGAAAATTATGGGTATCTCCTTATTCCTGCTCGCCTTGCTATTACTTGAAGTGCTGCATGTGCACCCGGCTATTGTCATTCTGCTCTATCTCGCTTACGGAACGGTCCATTATCGAATACTTGCCAAGAAGAATCAAGGAGGGACATCATAGATGGAATGGCTAAAACTGATTTACGGCTTTTTCATGGCTAATCTGCTCGGTTACGGCGGTGGCCCCTCTTCTATTCCACTGATGTATCAGGAGATTGTTCCACATTATGGCTGGCTCACCAATGAGCAATTTTCCAATATGCTGGCACTAGGCAACGCCCTGCCCGGTCCGATCGCTACCAAAATTGCCGCTTATGTGGGCTATGATGTTTATGGCTGGATCGGGCTGGTCGTCGCTTTACTGGCTACCATCGTTCCTTCTGCAACGGCGCTTATCATTCTGCTCCAAGTGATGCAGAAATATAAACAATCGCCTGTAGTTAAGGGAATGACCTTGCTGGTACAACCGGTGATTGCCGTGATGATGGCTGTGCTAACCTGGAAAATGGCCAAGGGTCCCGCGGACTCCATCGGAATTTGGCAGACTCTGATTATCGCTGCGATTGCTTTCTGGGCCATGAAGCATCTCAAGCTTCACCCTGCGTTAGTGATCCTTGTCGCTTTTGCCTATGGCGGGCTTGTGCTCCGTTATACTGTATAGCTGCTATTTCAATATATAATGCGATAGTACTGCCTGTACCTCGTAGATATTCACAGATTTATTGAACGTCTTCTTTACCGGCACTGTACTGCTGGAGATATAGAGACATAACTCCGCATCCAGGTCGAAGTGTCCGGCAGTCTCGACAGAATAATGTGAAATACTTTTGTAGGGGATGGAATGGTATTCCGTTTTCTTCCCGGTTATTCCTTGTTTATCTACCAGAATAAGCCGCTTATCCGTAAAAATAAACATGTCTCTAATCAGCTTATAGGCTCGTTCAATCTTCTCCTGCGGGGCAAGAATCTGTGCATATTCTTGTTGTACTGCAGCAATATCCACCTGAGAAGCGTTACCGAGCAACCCGTCAAAAAGTGCCATTGGTCATCCTCTTTTCGCCTAATAGATTTAGCGGGTTGTCCTCCGCCATAGAACCATATTATTGTAAATATAATAATATATGCAATGGAAATCTTCTTTATTTGCAAGAGATAGAATCGATTTTCAGCTTTGCCCCTTGCTTATTATGTGATAATTGAATAATATGAATATAAATTTATCAAGAAGGAGGTGTGGTAGGAATGGATCATAATTGGACCAACAGTGTTATTAGCCGGCTGCCGATAGCTATGGCTGGCATCGTTCATGTAAATGGTACTAACGGGAGAACTCTGTCCATTTTCAAGAATCCAATAACACTAAACAATTGTGAAATACCTTTCCTGCCTTCACCTCGACGGATCTAATAACCGGAGAATGATCAGGCCGTGGGGAAATTTCCCTGCGGTCTTTTTTATATTCAATTACGGACTAGAGCAATATTTCCACTTTGAGGGATAGATCACAGAGAGAGGGTATTCCTAAAGGAGAATCCTAATGATTATTCAATGTCAAAATGTGCAAAAATACCATGGTGCTCAGCTCGTGCTGAACGATATTACCTTCGATATTCGCCAAGGCGAAAAAATCGGTCTCATCGGCCGCAACGGCTGCGGCAAAACTACGCTCTTCCATTTGCTGAATGGTGAGGAGCGGCCTGATCAAGGGCAAATCTCGCTTCGCCGAGGTAGTGTAATCGGACTGCTGTCGCAGATCCAGGAGGTTAGTGGACAAGAAACTGTATATAGCATCTTACAGCGAAGCTTCGCTGAACCCCTGCAATGGCAGAGCCGTCTGCGGGAGCTGGAGCAAGAAATGTCCGCTTCGAATGTGGAAAATGACCAACAAAGCTGGAACAAGCTACTGCAGGAATACGGCAGCCTACAGGATAAATTCGAAACTGCCGGCGGTTATGAGATTGAATCCTCCATCCAGCGTATATCTGCAGGTCTCGGGATTGGAACCGGGTATTACGACCGCAGCTTCGCCTCCCTCTCCGGTGGTGAGAAGACGAAGGTAGGGCTTGCAGAGCTGCTGCTGCGCAAGCCTGATGTCCTGCTATTGGATGAGCCAACCAATCATCTTGATATGAACGCTATCGAATGGCTGGAGCAATTTCTACAGAGCTATGAGGGTACCGTGCTGGCCATATCTCATGACCGCTACTTTCTGGATGCAGTAGTCAAAAAAATCATCGAGATTGAAGACGGAGAGGCTGTTACTTTTCATACGAATTACAGCGGTTATCAAGTCGAGAAGGAAACCCGATTGCTGCTACAGTTCGCTGACTATCAAGAGCAGCAGAAGAAAATCAAGCAAATGCAGGAGAGCATCAAACGACTGATTGAATGGGGAAACCGTTCCAATCCGCCTAACCCTTCCTTCCATCGCCGAGCCGCGTCAATGCAGAAGGCACTGGATCGGATGGTCAAGGTCAAGCGCCCTATTCTGGAGCGCAAATCCATGGATTTGCAGCTGGAGCAGAAAGACCGTTCTGGAAATCAGGCCGTTATATTAGATCGAATTTCTAAATCTTATGGAGATCGTTGCTTGTTTCAGGGAGCCAGTGAAGTACTGCGATACGGGGAGACTACTGCGCTCATTGGCGGCAACGGTGCTGGCAAGAGTACGCTGCTGCGCATTATTCTTGGTCAGGAAACTCCGGACAAGGGGACCTGCACACTCGGTTCACGAGCAGTCATTGGTTATCTCGCCCAAGAGGCTGTTCCGGACGATAGCGGACAATCCGTATTGCGCTATTTCCGTGAGGAGGCAGGACTGGAGGAGGGGGAGGCTCGGGGGCAGCTAGCTAGGTTTCTCTTCTATGGCAGTGATGTATTCAAAGATATTACTAATCTCTCCGGTGGAGAATGGACCCGGCTGCGTTTCGCAATATTAATGCACCGCCGCCCAAATCTGTTGATCCTTGATGAGCCGACTAACCATCTGGATATTGATTCTCGAGAGGCACTTGAGGAAGCACTGGAGGATTTCCCCGGCACCGTACTGGCCGTGTCGCATGACCGTTATTTCATTAATCGCCTCTTCCATAAGCTCTGGTCTATTGATGAAGGCAAATTCACCGCATTCTCAGGGAATTATGAGTATTACAAGGAAAAGCAAGCAGAGAAAACTGAAGCTTCCCAATATCTAAAAGAAGCGAGCTATAGCAAACCTGCTTCTCAGTCAGCGAGTCTGCTTGTAGCTCAGGCTGACAACTCTGCTCGTATGGAGCGAGCACAGAGAAGTAGTTCTGCACGAGCCTCTTCCCTTGCATCCCGTAAGTCACGCTCTCAGACCTCCTGGGAGCAGGATATCGCAGAATCCGAGCAGCTTCTGGGCATGATCGATACCGACATGCTTAATCCCCTGATTAGCAGCGACGCTGAAGGGCTGACCCGACTCCAGCAGCAGCGGGATGCCGCGCAGGCAAAGCTTGATAAGCTTTATACAAGCTGGTTAAACGCAAGCGATACTGTGGAATAACGGTAAAATAACGCAAAAGCTGCTTCTTCTATACGAAGAGGCAGCTTTATTTTATAATTCTGTTCATAATTTATAGTAATGTTCGGTAGTTTAGCGCCAAATCCTCATAAACCAACCTATTAACGAGATCCATAAAGGAATGCTGATTAAGATGCCCCATACCAGCCCAGTGGCAATATTACCCTCTGCAGGACGCAACACACCTTCCTGTTGTAATGGAAGTCTCAACTCTTCTTGTTCCATGCGATCCCCTCCTAAAATATGTATCGACAATTCAGAGGAAAAAATGTAGACCGCTTGACCCAAAAATCAAAGAAATTAATAATTTTTTTAGATATAAAGGCTCAGCGGTTATTAATGTAAGTGCTTTCGTCCAACTATTTAACCATAATCTCTCTCATTAGAAACAATTCTCTTAGAGCAGCCATATATTATATGTACTACCTCTAGTCCAATATAACCGATTTATCAGGGTTGTGTAAATATTGAAATAGGGTATGCAGCTGTTCCTCCGTATTCCGCTCCTCTGAAAGTTCAGGCAGTTCATCCTCTGCAAAAAACGAAACTCCGCTCGTCTCCAGACCTTCCGCAGCTGCTCCGCCAACAATCCGGCACAGGATAAACAGCTTGTAAATATGATAGGGCTCAGGAGGATGATTATGGAATTTCTTGTCTAGCAAGGCGAGCAGGCGTATAGCTTCGGTCTGAAATCCAGATTCCTCGATAATTTCCTTGACCACTACCTCACTCGGGGAAAGCCCGATATCTGCCCAGCCACCAGGAAGCGCCCATTTTCCGTCCAATTTCTCACGTACCAACAGAATCTTTTCGTCCTGAAAAACAACTCCCCGAACGTCTACCTTAGGTGTCGCATAGCCATCGTCACCTGCAAATACTAGTCTGATTTTCTCTTTGCTCTGAAACGTGTAATTCGCCAGGATATCCACACTCAGCTCGCGCAAAGCCTGATAACGCTCTATATCATATACATCCTTGCCATAGGCAAGCCCTGTCTGCGCAATCGCCTGAATCTCTTTGGCCCAAGATAACCATTTCTGCTCCATAACTGCACCTCTCGATTAATATCCTATAGTCTATTGGCAAAGCATTAAATGACGTGAGAATAAGCCTTTCTTGGCCACACAACGGTCAATAATCGTAAATCCTGCTTCTGTAATCATCTCGTCCATCGCTTCAATCGCCACAATCACAATCCGATCCGTAATCCGACGGGCATTAACTAGAATAGACAGCTGTTCCTCTGGTGTAATTCGGGAGTATAAATTATAGGGCATATCCACAATTGCTGCGTCATAATGCTCCGTAATGTCAGCAATATCACCAAGGGTTACCTCCGCGGTGAACCCAAAATGCTCGATATTCGTCCGTGCTCCAGCAGCAATCTGCGGATTAATATCACGGCCTACTATATCCATTTCCATCGAGAGTGCTTCTACCATCACCGTCCCAATTCCGCAGCAGGGATCAATAACCCGGATACCTGTGGGCTGCGGCACGGCAATATTGGCAGCAGCCCGCGCTACACGTGTACTGAGTGCTATAGAGTAGCTGCGCGGTTTTTTCATATGCCTGAACCAGGTCGCCTTATTCTTGTGATAGGTCCCAAAGTACCAACGGCCCCCCAGCGTTACAATACCATATACCAGTTGCGGGTGATTTACATCTGCCGCTCCTTCGATGTGCAGGCCAATTTCCCGCTCAATCACTCTGCGCTCATCATATTCTATTTTGTCTGCAGGAGACAGGTCATTCGTCTTTACGAAAATAGCTTTGAACGTCATACCATTCACTTCCACCTGCTCCACTTGCGTATAGATCTCGGACAGGTTATCTCCTGCATACCACACGTCAATCCTTTCCTTGATAAAGGGACTGCGACTGACATCTATCTCAAGCTCACTTGCAAAAATAGAGGATGACACCTCCTGGCCGAACAGACAACGCAGCTCCATCTGACATAAAGAGACTTCATCCGCCGAACAGGCGTAGGTATATATAAATGCGGGTTTTATAACTTCATTAAGCAATTTGATCTCATCCTTATCCTTGTAAAATGTTCTATGCTGCTGCCCTTTATTCCGTTCCTACAGGTTCATGCTGACTATCGTAGACGGTACGTGCTTCAGCGATTGCTGCCCGATTCCCGTTAACCCACTCCACAAGCGCCTGTAGCGGATAAAGCAGCGATTCCCCGAGTGCTGTGAGACCATATTCGACGGTTAATGGCACTGTCGGCGTCGCTTTACGCCAGACCAACCCGTCCCGTTCTAAATGGCGAAGGGTCTGGGTCAGCATACGTTGTGAAATCCCACCCGAACGGCGTTGCAGTTCCTTAAAACGCAGACTCTGCACACCCAGATTCACAATAATAAGCACGCTCCATTTATCCCCAACCCTATCCAGAATCTGGCGGGTGATTGTACAGTCCTCAAGAATCGACAGCTGCCCGTATGATTGATCTAATGTATTGTCCAAATGAGGTTACCTCCAAGTAACTTAAGCATGTAATAGTGCCTTCTTGCTGCTTTAGTTCACTGTAGTCTATCATGGTTACTGATCGTAATCAACAACCTGAAGGGAACTGATAAACAATAACAACTCAAGGTCTCAATATTGAAGCTGCAGCATTTCCAGCCGACTTGTACAATAAAGAGTAATTGGCTACTGCCTTCCATGCGATTAAAGAGAGATATGGGTTTATCGATGTGCTTGAATTCAGCCCGACCAGCGGGAACTGCCCGCCCACTCCTGCATCACAAGTCACTGAAGAGCATGCCCTGGACGTTTTTCAAGGTCTGGTTATAGCAGCCATCAGAAGCGTCGAGCAAGTATTACCAGAGATGTTGGAACAGAATAGCGGAGCTATTTTATTCACAACCGGTCTTTCCTCCATTTATCCCATACCCATGATGGACAATATCGGTATCGCACTCAGCGGATTGAGAAACTATGCTCACAACCTGCACAGTGATCTGGCTCCAAAAGGCATTTATGTCGGCCATTTGGCCCTGGGAGTATTCATCAAACCAGGTACCTCGACAGATCCGGGGCTCATTGCTGATGTTTGGTATGACATGTACCTGAGCAAAAGTGTGCCGGAGGAAACCTTTCCACATGGTGTAACACCGGAAACCATCGTGTGGTAAAGCTCCTTCGCTAATCATTTTGATCCATAGTAAGTTCTCCAGTATAATGGTGCGTATAGATTGCTAAATTGCTTTAGCAAAACTTCAAGGAGGTACATACTCACTATGTCATATGAAACTTATTTTCAGGAGCAACGGGAAGCGCATCTAGAGGAACTGAAACAATGGCTCACTATTCCCAGCATTTCCGCTTTGTCCGCTCACAAGGATGATATCCAAGCAGCAGCACATTGGCTGTTGGATACGCTGAAGCGTGCCGGTCTGGAGAACATTGAACTTTACCCGACAGCGGGACATCCCGTTATATATGCCGATTATCTTCATGCTCCAGGAAAACCGACCCTTCTAGTCTATGGCCACTATGATGTACAGCCAGTTGACCCACTGAACCTGTGGACAACTCCACCTTTCCAACCGGAAATACGTGATGGCAAGCTCTACGCGCGTGGAGCAACGGATGATAAAGGGCAGGTATTCCTGCATATCAAGGCTATCGAAGCGATTCTGAAGCAGGAAGGCACACTCCCGGTCAACATCAAGCTATGCATTGAAGGCGAGGAAGAGATTGGTAGTGTGAATCTGCCTCCATTCCTGGAAGCTCACAAGGAGCAACTAGCTGCAGATGCGGTACTTGTCTCGGACACTTCTCTGTTGGAGCGCGGCCGCCCTGCTATCTGTACCGGTCTGCGCGGACTATGTTCTCTTGAAGTTAGCATAAATACCGCTTTAACGGACCTTCACTCCGGCTCTTACGGCGGCGGAGTTCCGAATGCACTGCATGCGCTGGTTTCTTTGTTAGCTTCTCTGCATGACGACAAGGGCCGTGTAACGGTAGAAGGCTTCTATGAGGGTGTTCCAGAGCTTTCCCCACAACTGCGCGAAGAATTTGTGAAGCAAGGCATAAATGAAGAGAACATCCGTAAGAGTTTGGGACTTGTTGCTTTATACGGAGAAGAGGGTTATTCCTTCGTAGAACGCGTAGGCGCTCGTCCAACACTGGAACTTAATGGTGTATATGGCGGATTCCAAGGTGAAGGCAGCAAGACCGTTATTCCGAAGGAAGCACATGCCAAGATTACCTGCCGTTTGGTTGGAGATCAGGACCCACAGCATACTCTCGATGCCATTGAAGCTCATCTGAAGGCTAATGTTCAAGCCGGAGTACAGCTGCATGTGAAACAATTGGAGAAAGCACGCGCCTTCAACATTGACCCGTCGAATCCTATTTTGCAGACTGCGGCTGACGCATACGGCAAAGTATACGGTACTCGTGCCCTCTTCACTAAAGACGGTGGCTCCATTCCAATTATGGAAAGCTTCTCCCGCGTTCTGGAAGCGCCGGTTGTTCTGATGGGCTTTGGCCTCGATGATGAGAACCTGCATGCTCCAGATGAACACTTCAACCTGGAGAATTTCGATAAGGGATTACTTACTGTTGTTGAGTTCTTGAAAACTGTGTAAGCAACCGATCAACTGTTCATTTTCAGTCTGTATCAGGCTTCCGCTTTCGTAGAATTAGGTTGTACAATAAAAGCCAGGCATCCCAACATTTTGGGCAGCCTGGCTTATTTTTTGAAATAGGGGGGGACAGCACTTGCTACAATTAAATAATAATGAAATTTTGCTAACCAAAAGGGAGGCAACCTATTATTTAAGCATGGGTTATCAGGTTTTCGGCGACTTGCATGTGACCAATCAACGCACTATTTTTGCACCTAAATTGCTTCGCAACAAACAAGGGGACTATATTGAATTTCTGAATGCTGAAATTAAGAATGTTGAGACATTCAACTCTTTTCGCTATGTGCCTGATGGATTAAAAATAACTTTACATTCTAATCAGGAGTATAAGTTTAAGCTGTTTGACAGAGAGCATATTCTAGAAAAATATAGAATTAATAATGTTGCTATAATCCAAAAATAAGCAAAGAAAAAACCCTTGCATCACAAGGGTCTCAACACATTAGAAAGGATAAGCGGGTGATGGGAATCGAACCCACGCTATCAGCTTGGAAGGCTGAAGTTCTACCATTGAACTACACCCGCAACTCAAGTGAACACAAAAAATATTGTAGCACCACTCGATAT
Organism: Paenibacillus sp. 19GGS1-52; assembly: GCF_022369515.1. Lineage (NCBI taxonomy): Bacteria > Bacillati > Bacillota > Bacilli > Caryophanales > Paenibacillaceae > Paenibacillus > Paenibacillus sp. 19GGS1-52. The sequence continues at coordinate 5,532,552 of NZ_CP059724.1, forward strand.
AAAAAGCAACTTTCTTACGTTCAGGAAGGCATGCCCAGTATAGGCTGCTTCAGAAAAAACATTTCAAATTCTTCCGCTTTTATCGGCTTACTAAACAGAAATCCTTGAGCATCATGACAGTGCTGCTGCCGCAAGAACTGCAGCTGTTCCTTGTTCTCAACGCCTTCAGCTGTGACCTTCAATTTGAGGTGATGCGCCATCGAAGTAATGGTAGACACAATTGCCGCGTTATTAGTATCCTCCATCACGTCGGAAACGAAGGATCGATCAATTTTCAGCCGATCAATCGGCATATTTTTTAAATAATGAAGAGAGCTATAGCCCGTGCCGAAGTCATCTATACTTATAAATACACCAAGCTCTTTTAGCCGTTTCAGCTGTTCAAAGGCCATCTCTTTATCCAGTGTCATGCTTTCCGTAATTTCCAGATCGACATAACAAGGATCCAAGCCAATATCTTTCAGAATAGTTCCAATCTTACCAGCCAGATTGGGCTGCAGAAACTGGCGCATCGACAGGTTAATGGAGACACACATCGGACGGTAACCTGCTAGCTGCCATAGTTTATTCTGTAGGCAGGCTGTTTTCAGAACCCACTCCCCAATGGGAACAATCATTCCGCTCTCCTCGGCGATCGGAATGAAATCCACTGGTGAGATGAGACCACTTTTGGGATGATTCCAGCGCAGCAATGCTTCCATCCCTACAATTTCTTCCGTTTCCAGGTTTACCTGCGGCTGATAGACTAGATAGAATTCCTTGCGTTCAAGTGCTCTCCGCAAATCATTCTCCAGCTTCAGTCGTTCTTTCGCCTTCATCTGCATAGCAGGTATATAGCGGCGAATTTCAACGCCTTGATCTTTAGCATTATGCACAGCGGTATCCGCATTCTGAATGAGCTGTTCAGCAGTATCTCCGTCCTCTGGGTAGATGCTCATGCCCAGACTCAGTGAAATGTGATATTCTCCTGATTCCAGACTAACTGGCAATTCGAACAACTGCAGCAGCTCTGAAGCCCGTTGCATGCAGCCTTCAAGGCTGGCTCTCTCCAGCATCAGAAAGGCAAATTCATCCGCTCCCATGCTGAACAGCTCTTCATTATCCCTGGCCTCAATAGCGATCCGCTGTGATACCTTTTGCAGCAAATGATCCCCGGCATAATGTCCGAGAGAATCATTAATATTCTTAAAATGATTGATATTCATAATGACTAGCGCTGAGAAGCCTTGATTACTATCCTTCTCTCCAACCGCAGTCACAATCATTTCTTCTACACGTTGCATCAGATTGCGTCTGTTCGGAAGTCCCGTTAAATCATCATGATAAGCCAAGTAATTCATCCGATCTTCAACTTGTTGCTTCTCATGAAAAGGTTCTTCAATCGTCAACCGGTATACTCCAGTAAGCAGTAAATAGTAGGCAACTCCACTGCACACCATACCAAAGAGCGGGTCCACATCACCAAGGCGCAGAGGGTTCATAAAGAAAGCTTGGCCCAGAGCAAAAAAGATAAGTGAACGGATAATAATAAGCATCGAGGCTGACTTTTCAACTTTGCCTGGATAAACAATGACCGCAACACCTATCAGATAGATAAAGAGCACAGCCATATCAACCAACCGCTTCAGTGAATCCGTCCACTCTTGGCTATGCAGTTGTGGAATAACCGAGTGGCCGAATACGAATATAACCAAAGAGACCACAATCAATAGTAGGGCAATTCTAAATACCTTTCCCTTCTCAGAGATAGATACCGGCTTATCCACTCTACTAAAAATAAACAGGATGCCTAGTGCACTGGAGAGACGTGAGAGCGCAAGTAGCCAGAGCGATTCCTCAGAGCTGACAAATGAAGATATCCATGGAATTCCTACAAAGCTGAGCGTGTGCAAGAAATCAAATGTACATACCCCTAAAAAAAGCGCAGAGGCATATAATCTTGCTCTTGATAACCGATCGGAGAAAAATAGCCAACCCTGCGCAAAAATTGCAAAACCAAACGCAATATTGCAGCATCCGGCAATAAGGTATAATGCTGAAATCAGATCCCAGTCATCAATCTGGTCTAGTGGTGTATGGAAAATCTGAATTAGAAGGAACAATATACCCCCTAAAATAGCCGTTCGAATTGTCTTTTTCTCTTCTTGTCTCATAAGTCCCTCGCGTCTGAAAATGATATCTATCATATTATTGGATATATTTATGTCCTATGTATAAATATCGGCTGAATGGGTCACGAAAGTTACAGCGTTCCCCTACAATATAAAAGAAAGCACTGCCCCCATACTCAGAGATCAGTGCTTCTGTAAAAAAAACTATTTATTTTCACCAAAAGTAACCTCGGGTGTTGTAAGCAAGTCATAGAACTCAACTGCTTTATCCTTATCTTCCGATGAACGAAGGGCCATAGCAGAACGTGGATGCTCGTCCAGCGTACCTGTGATCATATAAGGAATAATATATCCCCACTCCTCCTTCTCGCGCAATGGAGTCATAAGACGTTCAACGACATCCAGCACAGGACGAAGATTGTAATGTGTGTTTTTCAGATGAGTAACAAGCAGTTCAGTAGGACAATTGCCAGCTGCACGCCCCATGCCATAGCAGGAAGCATCCAATAATTCCACACCTTTTTCGGCTGCAATTAGTGTATTGGAGAAAGCCAATTGCAAATTGTTGTGGGTATGTACTCCCAGGCGTTTGTTGGGCAAATGCGTTTTGAACTTATCAACCAGATAAGTGATATCGTTATGATCCAAGCTGCCATAAGAATCTACTATATATACAACGTCAACAACGCTCTCGCGGATCTGTTCGAAGGCTTCAAGTAGTTCGTTATCCATAACATTCGACAGTGCCATAATATTGATGGTCGTCTCATAACCTAGATCATGAAAAGTTTGCACTAGCTGCAGAGCTTTGTCCACATCCTTGCTGTAGCAGGCTACACGGATCAAATCCAGCATACTTTCACTTCGTGGCAGAATGTCAGTCTCATCCACGCGGCCGATATCCACCAAAGCGGAAAGCTTAGTATGGCCTTTTTGCGGAATTACTTTGCGCAGGAAGTCATCGTCAAGGAATCGCCAAGGTCCGGCACCTTCAGCGCCTTTAAGCAGCTTCGGTGAATTCTTGTAACCAATTTCCATATAATCAACACGAGCTTCATTTAAACCGGCATACAAATTCTGTACAAACTCCACACTAAAATCCCAGTTGTTCACTAGACCTCCATCACGGATGGTGCAGTCAACAATTTTGCTTTGATTCGTCTTCACAATTTATTCTCCCTTCAACTGTAAGCAATCATAATTTCCTTGATCCTAAGCTTTACTATGCAATTATTATCGCTTAATCATACTTTAATGATGAATACAATGTAAAGAATATTCGCCGCGCCCTCCATAACCGTTTGCAATATAACTACGCAATGACAAATATCACTGCTATTCTTTGATTATCGTGCTACAGTACAAGAAAACAATTGAGATTGATTATCAGTCTCTTGTCGGAGGGATTAAAATGGCTTCTACTTCCTGCTCCTTGCTGCGCTTACAGCCAGGTTCTACTGGTTCCATCCATAGAATTGAAGGAATGAACCCCATCTTACAGCGCCGACTAGCTGATCTCGGAGTGGCGGAAGGCGTTGTCATCCGTCTTAAGGGAAAGGGACCCTTTCTAGGACCTATTACGTTAGAATGCAACGGCCAATTGTTCGCCATCCGCCGGAAAGAAGCTTCCATGATTGAGGTGAATGTATCTTGAGTTCTATAGCGCTCGTAGGTAACCCGAACACTGGTAAGACTTCGCTTTTCAATACGTTAACCTCATCCTATGAATATGTAGGGAACTGGGCGGGTGTAACCGTTGAGAAAAAGGTCGGCAGCCTAAAGAACGGTGCTGGCAAGCTGATCGATTTGCCTGGCATCTACTCCCTTCACCCACTATCGCGCGATGAGGGCGTTGCTGCTCAATATCTGATTGAAGAATCACCTGAAGCACTCATCAATATCGTTGATGCGTCACAGTTGGAACGAAATCTGCTGCTCACACTCCAATTACTGGAATATGGTAAGCCGACTCTATTGGGGCTGAATATGATAGACGTGGCCAAAGCGCGTGGTATTCATGTCAATGCTGAAATCCTGCAAGCCCATCTTGGTATTACCGTCCTCCCGCTTGTAGCAAGAACCGGCAAAGGCACTGGTCAGGTACTTAGCATTCTGGAGAAATCCTCAGCTATCCCGCCAGTAACCTTTAAACTATATTATGGAGAATTTGTTGAAGAAGCCATCTCTTCTATTATAAAAGAATTGCAGCATACTCCGGGTTTACCAACCCTCCGCTGGGTTGCTCTACAGCTGTTGGAGCAGAATCCCGTCATTCTCCAGTACCTAAAGAAGCGTGTGGATATCACTCGATTGCTGGCCATCTGTGATGCCTGTCAGAGCGAATTGCAAATCAAAAAACTTGCATTGACGCTTCCCCAATGGATTCGCTCAACCCGAATGGATTATATCCGTTCTTTATGCGATGCAGCACTTGATACCTCTGCACAAAAACCACACAACCTGACTGAAAGATTGGATTCCCTGCTGACTCACCGCTTTTTGGGATTGCCTCTGTTCATTGTCTTCATGTATGCGCTATTCAAGACAACCTTTGACTGGGCAGGTGGACCTTTATCGGATCTTGTCGATGGATTAATATCCGGCCCCATCAGTGACGGAACCGTTTCTATGCTGCAGTACCTTGGGGCCTCCAACTTTACACACGCCTTGATTGTGGATGGCATTATCGGTGGTGTTGGCGGCGTACTGGTTTTTGTTCCCCAAATCTTCATTTTGTTCCTGATTATCTCCTTTCTTGAAGATTCCGGTTATATGGCGCGGGTCTGCCTGCTGATGGATAGTACCATGGAACGAATGGGACTTAATGGAAAAGCGTTTATTCCTTTCATTATTGGCTTTGGCTGCAACGTACCGGCCATTATGGCTGCACGCAGTATTGAGCAACCGAAGGATCGGATGCTAACTACACTGCTTATGCCACTGATGTCTTGTTCTGCAAGATTGCCAGTCTACCTGTTGTTCGCAGCAGTATTCTTTCCGGAGCGGCAAGCAACAGCAGTTTTATCCATGTATGTAATGGGGATTGTGTTCGCACTGATCCTGTGTAAAGTATTCTCTAAATATTTGTTCAAAAATGAATCCTCAATCTTCATCATTGAGCTGCCTCCCTATCGCTTACCGCAAATCAAGACACTATCGCGCAGCACCTGGGAAAAAGGCAAAGGGTTCCTACGCAAAGCAGGAACGATTATTCTTGCAGGTTCCGTAATTATCTGGCTGATGTCCTATGCCGGACCTGGTGGGTTTGATGTAGCCATGGACAGTAGCTTTCTGGCTAAATTCGGCGGTATGATTGCACCACTGCTAGCGCCGCTCGGCTTTGGAACATGGCAGGCTGGTTCCACACTGGTTCCCGGATTTTTAGCTAAAGAGGTTGTAGTCTCAACCATGAATATCATCTATCATGCGCCGGATTCTGCCGGACTGGAAAGTCAGATTTCACAAGTCTTTACACCACTCAGTTCTATCAGCTTCATGGCCTTTATTCTACTCTATATTCCTTGTCTGGCAACTGTAGGCGTTATAAAGAAGGAAACTGCATCCTGGAAATGGACTTTCTTCTCCATGGGCTACTCCGTTGTTCTAGCGTATAGCGTATCTCTGATTATTTTTCAAGGTGGTAAACTATTGGGATGGTCATAATGCTTTCGTTATATTTTCGAATATATACTTAAAGAAAGCGGGTTACAACAATGATAAATGTTCTGATTATAGCACTTGTATTCGGATATTCAGGTTGGATGATCTACCGCCATGTTCAGAAGGGGAAAGAGGGCGCTTGTGCAGGCTGTGACAAAGGTAAGTCTTGCTCGGCAGCTTCTCTCGATTCTCCCTTTTCCTGCAGTGGAAAAGCTGCTGACAGCAAACATTAGAGTATAAATCCAACCAATCTATAAAGACAGCACCAAAGCTCACCTTTATCAGGGGCTTGGTGCTGTTTTTGGGTAACCACATATATTATTTCTCTTCGTTTTGACTTAACAGCCATTCCAGCAGGGTACGAACCATAACACCGGTAGCTCCCTTGGGATTAACTCCACGCTCCTTGGACAGGAAGGCCGTTCCGGCAATATCCAGGTGAATCCACGGCAGCCCTTCAGCGAACTCACCAATAAACAAGCCGGCTGTACTGGCTCCACCATATCTTCCCGCAGCATTGCGAATATCCGCAACCTCACTTTTTATCATTTCACGGAATTCAGGATACACAGGCAACTGCCATATATATTCCCCTGAATCTCTGGAGGCTGCTATTAATTCCTGCAAAAATGTCTCGTCATTTGTTACCGCACCTGTAGCTATATCTCCAAGTGTAGTAAGCACCGCACCGGTCAGCGTCGCCAGATCAATAATCCGCTCTGCACCCCATTCCCGCGCATATGTGAGTGCATCCCCTAATACAACTCGGCCTTCAGCATCTGTATTCAACACCTCTATCGTCCGCCCACTAAGCGTAGTAATAATATCGCCAGGTTTAAAAGCATTCGCTGATGGCATATTTTCTGCAGACGGAATGACCATAACAACATTAATCTGCGGCCGTAGTCTGCCCAAGGCTTCCATAACTCCAAGCACAGCGGCAGCGCCGCCCATATCACTAATCATTTCTTCCATGCCAGGCGCTCTCTTTAATGAGATTCCACCTGTGTCAAAGGTGATCCCTTTGCCGACCAGACCTATAACATGATCCCATTGTTCTCTGCCCTGATAGCGAATAACGATCATTCGCGGAGGATTAACGCTGCCTTTGCCGACTGCCGTCAATCCCCCCATTCCTTTTTGCTCGATCTCACGCTCATCCAGCACCTCGGTTGGCAAGCCATAACGCTCTGCAACCTCTACAGCCGCCACCGCAAGATCGGAGGGGGTCAGCAGATTTCCAGGGATGTTGGTCAGATCCCGCGCTAGATTAGTCGCCTCAGCAAATGCCTGCCCCCGCTGAATACCCTGAATCCAGCCTTCACGCTCTACTTCATCGGTCTGTTGCTCTATATTAAAAGTAACAGCGGCCAAGCCCGTATAAGAAGCCTGCTCCAGCTTATAGTGTCTGCGGCGGTACGCTCCAAGCATTAACCCTTCCGTGAGCGCACAGGCGATTGTAACTAGCGTCTTCTCCTCAGTACGAAGCGTTATCTCCCCCGGCAACTGAAATACAATTTTCTCAGCTTTTAACCTGAGCGCAGCACGAGCAATATTCGCAGCCATTATACGCAGTTGATCAGTAGTTAGCAGCCCGTCTCCGCAACCGCACAGTATGATGACGGGAAAATCGTATTGATTCTCCAAAGGCAGGACATAGGTCTGGTTCAACTTGCCTCCAAACAGTCCTGTTTTACCTAACACAGCAATTTTATCATTCCACTGGGCAGCTAAGCCCCCTTGCTCAACATTTGATTCAGATACAATCAGAACTAGCGCATCCGCTGTTAGTGCATCTAATGCTACTCCACTGCTATAATCAATATTCAATTTTCATTACCTCCGTTTGTCGTCACACGTTAAGTTTCATATTTATTGTAGCATAGCTAAGGCTGATCTCCCGCAGCGATAATACACCACAGGAATCAGCCTCTAAAGAGAATTTATTATTAACAGATATTATTCAATCTGTTAGTGTGTAAGCGGTAGAGAGATCACAAAACGTGTGCCTTCATTAATCCTGCTGCTGACAGAGATACATCCGCCGTGATCCTTGATGATTCGATCACTCACAGACAAACCAAGTCCCGTCCCATTCTCCTTCGTCGTAAAAAAAGGATTAAATAATCTGTCTAATGTGCAGGCATCCATCCCTTTACCATTGTCGGAAATAAAAATCCGAACCTCTGCGCCTTCTCTCCGCGCTCCAACCTCAATCTTCCCCAGTTCATTATCAGCTTTCTCCGCAATCGCTTCCATTGCATTTCTAATCATGTTAAGGACTACCTGCTTTAATTGCTTTACATCTACCGATATAATCAGCTCACTCTGAAGTGGATGCAGATTAATCTGACAACCTTTCATCAAAGCTTCGCTCTCGGTCAGCAAAACAACCTCCTTGAGTAATGCCGAAACTGGAATTGCGCCAACTTGAGGAACAGAGGGTTTAGATGAATTTAAAAATTCATGAATAATATCGTTCGCACGATCAATTTCTGCCAAAATAATCTTTGCGTACTCCTCTTTCCCCAACTGCTGCAGATGAGGGCGGAGCAACTGAATAAATCCCCGAATCGCAGTTAACGGATTACGGATTTCATGAGCAATCGAGGCCGATAATTTGCCCAGCATAGCCAAGCTATCATTCTGGTAGGCCGTTTGCTCGATAAGCTTGTAATCAGAGATTTCTTTGACTGTAATCAAAGAATAACCTTTTATTTGCTCACCAGCACTCAAGGTGACCCGCCAGTAACGCCCATATTCGTCTACAAATTCATATTTGGGCTTTACCTTACAGACCAAATCCCGGTAGCCGCGCAGCAATTGCTTCTTCTTGAAGCGGCTTAACTGGATATGGGATAACAGATGAACCATAGAGCAGCCCAAAATAGAGTGACGCTGCATTTCGAGTATGGCATACATTTGTTTATTGGCAAAACTCAAAATTCCTTCTTCATCAAAAAGCATAATCCCACTATCAAGGTTTTCCAAAACATCCTCATATGTAGTATCCATAGGTCCGGAGTGAAACGTTCTTGCTGATAAAAGCAAGCTTTCCTGGTATTGACTTATCACGATACGAAGTTCCCCCTTTAACTGCATTTGACGAAGACGCTCAAGTGACATCAAATTACTATGTATTTGAGTATATGACGAAGACGCCAGAACATTCGGTAATCGCTACTATTATCCAACCATTTCAACTATATTCCAATCATATCCAAGTGGAGAAGACAACGCAATCAGAGAAAGTGTCGAATGGCTAAAAAAAGGATAAAAATGATTCCTAAGTCACATTATTTTACTGTAAAAGAGTTGTTTTATAGATCCACCAATTTTCAAAAACATACGTGCAAAAGAGCCTTCGCAAATGCGAAGGCTCTTTTTGACGAACTATTTTGTGCTGACACCAGCATCGAGAATAATCGGTTCTTCCTAAGCTTTCTGTTGCAAGCGGTGACGCCGCTGGCTCATCACAGCCAGTCTCTTCTTCAGTTCCCGTTCCCACTTTGTGTCCCCGATCTGCTTGGCAACTGCCAACAAATCAAGCGCCATATCAATCTGGCTACGCACAATGGTTAGAGGATCTTCACTCTCGACATTAATAACATTCTCAAAGATCGCCGTTTCGTCCTCCAAGACATAGTCTTGAAAATCCACATCCGTAACTCCGTCTCCATGAGCGTATTCTGCGAGAATCTCATATTCATTTTCGACCTTGTAATGAACCTCTACCCGGTGACATACCGGACAAAAAAGCAGGGGAACATTATGAACTTGCGTACGATAATGTTTAAGGGTTCCCTTTGTTCCTACCATACTTGCTCCACAGCAAAAGCTCATGCTTGTTCACCCTCCTTGGTTGATTCCAATGTTTTCTTATTATTGTATTACACTATGTCTCTGGAGATTCCTCTCCTTGAAGCTATTCATTAACCTTTACGCCCATTTTCAAACAATAATCTTGTGAATTTAGATTGTATCTTTGCAAAAAACCCCCTTGGCGGGTTAATGCTCCCGCAAGGAGGTTCTCATTAGTATCTCAAAGATCATTTTGAGGGACTGGAATTTACAGGTTCTTGTCGCCCGGTTTCCAGTTCATAGCGCATAATCCACCGGATTGCAGAGCTTGCAGAACACGAAGAGTCTCTTCTACGCTACGGCCAACGTCATTATGGTTAACTACTTGATATTTAAGTTCGCCTTCAGGATCGATAATGAACAATCCGCGAAGTGCGATACCTTCTTCTTCAATTAGAATGCCATAGTCACTCGCAACCTTCTTCGTGATGTCAGATGCAAGAGGGAAATTGATTGGGCCAAGGCCATTGGAATCCTTAGGTGTGGTGAGCCATGCCTTATGACTATGGATCGAATCGATGCTGGCACCAAGAATTTCTGTATCAAGTGCTGTGAAATCAGCTGCAGCGTCACTTAATGCTGTAATTTCGGTTGGGCATACAAAAGTGAAATCTAGTGGATAAAAGAAGAATACAAGCCATTTGCCGCGATAGTCGGACAAACTCACTTTACCAAAATCCTTGCCATCGCCCGATACTGTTTCCAATGTAAAGTCCGGAGCTGGTTTACCTACTAAACGTTCTGCCATTGCTTAAATCCTCCTTTGATTATGTAAGAAAAACAATCATTCGCTTTTCTTGATAGTATGGTTTAGCTAATGTCTTTCTGCTATAACCAAATGTTATCATCGTACAAAATCAAAGTCAAGATTATATTCATTACTTATTTATAATAATTATAAATAAGTAACCTTTTGTGACATTTTCTTTTTTCTGCATCCCCTTAATGGCGTTTAAGATAGACCGAGGTAATTATGCTTTGCGAATAGCCGCAACAATTAGATCGCCCATTTCAGTTGTGCTTATCGCCTTGCTCTTGTCTACCGCGATATCACTAGTGCGGTGACCTGCATCCAGCACTTCTGCCACGGCAGCTTCAATCGCTGTTGCTGCATCCTCATAACCGAAGGTCATGCGGAACATCAGTGCCACGGACAATATAGTTGCGATTGGATTCGCAAGACCTTGTCCTGCGATGTCAGGTGCGGAGCCATGTACCGGCTCGAAGAGACCGTAGCTACCTTCGCCCATTGATGCCGAAGCTAGCATTCCGATAGAACCTGTCAGCATAGCTGCCTCATCGCTCAAGATATCTCCGAACATATTCTCCGTTACGATTACATCAAAGCTGGAAGGACGGCGCAACAGCTGCATTGCACAGTTGTCTACCAGGATATGCTCCACCTCTACGTCCGGATATTCCGGAGCAAGCTTATTCACAACCTCACGCCACAAACGCGATGTTTCAAGTACGTTAGCTTTATCCACACTAGCCAGTTTCTTGCGGCGTTTGCCGGCAATTTCAAATGCCTGGCGGACAATGCGCTCCACTTCCATAACGTTGTATACGCAAGTATCAACTGCTTCCTCACCGAACTCGCCTTGACGACGCAGCTTCTCACCGAAGTAGATCCCGCCTGTCAGTTCACGCACAACCATAAGGTCTGTACCTTCCAAAACTTCCGGTTTTAACGTCGAAGCATCCTTCAGACAATCGAACACCACTGCTGGACGCAGGTTAGAGAAAAGACCAAGTGCTTTACGAATACCCAGCAGGCCTGTTTCCGGCCGCAGCTCCTTTGGATTGTTATCCCATTTAGGTCCACCAACGGCCCCAAGCAAGACTGCATCCGCACTGCGACATATTTCTAATGTATCCTCTGGCAGCGGTGTTCCTCTCTCATCAATGGCGATTCCCCCAAACAGTGCATGCTCTGTTTCAAAGACATAGCCGAATATTTCTTCGGTTACCTTCAATACTTTTTCCGCCTCAGCTACAACTTCAGGTCCGATACCGTCTCCAGCAATTACGGCGATTTTTTTTACTTCACTCATTTAAGTCACTCCTCAAGTGTTCTGCGCTTAAGCAGACATAGTTCTTCTGTATATTGTTGTATCATAACGGGGAACAAAGGACAAAGATATAGATTCTATGGAGCTGATAGTCAAAGCCTATAAGTAGAAGAAACAGCTATTTGCCCTTGTCTCTCAAGTTGGTTACAATTAATAAGTAGTTGTTATAATTATCCTGATTATAAATCCATTGAAGGAGTGGTTGCGAAGTGCAATACGCTAAACTTGGCAAATCCGGCCTGAAGGTTAGCCGGCTTTGTCTGGGAACGATGAATTTTGGTCCAATTACGGATGAGAAGGAAGCCTTCCGTATTATGGATGCTGCGCTGGATGCCGGAATCAACTTTTTTGATACCGCTAACATTTATGGCTGGGGCAAAAATTCCGGACTTACAGAAACCATTATTGGCCGCTGGTTTAAGCAGGGTGGCGGACGGCGGGAGAAGGTCGTACTGGCCACCAAAGTTTATGGTGCAATGAGCGACACCCTTGACGGTCCTAATGATGAGGGTGGCCTTTCCTCCTACATTATCCGCCGCCACTTGGAGGGATCGCTACAGCGGCTACAGACAGATCACATTGAACTCTATCAGATGCACCATGTTGACCGTTCAGTCCCTTGGGACGAGCTGTGGGGCGCTTTCGAGCTTGCTGTGAACCAAGGCAAGATCGGTTATGTTGGTTCCAGTAATTTTGCGGGCTGGGATATCGCGATAGCACAACAAGAAGCTAAAGCGCGTGGTTTCCTTGGCTTGGTATCGGAGCAACATAAATATAGCCTAACTTGTCGTCTGCCTGAACTTGAAGTATTGCCCGCTTCCAAGAGTCTCGGACTGGGCATTATTCCATGGAGTCCACTTGATGGAGGACTTCTTGGGCGCAATGCTCTCAAGAAAATCGAAGGCAGCCGCAGCGGCGGAAACTCTGAGCGTGTTGAGCAATACAAGAGCCAGCTCGAGGCCTTCGCAGCTTTAAGTATGGAGCTTGGCGAGCCGCAGGATAATATCGCCCTGGCTTGGCTGCTGGCCAATCCTGCTGTAACCGCACCGATTATCGGACCACGCACACAAGAGCAATTCGAAAGTGCTTTGCGCAGCCTTGAGATTATACTGGACGAATCTGTAATGAAACGTCTTGATGAAATATTCCCTGGTCCGGGCGGAGAAGCCCCCAAAGCTTACGCCTGGTAGGTTCTAAAAAATAAATAAGAGGCCACTATTCACAGTATGCTTCACAGCTGTGAATAGTGGTCCCTTATTCTTCATAAGAAGAATTTGTTACTTTGCAGTGTCCACTGTCACGCTTCCATTGCTTGTAGACAGATCAATCGAATGAGTACCGCTGCCAAGCAGTGCCGTCCCATGACTATCACCATCACGGTCCCAGGGCAGATTACCATTCAGCGAGCCATTACTCGTATCTGCTGTGATCTTGGCATCGTTCACTGCCGGCAATTCAATTACAATCTTGCCATTGCTTGTTGTGCATTTCCAGTCACCCGTCACTGCTGAATTCACACTGACTTTGCCATTGCTGCTCTTGGCTGACAGGGAGCCATCAATATTACTCAGCGTAACCGCTCCGTTCGAGCTGACCAGTTCTACCTTCCCCTGAATATTTTGCACAGTAATAGTGCCGTTACTAGAATGTGCCTCCACACCACCGGCAATATCATGAATATCCAAGACTCCATTAGAAGTATCAGCCTCTATACCTGATTTCAGACTTTGGGCTTCAATAGAGCCATCACTGGTTTCTACCTCTACGGCCAGATTGCTCGGCACCGTGACATTCAGGAAAGGATTCTTACTATAGAACCCAAACTGAAGATTAGAGAGCCAGTTCGACTCCTCATCCAGCTTCATGACCAGTGTATCTCCATCCGTCGTGACTTTCCATTTTTTCTCCAGTGTGCTTGCAGCTTCGCTTTCAGAACTGCCGGAAACGAGCAAACTGCCCTCATAATTCAATGTGCTTCCGTCAACACCATCTACCTTTACTTTTCCGTTAGGGAGTACAATCTTCACTGTCTTTATAGTCGCTTTCACCTCTACGGTTCCGCTAAGGGGGGCAAGCTGTTTATTATTAAACAAAGAGCTCAGTGAGCTATCTCCTAACAAGACCGACTGTACTCCGCTTGCTACAACTAATAAGATGATTAGAAGGACAGCCCAGCCACTCACGCGGCTTTTGACATCCGATTTGATAAAGAGCCTGATTAACATTTCCAACCCAAACAGGATTAGAAGTGCGGGCCATACATAGCTCAGTGCTGCGTAAGTTACTACATCATATTGGGCAAGCCCAACAATAACCCCCAGAGCAATACAGCCTAATGCCGCCGTGAAACTCCCGATTTTCCATCTCCCCATAGCGAATTCCCCATTTCCCTATACTCTCGAATTATTCTTCAGCATCCTCAGTCCATATCCGATTAAAGCTAATGACAGCAGGATAGTTCCGATATTGATCTCAGTGAGTATTCTCCACAGTGTTGGGAAAGCCGTAATCAGCAGCAGTAAAAAGCCAGCTACGACGCATCCGATGCCCACCCAAGCCGGGTTTACCTCATCATGTGGATAACCTGGAATCGAATGCATATCCATGCTCCAAGGCGCTCCGAAATTGTCCGGATGAAACATCATCCGCTCATGCTCCTCCGCAGATAATTTCATCCAGGTCGCTTTTTGTAGCGCATCAAACAATTGATAAAACCACAGAGCGGCTAGTGCAAAGGGAAAGACCATGGGCATGGACGGAATAAAAATAATGCACACAAATGCCCCGATCATAAACTGCATCCCCTGTTTTTTGAATCCTAAGTACAAATGGCCTACTCCTGGCATCATAGCCAGCATAAAGGTAAGCCAGCGCTTCTTCTTGATCATAAAATACCCTCCTAAAAGTTTTGTAAGCATTTGCTTCACTGATATTACTTCGTACAAAACTACTTCGAAAGCATGTGCTTCTCTATTTTGAATATCTGTTTTATTTCCCTTGAGGACCAAACAACGCAGTGACCGAACTCGACATCTGACCGTTGATTTCCGTAATCCCATATGCCAAATGCTCAAACACACCAAACTGCATTAACAAAAAAGTCAGACAAGCCGCAACGCCATAGTGTATCCATGAAGTTCTGGGGGCAGAACGGCGTCTTGCCATCGTCGCTTTAACGGTACGCTCTCTTCGCCCATTCTCCAGCAGATCAATTTGCGCCATTACACCAGCCGTCAGATCGGGAAAGTCCATAAGCTCCAATTGATCCTGATTAGAATCCATTTCCACCCATAAAGCTGACAGTTCACGGGCTTCCTCCAGCCACTGAGCACAGTTAGGACAGGATTCTATGTGCAGTTGGATACTCTGCTCCATCTCAGAAGACAGTAAACCTTCGATATAATGTGGCATCCATTCTTTCACTATTGCACAATTCATCGCCATTCCTCCCCTTTCCCACGCATCATCTGTCTGGCGCGATATAGCTGTGATTCAACGGTTTTGACTGAAATCCCCTTTTGCTCGGCAATTTCCTGATAGGAATTCCGCTGAAAATAATACAGCTGCACGACCGACCGGTACGGTTCGGCAAGACTGTTTAGATTCTCGCCTAGTTCAGCGGATGCCTCTTTACGAAGTACCACATGTTCAGGCGTTTGCGACGTTACCCAATCATTCTCTGTATAATCTGCCGTGCTGCGGTGCTTCCATTCCCTGTCATTCGCCCGTTTCCAGTCTAAGCAGGTTCGATAAGCTATCCGATACAGCCAGGTGGAGAAAGAGGATTGCCCCCGGAAAGAGGGGAGGGCTTTATAGGCTTTAATAAAAACCTCCTGGGCCATGTCCTTAGCCGACTCGGCTTCTCCAGTAATCTTAATGCATACTCTATACACCATGCCCTGATAGCGCGTCACCAAAGGCCCAAAAGCCTGATGCTGACCGCTTAGCACAGCTGAAATCAACTCCGCCTCTTCCAGTTTTCTCCCCTCCTCCAGCTACATAAAGTTAGACGCCGGTTAAGCGAAATCCCCTGCAACCCACTTAAATTATTTATGAATAGCTGAAGACAGCTTCTAATTTGTTGTAATCTGTATTTATTATGGCAAATAGAATCGTAAATAGACATAGCAAATAGAGCTGCCCCTAAATAGAATTCATCTATTGTAAGGACAGCTCTAGGAATATAAACAATCTATACCGGCTTAGAGGCTAGCATGATCGCGCTGGGTATAGGTTTTACGTTTCTCCAGCAGCTTATTTAGTGCATTCAGATAGGCTCTGGCACTCGCCTCCAGAATATCGGTGCTCAGTCCACGGCCCTGTGCGGCAACATCTCCCTGCGACAGTACAACATGAACTTCACCCTGTGCGTCCTTGCCGCGGCTGACGGCTTTGATCGAGTAGTCTCCGAGGGTAACTTCCTCTCCGGTAGCCTTATCAATAGCATTGTAGATCGCATCAACCGATCCGTTACCCTCAGCAACAGCAACAATGGGCTGCGATTCCGGTCCGTTAATAATAACCTTGGCCGTTGGTGTCGCTTCATTGCCATAAGTGACATAGATGGTCTGTAAACTGAATACTTCCGGCGTATCAATCAGTTTCTCTTCAATCAGCGCCAGAATATCCTCGTCAGATACTTCTTTTTTCTTGTCTGCCAGATCTTTGAACTTACCGAATGCCGCATTCAGCTCTTCTTCAGACACATCGTAGCCCAGATCACTTATCTTATCGCGGAAAGCATGGCGCCCGGAGTGCTTGCCTAGTACCAACTTACTCTCTTTAAGTCCGATCGTTTCAGGAGTCATAATTTCGTAAGTGGTCTTCTCTTTAAGCATACCATCCTGATGAATACCCGATTCATGGGCAAAAGCATTTGCGCCTACAATCGCCTTATTGCCAGGAACCACCATCCCGGTGAGCTTACTCACCAAACGGCTTGTGCGGGAGATTTCGGACAGCACAAGGGAAGTTTTTGCCCCGAAAAATTCATTGCGAGTCTCCAGTGCCATCGCCACCTCTTCAATGGCTGTGTTGCCGGCACGTTCACCGATTCCGTTGATGGTTCCTTCGATCTGATCCGCACCGTTCTGAATAGCAGCGAGTGTATTCGCCGTTGCCATTCCGAGATCATTATGACAGTGTGCACTAAGCTGCACCCGTTCGATGTCAGGCACATTTTCCTTCAGATATTTAAAAATCGCTCCATATTCGGCAGGGTTCAAATAACCGACAGTATCCGGAATATTCACAACGTTAGCGCCTTCACGAATAGCCATTCCAACCATTTCAGCCATGAAATCCAGCTCCGTACGGCCGGCATCCTCCAAAGAAAATTCCAGCTTGGAAAAATACTTTTTGGCATAACGTATCGATGCTTGTGCGGTTTCCAGCACCTGAGCCTTATCCATCCGCAGCTTGTGCAGCCGGTGAATAGGTGAAGTAGCCAGGAAAATATGAATACAAGGGTCTTCTGCTCCTTGCAACGCTTCTCTTACAGCATCGATATCTCCCTCTCTTGAGCGGGAAAGGCCGATTACTGTAACTTTTTTCACCGCTCTGGCTACCGCGTTTACTGCGGCCAGATCGCCCGGTGAGGCAGCAGGGAAACCTGCTTCCATCCGGTCAATCCCCAGCTTTTCCAGCTGATAAGCGATTTCTACCTTTTCACGCGTGTTAAGGTTCACACCCGGCGACTGCTCTCCGTCACGCAGCGTCGTATCGAACACATATATTTTGCGCATGCTGAGCACCTCCTAGAGATTGTGCTAGAACCTTCAAATGCGGCTCGCATATGTACGGCCGCATCTGAAAATTACAATATAGGTTTGATCTTTATCTTAAATATATGTTATTACTTCTTGATCCAATGCATCATTTCACGCAATTGTCCGCCAACTACTTCTACCGGATGAAGAGCTTCGTTACGGCGTGTAGCCGTCAGGAAGGCACGTCCTGATTGGTTCTCAAGGATAAAGTCACGAGCGAATTTACCTTGTTGAATATCGGTAAGCACGGCTTTCATCGCTTTTTTAGTTTCACTTGTGATTACGCGTGGACCAGATACATAGTCGCCATATTCAGCTGTATTACTGATGGAATCACGCATCGTAGCCAAGCCACCTTCGTATACAAGGTCAACGATTAGCTTCATTTCATGCAAACATTCGAAGTAAGCCATTTCTGGAGCATATCCGGCTTCAGTCAATGTCTCAAAACCTGCTTTGATCAATTCAGACACACCGCCACACAGAACGGCCTGCTCACCGAACAAATCTGTTTCGGTTTCTTCACGGAAGGAAGTTGCGATAACGCCTGCACGGGTACAACCAATCCCTTTTGCATAAGCAAGACCGATTTCTTTCGCTTTGCCAGTTGCATCCTGCTCAATAGCAATCAAACCAGGAACGCCAAAGCCCTCTACATAAGTGCGACGAACCATGTGACCCGGTGAT
This sequence comes from Paenibacillus sp. 19GGS1-52, assembly GCF_022369515.1. Lineage (NCBI taxonomy): Bacteria > Bacillati > Bacillota > Bacilli > Caryophanales > Paenibacillaceae > Paenibacillus > Paenibacillus sp. 19GGS1-52. Next base: position 5,550,711 of record NZ_CP059724.1, read on the forward strand.
TTTGGTGCAATCAGCAGCACATCAGAACCTTCTGGGGCAACGATTTGACCAAAATGTACGTTAAAGCCGTGGGAGAACATAAGAGCTGCTCCACTTTTAAGATTTGGTGCGATATCATTCTTATACACAGAGGCCTGTGTTTCATCTGGCAGCAAAATTTGCACTACATCTGCACGTGATACTGCTTCAGCTACTGAGAGTACTTCGAAACCGTCATTCTTGGCCGTGTCAAAAGATTTACCTTCACGCAAGCCGATGACAACCTGAAGACCACTGTCACGCAGGTTTTGCGCTTGAGCATGTCCTTGGCTACCGTACCCGATTACCGCGATCGTCTTGCCTTTCAATACACTGAGCTCTGCATCCTGTTCATAGTACGTTGTCACTGCCATTGTCAAAATCCTCCTTTAATTTGGGACCCATCATAAAGAGCGGGTGCTTCAAGAGCGCTAGACAGACAGAATTCGCAAGCGGCTCTTCAAGCTCCCGCTCTTTAGGCGGGAATTTCCGTTCATCAACTAACCAATGTAATGCCAAAAAGCAGCAATTCGCTAAAGCCGTAAAATAAAATGTTAACCATTACCCCGAATCATCGCTGTAACACCGGTACGCGAGAGCTCCTTAATTCCATAAGGCTTAAGCAGTTCAATCATCGCGTCTATTTTCTGAGTATCTCCTACGGCCTGAACCAGCAGGCTTGTACTGCCGATATCAACAACCGAAGCTCGGAAGGTTTCGATTACCCCCATAATTTCCGGCCGCTCTGCTGGCTCTGACTTCACTTTAATCAGAGCAAGCTCGCGAGCAACCATAGGTCTCGAACCAAGATCGACTACCTTTATAACATCAATCAATTTATACAGCTGTTTCTCGATCTGTTCTAGTGTGCTTTGGTCTCCTAGAGTCACAATAACCATTCGGGATAAACCTACCTCTTCAGACTGTCCCACCGTGATGCTCTCAATATTAAAGCCCCGGCGTCCAAACAAGCCCGATACCCGCTGCAGTACACCTGGCTGATCATTTACAAGCACAGCAATCGTATGTTTCATCACTGTTATTCATCTCCCATCAGCATATTATCGATGGTCGAACCCTGAGTTACCATCGGGTAGACATTCTCGTCTTTGGGAACAACGAACTCCACCAATACTGGACCTGGTGTTTCCAGTGCTTCCTGCCATGCTGCATTTGCTTCCGCTTTATTCGTGGCCCGAAGGCCCTTCACTCCATAGGCTTCAGCCAGCTTCACAAAATCCGGGCTGCCTCCTAGGTCAGTATAGCTGTAGCGCTTCTCATAGATGAGATTCTGCCACTGACGAACCATGCCAAGCACCTGATTGTTAATAACAACTATTTTGACCGGTATATTATTAATAGCACAAATAGCGAGCTCTTGCGAACACATCTGCATGCCGCCGTCACCATTAATCGATACTACCAACCGTTCGGGAAAGGCCATCTGTGCACCGATTGCTGACGGAAATCCGAAGCCCATCGTACCCAAACCACCCGAGGTAATCCAGGAGCGCGGTTTATTAAATTTATAATACTGCGCGGCCCACATCTGATGTTGTCCTACATCTGTAGTAACGATTGCTTCCCCTTTAGTGGTTTCATTGATCATCTCAATAACCCATTGCGGTTTAAGCTCCGTCTCTGAATCCTTATAACGCAGTGGTTGATCCTGCTTCCACTGAGCAATTGTCTTTCTCCAGGCATCCGCTTTCGTTGCGCGGCCAACCTCAGGATTCAGCATTTCCAGTACGGTCTTCACATCGCCAACAATCGGAATATCAGGCGATACGTTCTTGCCAATTTCAGCCGGATCGATGTCGATATGAACAATCTTGGCTTTAGGTGCAAATCCGTCCAGCTTGCCGGTAACACGGTCATCAAACCGGGCTCCGATATTAATCAGCAAATCGCATTGCTGAATGGCATTATTGGCGGTATAGGTACCATGCATGCCCGGCATTCCCATCCACAAATCCTCTGCACTCGGGAAACACCCAAGGCCTAGCAAAGTAGTCGTAATCGGGATCTCCGTTTTTTTCACGAACTCGAACATTGCTTCATGCGCTCCGGAGTAGATAACCCCGCCGCCTGCTATTATAATCGGACGTTCAGCAACAGCGATCGCACGCACAAGCTTATCAAGCTGCAGCTTGTTCGGAACAGTACGCGGATTATAACCACGCAGATTAACCGTTGTTACTGGAGTAAATAATGTCTTTGCTGCAGAGACATCCTTCGGAATATCGACAAGTACCGGTCCTTTGCGGCCTGTATTAGCAATATGGAATGCTTCATGAATGACACGCGGCAGATCCTCTACATCCCGTACCAAGTAGCTATGCTTCGTAATCGGCATTGTTATACCCGTAATATCCGCTTCCTGAAAAGCATCTGTTCCAATCAAAGAGGAGAACACGTTACCTGTAATCACAACCAGCGGAACAGAGTCCATAAAAGCCGTAGCAATACCCGTAACCAGATTTGTTGCCCCTGGTCCTGAGGTCGCTATACAGACACCCGCTTTTCCACTCGCTCTAGCGTAACCATCAGCGGCATGAATTGCCCCCTGCTCGTGACGTGTCAAAATATGTTTGAAATCCGTGAAACCATGCAGAGCATCATAGATATACAATACAGCCCCACCAGGATATCCGAATACAGTGTCTACTCCTTCCAGTACAAGACTGCGAAGCAGAATCTCCGACCCAGAAATCACCTCTGGCTTATTCCATTTCTCACGTAATTCCTCTGTAGACCGCACTTCCGGTATCTGCGCGCTCATCCAAATTCCTCCTCTGATATTTAACATTCATTATGCAAACGACGAGCCGTCTTTTATACATCAGGTGAATGAATGGACTTTCTTGACAACAAAAAAACCTTTCGCCTCCCACGCACAGACTTAGCGCGTGAGGGACGAAAGGTTGATCTTCCGTGGTACCACCCATGTTTGCATTACATCTCACGATGCAACGCCTTATCAGGTATACAAAAATCCATCGATGTAGGCTGGGCCCAAATCTCTGTAACCTGAAGTCCCTAACGCGGACTAAACGATTCCCCCTAATAATTCCACCACTCTAGCCAGTGGACCTTTCAGGGAAACAGCTCCGAGGTGAGCTCGTATATAAGGGGTTTTGGTGGAGGTTGCAGCAAATCCTCTCACTCTCTGATCAAAAGAGCCCTTAAAACTTCGTCCTCTTCATAGCTGATACATGTATGATCGATAAAATGTTTAGACACATTATATGATTCCTCACACGGTTAGTCAATACCCATATTTTAAAAATCGTCACAACTACTTATTCTATGGGGTCTGGAACGCCCAGCTCTTCGTCAACATATGATGTACGACAATGCGTGGAAAGGGGGCGCTTTATGATCCGTTTTCGTAGACCCAAACAGGACGATGCAGTTATCCTCGATTTAATCGAGAGTCAGCTTGTACCCTTGTCTCATCTGCCACATTCCGTGATCAGTCAGGTCCGAAAAGATTTACCTCGGCGTATGGGTCACGGAGTCACCTTGGTAGCTTGTCCCGACTATGAAAGCGATCCACTGGGGTTTGTCCACTTTATGCTGCATGGTGATCTGCTCTACATCGATATGCTGGCCATAGCACCCGCAGCTCGTCGCAAGCGCTGGGGAAATCTGCTCATGGTCCGAGCTGAGCGGTTTGCACTATCACGCGGATGTCAGCGGGCTAAGGTAGCCGTTGATATAGGCAATACGGCTGGTCTTGTCTTTTATCAAAAATTGGGCTACATCGTAGCCCGTTATCAACCACAAAACTTTTGTTACGAACTGGAGAAACGTTTCTCTTGAATGCAAAAGCTCTATTTATTTCTTAAAAGAATCCATATGGAGGGTAGGGTGCTCCGCCATAGCCATGACCGCCACCGTATGGTACTCCACCATAACCGTAACCGCCACCGTATGGTACTCCGCCATAACCATAGCCGCCACCATAAGCATATGGTGCAGTGCCCACAGCCAGCAAATCAAATAGCACTAGTGGAATGATTGCTTTCGTTTGCACTCTTTTACCATTTGTACGTTGTAAAATAAGGCGGTTTCCAGAAATCCGCAGCAGTTTTCCTGTTACCCTCGTGCCGTCTTTTTTTATCGCAACAATATTTTTTCCCACCAGCTTCATGACCTGCTTCTTCGTCACCGCTTGTGTCATAATATCCCTCCTATAAGATTTACTTAACAGCATATCTTCCTCTTCAAAACAGTCTATTCATTGGAAAAGCCTTTGGCCTGTTCATCAGCCCACTTTTTGTGATAACACAAATAAAAGCCGCATCCCCGGAAAAAGACCGGAAAAGCGGCTTTCGAAAACATGATTTTCATAAAAAAGATAATCTGGACTAGCGCTTACCAGGATCGTAAGGCTGGCCCAATGCACTTGGAGCCGAGGAGCGTCCTACAGCACTTACAAGCACGATAATGGTCAACACATAAGGAATCATGAAGATGAATTCCTGTGGTATATTTTTGGACCATTCAAACAATTGGACATAATTACGGATAGCTTGGGAGAAACCGAAAAAGACTGCTGCAGCAAAGGCACCAAGCGGATTCCATTTACCAAATATCATCGCTGCGATCGCAATAAATCCCTGACCTGAAATAGTATTGTGTGCAAAGGTGCTTGTAGTCGTTAAAGTGATCGTGGCTCCGCCCATTCCAGCAAGCATACCACTCAGCATTACGCCAATATATCTCATCCGATTAACATTGACACCCAGCGTATCTGCAGCACTTGGATGTTCGCCGACAGCGCGTAGACGCAGACCAAAAGGTGTCTTGAACAGAACAAAATAAATAACTAATACCAGCACAATTGCCAAGTAGGTTGTAGGATAGGAATCAAAAATCCCTTCGCCGATGATTGGAATTTTAGAGAGCCATGGGACTGAGATTTTGCTGAAGCCATCGATCAGCGGAGTTTCGCCTGCACCATCAAATAACAGCTTGACCATATAAAGCGTACTGCCTGCAGCTAAAAAGTTAATGACCGTGCCACTGATTGTCTGGTCAGCTTTGAAGGTGATGGACGCAACGGCGTGAATCAATGAGCCGAGCACACCTACAGCCATAGCGCATAGGACACCAATCCAAGGAGCCCAAGCCCCCATCCCTGCATCTTGAGCGTAATAGCCACCCACTGCAGCTGCAAAAGCACCAAACATCATCAAGCCTTCAAGTCCGATGTTTACAACACCGGAGCGTTCAGAGAAGATGCCGCCGAGTGCGGCAAAAATAAGCGCCGTGGAAAATACAAGCGTAGTATTCAGCAATTGGCCTAGAACATCCATCTATAACACCTTCTCTTTCTTGCGCTTGAAGTAAAACGGTTTGAGCACCCAACGTACAATACCTTGTGCTGCAATAAAGAATATGATGGAACCTATAACGATGCGGATAAGCTCAGGTGGTACATCAGCACCGAAGCTCATGCCTGCCGAACCATAGGTCAACGTACCATAGAGGATCGCAGCCAGAATAACTCCTAGTGGATGAGTTAAACCCAATAGAGCAACAGCAATACCGTCAAAACCATAACCCGGAGATGCTGCAAAAACAGATTGATAATGGAATACGCCCAATACCTCTCCTGCCCCTGCCAGACCTGCAAAAACACCACTAATGAACATTGCCTTCACAATATTACGGCCAACATTCATTCCAGCATACTCAGCAGCATGCGGATTCAAACCCACTGCCCGCATTTCGTAACCCTGCTTGGTCTTCCATAAGAATATATAGAAGAAGATAGCTGCAGCAATGGCAATTAATGTACCCCAGTGCAAACGGGCATTATCGAAGGTCGAGTTCAGGAAGGTCATAGATAGTGAAGCTGGGATATTCTCGGAGCGATTCTGACCCGGAAGCAGTAGAAACGTTCTTACGATATAATTGGCCAAAAAGAGCGCAATCCAGTTCATCATAATTGTTGTGATAACTTCATTAATCCCGCGTTTAGCCTTTAGGTAACCTGCAAATCCAGCCCATAGACCCCCGCATAAACCCGCTGCAATGACTGCAAGTGGAACCAGAAGGAATGAAGGCAGGAAAGCCAGCTTGATGCCCACAACGGTTGCTGCGGTCATACCAATCATGACTTGGCCGTCCGCACCAATATTGAACATGCCGGAACGAAATGCAAAAGCTACAGCCAGACCCGTTAGCATTAACGGAGTCATCTCACGAACAGCTTCTCCGAAATCATAAGGGCTGCCAAATACACGTTTAAATAGGGCAGCATAAGCAGCGATTGGATCATATCCGCCAACCAGCATAACAATAGCCCCAACGAGGAAACCCAATACAATTGCGACTAAGGGGACAATATAACTATCCGTGGTAAATATCTTTTTAAGTCTATACACCCGCATTACCTCCCCGCTTCAAGCTGCCTGCCATCATAAGTCCTAGCTCTTGATCGTTCGTATCCTGCGGGAATACTTCACCAACAATTTGTCCTTCATAAATAACGACAATTCTGTCGGATACGTTCATAATCTCATCCAACTCAAATGAAATGAGCAGCACTGCTTTGCCTTTATCACGTTGTTCAATCAACTGCTTCTGGACGAATTCAATGGCCCCCACATCAAGACCCCGTGTAGGCTGGGCCGCAATCAGCAATGTCGGATTTTTGTCTATTTCCCGCGCAATAATCGCTTTCTGTTGATTACCGCCTGACAATGAACGGGCTTTGTTCTCAATAGAGGCTGTGCGAACGTCGAATTTCTTGACTAGTCCCTCTGCATATTGATTGATGACTTCATTGTTAAGAAAACCATTTTTGTTATACGGACTTTTATAATATGTTTCCAGTACCATGTTCTCACTCACAGTGAAATCAAGTACTAGACCGTGCTTATGGCGATCCTCAGGAATATGGGAAACATTCATCTCCGTAATTTTACGAGGAGATAAATTAGAAATTTCTGTCCCAGACATATTAATAGAGCCGGAATCAATTTTGCGCAGTCCCGTTATGGCCTGAATCAGTTCACTTTGTCCATTTCCATCCACACCAGCGACGCCTAATATTTCCCCTGCTTTAACTTCAAAGCTCAACCCATTCAGCACCGAGACACCATCTTTGTTCTTACTGCTGACATCTATAAGCTTCAGAACGGCTTGTCCAACAGTTGGTGGTTTTTTCTCCACCTTGAACGTAACATCACGTCCGACCATTTTCTCTGCCAGTTCATTGGGATTGGTCTCCGAGGTTTTAACCGTATCGATAACTTTCCCACGGCGAATGATGGTAACCCGATCGGAAATCTGCATAATTTCTTTCAGCTTATGTGTGATCAGAATAATAGATTTGCCCTCTGCAACGAGCCGCTTCATAATAGCCATCAGTTCGATAATTTCCTGCGGCGTTAACACAGCAGTCGGCTCGTCGAATATAAGTATATCCGCTCCGCGGTATAGGGTTTTCATAATTTCTACCCGTTGCTGCATGCCCACCGAAATGTCATGGATTTTGGCATTCGGATTGACTTGAAGGCCGTACTGCTCCGATAGCTTGCGAACCTGCTCCGCAGCGGATTTATAGTCGATTTTAAGACCTTTCTTTGGTTCCATGCCAAGGACAATATTTTCAGTTACCGTAAACGGATCAACAAGCTTGAAATGCTGATGAACCATACCAATGCCAAGCTCAATTGCTTTGTTGGGATTATCAATAATAACTGGTTTCCCATCGATTTCGATGCTGCCTTCATCGGGCTGGTAAAGTCCGAATACGATATTCATCAAGGTAGATTTGCCTGCCCCGTTCTCACCAAGCAGCGCATGTATCTCCCCCTTCTCCAAAGTCAGACTAATGGAGTCGTTGGCGATAATACCGGGAAAGCGTTTTGTGATTTGCTTCAACTCTACGACAGGAGCCGCAGCACTCATGGAATCACCCTCATCACAGAATATATTACCATGTAGACACGGCTGTACCGCCCCTTGCGGGACGGTAGCGCTATGCCATACTTATGCCAGTACTTTAACAAGGAACAAGGCCAGCACTAAACCGGCCTTGTTCCTTGTTCATTATTTGTAATGCAAGAAAATAGTTGAGGCGATATTACTCGGAAGGAACTGTGATTGTTCCAGCAATGATTTGTGCTTTATATTCTTCAACTTTTGCCAGAATGTCAGCAGATACATTAGCTTTAGATGTTTCCGGAAGACCTACACCGTTATCTTTCAAGCCCAGTACTGTAGTAGTACCACCTTTGAAAGTACCATCGACAACTTCTTGGGAAACTTTCTTAACCGCTTCGTCAACATGTTTGATCATTGAAGTCAAAGTAACGTCATCGCCGAATTCCAAAGATTGGTCTTTGTCTACGCCGATAACCCATACTTTAGTTCCGCCTGCTTTATTACGGGATTTGGCTTCATTGAATACGCCATTTCCTGTTGCGCCAGCAGCTGGGAAAATGATATCTGCGCCATCATCATACAATGTAGCAGCCAAAGATTTACCAGTGTCTGGCTTGTCATACGCACCTGCATAAGTGATCTTCACTTCAGCAGATGGGTTAACAGCTGCAACACCAGCTTTGAAGCCTACTTCAAAACGTTTGATAACTGGGCTTTCCATACCGCCAATGAAGCCTACTTTGTTAGTCTTAGTTGTCAGACCTGCAACAACACCAACCAAGTAAGAACCTTCATTCTCCGAGAAAGTAACAGATGCAACGTTTGGAGCATCTACTACGCTATCGATTATAGCCAAGTTAGCAGTAGGATTCTCAGTAGCTACTTTAAGAACTGCATCCCCAAGGTCAAAACCAATACCCCAAGTCAGGTTATAGCCATCTTTTACAAATTGGTTAAGGTTCGGCTCGTAATCAGCATTTGATTTACTTTGCAGATATTTAACTTCAACACCTGCTTCAGTTTTAAGAGCTTCAAGTGCTTCCCAAGCGGATTGGTTAAAGGATTTGTCGTTAACTCCGCCTACGTCAGTAACCAGGCCGACTTTAACATCAGTCTTAGGAGCATCCGTTGGTGCTTCTGTTGGTGCATTAGTTGCTGCATTAGTATTTCCTTCTGCGGCATTGCCAGTGTTAGCGTTGTTGTTGTTTCCGCAACCCGTTAAAATAACTGTGAATGCCAGCATCGTAACAAGAGATAGCTTGAAAATCTTTTTCATCGATAGTGATCCCCCTTAAGAATTGGATGTCTTCTGTGTTCTGCTTGGACATTCCATTAGAACAAATTATAACTGCAAAAAAGCCTAAAATCCAGTGCATAAATGACCTCAGGTCAATAATAATTTGCATTTTTCTGCAAGAAAACGCTTTCTATGACATTGCATGTTATTATCATGTCGGAAACGTGTTAGAAAACCTCGAAATTCCTCTGCTGCCGTATATATATCATTTATATTATTGCACACTGAAGTGTTTTCTATTATTATGAGTGCTTAGTAATTGTACTGAAAGGAAGTTATCGGAATGTTAAACGAAGACAACAAATTAAAAGAAAAACCTGCTTTCAAATACTGCCGTGAATCACGCGTATTTAAGACTGGCCGAGTCTTCCCAAATGATGTAAATAACCATAAGACTTTATTTGGCGGCAAACTTATGAGCACTATTGATGAAGTTGCTTCTATCTCTGCTATGCGCCATTGCCGAACTAACGTTGTGACTGCTTCTTCTGATTCAGTTGATTTCTTACGGCCGATCAGACCTACAGATTCCGTTTGTTTCGAATCCTTCGTCTCCTGGACAGGGCACACAAGCATAGAAGTATTCGTAAAGGTTATTTCGGAGAATCTATATACCGGAGAGCGTGCCGTCGCTGCCACCTCTTTTATAACCTTTGTGGCCGTTGAGGAAGATGGCACTCCTTCTCCTGTCCCAGCCATCATACCTGAGACGGACGAAGAGAAGCTAATCAGCGAGTCAGCCAACGAGCGTTCTGAACTGCGTAAGGTGAGACGGACAAGCAGCAAGAAATTAGCCTCTCAGCTGAATACAAGCAAGTACTGGGAATAGGCTAGCAAGCTAGCCAGCATTACATAAACCAGCCTTGATCTATATTGCCTGGTGTGGCTCAATAATGGACCTCACACCGCACAAAAAAAAAGCACCGCTGCACGGGCAATCCGCAGGCGGTGCTTTTCGGTTATATTATAGGATTCTTACGCGTTAATCTTCTCTTTAGCTACAACAGCCAGTGAGTTGAATGCGTTAAGATCATTTACAGCCAAGTCAGCCAGCATCTTACGGTTAACTTCTACACCAGCCAATTTCAGGCCATATACAAGTTTGCTGTAAGACAAGCCGTTCAAACGTGCTGCTGCGTTAATACGCACAATCCACAGTCTGCGGAAGTTACGTTTAGTCTGACGACGGTCACGGTAAGCATAAACCATCGATTTCATTACTTGTTCTTTAGCAGTTTTAAAAATGCGATGCTTGGAACCGAAATAACCCTTTGCCAGCTTCAATACTTTTTTATGTCTACGACGAACTACAAATCCGCCTTTAACTCTTGCCATATTAATAAACCTCCCAAAAATGTGTGATAATTATCTCTTTAAGTTAGCCAAACCTTGTCTCAAACGTCTTACATCCCCAGGGGCCATTACTGGATTACCATTCAGAACACGCTTAGCGCGTTTCGATTTGTGGGACAGCAAGTGATTCTTGTGAGCTTTGTAACGTAGTACTTTACCAGTTCCGGTAATTTTGAAGCGGCCTTTAAGGCTGCTATGTGTTTTCATTTTAGGCATGGTGTTTCCTCCTTGAATATTATGCGGCGTCAATTTGCTGGGCAAGTGACTCCATATTTATTGGGCTTTCGGAGCCAAAATCATAATCATGCTGCGGCCTTCTAGCTTAGGTTGGCGCTCAACAACAGTAATATCAGCCACTTCGTTCTTAACACGCTCTAAGATTTTCTGGCCGATACTTGCATGTGTAATCTCACGTCCGCGGAAACGTACGGAGCACTTCACTTTATCGCCTTCACCCAGAAATTTAAGTACATTGCGGAATTTAGTTTGATAATCATGTTCCTCAATGTTAGCACGGAACCAGACTTCCTTGATATCAACGATCTTCTGGTTTTTGCGTGCTTCCTTCTCTTTCTTCTGTGTTTCATAACGGAACTTGCCGTAATCCATGATGCGGCATACCGGCGGTTTTGCCTGTGGCGCAACGTTGACTAAATCCAGATTAAGATCAATCGCCATTTGCAACGCTTCGCGGATCGGTTTAATTCCGATTTGTTCACCTTCTGCACCAACCAACCGAACCTCTTTGGCCCGAATTTCATCATTGAGCATATGTTCCTTACTGATAACTCTCCACCTCCGGATCTTCTTAAACGCTTTGCTGTAATTCTCCATAAAAACGGGGTGCCGGTAACTCCCGACACCCCATTTGATCAACGTTCATGAATTCTAACATTCATAAATCATTGAGATCAAACCAGCTGGCAAATGACCAGGCAGGTGAGAAGCCGGTGCTTCTTCTTACAATCTCTATGCTTTTGACACTTGATTACTATACACCTCTGAACACATTGTGTCAACACTTATTATACTTGTTTACTCTGAACTTCTTCAAGTCTTACGACACGCGTATGCTTGGTGTGGCTCCATTGCTTGTTGTTCTGCGTAAAGAACGCATAGAACGTGATTGGATACCAGGAGATCAGGTAAATAGGGAATAGCAACAGATAGAAATATACTTTTTTGTACTTGACCTTCTCCAGTGCCATTGCAAGGATGAAGGTAAAGATATTAGCGCCAACTGCTATATAACTAAGCCATATAGGTAGATGTCCATAAATGTTGGCGATATTAGGTCCATTAAACATTGTTATATCAATGAACATTACCGCAGGCATCAGAAAGGTCAATAATACAATATAAACATTTGCTCCATACAGAGCAAGGTCAAACTTCGTCAAGCTGCGCTCTTTAATACTCTGCCACAGCAAAGGGAAAAAATAGCGGCGAGCCACCGTAAAGTGCCCCTGCATCCAGCGCAGGCGCTGTACGGATGAAGCCTTGAACGTCAAAGGCTTCTCATCGAATACCTTGGCATCATAATTAAACCTCGGGAAGATACCCTTGGATGCACTGCGCATCGTGAACTCCAGATCTTCAACCAGGCTTGTAGCTCCCCAGCCAATCTCCTTTAGAAGCTTGGTCTCAAAGCACATTCCGGTTCCACCAAGGAAGTTGGCCATCTGCAGATTATGACGTGACAGCTGCCATAAACGGTTAATATACCAATACGAAACGCCGTAAGCAGCAGTAATCCAGGAATCTTCCGGATTCTTCGTATCGATATATCCTTGGATAACTCTTGCGCCTGAACAGAGATCATTATTCATCTCCAGCAGGAATTCCGTATGCGCCAGGTTGTCGGCATCGAACATTACAACACCATCATACTGGCGCTCCATGCCCCATAGTTCTTTGAGCATCCACTCGATGGCATATCCTTTGCCTCGCAGATTCGAATTGGTACGAACACAAGCATTCATGCCGTGCTCCCGTACAATTCGGGCCGTTCCGTCTGTACAATTATCGCAAATAACAAATACATCGTACAAGTCAGCCGGATAATTCAATTGCTTCAGATTCTCCATTAACGCGCCAACGACTTGTTCTTCGTTATGCGCCGCAACCAACACAGCAAAAGACTTTTCTGGCTTGAAATGCGCCTTTTTCTTTTTCTTGTGCAGTCCGAATAACGAAAATGAAAATTGATAAACTGCAATTGCCGCCAAGATCACTTGGAGCGTAACAAACAGTGCGTCTGTCATGATCTTTTGATGCCCCCTTTTTCAATCTTTGTGTTCTTTTTTTTCTCTCTGAACTGTTTTAGTACTGACCCTTTTGTTGCATCCCTTACAATAGACCAAGTGCATTCCCATATTGTTGGTAGGCTTCTGAAAATTTATATAATGTTTAAAAGGCTGTACGGATTCATCATCTTTTGGAATCCCTTTATTTCTCTGTATCCTTTTAAACCTGTTTGGCCTGCTTGAATCATTGTACGGCGTAAGGGTGCCGGAAGTCAAAAGTGGCAACTTTCGAGCAAAGTCGAGCTTTTTCTTGAAATGAAGCACTCTAAAAAAGTATGATGAAGACAGTTGTATGCTAAAAACGGATTGTCGCAAGAGCGCCTAATATCTGTAGCCGAACTAACGGAGGGTCAAGATATGAGACATTTATTCATGAAGTTGCATCTCTGGGAGCGGCATCTTTTTCAATGGATTAACGGACGAATGCACAATCGATTTTTGAACTTCTGGTTATTTTATCTCACCCATCTGGGAGGAGCTACAGGCGCAGTTGGCATCAATGTTCTCCTGTGGGCATTTGCGCCTCAGCCTTTGAGAAACACAGCGCTGCAAGCGCTAGTAGCTCTAGCTATCAGCCACCTGCCCGTTGCGGTCGCCAAGAAGCTGTATCCGCGCATGCGCCCGTATCTGGCGCTTCCGGGCACCCATACGTTCCACAATCCGCTGAAGGATCATTCTTTTCCTTCCGGCCATACCACTGCTATATTTGCCGCTACAGTACCTTATATGGCTGCTTATCCGGCCCTGACCGTTATTCTGTTGCCGCTAGCCTGCACTGTTGGTTTCTCCCGGATTTATCTCGGATTACATTATCCTTCCGATGTTATTGCGGGTGCGGCCATAGGGACCAGTGTGGCAGCAGGCACACTAGCATTATGGATCTGAGACCTACGGCTACAACCGTGAAAACCTTTGGGAACAGGTGAATTAAACATTGCGCAAAAAAAGAGTGTTATTACTATCAGAAGGCTTTGGCGCAGGTCATACTCAGGCAGCGTACGCGCTATCCAGCAGCCTGCGCAAATTATCGCCTAATGTACAAACCAAGGTGCTGGAGCTAGGGAATTTTTTAAATCCCAAGATGGCTCCACTTATTGTATCAGCATACCGTAAAACCATTACCACTCAGCCCCGACTGATGGGCTACGTATACCGTCATCAGAAATCATTCAATCGTCTTACAACGCTTGCCTTGCATCGCATCTTTTATACGCATACCAAAAATATTGTAAAACAGTTGAAGCCGGATCTTATTATCTGCACACATTTTATTCCGAGCGCAGTAGTTTCTCGTCTGAAGCGGCTGGACCCTGCCTTTAAAGTTCCGCTCGTGACGGTGATTACCGATTATGACGCGCATGCCAGTTGGATCAGTAGAGAAGTTGACCGGTATCTGGTATCCACACCAGAGGTGAAATCCAAGCTGCGCCTGCGTGGTGTTTCTGCCGCAGCCATTCAGGTAACCGGTATTCCAGTGCACCCAAATTTCTGGGAACATCCCGGAAGAAAGGACATTCTGGAGAAGTTCAAGCTGCATGATATGCCGACTGTTCTAGTCATGGGCGGTGGCTGGGGAATGATGAACGACGAAATCGTTAATTCTTTTCTGGCTGGCTGGCGGGAACAGATTCAAATCGTCTTTTGTCTTGGCAATAATGAAAAGCTCCTGCTCAAAATGAAAGAGGACCCGCAATATAACCATCCTCATATCTCACTGCTCGGCTTCACTCGCGAGATCGATAAACTTATGGAAGTATCCGATCTGCTGGTCACGAAGCCCGGTGGTATGACTTGCAGTGAAGGACTAGCCAAAGGCATTCCCATGTTATTCCATCATCCACTGCCCGGTCAGGAAGAAGAGAACTGCCGCTACTTTACCGCCGCGGGAATCGGAGAGCCCATCGACTCTCTAGATGTTGTCGTCAAATGGATGAAGCGGCTGTTAAACAACTATGAAGATGTGCAGAACACACGTAACAGCAACCTTAAGGTAATTGACCGCTATCATCCACTGCAAAGCGCGCAAAGTATCATCGATATGCTTGAACTATAAGAACCTGTTAGAAAAAAATGCTGCAGGGCCCGAAATACAGAATGGCAGTCAAGGAGTAACTACCTTGGACTGCCATTTTTCACGAACTATAGCCTGTATTTCTCCAGTCTATTGGCTTGATAGAGTTCGAGCGCCTCTGCCCCCACGATCGCCTCACAACGGTGAATATTGACCCCACGACCCGTAAACTTCGTCTCGTATTCGGTCATGACATGTTCCTCGTTAATAATGCCATCCGCATGTAGGTCTAGCGAAATGTTCTTCATCTGCAGCCCGTAATCAGCAAAAGCATTCAAGGAGAATTCGAAAAGACTTCTTGAATCTGTCTTCAGATGAATTTCGCCGAGAGTACTGAGCAGCCCGCGGTATTTGTCGAGAAAGCGCGGGTGCGTCAACCGGCGGCGCGCATGCTTACCCTTAGGCCAGGGATCGCTAAAATTAAGATAAATGCGTTCAAGCTCTCCAGGAGCAAATACTTCCTCTGCATAATTAATATTGGCGAGGGCCAGCTTCAGATTCGGCGGTGTCTCTTTCCCTGCTGGCTCCCATACTGCTCTAGCCTTCTCACCTGCTCTGCGGACCAGCTCATCATACATATCCACTCCGATAAAGTTAATATCAGGATATTTAAAGCTCATCTGGCTAATAAATTGTCCCTTACCCATTCCGAACTCCACATGGATCGGGTGGTCATTGCCAAACAATTCAGACCATCGTCCCATAAGACTGCGAGGGTCAAGAATGACCAAATCAGTCTGTCCTTCCAGACTTTCACGTATTCCTTTTCTTCCACGTAAACGCATATGGTATTCCTCCGCTTATCTCTAATGCTATAACTATCACTTGCAATATTGTGCCGAACTTGTTCCCAAAAGTAAAGGGATAAAAGTAAAAAAGAGAAAGAAACTCTCCCGCCAACACCGCAAAACGGCGGGCAGAAGAGTTCCTTTCTTGTTGTATTTTGGAATTGGGGTCCATTATTTCAACAGTCCATAGTCTACCTTGCTGGAGGATTAAAATCAAATTTCTTCTCGAATGCGCTGCGGATCTTGCGCTGTGCTTCTATCTTAATCTTATGGTTGCCATTAAATTCCACACCTGTCAATGAAAGAGCTTCATCGGGAGTTAACAGCACCTCAATCGAACCGTTTCCCTCGGCTACTACTGTTTGAGAATTCATCGTTATCACCTCACGGTTATTATTATGGACCGGACGACACGAAAATATGAATTCAAGAATGAATTTCCTTTGGCTGCAGTGGCTTTTGATACTTTGAATATAACATAATGTGTAAGCATTTACAAGATGAATCCACCTTTCTCAGGACCTATTTTCAGCAGGGTTTCAGGGAGTAAATGTTACGCTATGCGCTGATTTTTGATACAATAGATGGGATTCAGAAAGGAGCTACCCATGTCTAACCTTTTACAGACTTCCTCTGCGCTATTATGGGGGGATAAACGTTTCCATACCTGGAATTACGAAATGCGCGAAGAAATGGACACGAAGGTGTTCAAAGTATCGCTTGATGCAGGTTTTACCTGTCCGAATCGTGACGGTTCTATAGCTAAAGGAGGCTGCACGTTTTGCAGTGCCAGAGGCTCCGGTGATTTTGCTGGCAGCCGCCGTGACGACCTTGTTACACAATTTAATAAAATACGAGACAGACAGCATCTGAAATGGCCAAACGCTAAGTATATTGGCTACTTTCAAGCCTACACCAACACCTACGCACCTGTAGAGGAGCTTAGAGAATATTACGAAATTATTTTGCAGCAGCCAGGTGTTGTTGGACTAGCCATTGCTACGCGTCCAGACTGCTTGCCGGATGATGTTGTTGAATATCTGGCAGAACTTAATCAGCGCACCTACCTTTGGGTAGAAATGGGCTTACAGACGATCCACAACTCCACCTCGGAGTTAATCAACCGCGCTCATGATACCCAATGCTATATAGAGGCTGTTGCGAAGCTACGGCGGCACGGCATCCGGGTCTGTACACATATCATTCACGGGCTTCCACAGGAAACGCATGAGATGATGCTGGATACGGTATCCGCCGTAGCCAATATGGGTGTGCAGGGCATCAAGATCCATCTGCTGCATCTTATGAGCAAGACCCCAATGGTCAAGCAATACGAAGCTGGACTGCTGCGTTTCATGGAACGGGATGAATATGTAAAGCTAATCGCTGATTCGCTGGAAATCCTGCCGCCAGAGATGATCGTACATCGCCTGACCGGGGATGCCCCACGAGAGATGCTGATTGGACCCATGTGGAGCCTCAAGAAATGGGAAGTGCTCAATGCCATTGACGATGAGCTGCTTGCCCGTGATACTTGGCAAGGTAAGTATTGGAGGAAAGGCTAATGGGCTTCTTGTCCGTTCTTAGCTATGCTCATAAACTAACCACCGAGCGGCTAGCGCTCGGTGATCGCGCGATTGATGCGACCGTAGGCACGGGTGCAGATACGCTTTTTTTGGCAAAAACAGTCGGAAAACGCGGGGCTGTATACGGCTTCGATATCCAGGCTGCTGCGCTTGGGCTGGCCAATGAGCGCCTTCGGCTTGCCAGAGAGGAAGCCCCTCTGGCAATCTCTTCAGTGACCTTGCTGCAACGCAGTCACGCTGATATGCTGGAAGCTATTCCAACTGACTGGGCGGAAACGGTCGGTGCCGTGATGTTCAACCTTGGCTATCTGCCTGCAGGCGACGCCGATAGGAGCATTATCACTCAGCCAGACAGCTCCCTTCAAGCTCTGGAAGCCGCGCTAAGGCTCCTTCGTCCAGGGGGGATTATCACAGCTGTGCTTTATCCGGGTCACGCTGGAGGAGAATTGGAAGCCGCTGCCGTAGAGTCATGGGCGGCGGCCGTTCCTATCCATGTAGCGCAAAGTATTATTTATCGTCAGTTGCAGCGTGCCGATGCACCTTATTGCTTGGCGCTAGAGAAGAAAAAAAGCAAGGACCATTAAATTAAATTTGATAAACGGAAGGAAGTTGTAAAAATGACATTACCTTATCCTTTGAAATTTCAACCTGAATTTAAAGAACGTGTCTGGGGAGGCCGAGCATTGGAGAAATTCGGTCTGGACTTGCCCGAAGGACATATTGGTGAAGGTTGGATGATTGCCGATCATCCTAACGGAACCTCTTCCGTAGTTAACGGAGAATTGGCTGGACAAGGCCTGGACCAAATTCGCGAGCAATTTGGCCACGAATGGTTCGGCAGCAAAGGAATTTCGGAAGCTGGTGGAAGATTCCCGCTGCTGATCAAACTGTTGGACTGCAATGACAATCTATCCATCCAGGTGCATCCTACGGATGACTATAAAGGATTGCCACAAGGAGAACTGGGCAAAACAGAAATGTGGTATGTGCTGGACGCCAAACCAGATGCCAAAATCATTTACGGCCTCAAAGAAGGCGTAACCCGTGAGACCCTGAGGGAAGCACTGGAGAAGGGTACTGTAATGGACAGCCTTCAGGAGGTATCCGTCTCCGCTGGTGACTCATTCTACATCCCAGCCGGAACCGTTCACGCCTTATGTGCTGGTGTTGTCGTTGCGGAGATCCAACAAAACTCAGATACTACATATCGGATTTATGATTATGACCGTCCCGGCCTTGATGGCAAGCCGCGTGAGCTTCATATCGAGGATTCCCTCAACGTTACGGCTTACGAAGGCGCAGGAGCTACTTCGATGAAGACCGACAATGCGGTTCCTGGTGAGTGGCTGCAGCTCGCAGCTTCACCTTATTTTATTGTGGAAAAGGGACTCGTGCTTGGAGAATGGGATCTTTCCACTACACCAGACAGCTTCACCATTCTAGTGATCTGCGAAGGCAGCGGACATCTGAAATGGAACGGCGGCTCCCAGCCCTATGCTGCAGGAGAATGTTATTTATTGCCTTCAAGCCTAGGCTCCTACTCGATCGAAGGCCAGTCCACCGTGCTTCGTTCGTATTTACCATAAGCCATAACTTTCAGGAGGAAAGGCTATGAGGGAAAATAGCTTTACTATGACTGATCCCGTAGGAGTAACCATTCATGTCTATGAATGGTTGCCGGACATAGAAACACCCGTCAGGGGAATTGTGCAAATTTCTCATGGCATGTGCGAAACGGCTGCCCGTTACGCTCGCTTTGCGGCCGCATTAACTGGGAATGGCTATGCAGTATATGCCAATGACCACCGGGGCCATGGCCAAACTGCGGGTGAAGTCGATCTGCTAGGCGATACTGGAGAGAACGGCTTCTACTGGATGCGGCGCAATGTGCTCCAGCTCTGCGCCATTGCCCTTTCCAGACATGTTGGACGACCCATTTTTCTCTTCGCACACAGCATGGGTTCCTTTCTGGCCCAGAAGATGATGTGTGAAGAAGGTAATGAGATCTATGCGGGTTATATTCTCAGCGGGACCAACGGCCCACGCAGCATGCTGCGGCTTGGCGAGTCGCTGGCTGATATACAGTTAAGGCTCCAAGGTAATCGTCATCGCAGTGTTTTACTAAACGGCATCGTATTCGGTGGTTACAACCGCGCCTTCCTCCCGATAAGAACAGCGTTTGATTGGCTAAGTCGTGATGAATCTGAAGTAGATAAATACATTGCCGATCCCTTTTGTGGTGCGATCTGCACCACCTGCTTTTTCCGTGATTTCTTCCGGCTGCTACGTGATATCCACTCGAGGAAATCTCTGCGTACATTACGTACAGACAAGCCTGTATATCTTTTTTCCGGAGCAAAAGACCCCGTCAGCACAAATGGTCAGGGGGTCCTGCGTCTTGTAAAGATATACAAGGAGCATGGGATCTCGGATGTGGAACATAAGCTCTATCCAGAAGGCAGGCACGAAATGCTGAATGAGGTGAATCGGGAACAAGTCACGGTTGATGTGCTTGACTGGATCGCCCGACATCTCCCCTCAGAAGAGAAACCGCAAACGGCGGGTGTAATAACCTCCTAAGCAGGCTAAAGACAGGCCATTTCAGCTTTTCCGGAATGCCTGTCTTTTCTTTTATATGCTACAAATCTACTAATGATCCATTTTTTAACAAAGTCAATATGATATAATTTAACTGTACAACACTGCATGTTTGAGTACCCGGTCATCCCCTTAATAGGGAGGTGATAGAAATGGAGGTACGTGATGCAATTGCTTTAATGTTCGCATTCGGCATGTTTATATTAGCGCTTCTTGCCTATATCAAAAAGAAATAGACCGCCCCGGCAAGGTAACGGTCTATCTCATCCGCAAAACTAACGACCGGCTGCTCATTCAGCAGTGGTTGTACGTGGGGCCATGCTCACGCAAGGCTCCTTTTTATACTTATTATAACATAACCCATTTTATTACAGAAACACAACATATGCGCTCAACCATTCAGTTGACTGCTACTCAATAAGGAAGATGGTGCAACTATGGACATTACCCAAACCGAGAAGCAACAAATTCTGGATTTCTATAACGCTGGAGCAGAACAGGGACGATTGGAACGTGGGATCGGGGTCATCGAATGGGAACGAAGCAAGGAAATCATCAGCCGATATCTTCCAACCAGTAAAACGGTCATCTACGATATCGGTGGCGGAACAGGTGCTTATTCCAGATGGCTGGCGGCCTTGGGCCATGAGGTCCATATGTTTGAGCTAGCACCTGAAGCTGTTCTTTACGCACAAAAGCAACAAGCCTCAAATGATATCCCGGCTATACATACCATCGAGGTCGCTGACGCACGCCATATCGCAAGAGCTGATGAGAGCGCTGACTTGGTACTCCTTATGGGTCCTCTCTACCATTTGCCAGACCGAAAAGAGCGGCTAGCCGCTTTGCATGAAGCCACAAGATTACTTAAGCCAGGTGGAACACTGCTCGTCGCAGCAATTTCCCGGTTTAGCTCTACTCTGTGGGGGCTATCCGTATTTGGTGGTCAGAATAATCTAATCGATGAGGCCGCGTTCATGACAATGATCGAGATGGAGCTGACAGAAGGCCAGCATATCCGGCCCGCAGAGTACCCTAAATTTATCTCACGCGCATTTTTCCATCTTCCGGCAGATTTACGAAACGAAATTGAAGCGAGTGGATTAACGCATCTGGCCACGATTGGTGTGGAAGGTCCGGTGTGGATCGTACCTGCCTTTACTGAAAAGTGGGAGAATAAGCAGAGCAGAGAAGCCTTACTCAAAATAAGCTCTCTTGTCGAAGACCAAGAGAGCTTACTGGGGATGAGTCCACATATGTTGGCTGTGGCTAGGAAGAAGATATGATATCCTACAAAAATTTTAAATTACAAGGACGAACCCATGTAGAATTATTTAACATGAATTACTGCTGCTAATATGAGTCATGTAGCTCTTGAAAGCTATTTAACATGAATTTCTGCCTCTAATTCGGGTTTTGGACCCTGATTTCCTGAATTCGTAGGAAAATAACGGCATAATTTGTTGTTAATTTAATGTTCAGGGCATGAATCCATCGATTTAGAGGCATAAAATGCTGTTAAAAAACACTCCTAAAGCTCACCTAACGCTAAGGAATATTCGCCCTTGTAGGATCACTGTACTTCCTTACGTTCGCAGTCAATCCCCCCAAGGAACAATCTGCAACTCTGGCCATAACTTCTTCCATTTCTGTGCTTTGCTGAAATATATGCTTTCGTTTATGAGCACTTTATTAGGTCTGACAATCAGGCCGAATAAATCTCCCAAGCCAAATGGAGCGTATATGTGCCAGCTGTCATCATCATTTAACCTCGCGCCAAGACAAGTGGCTGTAGTCGGCCACTTGTCAATTGCGGACTCCAAAGAGCGATAAGGCTGAAGATCAATCCCGAATTTTTCACGGTACCATAGATGTACTCGGGCTTGATTCTTAATGTCCACCGGAAACGGAGTCCCGGCAAAAATCTTTTCCCCCTTCGTGATCATTGCATCTTCTGCATCGTAGCTGAGATCAGCCTCATCATAATAGATGATGTCTATATCACCAATGCCATATTCCGGTGGGCGTTCCGTTAGCTTATTCCATACAGTCTGCACAAGACAGCCTGCTCCAATGTAATAGGGATGTGGGCCTAATGACCTCGCTTCTCGGAATAAAGACATTAGCGTTTCATTCTTAGTAAAAATATCAATCAGCCTTTCCTTGTATTGCTCTTCATACAAGGATAGGAAAATCTGTTCCTTCACGTCCAAGGCCCCCTGTATTATAGCGGCAGCGTATAATATTGCGCCCGCTGGCTCTCATCCTGCTGGTATAGCACGATGAGCAGTGTGTTTCCGGTTCCAACTATGCTGGATGGTGCTTCAGCTACAGCTGTAGAGACACCATCCACCATCGCAGCCGCAAACGTGATATTCGCCTCGCTGCCTGCTAATGCTGTGACATTATCGCTTTCCAACTCACCGCCGGAAAGGGTGTCCACGAAAGCTGGAGCCTCAGCTCCAGCCCTCATGCCGCTGATGGATTCCAGCACCGTCTCCAGTGAAAAAGGCA
Source organism: Paenibacillus sp. 19GGS1-52 (assembly GCF_022369515.1). Lineage (NCBI taxonomy): Bacteria > Bacillati > Bacillota > Bacilli > Caryophanales > Paenibacillaceae > Paenibacillus > Paenibacillus sp. 19GGS1-52. The sequence continues at coordinate 5,573,147 of NZ_CP059724.1, forward strand.
GCACCTCGAGCATAATAACCTTTTGCAGTTCCCGTTCATTCAGCTTGGCCTCTGCCAGTTTCGCCGAGATCAATTCCGGGTGGCTGACAATCTCCCTCAAATGTAGCGACCAATCCGCTTTCTCGAGTGTGTAATCCCACCAGATTTTACGCGGCTTATATTTGTGTCCAAGGAAATAATCGAGCTTCATAAGTCCTGTTATAACCTCCATGTACGGCGTCCCCCGGTCAATCAGGAACGACTGCAGGCGGGTGAATAGATCCTCCAGCTGATGGCCGATCTTCTGCCAGCCCCGCTCTTCCCAATAATCTCCGAATTCCTGAAAGAAATCGAAGGGCGATTCGAAAACATGGCGGATCAAATATTTGGCCGTATGGTCGAGTCTATGACTGTTCCAGTATTTCTCCAGCACATCCTCCAGCCGCTTCAAGCGGATAATATCAGAGAAGGGCATCATATGGCTGCTCAGAATCTCATAGGGTGCATGCTCCATGTAGGTATAGTCATATTTTGCTGCCTGAGCCCGCAGCCCAGTACCACGAAGCATCTTCAAGAAGCCCAGTTGCAGCTCTTCCGGCTCCATGGCGAAAACATCATTGAAGGTTTTGCGGAAGGTGGAATAATCCTCCATTGGCAGTCCGGCAATCAAATCCAGATGCTGGTCAATATTGCCGCTCTCCTTAATCTTCATCACCGTGCGGGACAACTTCGTAAAGTTCTGGCGGCGTTTGACCAATTCATTGGTCTCGTCATTGGTGGACTGCACGCCAATTTCGAATCTAAACACTCCTGGCGGGGCATTATTGGACAAAAAATCCAAGACCTCCGGCCGCATAATATCGGCTGTTATTTCGAACTGAAACACACATCCTTGGTGGTTATCGATTAGAAATTGGAACATTTCCATGGCGTAGCTACGGTTGATATTGAAGGTGCGATCCAGAAACTTAATGATCTTCGCGCCATTTTCAATCAAATAGAGCAGATCCGACTTTACACGTTCAATATCATAGTAACGTACGCCTACCTCTATACTAGACAGACAGAAGGAGCAACTGAAGGGACAACCCCGGCTGGTCTCAAAATATACAATACGTTTGCCCAGATCCGGCAGATCATCGGCAAAGCGATGCGGCGTAGGTAAGGTGTTGAGATCACTTTTGGGGCGCGGCGGATTAACAATCAACTCTTCCCCCTGACGGTAGGCAGCTCCAAATACAAAGTGGAATTTGTGGTCATCGCGCAGCTCCTGCAGCAAGTGGTGAAAGGTTTCTTCCCCGTCTCCGTTAACAACAAAATCAATACCGGATTCCCGTTTCATCCAATATAGCGGCTCGTACGATACCTCTGGTCCACCCAAAATAATCTTCACTTCAGGCATAACCTGTTTGAGAATACCGATCAGCTTGACCGTCTCCTCGATATTCCATATATAACAGGAAAAGCCGATCACATCCGGCCGTTTCTGAAACAAATCCGACACGATATTCATCAAGGGATCTTTGATGGTGTACTCTGCCAAAAGAATATCCTTAAATTCATGTTCACTGTAAGCCTTAAGGAGACGGATCGCCAGCGAGGTATGGATATATTTAGCATTTAATGTAGCCAGGATGATTCTCATGCTTATGCGACCTTCTTTACATTTCATTTTGGAAAAAATCAAGGAATTCCTTGCCGTACTTGCGATACTTCACTTCCCCGACACCCTTCACTCTCAGCATTTCACTTTCTGTCTGCGGGCAAATCACACTCATCTCACGTAAGGTCGCATCATTAAAAATGATATAGGATGGCACATGCTCCCGACCTGCCAGCTCCCGCCGGATGAGGCGCAACTGCTCGAATACGGTCTCATTAACAGCTGAGGGTGACAGATCGTGGCCACGGCCGCGATCCCGCGAACTGGAGGCTCCCGTGCGGGAAGGCCGAGCCACACGCTGCAGAACCTCACGCTGGCCGCGCAGCACTTCAGCAGCAGGGAGCTGCAGCCGCACAACTGGATATTGCCCTTCCGACAAGGCCAGATAACCTTCCGAGATCAGCACATTGATGATCTCGGAAATCTCCTTCTCGCTCTTGCTGGACATCATGCCATGTGTGGGCAGCTTGTCGAAACCATACTGCACCACCTTCTGATTACGGGAGCCCTTTAGTACCGAGGCTACCAGTGCCACACCGTAGCGCTCCCGCATGCGGTGAATGCAGGAGAAGATTTTTTGCGCATCTACGGTCATATCGACCAATTCCCGCTCATCCGTGCATGAGCTGCAAATCCCACAAGGCTTGTCCTCATGCTCTTCCCCGAAATAATCCAGATGTGCATTACGCAGACATCGGGTGGTATAGCAGTAATCAATCATCGCTTGAAGCTTGCGGTATTCGTTGGCTTTGCGCTCCGGGTCTTGCGGGTTCTGCTCAATCAGGAACTTCTGTGTCATGATATCCTGCGCACTGAACAACAGAATACATTCACTTGTCTCTCCATCTCGACCCGCACGTCCTGCTTCCTGAACGTAGGCCTCCATATTCTTCGGCATATTATAGTGAATAACGTAACGTACATTAGACTTGTCGATCCCCATGCCAAACGCATTCGTCGCCACCATGACCCTGATATCATCATAGAGGAAACCTTCCTGACTATCGGCCCGTTCCTGATCGTTCATTCCGGCATGATATCGGCCTACTGCTATTCCAGCAGCCTGCAATCTTTGATGCAGATCATCTACATCTTTGCGAGTAGCGGCATAAATAATGCCTGGCTGATGTGAATGTGTTGCCGCGTAGTCCATAACGAACTCCCGCTTATTCTCACCTCGCAGCACTGACATCGCCAGATTGTCCCGTCCAAGTCCAGTCATGAAGACACTCGGCTTGCGCAAACGCAGCAGGCGGACCATATCCTCCATTACCTCCGGCGTTGCGGTTGCGGTAAATGCAGCCAGAATAGGCCGGTTGGGCAATTCCTCCACGAACGGAGAAACGGAAAGATAACTCGTGCGGAAATCATGTCCCCATTGCGATACGCAGTGAGCTTCATCGACAGCCACACAGGAAATAGATAGTCCCGCCATTTCCAGACGGAACCAGTCCAGTTCCAGCCGTTCTGGCGCAACATAAAGTAGCTTCAACTCGCCCCGGTGGGCGGCGCGAATCCGCTCGTTGACTTCCTTTCCGCTCAGTGTGCTATTAATAAAAGCTGCCGGTATGCCGGCTGTGGTCAATGCGTCCACCTGATCCTTCATTAGCGAGATCAGCGGTGAGATTACAAGCGTCAAGCCCGGCAGCAGCAGCGCCGGAACCTGGTAGCAGATCGACTTCCCACCTCCGGTTGGCATAATGCCCAGCGTATCTCGGCCTTCCAGCAGACTCTCAACTATCTTTTTCTGACCCTCGCGGAAGTCGGAATAGCCATAATATTTTTGCAGTTCAGCCTGCGCCTGTTCCATAGTAGGGGCTTGCATCTTCATCTCTATCATAACTCCTTAAGCGTTTCTATCTTTAGTTTAGCGGGCAACGGAGCAATGAGCAACCGCCGGAGCTATAGAAGCTGCTTCTCCTTATAAATAATTACATAAATAATGGAGTTCTGAGGAACTCTTTATAGTGAGACCGCTAATGAGTAAATCGAGGGCGCTAACGGACCAAAGAATGGTGTCTACTGTATTGTTACCTAGGTGTAACAGGAATCGAACGGAGCGTAAATATGATCAATGTATACAGTTATATGGCCATGGTACTTCTGTTCTCCGGGCTTATACTGCTAACGATCGACAGTAAGATCTATAGTGTCAATGGATGGGTCCGCGAAAAAAAGGCGGCTTCTGTAGTAGGCTGGATCTATAGTGCACTTTCCCTATTAGTAATTATTTTCGTGCTTTTTTTTATGTAAAAAGACTCTAAAGGCCTATGGTCCTCTCCATAGTAATTCTTCCCCACCCATGGTATATTGAGGAGTACAATATCAGAGGACGGAGAATGTAGTCATGAATACAAGAAGAAATCCTAAAGAAGCATCCAAACGAGGCGCGAAGCCCGATTCCACAACAAAATCACAGTCTAAATCTAAATCAAGTGTTAGAAATAGCAAGTTTAATGATAAGTCCAAAGCCAAAACAGTAACCCCGGTTAAGCCCTTTATAGTAAGTGAGCCCTCTGAGTTGCTGCCTTTTTTACTGACTCATATTACTGGTCATGGACGAAATGCGATCAAATCCATTCTTTCGCGTGGACAAGTGTCGGTGAATGGTAAAGTTGTGACACAGCATAATCTCCAATTGCACTCCGGTCAAACGGTGGCTATTGATAAGGAGAAGCCAATTCAAGCAGAAGAAATGATTGGGCTCACCATTGTCCATGAAGATGATGATCTGATCGTCATTCAGAAGGATGCAGGTTTGCTGTCCATCGCCACTGCGGAGGAGAGTGAATTGACGGCTTACTACCAGCTTATGGAGCATGTGCGTCTCACTAATTCCAAGAACCGAATTTTTGTCGTGCACCGTCTAGACCGGGATACATCAGGGTTAATGATGTTTGCCAAAAGTGAAGCTATTCAACAGACCCTGCAAAACAACTGGAAAGAAACGGTAAAAGAACGCTCTTATGTGGCGCTTGTGGAGGGTGCGGTTAAACGGCCCGAGGGTACGATCAGCTCTTGGCTAAAAGAAACTTCCACCCTCAAAATGTATTCCAGTCCTCATGAAGGTGATGGACAACATGCGATCACTCACTATAAGCTGATTCAGATGAACCGCCATTTCTCCTTGTTAGAAGTACATCTGGAAACAGGACGCAAGAACCAGATTCGTGTGCATATGGCGGATATTGGACATCCGATCGCTGGCGATAAGAAATATGGTGCGGAAACCAAAACAGTTGGCCGGCTGGGACTGCATGCCCGTGTGCTCTCGTTTATTCATCCGACGACTGGTAAGCTATTGACCTTCGAAAGTCCCATTCCCAAGACCTTTTTGAAATATACCGCTCCTTCAACTACGCCGGCGCCAGCAACACCAAAGAGTCAGCAGTAGTCACACAAAAAACTAACGATAAGAAAAAGGCAGTTCAAGGGACTTTCCCTGAACTGCCTTTTTCTTATCGTTTTGTAATAAATTCTCCAATCTCCAATAACGGCGGGCTCACCTGTACCGTGTCGGGATATTTGATGCCCGCACCGGTATTTAGCACAACGACCGTTTCGCCTTCTTTGATCCAGCCTTGATGCGCCAGCTTGCGTGCCGCCGCAAAGGCTGCTGCGCCTTCCGGACAAATAAATGAGCCTTCCAAGCGGGCTATTTGGGCTTGTTCGAGGCTCATCTCATCGTCAGAGACAGCAATAGCCACGCCATCCGTCTCATAGATGGCCTTCAGCACCAGAAAATCTCCGAGCGCCTTCGGTACGTTGATCCCGAAAGCGACGGTAGTGGAATCCGGCCAGAACTCCGACCGTTCTGCCTTCTCTTGCCAAGCCTTGACTATAGGCGCACAGCCTTCGGCCTGCACGGCGACGAGTCTTGGCAATTTGCCCTCCACCCAGCCAATTTCCTGCAGCTCCTGCAAAGCTTTATAAATACCAATAAGTCCAACTCCACCACCGGTAGGATATAAAATAACATCCGGCATTTTCCAGCCCAACTGTTCAACAATTTCAATGCCCATCGTCTTCTTGCCCTCAATACGATAGGGTTCTTTCAGGGTAGATGCATCATATAGTCTTTGGTCCGCTACCTCTTGGGCTACGATTTTACCAGCATCGCTAATCAAGCCGTTTACCAGATACAACTTCGCTCCGGCCAAAGCCACTTCACTGCGGGTAATCTTGGGAGCATCCTGTGGCATAACAATGGTAGCTTCAATACCCGCCCTAGCTGAATAGAGTGCCCAAGCAGCACCAGCATTACCGTTGGTTGGCATGGCCAGTTTCTCTACTCCCAGCTCTTTCGCTTTAGATACCCCCACCGCGGCGCCGCGTGCTTTAAAGCTGCCGCTGGGTACAAGGCTTTCATCCTTCATTAATAAAGTAGTGATGCCATAATCGGCACCCAGCCTCGGAAGCTCCAACAACGGCGTCATTCCTTCACCCAGAGTCACTACGTTATTGCTGTCCAGCACTGGGAGAAGCTCATGGTAGCGCCATAAGTCGGGTTTCCGGCCCAGCAAGGCTTCACGGCTCCATTCCTCCTTCAGATTGTCAAGCTTATAACGAACCAGCAGTGGTGAACCGCAGACGCATAGCTGTTGAATCGAGTCTGCCCCGTAGTTCTCCCCGCATTGTGGACATTCTAAATGTGACAAATAGCTGTAACTCATGCTACACTCCCGCTTTCATTGGTTTAATATAGAAGATACATCCATTCACTATAGAATAAATCAGTTCTTCGCAGGTGGCCAAATTTCATCCATACAGTTACAGTATCAGGAACATTTTCACTCCTTTTTACGTCATGGTACAATAAAGAGAAACAAAACTGAGAAGGTGCCTCTATTGTTCCATCCTACTGTCTTTGATAATATAAAAACCGCTTTCGAGAATCAAATCTATGATCTAGATAATCTAGAAGGAACGCTCATGGTTACGGATCGCACAGATCTCTTGGATTTGGCTATCATGTCCAGAGAATTTAGTCTCTCCTTCCAACTGACCGAGGGCGGGAATGTAACAGCCGAAGTTGTACTTCATTCAACACTCAAGGATTTGGGCGACGAAATTCTGGAAACGCCGGATACAACTCCAGGTTGTAATCTCCTGCTTCGCTTTTATATGGAAATAGAGGATGATGAAACGGAATGCCTAGCTATCCAAAATATCCTGAGTTCCATATGGGGGCCGGAGCTTACGCCAGTGCAATCCTTAAGTTTTATTTATGGTCAAGACAGTGAAACTTATAATAATTGCATTGAGCTTAAATTCAAACGGCAAATTACTGAGGAACAAATGGAAGATATTCCAAATCTGCTGAAGCATCTGCTGCAAAGTGCAGAGGAGTTAGAATCGTTATAACTATCGAAGGGGTGAACAACTAATGGAATTCATGCCTCCTACCAGAAGCTCGCGCTGGTTCCTCTGGATACCGTGTTATGCTTTACTGCTATGGCTGCTCTTCATTCTGCACCGGTACGTCTTGCTCGGACAGACGGCAAACGGGACCTTTCTGCTGCGCTTCGCCCTATTATCCCTTGTCATATCCACGATTCTTAACAGCTGTGGTTGGCTGGGTGCAAGGCTGCTATGGCTGATTACCACGGGCGGGATTATTATCGGACTGGGGCTTATGTTCATCTATTCCTATAGGGACATGTCTGGCTGGGAGGACCTTGCGGGCTTTCTCACCTTCGCCATATTTATGCTGGGCGGATTTGCACTCGGCTTATTGGCGGAAGTCGTTCAATGGTTGATGAAACGGCTGCGGAAATCCTGACTAATGATGAGGTGGTGTACCTTTGTCCAATTCCTTCCTGACCAAAAAAGCGCTCGCCCAGTCCTTGAAATCGCTGATGGAGCATATTCCACTGAATAAAATATCAGTCAAGCATCTTGTAGATGATTGCGGGTTGAATAGACAGACTTTTTATTATCACTTTCAGGATATTTTTGATTTACTGGGCTGGATTTATAAGACCGAAGCTGTGGAAAGTATTGCCCAGTATCGCAGCTATAGCACGTGGACGGACGGCTTCTATAGAATCTTCTGTTATATTGAGAGCAACAAAGCCTTCTGCTACAACACCCTCGATTCCCTCGGCAGAAATCATCTGGATGCCTATCTTTATGAAGTGACGAATGACCTGATCATGGGCGTCATTAACGAACTTTCTTCCAATATGACAGTCAGTAGCGAGGATAAACGATTTATAGCCAACTTCTATACTCTGGCCTTTACTGGTCTCGTGATCCAATGGTTGAGAGATGGCATGAAGGAACAGCCGAAGCAGATTATAGCGAAGCTCAGCGAGCTCATTGAGGGAAACTTCCTCAAGGCGCTGCATAGATATGAAGATAAGCCGTCGTGACCCTTGGGGTACGCGGCTTTTTTTGCGGAAACTGACCGAAAACTAGACACTTTGCCCCAAATGACTAAATACCTTACACTGCTCCGGTATTGCTTATACCTTCCATGTCCTCATAGGTTTACATTAAGAGCATGAAGAGCAAGCAAGTAATATACCCTTTGGAGGCGACAGTTGTGAAAAAAGAGTACGGTAATAAACAGGTTTATTTTGTCGGTGGCGGAATTGCATCACTTGCGGGTGCAGCATACCTCGTCAGAGACTGTGACTTTCCGGGACAGAACATTCACATCATTGAAGAAATGAAAATTCTCGGCGGCAGCAACGACGGTTCTGGAAATGGCGAGCAAGGTTATGTCATTCGCGGTGGCCGGATGCTCAATGACGAGGCTTATGAGAATTTATGGGAGCTGCTGCAGTCTATTCCTTCCATTGATCATCCGGAGAAATCGGTTAGAGAAGAAATTATAGAATTCGATAATGCCAACCCGACTCATGCTAATGCCAGATTGGTGAATCGTAAAGGCGAAATAGAAGATGTTTTGTCCATGGGCTTCGATATGGCGGACCGACTGGCGCTGGGCAAGCTGATCATTACACCGGAAGACAAAATGGGCAAAGCTCGTATTAATGATTGGTTCGGCCCGCATTTCTTCCAAACTAATTTCTGGTATATGTGGGCGACTACCTTCGCCTTCCAGCCTTGGCACAGTGCGGTCGAGTTCAAAAGATATATGATCCGCTTTATGCATGAATTTCCAAGAATTCAAACTCTGGAAGGCGTAACCCGCACACCTTATAACCAATACGATTCTATTATTCTGCCCATGCACAAGTATCTGGAACCACATGGTATTGATTTCACCTTAAAATGTACGGTAACCGACCTGCAATTCAAAGATGGTGATGGGATTACTGTTACCAAGATGAATGTGCTGCGCCAAGGGGTAGCGGATGTGATCGAAGTCAACGAAGGCGACCTTGTGATCGTCACAAATGGCTCCATGACTGAAGGCTCTAGTATTGGTTCCATGACCAAAGCGCCACAATTAAACGGTAAGGGAAGCTCATGGAAACTGTGGGAAAATATCGCCAGCAAGAAGCCGGGTCTAGGCAATCCTTCCTCCTTCGATGACCATGTAGACGAATCCAAATGGGAGTCTTTTACCGTAACGTTCCAGGACTCCAAATTCTTCGATCTGATGGAGAAATTCTCGCGCAACCGGGCCGGTACTGGCGCCTTGGTAACCTTCAAGGATTCCAGTTGGTTCATGTCCATCGTCTTGGCCTTCCAGCCACATTTCCGCAACCAGCCAGAGAATGTGACCGTGTTCTGGGGCTACGGACTGTATCCGGACAAGGTCGGCGATTTCGTCAAGAAGCGAATGAGCGATTGTACCGGGGAAGAAATTATGGAAGAGCTGATCGGTCATCTTCATTTTGAAGAATCTAAAGAGGAGATTATGGCTTCCGCCAATTGTATTCCTTGTATGATGCCTTATATTACCTCCCAATTCATGCCTAGACTGAACAGTGACAGACCCAAGGTTGTTCCGGAAGGCTCTACCAATCTGGCGTTCATCAGCCAATATTGTGAGATTCCCGACGATGTTGTGTTTACCGAGGAATACTCCGTAAGGGCGGCAAGAACGGCAGTTTACACGCTGCTCGGCATGAACCGGCCGATTGAGCCGATCAACCAGTATCAATTCGATGTCCGGACGTTGTTCACGAGCTTTGTGACTTCATTCCGCTAAAAAAGCAGCTATATAAGTTGAACTTAAGATTTTGCTGAATCGGCTTTAATCGTAACTGCAGTGAATGTTTGGACTTCCGGCCGCTGTTGTCTCCCGATTTCTTGATTTTATTCCGCTTTAGCGGATGAAATCCGGAGACTGCCTATGCTTTCGAAGCGAGCTTTCCTTTGGAAAGCTTTCAGGCGGTCGCTATCGCTCCTACAGTTCCAAAATTCCCTTCCGTTACTTTTGCCTTTTGCTAAGTTTTCCAGTTCAACATGTACAGTAAAGGCAGCCTCCCCCCGGTACTTTTCCGGAGTGCGGCTGCCTTTTTGTGTATAAACCTTTTTAGCAATAAAAATCAGGCTGGGCGCCATAATCAGCGCTTGACCCAAGCGTAACTAGTTAAAACGCACATAGAGCCACTTCCAACAAATGTAGCAGGGTCACTACACCGAAATAGAAGGAAATTCTCCCCCTAATTATAAGGGAATCAAGCTATTTTAGAGATTAAAGGGAATTTATCCCTTTAAATTTGTCCGTTTGTACATAAATGAGCCATTCGAAAGGAATTAGAGGGGGTTTTGATAAAATATAGAGGGAGAAATTCCCTTTATCTAAAAAGTACGGGCTCATTTATCGGGAGTATAAATAGGATCTGAGGTCATGTGAAAAAGTTACACACTGCAAGACCCGTCAGAACAGCCATCATCCGTTGAGACCTCGGACTTGCCCGTGCCGACTACTTGCAGAACCGGAGCATTCTGCTCCTCAGCCCATACGGTATCTAGTACTTCAGTGAATACAGGACCAGGCTGAGCGCCGGAAACAGCATATTTATTATTAAAGACAAAGAAAGGAACACCGGTAATATTCAACCGCTGGCCTTCGGCAATATCTGCATTTACTTCAGCCTTGTAAGCCTCGGATTCCAGCATCGCCGCAGTAGCAGCCTGATCCAAGCCGACCTCGGCAGCAAGAGATACCAGTACAGAGCGTTCACCCAGATTCAGCGATTCCGTAAAATAAGCCTGCAGCAGCCGTTCTGTCATTTCCGCCGCTTTCCCTTGCGAACTGGCATAATGGCTCAAGCGATGGCTGTCAAAGGTGTTAGTAGACTGCATCGTATCAAAATGAAAATCCAAGCCCACTCCTCTAGCCTGCTCAGCCAGCTGTTCGTTCATCGCCTTAGCCTTATCACGGGTCATTCCATATTTTACGGCCAGCAAATCATGAATATCCTTATCGCTCTTTACAGCAGCGGTAGGATCAAGTTGGAAGCTGCGATACACCACTTCTACCTTGTCACGATTAGGAAACTGACTCAGCGCGTTTTCAAGCCGTCTTTTACCTATATAACAGAATGGACATGCATAATCGGACCAAATATCTATTCTCATGATATATACCTCCTGAATGTTGTATAAGCTTATACTTCTGTACCATAACGCAATAACAAAGCAATAACTATAAATACGTCACTTACTATTATATAGTTAATAGCTCAAAATTACAAATTTATTCTCATAGCTATTCTGAAGTTTACCCTTTGCTCATTCCGCCATATCCTGTAGTTTTAGTCAGTAACGTCATCATTGCAGCTTAATAGGAGAGATAATCATGAAAGAGGTTTCGCAAGCGCAGCACAAAAACTGGCCAATCGTACTATTGCTCCTGCTAATGTATATTATTGTGGCGATGAGCGACAACTTTAAGGGGATTTTCTTCCCTCTGTTTAAAGAGGATTTCGGAGTGAGCAATTCGCAGATTGGTTATGTATTAACAGCTTGCCTGTTAATGTATGCGCTTTTTCAATATATCGGCATATCGGCGGGATTCTGATCGAGAAAATTGGCTACAAATCCATCATCTCGCTCGGCTTTATTATCTCGATGGGCTCTTTGGTTGTGCTGGTCACCTGTAAATAATGTTCAATGTGGGGGTAAATACGTTAGGACCGGCGATGAACGTAGCTTCAACTGCTGTGCTGATGAATTTTGTCAATTTCTCCTATGGCACCGGGAATACGGCGATGCAGCAGGTGACGGGAACCCTGTTGAAGCAAGGCGTGCGCTGGCAGACCTTTTATCTGATAATGCTGTTCTGCTGCGTCGCTTTATTCATCTATTTGCTGCTGTTGCGAATTCCCTACAAGCCACAAACGGGTGATGGAGCCTATAAAAAAAGTCATATTTTTCGCAATAAGCTGCTCTAGGCCTATATTGCTGCAGTCGGGTTCTATGCTTTGGCGTATCCTTCTCCTTCTACATTGTAGCGGTCTGTCTGATCCTCAGCACGATCGCTGTTCTACCCATCCGCAAGCAATCTGCAGCAATGTTGCAGAAATCAAAACATATAGTACATAGATTACAAAGGCGCCGTCAATTTGGGTGCAAAGCCATCCCCTAAGCGCAATGTAGTCAGTTCGGCTCCAAGCCCTAAGCTTTCCAGCAGAAGATTGTTCAGCTTGGCACCAATAATCTCCTCGGAATAATTGGAGCGGACAATTTGAAAGGCGGCCTCGCCCAGCTCTGAGCATAAAGCGGGATCGCCCAGCAGCTTACTAAGAGATGCAGCAAGGGCGGCAGGATCCAGATTCTCCGCAAGCAGACCGTTCACACCATTCTGCACCAGCCCTCTTACCCCCATGACATTAAAAGCAACTGTTGGCAAACCGCAGGCGCTGGCCTCCAGAATGACGAGCGGCAGCCCTTCATAGCGGGAAGGTAACACGAACAGCTCGGAGGCATTATAATAATTCGCCAACACTTCTTTATCACGAATCGAGCCCAGTAGAATTATTTTGTCTTCCAGACCTTTTTCTCGAATCATTTCCTGCAACCTATGTTCATCAGGTCCGTTGCCGGCGATTAGAATCTTGAGATCCGGAATATCCTTGAGCTGCTGTACAGCTTCAACAAGCAAGGAATGCCCTTTCTGATGCTCGAACAGACGGCCTACAGTAATGATGTAGCGACTGCCCGGGTCAAGTCCAAGCGCATGAAGTGCATGTTTTTTATCCCGGCGGTAAAAGATTTCCGAATTCACAAAGTTGGGCAGCAGTCGGATCCGGTCTGACAGCCATGGGAATTGTGTAACCATGCTAAGCTGCTCATCTTCATTAAGCGTAGTGAGGAAAGTTGCCTTATGCAGCGTTCGTTTCTTAATCGGCATAATCCATTTATGAATACTGCCACCGTGATACGCGGCTATAATCGGTATATTCAATTTCTTGGCGATAGAGGCCAGCCGTTCGAATCGTCCTGAGGCATATTCCTGGGCATAGATAAGATTGATTCCATCCGCGCGGATTATTTCGCTTAAATCCTTATGAATAGTAGACACATATTGAGAGATAAACTTCCCAATCGGGGTCCGATGAGATAAAGGAATGGCATGGTAGGCTCTATAAAGTGCGCCGAGCGGAATAAACTTTACCGTGCAATCCACAACCCCATGCTGGTAAGTTCGTACCTCATTGCCACTGCGTACAAAATTGTAAATGGTCGTGTGTATGCCGCTCTTGCCCAAGAGACGCGCATAGTCGAAAGAAAAGTCATTATGGTATGAATTCACGTATTCCTCTTCAGTGAGCCCCAATCCCTTAACGAAGAAATCCTCAAAGTAATTAGTATGCATAAAGATCCCGACATGCATAACGTTGCCTCCCTTTATACTACCGAATTGTTGATGGGCCACTGATGTCATTCCATTATAAACCCTACAGAACTAAATAAAAGTAAACGAAAGTGGTATATACGTCCTACTTCAGAGGGGAGTATTATTGGGATATTAGCTTTTGTCGGGAATTTGTACATTAAAGCGGACGAAACAGTCGTCCGGGAAGGAGTCAGCGAAATGCATGATGTATCTATAGTAATTCCTACCCGCAACCGGATAGAAGACCTAAGACTATGTATCGAGTCCATTGGCAGGCAAACTGAGCTAGAGGATATATCCATCGAGTTGCTTATCGTTGACGACGGTGAACTTCCAGAGAATACGCTGAAGTATTTCCGTAAGGTACTGGCCGGAATGCCCCAAGCTGAATTGAAATATTACCGTAAGACTAAACCCGGTGTCTGGCTCTCCCGTTATGAAGCCCTAGGACTGGTAGATGGTGAGATTCTACTGACCTTCGATGATGATGCCGAACTGGACGATCCCCTCTACATTCGCCGAATGCTGGATACCTATGCTGCGGACAAGTCTATTGTGGGTGTAGGCGGCATAGCTAAAGGTCTCTCCAGCAGCCGCTCTGGCAAACTGCTTGGCATGCTTACCTGCCAAATGTCAGGCTCCCCTGGAAGACTGTCTGCAAGTACACTCGCAGGCTCCCTGCTGCGATGGGGGGAGACAGAAAATACCTTCGAGACCGATTTTTTTCACGGCTGCAATATGTCATTCCGGCGTACGGCCCTGCAGGATATGAAGCCCTACCCGTGGATGACCAGCTATGCTGTTGCTGATGATATTTACATGTGCCACTTGGCCAGTCGTTACGGCAAGCTTGTAATTAATCCGGAGATGAAGATCACCCATCATGAATCTCCTAGCTCACGTGACAAGGCTGGACGTGTCGCCCGAGCCACCGCGATCAATCATTACTATCTACTAAATTTGCGAAAGGCTCCGGTGAGGAACTATGCGGCCCTACTCTGGACATTGTCTTATTTAACAGGGAAAGCAACACTTAAGCGGAATTTCAATGCGGTATCCGGTTATGCCGGGGGTATTCTGTTTGTACTTAATCCCCGCAAAAATAAATATAGAGAATATATGCTCGATTAACCTACTAGGCACGTTATTGCTTGTTCCAGCTCCGCTTCGAAATTTGGGGTGCGGAGTCTTTTTATGTCCCAATTTGTCATGAATTATAGTTTCCCCCGTCCCTCATCTGGGGTATGATAGTAAAGATGTGGTCAAGAAACTAACTTTATGGATGGTGGAACATGTTTAAGAACAAGAAATTGACGCTAATCCTCGCCGCTCTCGTCATTATCCTCGTCATAGCTGTCAGCGTCTGGCTATTTGTTGGCAATAAGAAAGACAGCACTTCTGAAACTCCAAACGGAGCAACGGTAACAAAAGAAGGCGATACAACCTCTATGTCACAGACTTTCTATATTTATGATACGGTTGTAAATATCAAAGTTTATGGTGACACAGTAGCTCAAAAAAATATGGATCATATTCAGCATATGCTGGAGCGAATGGATAAGGAGTTCAGTCGCACCAAAGAAGATGGTGAACTTTATGCCGTCAATAAGGCAGCCGGAAAAGAAGCAGTTGTTGTTTCCGACGAAACCTTGGATATTGTCAAGCAATCGGTGAAGTATGCCGAGGAGATGGACGGGCTGTTCGATCCTACCATTGGCCCCCTCGTGGATCTCTGGAATATCGGCAGTGGAGGCGACCATGTCCCTCCTCAAGCGGATATAGACAAGGCAAAGAGCCTGATCAATTACAAAGATGTTATTATTGATGAAGCTGCCAAGACTGTGAAACTGGCTAAAGAAGGCATGATTCTTGATATGGGCGGTATCGGCAAAGGTTATGCTGCCGACCGGGTCGCCGACTATTTGAAGGCACAGGGCCTAGACAGCGCTATGATTAACCTCGGCGGCAGCAGTATCATTGCCCTTGGCAACAAACCGAATGGGGCGCAGTGGAACATTGGCCTGCAAGACCCAGACCAAAGCCGTGGTACACAGCTTGGTACGATTAAGATTACTAATGAGGTTATCGATGCTTCAGGTGTATACGAACGCTTTTTCATGCAAGACGGGGTCCGCTACCATCATATTCTTGATCCGCGTACAGGCTTTCCTTCTCAGAATGGCCTAAAAAGCGTGACGATCATGAGTCCGAATGCTACAGATGCAGATGCCTTGTCCACCGGAGTATTCCTGATGGGTGAAGAAGCTGGCATCAAATATCTAGAAGCACTTCCCGAGAATGTAGAAGCTTTCTTCATTACCGATGACAATAAGATTTATGCAACCTCAGGGATAAGACAAAGACTGCAATTGACTGACCCTACGTACAGCTTTGCGAATTAATATTTCTATGCTTGGTGCTTTAACTTTCTAACAGCACTTGCACAAAAAGGGTTAGAGCCATAGGCTCTAACCCTTCTTGTCGTCCGTCACACTATAGGCAGCTTGCTGAATTCCTCATAGTCAGTGAAAATATAGCTTGGTTCTTGGTCTGTTGCCGGCTGTCTTCCTCGTGGGTTGTACCAGCATACCCTCCAACCAGCGGCAAGAGCCCCAACCACATCATTAGCCCATGTATCTCCTATATAGATCGAATTCTCAGCTAAAGTTCCTGTCATGCGGTTGACGTGAGCAAATAGTTCCGGGTTCGGCTTGGCGATTCCCACAGCATCAGAGATAAAGATTCTATCCAGCGGGATGAGTTGATCCACACCCAGACCGATAATCTTCTTCATCTGATGCTCTGCAGGGCCGTTCGTAATAATACCTACAATATGCCCATTTGCAATAAACCGTTCCAACTGCTCCCGCACGCCTTCGATCATCTCAATCTGGTATTGACGACCGATATAGGATGCTTGGACCCTTGACGCCTTATCCCGATTAAGGGGTAGACCAAATTCTGCAAAAGCAAGCTCTAGTCGCAGCACCCGCGTCTCCTCAAGTGGAAGCTCCCCACTTAGATACTTCGGCCACAGCAAATCACTGTGATGCCTTACGATGTAGAATAATTCTGCATAATCCAGACTGCTCTCATCTGGAGTCAGAACTTCACGCACCGCTTCCCGAAAAGGAACCAGATGATCATACAGCGTGTCATCCAAATCAAAAAATATAGCTTGCTTGTTGCTATTTACCAAGTTAACTCTCCTCATTATGTCTCTATCTATTATTTAAAAAAGAGATTATAGGTATAAAATTCGTCATCCTTTATATAACCTTGTCTTTCATACAAGCGCTGGGCAACAAAATTATCCGTCATTGTGGTTAGTGACAAGCCCTTGGTGCCTGTACTTACAGCAAAATCGCGAGCTCCCTTCAACAACAGGGAACCCAATCCAAACCCGCGTTGCGTTGCAGATACAAACAAATCATTGAGTATCCAGAGCCGCTGCATAGTCACCGATGAGAAAGACGGATACAGCTGAGTAAGGCCACCAGCACGTTTATTGTTGCCTTCACCCTCTACTGCCATGAATATAACGGATTCATCATGCTTTAGCCTTTCCGTCAAAAAGGCACGGGCTCCTGTCGGATCGGATACCTGACCATAAAACACCCGGTATTCATCAAACAGTGGAATAAGCAGCTCCAGATCCTCCAAACCCGCCCGCTCCATACGATAGTTCTGCATCATAATCGCTCACTTTCTTGGCTTCCGCCTCTTTTACGGTTATTTTAGAACCATTAAGAAGCTCTGCACATGGAGAAAACGCTGCAAAATTTGGACATTTCCCCTCATCTCTTGGATTCATAGAATACATGGCGGGCGCTGACTCTACCTTCTTCTATATCCAGCAAACCGAACGAATATAATTTCTCACGCCGTTTATCCGTTGGAGAGCCCGGATTGAAGAGCAAGATGCCATTCTGCTTATGAAGCAACGGCTGATGCGAATGACCAAACAGAATGACGTCCACCTGTTCATCGGCAAATGCCAGGAGCGCATTCCCGTCTGTACCTTTGCCTGAGTAAGGCGCATGTCCATGTATCATTCCAATACGTACTCCCCCCAGTGTAACGATCTTGCGCTCACCAAACCGCGCAATAATCTCGGCACCATCATTGTTACCGGCAATTCCTTCCACTGGAGCTAACTCCGCCAGCAGATCATAGATCTCTAAGTCTACCCAATCGCCAAGATGTAGAATCTGGTCCACCTTGCGAAATTCTGCAATAAGCTCCTGCGGCAAAGACTTCTCATTCTTGCTCATATGTGTATCTGATACTACTCCAATTCTCATCTTGTCCAGCTCCTAATCTATCCTTGGTGATGATACCCCTTTTATTTGAACTTCTTCCAGTCCTGACTGCTATTATCCAGCAAATGGGCAAAATCATTCTCCAGCCGTTTCTTCTCGGCAGTACGCTGATCTTCCACTACCTTACGGACAGCTTCTTTACGGTCGTTCTCCTCAGCCTTCAACTCATCAGACTGCGCTTTAAGCTTGCTTAAGACATCGCTGCTGAGCAGGTCCTTCAGCGTAGCGGGACCATCTACCGCAGCAGGGCGCGGAGTAGTTGGAAATTTCTTCTTTTTAGCCATATATATCACCTTTTCTGGTTGTGTTATAGTTCAAATTTGTTTTAGTTATAGGTCTTTTCGTTTATAATGACAATAAGAGGTGAGCTTTATGAAATCCACAGATCTGTGTCCACGGTTACAAAAAAGCATGGATATTATAGGCAGACGTTGGACAGGCCTGATCATCTATCAGTTACTGCAAGGACCACAGCGTTTCGGTGCCATTGAAGCTTCTCTTCCGATCAGCGGCAGACTGTTGTCTGAACGGCTCAAGGAACTGGAACTGGAGGGTATTGTCCATCGGGAGGTCTTCCCCGAAACACCCGTAAGGATCCAGTACTCCTTAACGGATAAAGGTCTTGGACTGGAGCCTGTCATTCGGGATTTGCAGCACTGGTCAGATGCATGGATCGAACCCGTAGCCGAATCTATCGAACCTTGATTTCTTATGATCCCAATTTACGTCCGATGATGACTAAATCACGCTCGATGCCGTCCATTTCGGCAATTCCGGGCAGTAAACCCCATCGTTCAAAGCCGAATTTCTGCAGCAGTTGCAGGCTTGGCTGATTATGGCCAAATACAAAGCCAACGAGATTTTTTACGCCTAGGCGTGGTGCTTCCTCTATTGCCTTGTTCAGCAGCAGAGTTCCGGCTCCACTGCCGCGAAAGTTCTCATTCACGTATACACTGATTTCTGCAGTTCCATTATAGGCAGGTCGGCCATAGAACGACTGGAAACTGAACCAGGCGGCAATCTGTCCCTCTTGTCGCAGCACCCACAGCGGACGATGATGGCTGTTATGCTCATGGAACCACTGCTGTCTCTCTTCTATAGTGACCGGTTCCAGGTCGGCGGTTACCATCCGACCTGAAATTGTAGAATTATATATTTCTACAATTGCCGCTAAATCTTCCAGTGCTGCATCTTCAATACTACCCTTCTGCCAATCCATACATTCATTCCTCCACATTGTAAATGATAATTCCCTACACAGAATTCACTTCAAGCCAACCTGCTCCAGACTCCATTGCCATAATCGCCCAGCCTCTGCTGTATTCTCAGCTCTTGGAGACAGCTCCTTGATCTTGCGGCGGTAATAATACTGCCCAGTCACTTCACGCAGCTCCGGTGCAGTCGCCAGATAAATCGCTGTATCCGCACCCTGCTCAGGAGTCAGAAAGAAGAACGACACCAGCTTCAGAATCGAGCGGCCAAAGCCGGTCTCGCGGTTCACACCGATGTTGGTTCCCACTGCTCCCGGATGCAGACAGTTGGCAGTAACCCCTGTTCCCTGCAGCTGTTTAGCCAACTCTTTAGTGAACAGAATATTGGCTAGCTTGGACCTGGCATATCCTTTGGCCGGGTTAAAGCGACGGGATAGGGTAGGGTCTTCATAATGAAGGGCACCGAGCTTGTAGGCGCCCGAGGCAACTACAACTATACGCCCCTGCTCTGCTGCCTTAAGTGTATCCAGCAGGAGATTAGTGAGCAGAAAATGTCCCAGGTGATTCACACCGAGATCCAGCTCAAAACCGTCAGCCGTTAGCTGGCGTTTAATAGCCACTACTCCGGCATTATTAATTAACACATCCAATACGGAATAGCTTGCCTTAAACTCCTCAACGAAGCTGCGGATGCTCTCAAGCGAGGCCAGATCGCAGAGCATCAGCTCAATATGGTCTGAACCGCTTTTCTGCTTGGCGTAAGCAAGCGCATCTTCCCCGCGCTTACGGCTGCGGCAGGCCATAACAACCTGTGCCCCCCTGCGCGCCATTTCAACTGTTGTAGCCAAGCCCATACCGGAGTTTCCTCCGGTTACAATCACGATTTTACCCTTCATGCTTAGTACCCCTTCCTAACGGAACCTACCAGCCTGGATCTATCTAAGTTGAACTTAAGATTTTCCTGAATCGGCTTTAATCGTAACTGCGGTGAATGTTTGGACTTCCGGCCGCTGTTGTCTCCCGATTTCTTGATTTATTCCGCTTTAGCGGATGAAATCCGGAGACAGCCTATGCTTACGATGCGAGCTTTCCTACGGAAAGCTTGTGGGCGGTCGCTATCGCTCCTACAGTTCCAAAATTCCCCTCCGTTACTTTTGCCTTTTGCTAAGTTTTCTAGTTCAACTTATATAGCCTAATCTTTTCAGATACTATGTTCTAAGATAATGTTACATCATTTTATAAGCTGGAGATAGTTTGGAATTAACTTTAAGGCGTGAACGTCTCCTACTTCTCTATGATGTGCACCCTCGTTAGTTATGATCTATAATAGAAACATTGCAGTTTTTAACGTGAATCTGAGAGGGGAACTACTGAAATGAACGATGCACTAAAAAGTCTTGAACAAAAAATGATGCCTGAGGGCCTTGATGCTCTGCTCGTCACAGATCCCAAGCATGTCTACTATTTGACGGGGTTTGCCAGCAATCCACATGAACGCTTTCTTGGTTTACTCCTAATCAAGGGAGAGGAGCCTGTACTGATCGTTCCGGCATTAGATGCAGAAGCGGCCCATGCGGCCTCGGCGGTTACGAAGATTCTGACACATAGCGATACGGATAATCCCTACCTCCTGCTTAAAGAATGTCTTGGCAGCACAACTCTGAATACACTCGGTATCGAGAAGGAGCACTTCTCCGTAGCGCGTTATGAACTGCTGGCTGAGTCCATAGCGGCGAAGAGCTTCCACGATATTGGTCCATTACTGCGCAGCATGCGCGCCAAGAAGACCCCTGAGGAAGTCAGCCGCATGAAGCATGCCGCTGAGCTTGTAGAAGAAGTTCTGCGCCGCGGTCTTGAGCACGTAAAGACTGGTGTAAGCGAAATCGAACTGGTGGCCGAGCTGGAATATCTCATGAAAAAGGTTGGTGCCTCTGGCCCCTCCTTCGATACCATGGTGCTCTCCGGTCCGAATACTGCCCTGCCACACGGCGTACCGGGCAGCCGAATGATCCAGCCAGGCGATCTCCTCATGTTCGACCTTGGCGTGTATGCTGGTGGATATGCTTCCGATATTACTCGCACCTTTGCTGTGGAAGAGATGGATGCCAAGCTTATGACCCTCTACACTACAGTGCTGGCTGCCAATGAAGCCGGTATTGCTGCTTCCGTCGCAGGAGCTACCTTTGGTTCAGTCGATCAGGCCGCACGGGAAGTGATCGCTGCGGCAGGCTTCGGACCTTATTTCATGCATCGTGTCGGCCATGGTCTCGGAATGGATACACATGAATACCCTTCTCTACACGGGTTGAATACAGATGTTATTGAGAATGGGAACGTGTTTACCGTAGAGCCCGGTATTTATGTTCCAGGGCTTGGCGGCGTACGGATTGAAGATGATGTATTAATTACTGCGGACGGCCCTCAGACACTCACAAGCTTTCCGAAAGAATGGACTGTTCTGCATTTGTAGGCAGTGATCTTCTAAGTTATGCATCTGATATTTCAAGAAAGAGCCACGCAAATTCGCGTGGCTCTTATTACTGTCTAGGAGGAGATATGGGTATCCGCTGCTCTCTGAACTGCAGACTCCTCCTCAGCAAACTTGAAGGAACGAGCGATGTAAAGGATTGGCGTACCTGCTGCAGTCAACAAGAACTTCGCAACATAAGTTGTGAGCAATATCTGAACCCATACCTTCCATTCATACGTGCCCGCGAAGGCAATCGTACAGAAGATGAGTGTATCCACAAAGGAGCTGACCATCGTACTGCCATTGGAGCGAATCCATAGCTGACGGGATGTGCTGTAATATTTTCTTATCCACGAATATAACCGAACATCGAGAAACTGGCTGATAAAATATGCTGTAAGGCTACCCAGTGCCAAGCGTGGCATAAGTCCAAAGATTTTTTCCAGGGATTCCTGAGCGAAGTCGCTCTCATCCGGAGTGAACTTCAGCGCCATCTGCATAATAACCGTTGTCATCAGCAAGGTGAAGAAACCGAACCAGACCGCCGTTCGCGCCTCTCTCCGCCCGTACTTCTCATTGATCAAATCGCTGGTCATATATAGAGTCACATACATCGTATTTCCAAGGGTCATAACAATATTTGGTGGCATGGAAATTGTTTTTGTGACCTGAATGTTAGCAATAACCGTAGCAACGCCTACCCAGGCATATAAGCCTTTTTTGCCAAATAAGCGGTAGCAGAGAAGAAAGAAAACAAAATTGACAATAACAAACCCAATTCCCCATAACAAGTTAAACATTCTACTGATACTCCTCCTAGTTTTGTTTACGCGGGATGGTTACGAACCGCGGCTTCTTAGTCTCTTCAACAAAATATTAACTCTATCATAATAGCGATAGACATTCTATGAAAACCTTAAATTTTTATGAAAAAAAGCTCTTTTTTGCGTCATTTTCTACAATTAAGAAAAGTATTAGACAATAATCCATCTTTTTCAGAAAAAAATGCGGTACAACACACAACTTTCACTATTCAACCTGAGGTTAATTCTATAGAATAGTATCAATCACGTTGTCTAACCCCAAGCTACAGCTTGATATATGACCTAGACCCATGGAATATATTGCTGCTCTGCCAACTCCCAGCGGTTGGTATGGGATTAAAGATGCATGCTACAGAAAAGGAGAGAATGATATGTTTAGTTTCAAGCATTCAATCAGTCGCAAGTTCACGCGTTTGTTGTTTATCGTTCTGTTACTCACGTCTCTTTTGTTAAGTGTCAGCTTCTACTTTATATCCATTAATACAATCAACAGTTATGTCATGCCACAAATCAATAAACTGCTGACAGCAGCCGCACAGGATGTGTATAAGAATCTAAATGCTACCTTTGCCCAGCAAACGCTTGGCAAGAACGAGCAGGCTTCTACGAATGTTGAATTCTATTTCCAGGATAAGCGGAAGCAGCATGATGTAGAGACCATCTTCCTGATGGAGCTAAAGGATGGCAAGGCGGTTACTCTGATTGCAGATCACGGTTCTAAGCTGAAAGCTCAGGAGAGCCTTGAAGTATCACCAGCAATGGAACAAGCCTCTAAAGGAAAAAGCGGACTTAGTGATATCTATAGTGATAGTCACGGTATACATAAAACAGCGTATGTCGGCATCCCCGGCAGTACGATGATTATCGGTGTAAGTGCTGATGTCGGTTTTGTTAAAGAAAAAATGAGCAGTATTCTCTGGACCAGCGCAGGTATTACACTAGTGGCCTTAATTATTGGTCTGAGCGGTGCTATGTTCATGAGCCGGCGAATTACACGTCCAATAACTCAACTCGCAGCGTACAGCAACAAGTTGGCAGAAGGGGATTTCACACAGGAACTAACCATAAAGGGCACCGATGAAGTAGGACAGCTCTCCGAAAGCTTCCGGACGATGACCCTGCGGCTGAAGGAAATGATCGGGCAGGTCCTAGATACCTCAGGCTCTGTAGTTGCAAATTCCAACGATTTGAGAGAACGTGTACTCATCATGAATGATATGGCAGAGCGTTCTTCATCATCGGTTATAGAAATAGACAAGGGCAGTATCGCGATCGCGAGCAGTGCCCTGGACAATTCAAAAGCGATGGATGAGATCAATCTGGGTATTCAGCATATTGCTTCTGCAGCAGGCGAGGTTACTGAGCAGATTGGCGAAGCTTCTGAAAAAGCCGTGGGTGGCAATGATATTGCCCAAATTGCGGTTGAGCAAATGCGCCAGGTTGAGCGAACCTCCAAACAATCGCTGAAACAATTTCAGACTATGAATGAACGTTCTCTACAAATCGGTGAGGTGGTACAGGGTGTTTCTGAAATCACCAAACAAATTCAAATGCTGTCGCTTAATGCTTCCATTGAAGCGGCTCGTGCCGGAGAGCATGGACGTGGCTTTGCGGTTGTAGCAGGAGAGGTTCGCAAGCTGTCCGAACAGTCCAAGAACTCTACCGAACAGATCCGCGACTTCCTGCTGGGTCTACAGGAAGATATGAAGCGTTCTGTCACCGACATTAACCACTTGCATACTGAAGTTGCTTCCGGCGTGGGCAAGGTGGCGGAGGCGGGCGATGCCTTCAATCATCTGCTAATTCTCATTCAAAGCATCGATCACAGTATTCAATCTGTATCAGCAGCCACACAGCAAATCTCGGCAGGAACTGAGGAGGTTAGCGCTTCAGTTGAAGAAACTGCCCAAATCACCGCCAAATCACAAGCTAGTGCGGATATGCTTACGCAGAACTCCGAGCGGCAGCGTGTAGAGCTCGAAGGTCATTCCCAGACGGTAGAGGAGCTGCATGAACAGGCAGTGAAGCTGCAGGAAGCCGTGCAGCAATTTAAGATTTAACTTAACTGGATAAGCATATTGCAATCAACAAGAAACAATCTATACAGTAAGGGGCTGTCCCATAAGCCATGAAATGGCTGCTTGGGACAGCTCTTTTTTGGAGTCAGATAGACATTGCGCTTGTGAGGACGCTCCGCGAACGGACCGTTGTTTCAATCGCTGTGGTCTCCAGATTTTTTTCATTCCCCTTAGCGGTGAAAATCCGGAGACCAAGGCGAACGCTATCGCTTTTCCACAATCGTTCCGTCCTCTCCGCTGTTTAAGCGGGACTCGTATCTACAATCCTTCTAAAAATCATAAAAAAAGAAACCTTTCTTTGTTAAAATGGAAGTGCGACCAACCATTTTAAATCAAGGAGAGGTTTCTTTTGTACATTCAATATACCATGGACCAACTTTGCTTGCCAATGGATTTAGAGGACGACATTCCAGAACATCACCTCGTTCGTATCGTCAATGCCGCCGTTAACCGGCTGGACGACGGCATTTTTGACGCGGCCTACCCAGGTGGTGGCCGTGACAGCTACCATCCTAAAATGCTGACCAAAGTCATTATTTACGCCTACACGCAGCGCATCTATTCCTCTCGCCAAATCGCCAAATCCATTCGGGAGAACATCCCCTTCATGTGGCTCGCCGGTCGGCAGCGGCCAGACTTTCGGACGTTGAATCGATTTCGTTCCCAGCGGATGAAGAACGTTCTCGAAACCGTATTTACCGCCGTGCTTCAGTTTCTGGCTGACGAAAAATACGTTTCCCTAGAGCATTACTTTGTGGACGGAACCAAAATCGAGGCGAACGCCAATCGCTACACGTTTGTTTGGGGGAAAGCCGTCAGTAAACACAAAGTCAAACTGCAAGATAAGGTGCAGGCCCTGTTCGCTGACATTGAAACGGCAGAAGAACAGGAAGAACAAGAGAATTCAGGCAAAGACCTGGCTGAACTCGGCACAGATTCCGAAGTGAGCAGCGTGAAACTTGAACAGGTGGTGCAAAAGCTCGAAGCTCAGCTGGCCCAAAAACCGAAAGACAAGCCCTTAAAAAAAGCTGTTCGGACGCTGCGCAAGGATTGGCTTCCCCGACTGCTGAAGTACGAACAATACCAAAAGCTCCTTGGTGACCGGAACAGTTTCAGTAAGACAGATCCAGATGCAACGTTTATGCGGATGAAAGAAGACCACATGCGAAATGGCCAGCTGAAACCGGGATACAATGTGCAAATCGGGACCGAAAACCAATTTATTTTAGCCTACAGTTTACACCAAAGACCGACCGACACCCGCTGTTTAGAGCCGCATATGGAAAAAGCGCAGCAGATCCTCGGAAAACTGCCAAAGACAGTCATTGCGGATGCAGGCTACGGCAGCGAAGAAAACTACGCCTATCTGGAAAAGAAAGAGATTCAGGCGGTGGTGAAGTACGGCAGCTACCACAAGGAAAAGAGCAAAGCCTGGAAAGCGAATGTTGGTAAAATCGAGAACTGGACATACGATGCAGCCGAGGATAACTGGACGTGCCCCGCCGGGGAAATGCTGCATTTCCGCAGAGAAAGTAAGGAAATCTCACAGAGTGGATATGAAATTCACAAACGTCATTACCGAAGTCAGAGCTGCGAGGGCTGTCCGTTGAAGGAACGCTGCACGAAGGCAGCTGGAGATCGGGAAGTGGTTGTTAGTATGGAACGACTGCGTTACCAAAAGCAGGCTCGGGAGATCTTGCGAAGTGAGGAAGGTTACGCCCTGGCCGTACGCCGAATGACGGAACCGGAAAGTGTATTTGGACAACTGAAAAATAACCGGGGCTTCCGGCGCTTTCTGCTTCGCGGCATGGAAAAAGTGACGCTTGAGGTCGGGTGGCTTTCGCTTGCCCACAATTTACTGAAGCGAGCAGCCATAGACCAAAAACATAGAGCAGCACACCTCCAATAACAGGAGGTGTGCTGCTCTGTTGACTTTTATGCTTTTGAAATTGAAGGTGGCCTGTCTCTGCTTGTAGAAAATCTACTTTTGAGACAGCCCCTTTTTGTGCTGTCCGATGAATAGACACACTCGTTTAATAGTGGGTTACCCCGACCCGCGATTTGAACGGCAAGAGTTTTGCTGTCGGCAGTTGCAGGTTACCAGGCGTAAACGCCCTTCTCATTCAAGAATTCGCCGTTATGACGTTGGCCATCTGTCGCATACCCTACTATAATCGCAGCGGCGGCTTCTTTCGATTTACCGCCTGGGGCATTGCCGTTAAGATCTGTTGAGGTGAATCCAGGTGTTACCGCGAATACTTGAGCGTTGCTGCCTTTGACTTCATAAGCCATTGAAAGTGTCATGGCATTGTTTGCCGTTTTAGATGAGTTATAATCGAATGCGTTTAAAGTAAATTCAGCATTTTGCATATGGTCCAGAGAAGCCATATCAGTCGATACATTGATGATTGTGCCTTCGTTATCTTTGATTAACGGGAACAACCGCTGGTTCAAACGGAAGGTCCCGAAAAAGTTAACTTCGAAGGCATTCCGCAGATCTTCCTCTTTGGTATCTGTAAAAGAAGGGGAGAACGCGCCAGGCATACCCGCGTTATTGATCAGAAGCAATAAGTCCGGATATTTCTTGCTGATCGTATCGGCTGCCTGTTCGATGCTTTTCAAGTCACCCATGTCGATTTGTATAAATTCTACGTCTAAGGAAGCTAACTCGGAAACTGCTGCTTCACCCCGTTCAGCACTGCGTGCGCCAAGGATGACTTTCCAGCCTGCTTCACTTAACTGCCTAACGATTTCAATTCCAATTCCTTTATTTGCTCCGGTTACAAAGGCCGTCTTTTTCATGCGAATCCTTCTTTCCCCAATTTGATTTTTCTTTAACAATTTATAAGTTACTATGCTACACTTAGTGTAGGTCAACAAATATTTTTTTATAAAAGAGGGCTAGTATGTTAACGATTGGAGAAGTGGCGAAGGAAGTCGGGATCAATATTGGAGCGATCCGCTTTTACGAAAGAAAGGGACTGTTGAAACCTGCTGCCCGAAGCGAACAGAATAACCGTCTTTATACGGATAATGATCTGAGCTGGCTGGTTTTTATCAAATGTCTTCGCGAAACCGGGATGAGTGTGGAGGAAATCAAAAAATATTATGATAAGGTGAACGAAGGAACCTCAACCCTGTCGGAGAGAATCCAACTAATTGAAGATCAAAAGCAAAAGCTTCTGGAAGATATGGAGAAGAAGAAAGCGCAGCTCGTTCATTTGGAAGAAAAACTGAAGCGCTATTATCGCGGGGAAAATTATTAATATAAGCATATAAGCCGGGTTATGTAGACTAAACTTTTAAATCTCATGTAAGAGCAAGTAGCATAATGATGTTATCCGCGTGGGATGGTCAAGAACTATGGATGTCTTCCTCCAAGTCCATTGGTAAGTTTTTGTTGTTTTAGTAAACGTTCCTCGTTAGTTTAATCATTCTCCCCAGAGAATGTACATTCAAAACGCTCGACACCAGGGTATTTTTCTCCTAGACTCATTATCTTGAACCCTAGTTTCTTATAGAACCCCTCAGCATTACAATCAGTTTCAGCTTTCATTTTTACTATATTATTGACTCGAATATATTCATGTACCAATTTTCTGCCAAGACCTTTCCCTCGATATTCTTGGTGTATAGCGATATGTTTTAGCTCCACTTCACCGAAAGAGCCATGTTTTATACCAATTAATCCCACTAGCTCATTTTTAATGAAACTACCATAAAGCTCCCTTGACTCCTCCTTAAGATATTTAGTGGCCTCTGCATTCACCCTCTCTTCGTCAGGCCACATGCATTCAGACAATAGATTTTTCACTGCGCTAAAGTCACTAAAATCTTTTAGATTCATCATAAAGGTCACCGCCAAGTTAATTTGTTGGTTTCGTCCTTTCGTTTTATACAATTCTCGAAGCTTACCACGTTAACCTGCCCGGGAGCTTTGTGCAGTTTCACGTCTAAAACTAAATTTTCTCAGTCAATGTCTTGGAGCCCACAGCATAACGGATACACCGATCACGCAGATTACAGCGCCTACCCAGTCATAAAGATCCGGCGTCTTCTTATCGACAAGCCAGCCCCATAACACCGCCAGCACGATAAATACACCACCATAAGCCGCGTACACTCTCCCGAAGGAAGGAAACTTTTGCAAGGTGGGAATAATGCCATAACCGATCAGAATTATTGAACCTACCAAACCATACCAAAGCGGGCGTGATTCTCTTAGCCATAACCAGACTAAATATCCACCGCCAATCTCAGCAAGACCGGCAATAATAAACAGTAGAACCGCGACTGCCATTGTAATTCCTCATTCCTGCTTGGGTTCAACGCGAAGCGAAATAATGCTTGGCGAATAATTGAGTGAGAAGTGGGGGCTGAAGTCGGTTGGTGGACAGTAGAGACCTTATTTATGTGCAATCGCTGTTTGGGAAACAGTCGCGGACACAGGTTCCGTTATTCGTGGCTTATGCACCTTATTTAAGCTGATTTCTGCTCTATAACGGATTCTCTGTCCGCTTGGATACGTAATTGAGGGCATTTCTACGAAATAGTGGCTTGTGTGTCCGACTAAACCAACTTATCGAGGAAAAATCCACGCCCACGCCCACGCCCACGCCCACGCCCTGACTATTTCCGCCTGTATGTGTTATTTCTCTTCAAATGTCATCAAAGCCCAAATTTCATTTTCTTGTTAAACCCATAATTTCATAGATAGCGCTCATGTTCAAGCTCTCGCGCGCGGCAGCAGCTAGACGATCGAACTCCTGCTCGCGAAGATCAGCGGCTGAGAAGGTCAGCTCTAGCGGCTCTAATCCTTTGGCTACCCGTATTCCATCCAGCCAGGCTCTGCGTAGAACGTCGTTATGAAACAGGCCATGTAGATAGGTGCCCCATACTTTTCCGTCCAGCGTTCCCCAGCCTTCCGACTGTATCGTCCCTGCCGGTTCGGTCAGATTGAACAGACTGCGTACAGAAGCCTCACCATGGTTCGTGGTTATGCCCATATGAATCTCATAACCGGTAACGGGGATATCTGTTACGATCTCCGGTAAACTACCCTTCAGTTGCAGAGGATGATCTGTCGCCAGGCTACCGCTGACACGCACCGTAGTCTTCTCCTGCAGAAAGACAGTCGACAGCGGAAGATATCCCAGGCCTGCTGTTTCTCTCGGCTCACTACTCTCTACCGCATCTGGATCGAGCAGCTTTACCCCTAACATTTGATAGCCACCGCAAATTCCTACAAGTTGACGCGCCCCATCCTTCAACGCAAGCGTAATCGCTGCTGGGAAACCTTGTTCTCTCAGGTATGCCAGATCGGCTGCCGTATTCTTCGTTCCTGGCAAAATAATAACGTCTGGCATCCCCAACTCCTCTGCACGGGTCACATAACGCACGGTGGTATCGGGTTCGTCGACCAGCGGATCGAAATCCGTAAAGTTAGAAATTCGCGGGTAGCGGATCACGGCAATGTCTAGTTCTTTGCCTTTATCGGCCCGGTGTTGACCCGACGTTCCTTCTAGTACTACGGAATCCTCCGCTTCAATCCGAAGCTGTGGCAGAAAGGGCAGCACACCTAGTACAGGAATGCCTGTGCGCTCTTCCAGCCAATCAAGTCCGGGCTGCAGCAGGGATAGATCGCCACGGAATTTATTGATAATGAAGCCTTTGACACGGGCCCGTTCATGTGGCTCTAATAGCTCCAGGGTACCGACTAGAAAAGCGAATACGCCGCCACGGTCGATATCAGCAACCAAGAGCACCGGGGCATCCGCCCAGCCGGCTAGATTCATATTCACAATATCCCGTGACTTTAGATTAATCTCAGCCGGACTGCCCGCCCCCTCCATCAGCACAACCTCGTAAGTTTCCCGCAGCCGATCGAGTGCATCCATCACTGTACTTTTGGCTTCCGGCAAGAATTTCTCACGGTATTCCCGTGCACTCAGCGCTGCATGCGGTACTCCGTGTACAACGATTTGGGCAGTCATTTCACCTGAAGGCTTCAGCAAAATGGGATTCATATCCGTGGTAGCCGTTATGCCGAACGCTTCCGCCTGCATCCCCTGGGCACGGCCGATTTCTTTGCCGTCAACGGTGACGTAGGAGTTCAGTGCCATATTTTGTGATTTAAAAGGAGATGCAAGGTACCCGTCCTGGGTCATAATTCTACCCAGGGCAGCAGTAAGCAAGCTTTTGCCCACATCGGAGGCCGTTCCTTGGATCATCAATACAGCCGCAGGCTTTCCCTTGGAATTGGCTGATGTTACGTCGTTATCTTCCATGTTTATTTCCCTCGCTTTCTTCCTGCTGTCCCAAGACAGGTGATCAGGTTGCTATAGAGATAGAGAAGCGTATATGACCCACTCTCCCTAGCCTGATTCAATGGGCTACGTTTGTTACATCAGGTTATACTGGATCAGCACGAGCGCTAGCAGCAGCACGGTCTCCAGCAGCTCGTTCAGCGCGCCGTAGATATCGCCGGTGAGCCCGCCGAGCCGGCTGCTCGCCCGGCGCGCCGCCCAGGTGCCGCAGGCCAGGGCAGCCACCGGCAGCAGCACAGCTGCCGCCAGATGCTGCGGCCACGCGGCCAAGCCTGCGCCGAGCGCCAGCGGTACCGCGGCGGCGGCCAGCGAGAGCAGCGCCGCGAGGGCCAGCGCGCGGCGCTCTTGCGAAAGGCCTAGGCCGGCGAAGTTCGCGGCCAGGCCTTCATCGCCGCGGGCTATGGGCAGGCGAACCATCGCCCGCACCATGAACCAGCGGCTCCAGATCGGCGGCAGCAGCAGCAGCGGCAGCTCATAATACTGTCCGCCATCAAGCCATGCGGACAGCAAGGAGGCCTTCAGCAGCAGCAGCAGGACGCAGGCCAGCACGCCCATGGCTCCCACGCGGCTATCCTTCATAATCTCCAGCATCCGCTCCCGAGAGCGGTAGCTGAGCAGCCCGTCGGCGCTGTCCATCCAGCCGTCGAGATGCAGACCGCCGGTGAGGGCCACCCACAGAATGAGGGTGATCACGGCGGCGGGCAGAGACGGCAGCACTAGGACTGATACTGCAGCACCTGCAGCCACACTACCCCCGATGGCTGCTCCTACCAGCGGATAATACACAACACTTCGGCACAGCAAATCTCGGGAGAAGCCTGGGTCACTCTTGACTGGAAAGCGCGACAGAAACTGAAACGCAGAAGCGACAGCATCTCTACGCTCTCTCATAATAGATACTCCCTGCTCTTCAGCTCGATTGGAATGCCAGCAGTAACCAGAAATACCTGAGCACAATGCTTGGCCAAGCGCGCGTTCATGCGTCCGGCCAAATCACGATACAGCCGGCCAAGCGCATACTCCGGCACAATACCGTCCCCTACTTCGTTCGTGACCATAACTAAAGTCCCTTGAAAGGAGCGTACACTGTGCTCCAGTCTTGTAATTTCCTGTTCAACAAGCACCTGTCTATCTGCAGCATCTTCCACGGATAGCAACACATTGGACAGCCATAGAGTTAGACAATCTACCAGTACCGCTTCCTTGCCGGAGTATCGTTCCAGTAGGCCGGGCACATCCAGCGGCTCCTCAAGCGTAGTCCAGGTAGCGCCACCTTCCGCGCGCTGGCGCTGGTGCAGCGCTATCCTTTCCTTCATCTCTTCATCAAAAGCTTGTCCGGTAGCTACATACAGCGCCCGCACGGAAAGCGACAGGGTCAGCTTCTCGGCAAAACCGCTCTTCCCGCTGCGTGCGCCGCCCGTTACAAGAATGCTCATTTCTGCTCGGCTCCAGAGATTCCCGCGCTATCAAAGGTAGCCATCTCGCTCATAATGCGGCAGACCGCTTCAATCAGATGCAGACTCAGCACTCCGCCGGTTCCTTCGCCGAGTCGCAGTCCAAGATTCAGCAGTGGCTCAAGTCCAAGCCGCTCCAGCATTAGCTTATGCCCCTGCTCTCCCGAGACATGCGAAGCAATCATATAAGCGGTCGATTCCGGTGCCAATGCCTTGGCCACAAGCGCTGCTGCTCCCGAGATAAAGCCATCAAGAATAACAGGTGTCCGGCTGGCTGCCGCCCCAAGGATCAAGCCAGTCAGGCCGGCAATTTCCAAACCGCCCACCTTAGACAGCACATCCAGTGGGTCAGCCGCTTCAGGCTGGTTCACACTTAAAGCCCGTTCTACTACAGCTATCTTATGGCGCAGGCGTTCATCGGTAATGCCGGTTCCGCGGCCTACAGCCGTCTCTGCTGATACATTACCCAAGACACAGAGAATTGCCGCACTTGCCGTAGTGTTGCCGATGCCCATTTCGCCAGTGACAAAAATCTCCGTCCCACTGCTCACCGCTTCCTGCGCTACCCTTACACCTACGAGGATTGCACGCAGCGTTTCTTCGCGGCTCATGGCCGGACCTTGTGCCATATTATCCGTGCCTAGGCGTACTTTACGGTCAATCAGATCCGGATGACTGAGGTCTCCGTTAATGCCTATATCTACAAACTTCACCTCTGCGCCAGCTTGACGAGCCAGTACATTTACGGCCGCTCCGCCGCTGAGGAAATTGTGAGCCATCTGCAGCGTGACCTCCTGTGGAAAAGCACTGATCCCTTCGCTGCAAACGCCATGGTCAGCAGCCATCACTACGACCGTGCGCTTCGTGTAGCTAGGCTGCGGCGTTACAGAAATGCCGGCCAGCCGAACAGCAAGTGCCTCCAACTGCCCGAGGCTGCCTGGCGGCTTGGTCAGGTTGTTCAGGCGAAGGACAGCCTGCAAGGTGGCTTGTTCATCGGGTGGGGCAATCACTCCCGTTACTTCTTCAATCGCTGAAATCATAAGTATATCCTCCTGTTTCATCTCTAAGTATTTGTCTATTCCATAGATAAAAGAAAAGCCCCATCTCGAAAGAGAGGGGCCTTCCAACTGCTGCGGCCAAAAGGCCAATTATATAGCATATCCCTATTTCTTCCTTTAAGGATTATAGGTGAAAACTAGTAATCTTACAATTACATTTTTACCTTCATGAACCCTTCCATTCGCTCGAGCGCCTCGGTCAGCTTCTGGGTTGAAGCCGCATAGGAGACGCGGATATACCCCTCACCGCCCGCTCCAAAGACATGGCCAGGCACGGCGGCAACCCCTGATTCATGAAGCAGCTGCAGGGCAAAGCGCTCTGAATTCAGGCCGGTATGGGTGATTGAAGGAAAGGCATAAAATGCACCATGAGGTTCATGACAAGGCAATCCGATGCTACGAAGTCCAGCAACGAGCAGCCCTCTGCGCTGATCAAAACATTCCTTCATGGCATCCTTATCTGGAAGTCCATGCCGCAGAGACTCTATAGCAGCGATCTGCCCGAGCACTGGGGCACACATCGCCGTATACTGATGGATCTTCAGCATAGCCGCCAGCAGCTCCCGGTTGCCGCAGGCATAACCCACTCTCCAGCCGGTCATGGCAAACGCTTTGGAGAAGCCGCTGATCACAATAGTCCGCTCCTGCATCCCGGGAAGAGAAGCAATACTTGTATGCTTTCCGCTATACGTAAGCTCGGCGTAGATTTCATCCGAGATGACGATTAAATTATGAGCTTTGGCTATGTCCGCAATTGGCAGCCAGTCCTCATAGGTCATCACTGCCCCTGTCGGATTATTCGGAAAGTTCACCATCAGCAGCTTGGAGCGTGGAGTGATGACCTTCTGCAAAGCCTCTGCGGTAAGCTTGAAGCCCTGCTCTGCCGCTGCTTCAACCTCTACGATCACTCCACCATTCAAATGGGCCATCGGAGAATAGGCAATATAACTGGGAGCAGGAATAATCACCTCATCGCCTGGAGCAGTGAATGCCCGCAGTGCCAGATCCAGCGCTTCGCTGCTCCCTACCGTGACAATCACCTCGTCAGTAGGCTCGTAACAGAGATTGAAGCTATTTTGCAGATAAACCGCGATTTCCTCTCTTAATTCCGGCAGTCCGGCATTCGGTGTATATCTCGTCTCTCCCCTATTCAATGCGCGAATACATGCCGCTCTGACATGCTCCGGTGTAGCGAAATCCGGTTCTCCTACTCCGAGCGAAATGATATCAGTGTTGCCTGCGCTAAGCTCAAAAAAAGCCCGTATCCCTGAAGGGGGGATGTCTCGCACCCGTGGTGAAATATGCTCACTCAGCATATACGAAGCCCCCTTTTTCCTTGCTCCGTTCGTTCAGCGAACAAGAGATAATCCGGTCCAGCAAACTGCTGAAGCTTAATCCTGCGGCTAGCGCACTTTTAGGCAGCAGACTGTTTCTCGTCATCCCAGGCAGCGTATTCACTTCCAGTACACAAGGAATGCCATCGCTGAGCAGCATATCGATCCGCGCATAGACAGAACATTTCAGCGTTTGGTAGCAGGTTAAAGCTGCGGCACGCACTCGCTCATCCACCTCTGGGGATAATTTAATGACCACTTCCTCCGCCCCGCCTACCTCATATTTGGCGCTATAATCGAACCACTCGGCTTGAGCCGAAGTGATGCCAAGGATGGGCAGTAGTTCTCCGTTTAGAATGGAACAGGTAATTTCTTGACCTTGAATATAACGTTCGATCAGAATCGAGTGATCACACTCAAAAGCCTTCCGCACAGCACTCAGCAGATCCTGCCCACCGCTCACTTTTTCCATGCCGATACTTGAACCGCCTGAACACGGCTTCACCATAACCGGATAGCCCAGCTGTTCCACAGCCTCCGCCGAGAATTCCTCCATACTGCTCCAGCACAGCCAGTCGGGCGTCTGTACACCTGCACTCTGCAGCAGTTTTTTGGAGAGGTGCTTATCCATGCACAAGCTGCTAGACAGTACCCCAGACCCAGTATATGGAATACCTAGCGTTTCCAGTGTTCCTTGAACTGTGCCATCCTCGCCATACGTTCCGTGCAGCGCCAGCAGCGCCAGGTCTATGCCTTTCATTTTATCGATTAGCTCCTCACGCTTCGTTAACACGATTGGAATGATTTCATATTGAGCCGGATCTAAATGGTTTAACATTTCTCTGCCTGTGTTCAGCGACACCTCAGCTTCGGACGATACGCCGCCCATAATTACGCCTACCTTCATCATCATCCGCACCCCTTCATCCCATGAGTTCCCGTGCCGTCCTGCCTATAATCTCGATCCCCTTGCGGATATCCTCATCCGCTACTCTGGAGAAACCCAGCCGCAGCGTATGCTGACCTTTGCCGTCTGTGAAGAAGATATCTCCCGCTGTAAAAATAACCCCTTGCGCAAGACAAGCATTAAGCAGCACCCTTGTATTAAAGCCCTCCGCAAACGTTACAAAAAGATGCAGTCCCCCATCCCCCGACAACGCCGTATAAGGAATATATTCCTTACAGCATTGCAGGGTTAGCTCGTATTTCCGTTTATATTCCGCTTTGGCCCTTTTCAAATATTTCTCCAGATTGCCGTTGTATAGATATTGGTAAAGGATGGACTGGTCCAGCGTCGAGGTATGAATGCTGCGCGCCCTTTTGATACTTTCGAGATAATAGATCAGCTCCTGATCCGCCAGCACCCAACCCACCCGCAGTCCCGGAAACAGCACCTTAGAAAAGCTCCCGAGATAGACGACACTGTTGCCTGCGCCCGCCGTTGCGATTAATGGCGCCACATGCGAACCCGAATAACGCAGTTCCTCGTTGAATCCATCCTCGATGACCGGTATCTTATAGTTGGCCATCAGCTTCATCAGGCCCAGTCTTTTCTCAGGAGACATCACAATCCCGGTGGGATTATGATAGGAAGGAACGAAATAGGCACAATCGTAGGCGCCTTTCTCTAAGGCCTGCGTAAGCTCTCCCAGATGGATACCATCCCGCTCCATGGTAATTCCCGTAATATCAAAGCCGTGCAGCTTGAGGTTCTTGATCGCTGTATGATGAGTCGGATTCTCGCTGATCACCGCGCTATTCCCCGTGCTGAGGGCGGATAATACGATATCAAAACCTTCCGTAAACCCGTTGGTGATCAGGATATCCTTGCCCTTCATATCCACACCCTTGTGCTCCATATACTGCCGCAAATAGTCTATTAAAGGCTTATACCCTTTGGCATAGCCGTAATTCAGCAGAACGTTTCCCTCCACGGACATGCGGTCCATAAAAGCCCGCTTCACATTATCGAGATCAAACAGATTCTCATCGGGAGCAATACTGGTAAAAGAGATCGTGCCCTTCGCTGCGCGAATCCCACGCTTCATGATATCCAGCTCTTCCGCTAAACGGGCATGCCCGTTCATGCGTGCTTTCCAATCCATGCTCCATGAGGAATCCGCCGCATGGACCGAAGCGTTAGCTTCTGATGCGACATAGCTCCCTTGGCCCTGCACTGCATAAGCGAAGCCGTCATCCTCAAGCCCTGTGTAGGCGGCAATGATGGAATTACGACTAACCTTTAGCAATACGCTAAGCTCCCGTGTGGAGGGCAACTTTTGCCCACCCTGCAGGGCACCCTTTATAATTAAACGCTTCATATAATCTTTCACTTGGATATAAACCGGACGTCCGGCTATAAGCTTAAAATCCTTAAACATCCTGCAATCGCCCCCATAGCTATCATGGCACAGACGTCCGTATAACAAAAGAACCACAGCCCCGGATTATTTATCCAGCTGTGGTTCTTGAACAGCATCATGTACAATCTGTGCTGCTAATCAGACCTATGAATATGAAAATGAATATATATATATATATCAATTTTTCCCTATTGCACTCTTGATCATAAATTTAGTCCGCTGATTAATGGACACTCGGCGGTTGTGAATCAACGGTGATTTCCAAAACTGCGCCCATACCCGCAAGCCCAGATTACGGGAGCGGCTGCAAACCAGATACCATTTCTGTGCTAACTGTTTCGTAAATGCAGGCTCCGCATATATACCCTGAGCATTGTTGGCTGCCTGCAGCTTCATCAGCCAATCGTGGCAACTCTGTAGAAATGCCTGATCCGGCGTGAACGGCCACGCTTCAAAATTCAATCTCCTGTGTATGACAATCTCAGCCTCTGACGGCTGAATGCCAAGCCGGTTCAGATAAGGAACAAACACCTTGCGGTTATTGTAGCTCTGCTCATCCTCATATAATCGGCTGACACTGTTGTCATTCAGTCTGTAGTGCAGCAGAATTTCCTGAATATTGAAGAGTTCATGCTCCATACTGATATGGGACCAGAACTCCCAATCCTCCACATGGGTATAACGCGAATCATAGCGAAGTAACGGATCATCCAAGATGCTCCTGCGGAGGGTCACACCGGGGTGGGAGATACAATTCTCGAATAGGAGCCGGGCTTTGATCTCTTCATGTCCCTTCGGGAATTTCCAGATATGTCCGGCATCCTCTCCGATCATATCCGCCCAGCAGCCGCAGACAGCAATCTTTGGATTGGCTTCCAGAGTTGCCACCTGCCTCTCCAGCCGCTGCGGTGCGCTGATATCATCCGCATCCATCCGGGCCAAATATTGGCCTCTCGCCTCCTCAATGCCTTTATTCAGAGTGGCAATTAACTTCAGATTCTGCTCGTTATGCAACAGTCTGATCCGTTCGTCCCCATAAGACTCAATAATCTCAACGGACCGATCCGTCGATGCATCGTTAATGATCAGAAATTCAAAATCGGTAAATGTCTGGTTCAAAATACTGTCAATTGCTTCCACCAAATACTTCTCACCATTGTAAACAGGCATCAGTACAGTTACTACAGGGTCCTTCTTCATCCAGATCTCCTTTACGCCCGTGTTGGGGATAATGCTTACTTCCGCTTCCCGCGAAGTGTATTGTTTCAAACATACGAGTCACCTGAGAATTTCACAACCCTCTAAAGTAGGTAATAAGAGATATTTTAGTAAATTTCCTATTATTATTCATAATTCGTGCCTATAACGCCCCACTTTCCTTCTCGCCACCGCAGCCGCAAAAGTGTTACGGTACCCGGAGACGGTGACTCAGCGTTCCGAAATGTAACCATGGGTACCGTATGCGCCAGCAATTCCCTGATCACACCACCATGTGTCACTATAAGCACCCGTCGAGGCAGCTTCACCTTTGGAAGCGGACGTGGAGCGTCAGCAGCTGCTCGTCCCAACTCTGACCAGAAGCTGCGCAGTCGTGCTTCGAACTGCCTCCACGACTCTCCACCTGGTGGTGTAACCGCGTTAGGATCATCAAGCCAGCTGCAATACTGCTCATTGTCCTTTAACTGTGCATAGGTACAACCTTCCCACTCACCGAAGTTCATTTCGCGCAGCCGGTTATCATAGACAGTGGATTGCTCTAATGACGGCGCAAGGTAAGCCAAGGTCTCTCGGCATCTTAGCAAATCGCTGCAATATACGCGCCAGAATTCCCCTGACAGCTCAGGCTGGGCTTTTAGTACAGACAATTCCACCAGCGTTTGCGGAAGCAGCGGAAGATCCGTATGACCTAAGTAACGTCGTTCAACATTCCACTGCGTATATCCATGGCGGATGAGGGTCAGTTCAAGCTCTATAGGATGATTCTCTGTTCCGTTGTCCATAGCTCTTCTGTTCAGCCCCCTCATCTTAGTACCATGCCACCACTGCGCAGAGGCAGACAAATATTGAAGAGCAGAGAAACATTAACCGTGAGGTACGGATGATATCCTCCGGCTCAAGAGGCCGCAGCGGATCACCCATGTATGCTCGAAAAGAAGCAACGCCGTGGTACACGTTCTCGCCTCCCAGCCGGATGCCCAGTGCTCCGGCAACGGCGGATTCCGGATAGCCACTGTTAGGGCTGGGATGACGGTGGGCATCGCGGCGAACCGTGCGCAGGCTTCTCCGCCAGTCCAGCCGCAGCAGACAAGCGCATAGTGCCAGCAGCAATGCTGTGATTCGCGCCGGAATCAGATTGGCGACATCATCCAGCCGCGCAGATGCCCAGCCGAGCTCGCGGTATTTTTCATTTTTGTAGCCAACCATGGAATCCAGTGTATTGACTGCACGATAGGCCATCGCTAGCGGTGCCCCACCAAGGAGCGCATAGAAGAGCGGAGAAATGATCGCGTCCACGATATTTTCCGCTACCGTCTCCACCGTGCCGCGCACAACTTCAGGACTGTTAAGAGTGGTCGTATCACGCCCTACAATCATACTTAGCGCCTTACGGGCAGCGGGAAGATCACCTTTATGCAATTCTATGTACACTGCCATACCTGCATCCTTTAATCCTTTAGAAGCAATTGTGGTCGAGATCAGCCATGCCTCTGCCAACCAGACCAGCCAGGGTGAAATTAAAGACAGCAGCCATAGTAACAACGCCGTCAGCAGCCAAGCACCACCCACCACGATCAGCGGCAGCAGTATTCCAGCAGCCCGCAGACTTTGCGGCCGAGTAAAGAATCGGCGAATCATCTGTTCTACCGCATGAATTGCCTTTCCCATGCCGATCACAGGATGGGGAAGACGCTGTGGGTCGCCTACGATCCGGTCAATGACATAGGCGGCCAGTAGAACCAAAGAAACTGTCACACGAGCTCACCCCTGAAGCATCTGTTACTCAACATATTCAATTGCCAACTGTTTATGTACTTCCACTTACTCTGGCTCATTGGCTGTTCTTCCTTGTCTGCTGGGAATACGCGGCCTGCACGGACTGCAGACTGCCCGTCACCGCACGGTACACTAAGCGCCCGATAGCCCCGCCGAGATCGGTAGCCGTTCCGGCGTAGACATGCTCTGCGCCGTATCGCCCACTCTGGCTCACGCCGAGCACAATAGCATCGGTGGTTGTGCCGGTAGCCACCAAGCCATTTTCGGAATCTGTGATACCGAGATCGGCCAGCGCAGCCGCTTTGGCCTCCGTTGCTGTCATCACGGCATTAACCATTGCTGATGGTGTCAGTCGACCGTCAATCCCCAGCATAATATTAATCGTGCCCGGGCGGTAAGCCTTCAGCACGTTACGTTTCACACCTGCGCGTGCCGCATTGCCCGCAGCAGCGGTGACGCAGCACATTATGCCGGCTGAACCGGTGTCCTCTTCCGCGACCGCTGCATGCTCCAGCGGGACTGCCGTCATGAGTCCGGCAACTGCAGCTAACGGATAACCCCACTCGCGCAGCTTGTTCTCCATATCCCTTACGGGGTCGCTGCATTCATAATCACGGCTGACGAATAAATTCACCGCCCGTTTCAGGCGGACCATTCCTCCACCGTATACCGCACTCGACAAACCATCCGCCTCTACCGGAAACTCCAGCAGCAGATGATCTCCCTTCAGCTCCAGCGTCAGCCCCGGCCATACCTTTGATTGATAAGGGAATATAGTTGCTATAGGATTAAATGGCAATATTATTGCATCCATTCTGATCGTTGCTCCTTTCAATTTAGCTTATAGCTGAATTTATTAATTAACCTGCGCAGCTTCCCAACAAATGGGAGCATTGACCCGCACATCTGAATAGCGGGAATTCCTCCCTCTAAATTTGCCCATCTGGCCATAAATGGGGGATTTGTCTACAACTTAGAGGGATTATTTCCCTCTATACCGCTAAAATTGATTATTTACTCTAAATTAGAGGGAGTAATTCCCTTTAATTTCAAAGCACAACTTCTCTGAGCAAAAATAGGACTGTGGGCCGTTTTTCTACTAAAAAGTAGACTTGAGCAAGTTGACATCGTTTCAAGAGAAAAGACCGAACCGGACACAGAAGCCCTTATTTGCATAAAAACAGGCTATTTGCAGGTTTGGCGGACTCCAGTGCTGTTAATAACTGATTCCCACCAGAAATCAGGCTAGTTTGGAGTAAATAGCGTCTCCTGAGTCCTCCAAATGATCCAACACACGGATTGCAGAGCAAATAGCGGATATACAGTCCGCAGCACAGAGGATTACTTTAAAAAAGTCGATTTGCGGAGTAACTATGGGTTGACTGTTTAAGTTAACGTTGAATACTCCCTCACCTATCGAGGGATGTCTTCTCAGTACCTCCCGCGCGCACCAGATCCAGATCCATCTCCCGGCCCCGTCGCCAGGATCTCCCCCATCTGCCGCAGCAGAGTGGTACAATCCTCGCGGCCTTTAACCGCAACGCGGATATGCTCCGCTCCAAGGCCCGGATACATCGCGCAGCTGCGCACCAGAATGCCGCAACGGCCGAGCCGGGTCTGCAGCTCGGCCGCGCTCCACGGCGCGGGCAGGCCGCAGAGCAGGAAGTTGGCTTCGCCTGCTGGAACGTCGCAGCCAAGCTGCTGCAACCCCTGCCGCAGCAGCGCGCGCTCTGTGATAATGAGCTCGCGGGTGCGCTGCTCATAGTCCGCTCCGCTTCTAAGGCAGGCTTCGCCTGCCAGCAGCGCCAAGCCGTTCACGCTCCAGGTGACCTGCTTGCCGGTCATGGCTGCGGCAAGCGCTGGATGCGCAATGGTGAACCCGAGGCGCAGCCCGGGGATCGCATAGAACTTCGTCATCGAGCGCACCAGCACCGTATGCGGGTAATGTAACAATTCCGGCAGCAGCGAGTTCCGCTGCGCTGGCGGAATAAAATCGATAAAAGCCTCATCCACCGCCAGATAGGTGCCGCAGCTTTCCGCTTTTTGGGCCAACACTCTCAACTCTTCCAGAGAATACTGGACGCCATTAGGGTTATTCGGCTGCCCCAGAAACAGCAGTTCCACCTGCTCCAGCAGTTCAGAGATGGCCTCCACGCCTGCTCTGAAACTCTGCTCTCTTGTGCCCTGCACAGACAATACTTGCGCTCCGAATTGCTCCGAGAGCTGGCGGTATTCGGAGAAGCACGGCTCCACGATGCCAACTGTCCGCGGGGCTAGCGCCAGCAGCAGCAGCGCCATAGATTCAGCAGCTCCATTAGCTATAGTCAACCAGTTGCTGTCTGTTCCGAGATTCTCAGCCAGCAGTGTCTTTAAGCGCCGGTGCCCGGGGTCTGGATAAGCAATCACCGCTGGCAACGCATGCTGCAGTATCTCCAGCACGGCGGGCGGAGGCCCAAGCGGATTGATATTAGCGCTGAAATCGAGAAAAGCGCCACTCTCGCCCCCATAAAGTTCCGCCGCGGTCAGCACATCGCCGCCATGACCATATTTTTCAAGCATACCTACACTCCCTCTAATCTTTCTTGTTCTAATTCACTCAAGCATTGTTCCTGTCGTAAATTAATCATCCTTCTTACCTAAATCACTCTAATCATCTTCGGTCAGATATATGTATCTCAATGCCCCATTATTGCGTCAAGGGCAGAACAACGTCAATGCTAACGCCTGTGGCGAGGCTTTCTCTTTTGTGAAAATCCCTCTTTTAGTTTACAATAAATGCTGTATCCAATCATGCTGCAACGGAGGAATTTCACGATGATTTTTATTGATAATACAGGAATTACTGACGCCTCTATCAATTTGGCGATTGAGGAATATGCACTTAAACATTTGCCTATGGACGATAGCTATCTGCTCTTTTATATCAACAGTCCATCCATCATCATCGGCAAACATCAGAATACCATCGAAGAGATCAATCAGGAGTATGTGAAAGACAATAATATCAAGGTTGTGCGGCGTTTATCCGGCGGCGGGGCTGTATATCATGATCTTGGCAACCTGAACTTCAGCTTCATTACCAAGGACGACGGACAATCCTTCCATAACTTTCTGAAATTTACCCAGCCGGTCATCGACTATCTGCAAGCTATGGGTGTGAATGCCGAGCTTAGCGGACGTAATGATCTTCAAGTCGGTGAGCGCAAAATATCCGGCAATGCCCAGTTCTCCACGCGCGGATGCATGTTCAGCCACGGGACGTTGATGTTTGATCTGAACCTGGATGATGTACAAGCTTCGCTGAATGTGAATCCGGAGAAATTCAAATCCAAGAGCACCAAATCGGTGCGCAGCCGCGTAGCGAACATTAAAGAATTGCTCGGCACCGACATCACGATTGAGGAGTTCCGCGACGGGCTGCTGCGTTCGATCTTCGGTATGGAACCGTCCGAGGTTCCACAGTACAAGCTGAAGCCGGACGACTGGCTGAAAATAGAAGAAATCTCCAAGGAGCACTATCAGAATTGGGAGTGGAACTACGGTCTTTCTCCAAAAAGTAATGTGAAGCATATGCGTAAATTCCCGGCAGGTCTGGTGGATATCCGAATGGACATTGAGGATGCGCTCATTCAGGAGAT
This sequence comes from Paenibacillus sp. 19GGS1-52, assembly GCF_022369515.1. Classification (NCBI taxonomy): domain Bacteria; kingdom Bacillati; phylum Bacillota; class Bacilli; order Caryophanales; family Paenibacillaceae; genus Paenibacillus; species Paenibacillus sp. 19GGS1-52. The sequence goes on from NZ_CP059724.1 coordinate 5,616,628, forward strand.
CAAAATCTACGGCGATTTCTTCGGAGTCGGTGACGTAGCCGATGTAGAGAATGCGCTGCGCGGCAAACGTTATGCGGAAGTCGAAGTCAGACAAGCATTGGCTGAGCTGGATCTGGGACATTACTTCGGCCGCATTGAGCCGGAAGACTTCATTGGTTTGATTTTTCTGGAGGAATAGTTTCTGAAGGGAACAGACTGTCATCTAAGCAAAAGGCTCTCTACTGCATTTATGCAGCGGACAGCCTTTTTTTTCACCCATAATTAGCACTATCCCACCTCACGAAATACCCCCACAATAGGTTGCATCATTTCATGCATTCTCTCCCGCAAATTGTACTCTCCGTTATGCAGACACCAATCGTAGATCAAGCCCCTGGCAACAATAAACAAAAACTCGGTTATATATTCAGGCGACTGGGACGCGGTAATTTCACCTTTTGCTTGGCCTGTACTAATCATTTGAGTTAAAAAGACCTGCATTAGCCTGCCCTCATGGATAAACAGACTGTTGTTGGAATTATACAGCTGCTTCATCGTACCAATCCCTGTACTGACGTTAAAATTCGCGTAGAAGTCAAAGTACTCCACTATTTTGTCGGGCATGGAAGCTTCAGTTAAGTGAGGCATAACCTCTTGTTCAAAATATTCATCGGCTCTGGAGTAAAGCTCAATCAGAATATCATTTTTGGATTTAAAATAATTGTAAAAAGACCCGACAGATACGCCTGCCTTACGGCAGATTTGCTCAATCGTAATTTGATCATATCCATGCAGCTCCATGAGTGAGAGGGATGTCTCATAAATTTTGTTTTTGGTCTGAATGGCCTGCAGCTGCCGGCTTGTTAATTTAGTCATAAGGTTACGTTAAACACTCCTGTCCCCAAAGCTTGATACTTTAAATTATTGAAGCTTGCGCATAGAAAGTCAATCTTTTCGCTATTAAGTGAAATAAATCACAATATTAATTCGTAGCGACGAATATAATGATCTCATTCGGTGAATGCATTCACCCAAAATAAAATAGAATAGCTGAAGGAGTTTTTTCTCGATGAATAGCAATCATGAAATTCTTTTTCAACCGCTCAAAATCGGCAAGCTGGAAATCAAAAACCGTTTTGCCATGGCCCCGATGGGTCCCGGAGGGCTCTGTGACATAGACGGTACGTACAATGAGCGCGGAGTCGAGTATTATGTGGAACGCGCCAAAGGTGGCACCGGACTAATTATGACCGGGGTTACGATGGTCGAGAACGACATTGAGAAATGTGCTTTGCCTTCTATGCCCTGTCCAACCTTGAGCCCGCTTAACTTTGTGAAGACAGGACTGTTGATGACCGAACGAGTTCATGCTTATGGCGCCAAAATATTCCTGCAATTATCCGCCGGGTTCGGCAGAGTCAGCATTCCTTCTATCGTAGGAAAAACGGCTGTCGCTCCTTCCCCTATTCCCCATAGATGGCTGGATGGTGTAACTTGCCGCGAGCTGACGATCGAAGAAATTCATACCTATATCCGCAAGTTCGCCGAATCCGCAGCCATTGCCAAAAAAGCGGGCTTCGACGGTGTCGAAATCCATGCCGTTCACGAAGGTTATCTGCTGGATCAATTCGCGATTGCCATGTTCAATCAACGAACTGATGAATACGGCGGCAGCCTGCGCAACCGCCTCCGCTTCGCGGTGGAAATCGTGCAGGCCATTAAGGCCGAATGCGGACAGGATTATCCGGTATCCATTCGCTACAGTATCAAGAGCTTTATTAAGGATTGGCGACAAGGCGGCTTGCCTGGCGAAGAATTCACCGAGATGGGCCGAGACATTGAGGAAGGGATCGAAGCCGCCAAAATCCTCGAGGAAGCGGGTTATGATGCTTTTAATGGTGACGTAGGTTCCTATGATTCCTGGTATTGGTCCCACCCTCCAATGTATCAGAAGAAAGGCTTGTACCTTCCCTTCAATGAAATTCTGAAGCAGCATCTGTCTGTGCCAATTATTACGGCAGGCCGCATGGAGAATCCTGATCTGGCCAGCGCGGCCATTCTTAACGGCATGACCGATATGGTCGCTTTGGGAAGACCGTTGCTGGCGGATGCTGATATCCCCAACAAAATAAGAAAAGGACAGCTCAGCCAAATTCGTCCTTGTCTATCCTGTCAGGAAGGCTGCATGGGCCGTCTGGCCAAATATGCCTCCATCTCTTGTGCGGTCAATCCTGCCTGCGGCCGGGAGAAGGAATACGGTATTGAGCCGGCCCGTAAGATTAAGAATGTCCTGATTGTGGGTGGAGGTATTTCCGGCTGCGAAGCGGCAAGAGTAGCCGCCATCAGAGGCCACCATGTTACGCTGCATGAGCAGAACTACCGTCTCGGCGGCAATGTAATTGCGGGCGGTGTGCCTGATTTTAAAGAGGATGACCACATGCTGATATCATGGTATGAGGAACAATTAAGTGAGCTGGGCGTGGATGTCCGGCTGAATAGTGCCGTAACCAGGGATAGCCTGCTTGAGGCTGCTGCGGATGAGATTATTGTCGCTACCGGTTCAACACCAAGAATGTTAGCCATCGGCAATGCGGACAATGTGTATAGCGCCGAAGACGTTCTGCTGGGTAAAAAAGACGCAGGCCAATCTACAGTAATTATAGGCGGAGGGCTAGTTGGCTGTGAAACCGCCTTGTGGCTGGCTGATCAGGGGAAACAGGTTACCCTAGTTGAATTGCAGGCTGATATTCTCACCGTTGGCGGTCCACTCTGCCATGCGAATGAAGATATGCTGCGGGATTTAGTCGCCTTCAAAAATATCAATCTGCGGACCAATACCATGGTTAGTGGAAGTACCACAGACGGCTTCACCCTCAAATCGGGAGAGGTGGAAGAACAGATCGCTGCGGATTCGGCCATTGTGGCGATCGGCTATCTTCCGCAGAAGGCTTTGTACGAAGAGGTTTACAAGGACTTGTCGGTGAATGTTCATCTGCTGGGCGATGCCAGACAAGTGCAGAACATTATGTATGCGGTTTGGGATGCCTATGAGGTTGCCCGCAACCTGTAGAACCTAACCTTTCTTTTGACAAACTACAAAATCATGCCCTCACCAGCCGTCCGAATCATGAACGGCTGGGTGAGGGCTATTTTGCCTAAGAACTAGCAACAACGCTTCTTATGAAGAAAGAACAAATACATAAATAACCAGTACCAGGGTAAGCAAGATACAACTTTTCTCGAAGGCACTCCCCTTCTTGGTCCCCGTGCTCATCAGCTTCAGACGCAGCTTGAAGGGCAACGGCGGCAGCGGTGTAATGCCGCGCTGGGTAAGCGAATCGGCCAGCAAATGGAGCGCATAGGACATGCCCCCGGCAATCCAAAGGCTGCCTCCGTCATTCATGCTGAGTGATGCGTAATACAGCAGTGCACTCCAGCCGGCAACGCCGTAAAGCGTATGCGTCAGCCCGCGATGGGGGACAACCGCTGCTATGGCGAGTGCGCAAGCAGCAATGTAGTTCCAAGGATCGTAAGCATCAGCGAAGGCGAACAATCCCAAAGCGATCAGCAGCATAACTAAATGCCGCAATCGTCTGCCTGGCAGGAAAGAGACACTGCCTACGAGCAGCGCCAGAACAATATTCCAGGGATAAGGTACGATACCCGCGAAATAAAGGTATATAGCCGCGCCTATCAAGCCAATCTGCAGCCCTCGGAGCAGGAAATTAGGAATGGCCTTGCGCACTAACAGCGAATTCGGCTCATCAATATCCGGCAGCAATGAACTAAGTGCCGCCACAGCGAGGGCCGGGATTGTGATCTCATAGCCCAGCAGACTCATAACCGATAGGGTAACCCCGGTGCTAATTAACAAATGGGATTTGCCCATCATAGTGGATACCGCTCCTTTCTAAGGTGTCAAAATAAGAACAGATGTGCGGTTATCGAAGTATACCAAGGCTGTTTCTTTTTGTCCAGACTAAGTATGAAAATCCCTATTCATAAAGGACGGCGAAGCCATTTCTTCTTGTCGTCCACTTTATAATAGGATACAATTTGAGGAACTTCTGATCTTAGGAAAGGATGGCCGATGTGAGTCGCTCCCGTATGGCTGATTTAAGTCTTTTACTGGTAGCGATGATGTGGGGTTGTACATTTCTGATTGTACAGAAGGCCGTGCAGGTATTGCCGCCGTTCGCTTTTAACAGCATTCGATTTACGGGTGCAGCTCTGCTGCTGGCCTTGATTACCGCTGTGTTTTACCGCAAAGAGTGGAATCAGCTAAGCTGGAAGATGGTGTGTCATTCCCTGCTGCTAGGCCTGTTTCTCTTTATGGGCTACGGCTTCCAGACGATGGGACTGCTGTATACGACTACTTCTAATACCGGCTTCATTACCGGGTTGTCGGTAGTGCTCGTTCCGTTCCTGTCTCTGGCATTACTACGTCACGCTATCTCACGGTATACCTGGTTCAGCGCATGTTTGGCCGCAGCAGGACTTTATCTGCTCACCTTCACAGGCTCTGCGCTGTCCTTGAATAAGGGCGACGGACTTATCCTGCTCTGCGCCGTTGCTTTTGCACTCCAGATCGCCTATACCGGCGTGTATGCTCCCCGTTATCCGGCGCTGCCGCTGGCTACGCTACAATTGGCTGTTGTTGGGCTGCTTAGCATCGCCGCTTCATTGATCTTTGAAGGAAGCAGCACGTTAGCTCATAGCGGTGAGCTTATCGGAAAGCCGGATGTACTATGGGCCCTGCTGATCTCCATTGGTCCCACTAGCGCTTTTGCCTTCTGGATTCAGACCGCCTGCCAGAAATACACTACGCCTTCACGGGTGGCTATCATCTATGCCATGGAGCCGGTGTTTGCCGCCGGAACAGGACTTGTCTTTGGTGGGGAGACTTTGGGCATATCCGCACTGCTGGGTTGCCTTTGTATCCTGGCCGCTATGCTTATGGCGGAGCTTAGTGCTGAATCTAGCGGATACAAGAACATGTACTTTTTCAGCTTGCGTGTATTTAGAAAGAAATAAAGAGAAATAAGGAGAGAAACCAAACATGTACAAACTGATCGCTATCGATATTGACGACACACTGATTAATGATGACAAGGAAGTCACACCCGCCACCCAGGCTGCACTCGAACAGGCTGTCGCTGCTGGTGTTGTTGTAACACTTGCTACAGGCCGTGCTTACGCATCTGCTCAAGCGATTGCCCGCCAGACCGGACTCAACGTGCCGATCATTACTTACCAAGGTGCACTCGTGAAGAACCTGCTGGATGAACAAGTTCTCTATGAACGTTATGTGCCACAGGATGCTGTACGCAAGCTGTTCAACTACTGTGTGGAGCATGATTTGCATCTGCAAACCTATATTGATGACAAGCTGTATGCCCGCGAAGAGAACCAGAAGCTGAAGGACTATTCTACCTTGAACAAAACGCAATATTTTATTGAGCCAGATTGGGAAAAGCTAGTGCCTCAGAAGACTCCCAAAATGCTCATTATCGATGAGCCGGACTTCCTCGATGAGCTGGCGCCCAAACTGCGTGAGCTGCTAGGAGATTCTGTACACATTACGAAATCCAAGCCTTACTTCCTCGAAATCATGCATCATGAGGGTACTAAAGGACTTGCGCTTGAGTTCCTCGCTGCCCATTTCGGCTGTGACATGTCCGAGACTATCGCTGTCGGCGATTCCTGGAACGATCACGAAATGCTGGAAGCTGCCGGTCTGGGCATCGCCATGGAGAATGCCATTCCAGCGCTGAAGAAAATCGCCAATTTCATCACGCTCAGCAACAATGAAGACGGCGTAAAATACGCCATTGATAAATTCATTCTGCAAAGTGCCGAGTTGGAAGCTTAAGCAACGGATTAGGGTCATAAATGAAAGACTTGGGACCATTGTTATGAAGAAAACTAACAGTATACGGACCAGAGTCTCTGTTCTGAGAAGATATCATCTGGTCAACCACCGGATTCCGGTGGTTTCTACATAGAGGTAAATTATCCCTCTATTATAGATAATTTACCTCATATTCTAAATATAGAGGGGATTCATCCCTTTAAATTCGGGTATTTCTCCAAAATAAATGTACAGAGTGCAGCTAAACATAGGACAGACAGCAATTAAAATTCTTCTTCTATATGAATTACAGGACCTTACAACTATTCTTTTCCCAGCGCGCATTGTACTGCACTGCCATGCTTCAAGTGGAGGGCTGCCTGTCTTTTCCCATATTCCTTAGTTAGCGCAGATCCAGAAAGGGGTGCCTCAGACCATGATCTCTCATGGCCTTGAGGCACCCCTTTCCTATCCTTCAGAAGATTCCAGCCCGAGCAGGATTTATCTCCTTGCAGCTCCTTCTGCTTCTACCTGTCCCTAGACTCCAGCTTCTGCTGCTACCACTTCAGTTCTCGCACCCTCTGCCCCTACTCCCGTCATTACCGCAGTTACTTCCAACTCCTCTTCCTGCTCCAACTGGGAATAATACAGCTTATGGTACCTGCCTTCAGCAGCAAGCAACTGCTCATGTGTCCCGCGCTCCACAATTTCACTGTTCTCCATCACTAGAATAAGATCAGCATTCTGTACTGTCGAGAGGCGGTGGGCAATGACAAGTGTCGTTTTGTCACCCATGAGCTTGCGGATCGCTTGTTGCACCATTTGTTCCGATTCATTGTCGAGCGCAGCCGTCGCTTCATCCAGCAGCAGGATAGGCGCATCCTTCAGGATCGCTCTGGCAATGGAGAGACGTTGGCGCTGACCACCCGACAGTCGAGAACCTTCCTCACCAATATCCGTGTCTAATCCCTGCGGCAGCTCCTGCACAAAATCATAGGCATTCGCCTTGCGCAAAGCTTCCACAATCTCAGCATCGTCTGCCTCCGGCTTCCCATTCCTGATATTGTCGCGGATACTTCCAGTGTATAAGCTCGACTCCTGTGGCACATAGGCAAAATAACTTCTCAACGAAGCCAGACTCATATCTTGAATTGAATCTCCATTGATCAAAATATCACCTTCATTAGAATCATAGAATCCCAGTAATAACTTGAATAGCGTCGATTTCCCACCACCGCTCGGTCCAACAATTGCCATTTGCGACCCTTGCTGAAGCTCCAGACTAATCTTGTTCAGGCTCTGCTTCTCGGCTTCCGGGTAAGCAAACGAGACCGATGACAGGACCAGACTCCGAAAGCTAGGCTGTTCTGTGATTGGCTCCGGAAGAGCCTTGAATTCCGCTGTACTGTCCAGTACTTCGAAGATCCTTCCCGCTGCACCCAACGATTGCTGCATGGCAGCCACGAGTCCCGGCAAAGCCGAGAACGGCGCCACCAAATAATTCATAAGTTGAATGAACGCGAGCATTGCACCTACCTCAAGCGACCCATTCGCTACATAATAAGCAGCAACAACCAGCGCCAGCAGAAAGGTGAAGTTACCTAGTAATGAGGAGATCGCCCCGGTCGCCCCTTCAATTCTGCCACGCTTCAATTCCCCGGAAATAATACTCTCACTGTGTCCTTGATACAGCTTCAGCAGCCTGCGTTCAATAGAGAAGGACTTGAACACCATGCTGCTGCCCAGAATATCATTCAAAAAGGAAGTCGTCTTACTCATATTTTGCTGGATCTGCACACTGTTCACACGCATCGCTTTACCGAATATTTTGCCAGTAAGGAACAGCAAGGGCCCCATGGCAAAACAAATCAAAGCCAGCAGCCAGTTAATATAGAGCAAGTATCCAAAGGCGGCAAGAGCAAGCAGCGGATTTCGCAGCAAACCAATCAGTACCTGCCCGCAGGCCTCGCCGACCGATTGATTATCATTGGTAAAGCGGGACAGCAGGTCCCCCGAATGATTGCGGTCAAAATAGGATTGTGGCAGCGACAGCGTGTGATTCATCATATCCAGACGCAGCTCATTTCTGATTTTGGCGGAAATATTGTTCTTGAGATTGGCATCCACATAATTATTAAGCCCAATTACGAGCAAAAAGATAATCCCCAATCCTGCCAGCCCTTTGAGGGCATCCACATCAAGGCTGACTGCCGCAGCCGTAATTCCTGACAGGAACCAAGCCATCATTAAATCCAAAGCTATGCTAAGCAAAGTGGTAATTAATAAGACGGAGTATAATAGCTTGTGCCTTAGCATGTATTTACTTAATTTTGAGAACACGCCTTGCTGCTTCAAAAATCAACCTTCTCTCCTTAAAATTCTGCCCCACGCACCTTGGCATAGACCTTACTATCATGCAGTTCCCCATCCTGTCCGCGGCGGTTGCTGCGCAGGATTCCATCAAGCGTATAACCTGCTCGCTCGGCTACGGCTGCACTTCGGGCATTTCGAGTACTACAGCGAATCTCGATCCGGTTGGCGTTCAGCGTATGTATAGCAAACTCAGTAATTCCGTTAACTGCCTCCGTCATATACCCCTTGCCCGCACAGGTTGTTCTAATCCAATAACCGATCTCAAAGTTGCGGATATCCCAGTCGATATTATGCAGGCCGCTGCAGCCGATAAAACTTCCGGTAACTTTATCATAGATGCGCATATGCAGCAGAGAGCGCTTCAAGTAATCCAGTCGTGCCTCACGTGTGAATTTCTCAGATTCCTCTACCGAGGGCATGTCTTGGGCAAAAGGCATCCACGGTTTCAACTCGGCGAGACTCTCGCCAATAGCTTCATTCATAACTGCACCATCCCCCACAGCGGTGCACGAATACACAGACGCTCGGTTTCAAAGCTTTCTGGAAAAGAAAGCAAGATCGGATCAATAGGCTTAGCCACAAGATACCCTCCAATGTTCTGATTGATAATTATTCTAAATATGTAATTTAAAATCCAGTTTCTTATTTTGATTATAGATTGATTTGGTTAGGTTGAACATCAGTAAATTTGTATATCTGGACACAGAAAAATGCCCCGGCGGGAGCATTATAAATAGTGGATACTATGTTTTAGCCACCTTAAATAAAATAAAAAATTGACTTCGTGTGTACTCGAAGCCTTAAACTATCTTCTATGGTCGAGCATGAACTTTTGGCGCTGATTTGATATGTTCCGGTATATCGTACTTTTCTCCACATTCTGCATTATTGTTAACTGGATTCCAGGTGTCGTTCAATTGACCAGCAGAGACACTTTCGTAGTAAGCCTTCTTATCTTTAATGTGCATTAATTGAAGGTTGTACTCACGGATCTTCGCTTCGAGTTCTTTTTCTTGTTTTGCAATAAGTTCAGCCCTTTCAGGAATCGTCTCATCACCCTGCAAACACATTACTATGTAATGTTTGACTTCTGAAATTGGCAATCCTGAAATTCGAAAGGAGTGTACCATTCGCAACCAATCCAGATCATGGTCAGCGAATAAACGATTATTTCTGACGTCTCTCGAAACAAAAGGTATTAATTGTTGGTCATCATAGTAACGGATCGTATGTTTTGTAAGACCAGTTATTTCAGATACATCCTTTACCGTATACTTAGGTTCATGTAAGATGGAGAGAGCAATAAAGACTTCTAAAGTAAGCGAGCTTGAGCTTCCCGATAAACTTTGGTATGTCATTCAAGCTTCAGGACCATGGTTTACAATCGAAGAATATCTTTATCGTAGGACTTGTCCGTCCGAACCATAATAAAATAGAAATAGAGCTATCCATTCCATAGAATCGAATGGATAGCTCTATTTTTTAGAATTTTTTGAAAACTGCATATACAAAGAAATAAATTCCTTCACCACCTCAGCAGAGTTCCTAGCCGCCAGCTCCAAGTGAGATTTGAATAATCCGGCTGCTTCAGACCCAGCAATATCCGAGATGGAGCGGATGTTTACGAAAGGAACGCCGAATTGATAAGCCGTTTGGGCAATAGCGGCCCCTTCCATATCCGTTGCTTTCACTTCAGGGAATTGAGTACGGATATATGCCGCCCGCTCCGGATGACTAATAAAAGAGTCTGCCGTTGTAATCAATCCGGTAACAATACGTTCCTCTCGCGGTCTAAGATCAATAACCTGCTGCGCCAGAGCTAACAGATTTGGAAGAATCGCATACCTCTTTGGCATTTGCGGAACCTGTCCATACACATAATTGAATGCAGTTGCATCCACATCACTATAGGCCAGCTCTGTAGCTATCACGACATCCCCCACCTGCAGCTCAACATCCAGACCACCGGCAACACCGGTATTAATGATCAGCTCACATTGGAATCGCTCCAGAAGCACAGCCGTTGCTAACGCCGCATTGACCTTGCCGATGCCGCAGCACAACAGCACTACTTCTTGTCCGTTCAGCTGGCCCGAGTAGAAAATAAGACTATTTGCTGCACTCAGACTGCTTCTATCCTGCAGCTCTGATCGCAATAATTCTATTTCTTCTTCCATAGCTCCAATAATGGCGATACTCATGAGGCCTCTACTCCCTGGTTTCTAGCATCTTTACGTTGTCCCGCTATGTAATCCTCCAGTTGTTGTATAGAGTCAGCCACAATATTAGCATGGATCTCCCCGGACATCATATGAATGGATGCTCCTTTCTCTGTCGCGCGTTCTCCCAGCTTCAGTAGGTCTTCACGTGTCAGGAAATTCAGCCCCATATCCTCCAGACTAGCAGGCAAGCCAAGCTGCGTGTAGAACGGCAGCAGAAAATCAATTTCCGACCAATTCTCCTCCAGCGCCAGCTGGACCAGCACACCATAGGCTACTTTATTCCCGTGCAGAAGGTTATGCGCTTCGGGTCGACTCGTTAGTGCATCGTGAATAGAGTGAGCGCCCGCCGTGCGGCCATAGTTCTCGCCGAAGCCACCCACTAGACCTGCGACCATGATGTTCGTCTCCACAATCCGGATCAAGGCATCATTCAATTCGCCAGTCCGTAACGCATCAAGTTCCTGCTCACTGTAGGCTAGCAGATTATCACGGCATTTCTGCGCTGCGAACCAGGCTAGCTCTACTTCAACTGGTGGCTTATCCAACTGGCGGATGATGACGTCAGCCTCATACCATTTGGCGAGTGTATCTCCAATGCCCGCAACCAGGAACTCTGGCGGTGAATTGGCAATCACCTGCGGGTCCAGCAGTACAAGGGCATTGCTGCGCGGAAATACCTCAAAGCGGATGAAGGCTCCGTCTGTGTCATACATTACGCTCAGTGAAGACCAAGCTGCGCAGGTTGAAGCAAGTGTAGGCAGAATTATGGCTGGTAAATGCAACAGGGCGGCGGCTGATTTTACCAAGTCCGTAATTTTCCCTCCACCCACACCAATCACAGCCTGTAGCTCATGCTTTGCAAGATAAGCAGCAATCCGGTCCCGCTCCTCGTAGGTGCATTCTCCGCTGTACACATGGAGGTGTACTTCTGTTCGTTTAAGCTCGGGAAGGTAGGGCGCTGCCGCTGTCCATGAACGAGTACCATGCACTATAAGCACACGTCCAATCCCTCTCTTCTCAAGGTGCTGCTCCAGATCGTTCCAACTGCCTGCTCGGCAAATGAACTCCTGCGGGGCTGCGCGGACGATGATGTCTTGCAACATGTCAGAACCCTCCTTCTCTCTTGCTCCTTATTCTTTCACTCGTTTCCACTTATTCTATTAATCTCGGCGGGCTTTGCGGGCCAGCCGGTTGCCGGCAGACTGAATACCCTGTACGAAAATAATCAGAATAACAACCGTAACGATCATCACAAAAGTATCAAACCGCTGATAGCCATAATTAATGGCCAAATCGCCGATCCCCCCGCCGCCAACTGAGCCGGCCATAGCGGTTGCCCCGACCAGCCCGATCATGGCTGTTGTCATGGTCAGGATTAACGAGCCAAAAGCCTCCGGCAGCATAAAATGCCAGATCACCTGGAATGTAGTCGCGCCCATCGCTTCCGCTGCCTCCAGAATTCCTGGATTGACTTCAAGCAGGGAATTCTCCACCAGCCGCGCTATGTACGGAGCAATATATACCACTAAGGGTACAATGGCTGCGCTAGTGCCAATCGAGGTGTGAACAATCGCGCGTGTAAACGGAATAATGGCCACCAGCAATATAATAAAGGGCAGCGACCGGATAACGTTAATTACCGGATTCAACACTGCATACACATACTTATTCTCCAGTACGCCTCCCGGACGTGTAATGACCAGAATAATTCCGATAGGAATCCCGAGCAGCGCTCCGAACAACAGGGCAACTCCAACCATAACTACCGTTTCATTAAGAGCCTGAAACAGCTGCGCGGAGGTAATCGTTGTATCCATCATTAGGCTTCCACCTCCTTGATCTGAACACCTTGGCTGAGCAGAAACGCGGCTGCCTGATCGATGATCCCGTTATCGCCGTTCATCTGCAGGATCATGCTTCCTAGTGTCGTATTCTGAATTTCGGTCATATTGGCGAATAAAATATTCACATTGACATCATGATTGCGGATTAGCGTATTAATAATCGGTTCTGAGGCGGTTCCTCCAACAAATTTCAGTTTGAACAGACGCCGTCCAGTTTCGGCTTTCAGGTTATGCAGCACACTTGGCGGTACACTGTTATGGATGACGGTCTGGACAAAGCTTTGCGTAGTCGGATGGCTGGGATTTCCAAACACTTCGAGCACATTACCCTTCTCAATAATCTCTCCCTGCTCCATCACCGCAACCTTGTTGCAGATCTGCTGGATCACCCCCATTTCATGAGTAATGATCATAATGGTGATGTTGTACTCTTCGTTGATTCTTTTCAGCAGCTCCAAAATAGACTTGGTGGTCTGTGGATCAAGCGCCGAGGTCGCTTCATCACAGAGCAGAATGGAGGGATTGCTGGCGAGCGCCCGGGCAATGCCCACACGCTGCTTTTGTCCGCCTGAGAGCTCCTTCGGATAACTTTGGGCTTTATCGCTAAGCCCGGTGAATTCCAACAGCTCGCTGACCCGCTCGCGGATCTCCTGTTTACTTCTCTTGAGCAGCACTAGTGGAATCGCGATGTTGTCGAAGACCGTTTTGGATTCAAGCAGATTAAAATGCTGAAAAATCATCCCGATTTTCTTTTTCACCTTGCGCAGCTCTGCGGGACTGTATTTATCAAGAGGTTCACCTTCCACAAATACCTGTCCTAGGGTCGGCCTTTCCAGATAATTCACCAAACGAATCAATGTGCTTTTGCCAGCGCCACTATAGCCGATCACACCATAAATGTCCCCTTTCTCGACATGCAGGCTGACCCCTCTCAAAGCTTCTATCGACTGTCCCTTGCGTTCAAAGGTTTTGTATATCTCCCTAAGCTCGATCATGCCGTGTACCCCCTAATTTGACAACAGCGCAGAGCCGCTGAATATGCCTGTTCGCGCAATGCGCTCCACTGCTTCACTCAACCGTTCCTCACTGTTTACAAGGCTCACTCTTACGTAAGCGCGGCCCTCTGTGCCAAAGCCTTCTCCTTGGGCCACAGCCACATGTGCTTCCTCCAGTAGTTGCGTGGCAAAAGATTCGGAGGTATAACCCTCCGGCACTCTGAACCAGGCAAAAAATGTCCCCTGCGGAGAGGGAACATTCCAGCCAATGCTGCGCAGTTTATGGACGAGCGTATCGCGACGCCGCTCATACAGCAATCCAAGCTGCTGCACCGATTCCTGTGAACCGAGCAGAGCCACAGCCGCCGCATCCTGTACAGCACCAAAGATGGTGCTGTACGCCTGCGTATGATAATGCTTCAACGCCGCGATAATGGACGCATTTCCTACAGCAAACCCGAAACGCCAGCCCGCCATGTTATACGTCTTGGACAACGTGTACGTCTCTACCGCGTATTCTTTCGCCCCAGGCGTCTGCAGCAGGCTCAGTGGTTTGTGCCCGTCAAAGCCAAAGGCTCCGTAAGCAAAATCATTCAGCACAGGAATCTGCTGCTTCGCTGCAAACGCAATGGTCTGCTCCCAGAATTCCTCCGTCGCAATCGCTCCTGTCGGATTGTTCGGATAATTCAGCAGCAAGAGCTTCACCTGCCGCAAGATCTCTTCTGGAACGGTTTCGTAATCCGGCAAGTACCCATCCTTCTCATAGACGGGTATCGTCTGGACTACGGCCCGCGCCAGTGAGGCTGCTGCATAATAAGCGGGATAAGCCGGGTCTGCAGTCAGCAGAATATCCCCGGGATTCAGCAGGCTTTGCGGGATGCCTACAATGCCAATCCCCGATCCGTTAAATACGGCGATCTCCGTTTCTGGATCAAGCTCCACCTTATATTCACGCTTATAAAAGGTGGATATAGCTTCCAGTGTGCTTTTTTTACCGTAAAAGGGTGGGTAGCCCTGATTCTCCGGCTGATCAATAGCCTCCTTCAAGGCTTGAATGATGGGCTCCGGCGTGGGTTGGTCCGGATTCCCGCTGGCCAGATCGATGACATCAATGCCTTTACTACGATACTGAGCAATCTTCTCCTTCATCGCGTTGAAATAATTCCCAGGAAGCTCATTAACTACGTTGGAGGGTTTAAAGTCCATATGGATTGCACCTCTTTATTTGAAATAACTCGGCAGCTTATAACCTTCATAATCCGGATTGGATTTGATATATTTCTGGAATTCAGCGGAATGGTAGCCTTCGATAATGTCTTTGACAAACTGCGCATCCTTATTCTTACTGTTCACCGCAACTATGTTAATAAACGGGTCTGTCATCTTCTCTAATTGCAGCGCTGAGGTCAGCTTAATATCATTGGATACAGCGAAATTACCCTGAATGGCCGCAAAATCAACATCCTCAAGCGTACGTGGGCCCTGTGCCGGATCGGTGGCAATAAATTTCAGGTTATGTGGATTGGAGGTAATGTCACTGAGCGCAACCTTCAGTGGATCAAGATCATCCTTCAGCGTAATCCAGCCTACCTCTTTCAGAATATTAAGGGCACGGAGCATATTGACCGGTTCATTCGGAAGACTCACCTGTGCACCATCACTGACCTCATCCAGGCTAGTGTGTTTGTTGGAATAGAGTCCCATCGGTGGTGTTGGTACCTGTACCGCCCCAATCAGATCAATCTTCTCTCTTACATTAATAGATTCAAGGTATAAAGAATGCTGAAATACGTTCGCATCCAGCTCGCCATTGGCAACGGCCACATTAGGCTGAATCCCGTCTGTAAACTCCTTATAAGTGATCTCATACCCTTTTGCCTCAAGGAAAGGGGCCACACCGTTCTTGAATTCATCACTATAAGGTCCGGGATTAAAGCTGATGTGCAGCGTCTTCTTGGCTTGAGCGGAGGAATTACTACCTGAATCGGAAGCATCCTTGGAATTGCCGCAACCGGCAGTGAATAAAGCGACGGCGACGACGATAAGTGCGGAATGGATCCATTTTTTGTTCATATTGAGTTTTCTCCCCCTTAAGATAAATCTCTGTGCAAAACAAGAATATGTATTAATCCTAGTAATTACATCAGAATTTAATTGATTCATATGTTACAAGGCATTAATATTCATGTCAATACATTTTTAATCAATACCCGAATAAAATAGTAGGAATACTGAGAATAGCTATTTACTTCTATTTCTCTTTATGATAGTTTGATATGAAAAGCTTGAGAGGAAGAGTAATCATGGCGAAAGTTGAGAGTTTTCAGTTGGATCACACGAAAGTAAAAGCACCCTACGTGCGAATTGCGGGTACCGAGAGAAATGCGCTCGGCAGCACGATTCAGAAATACGATTTACGCCTGCTGCAACCTAATGTAGATGCCTTGCCAACGGCTGCTGTTCATACCCTGGAGCACTTGCTGGCTACCTATTTGCGGGACGAACTAACCGGTATCATTGATATTTCCCCAATGGGCTGCCGCACAGGTTTTTATCTGATTATCTGGGATGAACATGATCCTGCCGACGTTGCAGCAGCCCTCACTAAGGTACTGCATAAGGTGCTTGAGACTGAGCATGTTCCTGCGGTCTCCGCTCTCGAATGCGGCAATTATAAAGATCATTCTTTGTTCAGCGCTCAGGAATACGCCAGAATTGTGCTCGAAGCAGGCATTAGTGATGACCCTTTCCGGGATTAAGAATGAAAGGATCTGTAACTTATGCTGAGTATTGATTTCACTGGCAAAACATTAGTTGTAACTGGCGGTCTAACCGGAATCGGCAAAGGCATAGCGGATTTGTTCCTAGAAGCCGGAGCCAATGTTGTGGTCGGGGATATTGCCTGTACAGCGGGGGTTGAGGTTGTCCATGAACGGCTTGTGAATATCCAAATAGATGTCACAGCGATTGACGATGCCACACGGCTCATTAATTGTGCCGTGGAAGCTTTTGGGCGCGTTGATTTTCTTGTAAATAACAGCGGAACCTCGACCATGGACTTTGCCGTGGATATTAAAGAGGCAGACTGGGATAAAGTCATGGATATTAACGCCAAAGGGGTCTTTCTGGTCTCCCAAGCCGGGGCGAAGCAAATGCTGCTGCAAGGTGGTGGCGGCCGGATTATCAATATTGCTTCACAGGCGGGTAAGAATGGCTACCGCTGCATGGGCAATTATGTGGCTTCCAAGCATGCCGTACTTGGCTTCACCAAAGTGATGGCACTGGAGCTGGCCCGTGAGCAAATTCTAGTGAATGCGGTCTGCCCGGGCATTGTGGAGACAGATATGAAGCGCCGTGAACGAATTGAAGGTGCAGGCTTGCGTGGAATGCTGCCAGAGGATATCTTGGCGGAGGACCGCTCACAGGTTCCACTTGGCCGCACGGCTGAGCCGGAGGATGTCGCTAATGTTGTGCTGTTTCTGGCAAGTCCATTCTCTGCTTATATGACGGGTCAGGCCATTAATGTTACTGGCGGAATGACTATGAATTAATGGAAGCATGAAGCAGAATAATGAAATAGGGACATTTCTCAGCTACTTGTAGGCTGAGGAATGTCCCTGTTGGTTTTTATATAATTAAGATGGCTCTATCTAAAAATCAGGGGTTGACTAAACGTGCAGATTGAGCGGAGGGTCGGAGGGATTCTGGAGAAACGAAGGGGGCGCCTTTAAAGCCCGATTTCACCCTATATTCATTATTCAATCGGGAAATCGGGCTTTAACAGCGATCGTAAGAACCCTCCGAACCGTAGCGGCTCTACTTACAACAGGTCAACCGCTGATTTTTGCTTTGAGCCATTAAGATGCCGTCATTCTTCATTTGCCTCTTCAGGCCTCCGAATGCCCAAGCCGTAGTTGCAGCCCCGTACGTGCCAGCGTTACATTCTCTGGTAAAATATACGATTTGCCCAGATCAACGTCATGCGACATATGCGTGTACACAGCCCGATGAGGTTGTACCACCTGCAGCAGCTCAGCCGCTTCGGTCATGTCGTACACGGAGCGGGTAGAGAGCTCAGCAGACTCATAATAAAAGCTTGTCCCCAGCACAAGCAGATCAGCCCCATGCATGAGTCGTGTCTCCTCAGCCCCCAGTGAGATGGAGTCTGGACAGTAGACCCACGTATAACCTTCCTTCTCCAGCCGATAGGCGTAAGAGTATCCGTTCTTTCCATGGTTCACTTTCCAAGTCGATATTTGCCATCCATCCAGTATAATGCCATCATCGCAAGCAATCATCTGAATGTGCCTGCTCAGCCACGGATACTGCCGCTCAATAATGGGAATGACCTCTGCAGGAGCATACAGCTCTCCCTTGAAGCCCATCCACCGGCAGGCATCCGCCCATTCCGGCAGCCCACCAATATGGTCGAAATGAGCATGGGTCACCAGCAGCCTGCGCATCTCGCGAATACCCTGCGCTTCCATTTGCCGCCGCCAATCGGGACCACAATCAATAACCAATACCTCAGTGCCGTTATCTATGAGCACAGATGAGCGCAGGCGGACATTCTCTCCAGTCGCTCGCGCTTCCGTGCAGGTCTCACAGCTGCAATATACTCGGGGCACACCCATAGCATCGCCTGTACCCAGAAAAACTAATGTATCCATAGTAACTCTCTCCTTTACGTCCCTTGTGCGGAAGTTCATGTAACGTCCATTATAAAGCAGACCTAGGTAATATTTCAAAGAGGTAGGGCTATCCGCTTTGTCGCCTTTTTTCACACACTAAAAGGTTATTGCTTTTTAGGAGGAGAATTGGGAGAATTAGTATGAAAAGGCTAAGCTCAAATCAGGAGGTTATACAATTGAAGCAAAATATTTATGACAATCCGCTATTTTTCGAAAAATATATTTCTTTACGCAATAGTGGAGTAACCTATAATGATTTTGTCGAACAACCGGCAATGAAGTCTGTAATTCCAACGCTCCATGGGAAATTAGTATTGGATTTAGGCTGTGGGGCGGGTCACCTTGCGAGATATTGTATAGAGAATGGTGCTTCGAGGGTTATAGGTGTAGACATCTCAAAAAACATGATTGAGCAGGCTAATAAAGAAAACAAGCACGAGAAAATAAATTATATCCGCATGCCCATAGAGGACCTGGAATTGCCAGATTATAAGTTTGATCTCATCATAAGCTCATTGGCAGTACATTATTTAGAAGATTACCCAACTCTGGTTGAAAAGGTCAGCAAATTATTAAATAAGGGCGGTGTATTTCTATTTTCAACCGAACATCCCATGGTTACCGCTCGAAGAGAGAAGAATAACTGGATTAAGGATACAGAGGGGAACAGATTATATTACGCAGTGGATCATTATCAGGAAGAGGGAAAGAGGGAGGAGCATTGGTATGTTAATGGTGTGATCAAATACCATAGAACGGTTTCAACCTTACTAAATACACTTATAAACAATGGGCTAATACTGGAAAAGATTATTGAACCTCAATCTATCCCCGCTGGATTGGAGATCATGCCTAAATTGATACATGAAGCACGAAAACCCAGCTTTATGATTATTAAAGCATCCAAAACGTGAGGGCCGCCTCTTCTTCAACTTATCCTCCAGAGAACGGCCTTCCATACAGACTTTAGTATCATATTCCGGCCAGTACTTGATACCAGATCCCTCGCTTAGAATAAAGCGTACTGCGCACCTCATCCCAACCCCCCAGATAATTGATATCAAAAAGCCCCGCAGGAATTGGATAGTGGCTCTCGTTCGCAGCATAAACTTCCTTATTGACCGGACGAAAACCATACTTTGCAAAGATCTCTTGCGCTTCTGGCGTCAGCAGATAATCAAGCAATGCCTCCGAGGCTTTACGGGTTCCGTGCTCATCTGCATATTTAGCAACAACTGCAGCCGGATTCTCAATAAGAATGGTATCCTTCGGAATAATGACCTCATATTTGATCCCTTGGGCAATTCGCGCCAGGAGCTCATTCTCATAAGTAACGATCACATCGCCAACCCCATACTCGAACGCTGCCATTGAGGCTCGGCCGCTTTTATCCAGAGACTCTACGTTCGCGTGTATGCTCTCCAAAAAAGCTTTAGCAGCAGCAGGGTCCTTTACTCCTTCTTGCTCCTCAGAACGCTTCAGGCCCGCCCCATAGATGGCGTTGATATCCCATTGTGCTCCACCTGAGGTCTTCGGATTAGGATACAGCACTTTAACCCCCGGCTTCGCCAGATCGCTGAAATCCTTAATCCCCTTTGGGTTGCCTTCGCGGGTTCCAAGGGCCACTACTGACCGTGTCACCATCCCATTCTCACCGCGGTCTTTCCATGTCGGCTCGACGAGTCCTGCTTTGACCAGCTTCTCGACATCGCCCTGCATGGCCAGCAGCGTAACATCTGCTTCGAATCCGCCAACTATGGCCCGGGCCTGAGTTCCCGAAGCCTCGTAAGATTGCTGGAATACGATAGTCTGTCCTGTATCTGCCTTCCACTTTGCTGCAAATAGCGGCAGAATATCGCCCATTGCATCCTTCGCCACGCTATATGCGCCGACTACGAGCGTAAGATCGCCTTGCGGCTCAGCTCCCGCCGCGGTGTCGGTCTTTTCACTCCCGCAGCCGACTACAGTCAACGCAAGTATTGCCAACATTAGGGCAGCAGGCCATCCGTGCAGTTGTCTGCTCCTTTTGAAAAGCTTCATTGCAGCCCACATCCCTTGAGGTTGATGATATTAGATAAATACCGGCATTGGATCTTCTTTGAGATTATTTTCCTGAATCCAGCTCCGCTCATCGTTAAAGAGATAAGCACGGTGCACAAGCACAGAGATATCCTGTCCCGGCTGCAAAGTTTCTTTCTCCAAAGAACGGTAGGTGGTCAGCTTGTGGCCGTTTATTTCTACTTCAACCAGCCATTCGCTGCCGCGGAAATGCAGATGCTTCACGATGCCCTGCTCCGTAGCGGAGGCCATTTTGAACTCATGCAGACTTCCAACCTCGATATACTCAGGACGGATCAGTGCTTTAGTCGGCTTACCGCCGCCAGCTCCTTTAAAGCCCTTCAGCTCGGAAGCATTCTCAATCAGTGTCGATTCCCCGATGAATGTCGCCACGAATGGCGTCTTCGGCTCTTTATAGATATCCCAAGGCGTACCTTTTTGCTCTACACGCCCTTGGTTAATAATCATGATTTCATCCGCTACTTCAATAGCTTCATCCTGATCATGGGTGACAAAGATGGAGGTAATGCCCACGCGTTCAATCAGCTCGCGCAGCCATGACCGCAGCTCCTGACGGATTTTGGCATCGATAGCTGCAAAAGGTTCATCCAGCAGCAGCAACTGCGGCTCGGGCGCGAGCGCCCGGGCGAAAGCCACACGCTGGCGTTGTCCACCAGACAGCTGATGCGGATAGCGGCTCTCAAAGCCTTTTAACCCTGTCAGCTCAACCAACTCTGTAACACGATCACGAATCGCCGCTTTGCTCGCTTTCTTGACCTTTAGTCCAAACGCAATATTCTCATAGGCGGTCATATGCTTGAATAGCGCATAGTTCTGAAAGACGAAGCCAATCCCGCGCTCCTGAGGCGGAAGATTGTTAACCGTCTGTCCGTGAAAAATAATCTCCCCGCTATCCGGTGTCTCCAATCCTGCCAGCATGCGCAGAATCGAAGTCTTGCCACCTCCACTCGGACCAAGCAGCCCAATTAGGTGACCTTTGGTAATCTCGAAATTGACGTCCTTGACCGCATGAAAATCTCCAAAATGCTTATTTAATCCCCGCACTTCTACATGCATATCAATGCACTCCCTTTCTTCTCTTGGTCCATTCCATCAATAGCAGCAGCCCTACAGAAAATGCAGCCAATACCAGCGCCACACCACCCGCAGCCGTTACATTAAAATTCTCAACATCCTGATAGACCAGCGTGGTCGCCGTCTGGGTTTTGTTCATAATGTTGCCCGAAACGACGAGCACTGCGCCGAACTCCCCAAGTGAACGAGCAACAGTTAGGATAACACCATACATGACTGCCCAGCGGATTGAAGGCCAAGTGACTCGCCAAAAGGTAGTCCAGGCGCGAGCACCCAGTGTCGAAGCAGCCTCTTCCTGCTGAGAGCCTATTTCCTGAAGAACAGGCATGACCTCTCGCACCATTAAAGGGAACGTCACGAACAGAGTGGCAATGACCATTCCGGGAAAAGCATAGACGATCTTCAGTCCGATTCCTTCAAAGATTGCACCCAAGGCACTATCAGGACCGAGCAGCAGCACAATCATCAGCCCTCCAATTACAGGCGATACCGCATAAGGCAAATCGACAATGCTATTGAGCAAACCCTTGAGTCGCCGATTGATCCAATTCGCACGAACAAGATAAAGAGCCATCATCACTCCGAATAAGGTATTCAGCAGCGTAACTACAACTACGACCAAGCCGGTCATGAGTAGTGCATGTTGCGCCTCAGGCCTTGTAAGGGCTGCCCAGAAGCCGCTAAAGCCCTCGCTGAAGGCACCGGTTGTCATCTTGCCTAGCGGGGCGATAATGAGTAGAAAGAACACCAGATACGTAATTCCGATCCATAATCTTCTCATGATCTTCTCCCCCGCATCTGCAGCATGTTGATCAGCCAGAGAATAGCAAAGGACAAGGTTAACAGAATGATGGAAACCGCAGCGGCTCCCACCGGATTATCACTTTCTACTTCACCGAAAATAAAGACGGAAGATACAAGCGTACGTCCAGGAATATTGCCCGCCACGAGGACTACGGCACCAAATTCAGCCAGCGCCCGCGAGAAGGCGAGCATCCCGCCGCCAATCATACCGGGAGCCATCGAAGGCAGGATAATCCGCAGGAATACCCGACTCCCTTTGGCCCCCATAGTGTAAGCCGCCTCTTCTTCAGACGGGTCTAATTCCTCTAGTAGCGGCTGTACCGCCCTAATTACAAAGGGAAAGGTTACGAAGATCATGGCGATAACGATAGCTGGCTGGTGGAAAACAATCTCGAAGCCCAGCGCTTCCACTATACCGCCGATGAGACTGCCCGGACCCAGCAGCAGCAAAATCATTAATCCGCCAACTGCCGTAGGCAGTGCAAAAGGTAAATCCACGAGACTGTTCAGCAGCGCCTTACCGGGGAATTTATAACGAATGATGACCCAGGCAATCATTGTTCCTAAGAAGACATTAATGACAGTAGCGATAATTGCCAGCTTCAGCGTTAGCAGCACCGACTTCCAAGCAATCGGGTCACTTATGCTCTCGATAAAGTTGCCAAATCCAAGCGAAAATGAATTGTAATAGACCCCTAGAATTGGCAGCACGATCAGCACTACAAAATAAAGCAGGATCGTACTCCGAAAACCCCAGGTCCATCCCTTGTGTCTTAGCAGCGAATTCAACGATTATGTCCCCCCACCTCCGGCTAACCGGTCGGTATACTAGCTCATGCAATTATTCCTATTAATATACTTGGTTTTATATTATCACTACTTTACCAAAAACGTTTGGCTACAGTCAATTACTTTCCGGCCATTTGGGGGTAAAATATATTAATACTTATTAAGAGAGGGGAATTAATATGTTGCACACGATTGAGATCTCAACTAGCAAACGGGATGAACTGCGGGATATTACCCGTGAAGTGATTTCCTTTGTCAAAAAAAGCGGAGTACAAAACGGAATTATTGTCGTTTATTGTCCGCACACTACGGCAGGAATTGCCATCAACGAAAATGCTGATCCCGATGTGAGGCATGATGTACTCATGCGCCTTAATGAGGTCTATCCCTGGGAGCACCCCAAATATCAGCATGCAGAGGGCAACACCGCCTCGCATCTGAAATCCATAACGGCTGGCCCATCCCAGAGTATCATCATCCATGAGGGTGAACTGCTGCTCGGTCGCTGGCAGGGTATCTATTTTTGCGAATTCGATGGACCTAGACGTCGGCAATGTTATCTGAAAATTGTAGCTGGCTAGAACATAAATAGGGCCGCACCGGCAATTCCTACGGAGCGGCCTCTATCCATTTCACAACACTTTCGCCAAGCGCCGGACTAATGTTATACCAATGCGCAGCTGTAAAGCGTCAGGCTATAAAAAAACTGCAATTTATAAATTGCGGCATAATACCTTGATATGAGAGACTGCTAGAGCCTTAACATCATCAAATGAAATTTTGTCCTGAATATAATAAGAAACAAAGCCATGAGCGGATAAGAACAAAGTCAGCGGCACATTCTGCCAGTCCTCTGTAACATAACCCTCTTCCTTCATATGACTGCGAATTATACTTGCGAACAGATCAAAACATCTCCCTTGTTCTGCTCTACAATAAGCCAGCAACTCCTCATCACGAATCATAAACATAATCTCATATTGATACGGATGATCCAATCCGAACTTGATAAATTCCATAATCAGCTGTTCGACCCGAGTCATGCCATCTTCTGGGGCCTTACTCATTGCCTGGCTCAACAGTGCAGCCACATAATCAAAATCTTCGACAACAATGGCGTAGAATAACTCCGCCTTTTCCTTGAAATGATAATAGAGTGAGCCGTGGCTGTATCCCAAATGCTGTCCGATGCTGCGCATTGAAATGGCCCGGTACCCTTTGGTAATAAATAGATGCCTCGCTGCTTCCAATATTCTTTCCCTCGACAACTCCTGCTCCACTGCTCTTCTTGCCATGTCGTTTATTCCCCTTCGCTGTAGTAAATCCGCCGCCCTTCCGATACTAAGGCTTGACCTTGGGTTAAATCTGTTATCCATGCCATAAATGCGTCACCCTCATCATTGCGGGGTAGACAATTCAGCGTCACTTTATCAGTGAACACAGTATCGCCAGTCTGAATGCCACGTCCTCGAAGCTCATTCTCGACCTTGCCCAGCCAGGTATAATCTATTTCGACAAATACCTCACGCCGTAGTACACGGGTAATTACCTCTCCTGCCTCTAGCGCAAGTACAGCGCCATCCGTATAAGCCCGGATCAGTCCGCCTGCACCCAGCATAATGCCTCCGAAATAACGAGTGACAACAATTGCAACATTTTTAACGCCTTGGTTACGGATTACTTCCAAAATCGGTTTGCCGGCTGTCCCACTCGGTTCACCGTCGTCTGATTGCCTCTGAATCTCGTCTCTCTCACCAAGCGAATAAGCGGAGCAGTTATGTGTAGCATTCCAATGCTTCTTCTTGATGTCTTCAATAAATACAACCGCTTCTGCTTCATTCTCAATCGGCATTACATGACCGATAAAACGTGATTTACGAATTACGACTTCCCGGGAGCCGGGAGAACGCACCGTCCGGTATTGTTCCAGCATCCTTATTCCAGTCCTTATTATGCATATAATGGCTTGATATAGTATAGGAGCAGCCCGTGGTATTGGATTACCTATGGACTGCTCCCGTGTGAATTGCTCTAGTATGAAGGGTCTGTGAAGTACTGCAATACTACTCGGTAAGTCTGGCTTCCAGCTCTGCTTTTTCTTTCTCATAGCCCGGTTTGCCCAGAAGCGCGAACATGTTCTTCTTGTAAGCTTCTACGCCTGGTTGGTCAAATGGATTGACGCCCAGCAGATATCCGCTGATTCCGCAGGCTTTTTCAAAGAAATACACCAGATAACCAAAGGTATAAGGAGTTTGATCAGGAATGGTAACGATCAGGTTCGGTACTTGACCGTCCGTATGCGCCAGCATTGTGCCCTGGAAAGCCTTTTTGTTAACGAAATCCATAGTCTTGCCAGTCAGGAAGTTCAGACCGTCCAAGTCGTCAGGATCGCTCTCAATCGTTACATGATGCTCCACGTTCTCCACTTGGATAACCGTTTCAAAAATGTTGCGGTTGCCCTCTTGGATGAATTGGCCCATGGAGTGAAGATCGGTTGAGAAATCAACAGAGGAAGGATAAATCCCCTTGTAGTCCTTGCCTTCGCTTTCGCCAAACAGCTGTTTCCACCATTCGGATACAAAATGCAGGGAAGGCTCATAGTTCACAAGAATTTCTGTTGTCTTGCCTTTGCGGTACAAAGCATTACGTACAGCGGCATATTGATAACTTTGGTTGGTTGCTACATCCGGATTGTTGAATTCATCGGCTGCTGCGGCTGCACCTTGCATCATTTCTTCAATGTTAATGCCTGCAACCGCGATTGGCAGCAAACCAACAGGTGTCAGTACTGAATAACGTCCACCTACATCATCCGGAATGATGAACGACTCATATCCTTCTTCAGTAGCAAGTTTCTTGAGTGCGCCTTTTTCCTTATCAGTAGTAGCGTAGATGCGTTTGCGTGCTTCTTCTTTACCGTATTTCTTCTCCAGCTCTGCACGGAAAATACGGAATGCAATAGCCGGTTCAGTCGTTGTACCGGACTTGGAAATTACGTTCACGGAGAAGTCTTTGCCTTCAACAAGATCGAGCAAATGTGTGATGTAAGTTGAGCTGATGTTGTTACCGGCAAAATACACTTCCGGCGTCTTGCGTTTGTCTTTAGAAAGATTATTGTAGAAAGAATGAGATAACGCCTCAATGGCTGCGCGTGCTCCCAGGTAAGAACCCCCAATGCCAATTACGATTAGCACTTCGGAATCGCTTTGGATCTTCTTGGCAGCTTGTTGAATGCGAGCGAACTCTTCCTTGTCATATGCGGTAGGTAGATCAATCCAGCCAAGATAGTCTGAACCGGTTCCGGTCTTCTCATGCAGCTGTTCATGGGCTAGTTTAATTGGAGCGGCAAAGTAATCAATTTCATGCTGGCTGAAGAAGGAAAGAGCTTTGCTGTAGTCAAAATTAATCTTTTTAGACATCGGTAATGGTAGCCTCCTGTATATCTCTTTTAATTTGACACCGTTTGTTACAACTTTATAATAGGATACTTTAATTTGCCGTGACTGGCAAGGTCTTAGGGCACATCTTGGGCTACAAAACCATGTTTTTGCGAGTTTCGTGGAAGCGTTTGCCGAGTGCAGCCTGAATTCTGAACTGTGGAACCTGTCTGAGAGCCGTGTTAGAATGAAGAAAAGTGATCCTAATGTGAAGGTGGACATGCAATGAAACAGATTGGCTTTATCGGGCTTGGAACAATGGGAGCGCCTATGGCTTCCAACTTGCTGCGCGGCGGATTCAAGGTTACCGTATACAATCGCACCGCATCCAGATGCACACCACTTGTAGAAGAAGGCGCACAGACTGCTCCTACTCCACGGGCCGCTGCTGAAGGCAAGGATGTTATTATTACCATGGTCAGCAATGATGATTCCATTCGTGAAGTGTTTTACGGAAAAGATGGAATACTTGACGTTCTGCAGCCTGGAGCGGTAATTATCGATTCCAGTACCATCTCCCCGGATTTGGTGCGGGAAATTGCTGCAGCCGTGGAAGAACGCGGCGGGAAATTTCTCGATGCACCAGTTACCGGCAGCAAACCAGCGGCTATTGAAGGCACATTAGTGTTCATGGTCGGTGGCCGTGCAGAAGTCATTGAAGCGAACCGTGATATATTCGATACACTGGGCAAGAAATTGCTGCACATGGGTGATAACGGCAGCGGTGCAGTAGCCAAGCTGGCTCATAACGCTATGGTGGGTATTCATAACGTTGCACTTGCCGAAGGCTTCGCAATTGCTGTGAAATCCGGCGTACCCGCGGACAAGTTCCTGGAGCTGGTTCAGGCAGGCTCAGCAAACAGCAGACAGGCAGAACTCAAGGGCCGCAAGATCATCGAAAATGATTTCAGCAACCAGTTCTCACTGGCATTAATGCTAAAGGATCTTAAGCTTGCTTCCTCTCTCAGCGACTCCACAGGCGTACCTTCACCGATGCTCGGTCTGGCTAAGAGCATGTTCCAGGCTGGCTATACACAAGGCCACGGCGATGAGGATCTTTCTGCAGTCGTCAAATGTTATGAGGAATGGATCGGACAAAAAATAGGCGATGACGCAGGCAAGGAATAATCTCTGAACTTCATGGTTCTCCTATTCACAGGGGCGCAGCTGGTTTATCCAGGCTGTGTCTTTGTGTTCTGTCCTAATCATCACATTCTAAACGGAGGAACAACAGATGCTCATAATAGACAAAGCAGTTGCCCAAGACGCATCCATTCTGGCCGAAGTGCAAAAAAGATCGTTCGACGAGGATATAAGCCAGTTTCAGCAGGAAGAAGCGACTGGAGGCCCTCCAGGATATGATTCAAAACTGTGGCAACTTGATATGATGAAGGCAGGTCATTATTACAAACTGACAGAGGACTCTGTCATTATCGGAGGAATGCTCATCTTCCCATCTCCAGACCATGAGAAATGCCATCTGGGTCGTCTATTCATAGACCCCCTCTATCAGAACCGTGGTTACGGACAGGCCGCAATGCAATATTTGTTCGAGCAATTTCCCCGAACACACAAGTGGTCACTGGATACCCCTTCATGGGCAGTCCGAAATCATTATTTTTATACGAAAGCCGGCTTTAAACAAACAGCACAAAGTGAACCCGACTCTACTGGACTGATATTGTTTATGTATGAACGTAACACTTCTGATTCACAAGTCTAAGTCATGCGGCTAAGCCACTCTCTTGTCAGCCCGTTGAAGAGCTCGGCCTGCTCCAATTGAAGATTATGCCCAGAACGGTCCAACACTGCAAAAGTAGCATGGGGATAGTTATCCATGAGCTTCCATGCATCCTTGAATCCCACCAGCGAATCCTGCCGTCCGACAAGAATTAGAGTTGGCTTATCCAAAGGAAGGATGTCATCTACTTCGAAACTAAAGGGGTAACCGCCAGTGACTCTTATCTGCTGCATAAACGCTTCATCAGCAAGTGGCAGGCCGCACATGATTTCCTGATTAAAGCGACTCCATGCCTGCCTATTCTGCACAACCGATATCGAACAGAACTCCTCCCGTTCTATCTCACTCAATTCATCAAGCAGTTGCTCGTCGCTATACATAACTTGATGTGGTGGAAGCTCTCGTTTATCCGATTCAGCAATAATACATGGGCAGAGCAATAACAAACCTTCAATCCGCGAATGATAATTCCGAACCAAACCCCGCGCCAAATATCCACCATACGACTCTCCTACAACAGCAAATCGTTCCTGAGGAATCAAAGCTTCAATCATCATACCCACTGCCTTCAGCATATCATCCGATGACGTTATCCAATTCGCCGCCGGTGACTTCCCCATTCCAGGTAAATCCACATAAATTCTTCTAATGAAATCTTGTTCAGAAAATACGGGCTCCATGCAGCCCATCATCATCCGGTGGTCAGGGCCATTTCCATGAAGTATGAGCATCGGCCGCCCCTCTCCGCGCACTTCATAATTAAACGTAATATTATTATCGGAGTACAGCAAAATTCCCCACTCCTGTTCTATATAAACAAATAAGAATGTATGTTCGTATTTAATATTACCAAAGGAATAGTTCGATTGCAAGGACAAAAAAAGAAAGCCCCTTGATAACAAAGGGCTTTCCGAGGTCAACATAATGAATTACATAATGGGGTAAGTACAGCAATAATCAGTTAGCTCAAATACCTCAAGAGCAAATTTGGAATTGCCGGGAACATGGAATGTCTCTGCTCCTTTGATTTCCTGCCATATCTCTGAACCAGGAAGCAGTACTTTGAGATCGCCGGACAGAATTTCCATAGTCTCAGGACCTTCAGTACCGAATTCGTAAACACCCGGAAGCATGATACCAAGTGTTACCTTAGTTCCGTCCTGCAAAAATAGTGTACGGCTAGTTACTTGTCCACCATGATAGATATTGGCTGCTTTTTGAACGGTTACGTTGTTGAACTCACTCATAGATTTGTTCTCTCCTCCTGTACTTACATCAACCTATTATAGCAGTGCTTTCACACGGCTAACAACATTCTCTACCGTAAAGCCATACTCTTTGATTACAGTATCGCCAGGTGCGGAAGCTCCAAAGATAGTAATGCCAAGAATATCGCCCTGATCGCCTGTATAACGTTCCCAACCGAAGGTTTGCGCCATTTCGATGGCAAGACGGGCTTTAACTCCTGGCAGGATAACGGAATCACGGTATTCCTTATCTTGCTTCTCGAATAGATCCCAGCTCGGCAAGCTGATAACACGTACATCAATGCCTTCTTCAGCCAGAGCAGCCTGTGCCTTCACAGCTAGCTGTACTTCAGAACCTGTAGCAATAATCTGTGCTTGTGGTGTAGCATTTTTAGATTCAGAAACTACATATCCACCGCGTTTGATATTGTCACGCACGCCTACAACTGTACCTGGCAGAATCGGCAGGTTTTGACGAGTCAGCACCAATGCTACCGGATTCGATTTATTTTCCATCGCATAAGCCCATGCTGCCGACGTTTCATTGCCATCAGCCGGACGAATAACAGTAAGGCCCGGGATAATTCGCAAGGATGCCAGTTGTTCGATAGGCTCATGGGTAGGTCCATCTTCACCAACAGCGATACTGTCATGTGTCAGAACATAAGTTACAGGCAGCTTCATGATTGAAGCCAGACGAACTGCCGGACGCAGATAATCAGTGAATACGAAGAACGTGCCGCCGAATACTTTTAATCCACTATGCAGCGCGATACCGTTCATTGCAGCCGCCATCCCAAACTCGCGTACGCCGAAATAAATGTTACGGCCATCATAAGATTCAGAGGTATATGTTGACAGACCATTTAGATGCGTCATTGTGGAGCTCTCAAGGTCAGCCGATCCGCCCACTAATTGAGGAATTCCAGCGGTAAGTCCGTTCAATGCATTACCGGAAGCAATACGTGTCGATACAGCTTTATCTTCAGTAGTATAAGTTGGAAGCTGTGCATCCCAGCCCTCAGGAAGATCACCATTGATCGCTGTTTCGAATTGCGCAGCCAGCTCTGGATAGGCATTTTTGTAGGCTGCAAATTGCTCGTCCCATAATTTATTGGCCGCAATTCCACTTTCCTTAACAATGGCAAAACGTGCGCGAACTTCGTCAGGCACATGGAAGTTTTCTTCGTATACCCATTTGTAGAAATCCTTCGTCAGCTTTGCTTCGTCCGCTCCAAGTGGGGAACCGTGCGTACCGCCATGGCCACCTTTACCTTGTTTATTAGGACTGCCGTAGCCGATTACCGTCTTCACTTCGATCAGTGTCGGTTTGCTGCTGTCCGCTTGTGCTTCTGCCAAGGCTTGTTCCAGAGCCGGAAGATCGTTGCCATCCTCTACACGCAGAACCTGCCAGCCATAAGCTTCAAAACGTTTAGCTACGTTCTCGGAGAAGGATAAATTAAGTTTACCATCAAGGGAAATGTCATTGGAATCGTACATTACAATCAATTTGCCCAGTTTCAAATGACCGGCAAGTGAAGCAGACTCGGAGGAAATCCCTTCCATAAGGTCGCCATCGCCACAAATTGCAAAGGTATAATGGTCAACGACTTTATGTTCATCTTTGTTATAGGTAGCAGCCAATTGAGTTTCAGCCATCGCCATGCCCACTGCCATACCGATACCTTGACCCAACGGACCTGTTGTCGC
Source organism: Paenibacillus sp. 19GGS1-52 (assembly GCF_022369515.1). Classification (NCBI taxonomy): domain Bacteria; kingdom Bacillati; phylum Bacillota; class Bacilli; order Caryophanales; family Paenibacillaceae; genus Paenibacillus; species Paenibacillus sp. 19GGS1-52. The sequence goes on from NZ_CP059724.1 coordinate 5,647,464, forward strand.
ATCAACGCCAGCGGTATGACCAACTTCTGGGTGACCTGGAGTCAAGCTGCCCCATTGACGGAATTTCTTCAATTCTTCCATTGGCAGGTCATAGCCGCTGAGGTGCAGCAAGCTGTATAGCAACATAGAGCCGTGTCCTGCTGACAGCACAAAACGATCACGGTTAACCCAGGTCGGGTGATCGGGGTTATGTTTCATTGTCTTAGCAAATAATTGATAGCCCATCGGGGCTGAACCCATTGGCATACCTGGGTGGCCGGAGTTTGCTTTCTCGATCGCATCGATCGCCAGGGTTCGAATGGTTGTGATCGCCAGGTTGTCAACTGTAGAGTTTTCTTCCTTTTGAATCGCTTGTTGTTGTTCAGTCATTAATATAATCCTCCTCTAAAATCTCAAGAATGTCATTTTGACTCTTATTGTATCACTAGTGTGGAAGCATTTCCAATTGTTTTTGTAAACTCTATATTTCAACAGCTTAATTTCCACTATATTAGCAAATTTCATACATATGAAATTCATAATACAATCAACCTAGGGCCAGTTCTTACTTGGCCTTAAGTCTAGTTTCAAGCTCCGACTAAAGTTTGTTTAATAAACCTGGAATATACAGTAAGATGGAGGTACTCAAGAGACACGGTTACGGATTATCCAATATTTTCTGCAGAGAGGAATTCGAACATGACCTTACAAAAGGATATCTATGTTGTGCTTACCGGGACAGGCACTGCCTTCAGCGGTGTTATACGATGGTTCACAAGGGCGGATCTAAATCATGCTTCGATTGCCTTTGACAGTGAACTGCGGGAAGTGTACAGCTTCGGAAGAAAAAGAAGACACAATCCTTTTGTTGCCGGCTTAATTCAAGAAAACTTTATTGACTCTTTCTATAGTGATGCCGATTGTGCCGTTTACCTGCTGCGGGTAAGTGCTAAGGAATATGATACGATGTATGATCACGTGCAGGGTATGATGCAAAATCAGGAACGCTATAAGTACAACCTGTTAGGCTTGGTGGGAGTGCTGCTGCACATTAAAATCGATAGAGAAGATGCCTATTTCTGTTCTCATTTTGTAGCCTCTGTCTTTGAAGAGACCAAGGTTCAGCCTGTAGACAAGCCCTCTTGCTTCGTTACCCCTGAGGATTTTGCCTTGTCGCTGTGCGCTTATAAAATATTCAGCGGTAAGCTGTCTTATTATTTGGGCAGAGCCGAGCTGACCTCCGATCGTTCAGCAGCCTCCGTGGCTGCCCAGCTTATGAGAAACAATAAAGAGCAGGCTGAGCATATCGTAAACGATACTATCCAACCTGCGAATAAACAATCGTATCTTTCGGAGAATAAGATCCCTCTAAATGTATAATTAATGCATAAGTGCATTCATTCAAGCTAATTATTTTACCCGATGATTCTGAAAATACTCTGACCAGTCTTCGGAGATCACCACAGTCACCGTATCAACTTTAGTGTTATATTCATTTTTTGCTGTAAAGGTAAAAGAAACAGGGCCATTCGGCAGACTCTCGAAAGAGAAATCATACAGCGAACCGGTCCAAAGCGTTTTATCGTTGTTGGTTGAATTGAGCTTCGCAGTATATCCCCCAGTCATCGTGACCTCTACGGTATCCGGAAGCCCAGTTGCAATTCCCTGCAGGACAAAGCGCTCGCCGGCCCAATACACGTTGTATCCTCTTGGACTCTCTTCACTACCGCTCTGCTTCAGATTGTACCCTTTACGATTGTTATTCCACTCTTCCGTATGCTGTACCCCGCCTTTAATACTCAGAAGATTGACCATGAAATATTTGCGTGGCGACACGCTGCTCCAGTTGTAGCCGTCAAAAGCTTCAACCTCTACTGCATACTTTTCATTTTCGATTAGCGAGCCGGCGGGGACCTGCCATTGTTTAGCGCTGGATACCTGCTCACCCGACTGCACTTTGATAGCGCCTGTGGCTATATTGATAATCCGCACCTTATACCGCTGTTGCAGATCTCCATCCTCATCTTGATAATTCCATTTCATGAGGGGAGTGAGTGTATTGGCAACGGTCGGATTAGCCTGAGTATCACTAGTCGGATAAGTGATGCTTACTGTAGGAATACGGTTCTGCACAGTGATACTCTGCGAAAGCTCGCGGAACAGTCCCAGAGAGTCCATCACGACCTGCCGCAAAGTAAAGGTACCATTCGTCGTAAACTGCTTGGTGAAGCCAGTCTGTGTACTAGCCAAACCTTCCGTTCCACTGGCTGCTTTCAGATAATATTGATAGCTAAGGCTATCCCCTTTGGACTCATCCAGATCGGTAGCGGTGCTCTTCATGTTCAGAATATCTGTCCGGTAGATCGGAACCTTTGTTGCATCCCGTCCGGTATCTGTAATTAGCGTCATCCCCGGTTGTGGCGGGTTATCGATGATAAACGCTTTTTCATTGGATACTTCTGACCAGGAACCTTTAGAGTAGCTGCGGCCATACAGATAGAAGTACTGAAACCGTTCAAACGTCAGGTTTGGAACCTGGTACTGCCGCATGGAACCGCTGCTATCTGCATTCTCTACCGTCTTCGAGAGCAGGTCATCTTTGGTGAAAAAGAACTCCAGCCGGTATTTTTCCTGGGGATCATTCTCCGGATCAGCGTAAATCCACTGGATCAATGGGTCACCTTGCAGCTCCGCATCGAGAACAGATGGGCTTGCGGGTGTCCCCACTGGTGCGGTCAACGATATAGAAGGCGCTAGATTCTTGGTGATACTCACTTTTAATGTAGCTATATTCGACTTGTCACCAATCTGGTCTACTACCCAGTGCTCCAGCGTATAGACCCCAGTTTCCAGGAAATCTACTTGGATATTGGCTGTACGATAGGAATTCGTAACGCCATCACTATCCGTTACTTTCCAGTAATACTGCAAACTGCTTACATCAGAAGAATCCAGGTCTTCATCTGCAGAGGTATACGGTATCGTGTCATACTGAAAGGCAGTTTCCGGTCCACTGATAGCAGCTGTAGGAACGTGATTCTTAACCTCAAAGGAATGGGTGGCATAGGAGTTCTGTGCACCATCTGACGCGGTAAGAAGCATCTCCCACCCTTCAGATATTGCCTTCTTCGGTGTTATCCCGTTCTGATTGATCAGATCCCGAATGGTCATGACCTGATTCCGGTTGCTTCCGGCGTAATAATAGGCTCCGCCATTCAACCTTCCATTCCATGTGTAGGATAAATTATCGCCATCTTCATCCGGATCTGGCGTTAGATTGTCCATGGTAATGACCGTATCTCGATACACTTCTGGTGGCATATAAAAAGCTGCTGCTGGAGGATGATTCAATACCTGTACAGACTGGCTATACGGTTCGGACCATAACCCCCGATTGTCATGCACCTGTAAGGTAATCAGATAGTTTCCTATCCCATAAGCCGCGATATCAGGTGGGGTAACAGCGCCGCCCCAACTACTCCAGACCTGCTGCCATCCATCCTTGATTACGGTCCAGCTATACACATCCAAAGGATCATTATCCGGATCAAAGGACTTGTCTACGATCGCTGTCGCTTTTCGGTAGGAAACGAGCTGAGGCTCCACGGTAAACATGGCTACCGGAGGCAGATTGATAGAGCTGCCCACAGTCCGCTGACACCAATCGCTCCAGGCCCCAATGCCATTCACACCGTCAACGTCTTGCACCCGCAGGCGAATATCATATTGTTCGGTTGAAGGGAGTTGCGCTGGTGGTGACCCTTCCGTCCATATCTCGGATGAAGTATTCTTGTATTGCCACTGCCACGTTGTAATTCCTTTATTGGCTGCCGTGGTATGATCCAGATCGTAAGAGCTGTCCGTTAGTTGCAGCCCTCCATTCACCAGTTTGGCGACAAATAGTGCAATGGGCTTGCGGTGAACTAAAAAGGTCATGGATGACAGATTATCCCTACCCCAAATTCGGTAAGGGTCAAATCGGTCGTCATTTTTGGGATTATCCTTGGCTTGAACTGAAGAGACATACACCCCACTGTAGGGAAAGGATGGATACATCGTACTTCTCCATAGCCCACTATCCGCTAGCCTTCCCATAGAGTTATCGAAAAAATTGGGATCATGCTCGTATTTGTAGCGCAAGGCATACTGCGGATCGCTTTCATAGTCGCTGAAGGTTACCCCAATATTCACTGGACTGTTGACCAGCACAAAGGACTTGTTTTTTAATCGAATCGTCACATTAAGGGTTCGAGAAGCTTCTGCTTTTACATTGAAAGGATCGACGACACTCACATTAATGTTATAGGATCCAGGTGGCAAGCTGTCTTCAATGGCATCGATGGGGATATTGAAGTATTTCCCCGACCTCGTAGCAGTTACTTTAATCTTCCGATAATACACATTTGGAATTTCCACCATGACATCCAGATCATCGTTATCGGGGTCTTGAGCGTACCCCTCAACATTATAAATGTTCATTCCTGGCTCATTTTGAATAGTTGCACCATTTTGCGATATAAGGGATAACGTTGGTGCAGCATTTTTTTGCAAATAAACATCGAATTGATTTCGGGTCCAATGTGATCCAATCGAACCCCCACCTTCCCAAGCAGAAAAAGAAACTGCATCACTAATTGTGTAATTAAAGTGGAGGCGTGTTGGTTCATCGGTTAAATCATAATTCATAAGTACACTTGTATCATCACGGGGAATTGTCGCACCTTCCACAAAATTTCCAGATTTAACAACATGCATGTATGCTTGGGGAGTATCATAGTAAACCCAAGGTGCAGCGTAATATTGGTAATTATAAAATACATAGCCGCTACTTGAATACATCGGGTCTGCTGCTTTAGCAACATTTATCTGCAGACTGGCATTGAAATTCCACTGGTACTGACTCTCCCCAGTTGCAGTACCTTCGACTCTGTAAAGGTCAACATTATAGCTTAAATTATCTACACTATATTTCATTCGGTGAGTTATTTTATTGTAGGTGATATTGGTGATTTTAAATTCTGACCATTGATAAGTCAGAGTATTGTGCATCGCAGTTGATGAATATGTCCCTGAAATCTGGTAAGAGTCATTTTCAACTCCCCAGGCAGGGAGTGTAATATCGGCGTATTGAATAATATTAGTATCGAGTGCTGCCACCTCAGTTGTCCCCGGGACAATTCTCGGGAACGTTGAAATCAGCATACATAAAATGAGCAATACGCATAAGATCCGCTTTACCATGTCCAGTCTCCTTCAGTAGCAAAGGTAAACGGTTCATCTACTTTCTCCTCTACACTCTGGTCAGTTGTGTCTGCGGATCTCCGGTCCACCGAGGTGACATAATCATCAACTGTTGGCTGACCAAAACTGTCACTTGAAGAGGCACCCATCATACTTGAATTTCTCCTTTATATTTATATAGTTGCTGATTGCTCTGATCATTCTCTTACACTTTTACCAAGACCAATCGATTTCAGGTGCACGGTTTCGAACATCGACGATCTTCTCGAGCACATTCTGTGTGCTTGAATCTGCCCATTTCCGATCTGCTGCGGTTACAAATTCATCAATGGTCGGTTGGCCAAATTCTTCAAATACGGTGAGCTTCACTTCATATCGGCCAACACTATTCACGATTATGTTCAGCCTATTTTTATTCTCATTGCTATAAATCACCCAAGACTCATCACTGAAATCCCCATCATTATCGGAGTCATAACGATATTCCCACAAATGCCGATCAACGATATCTGAATCGGGAGAATAGGACATATCATCTATAGAAATAGAGGCTTTATTGCCATCATCAGGATTGCGATAAGTTATTCCAGGCATAAAAAAATACACGAAAGGTACTTCATCCGGGGCAATCGCAAATGTAACGGATTGGGTCGCTTTGTAGCCCAAGATATTCTCTACCGAAATGGTTGCTTTATAAGTACCTGGCTGCTTAAACAGGACATCTTTATCCTTTACGCCACTTAAGGTCCCGCTGTATTTGATATCTGAGCTTGTCCCTCCAGAAACGGCTGCAATGGTAATTTGGGTCAACGCATCATTTAACGGATAATGTTTAGGACTACTGCTGTTGCTATGTATTGTCACCTTCCGATTCTGCTTCTTCGTCCCTTGTATCTGCAAACTCGCTACCGGAATGGGTTCGATTACGTTAATGATCCCACTCGTACTACCGGTCATGCCATCATTATCTACAACCGAAAGTCCTATATTGTTTTCACCAATACTGCTAACGGGGTACCAGGTTGTACTACTCGAACCCATGACCACATCACCAATACCTGGCGTGTTCCACAGGTAGGACTTTATGGTTCCATCCGGATCGTAAGAACCGCCACCGCTCATCGTAAATTCCTCGCCAGCCTTAACAGTATCCGGAGCGATTAACACAGCTACTGGGGGTTTACCTTGGGGAACATCCGGTTGTATAGGAGATACAGGTAAAATGTCAGGCGGGATGGGGATGGTATAAACCTGTACGATAGCGGTCAGTGGCTGACTTAAAGATGTTATTGGTCCATTTTGGGTCACTACCGGATTTTTAAAGCGAACGGTAACGGTCAAGGTATATTCTTGCCTGTAGATATTTCCAGTTAACTTAGCTTTGGGAATAGTAAAGTCAAACATCTTATTGCTGGTGAGCGATTTGGTTGGGTCCTTCTTTGTTTGTAAAGTGCTGTCTACACCCTTTTCCTTGGCATAAAACACCCATTCCTCGATGTTAGAGGAATCCGTATAGACTATCAGGTTTCCTTTCAAGGAAAGTTGCACGGGAACATCGCTCTTTTTATCGGATTGGGTGGGATTGGGGTTCGGCTTTACTACAACCACATTGCCCGTTAGTGTAGGTTCGGTGGGAGGATTGTAGTCGAAGGTGATTTTTCCTCCGTAGCTGTAGGTGGTTAGTTTGGCGGTGGCTGTGTAGTAGTAATTGACAAATGCGGAATAGAAACGGCCTTGTACCCAGCCTGTAATCGGGATAGTGGCTAAAGCAGTATCATCCCTAAATTGAGAGATAACATTGGGATTATTAGGATTTTCTTTAGGTCCAATTATATAATTTGTGATGATTTTCCCGTTTTGAAACTTGGGTTCCCCTTTGAGATAAGAAGATCCTCCAGCAGGTAGGAGCTTTATCGTAGAAGCAATAACGTACTGACTATCCACTGGTTCCGTTTCAGTTATGAACCATTTCCTCCCCGCTATGCTTTGATCGGATGCAGCCGCTACGACTGTTTTCGGCGGATCTGCAGAAGGTGTGGTAAAGTCTGCCGCTTTGACATCATGAGAATACAGTGAATTAGTACTCTCTTTATACTCATTAATCTGCCATCGTCTACCGTCTGAATATAGCCAGATAGAGTTCCCGATATTTGTTCTGAAGGGCCATTCAAAGTCATCATTATAACCTTTTACCTCAACTGTTTTCTGATTTGCAATTCCCTTTAACGTCACTTTCAGTTTACCGTTTTCAATGGTGAGGCTGCTTGCCAGCTCATTACTCCCACTATATTTTAGGCTGCTTGCCTTTATAGCGGACGTGCTCACACCACTCGGTAGATCAAATGTATAGCTTTTCGCACTGTTATTACTTCCCATAAGACCAGTTGTTATAGGGATAGAAATAGATCCGGATTGCGCAACCGCCGCTTGCGCGGCGGTTACATACATCGGTACCAGCATCACTGTCACCAAAAGTAATATAATGAACCTTTTCATTGTTTTACCACTGGTCTATTTACTATATATTTTTTTACAGACTCACCATTAAAGCTTAGAAGAATGCCCAAATATTTAAAGTTACCTTTATAATACATTGCTTGGTACGTTATAAGCGACTCACCGGGTTGTAGTTTAAAATCATACAACGCTTGTTTACTATTTAGGTGAACTTTCTCCGAAAGAGCGTCAACTAGAACAGCCTCTCCCCCATTTTCAAAGAACAATCGCCACTTAAACAGCATATCTTTATTGCTATGTTCGATAGTTTTATTAGATTTATTTGTTATAGTAATTTTCGTCCAGATTAAATATTGGGGATCAACAATCGCTCCAAAATAGTCAACAAACTTGTACTGTTTTTGTAGTGAAATAGCTGTTGAAGAGTTAATATCATATATCATTACCTTATGCAGCGTATAACTCAGCCCTCCAGCCGTTACCGTCACCGGCAACTCCACATCCTTCTTCAACCCATACTTAGACAGATTATCGGTCATCACCGGAGCTGGCGTAGTAGTCTTACCGGCTGCTGGTGCTGGTGTTGTTGCTGCCGCTGCGTTTATAGGTCCTTCCGAACCTAATGCCACACTAACTAACATCGTTGCTACAAGAATTGCTTTTACAATTGTCTTTTTCATCCTGAATCTCTCCTTCTATCTATCTACTCATTGAACCTGTACTCCTGAATTGCCGGCACCGTAATTGCTTCCTGCGTCTTAGTTCTGGATATCAGCACCGGATGTTCTGTCTGAATGACGGCGATAACCGAAGGGCCTTGTATGTATTTGGTGATGCCATAATTACTATCCTCGTAGAGGAGTGGAAAAGTAACGCCGGACGATTCATCGACAATATCAAACTTAATGATCTTCACTTTACTCCGAAAGCGGCTGCCCGCTTGGGGAGACAAGTTGTCATCCAGTCCTAAATTGCTCTCTAGTGAACGCTTCAGGGTAGCATAAGCTTGTTCAGGATCAATAATCAGTTGGCCCTGCGCCCGAGCGGCTTCATCCAGTTCTTGTACGGCATCATGGACGGCGATATTATTCGCATCTTTAAGCATGCTACGCAGCGTGTCCCACTCCTGGTTCTGGATCTGAAAGAACCAGGAGTAGACAAAAATCAGCAGCACAAAAGCCAGTTTAATAACGTAATCCATAGATTAGTTTCAACTCTCAATCAGTCAAGATATTCGCTCATAATTGACCCGTGTCCATAATACTGTGTCGGCTGAGCCACAGCGGAGAAATTGTAGGGAAACAGGTTCATCCGTGGTGCTCTTACATAAACATCAATTCGCTGCTTGCGCTCCTGCACTGTTTCAGTGCTGCTAGTAATTTCAATGGAAGCCTCAGGGAATCCGATAGCCTTCAGGTTAGAGACCACCTCACTTCGCATCGAAGCCGTTACCATCCCCTCCGTTGCTGCTTTTTGCGTGATATAGGACGTGTTGGCCTTCACCTGTAAATCCAGCAAATAATCTATGTAGGTGAAGATAGGCTGCAGAATAATAAACAGGACAAGCCACATGAACAATGCCCGGAGAACGGTCGCCTTCAAAGGTAACGCCTCCTTCTAATATTGCTCTACTTGCTTGGTATGTGTGATGATATCGTCCTGGCTGCTGCCGATGATATTTGTTGCTGCTGAGATAAAGATCCCGGCGATAACAAAGCCAATAGCGAGAAACATGGCGACGGAAATAGAGTCTTTTTTCATAGCGGGTTAAGCCACATCCTTTGAGACAGGAGGGAAGACAGCAATTAGGCTGGAATCCAGCGGTTGAACGAAACTTACTCCTGGAATAGTCGGTCTGTTATCATCCGCATCATCCATCACATCACGAACAACTGGAATCAAAATAGCAATTACGATTGCGACACAGAGAAATCCGATAGCGATAAATAATCCGGTAGAAATAGCATCCTTTTTCATTGTTAATATCTCCCTTTAATTTTATAATTTTATAATATTCTTGAATATATAAAATTTCACTGAAACATGCCTACTCCGTTAAAATTGCCTTTGATGAGCATAATGTACTGCATAGCCAGCGACACGATCATCAGAAAGGTAGCAATCGACGGAATAACATTAATGATTGTCGAGATATCTCCGATAAAAGACCATTTTTTTAAATACTGATCGCTGGATATTTTGGAAATGATTTTCCCCTGCTCACGCAAATAATTAGCGGCCTCTGTGTCATCATCCATACTTTCCGTAGCCAGCAATATGGAACGAATGTCGTTAATAAAACCATGATTCTCCGGAAATTTGCTGCAAAACCATTCAATCGCCCGCTCGGCACCATCATCAACCGCTCGCTCCGACAGCTCGTACAAATCTTGACGGATGTACTGAAAGTGTCCGGCCGTGCTTGCGCAAAAAGCACCAAACTGCACATAACCACGCTTGCGCAGCCGATTGTTCTCATAGAGACGGATGAAGGAGATCAGCTCGCCATCTTTTTGAATAATCGTCTTCTGATGCAGCCAGGTCAGCAGCCACCCCAGCGGAAGATAACGCAAAGGACTGGTGATCACCAGTATTAGAACGGCAATAAGCAGGTCATAGATGGAGAAAGGAATGGTGCGGATGAAGTCTCCAACAACCTGTAGGGTTAAAAAGATTAGCGCTGCCGCATAGCGGAATAATGTGATTTTGCGGGCACTCACGGATATTCCACTGTTATTCAATAATTGCTGCAGCCTGCTGTCCTGTATCCGTTCTCCCAGTGCGTTCCAGCTTAACCCAAGCCGGAGAATATAACGTTCCTGTTTACTACTACTGCTCACAAAGACAAGCAAGGCGACATATACAATGCCGAATACGGCAACTAATAACAATAATCGATCCATAATTCATCACCTCAGTGGTAGTCCAGTTTGGGTCTGGAGAGAATAGTGCTGATGACAAAAGATAAAAAGAGACCTGTAATAATGACCATCAAAAAAGTTAGCCCCACAGACGTTTGGAACTGCAACTGGATGTACACATCTGGCTTTAGCATATAAATAAAGGTTCCTACCGAAGAGAACAGTACCACAAGATTCCCGTACAGCCCCAGACTAATCGCATCTCTGCTATTGGCTTTTACCGTTAAAATAGTCTCCCTTTGCTGCTCCATAGAGCGATTCAGCATCATCAGCGAGCTTTTTAGGTAACGGGTTCCCTCCTTCTCGGCATAGAGCAGATCTGAGACAAACTCTACGGCAAAGGTGGTTCCAATCGCTCTGGAGAAACGCCCCGCCTCCTCATTCAGCTCTTTTTCATGACTATAATTGCCAAAGGCCGCTCCTAGAAGCTTCAGTGGAGTCTTCAGTACATTACCGTCTGTCAAAAAATCAGCTGCTTTATTTAGAATGGCATCGACCGATAAGTGAGTGAATTTGGTGGAAATCTTGACCACATCGAGCAGATCATAACTTCCCCGCACCTTCCTTTGGGCATAGGTATATCTCATTTTAAAATAAGGGATAGTCGCTGAGATCACTGCAACGAAAAGTGGAAAACGCCAGGTGCCTTGCATCGGCCGACTGTTATCGAAGGAAATCCCCTCCATAAAGGGATTATTAAAGTTTAGATGCCCAGGAAGCTCACTCAGAGTCAGCAGTCCTGAGAGGAAGACCGCAACGAATAGAAATCCCATACGCATTACAAACCTCAGGACACTGATTCCCGGCTCATACTTCCGGTGCACGAAATACAGCAGATTATCCAGGTGACGGTAGATCCACAACCTTCTCTTGAATTTGTTAACCTTTTTGCCAAAAACACTCCTTCCGCGTTGAATTCGATATTCCAGCTTCTGCCCTACCTGCCGCAAATGCCGCTCGACAAGCGGCTTAACCATAAGCCACAGTCCCCACGCGACCAGTAAATGAAAGACAAAACGCAGGATGTAAAATAACAGCACCAAACCTCTCACCTCCTCACTCGTTCAGAACGATCTTTGACTTCAGGCTTTCCTTTAAGGGTTCTGCCATGGGTTTGGCGACCGCCAGTCGTTCAAGCTCCTTCAACAGCTTGTGTGCAGCTTCCGAATCCTTCTTCTTCATTTTCTGAACTAAGCCAGCTGTCAGCTTATCATTATAGGTCCAGCCCGACTGCTCTGGCTCCCAGCGCATGAGATCATTCGCGAATACTGAATTTTTGTTTTCTTCATAAAAAACCTCTGATATTCGCGTCAGCCGTTTCTTCCCGTTCGGAACACTTTCCAGAATAAATACCAGCTCGCAGGATTTCAGTGCAGAGATCAAATGTCCCTTTAGACTGCCTCCAATCCTTGTAGATACGGCAAAAGCTCCTTGGTACGGAATATCCTCCGAATCAACGGTATGGAAGGTGCCCGTTATGCCGTCATACCCTTTTTCCCCGCTCCACAGATAAAATTCCCATTCGTTATAGCGCATTTCGGTCATATATAAAATATTGGGATCATGCCGCAGCGACTCTACGCCAACCTCCATCAGCTCTTCGTTAGTGGCCTGAATGGGAATAATCCGATGCCCTTTAATCTGGTAAGGCAGAATGGATTCGGGATGTTTCTCAATCATAACTACCCCCATGCAGGATGTAGAGCCAAGCAGCTGTTCACCCACAATGGTATTGGCAAAGGTTGTTTTCCCAGAACCTACTGCTCCCGCGATAATCGTATTGCGGAACGTGGCCGACAGGGTCCGGATCAGCTCGATCGCTTCCGCGGGAATACATTCGGTGCCAGCCTGATCTTCCAAATCGAGAAATTCAACCACCTGGCGGCGCAGTGAAATTGTAGTGAATCCCTCCCATACCCGAGGCGATACCCAGATTGCCAGTCGAATGAAGCGGCCGGGCCAGAGCGGATCATCCATTTTGAATTCCACCGAAGGGTTGTCCTTGTTCAGCTTCTTGTTAGGATCACTCTTCAGCAAAGAGCGCTTCAACTGCTCGACCCTATCTAATGAAGGCATATCGTATGGATAAGCTACGAATTTCCCTCTACGGTTATAAAAAATTTGTCGTCCGATCATCTGTAGACCGGTTGATTCGCTGTAGGCCCGGTCGGTGAACCAGCGATAGGCAGGTCCGAAGCCCTTCCATTCATGAAATAATGCTTCTGCTGCCGTCCGATAGGCTTCCGGGACTCTGCCGGTGAAGGGTGTTCTCCGCAAGTATTTTTCAATCTCATTCATGAAAAAGCTGACCGCCTGCGGATCGCCAATCAACGCCTTGGCATTCAGTTCGAAATAAGAATCGTCCTCCCGTTCCAGACCCACGTTCATCTCACTTTTCATTTTTTGCAGGAATGCATAGAAATCTTCTTTCCCTGGCTTGCTAGTACGCAGCACACTTTGCTTGAGGGAGAACAGCCGCTGAACCTTTGGCATTTGCTGCATCCATTGTTCATCATGCTGCTCCAGTTCTTGGTATTCGATCATATAAACATCCCTTTCTTGCGGGCTTCCGTCGCCAAACCTAGTGACACCAACAGGGCGTGCACCTTATCATCTACATGCTGAAGCTCTTTTTTGCCCAGGGGCAGACTCTCTTGAAAGGGTTGGTAGTACGGAAGTTCCAAAGCAATTTCACTGCCATAACGGAGCGCCAGGTTCTTGGAGGAAGTCACCTCTTCCACATTGCTGCGATTGATAATGAACTGGAAATCCTGGGGATGCAGATCCATATGTCCGGCCAGCTCCAGCAGCGGCTCCAATCTGTACTCGTGCTTCGGATGAGTGACTAGCATATGCAGCACCGATTTAAACATTCCTACGTACCAGGCAGCACTCTCCGGGATAGACCCGAAGTCGGCAATCACCACATCAGCGTTCTCTCCAGCTGTATTCAGCAAATATTCAATCTCCTCCTCCTGATAATCCTGAGCGCTTAGATAGTCGTAGTTGCCGGGGAGGTACAGATACCCTTCTTGTTTGACGAATTGTTCGAAGTCCTCAGCATGAATCAGCTTGCCTGTGATCTTAGGCCTTAGCCTATCCAGACTTATCGCTGCTTTGCGATCATAGCCGGGATCATATAAGTCCATTCCCAGCAAAATCACTCGGTGACCTGCCGCGGCAATTCGCCGTGCAAACAACTTAGCCACACTTGTACAGCCGATGCCGGGGCCTGAGCCAAAAAAACCGACCAGATTACAGCGCTCGTCTGAATCCTCATCCAGAATAAAGCGGATCTTCTCCACTACCGCTGACGAGGTGCAGCGCGGAGGCATGAAATATATCCCCAAACTTTCACAGAGCATATGTACGGCGTGATAGCCGCGCACTCCCTTTTGCAGATAAATATAGAGAATAGTTGTATTCGTATATTTGCGGCGCAGCTCGCTTAATCCCGGAACCGGCACCTGATCACTAGTAACCATCAGCATTTGACCTTCCGTATGGGTCGGTTCAGGCAGGACATTTTGTGTAATTACAGTAAACCCGGCACTTTTGAGCTCATTAACCGTCAATTGCTCCATACCCAAACTGAATATTTTCAAGACTTTCCCCCTCCTACTCGACCCTTACGATCCACAGCTTCTTGCCCTGCTCCAAATATTGCCCTAACAGCTGGCCATCACCTTTCTTTAGCTTCAATTCGGGTGAAGCCACCTTACCGGTTGACGTAAAGCGATTGTTGTCATTCCCCTGCTCCGAATCGAGCACATCATTATTGTCTTCCGTGCGCACATAATTAACGGTTACTCCGGTCAAAAACACCTGCTTAGAAGGTGCACTGGGCAGATTCGCTGGATCTTTCACAGTTGAGCTTGAGCGCTCACCTTCCACCAGATAAATATCTACCTTGTCCCGGCTGCGCAGCGAACCGTTAATGGCATAAATAGCTTCCTTCGGAATCGGAAAAATCCCTTCATCCTGCAGCGGTTCCAGATTACTTACATCCACTAATGATGCTGTCAAAATACTGCCGTCGGTCAGATTAACGTTCGTAATTTTGTGCTCTACCTGCCGGATATCAGTGATGACTCCCGAAGGGATATCCTTGGTCTGGACAGAATCCAGATACAGATCACTCGGCTTCAGCTCATAGTTCTTAGGCAAGAATTGACCATCCACCACCTTGATCTTGACCACAGTTTGAGATAACACATAAGGTTTGAAATAAAGGTCATAGCCCAGAAGCCCGCCGAAGCCGGTAATTAAGATTAGTGCCGCGAACAAGTAATTGCGTTTTAATAGCACAGACAAACCCTCTGCCTCCTTCAAAATACGTTTTTTGCACATGACAAAATACACTTTGGCCTAAGTATCCAAAATGCTGGTAAAATGCTTTTTTACCTGTAGGGGTTATGAAGAGTATTAGATTATCCGTTTGGGGTCACATGCTGAGGATGATTTGCTGTGGGATCGGCATCCCGACTGAAGAAGGATTCCAGTGAAAAACAAGCTACTTACCCGCATTGTCTTCCACTGGAAATTAAAGATTTAATTAAATACGACTGTCTTGTTATGATGAACCAGAATGCGGTCTTCAATATGCCATTTCACAGCTCGGGCCAGAACAACCCGCTCAATGGTACGCCCGATACGCTTCAGTTCGGTTACATCATCGCTGTGGCTAACTCGTTGCACGTCCTGCTCGATAATGGGACCTCCGTCAAGCTCTTCGGTAACATAGTGAGCTGTCGCGCCGATAATCTTCACTCCACGCTGATAAGCCTGGGCATACGGCTTACCGCCCACAAAAGCAGGCAAGAAGGAATGATGAATATTGATGATCCGGTGCCGGTAATGTTCAATGAACGATGGCGAAATAATCTGCATATAACGAGCCAGAATAATAACATCGATATCGTCCCCGATAACCTCAAGCTGACGTTTCTCTGCTTCATCCTTGGTAGTAGCACTAACCGGGATATGATGAAAAGGAATGCCGAAGGATTCAACGTAAGCCTTCATGTCCAAGTGGTTGCTTACCACGAGCGCAATTTCGGCATCCAGATCACCAGCCTGCCACTGCCAGAGCAGCTCGACGAGACAGTGATCTTCTTTGGAGACGAAGATTGCCAGCCTTTTCTTCTGACTCACATTGAAGATTTGCCAGTTCATCTTGAAGCGCTCCGCCACCCCGCCGAATATGGATCGCACCTCTTCCAGACGCTCGTCCAGTTTAGGAAGATCAAATTCCACTCGCATAAAGAACATGCCGCCATCAGGATCCATCGTATATTGATCTGATTGAACAATATTGGCGCCGTGCTGGTACAAAAAGTGTGATACAGCCGCCACGATCCCTGGTCCATCGGGACAGGAAATGAGCATACGCGCCCGGTTCGGATATTTTTCTTCACCTGACGAATGATCTCTCTTTACATGTAACTCCATAATTCTCTTGCCACCCTCTCATCTACTTGCGCAATCTATAGTTTAGCTTAGGCGTTAATAAGCAATTGTTTCCCCGCGAGCCAAGCGATCAGACGGTGATTAATAGCTTGCTCGCTGAGCTGCGGGAACAATCCGGCATTAGCAACATTATCATATAGCCGTTCAAGCGGCTCACGTGGATCTGCCTTCTTAGCCTTGGCATCGTTCTTCAACAGCTCCCAGACATCCAGCACATATTGACGAGAATCAAGCTCCTGCTTGGCGAAGAAGACATGCAGCATTTCAACCTCCTGCATAAACTCCGGTCCAAACCGTTCCGCTACATCTCCACGCAAGAGCGCGATTTCCACCTCATACATCGGACGCAACGTCTTGGCATCCTTGCCAATCCAAGGTGTCTCCAGAATGAACGGCAGGCCTGCCAACGCTTCATGATGAACGACCTTATTAATCGTCTCGAAGCCAATCCAGCCAGAGCCAATCGGAGTATGACGGTCCTTCTGTGCTCCGCGTGGATTCTTGCTGTCATTCAGGTGAATGACACCCAAGCGGTCTAGACCGATAGTCTGGTCAAACTGCTGCAGCACACCATCCAGATCATTAACGATATCATATCCCGCATCATGAATGTGACAGGTATCCAGACATACCGAAAGCCGTTGGTTGAATTCAACCTTGTCAATGATGGAGGCAAGCTCCTCAAAGCTGCGACCAATCTCAGTACCCTTGCCAGCCATGGTTTCAAGCGCAATATGAACCTCCGTCTCATCCGTGCCACCCAGAACCTCATTTAGTCCGTCGGCAATCCGCTGAATGCCGAATTGGGCATCCTTGTCCGTAAATGCGCCGGGATGCAACACAATATGCTTAACCCCAAGTGCGTGTGTACGGCGGATTTCTTCCTGCAGGAAATCAACAGCCAGTTGGAAAATGCTTTCCTTGTAGGAGCCGAGATTGATTATGTATGGCGCATGGACAACGATCTCCTCTACTCCATTGGCCTGCATCGCCAGCTTCCCTTCAATAGGGTACATTGAATCAATCGGTTTGCGGCGTGTATTCTGCGGCGCACCCGTATATATCATAAACGAGCTGGAACCATACTCATTTGCTTCATTGGCCGCGCTCAAGAGACCTTTGTCCGCGCAGGACACGTGAGAACCTATTTTTAGCATACTCTTACCTCTTTCCTTCACGAATTAACACTTATTCTACCGTGATCGGGAAAATAAATCTAGGCAAGGCTGATATGCCCGCTTATGCTACGCAAAACTATAGAAATACGCTATACTTTAGATGAAAGATGAATTTGTGATAATAATCATTGCCCAAAGGTGGTATGCCCATGGCTACACAATTAGGACTAGGCTTGTTATCCGCAGCACCCAGCAATTGGTTTATGAACACCATCGCATTCTGGACATTTTTGCTGCTAGGCACCATGTGTATCGGCGGTTTTTTTATGTTCCGCAAATTCTTGAAAGTACTGCCCAAAGCTGACGGGAAATCCAAGCTGGACTGGCAAAACTACTGGGTAGAGCGCAGCCGTCCGCTGTGGGGAGACGAGGCAAAGGCTTTTCTGGACCTGCTTGTTCAGCCTGTACCTTCACCCTTTCGCGACATCGCCAAACATTCCATTGCAGCCGAAATTGGTAAAATCGCCATCGAAGCTGATGCTTCGGAGGTAACCCGTGATCACTGCATCAAAGGCTATATTGTCGCCACACCACGGCGGGATAACCGCTTTCTCGTTCATTTTCTGGAGAAGAACGGAATTGATTACTCCCCTTACCGACATATGATTAAATAAAAAGAGCGGAGGCAGCAACAAGTGAAATATTTGATATGCGGCGGCACCGGCTTTATCGGCAAGGAGCTTACCAAGTACTGGCTGCAGGCAGGACATGAAGTTATGATTGTCGGACGGAAACTGCCAGAGGCCCAAACATCCCAGCCTAAGCTCAGTTATCATACCTGGGACAGCCTTGCTGCTAACCCCACACCCGCAGAAGGCACTGATGCTCTGATCAATCTTGCTGGCTCTTCTCTCAGTCAACGTTGGAGTCCCAGCGGGAAGAAGTCTATCATGCAATCCCGTCTTGAAACCGTTACCGCAGCAGCCAAGCTATTGAAATCCTTGCAGAAAAAGCCTTCGGTTCTGATCCAATCCTCTGCTGTAGCCATTTATGGCACTTCGCTGAAAGACACCTTTGACGAGAGCTCTCCGGTCCATGTCATGGATTTCCCATCTGAGGTTGTTAAGACTTGGGAAGCGGCTGCTGACGATGCCTATCAGGACATCCGGCTGATCAAACTGCGTACCGGAGTAGTACTTGGGAATGAAAGTGGAGCTTTCCCCAAAATAAAACTGCCCTACCTCTTGGGCTTCGGTGGAAAAATCGGCAGCGGGCAGCAGTGGATGTCCTGGATTCACTTTGCGGATATCGTGGCTCTGATTGATTTCTGTATTCAGAATCCCGGCATTTCTGGGCCAGTTAATGCTACTGCCCCACATCCGGTGACGAATGAGGAATTCGGCAGAACCATTGGCAAAGTGTACAGTCGTCCTCATTGGTTTCCTCTGCCAGCCTTTTTGCTAAAAGCAGCAGTGGGTGAATTATCCGAAATATTGCTGGAGGGCCAACGTGTCATTCCCGCCAAAGCCTTGGTACACGGATTCACCTTTACCTATCCAACACTTAAGCAGGCTCTGCAACAGCTGAAATCCCAATAACATTTTGCCGCCGCATAAACACCTAATCCTTTACTTAGTCCCTAGGCTATGTGGAAAGTGTATTTCCCTTTAACTATCATGAATGCAGCCCCTTCGGTCAGTGGGTATTCCTTATAAGGAATCATGGCCTCCCCCTGAAAAAAGGTGCCATTTTTAGAGTCCAGATCCTTTAAGATGTAACCCTCTGGGCTTCTGGATATTTCAGCGTGCACTCTCGACGCTCCTTCTGATATTTCTACATACTGAGATACCTCGGCTGATCGGCCGATTATAAAACTGGTGCGATTCAGCTCAATTTTCTCCATAGCTTCTCCATTCTCGGCATCACATCTTTCGAGGTATGGAACATTACGTTTCATTCTTTCAATCTCATGCCCCTTATTCGGCACTTGCTCCTGTGGCAGTAAAGCCGTTGCCGCGATCGGTATCGGTGCCTTGACTCCATAAGGAATAGATTCCTTCTTGCTGGCTCCAAAACTGTCAATCTGCGGAGATTCTACGTTGTTTGAAAGCTTAGGCGATTCCCGAGCGATGATAGGAGAGGCTGCTGGATGAACAGAAGTCACAGGATTTCTACTCGAATTCCTTACCAGCTCCTTACGGATCATATTCCTGCCTATATCGGCTGGCTCCTCCTCCATATCCTCCTCATCTTCAGAAACTCCCAGCCTGATTCTTCCGCTCCAAACCAGCCCGCTCAGGGCCGCCAGTATTAAGGTCACTACTCCACAAACCACCAGCCAGAGCAGCTTCGTACTATTCAGGTAAAGGAACTTCCAAATCAGCGCATCTCCCAAAAGACAAGCCAGAACAATATAGGTTCTAGAGCTTGAGGATTGTTGTTTAAAATCAGCTTCATCACCTGTGCTATTGATCGGTCTCTGCTCTTCTTTTATTCCAAGACTAGGATAACCGCTTATCCATGGTGTTGGATTATGCCTCGCTGAAGCCTGACTTCCCTCATCATGAATTGAAGCTTTCCTCACGGGAGCTGCCGCTTCTTGCACCGAAAGCTCACTCACGCGCTCATGGGGTAATTTCCCTGCTACTGCTTGCTCCACAACTGTTGAAGGGTTGGTAAGCGAAAGAACAGAATCTCCTTCCGTCATCAGCTCCGCCACCAGTTCTCGGAATCCCGCAGGAGTAAAGCCATCCTCCCCACAGTATTGCAATATTCTCTGAACTCCGTTACCCACAAGCTCTGTTATGGACATCAATAGCACCATAATCAGCGACCTAAAGCCCTCTCCGGGACGTACAGAAGATTCAGTATTCTCTAAAGGAATGTACGTGAGATACACTTTACCGTTCTGCAGTGATCCTTCAATGAAAATATAATCCTCATGCAGTGCATACTGTTCTGCCCGCAGCATAAACAACCTGCCGTCCTCCATTCCCCGAGCTATTTGCAGCAGCAAGCCGAAGAATGTAGTCATGCTGAGCTTTTCACTTTTGAGCAGATGACTGAGCATTTTTTTACGGGACACAGCATATTCCAAAGTAATATCCAGATCCATTTCCTTAAGCAGCAGCCGCAGATGATGCGGAATACTGGAGTTCATCAGCATGCGGGCCTGTACCATATTCAGCTTGTCTGCACGCAGACTATCGTGCTTACCAAGCGTCATAAATATACCGTCCTGCTGCATAAAATCACGATTTAATCCAAACAACAAGTTGCACCTCCTAAGCTAAAAATAGAGATATGCACATACCGAACCGGGGATTACCGCCAGCATAAAGGGAAACCTTAACATCTCACTTCTATTCCCCTTTAAGATACCCGGACTCTGCAGCAGCATGAACCCTGTAACTCTACTGAAGACTTTACGTAAACGGCTTCCTGTTTCCTTTCTCCTCAGAACAATAATCCAACCGATCAATGCTCCGAAGAATACGGAATACATAAGGACCTGCAGCGTAAATAATATTCCCGTCCAAGCCCCGATTCCCGCAAAAAGCTTAACATCGCCAGCTCCAACCGCCCCTATCATGTACATGATCAGGAGCAGTATGAACCCCGCAGCTGCCCCACCACCAGCAAACAACAGACCCTGCCAGCCATTCATTATACCCTGCACAAGCAGACCCGCGATCATCGCAGACACGGTGATCCGGTTCGGGATTCTCATGGAGAGGATATCTGTAACAAACGCCGCTGCCAGAAAGGGCAGACAGCCCCAAAATGCCCACTCCGTCATCGAATATGCTCCTTTTTCCACCACTTCATTTCACTAGCCACTTCCCCTAGCTACAACTGTAAATTTCACTTCAATGGATCTGCCGTCCTCCAATTGAATCACAAACTTCCAAACGCCTGGAGTGGTGTTAGAGCCAATCGTCCATTCCCACTCAATATATCCGTCTTTATCCGCCTGTTTCCAGCCTAAATATTTAGCTGTGCTTAACCCGGTTTTATAAAAAATCGAAAGGTTCGCAGATGCGCCAGCTGGAATTTTGGCCCGGATCTTGCCCTTCTGACCCGCTACCCCTGGATTTGGCTGCTCCAAGACCACAATGCCTTCCTCGGCATTCTCAGGCTCCTCACCACTATCCTTTGCGGTTTCTCCCGTATCCCCAATCCATAATCGTTCAACCGCACTAGCTTCAAGTACGATACGCTGATTCAGAAAAGGCACCTTCATCGGCAGCTCGTAGCTAACCTCAAGTCCGAAATAGGGATTCGTTCCCGCCTTCAGGTCCGGAACAATAATATTGGATACATGGATGCGGTCGTAATCTAATAAATCTGAGGATAGATAAGGCTTCATTAAGGGCTTTACCGCAACATCCAGTACACTCTGTGAGGCTTCAGCCTGCAGCTCCTGCAGAGGGCCCTCCCCCTTCTGTAGAGCGGCCATCACCCACTCATCCATAGGCTTCGGCAACGCTTCAGCATATTCTCCGCCCCAATCGGTAAGTGACAGGCGAGGAATACTCCAGGTGGTAGCTGCAGCTGAGTCGGCAGACGCCCCATCTATATCAGTTGCCTCTGATTCTTTACCGTCACCGCTCTCCGTCCCCCATTTCTGTGCCGCCAAAGCTGCAGGATACATATGTGTTGAAATGACTTTGACGGTATCGGAGGCGGTGCTCTGCAAGGCGGTTGAATATAAGGTCATCTGCACGATAGAAATTAGAAACAGAACGAACAACAGAAATATAGGAAGTACCATGGCCGCTTCCACGACCATGCTGCCCTCATCCCTCGTCCCCCTACTTCTCCGATGCCAGCGCTGCCGCATTCTCCTCACAACCTTCCGTTAATAAGAGAAATCAGCCTTAACAGCTCTGTAATAGACTTTACCTTGCACATCACCGGAACTCCCTCCACCATAGTTCAGCAGTTTAATTACACCGGGCAAGAACCAAAGCCGCATGCCGAGTTTAATATCCGCAGCGACATAAGTGTTTTTTTCGGCAGGGTTTATTCCCGTATTTAAGCGAATTAAAGCAAGCATCCGGGAAAGCTGACTCTCTCCACTACCATGCAGCATCATAAACAGACGCAGATGATCGCGGTAGCTGAGCTGTGCGGGCATATATTTGGATAAGGGTACAGCATCCTTTTCACAGAGCAGCAGCATGTCCTGAACCGCCTGCTCAATACCGTATAGCAGGGCTGCAGCCAGGATAGCCAGTGGATTGCCAAGTGCTGCCTTCTCAATAAAACCTTCCATTGTACGGATGGCCAAGCGCATCCCGAATATTTCGCCATAAGCTGCCGCCACATTGCCCACAGGATTATGAAATCCGTAAAGGATATATTCCAGTTCTTGTGCTTGCGGATCAAGTTGGTCAATTAGCTGCTGAGGTGCTGTACCTTCGGCATCCAAGGTTAATGCGGCCAGCTTGGTAACATCAAAATGCTGAAAATACAGTGCTGAATATTCCGTCTGAAAAAGCCTGTCTCTGGCCCCTTCCATGATGCTGCCCATTGCAGCATAGATCCCGTCCATGCTTGACATGGCAGAATCGCCAGCCGCATAAGGATCAGTCTCTGACTGGGCTGCTTGTGAGGTTTCCGACTCTAGTCCTTCATTAAAAGAGACACTATCCTCGTAGTATTGATTCAGTGTTTCATAGCGTTCTAACGATTCCCCTGCCTGATCTTTCAGATCTTTGATCTTGTCCAGCATTTTCATTGCATCGCCCAGCTTGGACTTAGCTTCACGCTCTGTTTGCTTACGCTCTTTATCCGAGCTGCGATGCTCCTCAATCTGAGCAGTCTCGCTGGCAAGAATGGCGCCATGCACACCGTAATTCTGCAGATAGCTATCGATAATATGGGAAGCTCCCAGAACAGCAGCAAACATTTGTGAGTTGTCTCCGTTAATTCCCGATGCTTGAGAGAGTACGTTAAGCAGTACGTTAACTAATGGAGCAATAGCTAGATATGCCTGTCCCTGTGTCGATAGATTATTCTCCATACTTCCAAAATCAGCAGAGGAGAGAATCAGTGAGTCCTCCTGTTCACGAAGTTTCATTAATATATCCGTGCTCATGCCATCGGAGCTTCCCGGAATGTCCCAATTCGCAGTCTGATCCTGACCGCTACCCACTCCGTTGCTTCGAGACTGCTCCAGCACTGCTTCCATTTCCTCATTGAGTTCCCGAGCTCTCTTCAATGCGTTCTGTGCTTCCTCTATTAATCGTTCGTGATCTGTACGGAATGTTAGAAACGTAGTAGGAATCCGTGAGCGAATCTCCGCCGACTGTCTTAAGTAGCTAGCTAGCTCGTTGGTATACTGAGGCCTCTTCTTACTGTCACGATACATGTCGGCGTAGTACTTCCCAATATAGTCATTGTATTGCGCAGCTATATCTGCAGCAGAGGTGACATTGCCCAAAACGCTGGGAACAATGCTATCCTGAGGAGGATTCATGATCAATTGAAGCAAAGACTCTCCACTTTCTGCTGCTTGTCTGCGCCGCTCCTGCATAAGATCCAGCGCTTCTTCACGCGCATCGTAGAGTGGCTGCAGCTTGCTGAGCACCTTCGTTGCTTGCGAAGCCTCTCCCATCGCTGCCGATAACGGTTTGAATTTCCCAGCCAGCTCCAAGGCGAAATCAATCGGGGCTTTGTACTTCATCTCTTCATTAATCTGCCGGCGAAAAACATCATAGCTTCCAAGCGAACGACTAAAGTTCAGGGAAGATGATTCCAGCCCAAGCGTCAAAGGATTGAAGCCATCTTCCCGGCCGCTTTTATGTAGATTATCATTTAACACCCGCGACAATAGCAGACTGCCATCACTGTCTCCAAAAGCGAACAATCCATAGTTCTCCCGCAATTCCTTATCGTACGCTGACAGTACTGATCGGGCACCCGCTCTTGCTAAGCGTTCACCCTGTACGTGCATAGCCGCAATCCGCGCATAATCAATCAATACTGTGGCAAACAGAAACACAAAAGCCAGTACCATGATTAAGAATATCGAGACAGAACCCTCAATTTCGTGATACCCCCACCTGCTCCGGCGCCTTCCATTACTATAAGAACGGGCAACGGTTCTCTTCATTTCAGCCTCCAAAAAATCATTTTCCCTGAAGCTTGGTCATCATTGCGGAAGCATCCTTCTTCTCCATAGCAACTGCAGCCCCACCACTCTGTGAACCTGACCCCGCCTTGAACTTGGCGCCATAATACCGCATCAGGTCGACCGTACGAATAAATTCCACAGGCTCTGTAACAACAGATTGTGCCTTAACTACTGGTTTAGCTCCATCTGCCAGCACATCATCCAGCACGGGTAAATCCAGCATACGCTTCAGTTCTGCGCTTACTCTGCGTCCAGTTAGGCTGTATGTGTAATTCATCTCTCCCAGCATATTATCCGGAACCATACTTGAGGCATGCTCAAGCTTAAGCAAAGGCAACACGCTTGTTCCGTGAGTCTCTGCAGGAAGTTCGAGCTTTTGTCCGCCACTTGCTGCTGTACCGCCAAATAATGAAGAGAGCAGTCCATCCTCCCCTATTCGCCAATACAACGAATCATATTCACCCGCAGCAAAGGAGCCTCCCACTTCTTTATGGCTATTGTCCCAATCATACGCTGCACGTTCAGTAGCAGCCGAGGCTACCTGCAGCAGCATCGATTGCTGGTAACTATACAAGCAGAAGAACAGGAGCAGCATCGTAATAAACATGATAATGGGCAGTAAAAGAGAGGCTTCGATCGTGAAGCTGCCACGGTCATCCTTAAGCGTACTCATTCAAAAACTTTTTGGCTCTTTTCACCAGCTGTATCGATTAGAGCTTCCACTACCTCTTGAATTTTTTCTTTAAAAAGAAGTACCACCGCAATCAGCACAGCTATGATCAGAATCATCTCCAACGTGCCCAACCCTTCTTCATCCTTCCAAAAACCTTTCATACTTCCTACAATACTCATCATCATTAGCTCATCCTCCTACATATTTAACATCATGATTGCAGGTGTTCCCACCAGCACAATAACAATTAAAAAAATAACAACCATCGGAAAGACCAGCTTTGAAGACGCCTGCTCCCCGCGTGTCCGGCTAAGTGCTTTCCGCTTCTCCCAGAGCATCCGCGACAGATCACGCAGCGACAATACGAAATCCCCACCGCCCCGGCGATAATTAAGCAAGACTGTCGTCGTAAACAGTGAAACCTCCTGTACAGCACAGCGCTTGCTGAAGTTCTCAAAAGCCTGCTGAAACGAATAGCCACTCTCCCATTCACCCGTCATCATCATAAGTTCCTTATACAGCGGATGACTGGTGTCTCCCTTGCGGCTTTCAACACAGCGGAGAATAGCCCGCTGCACCGTCTCCCCAGCACCAACCAATAATACGATGCTGTTGAGGAGCTCAGGCAGCTCCATCATAATCTGCTGTTCTCTCAGCCTGACCTTTTTATGCAGATCACTGGCCAGGGCAAATGGTAGAGCTACCGCTAGTATTGAACCCAGTAGTATTCCTGTGCGTTCCCCATTAAATAAGGTGAGCAGGCTACCACCCAGCAGCAACAGCCAGCTATAGCTAAGCATCTCACCCATAAACAGTAAGGTTCGCTCAGCGCTATAACGCATGCCGTAATTCCGCTGTAAGGACCGTTGAATTTTGAAAAATAACGACGGGAATCTGCTTCCCAGCCCTATTCTTTCACCGAGCAATAGTATCGGTTCCCCCAGCCTGCGCAGGCGTAGTCCATCCATTGGAATTCTTCGCAGCCCGGCATACCGGCTTCCACATTTCAAGCGCAAGATAATCCAACCTGCTGATAACCCTACAATAATTGCCCCGCATATCCATCGCATGACCTCTCCATCCTTCACAGCGGAATGTCCATAATCTTGGAGGTCCAGAGGTAACAAAGAAACAACGCCGCCAGGGCCAGCGTAGATATGGCGATACCCGCGCCAGTGTACATAGGTTCCATATAGTCACCTGCCGTCAAGCTCATGAACATTACCATGACAAGCGGCGAGATTAGCAGCGCTTTAGCCTCAAACTTCTTCTGGGCAATACTCACCGCGATATCCTGCTCTATATCCAGCTTCTCACCAATGATCGTTGATGTCCGACGCACAACTTCGACGAGATCACCGCCCGTACGTTTACATACCGAGAACACGTCTGCGAAACGTTCAATGTCTTCCATTCCTGCGCGTTCACTGAAATTATGCAGTGCTTCTTCTACCGGCTGACCATATTCCATCCTTGCACAAATAATGTTCAATTCGGAGATCATATCGCCCCCGCCCTCCTGATCCAGCATACGCAGATCCAACACAGCTTCCCGAAAGGCATTCTCAACCGAACGTCCTGCCGATAAAGACGATGAAAGGGAAAATAACGTTTGCTTAAACTGCAGATTGAGCACTGAACGACGCCGTCTCAGAAGGTAATCACGCAATAGCCGTGGTGCATAGGCACCGCCTGGGGCAAGCAATAAGGACAGCAGCCATTGATGATAAAATAGATATCCGATGCCAAACAGCAGCAGACTGCCTCCACTAATCGCCAAGATTTTTTGTACCAAGGTTAGCACATACACTTTGTAATCAGGTAATTGCGCTGCCCCACTGACAGACTGAACTGCAGCAAGCTTCATTGCAGAAGATCCAGCCTTGAACATTACAAACTTTTTCCCAAAAATAATCAGATCACCACCTCCCCCTTCTTGAATTCAGCTTCGCTAGTAACAGCAGACAGAAGAGTAATACCAGCCATCTTCAGCTTGTCCGTATGGCACAATAGATTTCCACTTGCGTTCAGACTGCCTTGTACCCGTCCCGCCTGTTCTCCCAATTCCTGAAATTCATATAAAGAATTCAGCACCACCTCTCCATCCTTCAGACCAATAACCTCACTAATGCCCATCACCCGGCGGGAGCGGTCCCGCAGCCTGGACAAATGCACGAAAATATCAATTGCCGAGGCAATTTGCTGGCGGACAACTACTACCGGCAAATCCGCAGCACTTAGCACCATCGTCTCCAGACGACTGACCATATCGCGGGCACTATTACTATGGCCAGTAGATAAACTTCCATCGTGTCCAGTATTCATTGCCTGTAGCATATCCAAGCACTCGGCCCCACGCACCTCGCCAACCACAATCCGATTGGGCCGCATCCGCAGCGAAGAACGAATCAGGTCACGGATCGTAATCTCCCCTTTACCTTCTGTATTAGCGTTTCTCGTCTCCAAGGAGACGAGGTTCGGCACAGTCACAATTTGCAATTCGGCGGAGTCCTCCACCGTGATGACTCGCTCGTGGGCTGGAATGAACTGGGACAATGCGTTCAGGAACGTTGTTTTGCCAGAGCCGGTACCTCCGCTTATAAAAATATTATATTTGGCCGTAACCAGCGTCTGCAGCAGCTCTGCAGCTTCCGGGCTTATGGCTTCCCGCTTCACCAGCTCACTCATTGTCATCGGCGTCTCTGGGAATTTGCGGATGGTCATCGCCGGACCCTTTAACGCCACTGGTGGCAGCACGATATTGACCCGGGAGCCATCCTTCAGCCGTGCATCCACAATGGGTGAGGAATCATTTACTACCCTGTTCACCTCAGATACCACCGTCTGGATAATATCTTCCAGCCTGCTGCTGGATTCGAACGCCAGTGACAGGCGGCGGATCTGGCCGTCCTCTTCAATGAAGATTTCTTTATAGCTGTTGATCATAATCTCTGTAATCGCCGGGTTATCCACCAGCGGTTGCAGCACATCGAGTCCCCGAAAAGAATCGAATAATCTCTTCACAAGCTCATGCTTCTCCTGTGCTGTTAAATAACTAAGACTCTCCCGCTCCAATATCGTTCGTTCAATGTAAGCAGTAAGTTCCTTGTTCCCTACAGCCGAAGTAACATCAAGCCCTGCCCGAATATCACTGCGTAATATCCTGAACATCTCATCATTCATATTGGCCCTTTCCGGTAAATACCAATGGCAGAGCAGGCTCGATAAACGCCTTGCAGAACTGGAGAATCTCGCGCTGGAATTGTGGAGAGTTCAGACAGAGTTCCTCCCGATGCTGCAGCGTCCAAGTTGGAATAAAGGGCAAGACACAATCAAAGGTTATTCCTTCGGGCGGCAAACTCCCCTCCATAGAATCCGTAGCCAGATTCACTACGAATCTGCTCTTATCCAACAGGTTTGCGGGCATATCTGAATGTGGAGCAGTGCAATGCGCTAGCCACCTTACCGTCTTATGCAAGCTAATATCATCATGCTTAAGCACCCAGAGCAGCATGCCACATCGTTGCAGCACAGCCTCGGCCCGCTCCTCCTCAAGACTCCCTGTATCAACAATTACAACATCATAGCCCCCTGCTGCCAGCCGATCCAACAAATCAAGCGTATCCCTCTTGGTCATCTGCAGCATTTCTTTAACATTGCCTACCGGCCTAAAGACATCACTCCGCAGATCTTCATGCCTGAGAACATAACGTCCTAAATCAACATCGCCTGCTTCCTTTCCACGGGAGGCCTGGATCTCATAGAGCAACCTTTCTAACCCTGGAGCATTACCAATAGGCGGTCGGAGGAATAAGCAACTACTGTCCACACTTTCAAGATTCAGATAAAATACAGACAGTCCTATTCCGCCAAGCTGTTTGGCCAGATTCAGAGCTATTGTTGTTTTGCCGTTGCTTCCACTACTGGAGACAACCCCCAACACCAAAGTCTCTTCCTTCACAGAAGGAGAAGTCCTAACGCGGCTGATTTCACATAGCTGGAACATGGATTCTAGTAGTGAAGGCAGCGCCTGATACTTGGCGATCATTACGCCGCCTGCCAGTCCCCCAATACTTTTACCGGAGTAGCCCACATCCTCACTTAATACCGCCCATGGAACTGTAGTTCTTCCTTCTACGAGCCAGGCTTCGATAAAGGATGCATCTCCTACAACCGCATCTGGAACCTCCTCCCCTTTCATAAATTCCACAAAGGCAGCCATCTTACTAAATGCTGAAATACGCAGCATATCCCCATATTCACTATGATGAGCATACTGCAGCACTGGTTCGATATATTGACTCTCGCGCACGGCGAGTACGATCCTTACCGCCATGAAATCACCCTCCTCCCCTCAAAAAAGAACAGCAAAAAAGCACCGCCAATAACCGCGACAAACGGTTATTGAACGGTGCTTCCGTTACTGTTCCTTTAATTTACAGCTATAGTAGCATATATATAATGAGGCAGCAATAAGTTTTTTCGCACATTACACTCGCATCGAATCTTCCCGCCAGTTCTGCACAGCAGAGAGGATGTCTTCGGGTTTCATCTGTTCCACTACTGCTCGCTGACACAATGCAGGAAATTCATCATCGCCCGCATAGCGCAATGCAATAATCTGGGCAAGACTAAGCTTAGTGCTGAGCGTACCTCCAGTGAGTCGGTAATAGCGAAACTGCTCTTCCATTCTCACAATACGGTCCTGACTCTTGGTAGCATACTTGCGAATGCGGCCCGCAGCGAACACTAAGCATAAGGAAGAGATGAACAGCAGCACTGACACCGTTAATTCTCCACCATCCTGAAGTACGAAATACAGATGTATCGCAGACCAAATCAATAGAATAAGTGCGAGTGGCAAGGTTACAAAATGATATGACCAATCAAAGCGCATAAATCCGTTTCGTTTTCTTTTGTCCATAAGTCCCCCCATTAGTAAGCTATAGAAATCTTCGTCGGTTCTCCGGTGTTGGCAGCGAACACTGCTCATCACGTCCGAACCAGCGGTAACGGTTCCTTGCTACAAGCCTGTAAAGCGCGTTGCGCAGCGGTCGAGGAACAAGTATGAATACATAAGCAACAGGATACGGAAAACGCAGCCTGCGGGCTATCCGCAGCACGGCAGCAGACTCCGTGTAATACACGCCTTTTTCTAACAGCACCACTGTGCTCAATTCGTCCGGCTTCAGCCCCCCGGCATTCAGTAGCCTTTGAGATACCTCGTTCTGTAAAGGTGCGAACATAAAATGGCCTTTGGGATCATGTGGAATAATGAAACGAACCAAACCCTGGCAAAGATGGCATACACCGTCTATCAATATGATTGATTTACCTTCGATCTGTTCTTCATTCAATCCACCCGCCCCCTCTCTAACAAATATCTCTCAAAATAAATAAAGAAAAACGCGGGATAAGCTCCCGCGCCAACATGATCCGTCCATTTATTTATTCGGCAATTGCCTTCTCAATCCATTGGTTCCCAATCATTTGTCCTTCGAGATCAGGAGTGAATGCTTCCATACATTTGCAGATGAAATCCTTGCGGCAAATGGGACATGGTGTTTTTAGCAGGCGGCTGATGTTCGTCATTTTCCATTCCGGAAACCGATTATAAAATACGCGGCACTCCGTTCCATCAGCAAGCTTGATAATGAACTCGAACAATCCTTCCTTATCATTGCTGCTGGCTTTAGTCACATTCGTAATACTCGGTTTGTAGGACATCTTCATCACCCATTATTTAAATTTTTTTGTTTGTTTATAGCACACGCGACATATACAGATACTTAGACATATTAAAGAATTTTAGGGGTGATGTCAACCAATGTACTCTTTGTAGCAACCTAATTATTACTCTTTCTTACTGACACCGTCTCTATTTAGCCATTATTGCCAAGAATGCTTAACCATACCCGCCAAGAAGAAACGGCTTCGCCGTCCTTTTATGGACGGCACCCGTTTCTTCGAGAAATATAAGGATAAGCTATCATGTGAACATATAAATTCTTATATTTCTAAAAAGACCAGACCATTATTGCCTGATCTCATCTAGCCGCATAGTGTTTATCCTGTAACAATCGCTCTACTCTACAATGTTTAATTCAACCTCAATATTACCTCTTGTGGCTTTGGAATAGGGGCAGAAATCATGAGCCTTCTTCGCCAATCCCTCGGCAATCCCGCGTTCAATGCCCGGCAGCTTCACATCTAATCTTACAGCCAGTAAAAAGCCGCCATCGCTCTCATCCTTGCCTATCGACACATTAGCAGTCACTTCTACATCCTGCAGCTTCACACCCTCTTTGCGGGCGATATTAGCCAAGGCACTTTCATAACAAGCTCCATATCCTGCAGCGAACAACTGCTCTGGATTAGTACCCAAACCACCGGGACCGCCTAGTTCTTTAGGCATTTTTAGATCATGCTTCAAAGCGCCATCTGAAGATTCCACGGAACCTTCGCGTCCACCGTGGACGGTTGCTACTGCTGTATACAAGGCTTTCATAAATAATTCTCTCCTTCACTCGAGCTGTATTTTGTAAGCACTCTCCATAACCTTAAACAATAAGGAGATTTTGAAACGATTACATTTGAAAAATGACACAACGTTAATAATTGACTCCGCACATTAAGTGGCGTACAATTAAATTGTGATAAATTATTGATCGGAGGCATAATCCATGAGTATTTATGATTTTGAAGCCAACACCCTGCGTGGCGAAGAAGAATCGTTGTCCAAGTACAAAGGCAAAGTATTGCTCGTTGTGAACACCGCCAGCAAATGTGGATTTACTCCCCAATACAAAGGTCTCCAAGAAGTATACGAAAAATTCAAAGACCGTGGGTTCGAAGTACTCGGCTTTCCTAGCAACCAATTTGCAGACCAAGAGCCTGGGAGCAGTGATGAAATTTCAGAATTCTGTGAAATCAATTATGGTGTAACCTTTCCGATGTACGAGAAGATTGATGTAAAGGGCAATGAGGCTCATCCTTTATTCGAATATTTATCTAAAGAAGCCCCTGGAATCCTTGGCTCGAAGAGCGTCAAATGGAACTTCACCAAATTTCTGGTTGATCAGGAAGGTCACGTTCTGAAACGCTTTGCTCCAAAAACAACACCGGATCAGATCGAAGCCGATATCGCTAAACTACTGAATAAATAAAAATACAAAAAAAGGATACCCTGCCCGTACAGTTTTTATACTGTGCGAGAGAGTATCCTTTTTTGTGACGAACTACTTTTACACGACTGCAAAACCTACCATTGAAAAAGGACGGCAATTATCGCAACTAGGGCTGGTAATGCCTGCACGTAAATGATCGATTTCTTGGCAGTCAGACTGCCCACAATACCTGCAATCAGTACACAAGCAAGGAAAAATAATTGAATATGTCTTCCGGCAACAGCATCCGGATACAACAAACCCCAGATTAATCCCGCAGCAAGAAATCCATTGTACAACCCTTGGTTAAAAGCAAGCGACTTCGAATCTTTGGCTACTTGTTCCGTAGTACCGAAGG
This sequence comes from Paenibacillus sp. 19GGS1-52, assembly GCF_022369515.1. Taxonomy (NCBI): domain Bacteria; kingdom Bacillati; phylum Bacillota; class Bacilli; order Caryophanales; family Paenibacillaceae; genus Paenibacillus; species Paenibacillus sp. 19GGS1-52. The sequence continues at coordinate 5,679,987 of NZ_CP059724.1, forward strand.
TCTTCATGCCTTTAGGTGTAGCCCACATAAACATCTCCAGATATACGATATAAATATGTATTGCTGCAATAATACTAACTAAGATAATGCTTATTAACATTAGCTTACCTCCAGTCTAATTTTTATTGTGATTATAACATTTTTTCAACTAGAGAACTTGTCACAACATTTGCTGCATGAAAAACAAAACAAAAAAAGCCTTGCAGCGCAAGGCTTTCTTCAAAGTATGCGGTAGAGAGGACTCGAACCTCCACGGGTATACACCCACTACCCCCTCAAGATAGCGTGTCTGCCATTCCACCACTACCGCGCGGTGAGTATAACTTGATACTTGATACTTTGTTTGAGGCCAACATTTATTATTATAAATCCCCTCATCTTAAAAGTAAAGACGCATATTCAGGAATTCTCATCCGCCGCTTTACGCTTACGGTATTCAGTGAAAGCTATGTACTCCTTAATAAATTCCTTCTCTTTGGGAAGCAATTCAGCATTTTGGCAATTCAATTGCCCTATGTGTTCAAAAAAATAATTTTCCCTGTTCTCACGCAAAATTTCCGTTGTATTCTTGCCGAGAATAATCCAGTCAAGACTGACATCGAAAAAGGCGCTAATCTCAATCAACTTATGTGTACCCGGAGTAGACTTTCCGCGTTTCCAATCTCCCATGTTACCTGTACTGATATTTAACTGCTCACAAAATGATTTCTTGGTAATGCCTTTTTGTTTAATCAAGTACTCTATACGCTCGTATATGGATTGCATTCATAAACCGCCTTCCACTATAATAAAAAAGCTTATTTAAGCTATTAATTGTTGAAATATGACTTAAAAAAGTATATAATTAACTAATATTAGGTCTTATTCCATTATATCATATGCCTGGAATGTCGATAAGAGGTGAACCTGTTGAACGTCAAACGCCCTATAACCCCATACGGCTGGGTAATCAAGCAACGCCTGACAGAGTTACATCTGGATCAGAAGGATTTTTGCCAGTTATACGGAATTCCCACTTATCGCTTGTCCAATGTAATTCATGGAACACGTAGAGCCGAGCGCTATCGCCGCCAGATCGCAGAGCTTTTGGGCCTTCCCCCATCTTAGCATTCCATCCTGATCGATCACAAGGAGCGATAACCTTTGCCAGAAAGCTTATCCACTTCCCTAACCGATTATTTTGATACCCTGCCACAAAACGTCCTGCTTATCAATAGATCCGGAATCATTCTATACACAAATAGCAGTTGGAGTGCATACCGGCACGAATACGGTCTTTCTTCACTGAAGGAAGGGAGTGGAGCTAATTGCTTTGAGCTATTGCAAGAGCTAATTAAAGAGCCTGCTCCTATCGCAATTCTGCGCCAGTCCTTGCAGTCTATCCTTCAAGGTGAGCGACTGGTATTTAGCTCGGAATTCTCGATCCCTACTAATAAAGGGCTCAGAAGATTCCGGTCTGAGATCTTCCCCCTCATCTCAGACGATCCCTCAGCAAGAGAACTCCTTATGATTTCCCTATTTGATGCTGGAGCTGTTAAAGAACAACGTACTCTTACAGCATTCAGACCCCCCAGCGCTTCGCGTAAGCCTTCACATAAGCTCATCCCTATCTGCGCTTCCTGCAAATCCATTCGCAACGCTAAAGAGGAGTGGAACACGATTGAGCATTTCTTGCAGCAGCATCTCTCCATGCAATTCACACATGATATCTGCCCTGATTGCATAAGGCTGCTCTATCCCAAATATGCAGGCGCCTTAAAGGGATCGGCTGGACATTAAAAAGAAGCAAGAAAACCTCTGCGGAGCACAGGATTTCTTGCTTCTTGTCTGTGATAAAGGGATCGTCCATAAGTGGACGATCCCTTTATCTAGTATGCGGTAGAGAGGACTCGAACCTCCACGGGTATACACCCACTACCCCCTCAAGATAGCGTGTCTGCCATTCCACCACTACCGCATATGAGAGATGACCCGTATGGGATTCGAACCCATGTTACCTCCGTGAAAGGGAGGTGTCTTAACCCCTTGACCAACGGGCCATAATATAAAATGTTCTTTTCACAACAAAAATGATTATATCAAACTTCATTATTTTTGACAAGCATTTTTTATAAACATGGCTCTGTGTAGTTAGATAACTTTAGGGAGCCTATTAAATAGGCTCCCTAAGTACCGTACTAATAGAAGCTATTAGAGTAAAGAAAGATTTTACTTACGGATTAACTTTAGCTTCGAATGTTTGTTTACCATCAACAAACTTCAGAACTACAGCTGCTTTAACTGGGTCATGCGTTTCGTTCATTGTGATTTTACCAGTAGCCAATTGCAGATCTTTCGTAGCAGCTAGTGCATCTCTCAGCTTCGTAGGCTCTGTGGAATCAGCGCGTTTGATACCATCAACGACTAGCTTCACAGCATCATATCCAAGTGCAGCCATGCCATCTGGGACGAGATCGCTATTAGCAGCCTTGAATGCGTCAACGAATGATTTAACTTCAGGTGCACTATCTTCAGGGGAATAGTGATTGGACATGAACGTATTATTGAGCGCATCTGCTCCGGCAATTTCCACCAGTTGTGGAGAATCCCAACCATCGCCACCCATAAATGGAACGGTAATGCCCATTTCACGTGCTTGCTTCAGAATCTTACCAACCTCTTCATAGTAACCAGGTAGGTAAATAACATCAGGGTTCGATTCTTTAATACGAGTCAATACGGCTTTAAAGTCAGAATCCTTTTGTTGATAAGACTCTTCACTTAAGATCGTACCACCATTTTTCAAGAATGTTTCTTTAAAGAAGGTTTGCAGACCTTTAGAGTAGTCACTTGAAGTATCGGTGTAGATTACAGCCGTTTTAGCTTTAAGTGTGTCTGTAGCATAGTTAGCCATTACTTGTCCTTGGAACGGATCGATAAAGGAAGCGCGGAATACCCATTCATTCAATTTTCCTGTACGTTCGTCAACAGTTACTTTTGGATTGGTGGCCGAAGAACTGACCAACGGAATTCCCTTTTCCTGCGCAACAGGTACAATTCCGAGTGTATTCGTAGATGTAGTCGATCCAATGATGGCTACAACTTTATTGGTTGTAATCAGCTTTTGTGCTGCACGTGTCGCTTCTTCAGACTTGGAAGCATTATCCGCTTCAATCAGTTCAATTTGCTTGCCGAGTACTCCACCTGCGTCATTAATTTCTTTAACCGCAAGTTTGGCCCCTTTGAGTGCGGAGTCGCCGAAAGAAGCTTGACCGCCTGAAAGCTCAACATCCATCCCAATCTTGATTGTCTCTGCAGTGGAATTTCCACCGTTTGCAGCCTTGTTGTTATCTGTGTTGTTGCCACAGCCTGCTACCAAAGCGGCAGTCAGCACCGTTGTCAAGATAATGGCCCCGATTTTCTTCATTCTCTTCCAGCCTCCTAAGATAATATATTTATATGATGATTCTGTGATACCGCAATAAATGAATGGAAGATTAGTGACCCAGATAAGCCATCTTAATCTCTTCTGAATCTGCCAGCTCCTTGGCATCCCCTTCAAGCACCACTCGACCCGTTTCCAGTACATAAGCACGATGAGCAACTTTAAGTGCCTGATGTGCATTCTGTTCAACAAGCAATACGGTTGTTCCGGCCGCATTTACTTCCTGTATAATCCGGAAAATATCCTTTACCAGCAGTGGAGCAAGGCCCATGGAGGGTTCATCCAATAGCAGCAGCTTCGGATGTCCCATCATAGCGCGACCCATGGCGAGCATTTGCTGTTCTCCACCGGATAATGTTCCAGCTAGCTGTTTCTTTCTCTCCAGAAGACGGGGGAAAGTAGAATATACCTTCTCGAAGTCAGCTCCGAGGCTATCCGAGTTCTGTAAATAAGCTCCGAGCTCCAGATTCTCTTCCACAGACATATTGGCAAACACCCGTCTACCTTCTGGACAGTGGATAAGTCCCTGCTTCACGATGGACTGTATGCTTTGATTCGTAATCGATTTGCCCAAAAATTCAATACTGCCTGTCTTCGGTTTAAGCAACCCCGAAAGCGTCTTGAGCAACGTTGATTTGCCGGCGCCATTGGCGCCAATCAGGGTTACGATCTCACCTTCATTAACGGTAATGCTCAAATCCTTTATAGCATGAATAGCTCCGTAATATACGTTGATTCCTTGTACTGTAAGCATAGTCCGCTACGCCTCCTGTCCCAGATATGCTTCGATGACCTTAGGGTTGTTCCGTATTTCAACAGGTGAGCCATCTGCAATCAGCATCCCGCGGTCCAGCACATAGATTCGGTCGCATACCCCCATAACCAGTGACATGTCATGCTCTATTAACAGGATGGTGAGATCGAATTCCTCACGAATCCAAGCAATTAGATTCATCAAATCACGCGTCTCATTCGGGTTCATGCCTGCAGCTGGTTCATCCAGCAGCAGCAGCTTGGGACCCGCAGCAAGCGCACGAGCGATTTCCAAGCGCCGCTGGTTGCCATAGCTCATATTGCCGGCTAACTCGTCGAATTGATCGGCCAGATTAAATATTTTTAGAATATCCATTGCCTTCTGGGTAATTTCTCCCTCACCGCTGAAATGCTTAGGCAGACGGAGCATCGATGTGAACATCGAATGTTTGGCATGCTGATGAAAGGCAATCTTGACGTTATCAAGGACCGTCATAGCGGTGAATAAACGGATATTCTGAAAGGTACGTGCCGCACCTTTTCGATTAATCCGGAAAGGTTTCATACCGCCTACAGACTCATTATTCAGAATAATACTGCCGCTAGAAGGCGGGTAAACACCAGTCAGCAGGTTGAATAGTGTTGTTTTGCCGGCACCGTTCGGTCCAATAAGTCCAATCAATTCACCTTTATTAATATGGAGGGACACCTCACTCAGCGCCTTTAGTCCTCCAAAGGAACGACTGGCTTGTTGGACATCAAGAAGCACTTCAGCTGTTGATGCTGTCACTTGGCTTCGCCTCCTTTTTGGCAAATTTCTTGAATGAGAAGCCTGTGCTGCCCAAAAGTCCTTTCGGACGGAAAATCATCATCAGAATTAGAATTGCGGAATAGATAATCATCCGTAGCTCTGGGTATTCCTGTAGTGCAGTGAAGAGTACTGTTAACACAATTGCGCCTACGATTGCTCCAGACGTACTCCCCAATCCGCCTAGTACAACCATAACCAGAATTTCGAACGACTTCAGAAAGTTAAAGCTGCCTGGATTAATAACATAGAACTTATGAGCGGATAGACCACCAGCTATGCCTGCGAATAATGCGCCGAGAGCAAAGGCAATGATCTTGTACAAAGTGGTATTAATCCCCATAGCTTCGGCGGCAATTTCATTCTCCCGAATGGCTATACAAGCCCGACCGTGGCTGGAATTGATGAAGTTATTAATTACAACTATCGTAACCAGCGTGAAGAGAAACATAATCGTCCAGGTCGTCTGGGTTGGAATACCGCTGAGGCCCGAAGCACCGCCAACATATTCCGTATTGAGCAGCACAATTCGGATAATTTCACCGAAGCCGAGTGTAGCGATCGCCAGATAGTCACCATTAAGCCGCAGTGTCGGAATACCGATCAGCACTCCGAAGAATGCAGCTACCAGTCCCGAAATCACAAGCGCCAAAACGAAAGGAACATCAAAATTCAAGGTCAAGATCGCTGAAACATAAGCACCAATGGACATGAATCCGGCATGGCCGATCGAAAATTGACCCGTTATCCCATTAATCAGGTTAAGAGATACTGCCAGCATAACGTTAATGCAAATCAGAATAAGTGTAGATTCCATAACATCATCAAATATTCCCGTTGTTAGAAGAATCTGAATGGCTCCGTAGAGAACCAAAGCGAACACAATGCCTATCCAAAAAGATTTATTTAGCTTCTTCATCCGGTTATCCCACCTACACTTTCTCGCGGACATTTTTACCAAACAGTCCGGACGGTTTAAAGATAAGGATAAGGATCAATATGGCAAAGGCCACGCCATCACGCCATGAAGAATACCCCAGTGAAGATATTTCTGTTTCTACCGTACCTAGAAGTAGACCCCCAACCAACGCACCTGGTATACTGCCGATCCCGCCAAGTACAGCCGCTACGAAAGCTTTCAGTCCTGGTAGCACACCCATCATCGGGTCAACAGCATTGTAAGTCATTCCAAAAATCACACCTGCTGCTGCGGCTAATGCAGAACCGATAGCGAATGTTGCTGAAATCGTCCGGTCTACGTTAATACCCATAAGTTGCGCTGCCTCCATATCGAAGGAAACTGCCCGCATTGCCTTACCTATCTTCGTTCGGTGTACGATATACTGCAGGATGATCATTAGCACAACTGTTGTGACTAGAGTCATCATTTGATTAGAATCAACCTGAACTGAACTTCCAAATAAGTGGAATTGGTGCTTATTGATAATCTCCGGAAAGCCTTTGGCCTGTGGCCCGAGTAAGTACACCCCAGTGTATTCCAGAAGAAAGGAAACCCCTATTGCTGTAATAAGTACGGCGATACGTGATGCTCTACGCAGTGGCTTGTAAGCCAATCGTTCAATCGTGATGCCAAGCAACGCACTGACAGTCATGGAAATTACAAGCGACAATATCAAGACGATAACCGGAGGGAAACCCACCGATGCAAAATATTTGGCACTAAAAAGTCCGATAAACGAACCTACCATAAATACATCGCCATGTGCAAAATTGATCAGCTTGATAATTCCGTATACCATGGTGTAACCAAGAGCGATCAGAGCATAAATGCTGCCTACGGAAATCCCGTTAATTAACTGCTGAATGAAATACTCCATCGCCATCCCCTTTTCCCATAATAATCATAATTCCCCTTTCTCTACCTTACATTCTCTTTTTTCCTTTATGATGTTATTTATATTAACACAGGGTTATTTCTTCGTCACTAATATTTATGCTTATTTAATACAAAATTCGAATTTCAAGGTTAGGTTATATAACATTAACTGTAGTGTATTTGGGATGTATCTGAACATATTTGATTATTTGCGAGGAATGATGAGAATAACGAAGTAAAATGGAGTTCGTCAACATTTGAATTTATTTCCTTTTTTAATACAATACTTTGTTTTCCCGTAAATAATATAACATTTGTCTCTTTACAGCTTCTATCCGTCAATTAATTAAAGGATTAATGAGTTGCACCATTGAATTATTCGCTAATATTAGTGTGAATTTCACCCTTTTGTTGGAACTAATTATTAAAAAAACGCAAAAAAAGAGCTCCCAGTCGGGAGCTCTTTCATATATTGAAGACTATGTATATTTTGCTAAGTGCCACAAAATGTGGCGGAGAGAGAGGGATTCGAACCCTCGCACCGCTTACGCAGTCTAACCCCTTAGCAGAGGGTCCCCTTATAGCCACTTGGGTATCTCTCCAAGAAAATGGCTCCCCGAACAGGGCTCGAACCTGTGACAACTCGATTAACAGTCGAGTGCTCTACCAACTGAGCTATCAGGGAATAATAATTCATGTCAACATGAAGTAATTTATCATGATTTTGTAGTCTAGTCAAGCGCTCTCAATACCATTCTCCATCTTGCAAAAGGGTGACCCGATTTAGCAGGGCCTCCTGCTCCAACCGTTCCCGCAGGTTCTCCCGGGTGACCAGACAATGGTTGATCGTATCCATGTGAACAGCAATAACCGATGTATAGGGTGCATAGCTGCACAGCTCCACTACGTCCTGTTCATCCATCGTAATAGGTCCACCTGTCAAGAATCGTGCACCGCCAGCATTGATAATCGTCAGCTCGGGATGATTATCATCCAAGGCCTGCTTAACCTCGTCACACCAAATTGTATCTCCAGTAAGATATAACGTAGGTTCGTTTTCTGCCTGAAAAATAAAACCCGATACTTGTCCCATCCGTTTCCCAATCTCACCCGTTCCGTGCTGACCTTTTGTTCTTGTAAGGGTTATATTAGAAATCTTATGTTTGTGGTTAATTTCTGTAATGTGTTCAAAGCCCTGTGCCGCTATTTGCGCCTGATCTCCATCCTGGCACAATAATGGAATATCACGAGAAAGCATGGATATTGCCGCCGTATCCCAGTGATCGGCGTGAAGATGCGTCAGGAGCAGAACATCCGGTTGCAGCCATTGCTCTGCCGGTCCAGGTAAAGAGACCAATGGATTTCTGCGGTCATTCTCCGAATTTATAATGGGTGGATTCGCGCCCTGCTCACTAAGCATCGGATCAATCAAAAATGTAAGACCACCATATTCCAGCCATAATGTCGCATGCCTGATTAGTTGAATTTTCATTCTCTACCCTCTTCCTTTTATATATCTTCTGCTACAATCAATTATAGGTGGATTGATACACAGAATACATGGATAGCAGAAAGAGTTTACCTTGATTTACTTTCATACTGAAAGGAATTATACGATAATGAACCGTACCCTGATAGATGATGTGGATTTTCGCATTTTGCAGCAGCTTATTAATGATTCCACTCTTAGCCACAAAGAAATTGGATTGCAGGTACATATGACAGGCCAGGCAGTTGGCGCACGTATCCGCAGAATGCGCGACTGTGGCATCATAGAGGGCTATACTGTCCGCTGGAATCCGGATAAAATAGGACATGCCGTACATGCTTTGATTACCGTATTTCTGAGCTCCAATACTGTCCATCCGGCCTTTCAGGAGTTCGCCAAAAGCAACAGCAGCGTTGTGGAGACCTACCGCGTCAGCGGAGAGGGCTGCTACTGGATGCGTGTTCACACGGTTAACCAGCAGGATCTTAACGCTTTTCTCGACCAGTTGCTGGAGTTTGGAAATTATAGAGTCAATCTGGCGATGGGCCAGATCAAATAAGCTGCATATATGAAGAAAAAGGTTATAGATAAAGCCGCCGTGAAGGGTACAACTCCTTCACGGCGGCTTTTGTCATACATACACAGATCAGTTATTGAGCAGTTTAGCCCCAATCAACAGGCGATTAAGAATTATAGCTGCTTCCGCGCGGCTTGTATCGCTACTTGGGGCAAAGTTCCCTGCGGATTGCCCCTTCATAATGCCACTTACTTCCAATGTGTCCACAGCTTCCTTCGCCCAAGAGGAAATACCTGCTGCATCATTGAAAGTATGTGATCCGGAAGTAGTTCCTTTGAGCTCAGCTTCTGCTGGCAACAGCTTCAGAGCTCTCGCAACCATGACAGCCATTTGCTCCCGTGAAATCGGGGCATTCGGACGGAAGGAGCCATCCGCATAACCCTGAACCAGCCCTAGTCCGGCTGCTGCTCTGGCAGCCACTGCAAACCAGGAGCTGTCCTGCACATCGTTGAATGAGCTGTTTGCTATCGCTGCAGGGTCAAGCTGCAGATCCAGCGAGCGGATCAGCATGGCTGCGAACTCCGCCCGGCTAATCGTTGTCTCCGGTGCAAAGCTGTCCGCAGATTGGCCGTTCACGATGAATCTGCTGGCCAACCGTTCAATCTCAGCCTGTGCCCAGTGTCCCGAAATATCCGGGAAGCTAACAGGATGTTGCGCGACGGTAAACACTCCACTCGCCATGCTGCTCTTAACGGTAACTGTAGTCACTCCATTCGCAGAATCAAATACTGCGGGTACATAACGGAAAGACCCAGTTTTATCATCATAGAGAAGAGCTACAGCCGTTGCATTATCCAATACTTCATTAACAATGAATGTCCGCTCCACGTGCTCGGTTCCAAAGCTTCTGACAGGAACGGATGTTGTGCCATCCGTTACGTTCAGCGTGAAACCAACCGGAGTTCCATGCAGCTTAAGGCCTTGCTGCTTCGCACTCCCTGTCAGCTGCTCCAATGCGGCTCCGCTGTGTGGAGTAAGCTTGAACTCCAGTGTTCCTTTTGGCAGACTGGCATTATTCAGCACGGTCTCCATTTGTCCCAACGGGAAACGATACGTCATATTGCCACTTTGGATCACTAGCATTGCATCCGGACTAACCGCAGCCGCGCTCCGCAAGGCTTCTGCGCTAAAGCGGACCGTGCCGTCAGCATTGGCTGCAAGTTCGATAACGGCTTGACCCGCAACTGTCTTAGCTTTAAGCAACGCATCATTATTACCCGTAGCCGTGGTTACCGGATTAGTTACAGGTACATTTGGAGTAGTAGGAGTAGTAGGATCAGCAGGCGAGAATACATCCACTGTATAGATTCTCTGGTCAACTCCAACGGTTACTGTGAGAACTGTACTTCCTACCTTAAGTGCCTGCAGTTTTCCTTCTAATAAGGAGGCTGTGTTGACGTTCTCAAAGACAAAGGTTGCTTGAGAAGTGATGTCGGTACCCTCTTTGTCCAGTACCTGCAGTCCAACTGACTCTCCTTGCTTCATGACAATAGGTCCACTCTGTCCATCTGCAAGCTTTAAAGAGAAAGATTTGGCCGCGCTGGCAATGCCTTGATTACGCTGAACAATATTGAATGCAGAGGATGGATTAGCTAACAGATTCATCCGCTCCCCACGGATAATAAGGTTATCTACGAGCAGGCTTCCCTTCAGCTCTGGCGTAACTTCCACACCGCTCGTACCCACTCTGTCAATGACATTATTCGTGAGGACTACCCCAGTCATGTTCAGATTGCCATGCGCTATTAAGCCAGAGTAGGTACTGTCTAGTGCCGTATTATTCCGGATTAGAACAGTACCATTGAGATCACTCTCACCCGCGTATAGCCATAACGCCCCCAGATTCACTCCATAACCGGAATCGTAGCTGCCGGTGCGCAGCATTGTGTTGCGTTCCACGAGGGTCGTTCCTTGGAACGGCTCAGCGGAAAAGCGGGTGGATACGGCAATACCTGCCCCGTTGCTCACGGTATCCTTTACTACATTATCCTGGATTTTGTTATCCTTGCCGCCAAAAACAACGATATTATCAGCTAGCCACGGTAGGGATACCGTGTTAAAGCGTGCCGTATTATTAAAGCTTGGTGTTCGCTCATTGCCATTCACATCATTCAGCTTGGCATCTGTAAATGACCACATAGCAATCCCATCATCCCCTGGATAGCGGATATCGCTTTGTTCTATCATGCTGTTCCCTGTACCTACGGCGAAGTTGACACCATCCGCCATAAGATCACGAATACGAAGTCCTACCATATGAAGACCATCTGTCCGGACTTTCTCACCCACTGGCTGTGTGAGCCATAGGCCTGCTTTGGTGTGCTCGATCCAGACGTTCTGGATTACCGAGCCTTGGCCGAAGGCCCCATGGAAGGCATTGGTGTACGCTTCATCCTCACGCACGTTGATGCCGCCATCAATCAGTAAATCATACACACCAATTTCCTCTCCGTGACCATAGAACTTAGCACCGTTCAGCGTCGTATACCACATGCCTGCACCACGGATCTCAGCGGCATTCAGGTCCAGCAGTCCGTCCCCCACATTAAAGGCTCCGGATGGAAACCAGACTCCTGTATTTTGCTGATTCGCTTCGGCAAGCGCCGCCTTAAAGGCTGCCGTATCATCACCTTGATCATTTTCAATAGCTCCATAATCGGCAACAGAGACAAAACCCTCCGGCATAGTTAACGCTGGAGCAACCTGCTCCATATCAGCTAAATCCAGGGTGTAGGAGGCTGCATGATCGCCAGCAGTTTTCTCCAAGCGAATCGTTGCTCCAGCTGGTGCATTGCCAATCAACGCATGAATCTCGTCAAAGAAGCGATGCCCGCTGCCTTGGCGAGGGTCATTCGACCACGGGTAGCTGCCGTACTCCCAGGCATATTTTGAAGTCAGATGAAGCTGTTGCTGGACGCCATTCACATATAGTGACAGCGTATCCTCTGCACCCGTTCCATCTGGACTATCCGGAATCGAATAGCGGAGAACGATGGAGTTAGCCGGATTAGCAAGCTTAAATTCCACGTAGTCTCCTGTGTTCTTCAACATCACGGCTTGGCGTCCGGAAGCCTCCGAAGCTATGCTGAGATATTTTCGCGAAGGGCCGATAATCGTTCCGTTCGTATCCGCGTCCTCAGCCTCATAGCTGATATAAGGTAACGTTGCTCCGCGATATGTTTTATTCACACTGTTTAAAACGGTTAACGTATCAATGGTCAGTCTGTTCCAGACCGTGTTCTCGCCAGCGCTAAACGAAACGGTATTCATTCCCGCCCGCAGCTTTAGCTTTAATGACACAAACTGTCCAGCAGTAGAAGACTTCAGATTTAGCGTATTTCCCTGCTCCAGACCGTTCACCTTAACTATTAAGGAAGCATCCGTAGCGGATTCATTCTTATAGTGAATGACTGCAGCATATTCATCCGCCAAATTGGCATTCACCACAAACCGAATGACTCCTTCTCCCTGAAAAGCCTCTGCCCCTGCATAAACAACATTCTTAGGTACAGGCAGAAAGCTCCACAAAACATGATCGCCAGCAGCTGCTGTGCCAAGTTCAATCGTGGACTCTCCCTGTGTAAGCAGGCCGCCCTCATCAGCGCTCAGCAGTTGTTTATATCCAAGCTTCTCTTCCAGTACCCATCGGGATGATTCCTTGTCCCCTGCGGCTAACATGACAGCTTGGTTTGCTTCATTTAATGAAAGATAATGATTAGTCTGGACATTCATGATCCGCTTGCGGCCATTGTATTCTTGCACAAGCCACTCTATAGATGCAGTCTTGTCAGCAGGATCAGCATAAATAACCTTGCCCGCCTTCTCAGCCAGCACTTTGTTGCTTTGTCCTTTCGGCACGATAGTCACAATGTTGGTATCATTCTGGGTCGGAGTTGCGGTATCTATGTTCCGCGGTTCTCCTGCTGGCGTATTGAACGTTTGACCTGCCGTCTCCAGCGTCCATTGAACGGAGCTTTCACTCTCCAGCAGCAGGCCGCGCTCTGCATACCCAGTATGGTTCTCTACATTAATGAATTCATCGTTGTACTCCCCGAACTGGCTGCGGATGGTGTAATGTTTGTCATCGGAAGCCAGACTGACAGCCCAGTCAGAGGAACCGTCAACAGCAGGTTCGGAACGGCTGCTCTCCAAGAAGGAATAATCCCCGTTCAAGGTTAGATAATGTCCTGTTGCCCGGTTAACGATCGATTGCTTGCCAGCCTGCGTAGATATGCTCCATTGTGAATATCCATTATCTGCTGACGGTTGACCATACAGAACAACGCCATGCTCATTCTCATACAGATATTCTCCGCTGTTGGCATTTTTGAATCTTACCGGATAGGCCGGTACTGGAGGTGCAACTTCAGCGACTGCTTCAGCACTGAAATGTGCACTCTCCTTATCCGCTGCATCTGCCGCCTTGCTGATTCTAATCACCGGATTACCATGATCATCTGGGGCACCGTACATATAATGACCTGCCCATGCGCTTTTGAAGGTTGTTAGGCCTGATGGCTGCATATCAACAATCCATTTAATACTGCCCCATACATCGTATACCGTCTGCAAGGATTGCACAGCTACGTCAGGATCAACCTCCTTCACCGCATTACCGATATGCTCAAGAGAAAGATAACGTCCTGTACCTCTATTCTTAATCTTCACAGCTCCGTTACTGCCCTCTATCTCTTGCAATTGCCAGACAAAAGAATCGTCATTGAGGTTAAGCGGACCATAGGTGGCCTGCCCAACGGTCATGTCCTCTGCAGCTGAGGCATCGGCCTGTACCAGTGACTTCTCTTGTGAGGCTGCAGTCTCTGTCTGTTGCTGCGAATTATAGACTACTTCTGTGACCGTCTTCTCTTCTGCCTGGTTCCGAGCACTACTAGGCGCAGCAAGCAAAGGTCCATCCTTTAAATACTGCTCCGCTCCATTTACGGAATTTAGCTTAAAGCGGAATAAATCCTGTTTTTTCTCCGTAACTGCGACGAATTTCCACTTAGGGCTGCCCCAGTCAGGGTTAATCACACCATACTCCGCATACTTGGTTAGGTTTTGGAGTGAGATATACTTCTCTGGACGTTTGTTCGGCTCCTTGTCGACAACATTGCTGATCACATAGGTATTGTCGCCTGTGTTTTTCCCCGTCCAGATGTAGCCCGGATCTACAGCATTTTTGTCCGGCAACTCCGTAACCTGAAGGTGTCCGTCCGGCATATTCACCATATTCAGGTAATGGCCCGTTTTCTTGTTCTTGAACAGCTTGCGGCCATTGTATTTCTCAATCAGCCACTGGTCGGAACCATCCGCCTGCATATTGCCGTATTTCAACAGTCCATCGCTGTTCTCATACCAGTAAAATGACTTCCACCCATTCTGTATCCGGTAAAAATGTTCTGAGCCATCCGTAGGCGTGTTCGGGTCCAACAGCTGCCACTGGGCAGCAAGCTTCGTATTATCCGTGCCCGCTCCGGCATTGCCGTTCCCTAAGGTAGCAAGGTAAGTACCTCTGTTCCCAATATTCTCAATCGTCTGGTAATCATCATAATCATCAGATTCATTGAAGACCCACTGATCCGTGGGTTGACTCTCAAGTAATTGCTGCGCCTTGGCGGTGCCTTTAATAGAAGTAAGATAATGATTCGTTGCCGCGTTACGGATACGCTTATGGCCGTCATAGTCCTCGACAAACCACAAGTAATCCGCTGCGTTGACCGCATCAGCAACAATAACACCGTGCTTAAGCTCACCACCGGTCGCTTCGTATAGGAAATCCGTAGCTGCCTGAGCATCGGTATACGTAGCCAGACGAATCGGCTGCAATTCCGAGATCGGCACTGGCGCTGTACTAAGGTCAACAAAAGCCCACTGCGGGCTCTCAAAGGTAATATTGATGTCCCCGCTCACTTGAGCAAACCCAAGCTGATTCTCCTCATGGATGACGAGCTTCCCCTCCGGGGCTGTCGCGCTGCGAATCACCATATAGCCGCTTCTGTTCGAAGTATCAATCAGCCATTGATCCGTAATGCTGCCTGCTCCTGAGATTTCTGCTGCTTTAAGCGCATCCTCTTTGCCCGTATTCCCGGCAAGTGTAATGTAGTGGCCTGTCTTCACATTTTGAATCCGCGACACCCCAGCCATGGTTACTACAGTCCAATGGGATGAGGTGTCTGCCGGATTCGTCATGCCGTAGCGTACCTCGCCAGTAGACGTTTCGTATAGAAAATTACTTTTCCACTTATTCTTAATGAGCACTGTACCTGTTGAAATCTGACCCGCCCCAGTACCTTCGTTTACTCCGGTTCCTGCAGAATTGCCACTGGCTCCATAAACAGGCAAGCCTGAAAAAATCAGCAGCATCGCCAGCAGACCCGCAACCGCGGACCTGAATCGCTTCATAAATGCGCCCCCTCTAACTAATATGGACTTCCTCTCCAGTTTAGTTTGGTAGCGTTTACAAAACGATGTGCGATTTTATCCAGACAAAGGTGCATTTGTACGGATATGAATAACCCGCCTCGTTGTCAGGATGGTTGACAAAACCCCAGATTCCCACGATAGTTAACGCACAGGGAATAGGAATAGACTCGCTAGTATTGATTATTGTAATGGAGGTTCGCATGAAACATAAGATTGACCCGCCCAAAATTGCCGACAACATTGCTTTACCCCCGCAGGAAATATTCTCACTGCAAACGAAGGATGAGTTCAGCTTTTGTTCCATAAATGACCAGTTCATTGATAGCCAGGAAGCTGGTAAGGTTTCGTTCGAGAAGGTGCTGTTTAGGAATGTTACCATTACGGAGTCGTCCTTGAGCGGGATTGAACTTACGGATGTTATCTTTGAAAGATGTGATCTGTCCAACGTTAATTTCTCCGATGCCTTCGTTCATCGCACAGAGTTCAGAAATTGCAAGTTGATTGGGACAGACTTTACCAGAGGAAGATTCCAGAACGTTCTGTTCACAGACTGTATCGGGGATTACGCTACATTTCGATTTGCTAATTTCAAACAGGTTGCTTACGTAGACAGTTCGCTCATTGGCGCTGATTATTATCAATCCGTCCTGCAAAAGATCTCATTTAATCGCTGCAATCTGGATCAAGCCATGCTGTCAGGGACAAAACTGAACGGAATCGATCTTAGCGACTGCGAATTCAGCGGTTTACATGTAGAGATCGAAGACTTATATGGTTGTATCATTTCAGCGCAGCAAGCCGCCTCATTTGCGGGTCTGCTGGGTTTGGTGATCAAATAGCAGGCTTGCCCCGCTTATTCTATTTCCAAGGTTTGCAGCTTGAGCTTACCTGCACAATTCCCGCAGCGATAGCGCTTGGGATCAACCTTTCGCTTGCGTGGATACTCGGTAGCACAGGCTGTGCACACGAGCTTATACCGGTAAGGCAGCGGTTTGCGCGCCTTCATTCCCGGTAGAGACTGGCAGTAGCGGCTCCCGCCGACCTGTGCCAGCAATCTTTTGAAATCGGCATCACGGTGCATATACCCTCTCTTTGCCAGATGCAGGTGATAGTGGCAGAGCTCATGCTTAATAATTCGCTCCGTTTCCTCACGACCGAACTGGGTCAGTTGAAGCGGGTTGATCTCAATATTATGACTTTTGATAAAATAACGTCCGCCCGTTGAAGATAATCGGCTGTTAAAGGTAGCTTTGTGCCGGAACGGTACCCCAAAGTTGTCCCGCGATACCTGTTCAATCCACAGCTGCAGCTCATCGTTGCTCATACTTTCCATAGCGTTCTCTCACAAGTCCTTTCCACGGGAAAATAGATCTCTACTTGAATTGTAACTTGTGCATAGGCTAAACTGTCAAGAAGGAAGATAAGAAAGTACGGAGGGAGAATGACCAATGCCGAAAATGCGATATGTAATTTTGCAGCAAAATAAAGAACTGCAATTCGTAGAAATGCCGGAGGAATATGCTTACCAGCTAAGCGCACTCAATCTTCGCCTCAATAAAGAGATCGATAAGCTGACCGCCGACAATGTGCCAGACCTGCCTTTGGCGATCGCCGAATGCGACTCGCTGGACCTGCTGCGTGAAGAACATTCACTGCAATCCGGCCTGGAATATATTAATCTGCTGGAGAGCGCTTTTGCCTCCATTCAGGAACAGAACTATCCGCTCATCTCACTGCTGACCGAAATTCGCGCACTACAGGCCCAGTTGGAGCAATGGTATGAAGAGGAAGAAGAAGGCGTGCTGTAGCTGACAGGCTTGACTCATTCCGTAAAATCACAGAACAGGCTGTTGTATTCCGCATTTTGTTGCCGCACCATTAGGCCCTCTTCCCCATATGCTAACTTACGTAAGCATGCTTAGAGGAGGGATTTCCTTGCCGCAGTGGCTCTGCCATCAGCTGATGAAAGCTTATTATAAAAAAGACCGCCGTCAGATTAAGCTGCTGAACGAGTGCTGGTTCTTTTACCGCAATTCCGCGGAATCACCGGGTTCTATACAAAGAAAGCTGTAGGAATAGTCAGTTGCATAGCGTAATTCAAAAAACCATCCCTTCATTCGGGATGGTTTTGTTTAGATTTCATATGGTTAGAACTTCGGAAACACATATTTAACTAAGAAAAACAGAACTCCAAACGTGATAATGATATAAGTTGCATATCTGATAAAGGTAATAGCGACCGCACTGGAATCCGATTTCTTTTGTACCTCGGTGTGCTGGACTTCTACACTTCTATCACTGTGATTCGGATCCATAACAATCTCTCCCCTCGAAACTTAATCTATCTATCATTAACCGAAGGTTCGACTGGTTGAAACAAATAGCCGCATCATTGTTCAACCTCAATGTATCTGAGTGAGCAATGATGCGGCTTAACGTTACTATACTTAAGATTAATCGAAGCTGCGGCGTGAGGGCCAAGAGCCCTGCAGCTTACGAACCAAGACGATCTGTCCGGTGTGATAGGCATCGTGCAGGATAAGACTCATCACTTCTTCGCCTGGCGCATGTCCTGAACCGCCCCAATCATACGCGCCTTCTTCAAGCGCTTCAATGACTTCCCGAAGCGAAGCGTGAACGGTCTTCAGCGCAAGCACTGCCTTCTCCCACTCTGCCTCCCCGGTAACCTTGACAGTAAATGTATCGTCATTGCTCTCCACATCAGGCAGCTGTGGCAAGCCCTTTAGCTTCTTAAGCAAACGTTCCTTATAATACGTCAGATGATTGACCGTCTCCCAGATAGAGTTAGCAGCTCCCCCCTGTGGCTTCCAGCTAGCTTGCAGATGATCCACGCCTGCAAGTGCATCGCTTAGCGGCGGTGACCAATCCTCAACATCCATACAATAATCCCAATTCTGCAGCAGTACTTCGCTAATTTTATTGTGCATGATAACCTCCAGAAAGAAATATGTAATCCTCAATCGTAACGGTCTAAAAACTAATAATAGGTATTCTTAAAATGTAGCATATTATACTCCGACGTCACGTGCAACCACTCAAAGCGATATGTATGATGATTAAGCTGGCGGCAATCTGTTGAAGGTGCTCCGTTTTCTGGCGCGAGGAATCCCGGGGCGGGTAAAGTAATCTTATCCCCAAAAAATCCCTTTATTATCTTTATCGACGATCTCTAATTGTTTAGAAAAATCTTCATCCGGCAATATGTCATCAACAAAATGCCATTTCTCTTTACTGTCTCTCCAATACACTTTCCACTTCCCTTGATTCAATCTAAATTGAGCAATATCAAATTGAGTCCATATATCACTCTTATATCCTGGTCTCTCTTCAATTAACGTAATATTCTCCCCTCTGATCTTGTAGCTCAGCTTTATCTCATTTTGAATACGCTTGGGAATTTTATTATTCGTATAATTATCCATGATCTTTATAATTCGCTTCTTTGTAAATTCATCCATTGTTTCTAACTCCTCTCATTTTGTTTATGTAGGTATATTTCAAGCCACACTCCCGTCTTTACCTAACCTAGCACCGTTTGAACGCTGGGTAAGACTTACTATAGCTTAGCTGCACTCTGTACAGCTATTCTGGGGAAATGAACCGATAAAGTGACTTTAGTTGTATTTCGTGCAGCTAAATTCCGACAAAATCCCGCTTCACAGCAAGTTAGCGACAGCCTCCTGATTTATATTCATTTGCGTAGAATGCAGCCACTTTCTTAAGCACGGCCTCATCTTTCAGGAGGTCCGTCAATATTTAATATGCGTTCTATATAAATGGGATTTAATCTTTCTTTTATGCTGGTTCTCATCGTCGGTGGTGTAATTAGGCAGATCATCGAGCAACCTGCCAAATCTTTGATTCGTTTAGTTTGTAGTACACCTTTCCATTTTATGTATGTAATCTTCCACCCTACAACGCCTTCCGTACACTCAATATATACTTCGCCTGATCGAGCGGGTTCACGCCTCGGCGGGTGCGCTCGGCGGTTACGTCTGGAGGGCATTTCTCATAGCCGGCAAAAAAAGAAGAGAACGTGCTACGCCCCTTCGTGTAAGAGCTTAAGTTCACGGGGTATTCGAGCGACGTCGCCAAGGGCAGACGTCCTTCGATCACCATTCGGTCACCGAGCAGTACGGGTGGCTCAAACATGCCGCGCATCTGCACGAGTTCGTTCATCACACGGCCGCCGTTCTCCTCGGGGACCACGATGCGGACTTGCAAGATCGGCTCTAGCAGTGTGGTTCCTGCATTAGCCAACCCGTTCATGATCGCCATCGGTGTCGCGACGGCGAAATCCAATGGATGAGTATGCTATACATGATGCTGCCCCTCAACTAGAGTGATCTTGAGGTCGGTAACCTCCCAACCGTAAAGACCCTGCTGCAGAGCCTCCGGCACCCGACGGGCTGTCTCATTCTGATATTGCGGCAGCAGATCGGAGCTCCGTACTACCGAGTCATAGACCAGCCCACTCCCCGGAGGGCCAGGTTCAATATGGAAGCGCAGAATCGCCCAGCATGGCTTCGGCATCAAATACGCGATGAAGCCCTCGCCTATGCGGCTTGGCGTCTCTTTATATATTACGGATGGTTGGCCAAAAGTAACCTTTAGTCCATAACGCTCCACCATAACACTGTCCAGAATCTCCAGTTGAATTGGCCCCATCACTTTGATGTGCAGCTCCCGTTCATCCTGCAGCCACTGGGTATCCAGCAGCGGATCTTCATCTGCCAGCTCCTGCAGGGCTACGATCACCTTATGGTCATCGGTATCGACTGCCCAATGTACACGCACCGTAAGCAGTGGCACAGCAAGCTTGGCTTCCTGCGGGATCGCCTCAGGATGGCCCAATACATCGCCGACCCGCACCCCGGACAAGCCATAGACTACAGCGATATCTCCTGCTTCAAGCGCTCCAACATCGTCGACACGACCGCCCTCCACCTTGCGGATTTGGGTCACCTTTCCTTGAATGTCCTGTGAATAATTCAGCAGTGTATCACGGTTGCGAATCGTTCCTTCATAGAGGCGGACAAAGGCCATCCGCCCCATATTCTTATCCCGTTGAATGTTGTACACGATACCGGACACCGGGGCTTCTGCATTCCCTCCGGCTCGCGGGAAATAGTCAATCATGGCATCCAATAGCGCCGTAATACCCAGCCCTTTGGCCGCTACTCCATAGACCAGCGGAAATATCCGACCTGTGGCTGTTTCCGCGCTCATATGGTTTTTCCATGCAACAAGGTTTACGGTTCGACCTGACATATATGTCTCCAGCCATTTCTCGTCCCGCTCCGCTAACGCCTCCAACAGCTCCGTCTGCGCGGCAGTCTCTGCACCGGTTTCCCATAAATCCGCAGCTCCCCGATAATTATGCTCTTCACCCATCGGACACTGCACAGGAATAATATCAGTTGACAAATAGTTGCGTGCCTGGGCCAATACAGCGTCAGGATCTGCACCTACCCTATCCATTTTGTTCATCAGAATAAGCGTGGGGATCTCCAGCTTCCGCAGCGCATTCCAGATCATTTCGGTTTGTGCCTGCACACCCTCCACCGCCGATAATATGAGCACCGCGCAGTCCATCACCCGCAAAGAACGCTCTACCTCAGACAGAAAATCGACATGCCCCGGCGTATCGACCAGATTGATCTGCACCCCTTTCCAGGCAAAAGATGCCAGTGCTGCCCGTACCGAAATACCCCGCTGCCGTTCAATATCCATTGAATCCGTTAATGCCGTTCCGCTATCTACACTGCCCAGTGCACGAATGCGTCCGCTCTCATATAAAATATGCTCCGTTGTGGTCGTTTTTCCGGCATCCACATGAGCAAATATTCCAACATTAATCCGTTCGGTCTCTTGCTGTTGACTCATCTATAGATCTCCTGTCATTGGATTTAAAAAGCTCCCGTTCCACCGCCACCGCCTCCGCCTCCGTCACCACCGCCAGCACCACCGCCTCCTCCGTCAATACTTCCACTTCCTCCCGATGAAGGGAGCGGTGACATATAGGCTATCGTCTGCTGAGAGTAGAGGACTCCTCCAAATAGAGCTAGATTTCTTAAGGTGGAAGGCTCAGTATTAGCTACAGTCCCTCTTACCTGTGCAGACTTCAGAAAAGAAGCTCCAGCATCCAATGTGAGGGCAAATTCACTGGCAAGCGTAACTGAATCTGCTCCGTTCGATACTGCATGAATTTGGCCCTTTTTAAGTTGTCTCCGCCACACTTTAAGTGCTGAACGGTACCAGGCCGCTTCTGGAGAGAGGATATTCCTCGGTATAATTACGACAAGCAGTACTGAACAAAGAATGCAAAGAAGATAGGTCAACACTGCATCTATATTTGTCAGCACAATCATCGAAAGTGAACAGGCGCCGAGATACAGGATCATCAACCATCTCCGAGTATAAAAGATCATCGTAAGCACGGCTCCCAGTGTTAACGGTACAGCCATAGAGCAGAGAATAAGCCAAGAAGTTGCATCAGCGTAAAAAAGACATAGTACGAACACAAGATGCAGCAAGGATAGACCTACCCAAAGGGGGCGCCACAGAGTATTTCTGTAGGCACTTTCCCGGAAAGAATCCTGCTCCGCGACCAGCAAAGACCAATCTTTAAATTTCTTGTCAACATTCAATGCTTTTTCATGATATTTTTTTTGCTTGCTGCGCCTATTCCGTTCCATAGACGTTGGTCCATTGACGGATTCCAGCTGAAATTCCTTGCCTTGGTTCTGAAAAAAATGAGTTACCATAAAAAGGTCCACCGGATTTAACAATTTACGGGCGCCCTGAAACAGAAATTTGGGCATAAACTCCGGTGCTTTAGCATCGTCCTCGAAGCGCGCCGGTGTCGCCCCTTGCTTCATAAGGACCAGCCCACGCTGCCGCATGGAAAATACACCCGCAAAGAGATCTCGTTTCTTCAATCGTCCATTTCTGTAGATGTAAGCTGCCAGCAACGGATCCATCTCCCCCAGCCGAGCTGGCGTAAGCTCACTCCTCCTCAGGAATCCCCTTATTCGTCGCGGTGCGAAAAGATAGAGTAGACTAACAGCCAGAATGAGCCCCGTAATTAGGTACAACATCTTGTCCAATAACGAGAAATATTCCGTCCGTGTGGAGATCAGATGATCTCTTGCCTTTTCTTGGGCCAGAACCTCCTTGACTAGCAAAGCCGATTCGCTAGCAGGAATATCACTCAACCAACTATCAGGAAATAATACTCTCATCCGAACTGTGCCTTTCTTAGGCAGGCTCTTATTATGATAATAAAGATAGGAAGCCGAATCGGTGCTGTTCTTCTTTAAGGACAGCACTCCGCCCCCTGTACGGTCCCGCAGGAAGAAGTCTACGCCGAGATTGTCACTACTTTGCGGCAGGAACAGCTGAAGGTTAACCTCTCCTACCTTTTCGTTGTTGTGTGTCAAGAAACTCCAGTAAAGTTCGCCTGTATCCGAATATCGGATCGCTGCCTTATCGACCCTATATCGATAATATACCCGTTTCGTTTCATCTTTTGATGCCGTATAGGCGTAATAGGTATCACTTTTGGAATCAAGCTCCACATCCAGCTCTTTCAGGCTGTCCTCTGTAAAATCGCCGATCAGCTTATCTTTTGGCGGTATGTAAGCCTCGAAATATTCAACAGCTTTCTGCCCTTCCGTATCCAGATACCGAGTAGTTCCGTTCCAGCTTCCGTTAAAAGTATAAGTGAACATCTCTTGTACCATCAAATCGCCGTCTGTCAGCAATTCCGCCTTAATATCTACCCGATCTATCGCATACTCTTTGTCCTTGTTGAATACAGTTTGAAGACTTGTCGCTATTATTATTATTATTATCATTATCAACACAATAATAAAAGAGTAATAGTTCCACTTTCTCATTCGAACATCACCCCTTTATTTCGTAAATCTATTATTTATTTAGATTACCCTGTAACATTTCGGGGGAAACAACCATCTAAGTATATAGAGGTGATACACAATGAACAAACCATTCTTGAACCACGCTACAAAAATGACTGTAGCGTGCGGTATTCTGGCAGCAAGCCTGTCCTTCGGGACATCGGCATTTGCGTTCTCCGATTTGAAAGGTGATCCTGCTGAAGCAAAAATTAACGCATTGCATGACGCAGGTATTGTTAACGGGGTAAGTAACGACAAGTTCGCTCCTAAAATGAAAGTGACTTTTGCACAAGGGTTACAATTTATCGTCAGCGGGCTTACGCTGTCTCCGCAACCCACAAGTGGCAGCAGTTCTACTAAAGCTAGTGATTTCTTCGATAAGGTAAAAGACAAAGCCTGGTATGCCTCAGCATTCCTGATCGCCAAACAAAATGGCCTTTCCCTGGACCGGGCCGTGAATCCGAACGGAACCATTACCCGTGCCCAGTTCGCCAATTTATTGACTCAGGCCTTGCAGAGTAAAGGGAATTTCCCTGTAACGATGATGTATGTCAATATTGCTGATGGAAGTAAGCTGACTGCAGAGGAATCGAATAGCCTGCAGATCCTGCTTAATACGCATATTGTGACATTGGAGAACGATAAATTCCGACCAAATGATGCCGTTACTCGCTCGGAAGCCGCTGTCTGGATTCATGACGCAGCAGAGTTTGCCAAACGTGTGATTATACCTGAGGATAGCTCCACGGCTCCAACTTCTAATTACGAAACAGAGGTTACGCTCGAAAAAGCCGCCGAAGGCGTAAACAAAGCTACGCTGACCGTTAACAATCTGCCAAATCCGGGCTATGGCTTGGTAGTGGAGAGAATCGAATTTGGCAAGGACAAGACAGCCGTTATTTATTTCAACATAACCAAACCTGATCCGGATAAAATGTATCCACAGGTCATTTCCAAAGCCTCCGTGGTTACTTACCTGCCAGATGGCTACAAAGCATCGGCCCAACCTGTACAAGGCTCCAGTTCAGCAGCTTCTTCCAGATAGAAGTAACAAAACAGGCCACGTCCTCCCCATAAAAGGAGAGCGTGGCCTGTTTATTCTGCATTTTAATCTGCTGCTATCTTCAGTTAGTTGATAAACTGAGTGTATTGAAGAAAACGTTTCAACATGACAGCGGCCTGTGCACGAGTTGCATTTGCTAATGGAACAAAGGTAGTATCTGTCATCCCGGAGATAATCCCCGCTTGTACGGATTGCGAGACGGACACCTTGGCCCAATTGCTTATTTTCGAGCTATCACTAAATTTATTCAACGGTTCAGCTTGACTGCTGACTGTTTTTCCAGCTGCAGTGATGGCTTTGGCTATCATCACCGTCATTTGTTCACGAGTGATCGGTGCATTAGGTTTGAAAGAGCCATCTTCATAGCCACTTACAAGATTAGCTTTAACAGCAGCTCCAATGGAGCCTGCAAACCAATCAGTTGCCTTAACGTCTTTGAAGGTCGCTGCTGCCGCATCAGAATTTAAAGCCAGCGAACGTACGAGCAAGGCGGCAAACTCCGCACGAGTAATATTATGATCTGGGGCAAAGTTCGTAGCTGTTGTACCACTAACGACCATTTTGGAAGCCAGTAGCTCGATATCAGCTTTAGCCCAATGTCCTTTTATATCCGTAAAAGATTTGGAAGAGGTTACTACAGCGTAAATACTATTTCCGTTTCTCTTAATGGTTGCTTGGGTAGTTCCATCCGTATTTTTCACAAAAACAGTCGGCACAAAGGAAATCTCCTGATTGGCCGGGTTATACAGAATGCCTGTGGTAGTTAACGGATCTATGGCTTGCGAAAAAGTAATACTCCGCTCCACATAGTTGGTTCCAAAGTTATTCAACGCTACCGATTTGCCATTACCTTCAGCGGTCACACTGAAATCAACAGAATGGCCTAGGGATACAGCTCCTTTTCCTCCAGCACTAACTTGAATCAGCTTCTCGATATCCGTTCCCATGACCGCAATGTTAATATGCAGGATCACACTAGAAATGTCTATGCCTAATGACTGGGCGATAGTGTTAAGATCCAGCACCTGCAAGGGGAGAGAATAGGATTCGTTGCCTGAGAAAATCTTAACGACAGCATTCGGAACACTCTTCATTCCTTCCAGCAGTAAAGAAGCGGGGAGAGAAACGTTGGTATTGCCGTTCGCCGCAATATCGCTAATTCTTATGGCAATAACTGGCGCTCCATCAGTCTTCCCTTGATCCTTCAGTTGAGTGAACGCATCGCTCAAATATTTGTTATCAATAGTTACCGTAGTCGTAATCTTGCCGTCAGGGGCAGTTACTGTATTGGAAGTAATTGCAGCAGGACTCACTTCTACATT
Source organism: Paenibacillus sp. 19GGS1-52 (assembly GCF_022369515.1). NCBI lineage: Bacteria > Bacillati > Bacillota > Bacilli > Caryophanales > Paenibacillaceae > Paenibacillus > Paenibacillus sp. 19GGS1-52. The sequence continues at coordinate 5,705,626 of NZ_CP059724.1, forward strand.
AGCAGGAGTTACAATATTGGTGCTTGGGTTACTGTTGCCTGTAGGCGTTGTTCCCGATGGTGTTCCTGGATCAGTTACTGGCGGTGTGGGAGCAGCTGTAACTATAAGATCTTCCGTGTCTACAATCTCACCTTGTCCAACAACTACTTTATAGGTTCCGATGGACTCACTGCTTCCCAGAACAAATGAATCGGAGAATACTCCATTGATGACTTTAACAATATTAAAGAAGACAATGCTTCCTGTTGGACGGATTACCTTCACGATGACTTCCGAATCCGTTGACGTTCCGGAGATGGTCACTGTTCCGCCGGGATGAATAGCTGGAATGGCTGACATTACCACTTGAGACATGGCGGGACTTGCCGAAGCCGATATCGGACCTAATGCTGCACTGGCCAACACTATAGAAAGAGCAAGTGATGAATTCATAATTAGTTTTGGTATGTTCACGTTGTTCGTTCCCTCACTTTCAATAGTTGAAACTGCCCCCAAAGGGCAGTCCCAACCTAAATTTAAATTAATCTTGGTTATGATTGTTTTGAAGCAAATCATATTCCGCTTCAGTAATCTGAGAAGCAAGATTCAGTCCAACCGACAACGGATTATTGCTGTATTCGCTCACGACGAAAGCTCTTACCGTATAATTAGGATTCGTCAAAGCATCGGCTACATTGAAGTTTGCCGTAAATGTTCCAGCGTAGAAATTGTCCGATTCTGCAGCAACAATACTAACCGGTGTTGCCCCATTCATCAACTGGAAGATGACGTTCAGATGACCTTGGGATTCATTTTGTAATATTTTTACTTTTGCGGTGATTCCACTAGCTGTATCCATAACAACCGGCGTCATAAAGTAGGAATCCTGGCTTTGAATAGCAGTCATACTATGTGAATAACTATAATTGAATCCATCAGCATAAACATAAATCTCGTAATATATCCCTTCCTCTAGAACTCCTTGATGAATCGTAAGTTTACCAGCACTTAGTGTATATTCATCAGGCGATAATGTTCTCTCTGTCCAGTTTCTTGCGTACTCTTCCAAAACAACCTTTTGAATTTTACCTCTCCATAATGGATTGTCTTCAAAAGTCAGAACACTCGGTCCATTGCTGAAGAATGATCCCGTTAAGGTTGGAGCATAATTTGTATATATATCCTCTGTTACTATGGAAGTTTGTAGAATATTACCCGAGGTATCTTTCAACGTATTTCCGGCAATTTTGATTTGCAGGTTACCCTGAACGACATTCTTAAAATATACAGTAAGGTAATTATCATATAGGGTTACTACATCACCAGCCTGCAGAGGCGAGAAGGTTTTCCCTTTATCCGTTGAATACGTTACAGCCGCTTTTAAAGCGGTACCTGTTACATCTCCAGTATTATCCATTAAGTTATTATAGAAATATACCCCTGCTGTATGACTAGAGATCAGACGAGCTTCATGATACTCTGGAGGGTAGAGATCATTTGGCGATAACCTTTCTGTCGAAATGACATCGCTCAAAATATTATTTAGCTCATCCGCAATCACGTTAGCGGCAATATGAACACTGATATTATTATCTACTAGCGGTGTCCAGAAATGGAGCACCAATTTATTATCAATAATTGTAACTGAAGTAGCAGGATCTAAAGCTTTGGCACCAGCTCCATTTATCGATAATGTAATGGCAGCTTTAAGCTCATCTAGCGATGCTGTAATGTTTACGATGTTTTTGTCGAAAAAGAGTGTCCAATCCTGGTTTTGATTATCTAGGGTCGAACCTAGATATTGGGGCGGAGCAGTTAGCGACACATCAATAATACTCGTTACAACTCCAGAATTTTGTACATTGTTAAACTCATCTCTCAGAGTACCAGAGTCGATGGAAATTCTATTATAATTTCCACTGAGTGCTGTTTCCAAGGTTACGATTACCTTATTATTGGAGATTTCGAGGATATCATTAGTGCTTAAATTGTAATATTGGTTAAAGTTATTTCTTGCTATATGGAGGTTATAGCGCAGACGTTCAATAGAATCTCCATTTTGTCTTACCCCGAATTGGTCGTTATAGCGACCTGTTTGTATATAGATATTTTTATCAAATGTCAGTGTCACTATCTTGCGATTCTCACTGACCTCTACCTTTTGGTAGACCGGCCCAGTAATGTCACTAATCGTAATGGTATTGTCATCAGTATCGATTGTCGTTAATTCGCCAGCGACAATACCAATGCTGCTCTTCAGTGCATTAGCTGCAATTTTCACCTTGTAGTTGCCTGGTGCTAACGGTGTGAAGAAATGTAGGTTAAGACTGTTTCCGTTGGGAGCGCTGAAATTACTAAAACCTAAATTAAAATTAGTAGTAGTAGCCGTATCATTCACGCCCAGCGCTGTATACGGACCATCATCTTTGGAGATCGTGATTGCTTCTTTTAAGGCGTCATCGCTAAGTGTATTATTAAGGATACCTTGAGTGAAATAGAGACGCAACTCTGAATTATTATCGATATTATAACCAGAATAAGTTAGCGGGTTAGTATTCACATCAGTATATATTTCATTATTCATGCTTTCATTTGCACTCTTTACAGCGCCATTTAATACTTGAATTACATTATCTCCGCTTAGTGGAGCAGCAAAGGAAAGAATGATTTGATTACCACTGATAGAGATAATATCCTCACTGTTCAACGGCAGGTAATCTGAATTTTCCTGTAGATTATTAATTCTGACATAGTCGTCGTGCAGATTTACATTATAGATTTCTGAATCTCTCAAATAGGTTGCTGTCTGAACTGTCGTGTTCATCGTTAAAGTGACCTGTTTCAGATCGCTGCTGATCGTTGTACTCTCAAGGTAAGGAATCATTAAATCATGGGCGGCGATGTTCCCGCTGACCAGGTCGGAAGACAACACATAGCTGGAATCATTGCTGCCTCTTAAAGCGCCGGCTTTAACTCGGAGCTGGTTGGAATTCCCTACTAGAGGTCTAATGAAGTGAACCATTACAGTTCCATTAGATATTTGCACAGTGTCACCATTTTCTCTGTTAAAAAGAGAGTTGAACGCGCCATCATTTGTCCCTTTTATCTCAATAGATGACAACAAATCCTGATTTTCCGCTACAGGCACATTGAAAGATAAGGCTACATCTTGGTTGTTATTGCTGATAACAGCACTCTGTAATGTAATCTCAGAACCCGGTGCTGCTAATGCTTGCGCTGTAGATGAAAAACTTGTACTAAAGGGCACAATAGCTAGCGTCAACGCTAGTGCAATAGATAAGACTCTTCCCGTTACTCGCTTCATTAATTGTTTGCTGTTCTTAGCCATGGAATAAAGTCACTCCTATCATATTTTTCTTATTTCACAAATTAACTACTCCTACTATGATATATCTCACACCCGAATAAAGAGACTAACTAAAGTTATAATTCCAAAAATAAAGTCGAAAACGGCAATATTAAGGCTGAATACGCGAAACCTCCCCAAACTAAATAGGCCACGTTCTCCCTGAAGGAAGATCGCGACCTGTAATGGTTTATGGAGATTCACCTTAATGTATTGCAGCAACGATCTCCTGAATTAACTCCGGCAACCAATCGTCTAGGCGTTGAAATCTGAAACCAGCAGCTTCCGCTTTTGCCGTATTCATAAACCAGGTCTCGGGGATGCCAAAAGGTGACATATCAGCCGCATCTGTTTCGGTAAGAATATCGGCCTGTTGGCCGGTAGCCTCGGTAATGAGCAAGAGAATCTCTCCAAGTGAGGTTACTCCATTCGAAGTGGCATTGACCGGTCCCACCAGATTGGAACGACCCAGCCAGGCCAGAAATTCAGCTGCTTCATCCGAGCGAATAAATGACATTTCCGCATCCAGGTTTGGTATCCCGAGGGGCAGCCCCTGTGCTACATGTTCAACGTGAAAATGAAGTCGCCGTGTATAATCATCAAGTCCTAAGACCACTGGGAAACGAACTGCGGCAACCTTAAACGGGGCCTTTTGACAAAATACCGCTTCGACTAGTCGTTTGCCTTCCGCGTAGTCTATCTTAGCGGGATAGGGTTCCGGCAGAGTGTAGCCGTAGGGATCATAATCGCTCTCGATTTTAGCTGATCCGCCAAATGGATAGATACTAAGCGAAGAGGTGACGATATATTTCCGCGTGCGTCCTGTGAATAATTCCACGGCAGCCTCCGCCTCTTGTGGTGTGTAGCAAATGTTGTCGTAGACCACATCATAGGTTGAGGAACCTAGCACACGCTGCATAGCCGCTTGATCCGTACGATCGGCCTGCAGCCACTTCACAGAATTGCCGAAAGTATCGGGTGTTTGCCCCCTCGTTATAATCGTTACATCGACCCCATCACGGATCAGCTGCTCTACTAATTTTTTACCAAAAAATCTTGTACCGCCTATAATAAGCACCTTTGTCATGCCCAACACCTCCAGTTGTATCCGCTGTCCCAAAATCAGGTACCCATTCATCCCGGCTCATCGAAATACTTTGCAGTATCGCTTGAAGCGCATCCATACGCTAACTGGAAAAGACCCCCGAAAGGTACTGGAACTGTTTGAATTAACACATGGTTTGCTCTCCTTTTACAAATAACAAGCAACGGTCTTGAAGATCGCTCTTCAAAATCGTTACCCCAGATTAGTAGTGTAGACTATAGCTTAAGCAGTCTAGCGATACTCTCGCAAGCTCTTTCCACATTTTGCGGTCCTTCCGCAAGGACCGTCTTAAGTTCATCGACACTTGGCAGAATTCCAAATATCGCATCGAATCCTTCCGCATACAGAGCTTCAAAACCTTCACCAATGCAGCCTGCTACAGCTATTACTGTTTTGTCCGCCTCTTTAGCAGCCTTGGCTACGCCATAGGGTGTTTTTCCAAATTTAGTCTGATAATCAATACGCCCTTCACCTGTAAAACAGTAATCCGCAGCTGCTAATTTGGCTTTCAATTCTGTATACTCAATAACAATCTCGATCCCTTTCTTCAGGGTCGCTTGTGTAAATATCAATAAACCTGCTCCTAAACCACCGGCAGCACCAGCCCCCGGAACATCACGGACATCTTTCTGGAGCTGCTGTTTGACGATATCCGCATAATGGGTCAGATTCTGATCGAGCTTCAGCACCATTTCCGGAGTTGCGCCTTTTTGTGGTCCAAACACATGCGACGCTCCTGTCTCCCCGCACAGCGGATTCGTAACATCACAAGCCACGATCATCTGGACATGTTCTAGTCTAGCATCCAGCGATGAAATATCGATCTTGGCCAGCTTGTTCAGGCTCCCTCCTCCTTGCGGAAGTGGATTTCCATCTCCATCCAGGAATACTGCCCCAAGTGCCGCGGCCATGCCTGTTCCGCCATCATTTGTGGAGCTTCCGCCAATACCAATAATAATCTTCTTAATCCCTTTATCCAGACATTCGCGAATCAACTCACCTGTTCCGTAAGTCGTGGTAATGAAGGGGTCTTTGGTTTCTTTAGTTACAAGTTGAATCCCGCTCGCGGATGCCATCTCAATAGCTGCTGTAACGCCGTCGCCCAGAATACCATATTGTGCAATAACGGATTGTCCTAGTGGCCCTGTTACTTCTTTTTCATTTAGCTGACCTCCGGTTGCATCGACTAAGGACTGAACCGTTCCTTCGCCGCCATCTGCCATTGGAACATGAATGAAGTTCGCGGTTGGGAAGACTGTTCTTATTCCCTTTTCCATAGCTATGCAAACTTCTTTCGCAGTCATACTCTCTTTAAAAGAATCCGGTGCCAATACAAATGTGGTTTCCTGCAATTCATTCACCCCATATTCAATACTAGATTAATATAATTGATTGCTCATCTAGTTCCACTCTTTCCTATTACAATCCATCATCTTAGCTCCCCCTTAAATGAGTCAAATAATGGTGACTATGTCTTGTTATCCTAACTAGGGCGTGTCTGAAAACTATATAAGTTGAACTTAAGATTTCCTAAATCGGCTTTAAACGTAACTGCAGTGAATGTTTAGACTTCCGGCCGCTGTTGTCTCCCGATTTCTTGATTTATTCCGCTTTAGCGAATGAAATCCCGAGACAAAGGCGGTCGCTATCGCTCCTACAGTTCCAAAATTCCCCTCCGTTACTTTTGCCTTTTACTTAGTTTTCTAGTTCAACTTATATAGGTGCTGCTTCAAAAGCATAAACGCAGCATAATTTCACAAGAATGAATTACAAGGGGATTGTAAAAAGATGCTAAGACGCCACGAAATCAAGGATCAGGACTGGGAACGAGTCCTTGACTAGCGATGCGGACTTGCAGGAGGTGTCTCTAGATAGCACTTCCTGTAAAGTTCATTTGTATTTGACATCTGGAAATATCCATGACTGTACGGTAGCGACCCACGTCCTCTCTGGCCTAGCCTTGTCCGGAGCTGCTGTTTTAGCCGATAAAGCCTATGGAACCCTGAACATTCGAACGTATATCGAATCCCAAAACGCCACGTTCTGCATCCCGCCCAAGTCCAATGCGACAGATCCTTTGGCATGTGATTTTTACCACTATAAAGAACGCCATGTTGTGGAATGTTATTTCAACAAACTCAAACAATTCCGTGGGATCGCAACACGCTATGACAAACTTTCCCGAAACTTTTTGAGCTTTGCCTTTCTGGCTTCTATGATGATTTTGTTGAAGTAGCTCCATTCCAGTCCAACACCACAATTATACCGTACACTTCCAAAATTTGTTTTCGTATCGCTTTACATTTCTCCCCTAACTTTAGAACATCACCGTTACACCTAGAAGGCCCTCTAAGCCATATTTCTATGGTACGGTTCCCCAGTTTAATCATAAAAGCGCGATAGATTCACTCCGTTCAGTCAAGGTGAGGTACTGTAGGAGAGCTGGGTGCCGTGCGTTTGAGTACGACCGAAGGCCGTGTCAGCCGCTGATGATGAAGCTGACGCTAGGTCGGCTATTCCAATGGAGTGATTCATGGGGCAGCTCTCCGATACTATTTGAACAAAGTCAACACAATCATATATAATATGATTAGTATGAAATATCATACTGTTGTGTAGATTGATTATAAAGGGAGAGATTAGGATGAATCATAAAAAAGAAAATAGTCATGGATTCGGGCATGGCAAAGTGCTGGGAACAACATCAATGGGTGAAAGAGGACAAATTGTTATTCCTCGAGAAGCAAGGGAAGAACTTGATATCAAGCCAGGTGAGAAATTCATCGTTTTCGGGAATAAGCGCAAGGGAGCTGTCATTCTAGTCAAAGCAGAAATGTTCAACAAATTTGCGGATTTCTTTATGAGTGCTTCGAAAAAGTTTGAAAGTATGGCCCAAGCGATCTTTGATAAAAACACTACTCTCTCTGAAGATGAGGATGATGAACCTGTAGTAGCTGAAAAAAGACCTGAGGTAGATGAAAAGGAATGAGCGAATTCTTTAAATTGATGAAAGATGTCCGGTTCAGAAGAACCATGCGAATGATTTTTAAGTTCGCTTGGGATCTCTGGTGGCTGGACAAGCAAAAGCATTTTATCCCGAGCCGGCGCTTAGAAACGAAAACCAAAGCATTATACCGAAAACAGGCAACTTATTTTACGAAGACTGCAATGGATATGGGTGGATTAATAATCAAACTTGGGCAGCATGTTAGTGCGCAAGTGGATATTTTGCCGAAGGAAATTATTGATGAATTGTCAAAGCTGCAGGATTCCGTAGATTCGGTAGATTTTTCCGAGATACAGCAAAAGGTAGAGAGTGAACTCAAAGTATCCATTAGCGAGGCTTTTGCTGAGTTTAGTACAACCCCAATCGCAGCGGCTTCCTTAGGACAAGTACATCGGGCGACATTACGAACAGGTGAAGAAGTCGCAGTGAAAGTTATGCGTCCTGGGGTAGAGGATATTATTAACATTGATTTCAAGTCTCTTCAAGTTGCGGTTCGATTGTTAAAACGCCAGACAAAGATTGCAGACTTCATGGACCTCGATGCTGTGTATGAGGAGTTTCGCGAAACTATTATGGAAGAGCTCGATTATCAAAAAGAGGGGCATAATGCAGAAGAATTTCAGCTGCAGCTTATCCATCGAGATGATATCGTTGTTCCAGGCATTCATTGGTCCTATACCACTTCAAAAGTTTTGACCATGGAGTTTTTGGAAGGTGTGAAAATCAACGATTTTGCTAAGCTTGATGCTTGGGGTGTGGATCGCACTAAACTAGCGAAGTCATTGTTGGAAATTTTTATAGAACAGATTCTAGTAGATGGCTTCTTTCACGCAGACCCACACCCAGGAAATGTTCTCGTGCAGTCTGACGGCACCATAGCATTAATCGATTTTGGAATGGTCGGACGAATTGCAGTTGATATGAAGGCGCAGATGGTAGCACTTGCAATGGCCGTGTATTTAAAAGATGCTCACGGCGCAATCGATGCTCTTAATCGTTTGAGATTTTTAAGACGGAATGTAGATTTAGAGGTTCTTTCAAGGAATCTCACCTCATTATTTGAACAAATCAACGGGGATACGTTTGACTTAAGTTTTGTGACGTCAGGTGACAATGTTGAGGAGTTACGTGATTTCCTTTATTCCCAGCCCTTTCAGTTACCGGCAAATACAACCTTTTTGGGAAAAGCACTGGGCACAGTGTATGGACTTTGTCTAGGTCTGGACCCTGAGTTTGATTTGATTGGGACCGCTAAGCCTTATGTTGAAGAGGTTGTGCGTAGCGATCTACGAGGAAGTGTCTTCTCCAACTTTGTAGATGAAGGCAAGAATCTTCTAAAAGGAATCCTTCCTACGACCAAGAAGTTCATTTCTGCAGTAGATAAAATGGATAGCGGAAATTTACGGGTAAAGCTATCCAGTTCCTTTGAGAAAAAATTGATAGATACCCAGAATAAGAACACCGAGCGAATTATTGCAACAATCATTGGAGCGGTATCCCTTCTGACGGCCGCAAACATGTGGAATGACGTGAATCCTATTGTTTCTTATGTGTTAGGCGCTTTGGGATTGGTCATTATGCTGAGCCAGCTCAAAACGAGAGGAAACCGCCGTGAAGTAAGACATGCCAGGCAGATGAGAGCCATGCGTGAACAGAGTAGATTGGAAAAGTCGAAGTTTAATTCCCATGAATAACGGCCAAATAACAGAAGACCCATATTTAATCGGTCCTCTGTTATTTGGCAACTTCCTATCACCATGATAGCGATACCTCTCCAGCCAGTCGACCAAACCTCTTGGGGAAATGCCCAGGAGGCTATCCGGCGTTTCATAGTCGCATAGCCTACACGCATACATTCAATTCAATGCCCTGCAAGGAAAACTATCGCTATTATTCCGATATCACCGCTTCAACCAACTTCCAGACCCCTTCAAATTCTCTTTTCATATCAACCAGCAACCACTTATCAGCAAAGGCAGGTGCGGAAAACCAGGAGAATGCCAATAGAAGGGCATGTAACTGCCCGCTGTCTTCAATTCTACTTGCCGCTTTTAAACTGGCCAATAACTCTTCAATGTGTAGGGCCCAGACAATTGGATTCCCATCAATATAAGTGGTATATAACTTGAACATTTCTGGATCATGTAAATAAGATTGATATTTGGATTCGCTCAAAATCCATAGCCAGTCATGAACGATTTCCTTTGTAGATGAATAGTTTTCAGTTTCAAAAGGAAGCAGTTTGGCCAGTTCATGATTAAGCCATAAATGTGAAAGAGCAGTCCATAGTTCTTCTTTTCCTGTGAAATACTTATAAATCGCCGCATGAGTCGTTCCTAGTTCATTTGCAACTTTTGAAAGATTAACTTTTTCCATGCCTTGTTCAGCCACCATTCGGTGAGCGGTTTTCAATATTAGTTCTCTGCTTAAATTTTTCATGCATTCATTATACATACATGCACTCCAAGTTACAACTATTGACTTTTGTAACTGAACAGTGTAAATTCATTTCATTAGTTAGTTAGTTACAGATATTGATATTTGTAACTAATGAAATAAATATGGATCAAGATACGACATCGTGGATGTAATAGCTGGTTTTAAGATACAGGGGATTGATTAGTGTATTTACCATGATCTTTGTAAGCTGATCGGACTCCCAAACGCGCAACATGTTGCACACGATTCAGCGTAAAAGGAATAAATGGTTCGAGTCTCTAAATTCCTAGAAGTTACAGCAATCAAACAAAGGAGTGTAATGAAAATGGAAAATTTCCCTAAATGGACAGCATCAGATATCCCATCTCAGCGAGGAAGTTCGGCTATTGTCACCGGCACGGGAGGCTTGGGCTACGAAACGGCCTTGGAGCTAGCAAAAAATGGGGCAGAGGTTATTGTAGCAGGCCGTGACAAGGCAAAAGGAGCAGAGGCCGTTAAAAAGATCCTTAACAGCGTAGCCTCTGCCAACATACGCTTTGAAGAATTGGATCTTGCCAGCTTAGCCTCGGTACAAGCGTTCGGCGAACGGATGAATAATGAGCGTCAAAGCCTAGATCTTCTGATCAACAATGCCGGCGTAATGACGCCTCCAACCCGCAAAACCACGAAAGATGGGTTTGAGCTTCAATTCGGCACGAATTACCTCGGACATTTCGCATTGACAGCCCACCTGATGCCTTTGCTGCGAAAAGGAAAAAATCCACGAGTGGTCCATCTGAGCAGCATTGCCCACCGCAGCGGCGTCATTCATTTTGACGACTTGCAATTTGAAGGTCGTTATAAAGCAATGGGGGCTTACTCTCAATCTAAAATTGCCATGATTATGTTCGCGTTGGAGCTTCAGCGGCGCAGTGACGCATCGGGTTGGGGGCTGCTGAGCATTCCGGTTCATCCGGGAATTTCGCGCACGGATCTACTTGTTAACGGGGCTGGACCGAACAGCTCTGCGGGAATAGCCCGAAGGTTGCTAGGCCCGATCTTATTCCAGCCCGCCGCTCAAGGCGCCCTTCCGACTTTATTCGCTGCCACATCGCCAAGCGCGAAGGGCGGGACTTATTACGGTCCCGGCGGATTCTCAGAAATAAGAGGCTTGCCAAAACCGGCCAAGATCGCTCCGCAAGGATTGGATAATGCTGTCGCATCCCAACTGTGGGAAGTATCCAAACAACTGACGCATGTGGATTTCGACAAAATTGCTTCAATGAATTCATAATTATTCTTTTCTAAGAGTTTGAAAATATGAAAATGATTTTATGGTTTGTAGCCTATGGATGGATTATTGTTACGGGTTCTTCGGCCTGATCCTTGTTCTTCAGGCACCGAAACTGGTGGTTCAATGGCCAGTCATTACGCTCACCCTCGTTGCCGCTGTTGGATGGCTGGCAATCAGTTTTATGTTTCTCCCATATAAAGAACCGAAAATCATCAGTTCCATATTTGTGGTGCTTGTTCTCGCAGCTACTTCGTCATCTTTTCTGATTACATGAGGGATAACCAAAATTCTGCCTGATGTACTGCGTTTAGTATTGAAAGGTTAAGCTCATGGGCCGGGGGAACATTCCTTACTGTGGCAGCTTCTCGACCAGTTTGGGACTCAACCCAGCCTCTCTCTCCCAGCCGCACCTGACCTTGCCCCTTTACTTATTCCAGGTGTACCTCATCTCCCTGAATCCGACATCCCATATTCTCTCATTTCCCTCCAGAATGATCGTGAGCTCATTGTCCCCTTGAAGATAAATGGAGGACATCCCCGGTTCATGGCTAGGATCTTCTGAGGACGTGGAGAGATACTCCTGGCCATCGGCAGAGATGCGCAGACTCCCATGAGCATCCTCTTGATCAGGAATTCCAAAATTTAAGTAGAGATAAAGCTCCTTTTTGCCTAACGTATATGTGTACTTCACCGTACTTTCACCTTCGGTGCTGTACGCATTATACTGGGGCTCTACGTTTTGTCCGCCGATTTGGAAGCTGTCTCGTGTTGTTCCCGTCGATGAACTTGCACCGCTGTTTTTCAACTCGTTTAATGCAACGAAGGGGCCTAGTTCTTTAGTGAACGCTTTGTCGACGATCCCGAAGCTCCCCCAAATCCCGATCATCAGGACGATGGCGGAGATGCCCGTAGCGGCTAGGTTTCTCCGGACTTTTTTTGTACGAAATCCGAATCTAAACGCCCCGAATCCGACTGCTGCGCCTAAAGAGTTTTGAATAACGTCGTTCATATCGAAGCTGCCGAGCAAAGTGAGCGCCTGAACGGTCTCAAGCACAAGGATACACAGGATGAATAGGATCATGAATCGAATGAAGCCGGTTCGATATAACAATGGGATCAAGATACCGAAAGGGATGAAGGCTGCGATGTTTCCAAAACCCACAGCATCCATAATCGTAGGTTGTAGAAGATCCGATAGATCCGGCAGCCTGAAAAAATCATCCGGTAAAAATAGAAAGGTGTAACCTGTCTCCCGACCTACGGTATCTGCTCTGCCGAAAGCAATAAACATAAAATAAAGAATCAAAACGGTATAGCATAGGGTTATGGCTAAAATAACTTTACGATGCTCGGTATTCATTATCTGCTCCTTTATTCGAAAGCGCTCTGTAGACTAGAGTACCTCATAATGACACGCTGGTAAACAGTAAAGGCAAGCCTGCTATCATGCAAGGAGAAGGAAATTCAATCCTCTTGACAAAGGTCCCGATTTCCCATTATGCCCCGCGAGGAATTCCATAAAAAACTTGCCATTACTTATGATACGGTTCACCGTAATGTATCTAAGCACAAACTTCGATTTGACCACAAAATATACATCTCCATATAAAACAAAGCCACTCCTGAAACAAGAAGTGGTTTCTTTATTGATTCTTTGTATCCCACTCAAGATTGCTTTTCCAGTCAGACCACAATAACTTTATCGTATTAACCAACCACTCTCCACCAAACGTTATTGTCCCTTCGTGAGAAGCATAGATAATCCAATCCATATTCTGCGAAGTCCAAAACCCCTCACCGCCTGTGAAATCGCCATTGTAGCAATAATAAGGGTATAGGTTTGAAACCTGTATGTTGTAGGTCTCACCTGTTTCTAGAAATTCAATCACCTGCTCTACTCCATGGTGCTTAAGCAACGCAATAATATCATTTAACTTTTCTTCACTTTCGATGTATTCGGAATTAAAAGCAATAAGGTCTTCTCTACTGCATTCAAATAATGGATACCAGTAAGGTTGTCTTATATCCCATACTTGCTCCATATCTTTCCTCAAACTTATAGAAACCTCTTCTGGAATTATCACTTTTTGCATGAGAATCCCTCCTTTATGCTCTCTTTTAGACTTACGCTTAGATAATAGTCACTATTGCAATATCCTTTCCCGCCCAAAGATTAAAGCTATAGCCTGTTTCGAGCAGTTCCCAAGGTGCTTCGTCAACTATGAAAGCCACATCCGCATATGTATCCCACGTACCATTAATATGTCTTGTTATCCTAACTAACACAGTCCATGTATCCCCATGAAATGTCTTATCCTTGATTTCTCCAAAGTTTACAACTATGTCTCGCACCCATTCATTAACAGGAAACCGATTAGGGTCTTTATTCCACTTGATAAGGGCTTTTACAAACCTGTCCACGTTATTCCCCCTTCTTGTTTAGCAATAGAATCCATGTTTTATCTATAAGACATAATCATCCATTCATTATTTTTATACATGAGCCAATATTCCAAATTAGCTTTTGCCTTATGTCTCTCCATGTTGTTATATACATCGTCAAAATCCATAATTTTACCAATTACACTAAAAGGGATTTCCAAGCTGTTTCGAGATTTAATGACCCTATATAAATCAACTAAAATTCCATCCTTAGCCAATAACGCTAGTTGTTCTCCAACGTCATGACTTAATGGTGCTACATTCTTCTTATATGACTTCAATCTATTTGAAATCAGTCTCCGTAATACATCAATGAAATCGTTTTTGTCTTTATAGAAAACTTTATTGAACCAACCATCATCATGTGCCAAATACACATACTTGTTATTGAGTTTTTCAAAAAATGGACTACTTAATGCTTCTTTATAATGACCTAAATACAATAACTCTGCTTTTTCTTGCGGTTCGAGATTATCGAGGGAAGCAACATTATCAAAGTCCATCCAACAAAAATCCCCATAATGATGAACATTTTCTTTGTACAGGTCACTTAGATGTTCTTTTCTTAAATATTCTAATCTTAGCCCGTAATGAAAATCTTCTCCTGTATATCCAGATGCAAGTAGCAAGACATTATTTAGTTCATTCGTGAGTGAATTAATAAAATCAATAAACTCTATACCCATTGATGTTAATGACTGTTCCTTCTCGTTATATATCATGTAAATAACATCTTTCGTTTTCATTAGTATTCCTCTCAAAATTAATAATTTTTTGTCTATCGACAGTTAACCAATTATACCATATGTTGGTATTCACCTTTTATTGTCGTTTCGCTCTCTAATTCAACTAATAGTCGCTGACTGGATGTGCATACCCCTAACTGAGAATGATCTATTATGAAAAGGATGTAAACTATCCCCCCTAACTTACATAGCATACCTTGACCGCCTAGACAGCCTTCCAAGGCATGTTGAAACCTGCTGATAGATTCCACAGCCATATTAAAAGCGCTTAGAAGCCCATGCCCTGTTCGCTGACATTGAAACGGCAGAAGAACAGGAAGAACAAGAGAATTCAGGCAAAGACCTGGCTGAACTCGGCACAGATTCCGAAGTGAGCAGCGTGAAACTTGAACAGGTGGTGCAAAAGCTCGAAGCTCAGCTGGCCCAAAAACCGAAAGACAAGCCCTTAAAAAAAGCTGTTCAGACGCTGCGCAAGGATTGGCTTCCCCGACTGCTGAAGTACGAACAATACCAAAAGCTCCTTGGTGACCGGAACAGTTTCAGTAAGACAGATCCAGATGCAACGTTTATGCGGATGAAAGAAGACCACATGCGAAATGGCCAGCTGAAACCGGGATACAATGTGCAAATCGGGACCGAAAACCAATTTATTTTAGCCTACAGTTTACACCAAAGACCGACCGACACCCGCTGTTTAGAGCCGCATATGGAAAAAGCGCAGCAGATCCTCGGAAAACTGCCCAAGACAGTCATTGCGGATGCAGGCTACGGCAGCGAAGAAAACTACGCCTATCTGGAAAAGAAAGAGATTCAGGCGGTGGTGAAGTACGGCAGCTACCACAAGGAAAAGAGCAAAGCCTGGAAAGCGAATGAAAGCGAATGTTGGTAAAATCGAGAACTGGACGTGCCCCGCCGGGAAAGTGCTGCATTTCCGCAGAGAAAGCAAGGAAATCTCATAGAATGGATATGAAATTCACAAACGTCATTACCGAAGTCAGAGCTGCGAGGGCTGTCCGCTGAAGGAACGCTGCACGAAGGCAGCCGAAGATCGGGAAGTGGTTGTTAGTTTGGAACGACTACGTTATCAAAAGCAGGCTCGTGAGATCTTGCGAAGTGAGGAAGGTTACACTCTGGCCGTACGCCGAATGACGGAACCAGAAAGTGTATTTGGACAACTGAAAAATAACCGGGGCATCCGGCGCTTTCTGCTTCGCGGCATGGAAAAAGTGACGCTTGAGGTCGGGTAGCTTTCACTTGTCCACAATTTACTGAAGCGAGCAGCCATAGACCAAAAACATAGAGCAGCACACCTCCAATAACAGGAGGTGTGCTGCTCTATTGACTTTTATGCTTTTAAAATTGAAGGTGGCCTGTCTCTGCTTGTAGAAAATCTACTTTTGAGACAGCCCCTTCTCTATGTTTATTTAGTTTGTGTTTCCAGCCTCAACACGTGGCGGACGCATGGTCAGGCTGACCCGGCCCTTCTTGAGGTCAACGCCCATCACCCAGACGGTGACGTTGTCGCCTACGGAGACAACGTCCATCGGATGCTTCACGAAGCTGCCGCTGAGCTGGGAAATATGCACCAGTCCGTCGTTCTTGATGCCGATATCGACGAAGGCGCCGAAATCGATAACATTGCGGACGGTTCCCTGCATCTCCATGCCGGGAACTAGATCCTCGATCTTCAGCACATCGGTGCGGAAGATCGGCAGAGGCAGCTCCTCGCGCGGATCGCGACCCGGACGCTGCAGACTCTCCAGAATGTCGCGCAGTGTAGGCACGCCGACATCCAGCTTCACAGCCAGCTCTTCGGCATGCTGTGCCTCAAGCTCCAGTTGCGAAGCCACTTCCTTGCTGCCCAGACTGTTGACGTCCAGCTTCAGTTCACGGAACAGGCGATCCACCACGGAATAGGATTCGGGATGGATCGGCGTACGATCCAGCGTATTGTCACCGCCAGGAATCCGTAGAAATCCGATGCACTGCTCATAGGATTTGGCACCTAGGCGCGGTACCTTTTGCAGCTGCTTGCGGGTGGTGAACTTGCCGTTCTCCTCACGGAATTTGACGATGTTCTTGGCAATCGTCCCATTAATCCCGGCAACGTACGACAACAAGGATGGGGATGCCGTGTTCACATCTACTCCAACATGGTTAACTGCAGACTCAACAACAGCCTTCAGACTCTCCTCCAGATGCTTCTGGGAAACGTCATGCTGGTATTGCCCTACACCGATGGCCTTCGGATCAATCTTCACCAGCTCTGCCAGCGGATCTTGCACACGGCGGGCGATAGAAGCAGCACTGCGCTCCGACACATCCAGATCTGGGAATTCCTCTTGGGCCAGCTTGGAGGCGGAATAAACGCTCGCCCCAGCTTCATTAACGATCAGGTAAGCCAGCTCTGGATTCCCAATATCAGCAATAACCTCAGCTGTGAATTGTTCGGTCTCCCGTGAGCCTGTACCGTTACCGATAACGATCAGCTGAATGCCGTACTTCTTAATAAGCTCTTTGAACTTGGCTGCAGCTTCGACGGTTTTGTTATGCGGCGGCGTTGGGTAGGTCACGGCTACCTCCAGCAGCTTGCCGGTATCATCTACAACCGCCAGCTTGCAGCCAGTACGGTAGGCAGGGTCTACGCCCAGTACACAGCGTCCTTTAACCGGTGGCTGCAGCAGCAGGCTGCGCAAGTTGCCGGAGAAGATGGTAATAGCTTGTTTATCGCCCTTCTCTGTCATTTCTCCCCGCACTTCACGCTCTACAGACGGAGCAATTAGCCGTTTATAGGAATCCTCAATGACAGCATCCAGCAAATCCTTCACTGGCGACGGCCCTTTAATAATCTTCCGCCCAATAAAGGCGTGGAGCTTATCGGCAATGACTTCAAGTCCCACCTTCAGCACATTCTCCCGTTCACCCCGGTTAATGGCCAGAATACGGTGCGGCGGCATTTTATGTACAGGTTCCCTGTAACTATAGTAATTCTCATATACGGATTCCTGCTTGGCATCCTTAGCCTCGGATACAAGCACGCCTTGGCTGGAAGTATATTGGCGGACCCAAGAACGAATAGTCGGATCATCCGCTATATTCTCAGCAATGATATCCATGGCACCTTGCAGTGCTAGATCTGCTGACTCCACACCTTTATCTACATCTATATACTTTACCGCTTCTTCAGCCGGCAAGCCTTGTCTGCGCTGCTCCATAATCCAGTTGGCCAAGGGCTCCAGTCCCTTTTCTTTGGCGACACTGGCCCGCGTCTTGCGCTTCTGGCGGAACGGACGGTACAAATCCTCCACTTCCTGAAGCTTAACCGCGTTCATGATTTGTTCATGCAGCTCCTTGGTTAGCTTGCCCTGCTCTTCAATATTGCGGATAACATCCTTCTTGCGTTCACCCAGATTGCGCAGATACCCAAGGCGTTCCTCGATATCACGCAGCACATTCTCATCAAGCTCGCCGGTCATTTCCTTACGGTATCTGGCGATAAAGGGAATCGTATTCCCCTCATCGAGCAGTCCTACCGTTGTCCGTACCTGTCCCAGGCTGATCCCAAGCTCCTTGGCGATAGCCACAGTGATTAGTTCCTGCTCGCGCTTGACGTTCGCTTCCTCTGTCACGATACCCGCGTTATTATTCTCTACAGCCAATAGTATCCCTCTTTCCTTACACCTGTCTGTCTTTTCGTTAATTCATATCTAAAATAGTATCACAAATTAGCGCTGTACCAAAACTCTAACTCAGAGTTTATCCTTTCATTTCCCGTTCCTTTTCCATATATTATCCTTGCTGCCGAAGTCTCTTCCTGCCAGAACCAAGCGATAACACACAACATAAACCCAGAACCAGCGCAGCCGCCATATAGGGATAATTAATATTCAAATCGAATAGGTAGCCGGCGATTACCGGTCCAGCGATATTCCCGAGACTGGTGTAAGCCGAGTTCATACCCGCTACAAAACCCTGCTTCTCCCCAGCCAGTTTGGATAGCTGTGTGCTCACTGCCGGACGTAAAATATCTGTAGCAAAAAACACAATAAAAGTAACAACAATAATAGCCCAAAAGCTGTTCACAAACAGCGTCAGCAGAATAAACAGGCCTGCGATCAGCAGACAGCTGGAAATCACTTTATTCTCCCCGAAGCGGTTCAAGATCCAACCAAAGAAGGTGACTTGCACAACCGCTCCGGCAATGGAGCCAAAAGTGATCACAAAAGCAATATCCTTGGGTGTAAAACCAAATTTATGATCTACAAACAACCCGAATACCGTCTCATAATTGGCTAATCCAAAAGAAAGGACGAACACAATGACCAGTCCCAAAAAGTAAGGTTCCCGGTAAGAACGTACAAGCTGCATCACCAGACTCTCCTTATTTCCTGTAGAAGCCTGCATCTCTTTGCGCTGCTCCACGGTGAGCGACTCCGGCAATATAGCAATCGTCAGTAACGCAGCAACCGCCGCTGCTCCCGCGGCGAAGAAAAAGGGAATACGTATGCCGAACTCCGCAATATACCCGCCGAGGCCAGGGCCGATAATAAATCCGGTGGTAATCGCTGCATTGATATATCCCATTCCTTTTGCCCGTTCCTCCACTGAGGTTGTGTCCGCCGTATATGCCATCACTGCAGGCATGATCAGAGCAGCCCCAATGCCGCCCAACATTCTGGAAGCGAATAAGATCCATGTCTCATTGGCCAGACCAAACAGCAGCTCTGAGAAGGAAAAGATAATCAGACCAGCTACAATCACTTTTTTTCTGCCGATAGCGTCGGACAATCTGCCTGCGAATGGTGATATTACTAATTGAGCCAGCGAGAATGCTGCCACTAAAAGCCCTACGACCTGTCCGCTCATATGAAGCTCATTCATGTAGGTAGGCATAATAGGCACTACTAATCCAATTCCGGTAAATGCAAGAAAAATATTAAGCATGAGCAGCAGCATTGCGCCCCTGTTTCTAAGCAGTAATGACATTGTAATGACCTCCGTTGTTCTTATATAAGTTAAACTTATGATTACCCTAAATCGGCTTTAATCGTAACTGCGGTGAATATTTGGACTTCTCCTCCGTTACTTTTACCTTTTCTCAAGTTTTTTAGTTCAACTTATATAGTTATTCAATTTTTCATATTGATGTCCGCTAGACCGACCATCCGGTCTATTTAAGAGCAAAGGAACACCCTGCCAGGTATCTTGGAGAAACTTCTGCCTCTATTCCTGCATAAACCTAAAGCTTCTCCCGCGCTCCTCCGTATTTCTTCGTTTAGTGGGTACGCATCCCTTGCAATAGTAACCTAACGGCTTCTCGATAATATTTCATGATATCTTCCGGTGTCTTCGCATGAACGGAGATCTCAGCGACTCTTCCGATACCTTCAAGCATGCCATTCACAATAATTACATAGTTCTCTAAATCTCCTGTCAGGAGATAATTCGTATCTATTCCTTCTTGCAGAAGTTCTCGGGAGGCCCGCAAGGTAGAGGCGTATATTAGGGCAAGCCGCTCCATAATCTCTGGCGGATGTGTTCTGCTTCTGGAGAATTCCTCCAACGCCCGAATCAGCGGATTCTGAAAATCAAGTGCGTAGTGCTCAGCCAGTGCATAGAACCGCTCCTCTATGCCAGTAGTCTCGCTTCGCTTGTGATCCCACTCCTGCAGCCATTGCTTCGTATCCTCTTCAACCACATATAGGAACAGTTCTTCCTTGCTCGAAAAATGATGATAAAGACTCCCTTTACTGACATTCGCCGTAACACATACCTCATTCATAGTAACGGCTCCGTAGCCCTTCTGCACAAATAGCTGTGTTGCCTTCTGTACAATTCGTTTCTTTGTCTCTTCCCCGTCCGAACGTCCTTTGCTGCCAAGCATTCCATCACCTCCTAGACCGACCATACGGTCTAATACTAACCGAAAAGTTGCGAAAAGTGAAGACATATCATATACAGAAACGTATACAGTTTATTTCTCAGTTTACAATAAAAATCAAAAAGACGCACGGGTTCAACCCCAATGCGTCTTCACGGTTATTCACTATCTATAAGCCTTGCCCGACTTTAGAAATCAATCAAACCAAGGCTGATCTGTAGCGAATCATCCACCTTCTTCATGGTCTCATCGTCGAGGTGGGTGATCTTATCAGTTAAACGTTGTTTGTCAATGGTTCGAACCTGCTCCAGCAAAATAACAGAATCCCGGTCAAAGCCGTGAGCAGCCGCATCAATTTCTACATGCGTCGGTAGTTTCGCCTTCTGAATCTGTGCAGTGATCGCTGCCACAATTACCGTTGGACTGAAGCGATTACCAATATCGTTCTGAATCACCAGAACTGGCCTAACTCCGCCTTGTTCGGAACCTACTACAGGCGATAGGTCGGCAAAAAAAACGTCGCCGCGTTTAACGATCAATGTTTACACCCCGCTTACTAAGCGGCCAAGAGTACTGTCTGCATCTTCCTCAGCGAGGAACGCCTCGCATGCCATGGTCAAGTTGATCTTGGCCATTTCCATATAGCCACGCTGCATGGACTCACGAATGGAACGTTTCCTCCGTTCGCTTAAGTACAGCTTCATGGCCTGCCTGATCAATTCACTCCGGTTGGAATTCTCTAATTGAACGATTCCATCCACTTCCTGTAAGAGATGATCGGGCAAGCTGATCATGATTCTTTTGGTGTTCTGCAAATTGGCCACCTTCTCTTCCACCCCCACAAACCTTCTGCCCTTGTGTTCCAGTGTTACATTATACAAGGAATTTTATACAAGGAATATATGCCGCCAGTATATCAAGTATGCTGCATCCCATTATAAACTAGATATGGCGGTTCGTATAGACTATAGATCACACAGTCGTATACAATCTAATTCCTGCTATTTATTCCCTGCAAAAGAATCACTGTCAGAACTTTCCGGCTGCAGCAAGGCATTCACCAGGTTCGGAAGCAAGCCTTCGCGTATATATACGCGGGGCACTCGGTGGGCCAGCATACAAATAACCTCGTAGTGAATCGTTCCAAGATGGAGAGCCAGCTCGTCTGCCGTGATAGCCACGTCAGCTTGGCGGCCGATGAGTACAACCTCTTCGCCAGCTTTGATTTGTTCTGCTTCTTCAGCGAAAGATTTGAGCGATACCATACATTGGTCCATGCAGATGGTTCCGACGATAGGGACGCGGCGTCCGCGTATTAACACCTCCGCTTTGCCTGTTAGCATGCGGGAGTATCCATCTGCGTACCCCACAGGCAACGTTGCAATTCTCTCAACGCTGTCTGTGATGTACTTGGCTCCATAGCTGATGCCCCAATCGGGCGGCAGGTTCTTGACATAAACAGCCTGCGTCTTCAGCGTCATTACCGGATGTAAGACGACCGGCTGACGGTTAACCTCGGATGATGGATAGAATCCGTACAAGCTGATGCCTATACGCACCATATTGCAGGAAAGAAGAGGTGTATCTATGGCAGTAGCGCTATTGCCCGTATGTATGATCGGGATTTCAATTTCCTGTTCCCGAAGCGCTTCCACTACGCCCATAAACCGTCGGTGCTGCATCAATGTATAGCTTTTGTCTTGTTCGTCTGCCTTGGCAAAATGGGTGAACATGCCCTCCAGCTCCGCTTGCGCTACAGACTGCACTTCAGCGATGAATGCAGGTGCATCAGCTGGCAAAAGACCCAGCCGTCCCATCCCGCTATCAATCTTGATGTGCACCTTCAGCCGATGCTCCGAATGTCTTGGAAGCTGCCTTACTGCTTCCAGTACTTCCGGGGTGAATAGTGTTACGGTTACATGATTCTCCCAGGCTACGATTATCCCTTCTGGAGATGTATAGCCAAGCACCAGTATAGGAATCAGTATTCCCGCCTGACGCAGCTCTAATGCTTCATCCAGAAAGGCCACACTAACATAATCTGCTCCGAGTCGTTCCAGCTCCCGTGTCACTTCCACTGCTCCATGGCCGTACGCATTTCCTTTGACGCATCCCATAAACTTGGTCTCTGCCGGTAATACCGAGCGAAAGGCCTCGTAATTGGCACGCAAATCATCCAGATTAATCTCGGCTACTGTCGGTCGATAGCTTGCTTGCACTTCAAAGTCACCTTCTTACATTTTAGTAAAACGTCATACAGTATCGCATTGATCATTGTCTTACTATTAATGTTAATGCTAACTGAAGGTGGCTGTCAATGAAAGCTGAACTATCTTTTGCTTAAAATCTGAGGGACCTCGACGGCATCAACAAAAAAGGAAAACGGACGCCACGTTGTAGAGGGAAGAACCCCATTAAACGTAACATCCGTCTACTTTTTATTATTTACCCGATTGTTCCTCCATAGAAGCGGCAATTTGCATCATTTCGCTAACTGGCAGATTTGCACTGGTAATCCGGTACTCTACTCCCTCGTTCATCCAGGTCAAAGTCTGCTGTTCATCCCCACTCAATAGGCCTACGGTAAACCCGAGATCAATCACACTTCCGGGAGCCAGCGACACCGCACGGTCCAGTGGGCGGGATTCCATGATGGTATATTGGTAAATTCCGTCATACCGGATGAGAACTGCGTGATCCTTACTGCTCTCGATTTTGTTAGAGTCCTTGAACTCAACCCCGGATGGTACATAGCCAGGCTCAATGATGCCAAAATCACCAAGCTCTGCAGTAACCTGCGGCGCTGACTGTTCTTGTCCCTCCGGCACTACGACCGGATTGCCGTTCTCATCAACCTCGGCTACCGTGCTTTCCGAAGCCGTTCCCGCAGTCATATTCTTTTGCATATCAAAAGAATCCTTGGTAAACTCTGGATCAAATTTGAAGTTGTCGAACTTCACATCTACCACAACCTTGGCTTCAGAATCAGAGACCTGTACCTGCTTCGGTGCATAGCTCTTCTTATCCAGCCAAATCTTCTGGCGCACAAGCGCACTGCTCTGATAATTCGCCGCTACTTCAAATACATAATTATCTCCATCCGCCACGAACTGGCGGTTATTATCGGAGACAATGCCGCGAACGAGCGTCTGGTATAGATAGACCTGACCTTGATTGTCCGGCCAGTCGCTCTGGAAGCGGAAGCTCTTATTCAGGCTTGGCGTAAGCACGAATACGCCCTCATCATTGCGCAGCACAATCTGCGTGATATCCTTCTGCACATTCGCCAGACTGATCCGGTAATAGGAAGGATTCTTGTACCATACCTCCACCTTATACTCCTGCGGCTGCTCGCCGGTGTACAGAGTCATGGTGCCCGATCCTTGGTACGCCCCCTGCTTGCTCTCCAACTTGTCGGCCACGTTGTTCAAATCCTTGACCACGGAAGCGGCATCCTTTTTCCCGCACCCCGTCATGATCAGGGCCACGCTCATCATAATCGCGAGTACCCATGTTATCCGGCGCATGACATCATCCCCTTAACCTGTTTTGATTGCCTTGATTAGTACATGTCTATGAGGGACTTGGCCGCAATATGCAGACGGGCATGACAAGCGTGGGGTCAACAACAAAAAACCTTACTTAGAGTAGAATGCAAATAGCCAACTCAATCAACGAGCTGGCTACTAGGAGTCCTATATGATTTTAGCTATATACTATATTTCCTTTCTCAATCGTTACGCTTGTTTTTTCTCTGTTAAAAAGTATAGAAAAGCCAGGAAGGGAATCGCCATTCCTATTAGAACGGTTAACCCCCAGCCGCCATACGCATATGACCAGGCTCCCAGCGATGAGCCAATGGCTCCCCCCACAAAGAAAATCGCCATAAACAGTCCGTTCAACCGTCCTCTCGCTGCGCTGCCTAGCGAATAGATCGCCCGCTGACCAAGCACCAGATTCCCCGAAACGCCCATATCCAGCATAATTGCCGCCAGAACCAGCAGCGCGAGAGCCGTATTGGAATCACCTTGAAATAGATAGGCCAGCAAGAAGGCTGCAGTTGCAAGCACAAACGCAAACCCGGTAAGCGTTCTTGTCCAGCCGCGGTCAGCCCATCTGCCGGAGATGGGGGCCGCTACTGCCCCAGCCACACCTGCCAAGGCAAACAAGGCAATGCCTTGCTGGGTCAGGTGAAAAGTATCGGACAGCCGCAGAGAGACTGTAGTCCAGAACAGGCTGAAGGTGCCGAATAAACTGGCTTGATAGAACGCACGGCGGCGCAGTATAGGTGTGTTCTTCAGTAGAGTTCCCAGTGAACGTATCAGTCCGCCGTAATTCATGGTAGGCATAGGCTGGCGCTTAGGAAGAACCCGCGACAATAGAATCGTCAGCAGCGCAATAACTACTGCAGATATCGCAAAGATCGCATGCCAGCTCCAGAGTCCCGAGACGAAGCTGGCAACCGGCCGGGCAAACATAATCCCCAGCAATAGACCACTCATTACATTGCCCACTACACGGCCACGCTGCTCTTCTGAGGATAGGTAGGTAGCATACGGCACCAGTATCTGGGCAGCTACTGATCCTAGTCCGATAAATAAAGAGGCTGTTAGGAACAGGAGGGCATTCGATGCCAGGGTTGCTGCAACCAATGCGGCAATTACGATAACCAGCGACAATACCACCAAACGCCGATTCTCGATAATATCACTAAGCGGGACGATAAACAGCAGCCCCAACACATAACCAATTTGAGTCACCGTCACAATTAAACCTGCCGCCCCGGGCGAAAGGCCCGTAGCCGTACTAATCGGTCCTACCAAAGTTTGTGCATAATACAGATTAGCCACAATCAGACCACACGCCGTCGCTAACAGAAATATGATCCAACTCGGAATACGTTTGCCTTCAGATGTGGAATAATTCATTCTAACTCCCCCTTATTTTAAATACCTGTTGGACACTCACGTTAAAAATGGTTACATCGATCAATCCGGATCAATACAATACTGAACGTACAGTTCATTAATTCATATCCATATAATATACTGAACGTTTAGTATTGTAAATAGCTTTTTAAAAATTTATAATGTAAATATAGCTTGCATCTGATTTGACAGAAAGATACTCAAGGAGGGTATACCGTGAACATCAAAAGAGGGCGACCACGCAACGCTGAAGCGGAGAAGGCTATTCTTACCGCCTCATATGACTTACTACTGGAAACAGGCTTCGGGGCTGTAACGGTGGAGAAAATTGCAGAACGTGCGCAAGTAAGCAAAGCCACCATTTATAAATGGTGGCCGAACAAAGCAGCCGTTATTATGGATGGCTTCCTGTCTGCTGCTGCGGCAAGACTGCCTGTACCTGATACGGGCTCCGTATTCAGTGATATATTAATTCATGCTACGAATCTGGCCAGATTTCTGACCAGCCCGGAAGGTAAAGTTATAACAGAAATCATAGGTGAAGGACAATTTGATCCGGGGTTGGCTGAGGCCTATCGGAGTAGATATGTCAATCCCCGTCGACTAGAGGCACGACAGCTTCTAGAACGAGGGGTTCAGCGGAAAGAACTGCCGGAACAGCTTAATATTGAATTGAGTATTGATCTGATCTACGGACCCATTTTCTATAGACTATTACTAACCGGTGAACAGCTGGACGATACCTTTATACAAGATTTGACTACCGCTGCCTTTGAAGGGATCAAATTACACTAATCAGTAGTTGGATACATATTAAAAAAGCTGCTTCGGTAGAGTACCCGAAGCAGCTTACAACCTTCACCCAATCATTCATGAGCTCGGCTTAAACATAATACCTAGCTTTTTCATATAAGGACTAAGCTGTTCTATCAGTTGCTTCTGATTTATCAGGTCAGCCTCTGACAGCCTATCAGTATGAATACTGCCATCCGGGTCAAGCGTTTTGGCATCATAAACTTTCAGCTCGTTGATTATTGCCTCGACAGCAGCGAGCTCTGGTTGGCTGAGAATTTGTTCTGCCTTCTTCCGTTGCTCATTCCAGAGAGTGTCAAAGGTTAGTGTTGGCACCGCCCCCAACGTTGCTCTTGCTACATCTAATTGTGCAAAATACGGCTCAAGCTCAGCGGTCAGACTCTTGTAGGATTTCTGATCGTCAGCGCTTAACTGCTCAGGATGAAGTCCCCCCTCTGCATCGGCAATCTTCAGATTATAGCTACCCAATTTCTTCAACAGATCCATTAGTTGGGTAAACTCCTGCTCACTAAAGCTTTGTTTGGCCTTCTGCAGCTTGGCCTCAAGTTCATCATATTTCTGCTGTGTAGCTCCGATTTGCGTGACATTGTCCTGCGAACCGTAGATGGAATCAGCTAAGTAATGGTATCCAGCATACGCCCCTGTAGGAATTAACAGTGAAACCGCCACAATGCTAGCCACGAGCCATTTTTTCATTCGTCTTCCCCCTTGCGTCGATAGTACCTGCTTCAGTATTTTCCCTTGCAGTTCGGGTGGAGCTATCCAATTCCTGGTTTCTTCCCGTAAGACTGTGCGCAGCTCTTCTTCAAGATTCATGCAGATCCTCCACCTTTCCCCTTACAAGAATGTTGGTCTTTTGCTTCTGCCTCAGCTTCTGTAGAGCCCCATGAATGCGAGATTTCACGGTTCCGAGCGGAATGCTGAGAATCACCGAAATTTCCTCTTGGGAGTATTCATTCAAATAGTGCAGGATGACGGCTTGCTTCAGCTTGTAGGGTAGACGATCTACACTAGCAAGTAAGGGCTGATAGGATATTTTATCCACTATCTTGCTAGAGAAATCGTATTCTATCCCTTGCTCCACCTGCTCCGCTTTTTTGAGGATACGGAAGTGACTCCAGCTCTTTCTTCGATAAGCATGAATTTGCCGCATAGCCAGACCCATTAGCCAGGGACGAAAAGGACGGTTTACGTCAAATTGCCCCAGAGACCGGTAGAGCTGAATATAAATCTCCTGAACGACATCATCTGTATCACTAGGTTCGCGAACGAGGAAATGAACGGTTGGATAAACATCCCGAATGGTTCTCTCATATAGCTCACTGTACGCTTCACGGCTGCCGGCAAGCACAAGCGCGATGAGCTGCGAATATTCATCTGGATGATTCATCCGTCATTCCTCCTTCGGTCATACACTATATATTGGCAAGTATAGAATATATCGTTCGATTTATTTGTGGCTCGTGGAGTGGACCACATAGAAAAACCAAGGTAGCTTGTTTGATCGAAAAGAGAGCACCCGTCGGGAACCGGACAGAGAAGCCTCTATTTACTCGAAATCAACCGATTTGGATGTTTGGCGGACTCCAGTGACGCTATTGCATAGATTTCCTCTAAAAAGAACCTGTTTTCGCTCCAATAACGCCTTCTGAGTCCGCTTCCTGTTCCCCACACCCCCTGGAAAGTGAAATAACGGCTCTACAGTCCGCCAAGTCGAACTGCAAAACTATTCGAGCTTTGTATGTTTAGCACATTGTTCATTCGAATTCTTCCACTGCATATTTGGGTTTTGCATGAATTTGTACCTCTAATTGTTCCATTTCAAAATTTTCGCCACCCGAACCAGCTTAATTAACGGCAGAAATTAATGTTAAATTTATACGCATAGTCTAAACGCGATGAGAGGTCTGGAGGTCTGGAGGTCTGGAGGTCTGAGTTACTCCGTTTGCTGGGATTGTGGAGAAACGGAACTGTTCGTCATAAAGAAGCTCACGGCTGCGCCGTCCTTTGATGGACAGCATAGCCGTGAACTTCTTGGGTGTACTCTCTTACGTAGTGGTATTCTTTCCCACACTCAATATGGCGGCTAGCAGTCCCGGGAAACAAGTGTTCAAATCCTCGGACCTCAGCGCAATAATATGCTGCGTGCCCTGAACTCGAACCTGTATAACTCCTGCTTCCCGCAGCGTGCGGATATGATGAGTCAAGGTTGATTTAGCGATCGGCACATCAAAATTGTTGCAGGGCTGCTCACCACCGGCGGCGATGTCACTGATAATCTGCAACCGCACGGGGTCACTTAAGGCATGCAGTACGGAGCTTAGCTGCATATCCTCTATTTGTGGATGATGCAATATTTTCAAAGCGCTTACATCTCCTTCTTGAATAACTACTGATTGAATATTAACATATCCCATGCTATATTACTAATGTTCTATGATATTAGTACAACAATAATAAAATGATCTAGGATTAGGAGGGTTTATGAGTCAGTCTAACGCTTCACCTGCAGTAGCCGAGAAGGAATATGTATTCCGTGAAGGTCTTATTGTTTCTATGCTCGGGTTCATTATTATCCTTATCGTTATGAATACGATGATGTTTAATCTGGCTCTGCCGCAAATCACAAAAGAATTTGCTCTATCCAATATAGCCTCTTCCTGGATTGTCACCGGATACTCGATCATATTCGCGATTATGTCGATCACTTTCTCCAGGCTGTCCGACTTCATTCCCATCCGCACCTTGTTTACCATAGGTCTTAGCTTGTTCGGAGCGGCTTCCGTGATCGGGCTATTCAGCGACAGCTTTATCGTGCTGCTCTCCGCAAGACTGCTGCAAGCTGCGGGGGCGGCTTCTGTGCCAGGCCTCGCGATCGTGCTTATCACCAGATATATTCCAGCAGAACGCCGGGGGAACTCGATGGCTGTAGTAATCTCCGCCAGCTCCCTTGGACTCGGTCTAGGGCCAGTAGTTGGGGGTACTGTAACTCAGTATCTGGGCTGGCATGACCTATTCATTATCACTGGGATTTCTTTGCTGCTTATCCCTGTCTTTTACCGTTTAATTCCTAAGGAGCAACCACAGAAGGGTACCTTCGATCTGCTAGGTGCCGTATTCATCGGTATCGGGACAACTGGTGTTCTGCTGTTCCTGACCAGCCGCTCTTGGATTCTGCTTATTATCGGAGTCGTATCCCTGATTCTGTTCTGGGTGCGGATTCACCGTGCACAGAACCCATTTGTGCAGCCGTCCCTTTTTCGCAACAAAACGTATATGTCACTGATAACACTAGGCATCGTGTCCTATATCAACAACTTTGCCACACTCTATTTGCTCCCGCAGGTACTGGCACACCTATATGGTCTGACACCGGCACAATCGGGTTTGGTTATTTTCCCTGGTGCCATTGTGTCCATGCTGCTCTCCAACCGGGTTGGACGAATCATTAACCGCTACGGCAACGGACTGTTCATCAGGTTCTCCCCTTGGCTGCTGCTCTCGGCTGCAGCGCTGTTTGCTCTTTCAGCCGGAACGTCATTTTATGCCATCATGAGTGTCTATATCTTGCTAAGCGTCGGTTTCTCCACACTGACAACTAGTGTATCTAATCAAATTTCGGATATCCTGCATGTTGATGAAATCGGCGCAGGCATGGGCTTTTTCCAGCTAGTCCAGTTCTTCGGGGGTGCCTTCAGTGTTACCATGACCAGTATTGCGCTGAACGCTCAGAGCTCTCTTCCCCTTGCGACGGCCTATTCCCATATTTTCTGGGGGATGACAGTCATGGCGGTTATCGCCATTATCTGCTCGATGATTTATGCTTCATTCCACAAAAGAAACGTCTATTCAGCAGCTGTCACTGCTCCACTCGAAGACTGTTAACAATAGCAAGTCAGCAGTAAGTGCTGGTGTGTTCCTACTAGATAAGTACCCGACATACCAAAAGAGGCAGTACAAGAGGATTCGCTCTTGTACTGCCTCTTTTGAATTCACAGCTTAATTATTTCGCTAGAATCTAGTTCCCCAGCAGCTTCACTTCATAAAGAGTCGGCGTATACCAATTGTTCGGATTATTCCATAGCACCGCATTCACAAGGTTAATCCTGACGTATCTGGCACTGAAATTAACTGTATCTGTTGTAAAACCATAGGTTGTATTACTCGTACGGTCTATAGTCGTCCAAGTGGTTCCGTTCGTGCTGTACTGAATCGTGTACTGATGGTAGGCTTCAGAGCCATTGTAGAGAAACCACGAAATATCCACTTCCTTCACCGTCTTCGTTGCCCCTAGATCCACCTGCCACCAAGACGGCCAAGTGACTGCGCTGGCCTTCCATTCCGTTTGATAATTCCCATCATTCGCTCTGCTGGCCTCATAACCAGACGCAGATGAGCTTGCCGTGGCACTTTTCCCCGCTGAGAGATTGGTTAGTGCAGGCAGCGTAACTACCCCGGTAGCTGCATCTATCCCCCAACTGCTCTGCCATTCCAAGGAGGCTGTTCCCGCTGAGCCGCTCAGGGTAAGAGGCAACCAGATATATCTGGAGTCACCCAGGAGACTCGAATTCCAACGATTCCCCATGTAAATATAGGTAGTCGCGGAAGTTCCTTGTACCGGCAAAATGTAATTCGACTGTGAAAAGAAGGCTGACGAGTTCCCCAGATTCTGCAAAGCTGACCAAGGGCCGCTCATCGAGCTGGCTGTCATATACTTAGCCTGATTTGGATACCAGCCAGACGCACCGGAGGTTATGAGAAAATATTTACCACCTTGTTTGGCAACCTCAGGTGCTTCACGATGTCCGCTTGGGGCCACCCAGCCCAAAAATGTGGAAACACCCAGATAATCGTCTGTCAGCTTAAAAGATGCAAGCGAATCGTTAGCTCCGCCGCCAGAATTAGAAGCGCTGATCAGATAGGCACTGCCGTCATCATCTTTAAATATCGTCATATCCCTTGATTCATAGCCGAGTGGGCGGAAGCTGCCCTGATAGGTATAGCTGCCCGAAACCGTATCACTGGTAGCGACGGCCACACGGCCAAGAGAGTAGTCAGACGCATTCTCATAATGCATCCACATGACGTATTTGCTGGTCGACTCATTATAGATGACCTTGGGACGTTCTACCTTGCTATTGGCTAACTCCGTGTTGGAGCTAGGCTTGAGCGGATAGCTGACCCACTTCCAATTCTTAAGATCGGTCGAAGAATAGCAGACCACATTCCGAAAGGATGCAGCATTGTGCAGCTTATCTTCACCAAACCAATAATAGGTACTGCCAACCTTTATTACAGAACCGCCATGAGCTTGAATGGTTCCACCGGTGGTATCATTCCAGACCGGTCCATTCGTAATCGTTACCGAAGCAGCCTGGGCTTGCCCTGAATATAACGGAAAACTGAAGAAAAGAAGAAGCAAGCTAAGTACCGCCAATACCTGTTTCCTAGTGTCTTTCCATCCCTGACTAGTCATCTTTCCAAAAATTCCCACACAATCACTCCTTATATAGGTTTGGAAGCGTGTTCATTAATCGTTTCGATCATAAATCACAGACTAGATTCCGCCTAGTGAAGCTTTTGCTTAATGGTGAACAAATTCAACATCCTAACCGTTCCCAGAAGTAGAGCGTGGGAAATCACCTATTTACATGAGACCACCAAAGTGATATTTTTACATTATGCAAAAAGTAAACTGTAAGTTTACTTTATAGTACAGGAGGGCGAGAATGGACAGATCAGCTCGTAAGGATGTTATTGCAGCAATGCATAAGGAGAATATTCTGTTGGCGGCGGAAGGATTGTTTGCGGAAAAAGGGGTCGAAGCGACAACGATGGATGAAATCGCTAGCATAGCTGAATATAGCAAACGTACGGTTTACGTCTATTTTGGCAGCAAGGAAGAAATCTATTATTTAATTATCTTAAAGGGCATTACCCTGCTGAAGGACTATATTACTGAGGAATTGGACGCACAAGTGGGGTTCCTCTCCAGATATCGGGCACTGTGCCAGAAGCTCGTCGATTATTACATAGCCACTCCTTTTCATTTCGCTGCGATTGTGAATTTTCAGACCAGGCCGTTACAAGCGCTGAGTGGGTCTCAGGTGGAACAAGATATTTTTCGGGTGGGGGAAGAAATTAATGTTATCTTGGAAGACCTTCTGGAGAATGGCAAAAGAGAGGGTGTATTACAGCCGGAGCTTCTAGTGAAGCCGACGATCTTTATCTATTGGTCCAGCCTTTCGTCGCTCATCCTTCTTGCAAATCGTAAAAGCAGCTATATCGAAGAGACGATGAATATTTCGAGTAGTGAACTGTTGGAATACGGTTTTCAATTATTGAGCGGGATGGTGATAAAAAAATGAAGAAACGGCTGATCAAGCTCGGTGTGCTGCTAGTCATTATTGCTCTTTCCGGTCTCCTTATCTATCTGTACAGAGTCCATAGTTATCAGAATAAAGTCAGTCATATAACGGTTCAAAATATCGAGTTCAGCAGCATCCCCGACGGAAGCTATATTGGGGAATACAATGTGGACTTCATCTATGCCAAAGTCTCGGTTACAGTGAAGAGTGGGAAAATCATACATATTGATCTGCTGAAGCATAAGACTGAAAGAGGCAAACCCGCCGAAGTCATAACAGACCGAATTGTAGAACAGCAAACGCTGCAGGTAGATGCCATAGCGGGGGCGACCAATTCCAGTAAAGTGATCAAAAAGGCTGTGGAGAATGCACTTAATGCCGCTAAAGCCCCTAATCCGTAACATGTAACACGCTTGTTACTGCCATATTAAAAGAAAGTGACCTATAGTAGGATGATTTACTCTATACTTTACTGAACTGGACTCATATCCTTGGAGGTAATTTCATGAATAAATTCATCGCTATCGGAGCCCTTGCGCTTTCTTTAGCTGGATGCGGAGCACCCGCATCAATAGATAAGACCCAATCCACCACACCAACAATAAATCTAGAGGTCGATGGACAGTCGGTCCTCACCTCTCTTCATCCTTTTTACTCCAGTAATATTCTGTATGTCCCTGCAAGGGTTCTGCTGGAATATTACCGCTGTGAGCTGAAATGGAATAATTCACTTAAGACCTTAACTTTAACGGATGGAAACAACACAAATATCCTACTGACGGGCAATGAAGATATGGAAACACCGGCGATTCTGCGCAACGGACATCTCTACATTCCAGCTGATTCGCTGAACAGTCTCTCGGGAGCTGAGGTACAGCTGAACACTGCAAATACTGTACTTATGGTTACATCAGGCAGCGTTAGTACTACTGTGAGAGTTCCCCGCGAGCCACTTGCTCTGGCAGAAGGGAACAATAAGGTCAAGCTATATGCAGCCCTCAAAGAAGGAGAAACCTACAAGGGATATATCCTTGAGGTGAATGGTGAGCGTCATACGTTCCCTTGGCAAGGCCCGCGATTGCCAACGAATCCTCCGCAGCTTTATTACGCTGACATAGATAAGGACGGTCAGTCGGAAGCGATTGTTGTGCTGACGAACGGAACGGGTACAGGGATTGTCGCACAGGAGCTCCACGTGATTAAACCTCAGCAGTGGCAGGAGATTACAGTACCTTCTGCAGAACAGGCGGTAGCGGCCAACGTAACCACAAGTGTTACAAAGAACAAGGATGATCTGCTGCTCAAGCTTGAGCTTAAAGGCTCCACGCCCTCCAGTGTTTCCTTGCGGCTTCCCGGTCTTGCTGAAGATGTCGATGGGGGACAACAAGCGGAGATTGGCGCCGTTACTTATTACAATGTAGAATCTGGGACTCTCAAGGCTGAAACTAGTGTGGACATCAGCTTCTGGAGCATTGGGAATCTGACGCTTGTCTACAAACCGGGAGGCAAGGGTATGGAACTGGAAACCCTTGAATTTGCACCTAATGAAGAATACGCAGCTTACGTACAACCAGGAAAGTGAAATGGAGCTTGGGTGCAAGGATCTCAGTGTCTCTTTTGATAATAAATGAGAAGCGTTCTCAAAAAAAGTAACCTCTTCCCTCTTTATACGTACTACCTCCTATATTGATAATTTCTAACAACAGGAGGAGAGATATTATTGGGTTTCAATCCAGATGACAATTCGATCCACAGTATGAGGGGTCGCCAGATGCCCGACTTACCGCCAGGAATATTAAAGAAGATTGTTATCGGTGTTGCCGCAGCTGCCATTCTCATTATTGGCTATTCATCGTTCTACACTGTGCAAGAGCAAGAGCGTGCTGCCATCCTAACCTTCGGCAAGTATTCCAAAGAAACATCAGCAGGCTTGCATTTCAAATGGCCCTATCCGATTCAGCAGGTTATAACGGTTCCAGCGGAGCTGACGCAAAGAATTCATATCGGTTATCGTCAAGAAGAAGGATCAAGTAAGACTGTTGAAGTTGAAGAAGAAGCGATGATGATTACCGGAGATGAGAATATCGTCTCTGCCGACGCTGTCGTGCAATGGAAAATAAGCAATATCCACGATTTTCTGTTCAATATCGATGACCCTGAACAATTTTTGCGCAATGCCTCGATTTCGTCCATTCGTTCCGTAATTGGTTCAGAGAAATTGGATTATGCGATTACAGATGGCAAGACGGTCATACAGGACAAGGTTAGAGTTCAGCTGTTGGAGCTGCAGTCCAAATACCAAACCGGCATTCAGATCATTGATATTAAGTTCCAAGATATAGAACCGCCTAGTGGACAAGTTACGGAAGCATTCCGTGAAGTTACGAATGCACGGGAAGAGAAAAACACGAAAATTAACAATGCGGTGAAATATGAGAACGATCTCATTCCTAAAGCACGCGGTGAAGCTCAAGCTCTGATCGAGAACGCCGAGGGTGAGAAGAAAGCGCGGGTATTGAATGCACAGGGTGACGTGGCCCAATTTAATGCGATATATGCAGAGTATAAGAAGAGTTCCAGCGTTACCGAAAGCCGACTGATCATGGAAACGTTGGAAAAAATACTGCCAAACGCCAAAATTATTATTACAAATTCAAATAGTGATACCGTTAATTATTTACCCTTAAATGAGTTGTTGAGCAGCGGTTCCAATAAATCTACTACCCCAACCACTCCTTCGGCGACAACAGCTCCACAAGGAGGAGATGGACAATGAGAAAAAAGTGGTTTATTCTAACCCCTATCGTAGTCATACTTATTTTGGTATCCGCTTCTCTGTTTGTTGTGAAGGAAGGCGAGTATAAGGTCGTTCTCCGATTCGGTGAAGCGATAAGAGCTGTATCCGAACCTGGCTTAAAGTTAAAGATTCCTTTCATTGAGAATACATCAACGCTCCCTAAGTATCAGATGACCTATGAAAGCAGTCCTACGACAATCTTAACAAAGGATCAAAAGCCAATTGTCGTAGATAATTATACCGTTTGGCGTATTACAAACGCTTCACAATTCTTAAAAACGGTGCAGTCGGTTAGCGGCGGTGTGCAACGGCTAGATGAAGCCGTTTACAACTCGGTTCGCCGGAAGCTATCGGAAGTCAATTACGATAATATCATTAGCGAAAAAACAGAACGCGGCAACATTAATGATGAGATCACCAAGGACGTGGTTGAAGCTCTAAAGAGAGATGAATATGGGATCGAGGTTATTGATGTTCGCATCAAGCGTACGGATCTGCCAGAGGAAAATAAGCAGAGCGTATATAACCGTATGATATCTGACCGTCAATCTATTGCTGCCCGTTATTTATCCGAGGGTGACGAAGAATCACGTAAAAGAACATCCAAAGCGGATCGTACATCCACTGAGCTTCTAGCCCAGGCCAGAGCCGATGCCAAGCAGATCATCTCGGAGGGTGAAGGAGAAGCCGCAAAGATCTATAACCTTGCTTATGGTAAAGATCCCGAGTTCTATAGCTTTTATCGGACCCTGCAAAGTTATGTGACGACGTTACAGAATGAGCCTGTCATTATGCTTCCTATTGATTCACCCTATACCAAAATATTATTAGGTCAATAATAAATCGCGCGCTCTCCAATGTCTGGAGCGCGCGCGATTTGTGCTTGTGACGCAAAGGAGAATGCACTCATGATTGATGCTCATATTCATTTGGAACAATATGACTCTTCCGTGGCAGAACAAATGCTGAGCGAACTACCCGAACATGATATTGAAGCATTGATTGCTGTCTCCATGAATCTGGACTCATGCCTGCGCACCGAACAACTCAGAGCTGTTTATCCCAGAGTGATCAGAGCGGCTTACGGCTTCCATCCCGAGCAGCCACTACCGAGTACGGAAGAACTAAAGGCACTGCTGGAGTGGATCGGCAGCCGTTCCACAGCAGACTTTGTGGCTGTAGGCGAGATCGGTCTTCCCTACTATTCACGAGCCGAAGCCCTCACACGTGGCGAAGCCTTTGAGATGGAACCCTATATTGAGCTTCTGGACACCTTGCTCGGACTTGCCGCCCGGCTGG
Source organism: Paenibacillus sp. 19GGS1-52 (assembly GCF_022369515.1). Lineage (NCBI taxonomy): Bacteria > Bacillati > Bacillota > Bacilli > Caryophanales > Paenibacillaceae > Paenibacillus > Paenibacillus sp. 19GGS1-52. Next base: position 5,742,070 of record NZ_CP059724.1, read on the forward strand.
ACAAGCCCGTGGTGCTGCATGCCGTGTATGAGGACGCGTTAATCGCCTGCGATCTGCTGGAGAAACATGGCATTAAGCATGCCCATTTTCATTGGTTCAAAGGGCCAGAAGCCGCAATAATGCGAATGATTGCTCGCGGCTATTTCATTTCCTTCACCCCTGATATCCTGTATGAAGCGGATATTCAGGAGCTTGCGCGCCGCTATCCACCGGAGCTAGTCATGGCTGAAACGGATGGCCCATGGCCATTCGAGGGTGTTTTTGCCGGACGCCCCACTCATCCGTCCATGATCCATGCTGTTGCCGAAGCTTGGGGAGCGCAACATGGATATTCCCCCGCCAAGCGGAAGACATACTGACTGCGAATACGGTACGCTTTTATAATCTGTAGGGAATGAAATTTAGAAAAGCTCATCGTATTCTCCAGATTCCACCACTCGTTCATGTCTGATGAAAGACATCTCTTCGATGCCCAAGATGGTTTTAAATTCGTCTGCTAATTCCATCCCTTCACTGATATCATGATTGATATAATCGGTATTCAATATCTCTTTAAGTCTGGAAATTTGTTCATCGGAAACAGCTAATAAGCTGAACAGGTCCGGATGACAGTTATTAAAGATTGCCTCAAAGCTTTCCTTGAACACGGAGCCAGCCCCCAGTTCCTCTCTTATTTCTTCGAGCAAACCTCCAAAGTACAGTTCATTAAACCTCATATCCGGGTACTTCTTCTTGGCAAAACTATATGCTATTTCCTCCTCATATTCATAGGAAATATGTAAATCCCCGACTTCTTCCCCTTGCACAAGCAAACGGTAGCCCCATTGATGATCCTCGAAATTATAGAAGTAAAGAAGCGGTATTTCTTGTGACAGCTGGATTATAGATTCAGGTATTATTTCGCCTATATAATTATCTTCTGATAAATAAACAACAAACTTGTCGTTCAGCTGCATCAAAACCGAACCCTTGACTGCATGCTTTCTAACGACCTCTTTATCCTTTGCCAGCAAAATAGTACCCGATGTGAATTCACTCATCTTTTTAATTCCCCCTATGAATCTATTCATCTAAAAAGGAACCTCACTACTCACTTCATTCTCTTTCTCCACTGGCCAGAGCACTCGTCCGAAGAGCAGTCCAACTCCACCGATCACTGCAATTACGATCCCAAAGATCACAAAGATGCGGTTCGGCCCGGCATTTTGGACCAACAGACCTCCAAGCAGTGGAGCACCAATCATTACCCCACTAAGAATGGTACTCTGAATCCCAAATATTCGGCCCGTCATATGCGGAGGGGTTTCTTTCTGAAGGCAATAATTGAAGGTAATGATGAACATTCCGTTCCCAATGCCCAGTAAGAACCCCAACAGCAGCACTGGAGTTATGGAGACACCCGGCTGAAGTAGTCCCAAACCTCCGAAGGCAGCACCCAGCAGGGCATAACCGGTTCCAAGCTTCCAGCCATAACCTGCTCCGTGGTTTATTTTGTTCATCGCCATAATCGAGAGTAGTGCACCTGCACCTGATGCCGCCACAAGCCAGCCCAGTAGAGACTCCTTATCCGGTGCAATCAATCTGAAGAGGCTGGTGAATTGAAAATCGATCATCTGAATGGCAAGGGCGCCGACTACTCCGAACAGCATTGTGTTCAACAGCAGCCTGCTGCGCCAAATAAAGCTCCAGCCTTCCCTCCACATCGTGCGGAGTGGAATAGACTCCTCCTTCACAGCAGATGCAGGGTTCACCTCTACGGCCTGGATGTTCTTAACGGTGAGCAAGAGCAAGTAAGAACAGGTCCGGAAACCCGCATTGAGCAAAATACACCACTGCGGGGATAGAATCGACAACGCTAAACCGCCCAGCAGAGGGCCAGCGACTTTGGAGCCTTGATTGACGATCCCATTCAGCGAGGTTGCTTGCAGCAACTGATCCTCCCTGACGATGCTGCGGGTCAAGGACTGCTGCGCAGGCACATTCAGGGTGGAAATAGCTGCACGCAACGCCAGCAGGGGAAGCAGCCACAGCATATTCGGAGCGAATAACACCAATACGGTCAGGATTGCGGTGAGCAGATCACAGATACGCATCAGCTTCAGCTTGTTCAGCCGGTCGGCAGCCACACCGGCAACGGAGCCCAGCAGAATACCGGGTAAAGCCAGCGAGACCGGAATTAGGGCGAGCATCAATGGGCTGGCTTGCCAGCGGTATCCTACAAGTACCTGAATAGCTAATGCATCGAACCAGTCACCAAAGGTCGCAGTGGCAAAGGCACTGTAGACACGCATGTATATTTTGTTACTCAACAGGCTTGTTCCTGCTTGAACTGAAGTCTTCATCCAACATTCCTCCTATTACGCTTACTGTAATGGAGAATTGTCAGAGAAAGATCAGAGGGCTTTCAGAACATTTTGGAGTGTTGTTTCCAGAGGCTGATGCAGCCGGTTCAGACCAAGCTCCTCCATCTCTTCTTCTAATATTCCTAAGTACTTACGACGCAAGGATTCCTTACCTGGAACGTTATTACAATAGCAAACGATACGGTGCAAGGCACAGAGCCGCATGGGTACAAACCCGGACCTATCCAGCACCTGAAGACCTTCGTCCATTAGACTCTCCGCCTCCTTCCACGCCTTACGCCGCAAATACCACAGTCCCTTCACCACATTATAACTGCCGATTTCACGCAAAAAAGGCTTGGCCAGCAAGAGCTCAGCAATTCCTTCGGCCATCTGTTCCAGTTCTTCGTCAGGTGTTCCAGCTACGATATGAACAAACATCTCGGAGATGGATGTTGCGGGGATGAAATCCTCAAAATCCGGTTCGGCGATTACCTTATGCGTTAACTTCAAACGTTCCAGCGCCTTGTGTGGTTCCCCTGCCAGCACATACAAATCTAAAATATTGAGAATTTCCAGCTCTTTATGCTGTGGCATCGGCAATATATTCTTCTCAAGTACCTGCTCACAGAAGGCCAGCTTCAGCTTAGGTTCACCCGTAAAAATATAAAATAACAGCAGAAAATATAATCGTTCAGGCATGTCGGCTTCTCTTGTGTTCAGCAGCCACTCCAAATCTCCTTGCACAAAATGAATGCACACGGAATAGAACGGATCCATTGTATAGCCCAGTATATCCTGCTGGCGTGAAAGGGTCAGCATCGAACGCCCTTGACCGTAAAGGTGATATTTCCCAAACAATTCCCGCATCGTATCATGCAGTTCTGCATCCTTGGTTGTCGGATTAACTATCTTCATCGCTGCAGAATCCTGCATACTTAGACTGTAGCCATAACCGCGAACGGTCTTGATGTGTAGTCCTTGCAGACTCGCAAGTTTTTTGCGCAGTCGGTAAATATGATCATCCACCGTTCGCTCTACCGGATATTCCAGCGGCCACACCTTATCGAGCAGTTGTTCCCGGTTGAACGTTCGCCCCTGGTTCCGGTTCAGAAACTGGAGCAGCATAAACTCCTTGGGAAGCAATTCAATCGATATACCATCAGCTGTTACTCTATATTCACTCTCATTTAATTCCAGAAACATGCAGAAACCTTCTCCCCGTATCCACTTCATGGCTCAATTATATCAGGCGTTCCTCCCTGTACTCCAGTGGGAAAGGCCGAGTCAAAACAAAAAGAGCAATTCACAGATTTCTCCGCAACATTGCTCTTCCTAGATTAGGCCCTTCTATTACTGTTTATCTTAGCCAGCCATATTATTGATTGAATCCTGTTCAGAGAATACGGAGATATGATCTACCTTCCCTGTCGATTCCGGTATGATAAATTTAAGCTGATATTGCTTATTGGCTTCGTAAGTATATATTTTATCTTTGCCATTTTCTTTAATCTCGTGCGGCTTACCGAGCGCTCCTTCAATCTGTTTCAGCGTCAGTTGCTGCAGGCTTGCTTCACTGGAACGAACGTCATAGATTTGGCTGCCTTTATTAAAACCAAATACGACATGTTTGTCCGTGTAGGTGGAATAGATGCCCGAGCCCGCTGCTTCTTCCAGATCTGGCTCACCCCAAGCAGCCTTTACGTCGTCGATTAGTCCATTATGTGCAGCAAATTCCACGCCCGGTACCTTGCCCTGCTTGGCAAGCTCAAACAATTCCTTGAGCTGTTTGGCGGCAGCCTGCGGACTGGCTGTTGCTGTATTGGGCGCATTCGTTACAGCAGCAGTAGCCGCCGGTGCATCCGTAGGAGCTGGAGATGCAGTGACCTCCGGTTTAGCAGTCGCTGCCACCTCAGTTGGTGCCACTGTGGGTGCTGTCGTTGGCGATGCCGCGTTCTGATTGCTTGAATCGCATGCCGTGAGTCCGAGCAACCCTGCAAGGATCATGAATCCCGCTATCTTTTTAAAATTTGCTGTCATGTTGTCATCTCCCTGATTGGTTAAAGAACTTCTGATTGCTATTTCAGACGGAGGTGAGAATGAAAAGGTTGCGTGACCTAAAGAGTGAATTCTGTCGGGAACCGGATTTAACCATTATTATGATACTTGATCAACTATGAATAACTCATTATGTTTACCTGCTGCTTAAATACTCATCTGCTATCTTTAGGCAAATATCCCTAGAATCATAAACATGATCAATCAAGTACTTGATAAACAGGTCTTCAACTTCTTCACTGTCTAGAGTCGCCAGATAAAGAAAAACATCTTCACGTAAACTTTTCCAATTTTCTTCTTTGCTAATTCTCTTACAAAGTTCATACGCTCGCTTGGGTTCAATTAACTGCAACTTTTTTAAAATCATTTCCAGCTCAAATTCTGCTCCTTCATCCCAATTCGCTATAACCTCATCAACATGTTCTTCCGAGATATCCTCTGCCATATCAGAAAAGGCTATTGATAAATAGTCAGGATAGCTCCTTGTTCCAAAGTCTAGCATCGAGAAGTTATTATCTTGCTCTGCTTTCTTACAATCTTCAAGAACGGCTTGCACATCTTCTGCCGCAAGTTCCCATTGTTTAGCAGCAAATGATTTTTTTAGATACTTGTAAATTCTCTGTGGTTTTTTAAAGCTGTTAAATTCATATTCTTCACCACCAGCAAAAAGATAATTCGGCTGATTGTCTTGGCTGAGTCCAAACCCGGTAACTTTAATTATAGTTAAGCAATCCATTTTTTTATTCTCTATGTATGCAGCGGTTGCTCTGTGGTGTCCATCTAACAATGTGCTCATGAAACCTTCATAGTAAATGGCCAGACCGGTCATCTTCTTTCCATTTTTTATCTGCTCCCGATAATAATCAACCCTATCTTTATTCAAACAATCCATTCTTTGAGAGGGTAATATGAATTTTGGAGTACCCGAACTATAATGATTTTTATAAAATACATCCGAAGTTGCGTTGAAGGTTCTTTTTGTTGTGGATAAATTCCAGAAATAATGACCTTCTCCATCTGTGGGCAGCATTTCGATACGAGTGAGCAAGTAATATCCGTTTTCTAATATGGATAGCAAGGGTTTAACCTTTTCAAAAGTGCTATGAATGTCAGTATCAGGCTCTTGTGAATATTTAATTTTTTCAATTAGGGATTTATCTGCTCCTGCTCTACCCAACCCTATACTTAGAATCTTGGCGCAAGTTGGACAATATATCTCTTCTCCGTGACTGTTTATCAATGGTTTATTATCCAGCATTAGAAAACTATGCAGCCCTCCAACTTTATCCCTTCCCTGTTTAGTCGATAACTTACCGCTTCCTTTATTTACTCGAAATAAAAGAGCGTCGTTTCCCCACCGATTATTAGTTCCGTGGATTATTTCTTCGCTCTCTATAGATTCAGAGAAATCAAATATTTTCATTACTTCACCCCCAAGAAAGTCTCAGTAAAATTATACCGTTAGATGTACACAGAAAAATAGCCCTCTCCATCAGGAGAAGGGCTATTTCATTCCGCCGATTACATCACATTAGATCAAATCGGATTTCTGCAAAAGTCTCTCTATCATAGCGGCAACTTCAGCTCTGGTAATATACGCTTTTGGCGCAAGCTGTGTGGCGCTTCTACCGGAGACAATACCTGCTTGTAAGCTGTCAGCAATGCTGTTCTTCGCCCACTCTGAAGCTTTAGCTGCATCAGCATAGGGATTCAGCAGTGCCCCTGTAGCTTCGGTTGGAAGCTTAGCTTTAAGTGCGGTGATCTTCATTGCTTTTGCAATAATCACCATCGCTTGTTCCCGGGTGATCTTGTCTGTCGGACGGAAGGAACCGTCTTCGAACCCATTGATCAGGTTATAGCTGAATGCGGTCTGAACAGCGCTGCTATACCAATCTGCTGCTTTCACGTCAGCGAATGGAGTTGCACCATTCTCCAATTTGAGTCCCAATCCACGAACGATAATAGCTGCAAATTCTGCACGCGTGATATCTTGATCAGGATTGAACATATCGTTGCCAACTCCGTCAATGACCAATCGTGAACCCATGTTATTCACGGCTTCTTTTGCCCAATGATTAGCGACATCCTTGAATTCAAGCGGATGCCAGACAATGGAATACGTACTGTTGGTTAAGCTGTTCAATTTGGCAAAATATTTACCATCGATCACAACGATCTTAGTCGGTACATGACGTACAGTTCCATCTGGATCAACAACAATGCCTGTTGTGATTCTGTTCGGATCTACGCCATCTGGAATAGCAACCGTACGTTCTACATAAGCGTTGAACTTGGTCACTGCTATTGTAGTATCTCCATAAATAGCTCGTACTGTAAATTCCAGCGGAGGCATTACTTCGGTGAAATCACCTTTAGCTGCTGAGTCCTGTACTCTTTTCAGTACATCTGCTGTTGGAACGGCTATTTCAATTTGAATCTTGATATCCTGAAGGGCTACCGTTTTCCCAATTTGCGCAGATATCGAATCAATATTGATTTGCTGAGCAGGTAGGGTGTAGGTCGCGCTTGCGGTTTTGATTTCCAGAATAGCCTGTTTTTGTTCCATGCTCTTGACCATTTCGCCCGTCAATTCACCAACTACAACATCCGATTTCAGATTTACCGGAATCGTAATCACAGCACCTTGACCTTCTGCCGCGAGTTTATCTTCCAGCTTCTTCTGATCGATTACAACAGTTGTGACCGATTGCTGATTTACTGTCACTGTTGTTGCTGTACCCGCATTCTCCACCTTGCCGTTGACAAGGATATCAACTCCAGTGGTGGTTTCTGGTGTACTCGGAGTGCTTGGTTGAGTAGGTTGTGTAGGTGTAGAAGGTGCTACAGGTGTTACGGCATTGGAGAGAACTGACGCTACACTGCTGCCAGCGCTATTGATCGCTTTTACCGTAAAGGTATACGTCACTCCATTGGATAGACCCGTTATTGTAATGGGACTATTGGTTCCAGTTGCCAGGATGTTGCCTAAGGAATCTATAACCGCATATCCTGTAATCAGGCTTCCCCCGTTATCGGTCGGAGGTGTAAATGAAACTGTAACTTGACCATTTCCGGCAATAGCATTTATATTCGTTGGTGCCATCGGAACGGTTTTTGGAGTTGCATTCATTTCGTTGGATGAGGCACTGTCACCGCCAAGATTAGTTGCTCTAACTACAAAGTAATACTTGGTTCCATTAATCAAACCAGTTGCATTATAGCTGTATACCGAACCACTAACTGTGGCCACTTCGTTTCCGTAGGTTCCAGATGTTAAGCTTTGGTATATTTTATAACCGGATGAACCCTCCACAGCACTCCATGAAAGACTGACTTGGGCATTTCCAGCTATAGCCGATTGCACTAAAGGTACTCCAGGCAGAACCACTGTACTGTCGCTCACTGTAATCACCAGTGTCTGCGTCGCTCCCGCACTGAATGTGAACGTCAAGCTGGTCGTGCCGACTGGCTGTGTCGCCAGGTAATCCTTACTAATCGTTACCGTGGTGCCCGAAACGGTGTAATCCGTTCCCAAGACTAACGGGGTTACTCCGTTCGCGATTCCAATAAGCGTATTGCCATTCAACGTCAACGTGGTCGTTACATCTGCTTGCGCCGAAGTCTTCTTATCAAAACTTCCGGTTGCTGGTGTAATCACACTGTTCAGTGGCGTAGTGTCGCTCACTGTAATCACCAGTGTCTGCGTCGCGCCTGCACTGAATGTGAACGTCAAGCTGGTTGTGCCGACTGGCTGTGTCGCCAGGTATGCTTTGTTAATCGTTACCGTGGTGCCCGAAACGGTGTAATCCGTTCCCAATACTAACGGCGTTACTCCATTCGCGATTCCACTAAGCGTGTTGCTGTTCAACGTCAGTGTGGTCGTTACATCTGCTTGCGCCGAAGTTTTCTTATCGAAGCTTCCGGTTGCTGGTGTAATCACACTGTTCAGTGGCGTAGTGTCGCTCACTGTAATCGCCAGTGTCTGCGATGCTCCCGCACTGAATGTGAACGTCAAGCTCGTGATGCCGACTGGCTGTGTCACCAGATAATCCTTACTGATCGTTACCGTGGTGCCCGAAACGGTGTAATCCGTTCCCAAGACTAACGGGGTTACTCCGTTCGCGATTCCAATAAGCGTATTGCCATTCAACGTCAACGTGGTCGTTACATCTGCTTGCGCCGAAGTCTTTTTGTCAAAGCTTCCGATTGCTGGCGTGATCACACTGTTCAGTGGCGTAGTGTCGCTCACTGTAATCGCCAGTGTCTGCGTTGCGCCTGCACTGAATGTGAACGTCAAGCTGGTTGTGCCGACTGGCTGTGTCGCCAGGTAATCCTTACTGATCGTTACCGTGGTGCCCGAAACGGTGTAATCCGTTCCCAAGACTAACGGCGTTACTCCGTTCGCAATTCCACTAAGCGTATTGCCATTCAACGTCAACGTAGTTGTTACATCTGCTTGCGCCGAAGTTTTCTTATCGAAGCTTCCGGTTGCTGGTGTAATCACACTGTTCTGCGGCGTGGTGTCGCTCACTGTAATCACCAGTGTCTGCGTCGCTCCCGCACTGAATGTGAACGTCAAGCTGGTTGTGCCGACTGGCTGTGTCGCCAGGTATGCTTTGTTAATCGTTACCGTGGTGCCCGAAACGGTGTAATCCGTTCCCAAGACTAACGGGGTTACTCCGTTCGCAATTCCACTAAGCGTATTGCCATTGAACGTCAACGTGGTCGTTACATCTGCTTGTGCCGAAATTTTCTTATCGAAGCTTCCGGTTGCTGGTGTAATCACACTGTTCAGTGGCGTAGTGTCGCTCACTGTAATCGCCAGTGTCTGCGTTGCGCCTGCACTGAATGTGAACGTCAAGCTGGTCGTGCCGACTGGCTGTGTCGCCAGGTAATCCTTACTGATCGTTACCGTGGTGCCCGAAACGGTGTAATCCGTTCCCAAGACTAACGGCGTTACTCCGTTCGCGATTCCACTAAGCGTATTGCCATTCAACGTCAACGTGGTCGTTACATCTGCTTGCGCCGAAGTCTTCTTATCGAAGCTTCCGGTTGCTGGCGTGATCACACTGTTCAGTGGCGTAGTGTCGCTCACTGTAATCGCCAGTGTCTGCGTCGCGCCCGCACTGAATGTGAACGTCATGCTGGTCGTGCCGACTGGCTGTGTCGCCAGGTATGCTTTGTTAATCGTTACCGTGGTGCCCGAAACGGTGTAATCCGTTCCCAATACTAACGGCGTTACTCCGTTCGCGATTCCACTAAGCGTATTGCCATTGAACGTCAACGTGGTCGTTACATCTGCTTGCGCCGAAGTCTTCTTATCGAAGCTTCCGGTTGCTGGTGTAATCACACTGTTCTGCGGCGTGGTGTCGCTCACTGTAATCGCCAGTGTCTGCGTCGCTCCCGCACTGAATGTGAACGTCAAGCTGGTCGTACCGACTGGCTGTGTCGCCAGGTAATCCTTACTGATCGTTACCGTGGTGCCCGAAACGGTGTAATCCGTTCCCAAGACTAACGGGGTTACTCCGTTCGCGATTCCACTAAGCGTATTGCCATTCAACGTCAACGTGGTCGTTACATCTGCTTGCGCCGAAGTCTTCTTATCGAAGCTTCCGGTTGCTGGCGTGATCACACTGTTCAGCGGCGTGGTGTCGCTCACTGTAATCGCCAGTGTCTGCGTCGCTCCCGCACTGAATGTGAACGTCAAGCTGGTTGTGCCGACTGGCTGTGTCGCCAGGTATGCTTTGTTAATCGTTACCGTGGTGCCCGAAACGGTGTAATCCGTTCCCAATACTAACGGGGTTACTCCGTTCGCAATTCCACTAAGCGTATTGCCATTGAACGTCAACGTGGTCGTTACATCTGCTTGCGCCGAAGTCTTCTTATCGAAGCTTCCGGTTGCTGGGCTGATCGTAGATGCACCTGTCGACACTGTCGACATTACTAATTGTGCATTCCCAGCGATGATAACTTCATTATTCACTTCCATTAATTCATAGGCATCGAACACATCTGTTCCTACCTCAGCAGACTGCCAAGTTGTACCTTGATTAGAAGAATAATAAACAGCTATATTACCAGATTCTTCATATACAACCGTATAGATATTGTTGCCTTTTTGCGCTAATAACGTTGAAGCATAAGCAGGATAGATACCAGTTAATACCGTTGGAGCACTCCAAGTGACTAGATCATCACTCGTACGCGAGAATGCATAGTAACTTACTGAGTCAGAACCAAATAGAATATACTTGCTTCCATCATATATAATATTGTTCAATATGTCGGTTTGGTTTGGGTACGTGCTAGAATGATCCACCCATGTCACACCATCTACAGAAGTCCAGATACCTAAAGTATCTATAGCACCAGTAGTACTATCATTACCGTAACCTAAAGCAATAAATTGATTATTCGTATACGATACGGAATAAATATTATCCAGTTGATTCGCAGGTACTGTCGGGCTTGTCCAGGTAATGCCGTCTACTGATGTTTTTAATACACCAACAGCCCCCTTTACTCCAACAGCTACAAATTTCCCATTTCCAAAAGCGACATCAGTAAGCGCCGTTGAATCATTTAGACTATTCTGTATAGTCCACGCTGTACCATCATTTGATGTTGCCAAACTTGTAATGGATTGAAAAAAATCACCTACAGCAACATATTTACCATTGCCGTATGCCTCAGCTCTAAAAGGTGCAAGCCGGGAGGACAGAGTCACTCTATCCCATGAAGAGAGATCCGTAGATGTCCACAACGAACCCTCATTTCCTTCTTGTCCAGCGGCGATATATTTGGTTCCATCAAAAATAATCTCATTATACACTCCGCCCCATAAATAATTCCAATCGGAACCATTGGACGAACTGATCATTCCTTCATTCCCCATTCGAAAATACTTTCCATTAATGAAAGCTGAATTCTGTCCGACGAACTGCTTTTGAAAGGGCTGCATCGTCCACGTTGCACCGTCTGTTGATGTATAAACAGCTCCATATCCATAAGGAGCCTGATAGCCAAATAAGTAATACTTTGACCCATCATACAGCCCGTTAAACATCTGATTCGTTGTTTCAGGAGATGTTGCATTTAGGTTAAAAGGAGCACCTACTATAGTAAATGTAGACAAATCCGTTGAGGTCCAAATATTGGCAGACGGATCTGAAATAAAATACCGATCTTTTAACCATATCAACATATTTGTTCCGGTTGATTGTGCTCCACCCGCTGTCGTTGGATGTGATGTAGTCCAAGTAGTGCCATTTGTTGTCGAATAAAGATTCCCGCTCTGATCACCTACAGCTAACCGTGTACCGTTATTCCCTACGGTAATTGGTGACAGCCACACAGAAGGACTCAATCCTGTCGGCGTAACGGTTGTCCAAGTAATCCCGTCGCTTGAAGTCACAAACTTTCCTAGGGAAGTGGCATAAAAGGAAGCGTTTCCATTTAAAGTAAGAAATTCCGTATTCCAGATATTAACAGATACATTAGAAGTTCGTTGCGTCCATGTCGCCCCGTCGGTTGAGGTTAGAATGACTCCCTCACTGCCAGTAGCAACAAATAGACCATTCCCAAATGCGACTCCATTGAAGGAAAATGTACTCGGACTAGTTACGCCTGTATAAGTACTGTCGGCTTTTGTTTTTACATTTACCCAATTTACTCCGTCCAAAGATTTGACAATAGAGCCATACGAACCGACTGCCACATATACATTATTTCCATAAGCCACATCTGCCATTGAACCTGAAGGCAAAACAACCTTGCTTTTGGTAGTAAAGGTGTCCGGTCCGGGACTTCCTGCATTAGCAGCGGGTGTGTGGAATCCAAACAACAACATGATTCCCAGCAATAAAACCCCTGCCTTTAGAACTTTTAATTCTTTGTAATATATCCCCAAATTATCTGCCCCCCATGATCTTACAGGTTATTAAAACATGTAAACTGATGTGATTATTCATCCAAAGGAATGTGCGGAACTAGAAGAGATCACCTCTCTCTAATTAGATATGATATTTATCACTTTTATATCGGATGATTCGACAAAGTATGTTATATCTCCTTTGTTTTTTTCTCTTATTTTCATAAATATATGGAATTATTTTCTTATGGACTCCGTCAGAACGCCTCGCGTAATTAGAGAGACATGTTTAGTAGGTTTGGAGCATTCTTCATCACATCGTCTAAAATGTGCAATATTTCGAATTAAGGAAATTTATCCCTGAAAAAGCGCAACCTTAATGCTCCAAGACGCATCTTAATAATATATAGAGGAGGGGAGCTTCACTCTGGATATTATAGAAAGACTCAAAGCGAAAGATGAGACCGCACTCCGCTATCTGATGAATGAATACGGAGATATGCTGTTAAGGACAGCCAGCTTGCTCCTGAAGGACCCACAAAGTGCGGAGGAAGCCGTACAGGATACCTTCATCCAAGCTTATGCCAAAATTACACAGCTACAGGAACCTGAACGGTTAAAAGCCTGGCTGGTTCGCATCGTGGTCAACCGCTGCCATATGCGGCAGCGGACCTGGAGCTGGCGCAATATTTTTCCTGTTGGAGTTCTAGATCCACTCTCACACGGTGAATTTGGCTTCGCGGTCGGAGCCGAAGAGCTTTTTATGACCGAATGGCATAACGTCAACCTTGCTCAGGCTGTTCGTAGTCTTGATTACATATACCGCGAAAGTCTTGTTCTGTATTATTTTCATGAAATGAGCATTTGTGAAATTTCCGCCCAGTTACATACACCTGAGAATACAATTAAATCCCGGCTCGCCAGAGGACGAACTCTATTAAAGAGGCTATTGGAGAAGGAGGCCCATTTCATATGACAACGGAACGCGAAGAATTCAAGCAACAGCTTAATAACGAATTGGCGTCCATCCAATTCACTGGCCACGATCGGGTCATAAGGCAGACTCACCCGCCTACCCTTAGAAGTCGTCTTCTGGCATTTTGGAACAAGGAGATTGAGCTTCCGGTCAAGCTGGTCGGAGGCGTAAGCGCGAGCCTATTGGTAGTATTTCTGTTATTAAATCTGCTGTATGTTGGAGCACCTCAGCAGAATTCACAGCAACAACAAGGACTCCGTGAATTGATCGAGGTTGGGGGAAATACCTACTGGAAGGACATTTATGAGCAGGCGGTGAAGCAGCATGACAATTAATTTCAAAGTTAAACATCTGATCCTGTTCGTACTCATCCCTGCCTCTCTGCTGTTCATTCTAATGACCTATGTGCCATCTCTACTAAATTTGAGTGAACCCACCTCTACTAGTCCTTCAACTGCACGGGCAGCATTTCTGCAAAAGCTGGATTCCACAAGTGGGAGCAAGCGTATGGAGCTTATCCGCAAGAATGTTATTGACGCTGGCACCAATTATGCCGCCTATAGATTCGATGTTTATATTGGTTCCACTATGAGCAATTGGAGCAATGCCGAGGAGGATTCAGTGCGTCTACTTCCGGAGGACAGGATTGTTGTGCTGGAGGAATATATCCGTGAAGGTCCTGCAGATAACACACTAGTCTCTGCAGCCCAACAGCTAACCTATGAATATGATGCGCTTAATCGGAAGGCGGATGGGACTCAAGCGCTAATAACCGCAGAGAACCGATTCGGCAGTCACTCCTACCCGGCAAAGGTATTGGCGTTGTCCCTTGCAGAACGGGCCTTAAATCGCGGAGATTTACCTGCGGCCGAAGTTATTCTAGATCAGCCTAACTACCCGGCTATAGATAATCAGTCCGAGCTGGATGCACGGAAGGCATGGCTAAAGGGACGGCTGCTCTTCGCTAAAGCTAGAACTAAGGAAGCCCTAACTGTCGTAAGCACTGGATTGGCAAGTTATGAGAAATCCTTAAATGATTCCAAAGCGGTGTCGCTAGACGCTGGTGATACCGCTTTAGTGGCCCAGCTTAAAGCATTATTATTGACTATTCATTCTGCTATCGACACAGGATATGCTGCACCTACTACAGTATCTGGAACCCTTATGCGTAGTGATGGAACACCAATCCCACGGGCTGGTGTGTTCCTCCGGGCCGAGCATATGATCTATCGGAGCATTTCGAAGGATGAACCTTACCGGATCATCACTGATGAACAAGGTCACTTCCAATTCTCCGGCATTACTCCTGGTTTCTATCAGCTCCAGCTTGGGCTCAGCTTTGAGCAAATTGACGGTTGGACCTGGCCTTTACAAGCTGACGACTGGATTGAAGTGAAGCAGGGTGCGGCTGTGAATAGTAATATTATCCTCCAGCCTCTACTGGAGCTTCAGTCTCCGGTTAATCAGGAGACGATCAGCGGACAGACGGTTGATTTCCGCTGGAAGAGCGTTAAAGGAGCTGCTTACTACAATCTAAACGGCAATATCTGGTCAGGGGAAAGTTCATTTGGTGGACAGCTCCGGGGCCATATCACAGATAACTATGTATCCATTCCTGTTGACGAAATGTACTATCACCCCGGAGGCTTGTCTTTTGGCAGTAGTGGAGATTGGCAATCGGTTGATCCGTTATCTCTACTCGGGTATATGAATCCAGATAACCGCTTTTCGTGGAGCGTCGAAGCTATGGATTCGCAGGGCCGTCTGATCACCCGCAGCAATGGTTACCGATTGAATGAGGAATCCGTCGGTAATCTCCCTTTCTTCTTTCTCAAGGAACGGACGCTGACGGTCGCCGACCAGCTTCTACTCGATAAGAAATTAGATCAGGCATGGGCAGCTTACCGCAAGGATTACACAGGAAATCCACAGGATGTGCATGCCCTATTTATGCTGATTAATATGATGAATGCGAAAGCTTCTATTATGGAAGATCCACAAATTGAAGCTGCGACAATCCCACTACTCCAAAAGCTTGTGCAGCTCTATCCCTCATCATGGAATGCCAGTATGCTAGCATTTTACTTCTACAAACAATCCAATTGGGAGCTTTATAATCAATATTATTCACTGTATTTGCAATTAAACGGGCAACCTCCAAATTCATATGATCGATCGATTAACGCTAATGCGCTGCTGCATCAGTTACAGCTAGAGGAAGCCAGGAAGCAATTTGCCATTGCTATGAAGGAAGACGACACCCACCGCTTTATCGGCAGCTATCTGGCAGCGGAGTTGTATGATGGTAAAGACCTATCTTCAGTACTGGAGCTAGCGAAGCTTTATCCAGAGCATAGCTACGGCCACAGCGGCAACCGCTGGCCGAACCTGATGGAGAAGCTCATGATAGAGAGAGCTGTTGAACCGAAGGCTTTTGACAGACAGTTAAAGGAGAAACTCGGGTGGTATGTGCAGGGGCAGACGAATGCTCTGGAGTTATGGGTGAAGGAGGTTGATTCTTCAGCATTAAAGGAATTTATGAAAGCCGTGTTGGCGGTTAGCTAATGCTATGATATTAAAAACTCAGAACAGTGGCCTGATCTGCCCATAAGGAGGCATTCTTAGAAAGCTAACTCTTTTCCAAAATCCGACGAAATCTACTTCAGAGAAATGTTTTGGAAAAAATGTGCTTGAATATGGGTCTCCACTGCTTTCGTATTCTTGATCATCTTCCTCTTTTCTGCCAGCTCTGCAGTCATTTCCATAATTCTAGGTATCGCTTCCCTGTCATAGCCGCGGTTCCATTCAAAAATCATCTGGTACAGATTATGCCAGGATTGTTTATAATTCCACTGCTCCATTCCCATTCTGGTTCGAATAAATCTTTTGACTACTCTATAATCCCTGACTAGCTTATTTGGTGTGAGGATAAGGATTAAATCCGCTCTAGCAAAGCTCTCTTCTCCCCATTTATAATGCACCCCTTCAACAATCCAGGCTTCCCTATTCAGAATTTCAGCTAACTTGGAGTCCCTAACCTCAATAGGAAAGCGTAGATTCTCGGCACTTCTATCCCACACCAGATTGTCCAGTTCGTAACATGACACTCCATATTTCTGTGATAGCTCCTTGGCAAGGGTTGACTTGCCACTCCCACAGGCTCCAATGATTCTGATCCTCATAGGTATTGACCTCCGTGAAAGATCTTCAATATAAACTCTCGATCAGGCACTTGAAGTTCCTCATAAGATCTTAAGAAATCAACATTATTGTAGGGGACTTCCTGTACCTCGGCCATAATCTTCTTCTCGGAAATCGTGACTATTCCATATCTGGCATACGGTTTATCATAGCAACCCAAAGATCCTGGATTAAAATACAACCTTGTATCGGATCGAAAATGATGAACAATATGATGATGTCCGAAGCACACGAGCTTATTGTCGGTTGTAGAGTAAATCTCCTCTAACGCTCCGGTTGTCGGGAGTTTGTCTATAGGTACAAACCAGTTGCTGGGATCGAGGTGATAATGGCAGAATAGCAGTTCATGGTGAAGAATGGATATTGTTACAGACATTGGCCACTTACTCATTACCTCTATGTATTTAGGTTCTATACGTTTCGCGAGCCATTCGTGATGTTGACGTTCATTGTGATGTCCTTCAGGAGGGGGTTCATTTCGAGCAGCTGCTATTACTGCTAAATCATGATTCCCCATTACAAAAGACATATCTGGTCTAGTCGTTAACTGTTCCAATACCTGATTAGAATCCGGGCCTATGCCAACAACATCCCCCAGACAATAGATATGCTCAACCTTTTTCTTAGCAATATCCTGCAGTACAGCTTGCAACGCCGGGTGATTTCCATGAATATCTGTAAGAATGGCGATTGTCTTCACTTGTGTCCTCACTTTCCAGCAGCGATAAGATGCGATATTAGAATAGCTTCTTCTCTGTTTTTTGCGGGGCTGGAAATATATCCATCGCCCTCTTGCAGCTTGTACCTCCGATTAATGTCATCCAGCTCCATCCATATTTTATCGAAGTTAAAGGAGACCGTTACTATTCCAATTGAACGTGTAGCCTTCGTTGCATCGTGGGCTGTTATCAACCCAGAATATGGAGTCTTTCCTCCTTCAAGCTTTATCTTATAGTTCAAATCATGATCTGCAGTTAATTCTCCGACAAAAATATCTGGACCCAGCAGCTTTCTATATTTATTGCCTTTGAGTTTGATGTCTGTGCTTCTCGCAAAGCTCTGATCCGCCGTTGAATAAATAATGCTGCTATATTCCCGCTCAAAAGGCTGAGGTTGCAGCCATACAAACAGCCAATAAATGATACCCAGCAGCGCTATACTTATGATAAGCCTTCTTGTCTTATTCATTGCGCCACCCAAATCGGTATAACGATTAGCATCAATGAGATTACAGCCAAACCTATCGTAGTGGATGTATTTAATTTTTGGTTCTTAGCAGATTTATACCAACCCATAAACTGAAAATAATTTCGGTACAAAATAAAAAAGAGTACAATATTCCCAATCCCCATGCTCCAGTTATAGAGGGGTGTTCCTAACATAATTGAATATATAAGCCTTTCCAAACCACCTAAAATCAATAGGGTCAAGATCAGCAAAATACACATTCGTAGTAACTCTAATATAAAGGAACCTAATTTCAGCATGACTCTAGCCGTCCTTTTCTCGTATTAAACTTTAATATTCGCTAAAGAACATCCATATTCCTCCAAAAATACATAAACATGCACCCGCTCCTCAAAGGCTACCTGTCTAGAGTAAAGGGCTGGCCTGACCAGCCCCTCCTCATCAAACCGTACGTGAGGTTTTCCCTCATACGGCTTTCCGATGTTCGTCATTCATGGGCATACAGTTTACAATAGCGTTTTAAGTCCATACTGGACGGCAATATATCTAACCTCTTTCAGTGAACCCATCCATCTTCTACGTTGTCTTTTCTTGGCATACCACCGGGTTAATCGCTGCAAAATATACCAGTCCAACTTGGCTAATCTCTTTTGGCTGTAGTTCGTGTAGTAATAATTTCTCCATCCTTGGATCTTTGGATTGAGCCATTTCACCTGTTCCGCAAACGATTTCGAGCGCATGCTCGGAGGAGCCAATCTTTCTTTGACCACCTCTCGAATGCGTTCCTCTGCCTTTTTCGTTAGCCACTGTTGTGTGGTGTAGTACACCTTGCCTTGGGATGTTTCTGCTCTCGTTTTTCGGTGATGCATCCCCAAGAAGTCGAATCCTTCGTCTCCCGTCCATAATCCTACAATGCGGGTTTTGGTCGGGTGTAGGGTTAACTCCAAACGCTCCATGATTTTGCGTATGAGCTCATACGCATGTTCGGCGTCCTTTTTCGTTTTGCAAACCACTACAAAGTCGTCTGCATACCTCGTGAGCTCCCCTACTCCTTTCCCGTGTTTCTCCCACAATTGGTCGAAGTAATTTAGATAGATATTCGCAAGGAGCGGTGAAATCACGCCTCCTTGCGGAGTCCCTAAATCCGAGCGTCTTACCGTTCCTTCTTCCATAACTCCCGCTTGTAGCCACTTCCTCATTAATTTCAGTATCCGCCTGTCATTGATACGCATTTGCACCAATTTCATAAGCTTTTCTTGATTAATGTTGTCGAAGTAGCCTTGGATATCGACGTCGACTACCCAATTTCCTTTGCGGTTGCAGGCTTTACGAATACGTTCCAACGCTTGTTTAGCACTTCGTTTCGGGCGAAAACCGAAGGATACTTCCTCAAAGTCGGCTTCAAAGATGGGCTCAATTACTAGTTTGGTTGCCATCTGTAGGACTCGATCGCGCACAGTGGGTATACCTAATGGCCTTTGCTTGCCATCCTTCTTCGGGATATAGTGTCGCCGTACAGGTTGCGGATGGTAGTTGCCTTCTTTAAGCTCTCGCTCACAGGCCTTGAGAAACGGTATTTCTCCTTGTTCCTCAATATCTGCTAGCGTCACGGCATCTACTCCTGCGGCACCCTTATTGGCTTTCACTCGCTTCCACGCTTCGCACAGTACATCCCACCGATAGATCTTGTCATACAATGCATGGAATTTACGCTTTTTGTTCGCCTTGGCCGCATGACCTAGCTTTTCTTGGAGTTGTTGAACTTTTTCCTTGGGTGTCGTTAGCCGGTTGGCATTCACTCACTCGTACCTCCTCCAAAAGCATAAACAAAGCAGGGCTCCTTCCCTCCCTAAGGTTATGTTGTCCTTAGGTTCTTCGGTACTATGAGCCCCTCGGACTCCCTTCCCACAGACGGTTCACTTCGTCTTTTGGACTTATAGAGCGTCTCTTTACGGATTCCTAAAAAAAAATTCGTGTGGGGGAGGGTCTCCCCAGTTCACTGCATTATCTTTCAAACCCATGCCGTTCCCTATACGCCGGAGGATTCTTCACTGCTGCTCCAAGTTCTGCACAGTTTCCATGGCCTTCGTCTATATTCTCGAGACTCGGCACCCTCTTTTCCCCTTTGCAGGGCCTTTTTGACGACGCGGCAGGATTCACTTCATGTTGCGGCCTGGATTGTCGCTCGCCCTGTCTCTGACAGGTACTTTTGTCGATGCGCTTTTACACACAGATTTCTCCATGCGCAAGCATCCTAGCTACCAAGGTGGCTTGGCCCCTCCTTGGGTTGGACTTTCACCAACTAGATAATGCGTGCCTCTGGGCACGCAAAATATAAAAAACCGCAGCCACTTGGCTACGGTCGAATACGGTATAGAGAAAAACGTACTATGAACAGTCCATGGTCTTGGAGAGACCCTGTTG
Organism: Paenibacillus sp. 19GGS1-52; assembly: GCF_022369515.1. Lineage (NCBI taxonomy): Bacteria > Bacillati > Bacillota > Bacilli > Caryophanales > Paenibacillaceae > Paenibacillus > Paenibacillus sp. 19GGS1-52. Next base: position 5,762,129 of record NZ_CP059724.1, read on the forward strand.
AGCCATACTATTCCTGCGACTTCGAATGCTTCAACAAGGAGAGTACCGCATTTAACAGGTGCAGCTTACGGATCGGCTTAATAATCACAGATTCAAACAGTGATTTCGTATCATCGTCGAGATTGGTGCCGATGGGTGCGAGCAGAAATACAGAAAGTCTCTTGTGTTTATTTATTTTTCGCATTTGAGCAGTTAACGTAATTGCATCCACGCCTCCCATGTCTTTGTCGATCATGACAAGATCGAACTCCAGACCTTCAGCAATCCATTCGAGCGCCTGCTTCGGATTCTGCGTGGAGGCTACAGTAACTTCCCAGTCCTGTAACATCGAGGAGATCACTTGAAGACTAGTCTGATTGTCATCAACAAGCAGGATGTTCGTGCCGGCTAACACATCGCTTTCGAAAGGAATGGAAGGCAGACTCGAATACTTCTTGAGGAACAAGGTGATCTCAAACGTTGTCCCCACTCCCATCTCACTTTTAGCCTCGATATGTCCGCCCATCAGCTCGATTAGACGCCTGCATATTGCCAGTCCCAGCCCGGTTCCTCCATAATGGTGGACCGAACTCTTATCATGAACTTGCGTAAAGTCATTGAATAAAAGATCTAATTTATCCTGTTCAATGCCTATTCCAGTATCCTGTATGGCGATCTTCACACACACTTCCTCATCATTACGAGCAGGCAATAACTTAAGCTCCACAAAAATTTCGCCTTCATGTGTGAACTTAAGGGCATTGCTTAACAGATTCATAATTATCTGGCGAACTTTCTGGGCATCACCCAATACATAAAGAGGGATTTCCGAATCAGTATTCAGAATCATCTCCAGATTCTTCTCCAAGGCTTTGGTCGAGAACAGATAGATGGTTTCCTCTAGGGTAGAAATAATATCGAACGGTTCCTCTTCGATGTCCATCTTGCCGGCATCCATTTTGCTAAATTCGAGCACATCATTCAGAAATTCCAATAGCCGTGTATTGCTTTCATTAATAATTTCCATATAATATTTCTGCTGCTCATTCATTTCAGTGGTCATCATCAAGTCGGTCATGCCAACAATACCGTTCATAGGAGTACGTATCTCATGGCTAAGCATCGTAAACAAATCAACCTTCGACTGGATACGCTGTTCTGCAGAATCTGTCTTCTGTTCGAGTTCGATCAAATACGTGAAAAAAATTGCCAGTGCATAGAGTAGCCTTATATCGTCTTCTGAATACTCGCCTGCAGTCTGATCCATCACGCATATCGTTCCATAAGATCTCACATCTTCAAAAATCAGCGGCACTCCGACGAAGGAACGAACCCCTTGCTCACGGATAAATTCAAGCTCTGGAGATTGTGGATGGTCATGTGTATCCATTACATGCAGTGATTTATTATCATTACCGATTATCAGCTGGCAGATGTTCTCAAGTAGCAAAATTCCATCCGTTTCCTTAAAAAGCTTATCTTCATGATTATAGAACTTCTGTATGGGTTCGGATAATCCAGTATTAACAGTAATGATGATTGCATTGGCCCGCAGCAGATGCTTTAGCAGAAAAAGCATATGGTCTGCGGCATCCTCCATGTTGCGAATCGTTATATTCGTGTTCTCCATTGTAATTGTCTATTCTCCATTCTACTCACTTGTATATCTAGCATATCTAGTAAGTCTAGTATATACATATTAATGCGTATTCGCACTAAAATCCATGAATAACCAATGTCTAACACAGCACTTTTCTTCAATAAAAGATGCCTCAATTCAGGATGGTTACTGATTTGGCTTGCGGGTTCCATTTCACCTGAATTCCAAACAGCCCCGGCATACTGCCAAGTGGAATCAGTAAGCGGTTATTTTCACTACGGGAGGGCAGCATAGAAATGGTCTTTCCATTTACAAATGCAGTACTACTCAGCGGCTGATGTGTCACTTTGTATTGTCCTAGTGTAATGATTAGAGCACCTGTTCTGGCATCCTGCTGCAGCGTTCCTCCAAGCAGGGCTACGGATTCTCTCAGCGGAATAAAGACACGTGAATGATCCAGTACAAAAGAATCCTTCAGTCTAGTGGATACACCATTAATGATAAGATTTGCTGCAAACGCCTTGCTCCCCAGTGGATAGCCATTCTTGACTGCGATATGCTCCATGTCCAGTGTGGTTGAGGTAATTACGACCTTTGTGTTCTTGGCTATTAACGGATACAGCCAATGAATGTCCTCATTATGCATGCGGATACAGCCTGCACTTACATATTTCCCGATGGATGACTCATTATTATTGCCGTGGATCGCATAGGTAGTTCCTTTGGTCCCCTTTACTTCTAGTCCCAGCCAGCGATCACCAAGTGGATTTGCGGGATCGCCACCAGGGATATTTTCTTTATAATAAGGTCTGTTTTTAATCTTGACCACAATTGGAAAGCTGCCTTCTGGCGTAAGTGTCGTAGTCTTCCCTGTAGCTACAGAAAAGGTTCTCACCAGTTTACCACCACTGAAATAAGCCAGCTTATTCGTGTGTTTATTCACAACAAGCAGGTCTGAAGAACTGGCTGCTTCCGCTACTCCGGTGTAACAAGCAGCGAACAGCAGTCCGAACACAAGCAGCAGCTTGGTCGTACGCTGCAAATAAAGCTTTAATCGACGAGCTGAATAATATGGACTCATGGTGCTTCACCTCCGAGGTCTGGATACATCTGTAAATCTCCTTCATACAGACGAAAGCAAATCGGAATTGTTGCACCACAGTCTGTACCTTTTCTTATCGACTTGTCCTAGCACTGGGAGTTTCGACAGAGTCAATGAATAGTCCAGACTTTCATCAGAGATAATAAAATCGCTTCACAAAAATAGAACATGCCAAGGAGGCAAATTATTTTGAATTCAAACCTTTCCAGCCAGATCAACCAGTGTGAACAGATCATTCAGCAACTTGTAAGCCAAACTCAGCAGGCCAGTCAGAATTACCAACAGCTGATGCAGCAAGAACAGCAGAATGCTACAAGACTGGAAGAACTGGCACAACGTGAACATAAAGCAACCCAAATGATTCAACAAGCCTTGCAAGGTCATCAAACAGCTTTACAGCAATTACAACAGGTCTCACAGATCTGTAGACAGCTAGAACAAAGCTCACAGGCGAATAGCTACAGTACTTCTATGCCTAACTATAGCCCATCCTTCACCCCCTCTTATAATCAGCAGCCTATGCATTCTTCGATGAATTCTCCGCTACATTCAGGCTTCAATTCAGGTATGAATTCAGGCATGAGTTCGGGAATGGGGTCGGGTATGAACTCAGGTATGGGATCAGGCATGAATAGCTCGATGTCTTCAATGAATCAGAATAGAAGCTTCCAGTAGAGCTTCCAGTAAAAGCTAGCAATAATAGCTGATACAAGCAGCCAAAAAAATAAGGTGTCACAAAAGCCGTAACTGCGGCTTCTGTGACACCTCCTTCATTAAAAAACGATTTCCCCTGCTCAAACTACGAGTCTCCCCCGCTTCTCCGCCAGACTGATTGTCGCCTCTACACCGGAGTTGAACTCCAGAAAGTCACTTTCTACTCCATCACTAAAAATCACTCCGTTCTCCGGCATCTGCGAGGTAATCCGCAGCGGTTGATTTCCGCTTATCTGTCCAAAGACTAGCTCCGCGGAGGTAGTGCGGCTCGGAAAGGGTTCTCTGACCGTAAAATACAGATTGGGATGATCCCAAGCAAGTCGCTGTTCAGGATTACTTGATTCTGCTAACTGCTGAGCATCGGCTCTACCCTGCCGCGCACCGTCAACAAGATCGGGCGCAGCGCCAGCTTTCATCTGCTCGGCTCCTCGGGCAATGCCGACAGCTCCAGCCAGCACACTCTTCAGCCAGCCCGTCGAGCCCATTCCAGTCGAGACAATAATTCCACTGGAGGATTGCTGCTCAGTCGAGCCGTTTAGCTGCAGCTGATAGCGGGCAGATACATGGGTTTTGCGTCCAATGAACAGATCATTCACACCATAAAGACTTTGACCGTCGTTAAGCTCTGCTTTAGCCAATGTCACTTCCTGCACCTGTCGTTGCCCCCGGAACACTTCAGGTACAATCAGCCGCAGATCCTTGACGGTAAAGGGCAGCAGTACCCCGTCCCAGCGCTCTGGATCAGGATTCACCCCAATCAGTGGCTGATTCTTCAAGTATTTGAGCGTATTGGCGACAAGTCCGTCTTGACCCAGCACAACAACCGTATCCTCCTCACCAAAAATGAAGTTCGGCACATGCTGACGCTCCAGTAGCTGCACTAGACCTATCGTGCTAAGCTCAATAACCGCTGTTTCTACAGCGCTCCGGTAATTGTAATCCTCATTGATATAGTCGCTAAAGTCCGCTCCAAGACGCTCAATATAGAACTGGGCCTGCTGAATTGTATTATAGCGGACTACCAACTCTTCCAGACGGGTCTTGCGTTTGATCAAGACAATTTTATTCTCGGATATCCGGCTACTCATCTTCCTCCTGCTCCTCTCGCTGCCCCCGTTCCATTGCCCGAGCCAGCCATAATGCCTTGCAGCAGATCTGGTGTGATGTTCAGTTGTCCAATTTTGCCAGCATTTACGGCAAGCTCTTGGAAAGCGATGGCAATCAGCTTATCCGGATTCATGCCTACATTCGTCAGTGCCTGCAGCACATTCGGCGATACTCCCTGCAGCGAATTCATGACGGCCAGCAGCTCATAAGCCTTGGCATCTGCTTCGGCTCTTTTATTGGCAACTGTCAGCTCGATCAGCTCCTGCTTCTTCTCTTCCAGTGCGGTGTCGAAGCTCAGTTGCTCTTCCTTCATTTCATTCTGCTTCTGCTTCACCGAACGTTCAGCATCCAGCTGTGTTTCACGGATTTGCTTCTTCTTCGTTTCCACCGCAATTTCGGTGTTCAGTTCATTCTCCTTCACACGTCTTTCCTGCTGAATCGATGCATTGCGGCGTTCATATAGCGCATCATCAGCACTGCGGAGAATTTCTTCTCTGGCCTGCGCCTCCAGCGCCCGGAGTGTTTCCTTATTCGGCACAATTGCCAGAATGGACAAGCCCATCAGCTCAATTCCCAGCTTCTCGATCTCAGTACTTTTGCCAATTTCCAACGTGATGCTCTGTGCCAAACGTTCGCTCGATTGAATAGCTTCCCGCAGGGGCAATTGCTCCAGCTGCCGCTTGGTCAGCACCTTGGCGATATTGATGACCCGTTGGGCCAGCTTGCCGGGATCGTCAGAGAGATAGGTGTTCTTTTTTAGATTGTAAGTATAATTCAGAATTTGGGTTGTTTTGCGGTAATCCACAATTCGATAGGTCAGCTGTCCCTGCACTGTAACCGTCTGGTAATCAAACGTGATTTCTTCAAACATAAAGGGAACATCAATCGAAGATACCGGTACAACGACCACGGAAGTGGTTGGGGCATAATAATTAAAAGAAAGCCCCACACCTTCACGGACAACTTTGCCATTCTTCACCTTCAGCACATAATCACTGGGTTGAAACTTCACAAATTTGAATCCGAACATGGACAAAACCTCCTTGGATGAATGGTTGACATCTGATTGATATTAACGTTTTGTTATTAACAACATGTTAACATGTATTGATGATATTATCAAGTTGTTAATAACAAACTATAAAAAAACCGCCACATCTCCTTAAGGGGAAATGTAGCGGTTACGAATGACCATCAAGTTCATCATCCAACTTTCGGTTATTTAACTGTGACTTTAACTTTGACGGTTTTGCCGCCGTATTTGACCGAGATATAGGCTGAGCCTTGTCCGTTCGCCTTAATGAGTCCATTTTTGCCTGTGGCTACTAATTCTTTGGTTGAAGACCAAAGTGCAGCTTTGGACACATCCGCCTCACTGTCGTCTTCAAAGGTAGCCGTAGCCTTAAGCTGCAGCGACTGGCCCACGGCCAGCTCCACATTGAGTTGACTGACCTCCAAATATTTGAGCACATCCACCGTCACCGGAATCTTCACGGTCTTGCCACCATACTTCGCTGTCACGTAAGACTTGCCATAAGCTACAGCCTTAACTGTACCCGCGGTGACGGTGACGATTTTATAGCTTCCGCTTTTCCATTCTGCTTTGTCCGTTACATCCTTCGTTTTGCCATCACTATATGTAATGGTTACTTTGGCTGAAGAGACATCACCGGATTTAAGTGACATGTTGGTAACAGAAGCCTCTATTTCGGATACCTGATCCACTTCAATGTCGATAGTAGTCTTTTGTCCACCATAGGATGCGGTAAGTGTGGCCTTACCTTTGAGATTCGCTGTAACGAGACCCTTCTTTACAGAAGCTATTGTTGCTTTGGAAGTGGTCCAATCGGCATCGTCCGTCACATCCGTATCTACGCCATCCGCATCGGTAGCCGTCAAAGTAATTTGCGCTTTGTCCGAGAGTGACATCGTTATCAGATGCACATCCGCATCCAGTTCGTCCACTAATCCAACATTCACTGTAATCGTCGTCTTTATTTCGCCGGATTTGGCCGTAATAATCGCCGTTCCCGTATCTACTCCGGTAATAAGCCCGTTATCAACTACGGCAACTTTCTCGTCACTGGAGCTCCACTCTACTTCATCAGTAATTGCAAGATCACTGCCATCGCTATATTGACCTGTAGCTACCGCTTGATACGTTTCATCTTCTTTGAGATCAACGCTTTTGACCTGAAGCGTCAGCTTGCTAGGTGTGCCTGACGTCACTTTGACCGTCGCTTTTTTGCCACCATAGGAAGCGGTGATTACTGCGCTGCCTGTAGCATAGGCTGTGATTTTCCCCTCAGTTGCCGCAGCGATGTCTTCATTATCCGAGCTCCACGTCGCTGTATCGGTAACATTCTGCGATGTTCCGTCGGCATAGCTCGCTATAGCTGTAATTTCCTTGCTCTGATTAATCCCGAGATTCAGCTTGCTGATCGTGAGATTCAGATGTGATGCTTTCTCAACATCTACAGTAATGGTAACTGTTTTGCCGCCGTAAACTGCGGTAACCGTAACCGAGCCTGTTTTATATCCCGTAATCAAGCCTTTGGTAACAGTAGCGATATTCTCATCGCTGGAGGTCCAGACTGCACTAGCGGTAACATTGCTGGATGCACCTTCAGTGTCTAGTGCAGTGAGCACCAGTTGCTGAGTACCGTTAATTCGCACAAATACACTATCATCGTCGACGCTCAATTTATTGCTTTTGCCTACCGAAAGATTCGAACTCACTGTCTTAGCCCCGTAGCTGGCGCTTATCGTTACATTGCCTTCTGCGTAGCTCGTAATCGATCCTTTAGTTACAAAAGCTACAGCTTCGTCACTGGAGGTCCAGGTTGCTTGAGCCGTTACATTGGAAGTAGTTCCATCTGCAAACGTTGCTGTAAGCGTCAGCGCTTTGGAAGCATTAACAGCCATATTGAGGGTTGTTTCGCTTAAGGCGAGATGTCTCGCCGTTCCTACATCCACCGTAATAGTGACAGTTGATCCATTATAGGTACCTGTAATCGTAGCCGTCCCAACGGAATAACCTGTAATCAACCCCTTGGAGACAAGCGCAATCGCCTTATCGCTAGAAGTCCAAGTTGCTAGACTTGTTACATCTGATGAGGAGCCGTTCCCTGCCACCGCAGTCAGCTTCAATTGCTGGTTACCGCCTACTTGCAGGAATACATTCTCCTGGTCAGCGATTAATTTATTCACTGCGCCGACTTCAACTTCCATCGTTGTTTCGAGCGTACCGTAGGAAGCGCTGATGGTAGCCGTGCCCGACGTTTTATAGGTCGTAACAGCTCCTTTTTTGACAAAAGCAACGATTTCATTACTAGAGGTCCAAACCGCTTGAGAAGTCACGTCCTCCGTGCTGCCATCCGCATAGGTTGCCTTCAATGTCAGGCTACTGCTGGAATTCGTGTTCAGGCTTAAGGATTCCTCACTCAGATCGAGATATCTTGCCACTGCGACATCAACTTCGACCGCTACCGATTTATCGCCGTATGTGCCTGTAATCGTAGCCGTGCCAGCGGTATAGCCGTATATTTTTCCTTTATAGACATAGGCAATACCGGAATCACTAGAGCTCCAGATGGCCGTACTTGTCACATCCTTTGTAGTGCCATCGGGATAAACCGCCTTAAGCGTAATCTGCTGCTCTTCCTCTGGCTTCAGAAACACACTTTGATCATCGACCGTCAGTTTACTAGTCTGATCAACCGTCACTTGAATCGTAGTTGTTTTGGTTCCGTATTTAGCCGTAATAACAGCAGTGCCCTGCTTGTACCCGGTAATTACTCCGCCCAGTACGTCAGCCACATTCTCATCGCTGGAAGACCATGTAGCCATACTGGTTACATTCTCCTGCGTACCATCTTGGAAAGTGGCTGTTAACACGACCTTCGAACTGTCATTCAATAGGAGAGAAACATCTATCTTGTCGGGTGTAATCCGCTTCGCCACTTCTACATTGACAGTAACTGTTACGGTTTTTTTACCATATACGCCTGTAATAGTCGCTGTGCCGGAAGAAATCCCCTTCACCTTGCCATTCACAACGGTAGCGATCGAAGCATCACTTGTGCTCCAAACCGCCTTGTCCGCCACTGTCGCATCCGTTGTATTATCCGAATAGGTTGCCGTCAGAATAACAGAATCAGTCGCTCCCTTGCGCAAGTCAAGGCTCTGCGTGTTCTGGGTTAAGGCTTTAACCTTCTTGGAGACAGTAACTGTTGCCGCTTGAGAGAATTTCGTGCCGTCTGTATATGTATACACTGCAACAATCGTTGCCGTCCCTTCTGCCTTTGCGGTTACAACTCCGTTATATACAGAGGCGACCGCCGATTTATCGCTTGACCAGTCCGCATTCACGGTAATATCACTGGAAGATGCGTCGGAAAAGACAGCTGTAGCTGTCAAAACTGCAGTGTCTTCGATAGCCAGCGCAAGCTCATTTGCGCTCAGCACAATTTTATTCACAGTAACCGTACTGCTCGCCAACGCCAAACCGCCGTTCCCAAAAATAAGAAGAATGGATAATGTCATCGTCATAAAACTTATGAAAGTGTTCCTTTTCAATCTACTACCTCCTAAATATTGATAAAAGCATGCAGCTTTCGACATCGTAGCAAGGAAACCTGAATTAATTCTGAACGGAATGCGTAGTATTGCATTGCCACCACCCCAAACAAAGAAAACAGCAGTGATCTAAGACTTCGAAAATAAAGTCTTAGACTACTGCTGTTTTATTCTGGTCCTAACTCTTTAAATTATGAGTGTAGTCATTAGCCTTGTTCCAATTACGTTAAGCTTCGGAATTCCATTGACTGAATTTGGCCAAAATTGTGATCATATCAAGATAATTCGTGGTGGGCACAAGATAGTCAGCCTGCCGGAGAGATTCTTTCGAACCGATGCCGACCGCGAACATACCCGCTCGCTTAATTGCCTCGATGCCTGCAGCTGAATCCTCAATCCCAATGCAAGCCTCATACGGGACATTAAGATAATCAGCTGCATGTATGAAGGTTTCTGGGTCCGGTTTGCCATACTTTATGTTGGCCGCATCGACAACATAGTCAAATGCGCCAGTCAACTCTAGGCGCTCCAACACGAACTGGGCGTTCCTACTCGCTGAACCAACCGCCAGCTTAATGCCCCCTATACGTAACTCCTTAATCAATGTGTCGATGCCGGGCAGAATATCGTCAGGGGAGACGGACTGGATTAACTGGGTATAATGTACATTTTTCTTAGCGGCCAACCGCTGCAGCTCTTCGGTCGGCAGCACCCGTTGTTCAGGAGCTGCTGCAATGATCCGCTCCAACGACTGCAGTCGGCTGACTCCCTTCAGTTGCTCATTCAGTTCCCTGTCAACTTCAATTCCAAGTTCTTCACCGAGCTGTTTCCAGGCCAAGAAGTGAAATTCCGCCGTATCTGTAATAACCCCATCCAAATCAAATATTACAGCTTTGGGAAAAGTACTCAATGCGAACCTACTCCTTGCCGCAGCCATTTCACACTCAGATTAAACCACTCGGAGAGATGTAAATGCTGTATCGTCTCCGGCGATTTGACCGTTTCATCACTGAGCGACATGCCGTGAGACCCTTTTTCGAACATATGCAGCTCACAAGGTACCTCATTGCAGAACAACGCCTCAGCAAGATGGAATAAGTCTGTTGGCAGGATCACCGAATCTTCATAAGTCCCCCAGATGAATGTACGAGGAAGCTCCCCATGTATATGGTGCAGCAGATTCAAAGAATCCTTCTCTACATCTGACAAATTTTCTTTGCCTTTGAGGATTTCACGGATGCTTGGCCCTCTCATATCGGGCATCAAGCCTTTCTCCATCAGTTCAATAACAAAATCAGGGGTCTTTTCCGAACGCGGCTTCAATGTAACCGCTGGATAGCCAAGTAGCAACTGATTGGGTTTGATCTGGGCAGGACTTAATCCTGTACCTCCGGTAAGAAGAGGTTGATTATAATAAACGCCCAGACTAAGTGCAAGATTTCCTCCCGCAGAGAAGCCGATAACTGAAATATTGTCCTTGTCTACAAGCCATTCCTCCGCATGTTCCCGAATGGTCGCCATCGCATGTGCCAGTTCAAACAGAGCGGTGGGAAATGGATTATCGATTTTAACCGAATAAGTAAGAACAAAAGCATGGTATCCCATTCTGGCATAAGCCAGAGCTACAGGTTCTCCTTCATTTTGGGATATGACCGTATAGCCGCCGCCAGGACAGATTACAACAGCCGGGCGCACCAATTTCTTTCGGTCAAATTCTCCATCATCCAGGATATAGGTGGTCAATGTTGCTGCTGAGTTGTCCATTAGCCGAATCGTTTGATGAATCACTGTTAATCCCCTTCCTATAATCTTGTATCCCATTTGCCGCAAAACGGATCTATAGGGCTCTTGCCTTTGAACTCCGATACTCCCATCAGCTTCTCAAGCAGCAATGGCAAGGTATAATCGTTAACTCCATAAGTATTAATATAGGTTTTGACGCGTGGAACATCGAGTAAATGGTAAGGGTTCTCTGTAGAAATAAATACTGTCGGAATGGAATTGATATAATTCGGAACATTAATACCCATTGGATTAAGCCACTCAATTCGGACAGCCGTCTGATTGGATTTGGTCGCCAGATTGCACAGATAGACAATAATATCATAGCTTTCTTTCATTTCTGTAAAAGAACTCTGCAATCCCTCGTAGACACCCGTGGGCTCAAAACGGGTTACACTAAATCCCTCGTTCTCCAGTAGAGGAATAAATGAAGCCGCCAGTCCGCTAGTCTTGCTGTAACCCAGCGCGTTGGCCTCACTTTCTATGTCGTAGAGCAAGACACGCGGAAAGCGTTCAGCTGTAATAGGAAGTACTCCGGATTCTTCCTTAACAAGGGTTATCGACTGATCCGTGATCGCTCTGGCAGTTTCCCGATGTCTTTCATGTCCCAGTACCTCCACAGCTTTATCAAGCACTGGAACATTATCCCGCTCCTGTAGCTTGAGTGAAGCCTTTAGCCCCAGAATGCGGAGAACAGCTTCATCTAGTCTGCTGGCAGAGAGCATGCCTGTCTCCAGGCCTTCCCGCATGAACTTCACATCTTCTTCCAGATTTTTGGTGAACAGGAACATATCGCAGCCGTTCTCAATCGCCCGGGGCACCAGCTCATTTCTCGGCATAGGAATATTCATCCCCGCCATCGTTGTCGCATCGGTGATAATCAGCCCATTGAAGCCGAGCCGTTCCCGAAGAAGTTCGCCGAGCAGTTCACTTGCCAACGATGCCGGCAGAATCTCCTCGTCACGAAGAGACGCATTCAGAAGCTTGGAATATTCAGGAAGGGAAATATGCCCGACCATCACTGTCTTGGCTCCTTCATCGATCAAATGGCGGTACACACTCCCAAAGCTACGATCCCATGCTTCGGGCGTCAGGGTATTCACGGAAGTCACGAGATGCTGATCTCTTTCATCCACACCGTCACCGGGAAAATGCTTGACCGATGCAGCCATTCCCTGCTCCTGGCAGCCTTTCACATAAGCGGCCCCCATCTCCATAACCGCTTGCGGATCGTTTCCGAAGGTTCGGGTATTGGTGATGGGATTACGGAAGGTATAGTCAATATCGACGACGGGAGCAAATGCATAATTTGCACCTACGCTTTGCCCTTCAACGGCGCATATTTTCCCTAACTGGTAAGCCAGTTCATTGTTTCCGGTTGCGGCAATAGCCATATTCGAACCGATTTTGGTGCCGTCCTTAGTAATCCCTTGACCGCCCGCCTCCAGATTGGCAGCAATCAGCAGCGGAATCCGCGCCGATCTCTGCAAGGTCGCTACAGTAGAGATTACATCTTCCTTAGCCATAGAACGGCACATCAAACCTCCGATACCAATCTCTTGGGCAATATGTTTCAGAAAATGCTCATCCTGCTTATAACCGACCATAAAGAACAATTGTCCGATCTTTTCCTGCACAGTCATTTGCCCTAATGTCGATTCCACCCATCTCAAATCTTCTTCGTCCAGGTAAAACGGCTTCTCTTTCAATCGGTTAATATTCACTTCTCTCACTCCAATCCTTACTGCGGTTGCGCCTCAAGATTTAGTTATGAGTACGAGTTCTAAATTCCTTAAAAAATTCACGTATTTTCTCCTGATTAGAGGTATATCCCATGAAAGCCACGATAAACACACCAAGATTTACGGTCTGCATCGAGCTATCGATGCCCAGGATGACCATGCCATAGGATAGAGCATTCATTCCCAGAGCACCGGCAAAAATACCGAGCGGAATATTCGAGAAACGCGCTAAATAAAGTCCTACTAGTACCGGTCCCATTGAAGAGAACATCAGCATGGTGGAGCTCAGATTATTGGCCGGAGACACCAATACCGTGGAGGCATTGATGACAGCGGCCACTCCAAGCAATACACCAACTACCAAATAAGTCATCATAATATTCTTTTTCTCTTTAACTCCCCTATTGACCGCCTGACGAGGATTTGCGGCAAGCGAACGCGTATCATAGCCGAATTTAGTCCGGCCCAGCAGGAGATAGAATAGTACCATAATGACTGCCAGCACGATATAGATCCACGGTGCCCGGGCAAATACCGTCAGTTGGGAATGCATGTACAGCTGTGTCCCAGATCCGCCGTAAACGACACCAGAAAGTGCTTCATACACCATCACCACACCGAGTGAAAGAATAATGGTCGGAACCCTTATCGCCAGATACAGAACACCCTCCAGCAGGCTAAGAACAATTGCAATTCCCACCGTCAGCAGCAGCAGCGTCAGCGGTCCCGCGTCCATATTAATGGCCAGATTGCAGCCGATGATGCCTGACAGAATAATGATAATCCCTGGAGCGAAATCCCAACGTGCTCCCGACAAGGGCAGTGCGATGGCATAGGCAATAATCGTGGACAGTACACTGCTTCTGATGATTCTGTCAAATGCACCTGATGTAGCATAGCCCGACCGATCCATCAAGAAGCTTACCAGCAGAATAATTACATATACCATTACAGGGAACGAAAAAGTTTTCAACAAACCCCAGGCTTTCTTGACAATTAGGTTCTTCATGTGTTCACTCCGTTACATTGGGTAGGCATAGCTCATACCCTGTTTCAATTAATTTCTAGCCGCTTCAATTTCAGATAATGTACGGGTGGTTAACTTCTGCAATGATTCCCAAGTAGCAGATTCGTTGTAAGTCATCATCACTTCTTTCAGTTCGTCTGCAGTAACCGAACCTTCAGACTTGACATTCGGAATGACATATTTATTAAAACTATTGGCTTCTTCCACTGATTTCAGTGTTACATAATTGACCCTTCCATTAAGCTGCCAGTCAGGATAAACTTTTCCTTTGATCCGGTCGTACAGCTGTGCAAAGGCATTAGCCACAATTTGCGTGTAATTGTTCGTTCCGGCCATCAAGATATTGCCGTACTCGAGACCCGCAGTTGTAGAGTTGTTATATCCCAGAGCGAGCAGACGGATTCCGGGAGTGGAACTATTTAGAATAGCTGGGTAGACAAAATCCATTCCCGAACCCAAGCCAAAGATCGTATCGACCTCCGGATGCTCGGAGATGATTTTGGTTACTGCATCGCTTGCATTCTCTGGTGCAAAGGAGTGATATTCCGTTGGATAAATAGTGACTTCATCATTCACGTCCAGCTCCTTCATTTTCTCAGTCATTCCCGAAATGATTGCCGGAGCGTCCCGGAAGGCAAACTCAGGAAATGAGGTAACTCCGATATTTCTGGCACCAGCGCTATAAGCCTTCTCGGCATATAAGGCACCCAGGTCCGCTGGATTGTCACCAAATTGCTTGATTCCCCCAACAAAGTAGTCGCTGGCTACACTTCCATCCACATCACCCAGCACGACCGCATAATACACACCGGCTTCTTCCGCCAGGCTCACGCTTTGTTCGAGCGCGGTATCATAACCACTGATGACGCCATCTACCCCTGAGGCAAGCAGATTCTCCAGGCCTTTAATATGGTCTTCCTCACTTGAGCCCACTGTTGCATAATTAAACTTCACATCGAAATTGTTTTCTAAATAGGAGCAATACGATTTTATTTCCTGACCCTGAATATCCGTATAATTGTACAGCATAACTCCAATGTTGATCTTTTCCTTCTCTTTTCCACTTGCATTATTGGCTTTATCTCCGCAGCCGGTGAGAACGATTCCAATCAGCAGCATAAGCACGCTTAGAAAAGCAATAACTTTATTTTTCTTCATAATCGATCCCTCTTTTTTTGAATTTTCATGACTTAACGAGGCATAACTTCAGAGGAAGGACGCTTAAGCAGCAGGAACACCACCAGCAAAAACACAATCCCCTTCACTAAAGAGACCACTTCCGTAGCCACCCCCACCATTACCAACCCGTTATTGAGCAAAATATAAGTAATGCTGCCTACAATCGCCGAGCTCATCTTCGCCTTACTGCCGCCATTCAGGGACAGGCCGCCCAAAATAAGGGCCACAATGACGTCCATCTCCATGCCTGATCCCGTGTTCTCGCTGATAACCGTCGAACGCGCCAAAGATAATATAGAAGCGAAGCCCACCAACACACCCGCCAAAGCATAGCCGATGACTTTTGTCTTTTTCACCTGTACCCCACTTTGCATAGCGGCCAGGGGATTATCACCAATAGCCCTGTTATACTTGCCAATCTTCGTGTAATGAAACAGTACGATTCCGATCAAGCCTACTAATACAAGGAAGATCAGAATAAACGGGATATTTCTACCCAGCAGCTTGAGTTGCTCCGAATTCATTACTCCAATCTTCTTGGAAGCAGTGGATACGTTATAGGTCACAAGCCCTCTTGCAATAAACATGATAGAAAGGGAGGAAATTACGGACATCAACCCAAACTGTATGGCGATGAATACATTAAGCAGATAACAAATAACGGATACGGCAACGGCTGCTAGAATGCCGATTGCGAGCGGCGCACCAGAATTCAGCGTATAAACCGCTATCATGGAGCTTAGCGCCATAACCGCGCCTACCGATATGTCCATGCTGCCATGGGAAAAGATAAAGACCATACCCACCGAAATCGTGAACAGCACCGCAAGCTGCTTGAGAATCGTCCGCAGGTTAAAGCTTGATAGCAAGTCCCCACCCGTTAGTATGGCAAAGACCACAATGACCAGTGCCAAACCTGCATACTGAATGATGGTATTCTTATTTTTTTTCAGAAAGTCGAGAATGCTCGATAAATCCCATATACTGTCGCGGCTCCCTTTTGTAGATGCATTACCCTGTTCCATTGAGCCCCCCGCCTTCACTCTAAATCATGTGTTCAATCAGCATAGCCTCACTGAGATTCTCCGACCGGGAGAACTCCTTGCGGATTCTTCCGTCCTTCATCATTAGAATCCGGTCGCTCATGCCGATCAACTCTGTCAGTTCCTCCGAAATCATCAGTATGGAATAACCCTCCTGCTTCAACGTGTAGAGCAACTGATACATGGTGGTTTTCACACCTACATCCACACCCCGGGTAGGGCTGTCCAATATTAGTATTTTCGAGTGGTTTCCAATCCATTTCCCGAAGGAAACCTTTTGTTTGTTACCTCCAGACAATTCCCCCACATTCTGGTTCATGCTGCTGGCTTTAATCTTCAGGTCTTCCATTTGTCTCGCGGCAAATTGCTTCTCTTGGCCGGGTAGAATCAAGCCAAAGTGTGAAAGCTGATCCAGCGCGGACAAAACCAAATTGTCCTTGATAGACGCTTCCATAATTAACGTTTCTTTATCTCTGTCCTTGGATACATAGCCGATTCCGCTGGCCAATGCTGTCTTGATACTGTTCAATTTATGGGGAATAGCTGGAGCGCCGCCCTCTTGCAGTTCATAGACTATGACCTCTCCCTGATCTGGATTTAGCCCTCCATACATTAATTTGCCCAGCTCATGCATTCCACTGCCTGATAGTCCGCCTATCCCCAGAATCTCACCTTTGTGCAGTTCCAGCTGAATGGTGTTCAGAACGGGGGTGCTGACATTTTTGACCTCGACCATGACCTGATTGTCATGAGTACCATCGTAATCAACACGGTAATAATTCCCTTCAATGACCCTACCAACCATAGATTGTTTAATGTAATTCTCATCAAAATTCTGCTTCTCAATCGTAGTTACAAGGTTTCCATCCCGCATTACCGTCAGCACATCACAGACATCCATCAATTCGCTAAGATCGTGGGAAATAAACAATACAGCTTTATTCTGGTCTCTGCGTTTGCGCATAATTTGGTGGATCAGCACTCTGCCTTCATGTGATAAGGCGGTTGTTGTCTCATCGACAATGAATAACGTAGGATCATAGTATAGGGCTCTCGCGATTTCGATCAGCTTCCTCTGTTCAAACGTCAGCGTATACATAGATCTGGTTACATCGAGTTCGCGGAGCTCAATCAGTTCCAACGCCCGCTCCGCCTCCCGATTCATCCGTTTATGGTCAACGAATCCACGCTTAACAAACTGCTTTTCCTCGCCAAGAAACATATTCTCTGCAATCGACAGTTCGGGAATAGTCCCTGTCTCCTGCACAATCATTGAAATTTTATGTTCTCTCGCATCAAGTGTGTTCTTGGGACGGTAGGGCGTCTCAGCAATCCGCATTTCACCGCTCGTGACGGGAAGCAAGCCGCTGATCATAGCCGAAATAGTTGACTTTCCAGAGCCATTCTCTCCGATGAGGCCCCGAATCTCACCGAGCCTAATATTCATACTGATCTGATTAACAGCGGTTACATCATTAAATTTTTTGCTTATATTCCTGGTCTCCAAAAAAATTTTCTTTTCCATATCCAACATCCCTTTTGCCATATGATATCGCTTACCTCCACGGATATATCGTAACATTTACCACAGCCAATATTAACTAATCCTGTTAACTAGATTAGAGCAAAAATTTAACCTATAATAAGATTGTAACCGTTATCTATTTCGGATTTTGAAATTAAGATTAAATATATGCACATCATACTGTCATTTAAGGTTAATATAACAACTATATCTAGGAGTGTTTATATGGAATTTCGTCATGAAGTTATCAGTTTCCCCAAACAGTTACCCATCAAATTCTTCCTTCACCGCATCGGACATGTTAACCGCCACTGGCATCAATCGTTGGAGCTCATTATTAATATCAAGGGTAAGGTGCAGATTACGGTCAACAACTTGACTCATGAGCTTGAAGCCGGTGATATCATTCTGATTAATTCTAACGAGGTTCATGAGCTGCATGCAGACAATACGACAATGTTGGCACTGCAAATAAAGCTCGAATTACTTAAAGAAGCAACTATGGATATTCAGAAAATATATTATGATTGCAATTCAGCTATTTCCGGCCACCCAGAAAGATTCAAAAATTTAAAACGGATCGTCGCCCAAATTCTGAAATACAATATAAACTCCAACGAATATATCGATCTCAAGAATATCTCACTTGTATATGAGCTAATCTATGAACTTTGCTCCAATTTCAGCAGTGACGAAAAGGATGTTCACAACTACTCCCTTGAGAATCTAGACCGGCTTAGCCGGATACTTGATTACATCAATAGCAAGTATAGCGATCCGATCTCTCTACAAAATATGGCCAAAGCAGAATATTTGTCCGTCCCCTATTTATCGAAGTATTTCAAACGAAGTATGGGAATGTCATTTAGTGACTACTTAAAGGATATCCGCTTACATCATGCTGTAAATGATCTCCTGAATGAGTCGCTGACTATTGACAAGGTAGCGGTACAGAATGGATTTCCCAATGTCCGTTCCTTTGTCGTTGCTTTTACCGAAAAGTATGGGGAACTCCCCAGTGTCTGGAGGAAGAAACATGCGAGTGAAATTCTAGGGAGCATTGAAGCTACCAAGGAAAAATCCGTGAATTATTATCAGGACGAGCCCCTTTCTTATTATGAGGATATTTCAGCTTTCATAGAGAGCAATCTGGATTCAGTCCCCGTTGACCTGCCCCAGCGGGTGGGCAACAGTAAAACTTCATTGATTGAAATTCAAGTTTCGAAATCCCGCATGTTACTTGACCATAATTTCAAGAACTTTATTGGAGTAAGTCGGGCTAAAGAGGTTCTCCTCGCCAATGTTCAGATGGCACTGCGCATCGCACAGGAGGAGATTGGTTTCAAATATATAAAGATGCATAGCCTTCTAGATGATGACATGATGGTTTACAGCGAGGATGCAGAGGGAAGAGCCATCTATAATTTTCAGTTTATTGATATGGTATTTGATTTTATACTCTCCATCCGGTTGAAGCCGCTGGTGCAGTTCTCCTTCATGCCGAAGCTGCTCGCCAGCAGTTTGGAGAAAACCGTCTTTTACAACCAAATCAACACCAGCCCTCCGAAGAGCATCGATAAATGGAATCAACTCATTCGAGCGCTAACGCTGCATCTGATCCAACGGTATGGCCTGGAGGAAGTAAAGACGTGGCTGTTCTGTGTATGGAATGAGCCCAGTTCTTCCAATTTATTGTTTGGCTTTAGCCATGACGACATTTTCAATAACTTATACCAGAACACCTATGAAACCGTGAAACAGATTGATCCCTCTATTCCATTCGGGGGACCCGCTGCTTTCTCCACCTATAACAAGAATGAAGATTGGCTGTTTCAGTTTCTGACTTTTAGCAGGGATCAGGGCTGTACGCCTGACTTCATCACGATCCATTACTACGATATCGATTTATGGGATTACAACGGTCAAGATACCCAGTTGAATCTGAGTCCGTCGACACACTCCTTCACTGAATTTATTGATCGGCTGAAGCAGCGTCTGCAGGAATCCGAGTTCGACTCGCTTCCCGTATATCTGACGGAGTGGAATTCGACCGTCTCCCATAAAGACCTGATGAGCGACACCTGCTTCAAATCAGCATATATCATTAAGAATCTCACCGAGAACTATGACCGTCTGGATGCTTTCGGGTATTGGCTGTTAACAGATCTACATGAAGAAAATCTGCTTCCACAGCAACTGTTCCATGGAGGACTCGGACTATTCACCTATAACAATATAAAAAAACCGTCGTATCACGCCTTTTCCTTCCTAAACAAACTGGGTGATGAGCTGATTGCGAGCGGCGATGGATATTTCGTTACTAAATCACGAACTGGATTTCAGATTTTGCTACACAATTATCATCATTATGATGAGGTCTACGCCAAAGGTATTTCCATAAGTATTTCCTATCACGAACGTTATTCCCATTTCCCGGTAAAATTACGTAAGGAATTTAATATTGAATTATCACCTGTTAATGGCAAGTATGACCTTGTGCAGCACATAGTTAATCAGCAGTTCGGAAGCGCATTTGACAACGAAAACCAATTCGTAGCGGAAAATGGGCATTCTATTGAAGAAATTAATTATCTGCGCAGCATATCCGTACCTAAACTCAGCAAAAAGTGTGTTCAAGCCTCAGGTAAACTCCCGATACAAGTCATCCTAGAGCCATTCGAAATTCGACTTATTGAACTCACAGAACGATTTGAAAATAATTACTGAACAAAACACAAGCGATTTTCCTCATTTCAGCATAACCTAAGGAATGAATAAGTCCTACTTGAAATTCCATATAGCTTCGATTGTAGTAAGGAGGCTAACTACTTGGATAAAAAGAAACAAAGAACTGTTTATGAGGGCAAAATACCTACTAATTATCCAGAAAACTATGCCGCGAAGCTTGCTATTATTGCTGGAGTTATTACGACATTAGGCGATGTTATAGCTACGATTGCAGCCACACTTGCCTTGGAAGAAATCACCAACGCCGAGAATAATCAGGATCAACAAGGTCAAAGAGACCAAGAGAAAAAAATGTTGAGTATGCAAAAACAAATCGATAGTTTAACCGTTCAATTAAAAAAGTTAAAAAATAAATGAATTCAAAAGCGTACGAACTGCCTTCAGCCGTACAGGGTCAATAGGCTTCAGCGGATTTCCCTCTTCTCTGACAGCTGAACCGAAATGTACCCGTCTCACTCCCGTGTCGCTAATAAATTCGCTAAGTCCCTTTATAGATAAGCCACTGCCCGCTAAAATAGATATGGACTGCTCTGAGGTCCGATGTTCCAGGGCCGCAATCCGCTCTCTCCCCTCTGGAGCAGTAGGACGTGCACCGGATGTTAGAATATCCGTAATTTGCGGATATCGCGCCAATAATTTAAGGGCCTCGAATTGATCTTGTACCTCATCGAATGCCCGATGGAAAGTAACCTCCATACCGTCTGCTGTCTCCAGCAGTTGGCCTAACAAATCCTCAGCTACCGTACGGTCGTGGCGAAGGATTCCCAACACAAGAGACAAGCCTCCCACGGAACGGATATGGCGGATATCACGTTGCATCGTTTCCATATCAGCTGCATCATATACGAATGACCGTGCATGGGGTCTGATCATAACCCTAACTGGAATGGAGACTTTCTCCCGCACCTCTTCAATGAGGCCTAGACTGGGCGTCAAACCACCTTCACTAATCCCTGTAATCAGTTCAATCCGATCAGCGCCATAACGCTCGGCTATAATCGCATCACTCACTGTAGTAGCAATAACCTCTAATAACATCCTTTATTCCTCCTTAACTATAGATCCGCTCTAGCATCCAACTTCGTAGTCTTGGCAAGAGCTACGTCCCTATTCTCTCACATAATGATCGGTTGGACACCAGATGCGGTAATTGCCGGACAGCGCCACAGCCGGTCAAATACATCTTGTCGGTCATACTGAACAGCCATCATTATCCCATATGACATTCCTTCACTACGGAATCAGGATAGAAGCCAGGGAGAAGCGGGTTAGCATAAACAATTGAGGATAGGATCATTTAACAGACAACCTTCCCATTCCGTAATAAGTAGTAGCGTGATTACTCCTTAACAATCCCTACATTCTGGCCGACTACAAAATACTTTTGCCTAAACGGATAGACTACCAATCTAGGTATCGAGGCAACGATGGTAACCGCAGCCCGGATCGATAGGGAGTCACCATCGCTTGTGAGGAATTCTGATTCATCCCTACTCCTGCTGCCACATTCGGGTTGCTGTTCGCATCGAACCAAGAGTTCCATGCTCCTTGGGCTCACTCCTTTTACATCGTGTTGGTATAAATCCATCTTCATGAATCCGCTTCCAATAAGATATGACCCATGCTTTCATATTTGCATAGATGTGTGAATCACTACCAAAAAATGGTTGTCCACTAACGCAAAGAAACCTCTCCATGAATAAGTGGAGCTACCCACCACTACCCATAGAGAGGTTTCTTTCGGTAATTATAATTCAATCACGCCTTAGATCTTGATCTTCAAGACTACCTTACGCACAGCTTCCTTCTGCTTCGCTTCAATGCCCGTCATATGCCCATCCTGCGGATAACAGATCACAAGATCGCCCGGGCTTGCAGCCACTGCCGATTCCACCTCTCCAGTGAAGAACACTGCATCCTTCTCAGTGCTGTACTCATCCCTTACATGAAGACGCTCAATAGCAGAGTAGCCGATCCGCTCAGTTCCTTCAAGGATATAATGCAGATCCAGGTTCACTCGATGCGCTTCCCAGAAGCAATCCGTAGCCTCCTTGGTCTCATATTCGTTAATGAAGTAGAACATCTCTTCATCTACAGCATGACGTCCAGCGGCCTGTCCGGTGAAATCCGTGTTCTTCAGAAATTGCAGCCCTCGTTGAATCTTATCTCCATAAGCACTCTCATTCTCCAACAAGTGATCTAAAGTATCTACGATCATGTTAAGTATCCCCCTAAAAGTTTTGTTAGCATTAACTTCTTGATATTCTTCGCAAAACTGGCTTCGAAAGCAGACACTTAGTTTTGTTAGCATTAACTTCTTGATATTTCTTCGCAAAACTGGCTTCGAAAGCATTCGGGCAAATCATAGCCCATACTTAAGAGCTCGGTCTATACATTAGTTCACGTTAAGAAATCCGAATGTATGTATCTCACCATTGAATGCATCCTGACTTGGACAGGATCATATAGGAAGCCTGATTCATATTGTCTATTGGTTGAGCCAACGAGAAGAACTTCAGCTCCAGCCCTTCATCGTCATTCAGGAACGGCTCTCCCTCTACTCCTATCGCCTCATACAGCATTATCGCATTATATACCTCGTCTCCGTTGGGATAACGGTAATACATATCTTTACCCGACAATACAGCTTTGAGAATCACTTCCTTGCAGATGAGTCCACTCTCTTCATGCAGTTCCCGGTGGGCCGTCTCTTCAAAAGATTCACCAAGCTCCATGCCTCCGCCAATCGTGCCCCAGTCACCCGAATCGGCACGTCGCTGCAGCAGCAGCTCCCGTTTGTCGTTGAACACTAATACCGCTACCCCGGACATAATTATCGGTCTTGTCCCGACCATCTTCCGCAGTTCGCTGATGTAACCCATATCTGTTCCCTCCTCGAATTCATACCACAAATAATTCAATTCACCAAGAAGAAACGACCTCCTAAAGTCATATCACTCCTAATAGTGTATTTCGTGTAATCAAACGAAGGAGAAACTCCCCATTTCAAAAAATCTGTCGTATTCTACTGTAAGAAATACAATAGAATCCTTGTTCAGGACCAATAAGAACGTTTCTACTGCACTTTTTGCAATGAAACGGAAATGCCTTCTTCTTGGCTAGTGCCTTAAGTTCAGCTACGTAGTATTGCTGTAATGTCCAAATGCTGGCTTTCGATGATAATCGCTATTAATCCTTGATCTGTACGGGTCTCATGCCACTCTCCCTGGGTCCAGTAAGCTGCATAACCCACGCTGATTGGAACCTCTGCTGTTTGGCCTGCTCTTACCCAGCCTTCCCCATTTACGACCAGAAACAGCTGCGCGACAGGAGCCTGATGCCATCCAATGACCCCTTTTTCACCTAGGTGCATACACCCTACATGCGCAGAATACGATTCTGACAGTATTCGCGACATGATAAGCTGTTGGCTGCCAAATGCTTCAATCGACTTCCCGGCTTCTTTGGTGAAATCATAGATTTTCATCCCTTTAGAACAGCTCCTTCCGTCCTGACTGTGGTGCTTCACTATCAACTCTCAGGAGTCAGCTTCTCAATAATCGCCAGCAGGAAGGTTTCCGCCAGGCTGCTTTTTTTGATCGCTTCTGCCGCTTCAGCAAAAGTAAACCATGTCGCATGATCCACTTCAGCGCTGATCTGACTCAAATCCTCCGAATCCACAATACTAATAAAATTTAACATCAGCGTATTGGAAGGCTCAAAATAAAGGCTCCGCATATATTCATAGGCTATAACGTTAAGCCCTACCTCTTCCTTCACCTCGCGAATGAGCGTAGCTTCAGCATCTTCACCTTTATTCACGTAACCTGCGAGCAGTATGTAGTCTTGCCGGTTGTACTGTTGAATTAATAGAATCTTATTCTTGTCCTTATTCAATACCGCTGTACTCATTGCCGTACTAAAGATTGGGAACCTGAACATTCCGCAGGATTTACAAAACGGGATCTGTCCTTCCCCCTCGCACTCTTTCATAATCAGCTCTGTTCCGCATTCCAGACAATATTTCAAAATAATCGCTTCCTTCTGCCTTCATATAGTGGGATCATAATGATTTCTATGATAGGCTCTGAGCGAAACGAAGTCTAGTTGAATCCAGTACAACCCATATTTTTTTGCAACTTTTCCCATAAAATGCAGTCTAGATACAAGTGAAGGAAAAAAGCCTACCAAGGAGAGATACGCAAATGAAAAAATGGACACTCGTGCTAGGTCTGCTCGCTGCGACATTCACTTTAAGTGTAGGTACAGTATCTGCTGCACAGGATAGCCGTATTTTATTGAATTATAATGATACCGGTCTAAGCAGCAGCAAAGTAATTGTGGAGGGAACAACAATGGTTCCCCTGAAGTCACTGGCAGCAGCAATGGGGTACACGTTATCCTGGGACCAGGCTTCCAAAACAGCGAAGCTGATTTCTCCAGAGCGCGAGATCGGCTTCATAACCGGTTCCAAGTCGTTAAAGGTGAACGGAGCGGCGTCAGCGCTAGCGAAGCCCACACGTATTATCAAGGGAGGTATGTATATTCCCCTCGTATCCGGGGTAGTCGCGCTAGGTGGCACAATCGTATACGACAAAAGCAGCAGTACTCTGAATATTGTGGATGAGCCGAGATATGTTACAGCCTCTGCCCAGGGTCGGACCTATTGGGTCTCGCAAAAAAACGGTGATCTCTACTATCGGGCATCCGTTACGGGAAAGCCGCAGCGAATGGGCAGCCTGCCACTGAAACCTTCGGCGTATTCTTATGGGCTTGTTATTACGGACGCCGGTAAGGGAACAGATCTGCTGCTGCTCAGTGAAAAGCATTATGCCATGTTTAACGATTTCAGCAACGGGTATCAGGCGCTGATCCATAGCGGGACTATCCTGAAGCAGATGGATTATCACTTCAGCAACTCTTCCTATCAGCATGCTCCCCAACTGGCCACCACACAATTGTTCATGACTGATGGTTTAAATGTACAGTATATTAATGGGGATGGCAGTCTTGGCAAGCTGTATGAGCTGGAGAAAATCACTGGACTGAAAGATGAATTTACAGTGGAATATGCCGCAGCTGATGTGGTGCTGATACGTTCGCTTACCACCGCGCATCTATACGCAATTAATACGAAGACGGGTGTAGGCACAAATCTTAGCGCAAAGCTGATTAGCAGCGAGGATTGGAAAGAATGGAAAACGGCAGACGGCAGTGATCCTTATGTCCTCCCCAAAATGCTGGTTCTAACCAAACGAGTTGGAGATGTGCTGACATTCACTTATACTCCACTGACTACGGAGAAAGCTAAAAAGGTAGCCTATAATCTGGCCTTCCAATAACCCTGAACTCCAAGTATTGGTAGACACAAGAAGAAACGGCTTTACCATCCTCTGAAAGAGGCGGCCTCCGTTTCTTCGAGAAATATAAGGATAAGTTATCGTGTGAACATTAGGTAAACACATATTCGCCTTCACCAATAATGATCGTCCGCCCCTGTAAGCTCGGGCTTTCACTACTGAGAACCAGCTGTGTCAGTTGCTGCTTATCTCCTTGCTGAAATACAAAATTCTTGTCGCCAATGGCAAGTGCCACAGAGCCTTGCCCATCAGATGGAGATGGAGATGAAGCAGCAATCGCAGATAAGCCGAAGACCTGCCCCCAATGAGCCGCAGTGGCGGCGGGGTCAGATACAGAGAAGATCGCCTGTTGGACTGTAATCTCTCCGGCAGGATGGGGTGTAATTATTCCCGTTTCCTTTAGCTCTGCCAGCCGCTCATCATCGCTTCCCTTCCATTGGATAAAGAATGGATAGATCAGCCCTTGAAAATTTCCGCCAACGGTCAGCATCCGCCATTCAATCCACTGCCCCTGTACATTCAAGCGTTTGCCGTACATAATAGGTGACAATTTCAGTCCCTGCTGTTTCAAGGAAGCAGCGGTCTCTTCAATATTATCTGTGCGGATTGCAACTCTACTGAAGGCCTCAACCTCAGGCAACAGATTCACGGCATCCTTAACCACGAGGTTTGCCGTATCCGAAGACTCAGCCAGCTCCCGATCCTCAATCGCCAGAAACTCAATATAATTCAATCCGAAATAACTGAGAGCGTTGTGGGTACCCCACAGCTTATGCGATCCTCCGGGGAATGCAGTGAGGCCATTATTCTTGAATGCCGTTATGGCCTGCTCAAGATCGTTGACATAATGCACGGTATGATCCCATTGAAGTATACTCATGAGCGAACCTGCCCCAGTTCCGTGGTGCGCTTCACGGCAGCCTTCACGCTGCGCTGCAGTCCTGCCGCAAAGTCACTATTATTCAGCTCATAGAATGCATGAATACCCACCCCGCCCGGTGAATTGTTAATATCCAGCAGCTGGCGTGGATGTAATCCGCTATGCCGCAGCATCGCGACCGCACCTGCAACATTCTCCAGGGCAACCTGCCAAGCCTGCTCCCGCGGCAGCCCCGCCAGCACTCCAGCATCCGCCAATGATTCTATAAAATAATAGACATAATTGGGTCCCGCGACTCCGTAACCCGTAAATATATCAATCAACGATTCTTCCAGATACTGCACCTTTCCAAAGCCATTTAGGAAATCATCTACATGCTCCTTTCGCGCATAGACATTCAAAGCCGCCCCGCTATAGCCAAGACCAGTATCTGTTAATGTATTCGGAATGACCCTAATAATAGGCCGCTCTTGCCCGCCGACATATCCGCCAAGCGTCTGAATGGTTACCCCGGCCACGACAGACAGCACGGCAGTGCCGCTGCCCGCATATTGGGAAATGGCTTCACCTACGCCAGCCAGATCATCCTGTGGTCGAATCGCAAGGATAATCAGATCAGCTGTGGCAAGTGCCTCTTCTTGCGAAAAAGCAGCCTCAATCCCATAAGTTTCACTCAAAAAGGTGATCCGTTCCTCGTTAATATCCGCCACGCTAAACTGTGCGGCCTCATTTATACCCTTGCTGATATTGGCACGGATGATCGCTTCCGCCATCTGACCGCCACCGATGAAATGAATTTTTTTTGCCGCCATATAGATTAGTGCCTCCTTAGCTCTTAGAGTCTTGACATGTATTTAGTTATTAGCCCAGGCATCTGGCAGAATGAATCCATCGTATTTCTCTGTGGCATGAATATAATCTTCAAATTCTTTAGATTCATAGGCAGCCTTCAAATCCTTGGCCCACTGGGTATTAAGGTCCGCTTTGTTGATCGTTACCGTGACACGGTGCTGCTCCGGCGTATTCTCAATCTTGAGCGCTTCAGTAATCTTCCGCTTGGCATTCGCGATGTAATTGCCGTTCACGATCCCATAATCGACGTCAGCTAGTGACACCAGAATTTGAGCCGAATCCAGAACCTCCAGCTTCAGATTATACTTATCCGGCTCCACACTGCTCAGGTTGAAGTCTGTCGTTCCAGCGTCCGCTTTTACCTTCACCCAACCTAAATCTTCGAGGATACGCACTGCACGCTCCTGATTAACAGGATCATTCGGAAGAGCAATGACAGATCCATCTTTTACTTCATTAAGCGACTTATGTTTCTCAGAATAAAGACCCTGCGGCGCACTTGGCACAAAATTCAGCACGGTCATATCTGTATTCAGCTCTTTATTGATCCCTTCCATATACGCCGTACTTTGGAATATGCTGGCGTCAATGGAGCCCTCCTTCATGGCAGGATTGACCTGCATGTTCTGGGAGAAGGTTTTGATATCGATTTTATAACCTTCTTTCTCCAGAATCGGCAGAATACCCTGGCGGAACTGTTCCTCATAGGTACCTACGCCAAAGCCTACTACGATATCCTTCTTATCTGCCCCGGCCGTCTCTTTGTCGCCGCAAGCGCCTAGCACCACAGACATTCCTATTAATACGACTGCCGCTAATTTCTTGATTTTCATTAGTTAAGCCCCTTTTCATAGATGGAATCATGTAATGCATGTAAAGACTGATCTTGTACGGTGACTGGAATTGCGCAATTAGGTGATAATATAAATGGCTCGTCTGCCATAATCCGCAAGGCAAATTCAGCTTGTGAACGAATACGTCCGAACTCATTGCCTGCAAATAACGCGTGATCCACACCGCCAACCTTAGTTGGCTTAAGCTCAGCATTCAGCCCCGGATTTCCTGAGGCCCCCATGTCCCAACTGATGCCCTCGATCGGATAATCATTGAACCGTTCCGGATGGGACTTAGCTCCGCAGGTGTGCAGAATCCTTTTTCCGTAATCCGCAGCCTCCAGCACAATAGCATCATAGGGCCGTGAGAATTCATTAAAGGCTGTTTCCGTAAACATATCCGGGTGAGCCGTGCCTGTTACCGCGTAAAAAATGCCATCCATCCCCCGCTTCCCAAGCTCCTGTACATAATTAGCCAAGGTTAAGGCAATCGCGTGCAGCGCATGATGAACTCCCGCCCTTTGCTCCGTCAATAACGTCCGAATCGGCACGGGCTGATTACTGCCATAGATGGTATCTGTTACATAAGCCGATTGACCCGCCAGAAACAGCAACACAGTCAATGGTGAAAAAATCGTCTGGACCAGCGGTGTATCCGGCAATCCCTGACGAATCAGACTTACGGCCTCTAGCTGTTCGGCGAGTGGGGCAGCATTTGCAGCTTGCTGCACTTGAATGTCCCAAACATCCTGCGGTTTCTCAATGACCGCTCGGGTCTGCTTGGGAAATACGGATTGATAATCCTCACAATCATAGGTATTGCCCCAGGCTTCCGCATAATAAGTAGCGCGGGGGTTAATCTTGACCCAATCCAACTGAAATTGCTTCGTATAAGCTACGGTGATATCTGCCAAGTCCTTGGCATTCCCCTCTTTATCCAAAAAATGACGCCAACCGCTGACAATGGGCCGATCTGCACGTTCACCCGACAATAAAGCCGCAAAACGTTCTTGCTTAGACCAGTCTCCCATCCGCTTCACCCCTTTTCCAATCTAATACACACTTTATTCATCGGAATAGTTAAATAAATGAATTGAGTCGTATAATAGCATGTTTAAAAATGAAACGTCAATGATATTTATGCTTTTTTGCTGAAATTCCTCACATTCATTTTCATAGTTAACTAGCGCATTGACAGATGGTCCAACATACAGGTAGCATGAAACCGTATAATCTAATCGGAATACTGTTATATTTATATAAAAGTACAGAAAGCGAGGAAGGACCATCATGCCACAGACGCCATTAACTTCATTAATTGATAATGAACAATACCTCACGGAGCGATTGGTTCAGGTCCGCCGTGAGCTTCACCAAGAGCCCGAGCTATCGAATGAGGAATTCCGGACGACAGCGAAATTACGGAGTTGGTTAACTGCTGCCAATATCAGAATTCTTGACTTGCCACTGGCGACAGGCCTGATTGCCGAGATTGGCAACGGCCGCGGCTCCATCGTTGCAATCCGTGCGGATATTGATGCCCTGCCGATTGAAGAAGAGACGGGGCTGCCCTTTGCTTCCGTCATTCCCGGCAAGATGCATGCTTGCGGTCATGACTTCCATACCGCAAGCATGCTTGGAGCGGCCTATTTGCTAAAAGCCCGCGAAGCAGAACTCCCCGGTACGGTGCGCGTGCTGTTCCAGCCCGCTGAAGAAACAGGCCATGGAGCCAAAGCCCTATTAGAATCTGGGGGACTCAGTGGAGTCTCCGCTATATTCGGCATCCACAACAATCCCGATTTATCTGTTTGTTCCTTTGGTACACGGAGCGGCGCACTCACCGCCGGAGTGGACCGGTTCATCATTACCATACGCGGCAAGGGAGCGCATGCGGCACAGCCTGAACGTGGGCAGGATACGATTGTGACCGCTGCACAGATTATCACCTCCCTGCAGACCATCGCCAGCCGCCTCACCCGTGCATCCGAATCCTTGGTGGTTAGCGTGACTAGAATCAATGGTGGCAACACCTGGAATGTGTTGCCTGGGTTTGTAGAATTGGAAGGAACGGTACGGACGCATAACGAAACTATCCGTGCTGTTGTTCCGCAGCAAATCACCCAAATTATCGAAGGTATTGCAGCAGCAGCAGGAGTACAAGCAGAGCTGAACTGGATTCCCGGCCCTCCTGCTACAGTAAATGATGAATACTGGGCAGAGTTCGCCACAGAAACAGCAGCCAAGCTTGGGCTTGAAACTCAGAATTTGGAGCCCCAAATGGGCGGTGAGGATTTCGCATTTTATTTACAGCAGATTCGGGGAGCGTTCGTAAATATCGGAACAGGAGGTGCATTCGGACACCATCACCCGCAGTTTGATGTGGATGAGGCTGCGCTGCTGCCGACTGCACAATATTTTGCCAAGCTGGCGGTTTCGGCACTGGAATCTTTAAATAGCCCCTCCTTCTAATTCTAATTTGACTACCCTACTTCCAAATGATAGGGTATCTTCAAAGTCAAAATATTCCGGGAGGGAAGATCCATGACTGAAGTGAAGCTTGGGATTGGCTATGACGAATTCGAAGATGGTCAAAGGATTGGCACAGAGATTGAGAAGTTAAGCAGCAGCCCTGAAAGTACTTCCGTAAGCAGCCTGATCATTGGCGACTGGGGACAAGCCTACGAGAATAGTTCAGAAGAAGTTGTGGATGCGTTGGTTAAATACAGTGCAAGCTTCCCGGCTCTGCGCAAGCTGTTCATCGGTGAGATGAGCTTTGAGGAATGTGAAATTTCGTGGATTACACAAAGCGATCTGTCTGCGCTCTTCCCCGCTTTCCCCGAACTTCAATCGCTCACCATTCAGGGCGGGAATGAGCTGAGTCTCAACCAGCTGCACCATGATAAGCTTGAAGAGTTGATTATCATTAGCGGCGGACTCGGCAAAGGTGTTCTGGGTAATATTGCTACAGGGCGTTTGCCCAATCTGCGCAAGCTGGAGCTGTATCTTGGTGTCGATAATTACGGTTTCGATGGAAGCGTAGATGATATTTTCCCCATCATTCAGCCTGGGAAGTTCCCTAAACTCACCTATCTAGGATTAAAAAATAGTGAAATACAAGATGAAATTGCTGCAGCGTTAGCGGATGCCCCTGTTCTGAACCAGCTGGAGACACTGGATTTGTCTCTGGGCACTTTGAGCGACAAAGGCGCCGAGGCGCTGCTGGCAAGTGCTAGAATTAAAGGACTGAAGGCGCTGAACCTGAGCCACCATTACATGTCTGATGAGATGATTGAACGCTGGCGGAAAAGTGGATTGCCTGTCGATGTCAGCGACAAGCAGGAAAGCGAGGATGGGGATGACTGGCGCTATCCGTCCATCACAGAGTGATGCCCCCTTGCGGACGCTAATCGTTATAGGCAATCCCGGGGACAAGCGGACTGGCGGTATTCAGGAGGCTAGACGCAATCTTGGGCTACCGCCAGCCATTATTATTCCGTATGCCGGATTGCTGGCGGGACAATCACTAGCGGAGCTATCTCTTTCCTTGCCTGATGATGCCCGTGTTGACCTCCGCACCGCTCCCCCGCTGCTGCGGCTGGAATCTCCTGGCGGCAGCTTCGAGATCGAGCGCGCCTTGATCATGTTAGGCGCACCGGATGCCGAAGATATGGACGATTCGCTGCATCCATACGGAAATCATCCTGATCCCCATCCCCTGAGCGTCAAGGCAGCAGGGAAACTAAAGGATTTGCAAGGTGTGCTGCATCATCCATCCCAGTGGTTCCGCGGCTACTGCCGCATGCTGGCAAGGCTGAAACAGGAAGCGACCGAAGCATACCCGGGCTCTTTGTGGTTAAACCACCCCACAGATATTGCGAACATGACGGATAAACGCCGGACACAGCAGATTCTGGCAGAGGCGGGCATCCCCATCCCCCGACCTTTGGGGGAGAAGAAGAAACCCACAGATTATGCTTCTCTGCGTGAGAGTATGCTGAGCGAGCGAATGCATCGCATATTTATTAAGCTGGCCTGCGGTTCAGCAGCTTCCGGTCTTATTGCCTACCAGATCAATCCCGTAACAGGTGCTGAAGTCGCCTTAACTACGGTTGGAGTAGAGCATTACATCACACGTCCTCCCATTTACTATAACTCGGGCAAGCTGCGGCGGTATACCGATACAACAACCATCTCGGGCATTATTGATTGGCTCTATCGTCATGGAGCCTATGCGGAGCAATGGATACCCAAATCGGGGCATGGTGGACGGTCGTTCGATATCCGCCAGCTTGTCGTATACGGAGAGGCCTGCCACTCCATCGCCCGGGTAAGCAGCACTCCGATTACGAATCTGCATTTGCGCAGCCAGCGGATGTCTCCAGCAGAAGCCGGACTGTCGGAGCAGATTCAGGAGCAGGTGCGGGATACAGCCGTGCAGGCATTAGCCGCTTTCCCGAGCTCAGGTATTGCCGGTATAGATGTGCTTGTATCCGGGAGTTCACAGCGTTGCTTCGTAGTTGATGTCAACCCGTTTGGCGACTTGCTGTACGAGGTTAAATACCACGGCTGCAGCACATACGAATGGGAAATGAAGGTGTTGTTCGCCAGAGACTATATCGCCAAACCTCCTACACCACCGGTCGCAAAGGAAGGTTCAGCATGACAGATATGAACTGCATTGTTGGCACCCATGACATTCTGATGATCACACTGGATACCTTGCGGTATGATGTGGCTGTGCTGGAGGAGGCGAATTGTCCCAACCTGTGTGGTGGCGGACCTTGGGAGAAACGCCATACCCCAGGCAGCTTCACCTATGCCGCGCACCATGCCTTCTTCGGCGGTTTCCTGCCGACTCCGGCAACAACGGACAAGTCGGAGCATGTCCGGCTCTTTCATTCAAGGAACACTGGAATGAAGACTCATCCCCACACCTGGCTGTTCGATACGCCGGATTTGGTGTCCGGGCTTGCTGGCGCGGGCTATCGTACGGTTTGTATCGGTGGCGTTATTTTTTTCAGCAAAAAAGTACCGCTCGCCCGTGTGCTGCCCAGCTATTTCCAACACAGCTACTGGCGGATGACGTTTGGCGTCACTAATCCGCGCTCCACGGAGCATCAGGTGAATCATGATTTGAAGCTGCTCAAGGACACGTCGCACGAGCAAAGGTTATTCATGTTCCTCAATGTTTCGGCCATGCACGGACCAAACCATTATTTTCTGCCGGGGGCCCGCAAGGATTCCGTGGACAGCCAGCGCGCCGCACTCCGTTATGTCGACGGCGAGCTGGGACGATTATTCGCAGCCTTCCGAGAGCGGGGGAATCCGGTTTTTTGTCTCGCTTTTTCCGATCATGGAACGGCTTACGGCGAAGATGGCTATCAGGGGCATCGGCTCGCACACGAGACGGTGTGGAACGTTCCTTACCGTGAATTCACATTGTAACAGGAAGGAGAACAGCTATGACTTTACCACTCGATCACCTACTCCTCCACAACGATGGGAAGCACTCCCTCTCTGCCGAGGAGCTTTTGCAATGGAAGGAGAATATTGCCGCTTACCCTTACCGCTCTTATCTATATTCCTATCCCCATAAAACAGCCTACCGCGACCTGCAGCCTCCAGTCCCCTTGAAGGAGCTATGGGCGGACGAGCCTGCGGAAGCTTTTTTCCTATATATGCATATTCCTTTCTGCGGCGCACGCTGCGGCTTCTGCAATCTGTTCACGCTGCCCGACAAACGCGCCGATGTCCACACTCGTTATGTGGATGCGCTGGAGCGGCAGGCGAAGCAATGGGCAACGTTCACCAGGCATAAGCCTTATGCCCGCTTCGCTATCGGCGGCGGCACGCCCACTCTGCTGGCCGAAGAACAGCTGCGCCGCTTGTTCACCATAGCTGTGGATATTATGGGACTGGATACGAGCGTTGCTTCGATTTCGGTCGAAGCCTCTCCCGAGACCCTGACGGATGGAAAGCTGATGATTCTTAAAGAAGCCTCAGTGGACAGGGTCAGTATGGGTATTCAGAGCTTTGTAGCCGCAGAAGCTGCAGCCATATACCGCCCACAGAATCCGGACGAGGTCTATCGCGCGCTGGAGCTGTTGGGGAAATACGATTTCCCGATCCTCAATCTGGATCTGATCTACGGGCTCCCTGGACAAAGGGTGGACTCCTGGCTCTATTCACTGAATCAGGCTCTTTCCTATGAACCGGAGGAAATTTTTATTTATCCGCTCTACACTCGCGAGCATACAATTGTTAAGCCCGGAGATATGCATCGCCAGGATGATATTCGCCTTCATTGCTACACAGCAGCCCGAGAACTGCTCATCGGACGCGGCTACCGCCAATACTCCATGCGCCGCTTCGCGAAAGAAGCGGCAGGATCAGACAAATCCATTCTCAATTACAGCTGCCAGGAAGAAGGCATGGTCGGGCTAGGCTGTGGAGCCAGATCCTATACACGCAGCGTCCATTATGCTTCCCGTTACGGGGTCAGCCGCAAAGCAACGGAGAGCATTATCGCCGATTATGTAGCGGCAGAACGTTATGATACGGCAGACTACGGGATTGTACTGAGCCTTAAAGAGCAGCAGCGCCGCTTTATTCTGAAGGCTATTTTGCATAGCGAGGGGCTGCAGCTTTCCAGTTACAGTGAGCGCTTCGGATGCTCACTGTGGAGCGATTATCCTGAGTTGTCCCTACTGCTGCAAGCTGAGCTTGGCAAGGAGGAAGACGGCGTGCTAACCCTAACCGCTGAGGGCATGGGCTACTCTGACTCTATCGGCGACTGGTTTATTTCGGGTGAGATTCGGGAGCAAATGGAAAGGTTCGTCTTGCCATGAAGGCGGTTCTCTATTACCGCGGCTCTCTCACCTCCTGCAATTATGATTGCCCCTATTGCCCCTTCGGCAAAACAAGGGACAGTGCAGCCACCCTCGCCAAGGACCGTGTTGGATTGGAAACCTTCGTAGAGTGGATCGGAGCACAGGGGGCGGCGGGCCATCGGCTGTCTATTTTCTTCAACCCCTATGGTGAAGGGCTTATTCACCGTTGGTACAAAGATGCCCTGATCGCACTCTCTAACATGGAACATGTGGATAAGGTGGCGATCCAGACTAATCTATCGGCGGACTTAAATTTCACCGAAGCGCTGGACCGCGACAAGGTGGCCTTTTGGGCTACCTATCATCCAGGACAAATACAAGAAGATAAATTCTTAGCCCAATGTATGACTTTGTACGCGAGGGGTATTCCGTTTAGCGTGGGCAGCGTGGGCCTGCGCAGTGCTTTTGCGGCTATAGCCTCACTGCGCACATCCCTGCCGGAAGACGTCTATTTATGGGTGAATGCTTATAAGGATAAGCCAGATTACTATACGTCAGATGAGCTTTCCTATCTAAGCAGCATCGATCCGCACTTTGCTATTAATGCTATGGACTATGAGAGCCTGGGCAAAATATGTAATGCGGGCCGTAATGTATTCTATGTACAAGGCTCTGGACTCGTTAAACGCTGCTACAAGGATAGAGGCGTCATCGGCAACCTCTATCGCGATGGATTGGAGGGCCTCTCCGCTGAGCGCAGCTGCCGGATGCAGCTATGCGACTGTTATATTGGTTATATTCATATGCCGCAACTGGGGCTGCAGGACATTTACGGCTCTGGCTTGCTGGAGCGAATCCCCCCTATGGGAGACTCTAAACGATGATAAATAACCCAAATTCAGGATTCACCCTATGGCTGACCGGATTATCCGGCGCAGGCAAATCAACGATTGCGGCCCTGCTGGCAGACAGGCTCCGCGAACAGGGAAGGGCCGTGGAATGGCTCGACGGCGATGAGCTGCGGCGTAACCTCGGGCGGGGGCTCGGCTTCAGCCGCGAGGACCGGTTCGAGAACATCCGCCGGGCAGTCTACATTGCCGGATTGCTGAACCGGCAGGATGTGATTACGATTGTATCGGTCATCAGCCCCTACCGGGATATGCGGCTGTATGCCCGCCAAGAGCTACCGCAGTTCGTGGAGGTTTATGTAGATTGCCCATTGCAGATCTGCGAGGAGCGTGATGTCAAAGGGCTGTATGCCAAGGCCCGCCGCGGGGAGATTCCCTCCTTCACCGGAATTTCTGATCCTTACGAGATCCCGGAAGGTCCAGAGCTTACGCTACGTACGGCAGAGCAATCGCCGGAGCAAAGTGTTGCTGTATTGCTGGAATGGCTCAAACAGTGATTCATTCAATAGAACTAAGAAGCTGAAGCTAGCGCCAGGAATAGATTATTCATTAGACTATTCATAGACCATCCTTAGACCATTCATAGACTATCCTTAGACCATTCATGGACTGTCCTTAGACTATCCATAGACTATCCATGGACTATCCTTAGACCATTCATGGACTATCCTTAGACCATTCATGGACTGTCCATAACAAGCCGCTACTTTAGCGCCAGGTACTGGATCACTCGCACAGCCATTTAGCGGGAATTTCTCCCTTTATTTAAGCTGAAATCAGGCGAAAATTAGATTTAACGGGATTTTCTCCCGCTAATTCTCTCGATCTCCTCTTTTTTCAGTCATATCTCTGTATTTAGAGGGATTATTTCCCTCTATTTAAGTAATATAGGCTTGTAGGGATAAATTAGAGGGAGTTTTTCCCGCTATTTCACCCCTGATTCTTCTTCTATAAGCTCACCCCTTGCCTCCTACTGAATAGTGGTGGTGGGCGCGGTGGGCGGGTGGCAATAGTTGGTGGCGTTAGTGGACGCGGGTGGTGGTGGGAAGCGGCGACTGGCTCAGTGGAACAATATCCCAGAGATATTACTCCTTTATGTATGTCTCCTGTTAACGCTAGGTTAAATTTTCAAAAGTAGTACCCTTACAGTATTTCCGAACAGGGTTTCTTGGCTCTATGTGGAATATGGATAAGGTAGCCCGCACCTGCAGGGCATATGTAAATCATAAGGCGGAGGGATTGTAAGCTAATGAATAACATCATTAATTTTGCGCATCGCGGCGCGTCGGCGGTATGTCCAGAGAATACGATGGCGGCATTCCGCAAGAGTCTTACGCTTGGAGCAACTGGCATTGAGACCGATGTGCAAATGACCAAGGATGGCGGACTCGTGCTTATTCACGATGAAGAGCTTAACCGCACTACGGACGGAACCGGATATATAAAGGATAAGACCCTTCAAGAAGTGCTGGCGGTAGATGCGGGATCTTGGTTCGGAGCTGAATTCAATGGTGAAAAAATCCCGACTCTGGAGGACTTGCTTGATCTGCTCCAGGGACGTGACACTATACTGAATATTGAACTTAAGAACGGTCTCTTCCTGTACCCCGGCATGGAGGAAAAGGTCATCGCGACTGTGCGGGACTTCCACATGAGTGAACGGGTCATCCTGTCGAGCTTCAATCATTATTCCCTGGCTTACTGTAAATCTATTGCTCCGGATATTCTAACCGGAATTTTATATGGTGAAGGTTTGTATCGTCCATGGGATTATGCAGCTTCACTAAAAGCAGATGCGCTGCACGCTACGCATTATGCCGTGCTGCCGGAATTCGTCGCCGAAGCCACTAAGCATGGTATTGACTATCATCCCTTTACCGTAAATGAACCCGAGCGAATGAAATACTTAATAGCTGCAGGCGTGGCCGGCATTATTACCGATTATCCGGACCTGCTGGCCGAACTGCTGGCTGCCCAAGGAGGCTAATGGGGTGAAAAAGGTCTGGCTGCTCGGCTTTGGCTTTTTCAGC
Organism: Paenibacillus sp. 19GGS1-52; assembly: GCF_022369515.1. Taxonomy (NCBI): domain Bacteria; kingdom Bacillati; phylum Bacillota; class Bacilli; order Caryophanales; family Paenibacillaceae; genus Paenibacillus; species Paenibacillus sp. 19GGS1-52. The sequence continues at coordinate 5,799,948 of NZ_CP059724.1, forward strand.
ATCAGTATTACTTGGAGTCTGTATAACGCGTTTGTGCCCTTTTTCCTGGAAAAGTATGTGCATAGTGTGGCCCTGATCAGCTTCATGATGACCATTGATAATTACTTTGCCTTGTTCCTGCAGCCGTGGATCGGCAATCGCAGTGACCGCACAACCACACGTTTCGGGCGCAGAATACCTTATCTGATGATTGGAATGCCTTTGGCTGCTGTGCTGACCTTGTTAATCCCGTTTCACACTGGTCTGTTCACGCTGCTGCTATTCATGATGCTGATGAACTTGGCCATGAGTCTGTACCGCTCGCCGACAGTCGCCTTAATGCCGGATATCACCCCCGATGCTCAGCGTACGAAGGCTAACGGGTTGATTAATTTCATGGGTGGATTTGGCTCGATCCTCGCTTATGGCGTGGGTTCCATCCTCTATGATTCTAACCCGGCGCTGCCGTTTATCGTGGCGGGTCTGATTACTCTTTTATGCTTATTTATCGTCTCACACTTCATTAAAGAAGGCCGGGACGGCGTGAATCAGGAAGGTGTCGCAAGAACTGTCAAGCCTTCCCACATCTCCTTTAAGAAGCAGCTAGACCGAACAACGGTACTTCTCTTGGCAGCGATTTTTTTCTGGTTTGTTGCTTATCAAGGTGTGGAGACCCTCTTTACTCTCTACGGCAAACATCACCTCGGGCTAAGTGAAAAAGCGGCCTCTTTCTCCCTAACCTTCTTCTCGCTGGCTTTCGTACTGTTCGCTATTCCGAGCGGCTGGCTAGGTGGACGTTTCGGGAAGAAAAAAATCATAATCATCGGTGTATGCGGTCTTATGACTGTGTTCGCATTGGTAGGGTTTGCACAAAACTTGTTGTTCCTACGGGGCTTGCTGCTGATTGGCGGAATGTTCTGGGCCTGTATTAATATCAATTCCTACCCTTATATTGTGGCAACGGGTACTGAGGAGAGCATTGGCACACGAACAGGGATGTATTATCTGGTATCTTCACTTGCAGCAATCAGTTCGCCTCCCTTACTTGGCCTACTGATTGATCTGCATGGTTATTCTATTTTGTTCTACTGTGCAGCGGCCAGCATGCTAATTGCTTTACTCTGTCTGCTCCTGATGAATGGAGGCAAAAAAACAGTGAAGACGCTCCACTCCTCAGGCGCATAATACACCTGCATCTATTGTTCCTTATCTGGCCTTAAAGTTGTCAAACCATCTGGCATAACTGCCGCTAGTAGGTGGCTTATAAACGGTATAACGACCCGTTCCCAGCTGTTTGGCACTGTACATGGCTGTATCCGCTTCTTTAAGTAACCGGGAACGCTCAACCTTGCCATGACTCATAGTAATACCTATACTGGCCGAGACAAAGAGATTATGCTGCTCCAACTGGTATTGGGTAGTCGTTTTCTCCAGAATCCGCAAGGCAAGCTGCTCGGCTTCTTTTTGGCTGCAATGCTTGGCGACAATCACGAATTCATCACCGCCCACTCGGAAGATGTGCCGCTTCCCTTTGCTGGAGAATTGGCTCAGCTTGCCTCCGACTGCCTGCAGCAGCAAATCACCTACGTGGTGGCCCAGGCTGTCATTGATCGCCTTAAAGCGGTTTAGATCCAGGAATAGAACGGCCAGCTGTTCATTTTCCTTGCAATGGTCCCAAAAGTGATCCATGCCATTTTTATTCAACAAGCCCGTTAAAGCATCTTTATAAGCCAGCTCTTTCAGTTGATCTCGTTCCGCCTGTAATATCCGCAAGCGATAGAACAGGAACAACACAATCACCAAAGTCAAACCGTATACCAGCAAAGGAAACAATAGATTCCCTTCAGCCAGTCCATACCCTTGAAGTGACAGTATGCCTAGCAAATGCATCGACCAAACTCCTGCACAGACTACAATAATGACGAAGCTGGTGCGCATGGCTCTGGTTCTTGGAGATTTTGAGGAGATGTCGCTTAATAGCCAAAAAACTGAATAAACAGTTACTGCTGCGATGAGAATTGAGCATACCGTCAGTATATAATGTTGGACTTCTTCCATCTTTCATTCGCACTTCCTTTTTGCAGGAGAATATGTTCGTTAGATAGGAAAGTGCCCTTCTAATCCCTAATCTACTAATAGTATGTGACCCGTCTGAAAATGACAACTACCAAGTATTCTAAGCAACTGTATAATAGTCATACTCTCATTAATGCTGCTGTTAGAAGAAAGGATGAGCAAAATGGGCAATAGGCATTGGATAGGGTTTGATCTCTCCACCTTCTGGGAGGATTCGGATTATTTCACTAGTCCCGGCCCGGTTACGGCAGAAATCATCTTGAATGCGGAACAGCTGCTGGGCTATAGGCTTCCGTCCTCTTATATTGAACTAATCACTAATAAAAACGGGGGCAGCCCGCTTAATGACTGCTTTCCTACGCTCACCTCAACTTCCTGGTCTGAGGATCATATTGCGATCTCGGGAATTTGCGGCCTCGGCGGACAGTGGGGTATCGACTCGGATGATCTGGGTAGCCGCTTTATGATCGAAGAGTGGGGTTATCCCAACATTGGGATTGTGGTCTGTTCCTGCCCGTCTGCAGGGCATGATGCTGTAATGCTAGATTATCGGGAATGTGGTCCGGATGGAGAACCCTGCGTCATTCATGTTGACGTTGAGGTAGATGATGAACCAAGGATTACTTTTCTGGCGCAGGATTTCGAAGCCTTTATTAGAGGGCTGATTAATCAAGAGGAATATGATAACTAGGAAGAAACTAAGCTGCTGAAGCAGCCGGAACAGTAAACAGCCAAAACAAACGGCCTGTCACTCCTTAGAGTGGCGGGCCGTTATTTGTTGCATGTTCCAACCGCGAACATCCATATAAAAATGTGCATCAATTACCAATCCTTAGGTATAATGGAATAAATGCTTATCTGAATATGGAAAAAGAAACAGGAGGACACACATGGATAGTTCTAAAGTTGAACAACTTCTTGAGGATGACTTCGTAGGTTTTTGGCCAAGATTGCTGATTTCGCTAATTGACGGGGCTATACTTATAGGTCCGATCTATCTACTTAATCGATGGGCAACATCTCTAGTGAATACGTGGCATTCGGAAATACCTATTCTTATCCCTTGGCTAGTCTATATAGTCTATTATGTATATTTAGTTTCTAAATTTGGGGGAACCCCAGGCCGTTTACTGCTGAGAACAAGAATTATTGATGCAAACGGGAATTATCCAACGATAACTCAGGCGCTACTCAGATACGGGTTTTACATTATAAATTTTCTCTTTACCGTGATAACCACCTTTGCTTCCCACGGGGCAGACCAGATCACTGTGCTGAATTTCTTGATGACCTGTGTCTTCATCATAGATGGGCTATTTATTATTTTCATGGTCCGCAACCAAGCGCTCCACGACAAGATGGCCGGAACCTATGTTGTTTATAAGTCGGGGCTGGACTACGCGGAAGCCGTGCATGAGCGTTCATGAAAGCAATATACCCATACATTGAGGTGGCGGAGCATGCCAATACGAACCAAGAATAAACGAAAGGTATGGATGACTTCCGGAGTGATTTTGGCCTCTGCCCTTCTGTTCTACGCATTTATATTTGTGAATGATAAACCGGGTGGATTAGCAGATTGGCGGATGTCACGCTATATGGGACTAAACGGTATAATTCAAATCCCCTTAGGCAAGACCCCTGAAGACGCTGTTCAACAGTTTCGAAATTATCCATCGATGCAAGTCATTCACCGAGAACCTGTAGACGGGGGCATTCTTCTATTCATTAAGCGATTTTATCAAAAAGATGGAAAAGATCTTCAAGTAGAGTATGCTCGAAAAACATGGCTCGGCTGGAAGTGGGGTTGGGGTGGGGGATATGGCATCGGTGGATCTTTACAAACTAAGGCTGCGTTAAATTACATGAGCATACCTGAAGTAGAAGGGATCTTAACGCCTTTCCCGATAGTGTTCGGGGATGTGCTTAATCCATCGATTAACAAAGTAACCGTCGAGATCAAGGGCAAGGACACAGGTAACTATGAAGCAAAATTGACTGACCTAAACATTGAGAACAGGATCTGGTTCGTCTTGCTCCCCTCGGCAGATTACACTTCTTTTGAGATCAAAGGATTTAATGCAGAAGGGAAACTTATAGCTTATAAAACAGTAAGCGATCTGCGAGACAGTGGTTCGATAGATCTTAGTGATTAATCAGATCGGAAGATAGATTTTTGAACAAACAACTTCAAAGGAGTTTCCGGTAATGAAGAAAATCTCAATGATCCTCTTTTTCATCTGCTTTATTGTAACGGCTTGCAACTCAGATACAGTCGATACACCTCGCTACGAAGGCAAAAGCCTAGTAATTGGCCTTATAGGAGACGCTCCGAACGTAAGAGAAAAAAATGTGGACTTCAAACAAATAACATTTAAGCAACTAGAGGATCTTTCACCCGACTATGACGCCATTTTCATTATGAAGGAGTATCTAAGTGAGGCTGCAACTCAGAAATACGCAAAGGTATATAAAAATGCCGGGATTCCTTTTTTCTTCATAGAGACTACGAAATCATATCTCCCTTTTATAAACGAAGAACTGTCTTATGAAGACGCTCCAGATCTTTCATCAGATACCTATGCCACAGGCTACTATCAATCGGATAAGGAATTTCAATATTGGGGTTATGGGTTATACAACGATAAAGTGAATGAATCTAGTATTGCGGATGTCTACACACGAATTTTTACAACGATGGAGTCCTTGGAAAAGTAACAATTATTTCATAGAATGGGGAGGTTAAAGCATGCTTTACGTGGTTAGACACGGGCAAACCGATTTGAACAAAGAAGGAAGACTTCAAGGAAGACTCGGTTTGCCCTTAAATGAATATGGGATCCAGCAAGCGGAACGTTTAAGAGATCATCTAAAAAACATAAAATTCGATTATGTTTTTTCCTCTCCACAGGAAAGAGCTATTCAAACAGCGGAGATCGCCACGGGTGCAAGCGCAATAATTGATCGGAGATTGGATGTTTTTGATTTAGGTGAAGCTGACCGATTATTAAAAGGTGAAGTCAAAATGGTCGGAGTCGTTCCTGATTCTAGTGTGTATAAAGGCGTTGAAGAAATCCCTAACTTTATGAATAGAGTGTTTGCCTTTATGCACAACCTTGAACGTGAATATGGATCTACAAAAGTGAATATTCTCGTGTCTGGACACAGTTGTACAACGGGGTGTATTGGGGCTTATTTTGAAGGTATCCCTGAAGATCAGAATATTCTAAGATTCTCCTGCGATAATGGACAATATAAAAAATATATGTTCCAATCAACTTAGATTCACGAGATACTTGGTTAGACACACACTAATAAAAGAATGAGGGATACTATGAATGAGTTCGTGTTCAAACAACTGGAATTTATACGCCAACTAACAATCAAGGCTGTGGAGGGAATATCAGAAAGCACTCTAGATATTATTCCAGAAGGTTTTAATAACAACTTGAGATGGAATTTGGGACATATTTATTTGGTTCAAGAGAGGTTTGCCTTTCATTTTGCTGATGAGCCTATGCACTTACCTGAGAACTTTACTCGATTATTTGCTAATGGTACCAAACCCGCCGATTGGAACGAAGAAACTCCGACGCTTGAGGTATTACTTGCGATGCTAGCAGAGCAACCCAAACGTATTCAGGAATCCTTACATCATCGCTTAGAGGAACCAGTGAACAATCCATTTACAACAGGCAGTGGTTTAACTTTAAGTACGGTAGGAGAATTCTTAAGCTACACTCTCTATCATGAGGGGATGCATTTTAATACGATAAAACTATTAAAACGATTCGCAGGTTAATGCCATCCTTCCGTAGATTTGTCCCGCTTTCAACTATTTTGATTAGCGTGAATTTGTGCCTCTAATTCGGCCAATTTCACGCTTTTTTAGTATTTACATGAGAATAATGCTGTTAATTCTACCATTTTGGGCCGAATACACCCTTCCTCACTGATTTAGAGGCATAAATGTCAGTTAAATCACTTCCACAACTTTAATTTCCTTAATTAACAGCAAAAATGTATGCTAAATTCAAAACTCTGGTCTCGGCGCGACGAGGAATTCCGGTTCCGGTTCTGATTGCGGTTCCGATTGCGGTTAGGTTAGGTCGAGTTCAGGTTCCGATTCGGGGGTAGGGGCGGAGGTGGAGGTTCCGAGGTTCCGAGGTTCCGAGTTCCGCCCCCCTCATTTCCGATAATCCTTCGGCGTACAGCCGGTAACTTGCTTAAAGATACGACTGAAATAGAATTGATCTGGGTAGCCAACCCGTTCTCCCACTTCTTTGACCGATAGGCTGCGCTGGTGGGTTAGCAGGTACTGTGCCTCGCTGATCCGCAGTGCCAAGAGATGCTTCGAGGGCGGATCTCCCGTGTGTTTGATGAATATTTTGCTGAGGTAGGAGGCGTTGAAATTGAATTGTTTGGCGATTCTCTCCATGCTCAGCTCCTGATCAAAATGATCGCGAATATAACGCTGCACCCTCGCTACAATTTCTTCACCTGGCATGCCTGGCAGAAGGACATCCTCCAGATTAGGCTGCAGGCCCGATCGCTCCTGTTCGATTTCCTCATGAACGGATGACAGCACCCGTCTGAGTTCATGCTCCGAAATCGGCTTAAGCAAATAATCATTGACGTTATATTTCAGCGCCTGCTTGGCATATTCAAATTCCGCATAACCACTTGTGATGATAGTGCGGATACGCGGATATTTCAGGGAAATCGTCTTAATCAGCTCCATTCCATCCATGATCGGCATCCGAATATCCGTAATCAGCAGGTCCGGCTGCTCCTTACGGATGAATTCCAGCGCCTCCTTGCCATCCTGAGCGGCAGCAATTACTTTGATTGTACTGTCCAGGCTCTCTATCTTCCTGACCATATTGTTGCGGATGAGCTCCTCGTCTTCGGCTACAATGACCTTAATCTCCCTCATGTTGTCCACCTCTTCCCTAGATGCTTCCTCCAATAGTTACAGCTGCTCCACCCGTCGAAAGATTATGAATACTGAACTGCGCCCCGTCACCATAAGTAAGCTTCAGGCGGATGTAGATATTCAGCAGTCCCATACCGTCAAGCTGCAAGGCGGGAATATTATGGTTCTTATCCATTTCTGCAATTCTGGAATGAAGCCGCTGGAGACTGTCTGCTGAGAATCCAGGTCCATTATCGGACACCGTTACACTCCAGCTGTTACCTTGCAACTGGCCTGTAATTCGGATGTCCCAAGGCGGCTCAAACTGTGTGGCGAATTTAAGCGCATTCTCCACCAGTGGCTGGACGATTAGCTTAGGAATCTTAAGATCAAACATCTCTTCATCCACATCGAAGGAATACTGGAGCTTGCGGCCATGGCGGATACTGTTGATTTCCAGATATTTGTCGGTATGCGATAGCTCGGTCTGCAGATTAACAGAGGACTGGTCAGACGAGAAGTAGCGCAGGAAATCCGACATGTTCTCGGTCATGGCAATGATTTGCTGATTCATATTCTCCTCGGCCATGACATGAATGGTGGCAAGTGTGTTGTACAGAAAATGCGGATTCATCTGGGATTGCAGCGCAACGAGCTTCGCCTGCATTTCCTGAGATTGGGCGAGCAGCGACGTCTCCATGGATTCCTTCAGACGTTCGCTCATTCTTAAGAAAGACCAGTGCAGCTGATCCAACTCATTTAAGCCGCTGTTCAACTCCATGGACGGTGATCTTCCCGAGCCTAGATTATCCGGCCGAATGCTGCGGATCGTACGGTGAATTTTCAGGATAGGCTGAGTTATTTTTTTGGCCGCAACAAAAGAGAGCAGAATTGCAAACAACAGCAGAAAGATCGCCAGCAGCACTATTTTTTGTGTAAAGGAATTAAGTGGAATAAAAAGCTTGTCCTCGGTCACAATAATGACCGTATTCCAGCCTGTATAATCGGAATGCTGGAAGGAGAGCAGCGCTTTCTCGCTAGTTAGGGGATCAACATAAAAGGAATGACCTTCCCCCTTGGCCTGGAATTGCTTGGAAAGATTCATTTCATACTCATACTGCGTGGCGGCGGCATTCAGTGGGAAGATGATGCTGCCTGATTGATCGTACACTAGAATTCGTTCCTGATAAGTACTGCGCTGAGTGTAGTTAATAATGCTCTTCAGGATCAGATTATAATATTGCTTCACTTCGACAATGCCCATCGGTGAGTTATAGGTATCCAGAAACAGCCGGAACATCGAGATCGTATACTGGGGATCTTTTATCGAAATATATTTGGAAATCGATTTATCCAGTATCGGACCTTGTATATACTTACCTCCGTCCAGGGCCACAACCGGTTTATACCAGGGCTTCTCTCCAGGAACGTAAGCGCTCTCACTATTATCAAAACCATTGCCATATACTTTTCCGGTTAAGTCATAGAGATATAGCTGCTCCACCGGACGTGAGGGACCAATCGCAGCGGTGAGGATATCAGCTAGTTCCTTGGCATACTCCCGGGAAGTAGAAGGCACAGGCATTTCGGAGCTTTCCTGCACCTTCACTCCACCCTGATCAGATAAATATTTCTTGAACTGATCCTTGATCAGGCCAGAATAAATCACATTAAGCGATACATTGTTCATCTTCTGAATTTCCGAATCGGTCTGTTCCTGCAAGGACTTACCCATATTCACAATATAACTAGTAGCATTCGCACGCAGCAAATTCGACGACCAATGGTAGAACCACAGGACCAGCACAGTAAACACCACAATAATGATCAGAGAATAGGTCATAAACAGCACAGACTGTATATTCTTGAATTTATTCCGCATATGCTCCTCCAGCTAAGTAGACTAGATATTCAAATGCTCCACACTATTGTAAAGCTCGCAGTGCCAGACATCATCTGCTTGGGTAATTCGGGTAATTGAGGTATTCTTCAGAAACTCGCTTACATCTAATTCAGGAATTAAGCCCTTAAGGGTGCTGCGCAGAATTGCGCCATGACTAACCACCAGTATCTTCGCTCCAGGATGCTTCCCGGCGATTTCTTTAATCGCTTGGCTGCCTCTTAGCAGACCTGCTTCAAAGCTTTCCAATCCCAGCTCCAGACTCTTCCATTCACTCCCCCAACGCTCTACACGTTCAGTTTCCAAAGTACCTTCTATTAATCCACCGCTCATCTCCCGAATCCCCGGAACCAGGCCTGTTATTTCAATGCCCAGTCTTGTGGCAATCACCTCTGCCGTTTGTTTTGCTCGCAACAGATCGCTTGAATAGATGAAATCCCACTGTTCTCCGCTAAGTCTCTCAGCAATCGCCGCTGCCTGCTGCAGTCCTTCTTCATCCAAAGAATTATCGGTATGCCCCTGTATGCGGCCTTCTTTATTCCAATATGTGCTGCCGTGCCGAATGAGTCCAAATGTTGTCACTGTGCTAACCGCCTTTGTATGTTAATAGATTGACGCCTCTTTTCATTCAGTTATATGATAGAATCGCCTAAAGATGGAGTATATTGAAACATTATACATCCTAATTTTCAGCTACATGCTGCTGCAGGTCAAAGGAGATTACGTTACTTATGCGAAAAATGCTGATCCTGCTCTTCCTCACTGTTATCTTGAGTTTGTCTGGCCTATCTTCCGGCCAATCCGCTGCGGCGGCCCTTCCCAAAAATAACGTGTATATGGATAAAAGCAATCATTCCTACATACCGCTGCGTTTCCTGACTGGATTTGGCGGCATACAGACAGAGTGGAATGCGGCCACTAAAGAGATCAAGATCTCTTTAGCAGATGTTTCTGTCACTCTTACTGTAGGCCAGGCCACCGCATCCGTCAACGGCAAGCCTGTTACGATAAGCGAGCGGGCTTTTAGTGAGAATGGAACTACCTATGTTCCACTGTCCCTGATCTGCCATTCATTGGGTATCATGCTCACTTGGAATACGGATAGCTCATCGTTAACCTTAACAAAAGGTGAGGACAATTCCACACTGCCTGTACTTAGCGGTTCGCTTCTCAAAGCAGATTCCCCAGCAGTGGTCAGTGCTAATAGAACCTTTAAGATCGGCAGTCGCAGCTTCAATGTTCAGACCGTGACGATATCCCTTCTCCATCCCACAATCAGTCTGGATGTCGTACTGGCAGGCAATACCGTAGGAAAGGTAGAGACGCTAGGCAGTCTGGCCAAGCGCAGCAGCGCTATCGCCGCGATTAATGGCACGTTCTTTAATGCCTATACTCAAGAAGATTATAAGGCACCTTATGGTTATATTGTCAGTGGAGGTAAGCTACTGATGAACAGCTCCGGGGACCGCCGGACCATTTTTACGATTGATAATAACAATCTTGCTGAGCTTATCCCCGGTCTTGATTTCAATAACCGTTTCGCAACGGGTTCTATTAAGACTAGTCTTCAGGCTGGCCCCCGCTTGTTAGTGAATGGCAAGGTAGCGCTAAATGTCGCTGCTGAAGGCTTCAAAGATGCCAAGATTCTGACTGGAGGAGGTGCCCGCAGCGCCCTTGGTCTGACGCGTGACCATAAGCTGATTCTCCTGACCTCAGGTGGAGCCACCATCCCTCAGCTAGCTGAAATTATGAAGCAGGCGGGTGCCTACCAAGCTATGAATCTCGATGGCGGCGCATCGAGTGGACTCTACTATAACGGGAAGTATTTGACAGCTCCCGGACGCCTGATCAGCAATGCAATTGTCGTTAAGGAGTGATCACATGGAAACGATTCTAATCATTGAGGATGACGCCAAGCTTGCGGGCCTGCTCGGTGCTTATCTCTCTAAATATGACTTCAACACCATTCTGGTGCAGGATTTCAATTCCGTGCTGGAGACCTTTAAAGAGTGCTCTGCTGACCTGGTATTGCTGGATGTGAATCTGCCCCGATATGACGGCTTCTATTGGTGCCGCCAGATTCGCAAGACCTCAATCTGCCCGATTCTGTTTATTTCGGCTAGAGACAGCGGAATGGATCAGGTAATGGCCCTTGAGAACGGTGGTGACGATTATATCACCAAACCTTTTCACTACGAGGTCGTCCTGGCCAAAATCCGCAGCCATCTCCGCAGAGCCTACGGCTCTTACGCACAGACCCAAGAGGAACGCACTCTGCATTCAGGAGGCTTGACCCTTTATCCCGAACGGTATGTCATCCAAATCGCTGGGCAATCTGCCGATCTGACGCAGAAGGAAGCCATTCTGCTGGAGGCACTAATGCTGAAGGAAGGACGCGTCGTTACTCGTGAGCGGCTACTGGATCTCATGTGGGAGGATCAGCATTTTATTGATGACAATACCTTAAACGTCTATATTACCCGTGTTCGCAAGAAACTCAAAGATCTCGGCCTTGAAGACCTTGTGGAAACGGTAAGAGGCGCTGGCTACCGACTGAGTATTTCCAGCGAAGCGACATGAAGCTGTTCTGGAAGGACCAGGTTTCGCTGCTCCTCTTTTACCTACTCCAAATGCTGCTTGTTCCGGTGCTGTATTGGCTAGCTGGTGAACATAGACCAATCGCAATCGTGCTGTACGGAATGGCACTCAGCAGCGTAATTCTCTTGCTGTACCTTGGATTCAGATACGTTAAGCATTATAGATTGTTCGCCAGATTAAGTTCGCCCGTTCCTATGGTCGAATATCATTCCATTCCCCTTGGGGATGCCCCACTACCCGAAGCGGTATATGAACATCTGCAGATCATAGAGCGTAAATATCAAGAACAGCTGAATATGCATGTCAGCCGGATGGATCAGCATATTGTGTTCATCAACCGTTGGGTTCATCAGATGAAGACCCCCCTCTCTGTCATTCAGCTTACGCTTCCGGAGCTTGAGGAAGAGGTCGCCAGCAGTATTCAGGAGGAGCTGGAACGACTGCGCAAGGGACTGGAAATGGTCATTTATACATCCCGGCTTGATCGGTTTGAGGACGATTTCCAGGTCGAGGTCCTGCTTCTGCGCAAAGCGGTGAACGAAGCCGTCTCGGAGAATCGACGCTTGTTTATTCGCCGGGGCGTACAGGTAGATATACAGGTTGACGAAGAAATATTCGTATATAGTGATGCCAAATGGCTGAGGTTCATGCTGACCCAAATCCTGACCAATGCTGTGAATTATACCTCTGGCACTGGCAAAACAGTTACAGTCTCAAGCACGCAGATTGGCACCGATACCGTTCTGAACATTACGGATCAAGGTATTGGCATCTCTCCCGAGGATCTGCGACGGGTCTTCAATCCGTATTTCACCGGTGAACGCGGACGGCAATATCACGAATCAACCGGGATGGGACTGTATCTGGTTCGTGAGATCTGCAACCGACTCGGACATAAGGTGGAGCTGCACTCCCGACCTGGTGAAGGAACTACCCTTCGACTTACTTTTCGCGGTAATCTAGTGCAAGCATTAGGCCCGAACACAGATAGAAATAAGCAGACATGAGGTCAACCAGAGAGTACTGGTTGGCCTTTTTCTTATGTGTGAAGCTGCATGAAGGGGTTATTTCCCACGGCAGAATAAGGAAGCTTAACACTGGGGATAATACACCCACAGTTACCAAGAAAAAACAGCAGCAAGGAGGGTGAGCATGAATAAGAAACAACAGACTAACAATACCAAAAATCCAGATCCTGAAGAGAAATCCGTACCTGCACCACTTCAGCTTAATGCTTCATTAGAAGCCAATCTGCAGGAAATTAGCAAACGTATCGGCCAAAGTTCTGATGTTGTATTCAGACGATTCACTAATGAATCCTTAAGCTCTCTCTCCTTGGCCTTTATTTATATTGATGGCTTAGTCAATTCCGAAACTATAAACCGCACCCTTTTGCAGCCACTGATGGAGACCTTTACTTTAAAGAGCGACTCCATCACTACAGAAGCGGCTTTTAGCCTGATTAAGGATCAAATGCTGCCGGTCGGAGGGGTGAAGGAAGGATTGACTGTGGAAAGTCTGCTCGGCCTGTTGTTTGAGGGCTATACACTCATCCTGTTTGACGGAATTCAGAAAGCACTTGCTGCCGACACCGCTGGCTGGGAAAAGAGAAGCATTAACGAACCGACTTCGCAGGGTGTCATCCGCGGCCCCAAGGAAGCCTTTACCGAAAGCCTGCGGACTGGCACCTCCATGCTGCGTCGCAGACTGAAAACCTCCGATCTGCGGATCGAAGAATATAAGATTGGACAACGGACCCAGACCGGCGTAGCCCTCGTTTATCTGGATGGGCTGGCGAGTGAATCCGTGCTTGCGGAAATTCGCCGCAGGCTGAATTCCATCAACACCGATAGTATTCTGGAAAGTAATTATATTGAGGAATTTATTCAAGACGGCGGACTAACCCCCTTCCCTACTATGCAGAATACGGAGCGCCCGGATGCGATAGCAGGGGGCATTCTCGAAGGTCAGGTTGGTATTATTATTGACGGAACGCCTTTTGCCTTACTTGCCCCCTCTACCTTCTTTAACTTTTTTCAATCCAGCGAAGACTACTATCAGCGTTATGATATTTCTTCCTTTTTACGATTGATCCGTTATTCCGCTTTTTTCGTATCTATGCTGCTTCCTGCTTTATACATTGCTGTAACTACGTTTCATCAGGAAATGCTGCCGACAACCTTGCTGATTAGCTTGGCTGCCCAGCGCGAAGGCGTTCCTCTGCCCGCACTGGCGGAAGCCCTGCTGATGGAGTTAACCTTCGATGTGCTCCGTGAGGCTGGAGTACGAATGCCCCGGACCATTGGTCCGGCGATTTCCATCGTTGGGGCACTCGTGCTGGGACAAGCAGCCGTTCAGGCTGGACTTGTCTCTGCCGCAATGGTTATCGTTGTCTCTTTCACAGCCATATCCAACTTTGTCATTCCATCGCTGGCTATCGCCAATTCGATTCGTCTCATCCGCTTTGTCATGATGCTGATTGCCGCCACTCTCGGTTTATTTGGAATTATGTCCTTCCTGATCGTGCTGCTCATTCACATGGCAGGACTGCGCTCGTTTGGAGTGCCATACCTTTCCCCTGTGGCTCCTATGACTCCAAGATATCTCAAGGATATTTTCATTCGCGTCCCTCTTTGGGATATGACCACCCGGCCAATGACTAATCTAGGTAAGGAAACACGAAGACAAGCATCCAATCAGAAACCTCAACCAGCAGAAGATCAACAACAGAACCAACAGGGAGGTGACTCATCTTGAACAGAAAAATCGGCACTTCGCAGGCTGCCATGCTGGTAGTGACTACTATTCTGCCTACGGCAATCGTCGTTCTTCCCGAGATTATCGGCACTTATGCTGAACAGGATTCGCCGCTCGCCATTATAATGTCCACTCTGATCGGTTTTGGCATTGCTGCATTAATTGGGACAATCATCCGCTACAATAACGGTGCACCTTTTCTGGATTGGATTGGCGTGCGAAGCTCGCCCCTGCTGGCAACCTTGCTTGGCCTGCTGCTGCTGCAGTTTTATTTAGATACCTCAGCAACTATTTTGCGGGAATTTGTTAATTTCGTTAAGGAGACCGTGCTTCTGAATACTCCAATAACGGTAATAACTACTCTTATTCTCGTGATTACGATTTATATGGTTAGACAGGGTATCGAGTGCATCGCCCGAGTAAATAGTCTTATAATTCTCCTATTCCTGTTCTTTGTCCCCCTTTATCTGTTCGGATTAGCAGGGGAGATGAATGTACAGCATTTACTACCCCTATTTGACCATTCCCTTTCTACAATAACTCTGGCCAGTTTGACACCTACCTCGTGGATGTCAGAGGTTGCCATCCTGCTATTTCTTGCTCCTTATCTGAAATCCCCACAGAAAGCTCGCCTTATGGGATACATGGGTCTGCTATTCGTTTTTGTAATGATGATGTTCTCAATGATAACGACTATGATGGTTTTTGGACCTCAATATCTCAAATTAACTACCTATCCCGGATTCTCCACTGTAGGTATTATTCAGATCGGCAGATTTATTGAGAATCTGGATATCCTGTTTATTTCCTATTGGGTGCTGGCCATTTATCTCAAGTTCTCCATCTTTTTGTTTGCTACCGTAGAGTGCTTTAAGCAGACCTTCCGAGTGAAGAGCAGCAGACCTTTTATTGGGGCACTGGGGCTCGTAATCGCCCTGGAATGCCTGTTCACCTGGACAGACCCTGCCAAATTGAATATGTATAACAAGGAAGGACGTTTCCTGGTCTTTATACTCTTTAACGTATTGCTTCCATTGGCAGTCTTATTCCTAACTGGGCTCCGGCAAGCCAAATCCAAGAGAAAGGGATGCGAAACATGAAGGAACAAAAGCATTGTGTACATAAGCTGCTCTGCTTGCTCCTCCTCCCGCTGTTAAGCACTCTGTTAAGCGGCTGCTGGGATGATCGTGAGCTTAGTGAACTGGGGATTGCCTCCGGCTCTGCCTATGATTGGGAGGATAATCAATGGAAAGCTACCTACCAGATCATTAACCCTTCATCCGGTGCCAGTGGCATGGGTGGTGGTGCTGGCGGCAGCAGCAGCTCACCGCCCTTTCTGACGTATACAGTTAAGGGAAAAACAATTATGGAGGCTATCCAAAAAACCAATCTAACCAGTGTCCGTGAATTGTTCACTTCCCATTCAAGAATCAGCATCCTCGGTGAATCTGTAGCCCGCAGGGGAGTTAATCAAATCATCGATCTTTTTCTGCGGAAACAAGATGCCAGAGATACCGTTTACGTATTTATTGCCACAGGCAATGCGGGCAGAATTCTGGACCAGCTGATGCAGCTGACCAAGAATCAGGGTGCCGGTATCCAACTGATGATCGAACAAGAATCCAAGCAGCTCTCCTATTATCCGAGCGTGCGCATGTTTGAGTTGGCTATGGCCTTATCTTCTGAATCTGGAAGTGCAGTAATCCCGGAGATTCTACTGACTGGCAAGGAGATCATGGATGAGACGAGTGAAACCGGTCGTACCGATCTGCCATCCCGGCTGGCTCTCGGTAGACTTGCTGTGTTGAAAGGCGAGAAGATGGTAGGCTGGTTATCACAGAAGCAAGCTTTCGGTTTAACTTTTATAACCAGTAACATAAAGATGGCTAATATATCCTTTGCTACTCATCCCCAAACCAGCGATAAGATCGATGGCTCTTTTATACTACAGAAATCAGCAACTACCGTTCATCCTATATGGGCGAAGGATCATTACATCATGGATGTGAATATCAAAGGCAGTGGTGTAATCACAGAGATCGGAAGCGTTATGGATCTGAATGACCGGGCTTCGATATCACAGATGGAGAAATCCATCGAAAATTACGTATTGGAGCTCGTAGAAAACTCTTGGCAGGCCGTTAAGCAGCTTCATACTGACGTCACAGGCTTTGCGGTGAAGATCCATCGCAGTGACCGTAAACGGTGGAAGCAAATTAAGAAAGATAAAAGCTGGGATACTGTATTCCAGGAGATTGAAATTCGCCCCCACGTTTCTATCAAGATTGAACGAATGGGCCTCAGCAACAAATCCTTTAAGTCTATAGATCAGGACTAAAGGGGCCTATATATGAAAATAACGGTAATTCTTCTACTCTATGGCCTAGCTTTTTATTGGGGCTACCGAAAATTGGATGGGAAACATCGTAATCTACATCGACTATGGTACGG
The DNA here is from genome assembly GCF_022369515.1 of Paenibacillus sp. 19GGS1-52. Classification (NCBI taxonomy): domain Bacteria; kingdom Bacillati; phylum Bacillota; class Bacilli; order Caryophanales; family Paenibacillaceae; genus Paenibacillus; species Paenibacillus sp. 19GGS1-52. The sequence goes on from NZ_CP059724.1 coordinate 5,816,624, forward strand.
GTGTATTTTGGCTTGGTGTGCTTATGTGCATCTATCCGGAATTACAGGGACACACCATGTTAGCGTCTCTTCTTTCTATACAGCCTTCTTTCAACCCGCAACAGAAGTGATTATCCGATGGTTAGGAGGTTGATTTAGCTGATGAAAAAAATAGAGCAAGTATCCGGTCTGCAAATTGTGTTTATGATTATGCTCTTTGAGATCGGCAGCACTCCCTTGTTTCTACTTGGAGGCAAGGCCAAACAGGATTCGTGGCTGGCGATGAGCTTCGGCTCAGTTGCCGGCTTCGTGCTGCTCCTGCTGCTATTGTGGATTCAATCGCGCTCACCGAAACAAGACTTGATGGGCATGCTCACCTCCCATTTTGGACGTATCGCTGGGTCCCTTATCGGTGGGATCTATTGTTTATATTTTGCTTACCAATCGATGCGTAATGTGCGCGATTTGGGCGAACTGACATCATTGACCCTATTACCGCTGACGCCGATGTCTCTCACCATGTTGATCTTTGTATTAACTGCACTTTATGCCATATGGAAAGGTACTGAAGTCGTCTTCCGTCTACCCGAGGTCTTGCTGCCGCTCGTGATGTGCTTTTACTTCATCATTATTCTGCTCCTGGGTATCATGGGTTCTCTGGATTTCACCCATCTCATGCCTGTCTTCGAAAGTGATCTGTTGACGATCATCAAGACTGCTATTCCAGATATTGTTTCTTTTCCCTTTGGACAAATGATTGTGTTCCTGATGTTATGGACCTTATGGGAGAAGCCCGGTGTTCCGGTCAAAAATTCACTTGTTGCCTATATACTCATCAGTATATTTCTGATCTTTATGAATGCCCTGAATGTAGCTGTACTCGGTCCACAAGTAGCAGGAATAAGCCAGCTCCCTTTTTTGAAAGTTGTGCGCACCTTGTCCCATTTGAAATTTATCGAACGTCTCGACATTTTGGTCACCATTCAGCTCTTCATTGGGCTGCTGATCAAGATGATGGTCTTCTACTTTTGTGCTGTAAAAGGACTCACGAGCCTGACTAACAAACCGACAAAATGGTGGGTATTTCCGGTAGGAGCACTGATTTATGGCGCTTCCTTTATAGAGAGAGACTACACACAGCATATTGCGTTTGGTCTTGGGCCCAGCCTTAAGATTGACCCCATCTTCCAAGTAGCCCTTCCCCTGCTGTTGGCGCTGTCCATTCTGATACGCGGCCGTAAGAAATCCAACTCCACTACAAGCACAAGATAACTTTGAATCCACCCATGAATAGGCTCTATACAACAACGCCCCGGCTTCTTCATGCGGGGCGTTGTTGTATGATACGAACATAACCTTAAAGCCCTGTAAGGAAACGTTAAGGCAAATACATAGCAATTAGCACCACTTTTCTAGTAGATTATAAACAAGACATGTCCCTCTCACAGAAACAAGACGAAATAACTTTTTCATGGAAGGAAACCATACGATGAACATATTAGAGGTTAAAGCGCTTAATAAGGTTTACCCGGGCAAAATAATAACCCAAGCCCTCACCGATATTCATCTCAGCATCGAGGCCGGAGAATTTGTTGGCATTATGGGACCCTCTGGCAGCGGCAAAACTACGCTACTTAATATGGTATCCACCATCGATCAGCCCTCCTCAGGTGAGGTGAAGATTAATGGCAGTAATCCCTTTCTTCTGAGCAAGAAAGATTTAGCCTATTTTCGCCGCAGACAGCTTGGCTTTGTCTTTCAGGACTTTAATCTGCTGGAAACCTTAACTGTAGCTGAGAATATTGTTCTGCCTCTGACACTGGACAACCGCAAGCTAACTGAAATGGAGTCCTTGCTGCAAAAAGTCGCTGAGCGCCTCAATATTACGGATATTCTAGCGAAACGAACCTATGAAATCTCCGGTGGACAGCGGCAGCGTGCAGCCATTGCTCGGGCAATTATTTCCGCGCCCGCAATGATACTAGCCGATGAGCCAACCGGATCTCTCGATTCTAATTCCTCACGAATGGTGATGGAATCGCTGGAGGATATCAACCGCAAGGAGAGAACTACACTCCTGCTCGTCACACATGATCCACTGGCGGCGAGCTACTGCAACCGGATTGTCTTCATCAAGGATGGCAAGCTGGCGGCCGAGATCCACCGGGGAGACAATCGCCAAGCGTTCTTTCAGAAGATTATTGACACACTTTCGTTCTGGGGAGGGAATAGTCATGAGCTTTCCTCAATTCGCGTTTAATAATGTCCGCCGCAATGCGCGGGCTTATATTGCTTATTTTCTAAGCAGCTCCTTCATGGTGATGGTGTTCTTTGCTTATTCGGTATTCATCTATCATCCGGCAGTCGCAAATAACGATATGGGACCCCGATCAGCCACCAGCATGCAGGTAGCAGCCTACATTGTATATGTGTTTGCCTTTTTCTTCGTGCTCTATTCAATTAGTTCATTTCTGAAATCCCGCAATTTAGAATTTGGCATCCTATCTATTCTGGGGGCCCGTCCGGGCCAGATTAATAAGCTGGTATTCCTGGAGAATATGCTGATCGGCGTCTCCGCGATTGTTACGGGTATTACTGGTGGCATGCTGCTCTCCAAACTGTTTCTGTTGCTTAGCACGCGAACGATCGGGATTGAGGATTTGCCCTTCTACTGGCCCATAAAGGCTATGTTGGTTACCTCTATTTCATTTCTGGCCCTGTTTCTCGTGATCTCTATCTTCACTCTATTATTTATCCGTAAAAATAAGGTGCTTGAGCTGTTGCAAGGAAATGCCAAACCCAAAAAACAACCGCGGGCTTCCGTTCTTCTTTCTCTATTCGGTGCTGTACTACTGGCTGTCGGATACTTTGCTATGCGCAATGAGCTAACGTCCCAAAGTATTATTATTGCAGCTGTGACGGGTATCGCCGGAACGTATTTTTTCTACTCCCAGCTATCCGTCCTCTTCATCCGCCTGCTTCAGCGAAACCGGCGAACCACCTGGCGCGGCACCCGGTTGCTCTGGGTATCGGAGATGAGCTATAAAATGCGGGATAACTCGCGCATACTGTTTATGATTACTGTAGTTACTGCCTTGGCGAGTATGGGCGCAGGCGTTGTGTTGTCGATCAACCAGGCTGCGAGAGACATTTATACGAATAATCCTTTTGCGATTACTAATACCTATTATGATCCTTCTTCGGTAGAGCCTGACCGCAGCGTAATCTACCACGAGTTGGACGCAGCAGGAGTAGATTACACAGAGACGAGAATCGATACATTATCCGGTTCAGCGCTGGTTAGCGGAGATCAGAGCAACTATCTGCCGCTGATGAGCCTGCAGCAATATAACCAATTAGCCCCTCTTCTCGACCTTCCTGCCGGAAATACGCTGGGCTTAAATGAGGCTTTTCTTATCTTAACGAAGGCGAATAAGTCCTCTGATTATATTCAGAACCATATGATTACCTTAAAGGAACAACCCGCCGTGTCACTTGCTGTCAAGAAGACTATGACTGCAGACTCTTTAGGGTTCGAGTCGGCAACCGCACTGCTAATCGTTCCGGAACAGTGGATGGAAACGATTAGAGTAGCTAAATCAGCCCAATTAGGACGAGAGGTTAGGCCTTCAATTCAGTATCTGTACAATGTTCCGGCGTGGAATACCGGCTCGCTCCCTAGACCATCCAGCCCTGAATCGATCGTTGGAGCCAAACTGAGCAAATGGAATGATGATATGAGCGATAACAGCGGAGATGATTTCTATCTGGAATCGCGTGCTAACAATTATATAGTTCTCAAACAGAGTACAGCAATGCTCAGCTTTATCAGTATTTTTATTGCACTGATCTTCTCCTTCTCTTCAGCGAGTTTCCTATACTTCAAGCTGAACAGTGAGCTGGCTACGGATATTCGTATGTACCGTGCTCTATCCAAAATAGGACTCAGTACAAGTGAAATGTCAGCGGCAGCAACCAAACAGATTGCGATTCTGTTCTATATCCCCATTGTCGTATCCGCTATTCAGAGTCTTGTGGTCATCAGCCCTATTCTGACTGAAGCGGGTATCCAAAATGTTATTGAACCTGTTCTGATTACCTTTGCCGCTTATCTGATCCTGCAAAGCCTGTTCTTCCTCATCGCTAAATCACGTTATATCAGAAGTCTTAAGAAAATGATGGTATAGAAGATTTGTAGGACACCTATTGGCGATTAGGAGACTATCGCGGTAAACTGGCTATAGTTATTCAGCCTTTAGGGGAGGGTCAGGACTTATGTCCAAAGCTGATCATATGTTATCTATTCTCTGGATGCTGAAGCAGCGGCGAAGAACCGCTCGGGAACTGGCGGAGCAGCTTGAAATCAGCGTCCGCTCGATTTACCGTTACATTGATGCCTTATGCGCAAGTGGCGTGCCCATCATTGCCGATGCCGGAGCAGGCGGCGGTTACAGCCTGCCGGAGCATTTTACCGAATCCCCTCTATTCTTCGACTCTGAGGAGCAGCGGGCGCTTGTGCAAGCTTCCGCTTTCGCACGCGGGACCGGATATCCTTATGTCGAAGCCCTTGATCGGGCCATTGCCAAGCTGAAACGCTATAGTAACATCAGTCAGATAGAGCATATGGAGCGGCACGAGAACGGTATTGAAGCTCTGTATTCTCCTTCTGTCCCTCTGGAACATTTACTCGGAGAGTTGGAGCTAGCTGCTGCGAATGGATACATATTAGAAATGGAATACCGTAAAGGAAATGGGGAAACCGTGTCTTCACGATTCATTGATCCTTATGGACTTGTGCTATGGAAAGGACAATGGTACACCGTGGCTTATTGCCATCAGCGACAGGAGATCCGCAGCTTTCGGGTAGATCGAATGAATGGACTTCTGCGGACTGGAACCTCTTTTAACCGCCCCGTCGATTTCTCTGCGCGCGATTATCTGCTGGAGAGTCTTCTCCCCGGTCAGGATAAACAGGAGAACTTAGTTACGGTCGTCATAAAGTCCGGCGAAGAAGTCCTTAATGATCTGTGCAGCCATTGGTTATTTGGGCATACTTTAGTGCAGCGTTTGGAAGGGCAAGCCCATTTCAAGGTTGATGCAAGCTCTTTATACACCTATGCCCCCTATTTTTTGCTGCCTTATGGCAAGGTGCTGCACATTCTGGAGCCTCTGGCTTTGAAGCAGCGAATGGCGGCTATTGCCGCTGAATTGGCCACTCATTACCAAACTTAAATGTAGTTTTTGGATCACTGACCGTAGTTGTCAGTGATCCTTTTGTATAGTGGAGCTAGGACAAAGGCAAAATTGAAATAATTCCACAAGGAGGAACAAATAATGAAGGAACTAAAATATGAATTCTATATTGGCGGAACACCCGAACAGGTCTGGGCGGCTCTAGTCAACCCTGAGAGCACAAAGCAAGTTTATTACGGAAGCGTCATCCGTTCCAGTTATAAGGAAGGAGACCTATTGGAATATATTGGGCCCGGCACTGAGGGTGCAGAAACCGTTCATGTATACGGTACAGTGCTGGAATACACGCCGAACAAGGCTTTGCGTTTTACACATAAGGTCGGCCCCTCCTATCTGATGGGCGGACCGATCTTTGAATCGCGCATTTCCTGGTTACTGGAGCCGGTAGGCGGCTGCACGAAGCTAACGCTCATTCATGACGAATGGGATTCAGCGGACCCTTCCTATGCAGCTAGTGACAGCGCGTGGTGGCAAATCCTGAGCAATACGAAGACCTTGGTCGAGACCGGTCGAACACTAGATTTCGGCAACTGGGAGTAAAACTGCAACAGAATTCCAACCCTTCCCCCTGTCTGAGGACGCAGCATCGCTGCTGTTCTGGCAGGGCTATTTTTTTGCCGTTTTTGCTGGAATATCACTTCAGAACGCAGAAAATGTTTCCCTTGTGAAACATTTTTGTTGCAAGGACAAATTTATTCACATATACTAATATTGTGGTAGAGCACAAAAGTATATCCGAGATGCAACATATAAATGACAACTGACAAGTAACAAGCGATTACCCAAAAACTAGGAAAGAAGGAGATGTTATGACAGCAACAGTAATCCCCATTCCCTTGTCTGAAGCCTTAAACGGCAGCAGGCTGCGTATTAGTGGCATTGAAGTGCAAGGTGTGCTGAGAAGAAGATTGCTTGACCTTGGATTTGTGGTCGGCAATGCTGTAGAGGTACTGCGGCGCAGCCCCCTTGGAGACCCTACAGCCTTTCGGGTAAGCAACACTACTATTGCCTTACGAAGAGAAGAAAGCTCATTGATTTACGGGGAACTGATTGGAGGTGCAGAGACATGAGTCAATATACCGTCGCTTTTGCGGGCAATCCCAATACAGGTAAAAGCACTCTGTTCAACCTTCTGACCGGTATGCGCCAGCATACGGGAAACTGGGCTGGCAAGACAGTCATTAGCGCCGAGGGAGAGTTTACTCACAAAAACCATCAATACCTCGCAGTTGATCTCCCCGGTACGTACTCGCTATATTCGAACTCAGCTGATGAAGAGGCCGCCAGAGATTATATTATTTTTGAACAGCCGGATGTTACGCTCGTAGTGCTCGATGCTACTTCACTGGAGCGCAACCTTAACCTTGCCTTGCAGGTATTGGAGATTACCGGGCGGACCGTGATCTGCATCAACCTGATTGATGAGGCTCGTCGACTTGGCATCGATATCAACCTGCGTAAGATTTCGAAACGGCTTGGTGTCCCTGTAGTAGCTATATCCGCCCGCAATAAAATCGGTATCGAAGCGTTATTGGATCAGGTGGAACGTGTCGCGACAAGTGTCGTCGCTGCACCGCCGCTGCGGATCACTTACAACGATGACATTGAGCGGGGAATTGCAGAGCTTACACCCATGGTAGAGCAAACGATCGGCTCCATGTATCCAGCCCGCTGGATTGCACTGCGCCTGCTGGACGGTGATGACAGCCTGCTGACCTCACTCAAAGCAAATATGAACAGCAAGGGCAAAACTCTTTCTGGGACAAAGGAGGTTCTGGGCCATGGAGTCACCGCATGTCACTAAGGGGAAGGACACGCTTGATTCTCTGCTCGCTAGAGCCAAGAAACTAGCTGACGGAGGAGCCATACGCGATGACATTGTCGGGGGTATTTATGGCGTATCCTCGGGCATCTGTGCGGATGCCATCACCTACCAAGACAAGAAGCGGCTGAGAAGCACTTATAAGCTCGATAATATTGTCACCTCCAAAATATGGGGATTCCCCATTATGCTCGCCATCCTCGGTGTCGTATTCTGGATTACGATTGCCGGCGCCAATTATCCTTCGGGCTGGCTTGCTTCCTTCTTCGGCTTCATTGAAGGTTACCTGACTGCCGGCTTTCAAGCCGTCCATGCTCCAGATTGGCTGCACGGTGTCCTTGTTCTGGGATTGTACAGAGGCACTGCGTGGGTAATCAGCGTGATGCTGCCGCCGATGATGATCTTCTTCCCTGTATTCGCGCTGCTGGAGAATTTCGGTTATTTACCCCGTGTCGCCTTTAACATGGACCGGTTATTCAAGAAATCCGGCGGCCATGGCAAGCAGGCCTTAACCATGTCGATGGGCTTTGGCTGCAACGCCGCCGCCATCCTCTCGACACGTATTATCGAATCACCACGTGAGCGGATGCTCGCTATTCTAACCAATAATTTTGTGCCCTGCAACGGTCGTTGGCCGACGCTGATCCTGCTGGCCTCTCTATTTATGTCAGGAGCAGCCGCAACAGGGGCCATGCGTACGCTAACAACGGCCTCCGTGTTGATGGGCATGGTGCTGATCGGCATTATCGTAACCTTATCCGTATCTTGGGTGATGTCCAAGACCGCATTGCGCGGCGTTCCCACGCATTACACCTTAGAGCTACCGCCGTACCGCCGTCCGCAAATTTGGAAGACCATTCTCATTTCCTCCAAGGAGAAATCTCTGAACGTCCTCACCCGAGCCATCGTCGTTGCAGCTCCGGCAGGTATTATCACCTGGATACTTGGCAACATCTTTGTTGGCGGAGAAAGTGTTCTAAACCACATGGCTGCCTTCTTCGATCCTTTCGCTCACTTGCTGGGCATGGATGGGTTTATTATTATGGCTTTTATCCTCGGACTGCCGGCCAATGAAATCGTATTGCCGATTCTGCTCATGGGCTATATGTCCTCCGGATCATTGGTTGATGTCGATAGCCTTGGCAGCATCAAGGACATCTTCCTGGAACATGGCTGGACGTGGTTAACCGCGCTTAATATGATGCTCTTCTCCCTGCTTCACTACCCGTGCGGCACAACGCTCGTGAACATTTATAAAGAAACCAAAAGCATGAAGTGGGCGGTGCTCTCAGCCGTCATTCCGCTAGGCATCGCCTTGGTTGTTACCTTTGCCGTCGCCCAGCTTGCCCGTATATTCGGGTGGGTATAACAAATGAGTGCCGTCCTTTTGTGGGCGGCACTCTTGTGTAGTCCAACTAGGGCGTGTCTGAAAACTATATAAGTTGAACTTAAGATTTCCTGAATCGGCTTTAATCGTAACTGCGGTGAATGTTTGGACTTCCGGCCGCTGTTGTCTCCCGATTTCTTGATTTATTCCGCTTTAGCGGATGAAATCCTGAGAAAAAGGCGGTCGCTATCGCTCCTACAGTTCCAAAATTCCCCTCCGTTACTTTTGCCTTTTGCTTAGTTTTCTAGTTTAACTTATATAGAGATTGCTTGAAAAGCGAAACCGTAGCATAATTTCACAAGAAAGAAATCACGAGGGGATTGTAAAAAGATGCTAAGACGCCACAAAATCAATGACGAAGAGAGAAGGCAGACCCTCGAAGTCCAATCGAGTCATGCTAAATGGAATGCTTTGGAAAGTAAAAACAGGCGCTCCTTGGCGTGAATTTCAAAAGGTGTTTGAGTCCTTGACCCGCGATGCGGACATGCAGGATGTCTCTCTGCACCTCCTGTAAAGTTCATTAGCACGCAGCGGGGGCTAAAAAGGGGCCGAAAACGCAACGTTCTGCATCCCGCCCAAGTCCAAGGCGACAGATCCATGGGCCTGTGATTTTTACCATTATAAAGAACGCCATGTGGTGGAATGTTTTTTCAACAAACTCAAACAATTCCGTGGGAAACGCAACACGCTATGACAAGCTTTTCCGAAATTTTTTGAGCTTTGCCTTTCTGGCTTCTGCGATGATTTTGTTGAAGTAGCTCCATTAAGATTAGTTTTCAGACACGCACTAATGTATCAAGAGTAAAACTTAATAGAACATTCAACGATAAGTCTTAACTTGACGCAATCGTCCAACCAACGCTAAGAATAGCAAAACAACCGTGGCTAGTAGATAATAACGATAGAAACCTCCATCAAGTGATTGTTGTGAAGTGCCCATGAAATCCAGAACATCCATTTTGTTAAGAGGACCCACATACCACATTAGCATAAATACCACTTGAAATAGCTTGCCACTTCCCGACCATATACCTAAGGTTACGGCTAGTGTTGGAATAAACAAACCCCCGACTGCCATAGCTCCTAAACTTCCCCATTCACCCGAGACAAGCAGATGAACAATAACCCCACTACCTGTCAAATAAGAAACAATAACACCCGCCAGCCATAATACAACGAATTGATTCCGAACCGGATGTATGGCTGTAAATATCAATTGATGAGTACGATAATACGTTTCATTTGTGCCCATTGCCGACCAAATCAACATAGGCCAAAACCAAGTGAGTGGTAAGATAATCTTTAATACAGAATCCATAGGTAGTAATAAACCTAATAGGATCATAGCAACTGCGACCAAATACCACCAAAGACGCAACCCTTTGAGCATAAGCCGCAATTCCATTACTAATGTTCGAACATAGTTGGATTGCCCTTTTGTATTAGAATAAGGAGTTAACTTCGTTTCAACGTAGTTTTTATTTACGGGCTTGATGTATGTCTCCACTTTTGCGAGATCATTGAATTCAGCTTTTTTATTATTTTTAACCGCGCGCGTTAGATCAAATCGATGAAAAAAGAAGGAGGCTATCACCACAATTATTAATGCCACAGCGATCCATATAAATCGCTCCACAAACATGGATAAATTCCAATCAATGCCGGTCCAGTTGTATGTAGATAATTCGCCCTTTAATGGGCTCATCCCAGAGACATGTCCTCCAGCATTTTGAGGGAGCCTTGCATTGGCCTCGCTTGACATCCTGGTAAGGATGGGTGAAATCCCAAATATGTCCTGACTTGAATGGATCGCCGTAGTCGAGAACTTAAGCGAAATAATCCACAACACAAAATAGATTAAGTTCCCGAACCCCTTACTCAATAGAGGGACAGATTCGAATAAAATCGCAATTGCCGCCACCAAAGCCATCGTCGGCAATGTGGAATAAATAAAGGGAAGCACTAATTTCACCAAATCAATCGTATAAACCTCTCCACGAATGAGCTGCATAACAAGGGCAGATACAATCAATACAACAACAATAGACATCAACAGAACGAAGTTACTCCACATTTTACCCATGGTGTACATCCATCGAGTAATCGGTGTTGTGGCTATAATTTGCCCTACCCCCGTCAACACATCTCTCTCAATCGCATTTTTTATTAGAAAGAACGCTGGAAGACTAAGCAGCATTGAGGCTAAGATAGCAACTGCACTACCTACCCAAGCCGAATTATAAATGCCTCGTATATCGCCTAGAGATAAGGTTAAATAGTGATCGTCACTTGAAGGGATGTACTTGTACACGATAAATATAGATACCATGATTGTCACCAAAAAGCTGTATCTCCGTATCCTTTCCAAATAATCGGCTTTCATCATATGGTATAAAATACGCAGCGATGTCATGCTGTCTCCACCTGCTTATTTGCCGAAATGTAATACAAATACGCATCCTCCAAAGTCGGAGTCACCCTACGACATTCTGCTGAAGGCTGTATATCGGCAATAACCCTAACACGCACCCCTTCATTACTTTGGATTGTATTGCTGATTAACAATTGCTTGCGTTTTTCCATCCAGATATCACTCAGCATCAACCATTCCCATACTTTCCCCTCTGTCGCTGCTAATATTTTGGTTGGTGCTGCCTGTATCACTAGTCGCCCTTGACTGACAATCGCAATATCGGTTGCGGTCGCTTCGACATCCGATACGATATGTGTGGACAAGATAACTATCCGCTCGCCTGACAATTCGGATAAAAGATTGCGAAAACGAATCCGTTCCTCAGGATCAAGCCCAACCGTTGGCTCATCTACGATTAATAGCTTGGGATCGTTTAATAACGCCTGTGCTATACCTACACGTTGCTTCATTCCACCTGAAAAACTATGTAACGGTTTATTGCGAACCTCATGAAGATTAACTAAATGAAGTAGCTCGTCAATTCTTTTTCTGGCAATTTTATAATCCAACCCCCGGATCGCTGCTAAATACTCCAAAAACTCAACTGCATTTAAATGAGGGTATACCCCGAAATCCTGCGGCAAATAACCTAATATGCTTCGTACAACATTGGGTGATTCCTTGATATCGACTCCGTTCCAGCTCACTTTACCCGCAGTAGGTTGTGTAATGGTTGATAAGATTCGCATCAATGTCGATTTACCTGCACCATTTGGCCCTAACAATCCCAAAATACCTGATTTGATCTCTAGTGATAAGTCGTGAAGCCCGTAAAAATCTCCTTTATATTTTTTACTTACGTTTTGAATTATAAGTTCCATAAAAACCTCCTGTTAATTTTATGATGTATTGAATTTATAATAAAATTTTAACTATATCATGACTTTCCATATTTTTGTATAAAGAATATGATTCATATCTATATTCTTTATATACGTGAATCCTTATATTCAAATCCCTCTACTCCAGCGTCCGCGCGAGTGTTGTCAGACGTTTCATTCCTTCACGCAGCACCGTTTCACTAGCGAACGAATAACTGAGGCGAATCCACGACTTCATCTCTCCCAGCGGGTCCAGAATCTCACCGGGGATAAACGCGATGGACTGCTCCATGCTTTTGCGAAAAAGGGCTTCCACAGAGAGCGTCGCAGGCAGCTTCACCCACAAATTCAGCCCGCCCTGCGGAGCTGTCCACTCCCAGCCTGCCGCCGCCAACTCCTCCTCCATAATTTCCTTATGTACCTGAAGTGCAGTGCGCAACTTACCTAGATGCTGCTGCAAGCGCGGTGAGGTGTAATAATGCAGAAATATTTTCTGATTGAGCAGCGGAGTGCCGTTATCCGCCAGTGATTTGGCTGTGATCAACCGCTCCATGAACGGGAAACGGCAGGCTACCGCACAGATCCGCAAGCCCGGAGCGACATATTTGCTGAAGCTGCTAATATAAATGACCCAGCCCTCCGTATCGTAGGCAAATAATGGCGTCGGCGGCTCCTCTACAAAATACATATCGCGAAAAGGATCATCCTCCACCAGCATACAGCGGTAGCGCTCGGCTAGTTCGACCAAGAGTTTGCGCTGACGCGCCGGAACCGAGTACCCGGTCGGATTATGGTGAGTAGGATTCATATAGAACATCCGCGGCTTATGCTTGCGCATTAAAGCTTCCACTTCCTCCAGATCATACCCCTGCGCAGTAATCTCAACTGGAACCAGCCGCGCACCCTCCCGCCGAAAAATATCCATAGCCACGCTGTAAGTCGGACGCTCCACCAGCACAGTGTCCATGGGTCCAAGCAGAATTCTGGCCACCAGATTAATCGCCTGCTGTGCGCCGGAGGTGATTAACAGCTCCGCGGCTGACAGCTGCAGCCGATGATGCTGCCTGAAATGCTGACTCAGCGTCTCCCGCAGCTCTTCATCTCCTTGTACACTCGAATACGTCCCCATCACCTTCGGATAGAGGTCGAATACCTTTTTCACATAATCCGACAGAAAAAGGTTGGGCAGCAAATTGGGATCAATCAGCGCCTGTGAGAACTGGTATTTGGCCGGAATTCGCTGGATATCGGACAGCGGATTAGTCAGTTGATAAGAGGCAACCACAGCGCCCTCACCAACATCTGCAGGTAGCAGGCTGTCTGGGGACACATAATAGCCGGATTTATCTTTTACATACACCTTCCCGTTCTCAGTCAGTGCTCTGTAAGCCTTAAATACCGTCAGCCGGTGCACCTTGGTTTCCTCAGCCAGCAATCGGATGGAAGGCAGCTTGTCATGCGCTCTCCACTCCCCCCGCTCGATACGGTTTAAGATAAACTCATACACTTGACGGAATAAGGGATGACTCTGCTCCATTCCAACGGCTTTTTTCATCAACTTAAGCTCCTCTGCGAATAACCTATTTATCGTATTGTACACGATTTCTGCGAGGATCTGTTCTACTCTATGTAATCTGTTCTGTCTTCTCCCCTATATGATTAAACGAATTACCAATGGACTTCCGGTCTCAACCACATCATAAAGGGGAAATGAACATGATTCTTGTTGCCTATGCTCTCGTATGTCTTATCTTCGGTACAACCTTTCTTGCGATCAAAATCGGCGTGGATGCCGGTGCGCCTCCCTTCTTCTCAGCGGGTCTGCGCTTTTTCGTGGCTGGTGCTGTTCTATTTCTCTGGATGGTCTGGAAACACAAAGCCAACTTTTCCCTACTGCTGCGCAAAGAACTGCTGTTTACCGGGGCTGCACTGACCTTCGGAACCTTCTCTGCTCTGTACTGGGCTGAACAATATGTATCTTCGGGGCTCGCTGCAGTGCTGTCGGCCACCGGTCCAATCATGATTTTGTTGATGCAAGCCACAGTTCTTCGGCAAAAAGCTTCGTCGATCTCGCTCTACGGCTGCATCATCGGCTTCATCGGTGTCCTGCTGCTAGTTCTGCCTAACCTAGCACTCGATGTTTCCCCGCTCTGGATTGTCGGCTGTGTTGTCGTTCTGATCGGAGAATGCTGCTATGCAGCAGGTGCCATCTATTCCAAAAAAGTAATTACCAGCATGCCCGAGGTGTCGCCCATCGCGCTCAATGCTGTTCAGATGATGTATGGTGGGTTGTTGCTGTCCATTTTGTCTATGGCTACAGAGAAGGTACACCCTGAGTTCCTCTTCTCGATCAAAACAGCGGGGTCGTTGCTCTATCTGACCGTGGTCGGTTCCATGGTTGGACATACACTATTCTATTGGCTCGTCGCCAAGACGAATCCGGTCTTCCCCTCTACGTGGCTCTATATTTCTCCTCCTATTGCTGTTGGCGTTGGCTTCCTGTTCTACTCGGAGACTGTCTCTTGGGTAACCCTGCTTGGAGTGTTCACGATCATTGGCGGAACCTTGCTGGTGAATGCTGCCGCCTTGAAGCAATTAATCCAGAAACCGCGGCCCAAGACAAAGACGGCTGATGCACTCCTTCCGAGGCAAGCAGAATAGAACTGTCGATAGTAAGCTGGAACGTGACTTCGGGTACGTGATGTCGGGCACGTGGCGTACTCTATTTGGTTTAACATGAATTTATGCCTCTAATTCTTCTATTTTCACGTTTTTCAAGAGATTATATTACAATTATGCTGTTAATTCTCTCCACTACGGCTGATTACTCTCATTCCCACCGATTTAGAGGCATAAATGTCAGCTAAATCAGTCTCGCAGCGCAAACAGCCATAATTAACGGCAAAAATGGATGTTAAATTTAAAGACATCCGCTCACCACGCTGAGGTATATGAGGATCTTAAGAACTATGTATAACAGTGCAAGCCACGGTCCTTTCCCGTAAAAGCACAGCGGAAGCATGCAAATTATTATATTTCTTAAAAACATTTGATATATGACGTACTATATCTTGCATTAATGACCACTATTGCGTATTATATAAGCATGCAAAGGGAAAAATATTCTAATATGACTCATATATGAAAGGAGGAATCGGCATCCGGCGCTCCTTTCCTAATGAGGGTCACCTTGCTGTATTCGGAAGTGGAGGGAAACTGTGATCGAACTGACATCCCGTCAATTGCAAATTATTGATATTGTAAAAAAAAGATCGCCGATTTCCGGCGAACAAATTGCCGAAAGCCTGCTTCTTAGCCGGCCCACGATCCGCTCCGATCTGTCGGTTCTGGTCATGCTTGAGTATATTGATGCCAAACCAAAGGTCGGGTATTTCCCCGGCAAAAAAGCCTCATCCGGCTTAGGCAGCAGTTATCTGCTGCAGGAAACCAAGGTCAAGGCTATTCAAAGCTTGCCTATTATTATCCGGGAGACCACAACGATTCAGGATGCGGTCGTTACCCTGTTTCTCCAGGATGTTGGCACTCTTATTATTTGTGACGTAGACGGCAAGCTGACTGGTGTCGCTTCCCGCAAGGATTTCTTAAAGGTCACGCTTGGCAACCCCGGTGCTGTTTCCATGCCTGTAAGTATGGTCATGACGCGTCAGCCCAAGGTAGTGACGATATTCCCTGATGACACGGTGCTTGATGCTGCGCATAAGATGATTTTTCACGAGGTAGACAGTTTGCCGGTGGTTGTTCCGAGCAGTGCAGAGGATGCCGGCACGAAGCTGGATGTGGTTGGGCGCCTAACGAAGACTTCCATCATAAAGCTTCTCCTCGAACTTGAACCCAAAGGATAACAGGAGGAATCAATGAGCATGGAGGAACCTTCTCACTTCATTACGATATGCTCGGATTCTTTAGGAGATACGGCGGAGGCTGTCGTGCAGGCCGTCTTACACCAATTCCAGAATCAGCGTGTCACGATTAGACGATATGGCAATGTAAGACATGAAGACGAGCTTAGAAAGCTGATGGAAGAAGCGGCTAAGCATCAAGGCTTTGTCGCTTACACCCTGGTACAACCAGAGCTTAGGGAGATGATTCGCGAGGAATCCGTTCGTCTCGACCTGCGCATCGTAGATATTATGGGCCCGATGATGCAGACCTTTATCGACACTTTCGATGATGCTCCGCAAGCAAGACCGGGCCTGCTGCACCAGCTCGACGAGAACTATTTCCGCCGGATTGAAGCGATTGAATTCACCGTCGCCTGCGATGACGGGCGTGATCTTGGCGCTATGCTGAAGGCGGATATCGTACTCTTGGGCATGTCCCGTACCTCCAAGACGCCGCTCAGCATCTTTTTGGCCCATCGGGGTAAGAAAGTGGTCAACTATCCGATCGTACCGGAAATCGGCCCGCCGCACCAGTTGTTCAGCCTGCCGCCGAACCGACTGATCGGACTGACGATGGACCCGGAGCATATGCTGAAGATCCGTTCCGAACGCCTGAAGGTGCTGGGCTTGCCAGTAGGCTCCCAGTACGCAAGTCTTGCACGGATCATGGAAGAAATGGAATATGCCGCAGTGCTGTTCACCAAGCTAGACTGTCCTATCATCGACATCACTGACAAAGCTATTGAAGAAACCGCTGGGATTATTATGGGTTACATTTAACCTCGGTAGAAATAATACAACATACAAGTGGAGGGATAAGCTATGGAACGCGAATTGGCTCTTGAAATTGTACGGGTAACAGAACTGGGTGCTTTGGCTTCAGCCCGCTGGATTGGCCGGGGCGATAAGAATGCAGCTGATGATGCGGCTACAACCGCTATCCGTTCCATGTTTGATTCCGTCTCCATTGATGGGACCGTAGTGATTGGCGAAGGCGAGATGGATGATGCGCCGATGCTCTATATCGGAGAAAGAGTTGGCAATAAGAAGGGTCCTTCGGTAGATGTCGCCGTTGATCCTCTAGAGGGCACAGAGGTAGTTGCTTGCGGACTGCATAACGCTCAATCTGTCATCGCTATTGCCGACAAAGGCAGCCTCCTCCATGCCCCTGATATTTATATGGAGAAGCTGGCCTGCGGCCCTGAACTGGCTGGCAAACTCCGTATTGAAGATTCTGTTGAGGTCACTCTGCAGAAAGCAAGTCTCATTACCGGCAAATCCCTCTCCGAGTTAACAGTGATGGTGCTGGACCGCAAGCGGCATGAAAAACTGATTGCCAGCCTGCGGCAGGCGGGTGTACGCATCAAACTGCTCGGACATGGCGACGTGGCCGGCGCAATTGCCGCAGCGCTGCCTGACAGTGATGTTGATCTGTACATGGGCTCGGGCGGAGCGCCTGAAGGCGTACTCGCCGCCGCTGCGCTGAAGTGCCTGGGCGGGGAAATGCAAGGAAAGCTGCTCCCTGAGGGTCCTTTCGAGATGCAGCGTTGCCTGCAGATGGGTATCGCCAATCCGACACGAGTGCTGTACATGGAGGACATGGTCGGCACTGGCGACGTCATCTTCGCCGCAACCGGAGTCACTTCAGGTGAGTTCTTAAGCGGTGTTCGCTTTATCGGCAAAGAGCGGGCCGAGACGCATTCAGTAATCATGCGCGCGCAGAGTCGCACCATCCGCTATATCCGCAGCATTCATTTTCTTCCCGGCAAAGAAATACCGGATACCTGGACAGGTAGACAAAACGTAGCCTCCTTATAGTTTAAGAGTCTTTCATAGGAAAGGGGATGTTCCGCCAGCCAGAATTATGGCCTGCGGGACATCCCCTTTCTTATAATCCATTCAGTCATCAGTCTCCTCAACCGCGCCTGTCATCCCCGGCCTGTGGATATCATGCTCTGCTCTGTCCCCAGTCAATTCAGGTTCAGGTGCGATACCGAGACCATCATCCTTTCTGTCTTCCAGTCCTGAGCCGTTAAAGGAAGCCTCTACTGTGTTCTTAACAGAATTGCCCGCAGCTACCTCTACCTGCACATTACGGTCGCCCTCTCCCCCTGCGGCGTTATCACTTTTGCCCTCAAAACGATCTCCATTCAGGGAATGATATTGCTTGAAAATACGATAGACATCCTGTTCATGCTCACCTTTCGCCTCCACCATTACAAGAATGTGGCCTTGGCCCACATACCGGTCATAACTTTCCGCCTCATCTTCTGGAATGCCTAGCCCGACCAGACCTCCGACCAAACCTCCAGTCCCCACACCCACGGCTACTCCAGCCAAAGTGGCTGCTATTGGCCCAGCGGCAATAATAGGCCCGATCCCGGGAATCGCCAAAGCGCCAATACCCACCAATAACCCTGTTAGTCCTCCCAGTAGACCGCCTGTTGTAGCTCCTGAAGCCATTCCTTCAGGTGCCTTTGTCCCTGTATCCTCATGGATGGAGTTAGAATCTTTTTTATTTTTGGTGATTACGGAGATATCATCTGAGCGGAACCCATGACGCTTTAATTCCTCAATCGCCCGTGAAGCATCAGGTTCTGCAGTGAAAACACCCACAATTTTCTTATCCATATCGTTTGCCTCCTGATTTAGTGATTGAATTAGTTTGCCCTGTTTCATTGCAAAATTAACCAAGGAATTCAACACTAAAATTCGCCATTATTCACCTAACTACGTTAAGTTGAAGTCATCTTAGCTTTCATCAATTTCGCCTAAAATGCCTCTTTGTTAATCCTTTGAGAACATTTGCCTTAAGCGCATTACAGATATTCTAAAAGGAGCTATACTCCCATTAGATATGTGAACAAAAGCAACATATATAAGGAGGCATAATCATGAATATGCGTTTGAAGGTTCTGAAGAAGCATCTCTTCTTCTGCTGTAGTGAACACTGTAATAATCAAGATGTCGAGGAAGTTATGCAGACGTTCAAGGAACAACTTGTGGAGAAAGGCATCAATAAAACAGTCAAAATCAACAAAAGCAGCTGTCTTGGCCTTTGCGGCAACGGTCCTTTTGTTATTGTGTACCCAGATGGTATTTGGTATTACAACGTAACTACTGATGATGTTGAGCGAATTGTAGAAGAGCATTTGATCAATGGAGTGCCTGTGGAGGAACTGGTTATGTTGAAGATGGAAGCCTGATATTCGCTAATTCATTTATGCTACCCAGGAAATTATGGAAGTCCCTTCTCTATTTTAGAGGATGGGGCTTTTTGCATGTTATCCGTCTTTTAAAGGTATAATGGAGATTACTCTTGAACAACCTTGTTCAGAAAAGAGGCTGAAGCAGCCATGGCTATATTTCATTATAATTCCGAACGTCCTTTCCGTGGCAATCCCGATTTACACCTTCATTATTGGGGTCAGGAGCAGTGTGCTCCAGGGCACTCGGTTGGACCCGGTGTACGTGACTTATACAAAATTCATTTTATTCATGGAGGAACCGGCACCGTTTCTGTCGGAGAACATTCCTATACCCTGCGGGCTGGTCAGGCTTTTCTGACCTATCCCCATATCGTTACTTTCTATGCAGCAGACCACTCTGATCCCTGGAATTATTCATGGGTGGCTTTTACTGGCGAACAGGTCGAATTTATGTTGTCCAAAACCTCTTTGTCGCCGGAGCAACCCGTCTTTCCAATGGACGAACACTTGATGCCAAGTCTGTACGAACGACTAATCCAAGCGGCAGAGCCAACAGATTGTCTTGATTTGCCATTAAAAGCGCTTATGTATGAGTTCTTTTCTCTATTACTGCAGACCGTGCCAGCCGCACCTGATATCCTTCCTTTACCAAAGCAAAAAAGTATTTACGTTGAGCAATGTCTCCACTTCCTGCATGCCCATTATTGCGAGAACGTTACGGTAGAGATGATGTCTGCAACGCTAAAACTGGATCGAAAATATTTATCAACCCTCTTCAAACGGACCATTGGCCTGCCTCCGCAGCAGTATTTATTGAACTTTCGGGTCGCCAAAGCCTGCGAGTTGCTGACAGAAACCACATGTACGATTGGTGAGATTTCACGCTCTGTCGGCTATCAGGACCCCTTGCTATTCTCGCGTATGTTTAAGAAGGTACGAGGCTGCTCACCCAAGGAATATCGTCTCCGTCATCTCCACAAAGAAGACATTGTTCTATAAAAAGCTTCCTTGCTGACATACGCTTCACTCTGTTCTTTCGCTACAATTAGAACGTAGCAACCGCTCACAAAACTTAAGCCCGTGCTTACGAAGTAGTTTTGCGAAGTAATCCATGTAGCGTATGCTACAAAACTAAGCCTATGCTTTCGAAGCGAGTTTTATTGCGATGCGTCTCAAGTAGTGAAGCTTCATAAAACTTTTAGGAGGAAACATAATGTACAATGCAAGTGCTACTAGATATGACAATATGACATATAACCGCACAGGCAAAAGTGGTTTGCTGCTTCCGGCAATTTCGCTCGGACTATGGCATAACTTCGGCGGAAATGATGTCTTTGAGAATGGTAGAGCGATGGTCAGAAGAGCCTTTGATCTCGGGATCACCCATTTTGATCTTGCCAACAACTACGGTCCACCCGCAGGTTCTGCGGAAGAGACTTTCGGGACTATTCTGAACAAGGATCTTACTGCCTACCGCGATGAATTGGTCATCTCCACTAAGGCCGGATATTATATGTGGCCAGGGCCTTATGGCGAATGGGGCTCCAAGAAATATCTGGTCTCGAGTCTGGATCAGAGCCTGAAACGGTTGGGACTTGATTATGTCGATATTTTCTACCACCACCGTCCAGATCCAAACACACCATTGGAAGAAACGATGGCTGCGCTGGATCTTATTGTCCGTCAAGGTAAGGCTCTTTATGTCGGCATATCCAACTATAAACCCGAAGAAGCGCGTGAAGCGGCCCAGATCCTGCGCCGGTTAGGAACACCATGCCTTATTCATCAGCCAAACTATTCTATGATGTCGCGTTGGATCGAAGATGGACTTCAGGATGTATTGGCTGAAGAAGGAATCGGCACCATCGCATTCTCACCGCTGCAAAAAGGTATTCTGACCGATCGTTATCTGAACGGCATCGCTGCCGATTCCCGTGCTGCCGGACCTAGCGTGTTCCTGTCCGAGAAAGAAATTACTGCAGAGGTTATTGGCAAGGTACAGAAGCTGAATGAGATTGCCGCCGCACGTGGACAGAAAATGTCGCAGCTAGCCTTATCGTGGGTACTCCGCGGGGGTAAAGTCACCTCAGCGCTTATCGGGGCCAGCAAAGTAAGCCAGATTGAGGATGCGGTAGCATCATTGAATGCACCAGAACTTAGTGCAGAAGAGCTGGAACAAATCGAGACTATTTTGCGGGGATAATTGAAGTATAGACTTAATTAGCAAAGACGACACATCAGACCGGGTCAGCATTAAGGCTGGCTCAGGTACTTACGTGCCGTCTTTTTTTCAATTTACTGCCCTCACCCAAATCTCTGCGTAATACATACCATAATTAGCAATCCCAGAACAAAGGAATAGGTTGAGGGTCGTTCATAGCCATGGCCATGGCTTTCCGGAATCAGCTCCTTATAGACAATGAAGAGCATGGCCCCTGCAGCAAAGGCTAGGCCGTAGCCCACAATATTCTGTATGGAGCTGGCGGTAAAATAACCGATCACTGCCGCTACTATTTCTATCAAGCCGGTTAGCGCAGCTAACGTCAGTGCCTTTAGTCTGGATGTCCGGGAATTCATTAGAAAGACGGCCAGAATTAATCCTTCCGGGATGTTTTGCGCACCGATGGCAATGGCAACCATAGGTCCCAGATTCCCCTGCTGGCTGGCATAGCTAAAGCCTGTACTCAGTCCTTCCGGAATGTTATGAATAAACAGAGCGATCATCACCAACAGCGCCTTCGAATCCATGTCGGTGTAGCCGGGTTTATTCTCCACATCCATATGGGGCAGATTATTCCCAATCAAATCAAGTAGCAGAACACCGGTAATCAAGCCTAAGAATAAAGCAATAAGACCTGACTCTATAATTGCTTGCGGGATTAATCCGAACATGGAAGCTGACACCATGATGCCTGCTGTGAACGCAACGAGAACGTCCTTCCATTTCTCCGATAACCTTTTTATGAACAAAATAGGAATCGCGCCAAGCACAGTCGCCATTGCTGATAATAAACTGCCAAGCAGCGCATTTGCCAAGTCTTCAACTCCCTTTGGGACAGGTCTGATAGACCAAGCATATGCTAAAGATCTGAAACCCAGTACCGAAAACACAGTTTATATAAGATCAAGTGTCTTCAGACTCCTGCTTCAGTATCACGTTTACATCAGGTAGCTGATATCTATAGAAGCTGAATGCACCTTCTCCTTTTTTCTCCAGTATATTTATTTTACATAGTATAGAAAGAACCTCTTCTAGTTGGCCTACGGACCTGCCTAGCTTCAGGGATAAGCCTTCAATGCTCTCGAAAGCACCTGAATTCTGTTGGAAGAATTGTGTGCATTTCATTTGCAATAAGATATGTATTTTCCCCTTCATATTCTCCCCTTCTTTGCTATAGTCGTTTTCTATTAATCCTATTATAATCCGTTTATATTAGCTAAGAAATCCCCGTATAGTCTTAATTATATTTCAAGTAAAACAATATGTAATAAGTAACTATTACTACAAAAAAAATAAAACAACTCCTACGAGCTGTTTTATTGTATACCGTATATTTGTTTGTAAAGTGCCGCGGTCGCTTTATTTCTATCCTTTATATCTAATTTTTGGAATATACTACTGATATGGTTTTTAACTGTATGTTCACTTATAAATAACTTCATCGCTATTTCCCTATTTCCATATCCTTTTGCAACCAGTCGAAGAACCTCATTTTCCCTTTTGGACAATTGCTCCATATTCTCTTTCACTTTATGGTTAGCTGCTTCATCTTCTTTCTCTTTAATAGAAAAGTCAGCTTCCAGAAAGATAGCTTTCTGATTATATTTGTCAAAAGCATGGATTAAAGCATTTGAATATCCCGACTTGGAATCCGTTTGTGATTCATCATCCTTTTGTTGTATGTAGGTAAGCGCCAATACTTGTCCAACTATAGAAACAGGAATGGCCCCTCCTTTGTTCCATATTTGGAATTCCTCAATGATACCTATAGTATCCTTCGCAAAAGAATGAGAAATGAGTATTTCTGTATCATAAAAAAGGATAGGACAGATTAATAAGGCCTGATGCTGCTCATCTTCTGTTAACGGTAACTGTGGCAATATGTCTGATAGATCCTTCTCCAGCACTTGTAATTCCTTAAATAATTCAGGATTCCACTGCTGTAGCGCACTTTGCAGCAACTTAATACGAGCAAGTTCTTCCAGTTCATTAATCATTAACTTTTGAATCAGCAACGTGTACAGCAGCCTGAAGGCATCTGCATAATAACTTGCTAGCCCATATTTATCGCGCATAACCTCAACACATAATACTGAAACCAAAGAATTATTGTACATAATAGGAACTTCAAGAACCGCGCGTCCTTGCTCCCAATGACATACTTGTTCTTCTCCAGTCGAAGTGACTTCCTCATCAAAATATTTACTGATTAGCTTTGAGGTTACGTCATGTAATTCCGGTTGTTGAATACCCCGAGACAGAAAATGCAGCTTGCCTGTTCTAAACTTATCACGGTATAACAAACAAACCAATGTAGTTTCCGTTATATTTAAAGTTGCGTCCAGCAGCAGATAGAAGAGCTGTTTCACTTGATTCGTTTCCTTAATACTTTTGAACAACTCAAATACAATGGTCATTAAAGCATTCATTTCACTATGTTCGGCTCTTAATCGTGTATTCGATAAGTGCAGTTGCAATAAATCCGCGCTTATCTTAATAAATGGCTGAGACTGAAGCTCCGGAAGATAGGAATACATCCCGCCAAAATACACACCATCCACAGCAGATTCATTAAAAATGGGATAGCAGAATAACTGCTTAATGGGCAGATTGAGCTTTTTGAAAAAATCATTCCTTGGATCTTTGTCTGTATGCCTCCAAATTTCACATTTAGAGGTTGCAGCAACTTTTCCCAGAATCCCCTCCCCTGGAAGAAATTTATGCTCTCTAAGGGCCTCACTCTGTTTACCACTGGTATAAAGGATTTGGAAAGAATCATCTTTATTTTTAATGGCGTACGCTAAAAAGTCGACTTCAGGCAAAAAATCATGAAGACTTTCAAGAAATTCAGCCTGTGCATTTCTCTGCGTATGCATGTCCCCCAGGATCTGATTCAATTGCCCCAGATGCTTCTCCCGCTTCTCTACTTCCATTTGGCTAGTTAATATAGTAGTCAACAGACTTGAGTACATATCAAAATAATGAATAACTTGTCGAACCTCATCAGGAGATTTCTGTATCATTTCACCGTACACTTTAAATGGCCTGTCATTCACATCAACAGTTACAGCTTCTTCAGTAAAAAATCCAGACCAAATATAGTAATCCGGATAATCTGCTAGTGTCACCGGATAAAGCATCAGCTTTGTACCAAAAAAGGCAGTAGACTGTCCTTCAATGACTCGTGGACTCTTCGAAGCTCCGTAAGTCAATATTGTCCTTTTCATATATTCTTTAATCTCATAGTGCTGAGTAACATGATCTGTGATGGGATCTATAATGGTTGGCGGTATAATACACTCCCCATCTATATTGGTGATGAATATCGATAACTGTACTTTGTTTGATAATCCATCCTGAATTATCCCAAACCCATCCATACAGTGTTTCATAGCTCTAACCCGCCCATCTGGTTGTAATATACTTTCTCTTACCATTTCAGTTTGTTATTGATAATATTTTTCTTCTTTTTGTAATAATCAAGGAAGTAACGCTTCCTCGCTGTTCAACTTTCATACTATCACATAAATTCCTAATAATGTATAATCCACGACCTCTAGAAGCTTCTGTCTGCAATTCTATGTCTGAATTTATACTGTACGGAGAGCCTATCTGACTGATCATCAGATCCATTCCGTCTTTATATAGCTCCCATTTAAGCCAGAAAGTACTATACATTCTCCCATGATCTACCACATTCATACAGGCTTCTTCAGTCATCAGCTTGAGAAAGATGGTTTCCTTGGAATCGAATCCTATATCCTCTGCATAAGAGCCCGTCAAGTCCATCGCTAATTCAATATCTGTTTTTCCTCTTAGCAGCAAGCAATGTTCCGCGCTCGTAGTCATCATAGTTTGTCCTCTTTCTGGTCATCTTCATTCGAGTTTATCCGATACTTACTAGACATATCCTTCAAGCTAAACGACATATGGGTGAGATGACCCACTAAGGTAGACGTTTTAGTAATATGAGACTGGTTCTCTTCCGCTAGCCTAGAAATTTGATTCACTGAAGCCATCACTTCCTTGGTATGAACCTCCTGTTCATCACTTGCTTGCAGGATATCAGCAATACGATTTCCCATATCACCAATGGCATGAAGAATCCGCTGGAATACTTGTTCCGCCTCCATATTCTGCTCAACACCGACCTTGATCGCCTCTTCAGCATGCCGCATATATTCATTCACCCCAAGAATCAAAGCATTGATAACTTGTGTAGATTGAGAGGTTCTATCCGCAAGCTTCTGAATTTCCTCGGCTACAACAGCAAACCCTCTTCCTGAATCTCCTGCTCTAGCGGCTTCAATAGCTGCATTAAGCGCCAAAAGGTTAGTTTGACTGGAAATATCACTAATAATCGAAACAGTGTCGGAAATTTTCGCAGTATTTACAATGAGCTCATTAGTCGTAGACCGGATATGGAACATACTTTCTCTAGAGCTATTCACTACTATTCCACCTTGCTTCCCCAGGTGAACTGCTTCTTCTGATGAAGCACTAGCCATGGAGGCAAATTTGACTACGGATTGAACTCCCTGCTCCATTACATACATTTTATTGGATACTTGAAGCACGGAATCAAATTGACCTGATGATCCTTGCGTCAGATATTCAAAGGCTTGATTGATTTGTTTACTATGAGAATCCAACTGGCCGGCATGCTGAGATATTTCATGAATATCCTTAGTTAGGCTCAAGACCAAATAGCGGTACGATTCCCAGAGTTCTCCCAAATCATCCTTTCTGGTAGTAGCTTCTATATTCTCCGTCAGATCTCCCGTTGCGACCTTTTTCATTAACTGGGTGAGATCCTTGATTGGCTTAGTTAATCGCTTAGCCATGATCCAACCCACTAAACCTGCAAGGATCGGAAAGATTCCTCCAATCTTAAAGGTAAAAGCCAGCATTTCCTTGGTACGCTGCGTAATAATGTTGGCATCAAACTCTACCATCATTAATCCAACAATCTGGGAATCTGCGGTCATGATGGGGGCATAACCAGCTTTTCGTTTGAGGCCATTGTAATTATAGAGTTCCGAATAAACGGGGTGATGCATCTGAATAAGACTATCACGCAGGGATGCAGCTATAGGCACGGTGTCTCCCGTCTTTATTCCACTTTCTCTCATGCGACTATCTGCAACCAGGATTGTTCCATCAACAGTTATAATAGCTGCATCTAGAAAAATAGGTTTATGGTCCACAATGCCATCCACCTTAGCCTGCAGAGTGGGAAGTACTGTAGTATCCCCTTTAGCAAGTTGCAGAAGTTGGTTGGGATCAATCAATGTAGTCGTAATATTGGCGCACCCGACCAATTCTTCACCGGCAGCTTTATCAATCTGGTTGTAATTCACATAATAGCCAGCGGTCAAGATGGACATCACACTAAAGAGGACAAGTGAAATTGATAACAGAGACAGTTTGCCCGTAATGCCTAATCTAAGCTTCATACAGCGCCCCCTTAATATGGATCTCATCACCATGACTCTTCCCGCTTGGGATAAGGTAGGCTATCCCCTGCTCTGTCTGAACTTTACAGTGAATTGTGCCTTTTCCTGTTACTTCAATCTTGCCTCCTGTATAGATCTCAGAATAAGAAGCAGAAGCAAAGCTAATATCACACGGTTGGGTAGACAATGCTTCGACCCGTTCCACTGCAGTTTGGAGATATATACTAATTCCTTTCATCTGTCCTTCATCTTTTTGCAGGGCGATTCGTTCTTCATTCATAAACGCACTTAAGCGAATTTTTAAGATTTGTATATATTCAGGCAATCC
The DNA here is from genome assembly GCF_022369515.1 of Paenibacillus sp. 19GGS1-52. Classification (NCBI taxonomy): domain Bacteria; kingdom Bacillati; phylum Bacillota; class Bacilli; order Caryophanales; family Paenibacillaceae; genus Paenibacillus; species Paenibacillus sp. 19GGS1-52. The sequence continues at coordinate 5,843,475 of NZ_CP059724.1, forward strand.
AGTTTTCACTTTGTCCAATTTTTGCAGGAATTCAGTTACCTCTTCAAAAAACTTCTTATGTTTTACTTGAATGAGAATATTTAAAAGTGTGCCATATCCGTACCCTTTGTTATTGGCCATTTCACTAAATTTCTGCATAGCTATGATCAGGGTTTCAAAGGATTTATTCAGTTGAAAAAGTTCTTTGTAAAACATACTAGCGAGCATAGAGGGCTTGCCCGCACTTAATGTCGTGTTCAGAACTGTACCGGTGATTGAAATACTGCCTGCAGCAATTATTGAACCTTTAAATACATTTCCTTTCACCATTACTTTGCCCAATGCTTCAACATGCACACCGTCATGAACGTCGCCATGAATAGTTATATCTCCGGTAAAATAGATGTTTCCCTTTTCATAAGTGGCATCCCCATAATGTTCATATACGGCTATAATCCTCAATAAATAACTATTCTTATTGGTTACTAGTATCGGTCTTCCAGGTATCAGTGCGTACCAAACATTAGATCTGAATTCAACCGAAGGGTCAAAGGGGATCTGGATATCCTTAACCGGTTCTGATCCTATAGAATTCCCCTTAAGGTTCATCCCAGGTTCACCTGGTTCAGAAGGATGATACACAGCAATTTTTGTCCCTTTGTCCACAGTAGGAATTACCAGCTCAGATGTAAAATCAACTACACCATTGTTCTCATTGACACCTCTATGAAAGGTTTCATCCGAAAAGAAGGTTTCGATCCAAGCGTCAGAACCCTTTGTGCTCGCTATACCTTTACCTATTAGTATTTCTTTACCCGTGGGCAATTCCAGCTCCTGTTTCAATACATCCTTATTCACAAACTGGGGTGCAACACCTATCTGTTCAATTCTATCCATAAGCCCTTCTAGCGCTAATCTCCTCTTGAGATCGGGTTTATAAGCAATCCCTACAGAAATATTATCATTTTGGAGTCTAACAGCGGGAACTGCTTCTAGTTCAAACTTATGATGTATGAGTATATACAACTCCATGTCCTGCGCTCTTAGGCTTAACGTGTAGCCAGAGTTTTGCTCCCCTATGTATGTCCATATCACATTATCTTTTGAAGAGACTCTCATTCTTTCTGTCAAAGTAACTTCGTTTATACTAATAACGAAGTCTTTAAAGGGAGGATCGATGCTATAGGCTTGATTGGAGGCAATCTTAATATTATTGCCCTGAATACTGACAATACCCAATAGTTGTTCTCCTTCTAAAGAGTAGCCCACAATAATCACCTCTTTGTTCACAGTAAGGCTATTTTAATCATAAATTATATACAAATTATGATTAGAATATATATACATATATATAATTTCACTTACAATCGGGCTAATTCCAGAAAATCCATATTTCTCTTTTCATGGAATCTACTTTGCCCCTTGTTTTTGGTGTGATACATAGCGATATCAGCATTACTAATTAATGACTCTGCATCCTCGCAACATAATCCCTAGAACTGAACAGTTCTCTGTGGAATCATCAATGATTAAGATCCTTTTCAATATCATATTTAACCAGCCCCCCCACTAGTAAATTAATTACAAGACAGTGTATCTAAATCCGACTGTATTGAATTATCGATTTCAACACTGCTAATAGGTTGCTGTTTAGGCAATTGAATATTAACAATAGTGCCTTTTTCGATATCTGTGTAATAGATGAGCGTACCATAATGTTTCTGGATAATACTTCTGCACAGCATTCCCCCCATTCCAATCCCCTTCTCCTTAGTTGAAAAGAAGGGCTGCCCCAGGTAAGGAACTCGCTCCGCCGAAATGCCCGTACCTTTATCCTCTATTTGGATATTCACATAATCCTGATCATAGTCAACGATTCGGATCGAAATAACTCCACCTTCAGTCATGGACTCGGCAGCATTTATGAGTTGATTATTCAGCAGCATGCTAATTAATCTCTGCTCACATTCGATATCCCGATGGTATCCGCATTTGATCTCCACCTGTATTCCTGCCTCCTGTAAAACAGGATACAGATCGTCCAGACAATTGTGGACCACATTCTTTAGCTTAACGTTTCTAAAGTTCAGGTTGTCGATGTCATCGACCCTTGCTAAGAACTCTAAGCCATCCATTAATTTCTCCAATATTACGATTTGTGAATGAATGAGAGTAGAATGTTTAGGGCTTATGGAATCCCTCAGCAGTGTTGTATACCCTTTTATAACAGTAATTGGATTTCTTACTTCATGAACAATACCCGCTGCCATCCGCTTCACAATATCCATATCATCGGTCATTTCAAGCCCACCTTCCGTGCATTATACTGCAACATTTGCTGATTTCAGTATTAATACAAATACATGAACAGAAAATGACAAGATAAGATGATATTATGAAGGCATAAATCGGTTCTTTAGTCCTATTGAGTACCATTAATATGCGGTAGCGCAAGAATATTGTTATAATTTGTATCTTCCAGCTGATTTCCTAATTTTACAGCTTAATTACATCTATTGGTAATCACTCTTGTTTCCTATTTATGATTCCACGAGAATAAGAAACTGTTCCTATAGCGCTACAAAAAAAGGCCTCTCCCGAGTTCAAAGAACTCAAGAGAAACCTCTAGTCTAATAGGAATTTGTTGGTGATACTCCTATACTCTACTAATAAACTCGGCGATATCTGTCTTAATCAGCTGCAGCGCGTTTCTCCAGAAATCAATGGAATGTACATCTACTCCCATAATAGCAGCTGCATCAACGATATTATTCTTGCTTGTTGCACTCAGGAACAGGCGGTATTGGCTGATGAATTCCGCTCCCCTTTTTAAATATTCAGCATACAGCCCTTTAGAGAATAGCAGTCCGAAGGAATATGGAAAATTCAAAAACTCATTACCAGCCATAAAATAACCAGCCTTGTTCATCCACATATAAGCATGGAGTGTAGTCTCGTCTATACTTTCACCATATGCCTCTACCATACAGGAATGCATTAATTCATTCAGTTCCTGAACGGATAACGGCCCTGACGCTCTTCTTGTAAATAATTGAAGTTCAAATAAATAGCGGGCATAGAAGTCCACCAGATAATAACCGGCATCGGAAATGCTTCTTTCCAGAATCGGGAGAGCCTCCTTCCCTGAGGCATTGCTGATTAAGACCTGATTCACCAAGGTCTCGCAGAATATCGAGGCCGTCTCAGCAATTGGTATCGGATAATCCGTGTTCAGCATCGTTTCATGGCTCAGACAGGAACTATGATAGGCATGGCCAATTTCATGGGCAAGCACGCTAATATCCAATGAAGTTCCGGTAAAGCAAGTCATAATTCTACTCTCTTGAATAGGAAAGATATCGATGCATAATCCATATCCAGCCTTGCCTGCTCGTGGCTCTGCATCAATCCAGCACTGGTCGAAGACCTTCTCGGCAAATTCAGCCAGCTCCCGGCTAAAGGTTGCGAAGCTGGATATAATGATGTCCTTCGCCTCCGTGTAGGTTGCTGGTACCGTCTCCTCACCGATCGGTGCAAAGATATCATAAAAAGGAAGAGCATCCTGATGCCCCAAAATTCCAGCCTTCTTCCGATAGTAGGTATGAAAGCTTGGCAGACTTTCCTTAAGCGCATTAAGCATGGCATCCAAGGTTTCACTATCCATTCTCGAAGCCTCAAGCACCTTCTCCAGTGAAGAAGAGTAACCTCTCATTCCATAGATGGTTAACGCCTCACCACTAATACCGTTGATGCTGGCTGCACAGACTGGCGCAAGCTGTTGACAGGCTTCAATCTCTGCAGTATAAGCAGCGAGTCTTAATTCCGCCTTACTCTCATAAGCCATACTTCTCAGTTTAGAGAGTGTAACCTGTCTAGATTCGCCTTCAATAGAGATCACTGTACGCACATTTGAAGCACGCTCCATGTAGAGCCTTTCCCACGCTTTGGAGCCTGTGCTCTGCATGCTGGCTATAGCTACTTCAACTTCTGCACTTAACACATGACGAGATTGCGCCAACAGCTCTTGCAGATAAAATCGATGCTCCAGCAAATAGGGTGAACTCCCGATAAACTCATCGATATTCTCACAGCCGGCAAGCCAAAGCTTAAAGCTAGCAACTGTCCCGGCAATTTCAGAATTCACCTGCTCCATATCATCTGCAAGATTCATAGCTTCCATATGGTCACTATCCGCACTGAGAATTAATTCTGCATAAGCCAACAAACACACATATACGCTTTTATATTGGTTATACAGCCTTAGAAAGGCTTCGATTGCTGCTGCAGGACCCTGAGTGTTCTCTAGCACACTCTTAGTCCACTGGTTTAAAGCCTTGCTATGTTGATCAAGCAGCTCCCGGTCTGCGCTTAGCTTTGGGGAATCAAAGGAAGGATACAAAGTATCCAGATTCCAGGTCATATCCATTTGTGAATCACTCCAATGTATAGGGCAATGTTATTTCAACCATGGTACCTTGTAGATTATTGTTACTAAACTGAATCGTCCCCTGATGATCATGGATAATTTTTTGACTAATCATAATTCCTAATCCAGTGCCACCGGACTTCGTTGTGAAAAAAGGTGTACCAATTTGACTAAGAATATCAGTAGGTATGCCTTTACCCTGATCTATAAATCGGATTAATACATGCTGCTTCTGTCTGCATACCTGAACTCTAATCTCCGTTCCCGGGGACTAGCTTCTATGGCGTTTTTTAGGATATTAATAAAAACTTGCTTCAGCTTATTCTCAGCACATCTTATGTATAAACTAGCCTCTTGCTCGAATATTTCTAAATTAATCTCATTCTCCGACAAATGAGCTTGGCCATTAAGTAGGGTTACCGTTTGTTTCAATAAGGTTATAAGATCTTTATTAAGAAATTCTGAACTTGTTGGTTTCGCAAGCAGCAGTAGCTCCCCAATAATAGAATTAATGCGATCGACCTCAGAGATAACCAAATCACTATATTTCTCACTTAATTGGGATTGGGCAAATAATAATTGTACAAAGCCTCTAATACTAGTTAAGGGATTGCGTATCTCATGGGCTATTCCAGCCGAAAGCTCTCCGATTAACGAGATGCTCTCGGTCTTCCTCAATAATTCTTCCGTTATTCTCCGTTCCGAAATATCACGAACTATAGAAACTACCATTGTCTTATTGTTAAGTTTAAATGTCCTCGAACTAATTTCCACGGGTTTGGTCGATCCATCCTTGGTGATATGAATCCACTCTGTAAAAGTGGATCTTCCTTGAATAATAGTTGAGAAGGTATCCTTAATTTTATGCTTAAGACTTGGGTGGGCAATATCATTTACTGATCTCGAGAGAAGTTCAAGCTTAGTATAACCAAGCATTTGGCAAGCCATATCGTTTACATCGATAAACTTCGAAGGTTTTCCTTGATGATCCTGCTGGTAGAAATAGATAGCATCATTGACTTGGTTAAACAATTTGAAATATTTCATTTCCGATAGTTTCGTTTCTGTAACGTCTCTGGATAGACACACGTAAGAAATAATCTTCCCAGTAGGCTCTTTTACCGAAGTAATAGACAGACTGACGCTGATAAGTTCACCATCCTTTTTTAACCTGAACGTATCCAGTGAGAAAACCTCATGCCCCTGGTCAATATACTGAGAGAGTCTGTCTCGTTCCTCGATTAACTCAGGGGGGATGTGGGGGAGTTTCAAACTTTTCAAATCATCTTTAGTCCAACCATACATTTTAGTGAAAGATGAATTAACATATACCACCTTTTTATTAGTGTCTAAAATATAGATAGCATCCGGGCTGTTCTCAACATAAGAATATAAGGAATACTGCGGAATTTCGGTCTGATATACATTTGGCATAATAGACTCCCATAGTCAGTTTATTCAATAGTAACAAAATTTATCAAAATGTTCATTATATTATGAGACAGCTTATCCCTTATATTTTCCTATTAAAAAAGAGGCCTTCCCCCAAGTTTGAACACTCGCGAAAGACCTCTTGTTATCAGACTATTATATTAGATCATTCTTAATCTTCAGACCCTGTTCTCAGGTACAATGCTTGATCAATCACGGGTTGATCACTAAATCTTTCGAGTTCATTATAGGCAGGAATACCATGCATCGCCATATCCAAGCCCTCTTCTTCTTCTTCATCCTTAACCCGCAGACCGACCGTTGCTTGGATCAGCTTGGCTGCACCATAGCTTAACGAATAGCCCCAGATAACCACAGTAATTACTCCAAGCAGTTGAACACCCAGCAAATGAAAGTGCCCTGTAGTCAGAAGGCCGGCCTTTTGATCCAAGAGCCCCACAGCCAAGGCACCAAATGATCCGTTAATCCCGTGAACAGCAACTGCTCCTACAGGATCATCAACCTGCAGCTTATCAATAGCGAGTGTCCCCCAAATTACAAGAACACCAGCAACCAGACCAATTAGAATAGATGAATAAGGAGTTACAAACGCACAGCCTGCTGTTATAGCAACCAGACCTGCTAGCGCACCATTCATCGTCATACTGGGATCTGCTTTTCCATAGCGGAACATGGTGTAGATCATAGCGGAAGTCCCGCCCGCAGCAGCGGCCAGCATCGTATTCAGAGCGATTAGCGAAAGGTTAACATCAGCGGCGTTCAAGGTGCTACCGGCATTAAATCCAAACCAGCCAAACCACAGAATAAATGTACCGGCAGAGGCCAGTGGAATGTTACTCGGGGCAAACACATTCACACTTCCATCCGTATTGAATCTGCCACGGCGGGGCCCCAGCACTTTCGCAAAAGCAAAAGCGGCAGAGCCTCCCAAAGCATGAATCGCAGCCGACCCAGCAAAGTCCTTCATGCCCAACTGCGCAAGCCATCCTTCAGGATTCCACACCCAGTGGCCTGAGATCGGATATAAAATAGCGGCTACAAAAAAAGCGATTAGGATATACGCCTTAAAAGACATACGTTCAGCAACAGCACCGGATATGATGGAAATTGTCGCGATGGCAAAACCAATCTGAAACAGCACATAGGCTGACAAAGGTAGATTCAAGTTGATATGTAAAGTCTGGGAGGCACCCCAAAAATCAAAACTTATGATTCCGGCAAAATCTTTTCCAAACATCACTCCAAAACCTACTAAGAAAAAGGCTAACACCCCAATGGTGAGATCGACAAAAATTTTCATAGTCACATTGACCGCATTCTTTGTACGCACAAATCCCGCTTCGAGCAAGCTAAAGCCGCCCTCCATAAACAAAACCATCGCAGCAGCAAGCACTACCCAAACCGTATTTAAAGCGATATCACTTCCGGCATTCATGGTATTACCCTCCCTGATACTTTATATAACATAAGTTATATTATAGGTAGAGCGGGTAAATTGTCAACATCCAGTGTAATGTTTCCTTACACAAAAAGAGGACAAAGTATGTCTTCGCCCCCTGTTGTGATCTATTTCATTTCGTTTTTATTTCGTTTTTATTTCGTTTTTATTTCGTTTTTCATTTCAATTCATCTATTGTTTCATCAGTCTGGCCTGTTCTAATATTATACATTTCTAGTAGAGGTAGAACGAAGATTTTCCCATCGCCCATTTCTCCAGTCTGCGCTGTCTTAATAAGCGTCTGAATGGTTTCTTGGACTTTATTGTCAGATACGACGATTTCAATCTTTATTTTGTGGTGCAAATTAACTGTATAAGACTTCCCTCTATACACTCCTGTTGTATTCTTCTGCTGGCCACGCCCCTGTGCCTGAGTAACTGTAAAGCCTGTTACTTCAATAATTCGCAATGCATCAATGACTTCCCTAAGCTTCTCTGGGCGAATAATCGCTTCTACTTTTTTCATATGTATCCTCCAAATTATATAAGATGAACTTGAGATTTTCCCATACCAGGTGTCGATCGTAACTACGAGAAATATTTGGACTTCCGGCCGCTGTTGTCTCCAAATTTCTTGATTTATTCCGCTATTTGCGGATGAAATCTGGAGACTGCCCATGCTTCCGAAGCGAGCTTTCCTACGGAAAGCTTTCAGGCGGTCGCTATCGCTCCTACAGTTCCAAAATTCCCCTCCGTTACTTCCCCTGTTCTTCTTTTTCCAGTTCATCTTACATAGTGTATCTGCAAATAAATTGTACCATAAATTTGGTACACTCGACCTAAAAAAACGCACCGAAGGAAGAAATCGGTACGCGCTTTTTTAATAGTTCATTATAATGTTATTTCCCTTGGGAAGCTGCTTGATACACCAGTTTGCCTCCGTAATGGCCTGTTAATACTACCAATGTTCCACCTGTCAGAGATAAGACAATCAGAACTGGAATAAATACTTTGGAAAAACTAAATTTCGCATATTTCTTTAATTGTGGGATCACCGGGAACAATTGATACAGTTTAATTGCGACGATTATTCCAAACACAATTAAGGTGAACATGGCAAAGGTCTCATGCGTATGAACGGCTGCTTCTTGCGTCCCGAACACTTGTTTAGCAAAATGCTCCCCACCGTCGCCAGTTAGATAAGCCACAATAGCAGAGACAAATCCAATCATCAGGCAGAAGTTGGCGATTGTATTCCAGACATTCGGCTTCCACAAGGCAATTAATTGAAGAACCGCACCTAACGATAATAAGGCGATTGGGAAATGGACAATAAGGGGATGAAGAGGTGTGCTCATAATAAATTTCTCCTTTGGGATTGGTTTGGGCTAGCACTATAATTACGCTGATCTATCAGGTTGTTGCCAGGTGTGAAACAATCGGCAAAGCAATGAAAAATGTACTTCCAATACCTACTTCGCTTTCGACCCAGATGGTACCTCCATGCGATTCTACAATCCACTTTGCAATCGACAACCCTAATCCTGTGTGGCCCTGCGTACGATTGCGTGATTCATCAACCCTACTGAAACGCTCGAACACTTCCTGCAGCTTAGCTTCCGGAATTCCAATTCCTGTGTCCTGGATCTGTAGAGTCAACAGGTTGCCCTTCACTGTCGCCTTTATCATGATACGATCTCCTGCAGCTGTATATTGTACTGCATTATCCAAAAGGATCACGAACAGCTGTTGAAGACGTTCCTGATCAGCCCTCACAATAACTTGTGTATTGGCATTTAGCACAAGCTCAATCGCTTGCTGCTGTGCAATAGGCTGAAAATTGCGAAACGCCCGTTCTAATTCTCCATCCAACGAGAATTCGTCATATGTAAGCTCCACATCAGCTCCGTCAGCTTGTGCCAGGCTCAATAAATTCGAGACGAGACTCGTCATTCGTCGAACCTCATCCTTCATATCATCCATCACCTGCTTGCCAAAAGGGGAAAGTATATCCTCAGTCTCACTCTCCAATACCTCAATAGACGAATGCAGCACTGTAAGCGGCGTGCGCAACTCATGAGAGGCATCCGCGGTAAACTTCTGCTGCCTAGCAAAGGAATGAATGATCGGCTTCATCGCACGACGCGACATCACATAGGCAAAAATAATTGAAACGACAAGAAATAAAACTGAGATGACTATTTGAGTATAAGTTACTTGTTCCAACAATCTCTGCTGTTCTGTGATATCAATCCCTGCTATTATGCTTCCCACGTAGAGACCCTCTCGATAGACGGCTCTTCCCGCCAGGAACAGGTGGACATTCTCTTTATCAATATCATAGATATGATGAAGGGTCTGTTTCTCTTGAGGAATCCAATCCTTAACATTCTCCTTGATATCATTAGCCAGATCCTCATCTACCGCATCTGTTCTAATGATCTGTCCTTCATAATCAATCAGCATGTAAAAGGGCCGCAGGGGCGTTTCGATCCCGCCGGTTGGACTGTTCGTCTCCTCCTTGCCTATATAATATTTGCTAGAACTTGCCTTATGGTTATAAGTAAGCATTTCATTTGAATGCTCCTGTATTTCACTAGTTACAACGGCTTCCAGCTTTGTTTTCTGTTCCTTATAGATAATAGAAGATAATAAAAGGTAGCTTGTCACATTCATTGACAACAAGAATACGATCATTAAGCCAGCAAAAAAAGTGGTCAGCCTTTTATTCGTTCGTGCAAACAACAGCTACCTCCACTTTGTACCCCATACCGCGTACATTGTTAATATGCATCTGCCCTTTTGTGCAATCAAGCTTCTTCCGCAGTTGCTTAACCAATGCATCCAAGGTATTACTATTCACTTCGGAATCGTATCCCCATATTCGCTCGATAAGCAAGGATCGCGGGAGTACCTTGCCCTCATTCCTCATTAAGAGCTCCATTAGCTGGAATTCCCGGGTAGTTAGTGTAACCTGTTCATCATTGCACTGTAGACTTCTTTCATTTAATAGCAACCGATAAGGCGACAGCCCAATCCATTCGTCCTGAATCGGTTGCACCATACGCCGAGAGATGCAGCGGATTCTAGCGAATAGCTCTGAGAATTCAAAAGGTTTAATGACATAATCATCTGCGCCTGCATCCAACCCACTGATCCGGTCATTCAAGGTATCTTTTGCAGTAAGTAAAATGATCCCGCCGGTGTACGCATCTTTTCTCAAATCCTTGCAGAGCGTAACACCATCCATTAGCGGCATCATCCAATCCAGAAGCAGCAGGTCATAGCTTGTAACACTAATATAATCCAATGCTTCAAGACCATTCTGTACCCAGTCCGTCGTATGCCCTTCCTTGTTCAGCATATGCACAATGAGCGGCCCTAATCGAATATCATCTTCCGCTAACAGAATACGCATTGCCCTCTCCTCTATACATACATTTTTTTGATGTTGATGTTCACTACAAGTGTATATAGTATCTCCAGAAGAGCATATATCACACTGGTCAGCTTGAATAGCTATAATTATTAGTATAAACTCCATTTCTGACAAATAAATGAGAAACAAGAGCTATCTCTGATCCCATTTCGCAAACAGCTGATCCACCCGTCCGCCGATGGAAGATTCGGTTATAGTTTGTAGCTTTCCATGATCAAATACGATCCGACCTCCAATGACTACTGTGGAGACAGCTCCAGACTGCATAGCATAGATCATGTTGGCAAACAGTTCTTTTTTCGGTGCCAGGGAAAGATCGTTAATATCGAGTGCGACGAAATCGGCGTGTTGTCCTGCTTGGAGAGAACCAATGGGCATTCGCAATATTTCACCGGCGTTTCTGGTACTTCCAACATGACCCTCACCTGCTTTACGAGTAATAGAAAAAGCCCATACCCTATAATGTTGTTGTTCTTCGCAGCCGTTTCGATCGCCGCAATTACCTTAATCATATCCATTGCGCCCACCCTGCCAATCGTATAGCGGAAATCCTGAGACTTCAACTCTTGCTCCACGACCTTTTTCCATTCATGCTCCTGCAGAACGGCCAGCAGAATAGCTAATTTACCAATAGGAAAAGTTGTTGAACCTGATGCTTCCTGCATGTTGGAGCGCTCCTCTATTCTTGGAATCCGACTAATGCGACGACTGGGCTTACGTTAATGTATGCCGATTGCTTCCTGAAGTGCTTGCTTGTATAGGCATAAAAAAAATGCAACCGAAACAAGGAAACGTTCGTTCCCTAAATTCTCAGCTACATTCTGTTGACTAATCACTAATTATCGCTGAGTAGAATATATACTCGCCTCAGCGGTTTGTCAATATGAGTGTGATCTTTTATGACATGTCCCTTTTTAATATCTACCGCCATGCGCGGCATTTTTCGGATTAACGAGTTCTAAGCGTGCTAAATCCTCAGAAGTTAATTTAAGTTCAACAGCTCCGGCATTTTCCTCCAAATACTTCACACGTTTTGTGCCTGGAATGGGCAGTGCACCGTTTGCCATGACCCAAGCTAACGCTAGTTGTGAAGCAGTTGCGTTCTTTTCTGCAGCCATATCTTGGATCTTGTTTACCAGATCCACATTTCTCTGGAAGTTCTCACCTTGAAAGCGCGGTAAATGCCTGCGAATGTCATTCGCTGCGAAGTCCTCAAACTTTTGCAATTCACCCGTAATAAAACCTCGGCTTAATGGGCTGTACGCCACAAAAGTAATACCCAGTTCATTTACAACAGGCAGTATGTCATCCTCAACGTCCCGACTCCAAAGAGAATATTCCGTCTGCAAGGCAGAGATCGGATGTACCGCATGGGCACGGCGAATGGTAGGAGCGTCTGCTTCGGATAACCCCAAGTAACGAACCTTTCCGGCAGCAACCAGTTCAGCCATTGCACCTACTGTATCTTCAATAGGAACATTAGGATCAACCCGATGCTGGTAATAAAGATCTATATAATCAAGGCCCAAGCGACGGAGGCTATCATCCACTGATTTCCGCACATAGTCCGGATGACCATTAATCCCCTGGAAATTAGGCCCGAAAGCAAACTTCGTAGCTACTACAGCCTGATCGCGGCGACCTTTCAAAGCTTGACCCAGCAACTCTTCATTATGCCCATTTCCATATACATCTGCAGTATCCAACAAGGTAACCCCTAATTCCAAAGCACGGTGAATCGTATCGAGGGAATTCTCGTCATTAGTTTCACCATACAGCCCTGGAGACATTCCCATCAAACCTAAACCAATGGATGAAACAATTAATTCACTATTACCCAGTTTACGAGTCTCCATTATAAGTAACCTCTCTTTCGTTTCTCAGAAATAATATTTGCTGTTTCCGGCCTCACAAGCCCATTGTAGTCCTTAAAGTGCACTTTAAGGCAAGTGTTTTATTTACGCCCTTTTGAGGTTACTCGTTTGGGTAAGAGTCTAGACAAGATGGAACGGCTTCGCCGTCCTTTTATGGGCGGCACCCGCTTCTTCGAGAAATATAAGGATAAATTATTGCGTGAAGCAAATTCTTATATTTCAAAAAAAGTGACCCTGCCAACGTTCGGCAGGGTCCAGATATATATTATAAGGGGGTTATGTGTTTAATATATACCTCTTATCTTAACCTAGTATGAAGGCACTATGAAGATTGGCTTAATTATTGAAAGATTACTATTCATTCAAATAGACAGCCTTGCCTGTGCGGGCAGATTCATAGAGGGCTTCCAAGATTTGCGAAACGACATAAGCCTGTTCGGGAGTTACCACAGGTTCCTTGTCCTGCTCTATAGCTTCAATCCATTTTCTCATTTCTATATCTGGAGCACTTTCTTCGATACCCTCGTAGAAGGCAACACCGCCCGCACTGAGTTCAATTTCTTTGGTATATAAGCGACTATGTGCTTCTCCGTTGATGCGCAGCCCGTTCTTCATATCAGCTCCTGCCGCAGTACCACTTAAGCTGCATTTCGCTTCATCTACATCCAGCGAATTAAGCGCCCAGCTGGATTCGAGCATGATGGTCGCCCCATTCTCCATGACAATCATCCCGAAGGCTGAATCCTCAACGGTAAATTGTTTGGGGTCCCAAGGGCCCCAAGCATTGGCAGCGTTCTCTTTTTGCGAAAGCTCGTGATGTGTAGTGCCCAGAACAACCTTGGGCTGATAGTTATCCATCATCCACAACGTTAGATCCAGCGCGTGAGTACCAATATCAATTAGCGGGCCTCCACCTTGCTTCTCCTCATCGAGGAAGACTCCCCAAGTCGGTACGGCTCTTCGTCTGATCGCATGTGCCTTGGCAAAATATATAGATCCAAGCTCGCCAGCCTCACAAAGTTTCTTCAGGTACAAGCTGTCTTCTCTAAAGCGGTTATTATAGCCAATTGTTAGCTTCTTCCCTGTACGTTTCGCAGCCTCAACCATACTTTTGGCCTCGGCAGCGCTCTTGGCCATCGGTTTTTCGCACATGACATGCTTGCCTGCTTCCAAGGCAGCGATGGAAATCTCTGCATGAGAGATATTTGGCGTGAGTACATGCACTATATCAATGGAAGTATCCTGCAGAAGCTCTGTATAATCTGCATAGACCTTAGCCTCAGTACTATCATACTTCTTCGCGGCTTCTTCGGCTCGTTCCACGACAATGTCGCAAAACGCCACAAGCTGAACATTCTTCAGCTTGCTTAAACTTGGTAAATGCTTTCCGTTTGCTATTCCACCACAGCCAATAATTCCAATACGATAACCTTTACTCATCTAAGTTCACCCTCACTTTTTATTTGCTGCTGCTTGTTGCGAAATGTAGCTGGAGTCATGCCCAGACGCTTGCGAAACACAGTATGTAAGTAATTCGCATTCGTAAACCCCGCTGATAAGGCAATTTGCTCAAGTGGGAAGGAATTCTCTTCCAGACTGTGGCATACCGCCTGCAAGCGAAAGTCCTCAAGCACCCGGCTGAATGGTCGTTCAGGATTGATATGCTTAAAAATTCTTTGCAGCTGTCTGGTGCTGATATGCAGCTTCTCCGCCACATTCTCTATAGTCACCACTGCCGAGTGATTCGCCTCCATGTACTGCAAAGCATACTCATACCGATAAGTTGACATATCCCGGACCGGTGCTTCTGCGCGAATCCCACCTGTATCATAAGCTCTGGCTGTCTTCAATAAAATACTGATCACCAGCTGTTTAATAGAGGTGTAATACCCAATCAGCTTGCTGTCATAGGCTATATAAGCTTCCAAAAAGCACTTCATCGCTTGATGGTAATCTTGTGCAGGAATCAAAGGCAGTCGTTGAAGTTTCCCAATGACCTCCTCTGCTTCAGCTACCTCCCAAGGATCAACGCTCTCCCGGTGCTTTTCCACAATATCGACATGAAGGCACAGTTCGTCCATGGACTCTGCAGAGTCAGCCTCCTGATAATGCACAACGCCAGGTCCCGTTAAATAGAGCATTCCTTCAGACAAGGAGTACATATCTCCATCAAGAATAACCTTGCCTTTGCCTCGCGGAATAAAATGAAACTCAAATTCGGCATGATTATGGAAGTCAACGATCCGCCCCGCCGGGAAAGACGTCAAATGGAACCTCAGCACCCGAATCTCATAATGTCCCCAGAGGATGGAAATATCTAGCCTCTCCAAAATATCCCATTTCTCGAACATAATCTCGAAAGGAAATCTACTCAAGGGCCAACCGAACCCTCCGACCTTCGGTGGCCGAGATATTCGCTGCCTCCATTAATCGGGTAAGCTCCACAGCGGCTTCAATATTATCAACGGCTGACGTGTTGTTCTGAATATGGCTGACCCATTGATGAAAGGCGCTTTCCCGATTCCCAAGCAGAGGTTGTTCAGTCCAGACATCCGCGTTCTCCGGTATTAGCTTAGTTCTGAGCAGCAGCTTCGGCTCTGGTGTACCGAATAATAGCGTACCTTCGGTTCCATGAACCTCAATCGCAAACGGAGAATGACTATTCACAAAACCGGCTTCCACCACGCCAATCGCCCCAGAGTCCGTATGCAAAGTGACAACCGCATTATCTTCGACTTCCTTGCCTGTTACATAGCCGAAGTTTGCGCTTACACCTGTTACTGCTTGACCTAAAAAGAGTTTAGCCAAATACATTGGGTGGCAGCCCAGATCAATTAGAGCGCCTCCCTGGCATTGCTCCAGATTATAGAAATGAGCAGGCAGCCAATCGGCGATAGCCCCATCATGAGACAAGCGAACTCTAACGTAAGTGATTTGGCCAAGCAAGCCTTGCTTTAAAATATCCTGAATCGTTAAGGTATACCCATCATTCAAACGTGGTAAGGAGACGGTCAGCTTGACCTGTTTCTCCGCAACAACAGCCATAATATCATTCACATCCTGCGATGTTGAAGCTATAACTTTTTCCGTGAAAATGTGTTTGCCTGCTTGGGCGGCCGCAATGATAACCTCTTTATGCCGGTTGGTGGGTGCATCTACAATCACAGCATCTACTTGTGCCAGCATATCTTCGAGAGAATCATAAAAAGGGACATGCAGGCTCTCTGCCGCTTTAGTTCCACGTTCGCTATCTTCATCCCAGACTGCAGATATCTCTGTATCTTCATGCTCCTGAGCTTGCTTGGTGTAATCCCAGGCATGGACATGCCAAAAGCTGATCTTGCCTATTCTAATGCTCACCGGTCTTAGCCTCCAATATATATTATTCTGACATCCTTCTATAAGGTAACACATCACAAGGGCAATTTTTAGTAGAAATATGCGACAATTAGTGTGTACTATTACGACATCTTTTGGTTATCCAGATAAGAAAGTTTGTGCAGATTTGGACAAAAAAGTGACCCCACCAACGTTCGGCAGGGTCCAGTTATATATTATAAGGGGGTTATGTGTTTAATATATACCCCTTAGCTTAAGCCAGTATGAAAGCCTTATGAAAGTTTGCTTAATTTATCAAATAACTTCAAATACCGTTCAAGCCCGCTCTGCTCCAGCTCTTCTTTTGCGATAAACCGCAATGCAGCAGAGTTCAGCCGGTAGTGCAGCTTCGTGGGTTCTGGACCATCGTAGAAGACGTAACCGAGATGAGCTTGGCTTAATCGGCTGCGCACAGCCGTCCGCACCTGGCCCTGGCTATAATCCGCTTCCTTGCGGATCAGACCCTCCTCGATTGGCTTCTTGAAGCTGGGCCAGCCGGTGCCTGAATCGAATTGATCTGTTGAACTGAACAGCGGATCTCCATTTACTACATCCACATATAGCCCTTCACGCTTGTTATCCCAATACTCATTCTGGAACGCGGGCTCCGTCCCCTTGTTCTGGGTGACCTCATATTGCAGTTCTGTCAACTGCTGACGCAGCCGCTTCTTATCCTCTTTGTTATTCCAGACTTGTTCCTTAAACTCGTCACGACCCGAGCCCTTCTGATAGAGCTTGTAATTCGCAACATGAGTCTTATAGTAATTCTGATGAACCTCTTCAGCCGAATAAAATGGCCCTGCTGGAATGATCTCCGTCACAATGGGACCCTTGAACCTCTTACTGGCCTTCTGCGCCTGCTTGGAAGCTTCAGCCTTCACCCGTTGCTCCTCATTGTGAACAAATATCACGGTCCGGTAGGAATAACCCCGATCCAGAAATTGTCCCCCTTTATCGGTAGGATCAATCTGCTGCCAATAGAGCTCTAACAGACGATCATAAGGAAAAACATCCGGCTGAAACGTAATCTGTACCGCCTCAACATGCCCTGTTGTTTCCGTGCCGACCTCCTCATAAGTCGGATTCACCGTGTGTCCACCTGTATAGCCTGAAATGATGGAGACAATGCCTGGCAGTTCGTCGAACGGCTTGACCATACACCAGAAGCATCCTCCGGCAAAGGTGGCTAGTTGTTCACCAGAATCTTTTTCATTCGCGTGCTGCTCATTCATCAAGCTTATCCAACTCGTTCTCTAGTTCAGTAATTCTTTTATGGGCTGCGTCGATCCATGCCTGCTTCCCAGCCATTTTGTCCAATAGCTGCTTCGCCTCCTCAGAGTGAATCTCTAGATTAAAGCCTGGAGAAGTTTGCAGAGCAATCAGCATGGACTCGTAACCCTCGGATACGCTTTTGGCCTGGTCAATTTCTTCATGTGTGGCCTTTATTTGATATTCAAGATAAGAGATATCGGATGCGGCCGATGCACTGGTTGAACGCTGTGAGTAGGTCATAATCCTCTTCCCTTCTATAGTTAATTCTTATCATACATGTTACTACCAAGCGTAAAAAGAAAAAAGCCCCCCATGAGTTCATTGAACTCATGGGGGGCTACATAGGTGATTAGCATAGCTCGATGTTTAGCATTTACTCCTAAACGACCTTCACTTTCCAGCATTGACTTACATAATCATGATGAAATAGTGGTAGATGGAGGCCAGCCTGCATGAGCCGATCACCCCTGTAGAGTATTTCCAAATCCTCAATGCAGTAGGTCCATTCGGGATTCAGCCCTTTCAAGGCCAGCCGTTTAAGAGGAGCATTCGGAATAGCAAGCACTTGGAAATAGAATACCAATGCTTCTCTGCGGTCTTCGGAAACAAACATCCATGCGGTTTCATTTCTGCTGCCCTCAAAGGGACTTCTTAACCGATATAAATCACCTTGCTGCACCAGGGACCGTATATCCTTATATATAGATACCTGCTGCCGAACAACGGCTTTCTCTTCCTCGGTAAACACAGTCAAATCAAGCTCATAGCCTAGGTTGCCTGACATAGCTACGTCTCCACGGGTCTTAAGTGGGGTAACCCGCCCTACCTGATGGTTCGGCACGGCCGACACATGGGCGCCCATCGTGCTGATCGGATACACAAGGCTGGTGCCGTATTGGATCTTAAGTCGCTCCACCGCATCGGTATCGTCGCTCGTCCAGGTCTGCGGCATGTAATACAACATTCCCGGATCGAAGCGACCTCCTCCACCAGAACAGCTCTCGAACAAAATTTCCGGGAATCTTTCCGTCAACCGTTCCAGCAACTCGTAAAGTCCAAGTATATATCGGTGTGCTGTCTCAGACTGCCGTTCCGCACTTGCCAACACCGATCCGATCTCTGTCATGTTCCGATTCATGTCCCACTTGATGTACGTAATAGGAGCCGCTGTAAGAATCCCGCTCAAACGTTCAAACAGATAGTCGCGCACATCTTGGCGCGACATATCCAGAACCAGTTGCTTCCTGGCCTCCGTCCGCCGCCGCTCTGGAGCGTGCAGACACCAGTCCGGGTGCTTCCGGTACAGGTCGCTGTCGGGAGAGATCATCTCTGGCTCGAACCAAAGGCCGAACTGCAGCCCTTGACGTATGACCCGATCTGCCAGATCTGCCAGACCCTTAGGCAGTTTGTTCTGGTCTACCATCCAATCTCCCAAAGAGCTGGTATCATCATCCCGTTTGCCAAACCAGCCGTCATCCAAGACGAAGAGTTCAATCCCGAGCTCTGCGGCGCTCGTTGCGATAGCTTCAACTTTCTCTGCGTTAAAGTCGAAGTAAGTCGCTTCCCAGTTATTGACCAGAATGGGACGCTCTCGATCGCGGTGGATCCCTCGGCACAGACGGGTCCGGTACAGCTTATGGTAGGTACGTGACATGCCGCCCAAGCCTTCCGACGAATACACCATTACAGCTTCAGGCGTTTGAAAGCTCTCCCCAGGCAACAGGAGCCAGGAGAAATCAAAGCCGTTAATCCCGATGGATACCCGTGTCGTATCGAATTGATCCACTTGGGCCTCCGCTTCGAAATTGCCGCTGTACACCAGACTGAATCCATATACATCACCTTGGTCCTCATCTGTATTCGGCCGGAGCAATGCAATAAAGGGATTCATTTGATGACTGCTGGAGCCCCGGCGGCTCGCGGCAGATGTTCCTCCATGCCCTATGGCTCGTCTTTCAATATGCCGCTCTCTAACCCACGAACCGTGCAAGCATAACCATTCGAAATCTGCATCCTGAAAATCTACGCTGGCACTTAATGCTTTCAAGAGACGACAAGCTTCCTTGCCGCGGTTGATGAACTTCACGGATCTTGCAATGGCATTAAATGTCTCGAACATCGTGTAGCTCAGAACGACCGTAAGCCCAGAGTTGTTATCACTCAACTCTAGTTCAAGCGTCTGCACCTCATCTCCATCTTCAGCATAGACCGCTGGCAACCCTTCGAGCGACTGCTTCCCCTTAATTATGCGATGGGTAACATATTTTAGCTCGGTCACCCGTGTACCGTCGTTTAGCTGAACCTGATAAGCCGGAGTTCGGAAGTCACCTGTTCCATACTGCGGGTATTCCTGAGGCAAGGTATCCAAGGAGATGCTGTTGTCCTCCGGCACCGAATTAGGGATGAAGGAGCAGCGTTCTACGTGTTGAATCAGCCCTGACAGATTCCCTTGTTCGCTTAATCTTTTTCCCCAATACGCATGGGCCGGGTAACCATGAGCCAACTGAATTACGTAGCTCATATCCCTGGACTGCAGATGAAACAACCCTTCTTGTTCATGATAAAAGATAGCCATAGTGAAATCTCCTTAATGTCATATGATAATAAATCTTGTGTTGTTATTTCACCGCGCCTCGTGTAACACCACTTATGATCCATTTCTGCGCTAGTATATAGACAATCAACAAAGGGGCCATTGCCATTAAATAGGAAGCGAACGCCAAGTTCGTGTCCTGCCCAAATTTTGATTGGAATATAAATTGAGCTAGTGGCAACGTAGTTTGCGACTCTTGGTCCAACATAATCAGTGGCAGCAAAAAGTCATTCCAAGCCCAGACCGTTGTAATAATGGCCACCGTAGCATTAATAGGCGCCAACAGTGGAAATATGATCTTCCAGAACGTTTGCCATACTGAAGCCCCATCCACTATTGCTGCTTCATCCAGCTCTTGAGGCAAGCTTCTTAAATATCCAACATACAGCAGGACATTAAAGGACAAGCCATAGACGATATACAGCAAGATAAGACCATACAAATTATCCAAGCCTAATCTGGCAGTCAATTTCACTACAGGCAACATGATAATCGGAAATGGCACAAACATCGCACTTATAAAGTAAAAATACAAACCTTTGAAAAACTTATGATCAAATTTCTTCTTGATTGCATAGGCAACAAAAGAATTAGTGAATAGTGTAAAAGTAACCGTTAGCACGGTAATGATGGAACTATTTCGAAATTTCTGCCAGTAATTCACCTTTTCTGCGGCCGTAATGAAATTCTCCCATCTCCACACTTTTGGAAAGGCAAGGATGCTATCGGCAATTTCCTTATTGTTTTTTATGGACAGCATAAAGGTCATGTACAAGGGAAATAGCAAAAATACGGATCCAGCAATCAGAAAACAAGTGGCTAACCAGTTTGTCCGTTTTGTACGCATTATAAATTCATCTCCCTCTTCTGAAGATAACGAAGCTGGATTAACGAAATCGCCACAATGACCACAAAGTAAATAACCGCGTTAGCCGATTGGTAAGCAAATTCATTACCCGAAAATCCATTCTTGTAAATCAACAGCGCGATCGAACGGGTAACTCCAAAGGGACCGCCGCCCGTCAATGCAAGAACCTGATCGAAGACCTGCAGGAACCCCTTCAAAGAGAGCACCATATTTATGGTGAAGAATGGAGCGATCATCGGAAACGTTATGCCCCAGAATTCTTTCCATTTATTGGCCCCATCCAGAGCCGAGGCTTCGTACAGATCTTCAGAAATGGTTTGTAGTCCTGCCAGGTATAATACCGTGTTAAACGCTGCGGACTGCCATACTGTAACGAACACAATGGCTAACCAAGCGCCTTTCTCATTTCCAAGCGGATTGACCATCCATTTCTCAATTCCCAGGTAGCCCATAATATCGATCCAAAAGTTTGCAAAGAAATAGTTGAAAATATAGGCCACAATCAACATGCTTAAGATATAAGGCATAAAATAAAGCCCTTTAAAAAAGTTTTTTAATTTGATATTGCTGTTTAGTGCCAGCGCTATGCATAAACTTACAACATTCACAATGACCGTCGTTAAGATAGCGAATTTGAACGTAAATAAATAGGCGTCCAGCACATCCTTGTCCTTAAATACATTTAGGTAGTTTATAAACCCGACCATTTTATAAGTAGGCTTAAGTCCGTTCCAATCTGTAAAGCTATAAAATATCCCCATCACTGCCGGTATGGTATGGAAGATAAAAAATAGAATCGTGGCGGGCAGAACCAGCAACAAGTAGATTCCTAAATTATTTTTTTTCACCGTATAACTTCCTTCTCCCCATTAAATTAGGGATGAAAAGCGAAATTATGCTTTTCATCCCTTTTTCACAATATTATTTAGGCATCGGTATTAACGACTGGCCATTTTGTCATACTGTGTATCCATTTCCGCCAAGGCATTATCGACATTTTTCTTCTGCATCAGTTCCTGCAAGATAACGTCAACCGCCATTCCGTTAATATAATGATCTGGAAAGTCTGCTACCCGGCCTTCCGCAAATATAGGTTTGAGGTCAGAATATACTTCATCATTCTGGAAAATATTATTTATTGTCGAGAATGACTTTTGCTCATCTATATATTGTTGGGCGTTATCCGCCTCCATCATGAAGTCGATGAATTTCGTCGCTTCCGCAGTAACCTTAGATGTTGCAGAGAGAGAAAATAACACATCAACACCAGATACAAGATAGTTCTTAGAGGTATCATTGCTTAATGGATAAGCGAATACGCCAAGTTTAATATCGGGATTCGCCTTCAGGATTTCAGGAATTGCCCAAACCCCTTGAAGGTACATTACGGACGAGCCTTTAGCGAATTCAGCATTTCCGTCATTATATCCATTGGTAAACCGGTCCCCGGATTGACCATTCTGCATAAACTCAATATATTGATTCATCAGGTCTTTATGAGCAGCAGCGAAAGTTGTAGTTCCTGCTTTACGATCCGCAAAGAACGACGCAGGCTGCAAGTCTGCTACAAATACATTCCAGGCAGGAACCGCAGTCCAGGCATCTTTGAAAGCAAAATAGAATGGCACTTTACCTGCTGCTTTAATGGTCTCCAAAACCTTATCCATTTCATCCTTAGTAGTTGGGACCGTTAAACCCAAGGCTTTGAACTCATCTTTATTGTAGATAATACCGTCTGCATTAGCAGCAAAAGGAACACCATAGAGCTCTTCGGTACCTGTAATCGCTTGCAGTGTTTTCTTGTAATTCTCAATTACGTTAGAATTCCTGTAAACTGAATAATTTGGAGTTTGAACAAAAACGAGCGCCTCTGTAACATGGGAGTTGGATACGGGTCTACAGCCCTTTTAATCTCACCATATAGGAGGTCGCTCTACTATGAAGTTTAAAGCTCAAGAAAAGCAAAATCAACTCATTGAAAACATTTCCTCATCCCATCTTGTCGTCGGCGTAGATATAGCACAAGAAGCACATGTCGCTCGTGCAGTAAGCTACCGGGGAATTGCTTTGGGATCGCCGCTCGAGTTCGGCAGCCATGACGAGGGCTTTCGCCTGTTCGGACGCTGGATTCAAGATCTGCTCAAATCTTACAAGCTGAGCAAAATCATTGTGGGTATGGAACCCACCGGACATTACTGGCTGAGCCTGGCTCGCTGGCTCTCAGACCAAGGCATTGAGGCTGTTCTGGTGAATCCACACCTCGTTAAAAAGAACAAGGAAAATCGCGACAATACCCCATCCAAAAGCGATCGTAAGGACGCGCTTGTTATTGCAGATATGATTAAGAACGGATACTACTCTCCTGTACGTTTTAATCCAGAAGCCTACGAGGAACTGCGAATTCTCATGTCAAACCGGGGCACCGTCACCAAACGGCTCAACAGTGCTGTTAACCAGATTCATCGTTGGGTAGATATTGTGTTCCCCGAGTTGCGACAGGTCTTTAAGATTCTTACCTGCACCAGTGCCATCGCTACACTTAGGCTCTTCCCTCTACCGAACGAAATTAGTCGACTAACGACTGAACAGGTCCTTACCGGCTGGAAGCAATACGTAAAGCGTCATTCCGGAGTTAAACGAGCTGAGCAACTCATTATGCTAGCTAAATGCAGTGTTGGTGCAACTCAGGCGCTCCACGCTTACAAGCTTCATCTGGGCCAACTACTTGAGGAATATGACTTAGCACAGCGCCAGCTGGAACAGATTGAGACTGAACTCCATCTCATCCTCGAACGTATTCCCTACGCGCAGAAGCTGCTTCAAATCCGAGGCATTAATGCAACGAGCTTAGCTGGCATACTAGGCGAAGCCGGTGATCTGAGCGGCTATGCACACGGAAATGCCTTGCTACGACATGCTGGTCTAAATCTAGCTGAAGCAAGTTCGGGGAAGTGGCGTGGAAAAATGGTGCTCAGCAAACGAGGCCGTCCACGTCTGCGACACTTTCTCTATTTAATGACGATGTGCATGGTAATGACCAATCCGGACGTCAGGGCCTTACATCACCATAACGTCGAGGTAAAGAAGTTAAAGAAGATGAAGTCCATTATGAAATTATGCGGTAAAGTTGCCCGAATGCTTGTTGGCCTGGCTAAGAGCAGCGAAGCTTACGACTCCATAAAAGTCTTTCCACAAGCCGCATAACACCTGTCGACTTCACCAGTTCATGTATTCGCAGGATGTAAGAAGCACGGAGTATCGGGAGACGTTACGCAAAAGGGCTCGGACCCATTCCGTTAGAAAGACCGACCTCCACCCCTTAGTAAGATGTGACGAAGGAATGAAAGGGCTTAGACCCGTTGAGACGTGGGAGCGAAAATCGCTAGGGGAGAGTGGAGACGTGCTTGTATGGAATAATGTAGGTGATGAACACCTCACCTCTGTTTCCGCATGCCCTTTCTGATATCCCCCAGCCACTGCCTCCACCATGTGCTCTTCCCTTACACTTACCACAGGGTGAAATCCTGCGAATCCATGAGCTAGAGTGAGGATACTGAATCATTTCGAGGGAGCTTGACCAGGATAATCCGTAAGATCAGCCAGCACGCCATTTGTGGCAAGGTCTTCGAATTGAGCATCTCCACCCACCGAAATAATATCAGGCACATCACCTTTGGCAATACGTGTCTTCAATACCGTAGCCGCCTCAGGAACGTTAGTCTGAACAACGTCAATGCCCGGGTTTGCTGCTTCGAACTTCGCAATCAATTTGTCATACGTAGCAACCGCTTCTGATTTATATTGAAAAAACTCAACTTTTACTTTTTCACCACTTTTAGTGGTCTCTCCATTTGTACTGCTGTCAGAGCTCTTGTTGCTGCCGCATGCGCTTAACACGGATATAGATATAAGCAATGCTAGTGCAAGAGATAATGGTTTCTTCATTGAAGTGCCCCCTGATATTTAAGTTGATTGCAAACTGCATTTCCGTTACAATAACATTGGTGTTTTTCCAAACCGGCCTAGTCATGAGCGTGACTAGGTTTTTTTTATTACTTCTTTCATGCATCACCTCCCTATAGAATTCACACCTTTATTTCTGTGTGCCCCCGCAGCTTTCCCGAACTACTAATTCGGTTTCAATCGCAACATGCACCGCTGTTTCTCTTCCTTCCAGACGTTCCATTAGAAGTTGCACAGCAGTTCTGCCGATTTGCTCCGGAAACACTCGAACACTTGTTAGAGGAGGATTCATAAATGCCGAAACCTCAATATCATCAAAGCCTATAATGGCCATCTCCTCCGGCACTTTCACCTGCTGATCTTTTAATGCCGCGAGCGCACCAATGGCCATCGGATCACTAGCAATAAAACAAGCCCGCGGGCGGTTAGGTCTTCCGAGCAATTCTTTCATTTGCGCATAACCACTCGCTGTACTCCAATCCCCAAAGAACATAAACTCTTCGTTGTACAGTCCCTTTTCCTTCATCAGTTCCTCAAAATAAACCTGACGTTTATCTATCAAAACATCGTCTTGATGCTTAATCCATAGCTTGTAAAGATAATCCTGGCCGCCAATCATCCCAATATCCCGGTATCCCAGAGTTATAAAATGTTCGACCACATCCTTTACAGCCTGTTTAAAGCTGATTTTGACAGAATCATACCCTCTTAAATCCTCAACGATATGGTTGACCAGCACAATGGACTTGTGGTTAGGAAAAATCTTACTGATGTCATCCGTGTCAATAGAACCCATTACAATCAAACCGTCCATTTGCTGACAAAGTATCGGATCTACTTCATTTCCTCTGACCACTCGACCTATCGGAATCCCCAGTTCATCACAGCGTTTTTCAACACTAAGACGGATCTTGGCGAAATATGGATCCTCTTTCTCATCAACAGCAGAGGCCCATATAAGCAAACCTATCTGCTTGTTTGATAAATCACTTTCATGCTTCAATCGTTTCACACGACTTGGTTTATAATGCATCATTTCTGCAATTTGAAATATTCGCTCACGCGTCCCTTCACTTACAGAAAGAGTGGCATCATTGTTTAATACACGGGACACAGTTGCCGGAGAGACATTGGCTTCTTTCGCAATATCTTTTAACGTAGCCATTTCATCACCACGCCTTTTAGTTAATATATTTACTTAATATAAAAATTTTATCATGCATTTCTGTATATTGCAACCCCTTTCATTCATGGTTATCACATATTTGGAGGGTATTTTTTGGCTTATCTCACTATAATAGTGATTTAATTTTATTTAAGTGAGATGTTTTACTAATTTATTTACTTAATATATTGCAGGGAATTGCAGATTTATGTGCAATCATTTACCTAATAATAAAAAGGCTTCTCAAAAAGTTCAAATTGAACTCATGAGAAGCCTTTTTAATATATTGTCACACGTGGGGTCAAACCGAGTGAAAAGTGTGATGGGTGGCAGACACCACAAATGTATCTGTCGCTCACACAATTGATTCTGTGCATCAATCGAAAAAAAATGATACTATGTATGATGGGTATAAGACTTTGCTATCGCTTATATCGTTTTTATAAGTTGCAACAGGAGAAGATAATATGAGTAACGAACCAAATTTTTGGCTGGATTTACCGAAACCGTTTTTTATATTAGCACCAATGGAAGATGTCACAGATATTGTATTTCGTCACGTCATTAGCGAAGCGGCAAAACCTGACGTATTTTTCACGGAATTCACAAATACAGAAAGTTATTGTCACCCTGTAGGAAATGAAAGTGTTCGTGGTCGACTAACGTTCACAGAAGATGAGCAACCGATTGTCGCCCATATTTGGGGCAATAAACCGGCATTTTTTGAACAGATGAGTATTGATTTGAAGAAACTTGGTTTTCGTGGTATCGATTTAAACATGGGATGCCCCGTACAAAACGTCGCCGCCAATGGAAAAGGGGCTGGATTAATACATCATCCTGAAATTGCAGCAGAAATTATTCAAGCAGCAAAAGCAGGTGGATTGCCAGTCAGTGTTAAGACAAGATTGGGTTACTCTGATATTGACGAGTGGCGCGACTGGTTAGGACATGTATTGAAACAAGATATTGCGAATCTTTCCATTCACCTTCGTACAAAAAAAGAGATGAGTAAAGTACCTGCACACTGGGAACTAATCCCTGAAATAAAAAAATTACGCGATGAAATTGCTCCAAATACGTTGTTAACCATTAATGGAGATATTCCTGACCGCGCAACAGGATTGCAATTGGTCGAACAATACGGCGTGGATGGTGTCATGATTGGCCGCGGTATTTTCACCAATCCATTTGCTTTTGAACAAGAACCTAAAGAACACAGCGCGAAGGATTTTCTCCATTTACTTCTGTTACAGTTGGATCTTCACGATAAATATTCAACAGAAATCCTGCCGCGTTTATTTAAACCCCTTCTTCGCTTTATCAAAATCTATGTGCGTGGATTTAAAGGTGCAGGCGAACTAAGAAACCAATTAATGGATACCACGTCAACCGATGAAGTACGTCGTTTAGTAAAGCCTTTTGTAGATCAAGAATTAGATTGAAGCATAGCTACCTGTGCATGATTAAAAAAAATGAGAGACCTCCCAAAAGTTCATAGAACTTTTGAAAGGTCTCTCATTTTTGTACTATGGGGTCAAGCAGGGTTTCCTCTCAAGAAAACCCTCGATGCATAAGGGTTTGTCACCCTTATTACATCATGCCGCCCATACCGCCCATGCCGCCCATATCAGGCATTCCGCCCTTGTCTGGTTCTGGCTTGTCAGCGATTACCGCTTCAGTAGTCAGGAACATCGCAGCTACGGAAGCTGCGTTTTGCAGCGCGTAACGTGTTACCTTTGCAGGGTCAACGATACCAGCTTCAAACATGTTTACCCATTCATCAGTAGCAGCGTTGTAGCCGATGCCGATTGCTTCTTTTTTCAGACGGTCCACGATAACGGAACCTTCTTGACCTGCGTTAGCAGCGATTGTACGTACAGGCTCTTCAAGAGCGCGCAGTACGATGTTAACGCCTGTTCTTTCGTCTCCAACTGCATCTACAGCAGCTACAGCGGCATATACGTTCACAAGAGCTGTACCACCACCGGAAACGATACCTTCTTCAACCGCAGCGCGGGTTGCATTCAGGGCATCTTCGATGCGCAGCTTGCGTTCTTTAAGTTCAGTTTCAGTTGCAGCGCCTACTTTGATAACGGCTACGCCGCCAGCAAGTTTAGCCAGACGTTCTTGCAATTTCTCTTTGTCGAACTCGGAAGTTGTATCTTCCAATTGGGAGCGGATTTGGCTAACGCGTGCAGTGATGTCTGCTTTGTCGCCGCTGCCGTCGATGATTGTTGTGTTTTCTTTGGTTACGCGCACTTGACGGGCGTTACCCAATTGTTCAATGGTAGTGCTTTTCAGATCAAGTCCAAGCTTCTCAGTGATCACTTGGCCACCAGTCAGAGCAGCGATATCCTGCAGCATAGCTTCGCGACGGTCGCCAAAGCCAGGAGCTTTAACAGCAACAGCGTTGAACGTTCCGCGCAGTTTATTCACGATCAACATCGCTTGTGCTTCGCCTTCGATATCTTCAGCGATGATTACAAGCGGTCTAGCTTGTTGAACGATTTTTTCAAGCAGTGGCAAGATTTCTTGCGTGCTGGAGATTTTTTTGTCAGTGATCAGAATGTATGGGTTCTCCAGAACAGCTTCCATTTTGTCCGTATCAGTAATCATGTACGGGGAAATGTAACCGCGATCGAACTGCATACCTTCTACTACTTCAAGCTCAGTAAGGAATCCACGGGATTCTTCAACGGTGATAACGCCGTCTTTACCGACTTTTTCCATAGCTTCTGCAATCAGTTGGCCTACTTCTTCGTCAGCAGCGGAGATTGCAGCTACTTGAGCGATAGATTGTTTGCCTTCGATTGGTTTAGAAATTCTTTTCAATTCGATGACTGCAGCTTTAACTGCTTTGTCGATCCCTTTGCGGATAACCATTGGGTTAGCGCCTGCAGTTACATTCTTCAGACCTTCGCGGATCATGGCTTGTGCCAGAACTGTTGCAGTTGTAGTACCGTCGCCGGCTACATCATTAGTCTTGGTAGCAACTTCTTTAACAAGTTGTGCGCCCATGTTCTCAAATGCATCTTCCAGTTCGATTTCCTTAGCAATGGTAACACCATCGTTAGTGATTAGCGGACTTCCGAATTTCTTCTCCAATACCACGTTGCGGCCTTTCGGTCCAAGTGTTACCTTTACTGCGTTTGCCAAAGCATCTACACCGCGGAGCATTGCCCGGCGAGCGTCTTCACTAAATTTAATTTCTTTAGCCATTATGGAATTAACCTCCTAAATTTTTTGTGAGCATTTCGTAAGTAATTGAGTTACCACTTATGAGAAGCGCTTAGCCCAAGATTGCGTGAATGTCGCTTTCTTTCATAATCAAATATTCTTTACCTTCGTATTTGATTTCTGTTCCGGCATATTTCGAGAAAAGAACGCGATCGCCTTCTTTAACTTCCAATGGAATACGTACGCCATCCTTCAAAGCTCCGCTACCGATTGCGATAACTTTACCTTCTTGTGGTTTCTCCTTGGAGGAGTCTGGAAGTACGATACCGAAAGAGGTCGTTTCCTCCGCTTCGTTTGCTTCCACTAATACGCGTTCACCTAATGGTTTGATCATGAAAAAATAGCCTCCTTTAGAATTATGTTGTTTATCTTGAAAACAGAGATTAGAAACACCGTCGATCCTTAGGATACAGCGGTATTTATGGAAAATATCGACTTAACGCAGCAAACACCGGCTAATTCCATATTTTCCAAGCTCATTAGCACTCGACAGCTTGTAGTGCTAACAACAATTTTTATGATACTCAACTTGAGGCAGGATTTCAAGTCCTTTTACACAAATTCGTATTTGTTTTCGGAAAAATATGGTTTCAGAGGGTCGTCCGACACATACTCTATACCATTTTATCCACTCACGGACAAAATATGCCTTATAAAGACTTCGCACGATTCATTCAACCCTATGAATCCTCTTTCCTAACATAAGACGCCTCACGCGCCATATCCGCAGCTAGCTGCTTGCGAAAAACAAAGGCCGACAAGAGCACGCTGAACTCATACAGCACCAGCAATGGAATGGTTACCAGAAAATCCGAAATGAAATCTGGCGGTGTGATTACCACGGCAATGAAGACCAGCACGAAATAGGCATACCGGCGTATTTTACGCAACCGCAGTGGATTAAGAATTCTGAGCTTGGTCAGAAACATCACTAACAGCGGCAGTTCAAACAGCAGCGCCAGTGGCAGGACCAAACTAAACATGAAGCTGAAGTACTGGGCGATCCCATACGTTTCTTCAAGCCCCATACTTCTGGTAACCGAAATAGTAAAAGAAAGTGCCATAGGGAATACAATATAATAGGCAAAAGCGATACCAAGCAGAAAAAGAATAAACACATAAGGAACATAACGCAGTGCCGCGCTTCGCTCCGCTTGGCGAAGTCCGGGACTAATGAATGCCCAGAGCTGATAGACGATAAAAGGTACAGTTACCACCAGTGATACTGCCATGGAGATCTTCATGTACATACCGATTCCGTCCCAGAAGGAAAAAGCATGCAATACAAAGCCCTCGGCCAAATCGGCGTGGATCAAATAGTTATAGATTGGCTTGGCAACGAAGAGTCCGACCACCAATCCCGCTACAAAGACAATCAGCACATAAATAATCCGTTTACGCAGTTCAGTTAAATGATCAACCACCGACATTTCTTCCGATTCCAGAGACATGCTGACACCATCCCGTGACATTTCAATTTTCTTAATGAACAATTCCTGCTAACTAGAAAAAGGGGGTATCCTCAAAGTCTGGTACAGACTTGAGAAATAGCCCCCGCATGTATTGGTTCTATTTATTCTGGTAACCGTCTATCCTGTGGAACTTCCGCAACGACTTTCTGAGGGGCCGGCGGTACAGGAGCTTCACTCTTCTTCACCGATTCAGGTTCACTCATAACATCACGTGCGCCTTCTTTGAATTCACGGAAAGTCCGTCCAACTGCACGGCCCAGCTCCGGAAGCTTGTTTGGACCAAAGAGCAATAGCGCCAATATGACCAGCATAATAATTCCGGGAGTACCAATTCCACTTAGCATTGTTGTTATTCCTCCTTGTCACATTTGTCCGTTCATGATATTTTGTCGATAATTTAATAATACCATAACTTATATCACACATCCATCGACTATCTTTGGCTGCTACGATGATATGACAAGGACAATCAACTTACTGGCGGTACTGACCTGTGACCATGAGTAGAGCCTCAGGAAGCTGATCCATAATCGCAGCCAGATTCTCATGAACACCTTTAGGCGTGCCAGGTAAATTAACGATTAGCGTGCGTCCACGAATACCACAAATACCACGGAATAACATTACTGCACGATTCTTCTGCATCACCGTGTTCCGCATGGCCTCAGACAATCCCGGTACCTCCCGTTCGATTACTCGCCGGGTTGCTTCCGGAGTCACATCGCGAATCGCCAGATCTGTTCCTCCCGTTGTAAGCACCAGATCCGCCTGAAAATAATCAGTAAGCTCAATCAATGCCGCAATAATCTCATCTTGCTCATCGGGTACGATCCGATATTCGACAATTTCGCCCCCAAGTTCTTCTTCCACAAGCTCCCGAATAACCTGGGCGCTCGTGTCTTCCCGTTCGCCTCTGGCCCCTTTATCACTGGCCGTCAGGATTGCTGTTCTCCACGCCATAGGCTTACCCTCCCCTTTATGTACTATGTATGATTGGCTATAAGTTGCAGCCTTCGCGCTTAAGTGTATAAAGCTCAAGCTGTTATGATTCTTCCCGCGCGTAATCTCCGTTCTTCCCGCCGCTCTTGGAAATCAATTGCGTAGGTCCGATCATCATATCCTTCTGCAAAGCCTTGCACATGTCATATACGGTCAATGCTGCAACCGAAACGGCGGTCAGCGCCTCCATTTCTACACCGGTCTTTCCGGTAGTCTTGACAGTTGCTTCTATATATAGTTCATCTTCGCTGTTATCTGAGAAGCGGATATCAATCCCTGTAAGCGGCAGCGGGTGACACATTGGAATCCAGTCGGAAGTCTTCTTCGCGGCCATAATTCCGGCGACCTGCGCTACGGCAAGCACATCGCCTTTGCTGATCTTGCCCTCCTTGATGGCACTCATTGTCCCTGAATCCATCGTAACCATACTGCGCGCAACAGCGATCCGCTTGGTAATCTCCTTATCGCTGACATCCACCATGCGTGCTCTGCCCTCTTCATTGAAATGCGTCAATTCCAAGCTTCATTCTCCTTTACGGCAATGTAGTATGCCATTCTCCGTAATTAGCAAGTCCATAAATGCATCATGGTCAGCCATTGGCACCTCTGGAACGATTTGCATACCATAAGCCACACCAATCCATATAGGCGGCTTCGCGTGCTCACGCGGATTAGTCTCCCAGGCGGCTCGCAAGCGGTCGTAATACCCGCGGCCATAGCCAAGACGACCACCCCGAAGGTCGAAAGCCAGTCCCGGGACAAATATGGTCGTAGGTAGCGGTAGTACCTCTGATTCTTGTTGTGCTCCAGTTGAAAGTACAGGCTCGAGAATACCATATGCTCCCGGGGCCAGCTCGTTCCACGAGTGGACCTTGTGCAAAGTCATTGCTCCGCTTCCCGGAAGCACGCGGGGCAGCAGCACTTCACACTGCTCCTCCCACGCCCGCGTGATAAGCGGGCGGGTGTCCAGTTCAGAGCGGAACGGTACATAAGCCAGCAGTGATGCTGCGCCAACCGTCTTCATCCACTCCCATGCATGCCTGCAGACCAGAGAAGAGAGTTGCTCTCTCTGGTCTGCAGGCAGCTTGTCTCGGGCGGCAGACCTCTGAATACGCAGCTCCCGCTTTACTTCGGCGAGCAATGCACGCTTGCCCGTCATCGTCGGCTGCCTCCTTATCTAATCATTATTTATTTTTACTTATCTTTAGCTTTCTTTGCTGTTTGTAAATTCAGTTTACCACTCTTCTCCCCCGTTCGCCAAGATGGCTCTGGGCAAGATGTTCCCCCACTCTTCCCTTACATCCCACACCTGCCTAATGACAGACTCTCGCGCCGGAAACGCTTTTCATGTAAACTATAGATTAAGTTGTTCAGAACGGCGGCGGCGATTGGTGCCAAAGCGAAAAATGCAAGGGTGGAGGTTTCATCGTTATGCTTCTTCAAGCGACAGGAATTAGTAAATCATATGGTATACAGAGCGTGCTGGACGGCATAAGCCTACAGGTTAATGAGAAAGAACGGGTCGGTCTCGTTGGTGTCAACGGTGCTGGTAAGTCAACCTTCCTGCAAATTCTCGCGGGTGAAATGTCTTTTGACAGCGGGCAAATTCATAAAGCAAAAGAAACTACGATCGGGTATCTGGCCCAGAACAGCGGCCTGCAATCGGATAAGACGATTCATGAAGAAATGCTGGCCGTTTTTGCACCACTGATCGAGGCCGAGGCAGAGCTGCGGCGGATGGAAGCCAGTATTGCCGATCCCAGAGTGGCGGAGGATTCGAAACGTTATGAAGAACTGTTAGAACGATATGCGGTCCGATCGGACTGGTTCAAGGATCATGGCGGTTATGAAATGAATACGCGTATCCGTAGTGTCCTGCATGGTATGGGCTTTGGTGAATTCGCACCGGAAACGCCAATTTCCACACTGAGCGGAGGACAAAAAACACGGCTCGCCCTAGCCCGCATCCTGCTTCAAGCCCCTGATCTTCTGATGCTGGATGAGCCGACCAACCATCTCGATATCGAAACGCTCACCTGGCTGGAGGATTATCTGCGCGGTTATGCCGGCGGAATTCTGGTTGTCTCCCATGACCGTTACTTTCTAGACCGGCTAGTTACTGCCATTGTAGAGATTGAACGGCATGAGTCCCGGCGTTATACGGGCAATTACACCCGTTATATGGAACTGAAGGCGGCCGAGTATGAAATCAGAATGAAGCAGTTTGAGAAGCAGCAGGACGAGATTTCGCGGATGGAGGATTTCGTGCAGCGCAACATTGTGCGGGCATCTACTACCAAGCGAGCTCAGAGCAGACGTAAAGCACTGGACAAAATGGAGCGTATTGATCGGCCGATGGGCGACATGAAGAAAGCCAACTTTTCCTTCGAGCCAGATTTTATGTCCGGTAAAGAGGTGCTCCAGGTTCGCCAGGTCTCCGTTTCCTTTAATGAAGGCCAGCCCTTATTCAAGAATGCCTCCTTCGAACTACGTCGGGGTGAAACCGCTGCACTTATTGGCCCAAATGGGATCGGTAAATCGACGCTGCTGCAATGTATGATTGGAAGCCGTGAGCCCTCTGTCGGATCTGTGAATTGGGGTACCAAAGTAAAAATTGCTTATTACGATCAGGAACAGACTCATCTGAATCCACGCAATACCGTTCTTGAAGAGCTATGGAGCGAATATCCAATGCTGGAGGAGGCGCGAATCCGCACCATTCTTGGTAATTTCCTGTTCAGTGGCGAGGATGTTCAGAAAAGAATAGCCGCCTTAAGTGGTGGTGAGAAAGCACGTGTGTCACTGTCCAAGCTCATGCTGCGCGGTGCCAATATGCTTATTCTGGATGAGCCAACCAACCATTTGGACCTTGTCAGCCGTGAGGTTCTGGAAGCGGCCTTAATGGATTTTGAGGGCACACTGCTCTTCATTTCCCATGACCGTTATTTCCTTAACAAAATGGCCGAGCGTATTCTGGAGCTGCATCCCAGCGGCATCGATCAATACCTTGGCAATTACGACGACTATGTCGATAAAAAGCGGGAATTGGAGGAAATTGCAAACGAAGCTGCGGAATTAGCTTTGGCAACGGCCTCCAAAAACACCAATAATGAAGCAGCTGTACAGGATAAAGGTGCCATTTCCACCTTTGAAGCAGACAAGCAAACCAAACGCGAGGAACGCAACCGCCAACGACGTATTGCCGAACTTGAGAAGAATATTTCCGAGTTGGAGGAAAAAGTTGCTTTTATAGAGAATGAAATGACGAAACCTGAAATTTATCAGGATTATTTGGCACTTCAGGGCTATGAAGCAGATCTAAAGGACAAAAAAGCGTCTCTAAGCGGTTTTTTTAGCGAATGGGAAATTCTTGCTGACGAATAATGTAAGTGCTGTTTAAAAATATTTATTAACTGTTCCTGATTTGTTCATAAATAGTTATCCACAGCTCTATCCACAGATTTCGTGCATAACTCTCTCTCTAAAAAGGCCCTTCGGGCCTTTTTTTAGGCTTAAAATCGCTATTTGTGCTGTCAAGCATTTTTTATCCACCGAACTATCCACACTATCCACAATTTCCACTAAAATTTACTTATCGTAAAATCGACTTTTGGAAGAGCCAAAAAAGAGGCGTTATTGTTGATTTTACATGGTTTTTACACAATTACAGAGGAATATGTGGATAACTTTGTCCACAACTTGACAAAAGATGTGACGCGCTTTTTTCACAACCTTATTACAGTAAAAAAGAACCCGCCAGCTCCAAAGAAGACGGCGGGTACATTATTTTTACATTGTCGAATCGTTTAGAGCCTGCGTGGAGAGAAGTGCCGCATTGCAGGCCGCAATATAAGCAATGCCAGCTGCCATTACAATATCCTGATGGGTAGCTGTTCCTCTAAATTTAAGACCTTCCCACTCCACCATGACGGCTGCCTCAGCCTGGGCGTTCTCTCCGCTGCCCAAGGAATGCAGCTCTAGTCCTACAAAATCAATATTTTCAGCAATACCCTGCCCAATAGCAGCGATGATCGCTTCCAACGGTCCATCACCAGTGCTTGTATGAGAGGTTTCCAAACCACTCTTCAAGTGATGGACGGTCACTGCAGCAACACGGCGTTGTGCGCTGCCTGCCAACACTTGAACCTCACCCAGCTCGTAGACCTGAGCCTGCTGCCCGGTTGCCTGGCTCACCATTTGCAGCAGTTGGTCATCACTGACAACCTTTTGGCGGTCAGCCGTTTCCTTGAATGTCTCATACAATGCATCCAGTTCCGTTGGGGCCAGCGTTATACCATACTTTGCAGTCCGATCCTTCAGCGCATGCCTGCCGGAATGCTTACCCAGAATGATCATACTACGCGGAATGCCCAAACGCTCCGGGTCCATAATCTCATAGGTGCTGCGGTCTTTCAGCAGACCATCCTGATGGATGCCTGACTCATGCTGAAAGGCATTCCTTCCGACCACTGGCTTGTTATACGCAATGGGAAAATGCATCGCCCCGCTGATCAACCGCGAGGTTTCATACAGCTTATCCAGCACGATCCCCGTCTCTGCGTCAAGCACATCGCCACGTGTTTCCAGTGCCATCACCAGCTCCTCCAGCGCGCAGTTGCCGGTTCGTTCTCCGACACCATTGACGGTGACCTCAATCTGGGTGGCACCTCCAGCAATAGCCGCCAGACTGTTGGCTACAGCCAGCCCCAAGTCATTGTGACAGTGTGCGCTGTAACTCACCGTCTCTCCTCCTCTAGCCCCCAGCCGTACACGCCGGAACATTTCTCCGTATTCCTGCGGCAGCGCGTATCCGACGGTGTCAGGTAAATTAATGATCGAAGCTCCCTCTGCTATAACCGCTTCAACCATTTCGATCAGATCATCAATACCTGTCCGCGCTGCGTCCATAGCTGTGAATTCTACAACCTCACAGAATTGGCGCGCATATGCCGTCATCTCACGGGCGGCAGCAACGACCTCGGGTCTGCTCTTGCGCAGCTGATGGCGCAGGTGAATATCCGAAGAGGAGATGAACAGATGAATCCGCCGCCGATTCGCATCCTGCGTAGCCCGAACAGCAGCATCGATATCTCCTTTTACAGCCCGGGCAAAACCACAGATCTCCAAGCCCTGCACCTTGCGCGAAATCGTCTCCACCGCAGCAAAATCACCGGGGCTTGAAACCGGGAAGCCCGGCTCAAGCACATCAACACCCAATTCCGCGAGCTTGTAAGCCAGAACTATTTTTTGCTCAGGGGTCAGACTTGCACCGGGAGCCTGTTCACCATCACGCAGCGTGGTATCAAAAATCTGTATACGTTTCTTTACTGGAATAATCATGAGGTAACCTCCTAGTTTTTGAATATCCTTAACGTTGATTTCAATGCAGGACCGCACGTCGACTTGCGGCTCTGCAACTTATCCCACCCACTGCTGCCGGCAGCATCTTCTACAACAACGCAAAAAACCCGCCGTCTCTATATAAAGAGACGGCGGGTCACCCCTCCGCGGTACCACTCTTTTTGACGCATAAGCTACACATAGGTAGCCACTAGCTGCGTCCAGCTCTTCTTCCGGGACTCTCACAACAATAATAGTGTGAGCATTCTCCAAAAGGTCCGGTAACGGGGACATCCGTAGGCGGTGTATCACTTCTATTCCACCGCTCCGCTCCCGGGCGAGATTCAAGAGTTCTTGGTGACTGCGTTGCACCACCCCGCAGCTCTCTGTTCACCATCACTCTCTACTACTCCCGTTCATTGCGTTTATCTTATAACTTGCTCTCTGCTGTTCTCTTAAAAATGGACACAAAAAAGCCTGCCATCTCATGCAAGAGACGACAGGCTGTTAACCTTCGCGGTACCACTCTTGTTGACATCCTTCTATACCGGCTGGATTGCTGCCGATACCAAGAACATCCACTTTACAGCCGGTAAGTGGAGACGGATATTCCCATCCTTCCCTTACTCGACCACCCTCTCACGGAGGTAACCCGTAACGATGTACGAAAGGCCCAGCGTACTGCTTGCCGGTCAACGCTCTCTTAGCTTCCAGAGCATCCTGCTTCCACCGCTCCGCTCCCGGACGAGTTCAGGGCTCCTTCGACTGCGTCGCACCTGCCCGCAGCTCTCTTATCCCGGAGTATCCTTACTACTTCCATTCATCGCGTTTGATCCTTGTATAATTGGTCTGATTATACCTGCATCAATCAAAGGCTGTCAATAGGCAGCTACGGACCAATTCTCTAGCGAGAATCCGGGGTCAGCCACCATGTCCAGCGGTGTACCTCCGTCATGCTGCCACTTCACGTAGGCAGCCGCGCCAATCATGGCGGCATTGTCCGTACAATATATGGGTGGCGGAATGATAAGTTCGATACCTTCTGCTTTGCAGCGGGAGGTCAACGCTGTACGCAACCCGACGTTTGCCGCAACACCACCGCAGAGCAGCAACTGTTTGGAATCACAAGATCTTACGGCACGCACCGCCTTCTCAACCAGTACTTCGACCACTGATTCTTGGAAGCCGCGGGCGATGCCTGCTACATCTGGCGTCAGACCTTTCATCTTACTCTGATTCACTACATTCAGCACAGCCGACTTCAATCCGCTGAAGCTGAAATCATAGGAATCATGCTCCAGCCAGACACGCGGCAGCGGAACAGCTGCTGTCGCCTCACGCGCCAGACGGTCTACATGGGGACCGCCCGGATAAGGGAAGCCTAACGCGCGGGCTACTTTATCGTAAGCTTCGCCCACAGCATCGTCACGGGTGCGGCCAATAATCCGAAACTCACCTTCCCGTTCCATATGAACCAGTTCCGTGTGTCCACCGGACACGACTAAGGTCATATTGGGATACTGCAACTCCGCAACAAGCCGGTTGGCATAAATATGCCCGGCGATATGATGGGTGCCGATTAACGGCTTTCCCCAAGCTAGAGCCAAGCTCTTGGCAGCTACCACACCGACCAGCAATGCTCCAACCAGCCCCGGTCCTTGAGTAACTGCTACTGCCGTTAATTGCTCAGGCTTAATGCCCGCAACAGACAGAGCCTCCTCTATAATCAGAGTAATAACCTCCACATGCTTACGGGAGGCCACTTCCGGTACAACACCGCCATAAGCACGGTGAATCTCGATCTGGCTGGAGATGATGCTCGACAGCACCTCGCAGCCATCTTTTATAACGGCTACTGCCGTCTCATCACAGCTGGTTTCTATGGCTAATATAAGTACAGATTGTGCTGTACCTGCTTCTGTCTTCATTTCAAGTCCACGCTTCCTTCCATGATGCTCTACTCTCCGTAAGCCGGCAGATCTGCCCACATAATGAGCGCGTCCTCGCGGTTGTCGGAATAATACCCTTTGCGAGTGCCAGCAGAGCGGAAGCCTTTTTTGCGGTATAAATTCTGGGCTATCTCGTTAGATGCCCGTACTTCTAGCGTAATGGAGATCATGCCTAAAAAAGCGGCTGTCTTCATCAGCTCGTCCAGCAGCCGATCTCCCCATTTGCGTCCCCGATAAGCCTCCAGCAAGGCGATGTTCGTCACATGTGCTTCGTCAACAATAGCCCACATTCCGGCATAGCCGATAATGTGATTTGACAGCTCCATGACCATATATTTGGCAAAGTGATTATGGGTCAACTCGTTGCGGAAAGCCTCCTCCGTCCAGGGCATCGTAAAAGCTTCCCGTTCAATTACGAGAATCTCCGGAATATCCTCCACCTTCATCAGACGAAAAATAGGCTCAACTTCCTGCTCTCTTACCGGCTCCGATTCCGTCATCGTTTGTTTAAGCTCCCTTCGCTGCTTCGGCGTAAATTGGCTTCCGCTTCTGACAGCTGCGTATAATTGGGGATTAGGGTATGTATATCGTCGCTGCCTACCTGCAGGCGTTCCTCGCCAAGAAATCCAGTCCAACGTCCCTCAAGCTCATAGGCTACAACGAGAATGTTGCTAAGTTCCTGCAGTGGTTGAAGCGATTCCGCGCTGCCGTGCAGTCCAGTGTCCCCGACAAACCAGATCAAGCGCGGACTTAACCCATCCGCTTGGGCCTGAGCAAGACGTGCCGCTAAGTGTTCGACCCAATCCGCCATCAAGCGGATGGCATCTGGCTCAAGACGGCTGGGACTGCCTGTCCCATCCGCGCAGAATAATGCTGTGTAGGCTTGGCCCCGGCGTGCATCCAGCAATGGAATTATCCAGTCCGGACCCACCCCTTCGACCTGTTCATTTAAAGTCAGGACAGCCTCAGTCTGGCTCACAAGGCCCGCAAGACGCCCACCCCAAGCTAGCGCCTGTAGCGTAGATATGCCCGCTACGGGTACATTCCAGGCCCAAGCCAGCGTCTTGGCAGCCGTAACTGCGATGCGTGTCCCCGTATAAGAGCCGGGTCCGACACCCACAGAAATCCCACCCAGCATAGCAGCGGTTGTTCCGGTTGCTTGCAGCACCTGCTCAATAATGGGCAACAGATGTACCGAATGATTCCGCTCACCGGAAGCATTGATCTCGTGCAGCAATCGCCCATTCTCTGTTATGGCTACACCAAGTGTAGCCGTAGATGTATCCAGCGCCAAAAACCGCTTGCGCGGCTCTTTATTTTCATTCGTCATCTTTCTTAACCCCACTTCTGGCTTAAGTCCCGGCAAAGTTCGCCATAAGGCTCGCCGATTCCGGTTACCGTAATGATTCGTTCATCCAATCCGGTCGTTTCCATGTGTATGTGCATATGCCGCGGCGGCATCAACTCTTGTATAATACTGCTCCACTCCACCAGACAGACACCCTGTCCATAGAAATACTCATCTAGTCCAAGCTCGTCCGCTTCCTGAAAGGATATCCGATATACATCCATATGGTATAGCGGCAAACGGCCTTTATACTCTTTAATAATTGTAAATGTAGGACTGCTAACGATATCCTCAACCCCTAAATAGCGGGCATAGCCTTGCGAGAATGCCGTTTTCCCTGCCCCCAGATCACCGTCCAAACCAATCACCAAACCTGCTGTGGATACAGCCGCAATCGCAGCCGCAAGCTGTTCGGTATCCTGCGGACTGTATGATCGGTAAGTGAAAACCGTTTCGACGTTATTGTCCAACACCAACTACCACCTTTTAAACAAAATACCTGCAAAATTATAATACATTTAATTATATCGGTATGATTCCCTCACCGCAACAACTGTCCTTACTCAGTAATTCAAGCTGAAGGAGGAGATATCCTGCTCTTCAATCTTGCGTCAGCAGATGCTTTGGTTCCTGAACGTTGAGAAAGTAGACTGTGCAGGATCATCCCTAGAATAATCACAGCAATTCCTACCCACGACAACAAGGAAGGCCGTGATGTTGATAGAATCAGCATCTCGCCTGCTAATGCAAATAGAACCTCCAGCGACTGAGTGGCTTCCACTGCCGCCAAGCCGCTCATGCTGCTGCGGACCATATCGGTGGCACGAAAAAACAGGACAGTTGCTATTACTCCTGAAGATATGGCGACAATAACGGACTGCCCCACCTGACCCGCGGAAGGCAGACCTACATCAGCAAGACCGTAAATCCCGAGCAGAAGCCAGAACGGAAGACTCGCTAAGGTCATGCCAAGGATGCGCTGAAAGACATCCAGCCTGTCTCCGCAGAGTTCCATCATTTTACGGTTTCCAAGCGGATAAGCGAAGGACGCCACCAACACAGGCAGGACACCCAGTAGAACCTGAGTCATTGCCAGATGTTGTGCATGCTCTACTTGGAGCAGCGCCACTCCGGCTAGAATAATTAAAGACATACCTAACCCGCGAATAGGGATTCTGCCACGTATGTAAATTGGACCTTTCGGCCCCGTCATCCATTGCCCGAACAAGGGTGCGAGCAAAGACCCAGAGATAATGGTGATCTGCCATGTTCCTGCTGTCAGCCAGCCCGGAGCATAGGCTGCAGCATAACACAGCGGTGCATAGAATAAACCAAAACCTACTGTCCCCCATAATAGCCAGGCAGTCGGACGCTCTGCCATAACCAGCAGCAAGGGCTTCAGCCTGCGCCGTCCGGCCACGATAGCAATCAGGAAGGGTAAGGTGAATAAATAGCGCAGCGAGGCGCTCCAGGCCCAGCTTCCACCCGACAGCTCCATCCGTCGATTAAGCACAAAAGATACTGCGAAGAACAGCGCAGCGCACACGCCGAGCAATAGGGGACGCACACAATCATCTCTTTTCATTCCATATTTCTTTAATGTTATGGGTTTATATCTAACACCGTCAATCTTTGTTTCACCTATAGCTGCTTATAGCAAAAGGGGCTGACCCAAACGCCATGAAATGGCTACTTGTGCCAACCCTTGTTGTTTTTGAGTAGGATCAACGTTAACTCACATTTCCCACTAGTGCCCTTGTTCCTCCAGCCGTTCTACGCCAACTGTATGCGTATTGGTCGGGCTGGAGCCCAACTGTACCGTTGCCATTCCATTGTCCACATCCACATGCTCAATCCAGACCGGCTTTCCGTCCAAATGAACAGATATCATTTCTTTGGATGCATAAATATCCTGTGCCCGCTGTATATTCATTCCTGCACCTCCTCCATATATGGCGACTCCCCGATCATTTCCTCCGCATCCAGTTTTTCTGAATCGGCATCGAACTCGTCCTCCGGAACAGCTATGATGCTCTCCCAATCTACAACTTCAGCGGGAATATCCTGTTCCTTCAACACATCGCTCCAAATGTTCAACCGTTGTTCCATACAATCCCTCCGTTGCTCGCCCAATTAGTATGGGTACTTAGCTTATAAGCCCAAGTTTATTTTTTCCCATGCTTCTCAAAAAATGCATCAGGCTAGAAAAACCTTCTCCACCTCATACTAAGCCATAGTAGCCATTCTTATAATCTGGAGGAGATCTCATGCATACCGTTTGGAAAGGGGCTATCAGCTTCGGGCTTGTACATGTTCCGGTCAAAATGTTCTCCGCTACGGAGGATAAAGATATTTCCTTGCGTTACATTCATAAGGAATGCGGGAGTCCACTGTCTTATGTACGCAAATGTCCCGTATGTGACAAGGAAGTGGCTTGGGAAGAAATCGGCAAGGGTTATGAGTATGAGAAGGGCAAGTTTGTATTGTTTGATAAAGAGGAGCTGGACCAGCTTACGGAGGAAAGCAGCAAGAGTATTTCGATCCTTGATTTCGTGGATTTGACGGAGATCGACCCCATTTATTTTCAAAAAACATATTATTTGGCTCCTGACCAAGCAGGTGCTAATGCTTATCGTCTCTTGATGGAGGCCATGCGGCAGACAGGTAGAATAGGCATCGCCAAAATTTCGCTTCGTTCCAAGAGCAGCCTCGCAGCCATCCGTGTGCTGGAGAATTGTCTGGCCATCGAAACGATCTATTATCCGGACGAAGTCCG
Organism: Paenibacillus sp. 19GGS1-52; assembly: GCF_022369515.1. Taxonomy (NCBI): domain Bacteria; kingdom Bacillati; phylum Bacillota; class Bacilli; order Caryophanales; family Paenibacillaceae; genus Paenibacillus; species Paenibacillus sp. 19GGS1-52. Next base: position 5,886,446 of record NZ_CP059724.1, read on the forward strand.
ACCAGCTTCACAGGTTCCTAATCTGCCTGAAGCTGGAGTAGTGAATGATAAAGAGCTTGAGATGGCAAAAATGCTTATCTCCCAATTATCCACTCCTTTTGACGCGGCTAAATATACCGATGACTACCGCCAGCGGATGCTTGATTTGATCTCCCATAAAGTTGCAGGTGAGGAGTTCCATATTGCTCCAACGCGACAAGAGAATAATGTGATCGACCTAATGGCTGCCCTTCAGGCTAGTATAGAGGCGGTTCAGCATATCCCTTCTGAACCAGGGCCCTCAATATCCAGCAATACAAGCACCAAGCTACAGACAGCCACTGGTAAAAAGAAACCGGCTAAAGCCAAAGCAGCAGCATCTTCCGATGCGCAACGCACTACTCCAGCCGTTGCGGAACCTGTGGTGGAGCCTGCTGCGGAGGCGAAATTTAACAATGCCACCGGCCCGATCCCGGTTATTGCACCCAAGCCGAAACGTCGCAGTGCCAAAAGCAAAGAAACGGTGTCCTAGGAGGTCCGCTAAATGAAGCTTTCGCCAGTTACCCCCTTTGAACCCGTCTTGGCTGGTCAGTTGCCGGTTGGCAATCAGTGGATCGCCCAGATCAAATGGGATGGTGTGCGTATGCTCTCCTATTATGACGGGGATGGGACTGAGCTCATCAATCGGCGTGGAAACCGCCGTACAGGGCAATACCCCGAGCTTAATGATGCTCGTGCCTACAGCAAAGCCGATTCGATCATTCTTGATGGTGAAGTGATTGCACTTCTTAAAGGCACACCCTCATTTCATGAGGTGATGCGGCGGGACAGCTTAAAGAATGAGGCGGCGATTCAGGCCACCAAACATCAGGTTCCTGTCGTTTATATGGTGTTTGATATTCTGTATTGCAATGGCCTATGGCTGTTTGATCAATCTTTATCTCTGCGGCAGCAGCGCCTAAGCGAGATGCTGCTGCCGCATCCCCATGTTCAACTGGTCCCGAGCTATAGCGATCCTGCCGAGCTGTTTACTGCTGCACAAAGTAAAGGTCTGGAAGGAATCGTATGCAAGGATATTATGAGTACTTATGCACCAGGTGGTAAAGACAAACGCTGGCAGAAACGTAAGATCATTTCCGATATTACAGCGGTAGCTGGAGGGGTTACTTTTCGTGACGGTACGGTAAATGCCCTATTGCTGGGCTTATATGATGATGCTGGCAAGCTGCATTATATCGGGCATGCCGGTGCAGGCCGTCTGACCGTGGAGGATTGGCGGAGCCTTACCGTACAGGCAATCAGCTTAGCCAGTGAACAAATGCCCTTTGCTACTATTCCGCAGCGAAGCAAGGGCGCTTACTGGATCAAACCCCAGCTCGTATTCAAGATTCATTTTCTGGAATGGAACCGTTCAGGAACCCTCCGTCAGCCAGTTATTCAAGCTAGGGTCGATATCCCTGCACAGGCTTGTCGTATAGAGCAACGCATCACAGGAATTCCGCAATGAATCCCCAAGAAAGGAGGAGCATATTATGCCAGCAGCCATTAAAGGCTCCATTACCGTGAATGGACAAGCGATCGCTATTACGAACCCGGACAAGCTTTTATGGCCGGAAATGGGCATTACGAAAAAAATCTATCTGCAAAAGCTCGCTGCACTCTCGCCTTACCTCCTGCGCTATTGTCAGAACCGCCTGCTCACGGTTATCCGCTATCCGCATGGCGTGCCTGGTATGTCCTTTTATCAGAAAAATGCCCCGGAGCCGCTCCCTTCGTTTGTGAAGACGGCGACTCACGAGAATATTACCTATATTATGCTGCAAGGTTTACCCGAGTTGCTCTGGTTGGGCAATCTCGCCGCCTTGGAGTTTCATCCTTCGCTGCATTATGCAGGAAGTGAACTGCCCTGTGAATGGATGATTGATCTGGACCCCTCCCGCGAGGTTGAACCGCGCATCATGGAGGCCACCGCCATTGTTGGTGATGTACTGAGATCACTTGGATTGCACTCCGTCCCCAAGACCTCCGGTGCCACTGGAGTCCAGATTATTGTACCCATTCATCCAGGAGTCACCTTTGACGGCCTGCGCCGAATAGGTCACTTTGTCGGCCGCTTCGTGACCGAGAAACATCCTGAGCTGTTTACTCTAGAGCGCTTGAAGAAAAATCGTGGTGACAGAATCTATTTTGACTATCTTCAGCACTACGGTGGTAAGACCCTAGCCGCTCCATATACACCTCGCGCACGACCGCTTGCGACGGTATCCACGCCCTTGTTGTGGAGAGAGGTTGAACAGAATGTATCACCGACTGACTTCCATTTGCTGAACATCGAGGAACGCCTTGGCAGCAAAGGTGATCTTATTCAAAAAGTGCCTGCGCAGCCGGTGGAGGATATTATCTCGCAGTTGTCTTGAAGCTGCCAGGTGCAGGGATCAATACACGCAATAAGCCCGCAGCATCAGAATCATGCTGCGGGCTTATCAGACAACCAACTTAATGGACAGAAGGTATTATATGTGAGAATACGGCACAACGAAATTCCTTCACCGTATTTATTGCTCTATCGTTCGTAAATATATACCTTCTTTTATAAAAGCTCAGAAATGACTTCGCTAATGAATGGATTTTTTCTTGAATCGTCCACCCTTAACATCATGAATATTACCAATCGCGACGAATGCATCAGAATCCCAATCCTCAACTATAGATTTGAGTTTTGCCTCTTCCAAACGTGTGATGACCACAAAAATCACTTTCTTGTTATCACCGGAGAATCCGCCTTCTCCTTCCAGATAAGTAACACCGCGTCCAAGACGCTCAGTCAGCGCTTCTCCGATATCCCGGAATTTATCGCTGATAATCCATACTGACTTCGATTGATCGAGACCCTCAAGCGTAACGTCAATCATCTTAAAAGCAATGTAATACGCAATAAGTGAGAACATGGCATTATTCCAGCCAAACACAAAGCCTGCTCCAGAAAGAATAAACAGGTTAAAGAACATCACAACCTCACCAACTGAGAACGGAAGCTTTTTAGCTACAAGAATAGCCACGATTTCCGTCCCATCCAGTGATCCACCGTATCTTACGACTAAGCCTACTCCTACACCAAGAATCACGCCTCCAAATACTGCGGCAAGCAGCGGTTCAACGGTAATAGGCTTTACAGGATGCAGCAGTTGAGTACCAATAGACATAAGAATTACAGCATATAATGTGGATAAGGCAAAGGTCTTACCAATTTGCTTATAACCAACAACGAGGAATGGAAGGTTTAGCAGTGTTAACAAAATACCGAGAGGAATGTTGAAAATGTGAGACAGCATAATAGAGATACCGGTAATTCCACCATCAATCAAACTGTTGGGAACGAGGAATATCTCAAGTGCAACGGACATCATAGACGCGCCAATGGTAATCATAATAATTCGCTGTGCTAGCTTCGCCGTTTTAAAGGCACCCGACTTATGCGGCTTCTGACGATCCCCATTCGCAAAGACTTCTTGGCTTACAGTCATAGAACTCCCCCTAGAGTAACAAATAGTTTAGAAACTTACAGAAGTATAATTATCAGCCATACTTAAGCAAATTTCATTTTATACAATCTATTATATCATAAACGAACCCAAAAAATGAATGTAGAGGTGAATAACCTTCGAAAAGATGCTGTTTTATCACTTATCCTGTCATAATAGCGGTGATAACAGCTGACACAAGCCCTCAACACGCTTGACAAAATAACTCCTGCTCCTAAACTGAAGTGGATCTATATAATCACTGTGCTTTAGATCCTGTTCAAAGCCGGAAGCAAGGGAGGATATTACCGCCGGACTCAACAGCACCGCCGACAACTCAAAGTTAGAATAGAAGCTGCGCATGTCCAGATTGGCACTCCCTACCGAGGCTAACAGCTCATCCACAACCATGACTTTGGCATGCATGAAACCTTTGGTATAGCGATAAAATTTCACTCCTGCTTCCTGTAAATTCTCCAGATAAGATAACGTGGCATAATAAACAAGTCTGTTATCGGGCTTGGCTGGGATTATAATCCTGACGTCCACTCCACGAAGCACAGCACTCTTTAGCGCCCGGCAAATTGCCGGATCGGGTATAAAATAGGGAGAGGTAATCCAGATTCGCTGTTTAGCCGAGCACATCGCTGCAAAATACATCTCCTGGGAAGCATCCATATCTCCATCAGGTCCGCTCCCGACAATCTGTACTGCCTCCCTCTCCTCACAGGAATGTTTTGGAAACAAGCGGGGATGGCTCATTCCATCATTGGTGGCCAGTCTCCAGTCCTTCAAGAAAATATACTGGATATAATAGACAGAATCCCCTTCAAGACGCAGATGCGTGTCACGCCAGAAGCCCATTTTGGGACTCTTCCCTAAATAATCATCACCCACATTCATTCCACCAGTAAAACCAACGAGTCCGTCTACAACCAGAATTTTGCGGTGATTGCGATAATTAAAACGACGATCCAGCAAAGAGGTCAGCGGGGGCAGAAAAAAATGAAACTCAACTCCGGCCTTTCTTAATGTCCGTATGAATCTGCCGCTCAACTTGTGACTGCCCAGACCATCGCATAACAGACGCACCTTAATTCCCTGACGCGCCTTGCGGATCAGAAGATCCTGAAACTGTTCTCCAATCTCATCATCCCGAAAAATATAAAATTCCATATGGATATGCTCCCGAGCGCCTTCCATCGCTTCCAGCATGGAGTCGTAGGCCTCCCGCGCATTTTCCAATACCTGGATTCTGTTATGGCCCGTAATCGGGCTTTCTGACAGCCTGGAGAGCAGGGTTAACAATTCCTCATTGTGCTCAAACTGTGAATTACCGCATTCTGCTGTACTTCTCACCGCGAAGCTTTTACCAGAGACATGATTGCGAATTTCACGAAACAGCGAAATACATCTGCGGTTGATTCTGCGACTTTGTCGGTAATCACGACCCAGGAAGTAATAGAAAGCTAGCCCCAGCGGAGGACAACAGAGGGTAATAAACACCCAGGCCACAGCTCTTTGTGGACGTCGGAACTCAAGAAACACAATTACAGCAATTTGAATAATAAAAAGACCGAGAATTATCACGAGTATTTTCATACTAGTCACCCCTCTTCTAGTACAGGTTTTGCCGTAACTCTCTTTCTTTATTCAAACAAACCGTTGTCATGTTCACGAAAGACACGGAATACATAGAGTAGTAGGACAATTCGGATGAGCCTGAGAAAGATCTTAAGCTACAGGGCGGCTGATAGGCCGCAGGAAGGAGAAGCCATGAAGAGTCAGCCAGATCATAACCGGATTACGCTGCTCGTTGTCCAGGATGCAGGGCGTCCAGTCAGACAGCTTCAGCTATCAAGACCGCTGGCGTTAGCCCTGCCGGCTGCGGCCGTGCTGTCCATCTCTAGTCTGGTCACCTCCATGCATTATCATGCCTCACAATCCATCTCCCAGTTGGAAGCAGAAGCAGCAGCACTCACACTGACCAATCTCCGTATGGAAATGAAAGTCGCCGATAAGGATCAGACATTGCTGCAGCTGCGCAGCCAAGTGACCGAGCTCTCTGAGGAAGCGGAGAATATCAAAGGCAAGCTTAAAGGTGTGAGTGAGCTGGAACAACAGCTGCAATCACTGATTAACAAAGGCAAGGCTTCTACCTCTGGCACAACCTCCGGTACAAAGGGATTATCCAACGAGACGACCTCATCAGCACCCTCCGGGGCTACCTTTGGGATTCCGCCTGCCACTCCCTTTTCTTCTCTGAGCGCAGTCAGCTTTCGGCTTGGAGCGATCAGCGCTGCACTTGGCAGTATAGTCACCCCTCAGGTAGGCGGCGAATATATCGCTGTCCACCAGAATGATCCCTTTGAGCTGGTGAATCAAACTAAGGATGATTTTGCCGAAATCAGCAGTCTGCTTGATGAGATGGTTGATAGTATATCCAACACAATTACTGAGGCAAAGGAAGCCAACACCGTACATGCGAATCTTCAGGCCAAAAAGGCACTGGTGGAAAAAGCCAAGCTAAAGCCAGCTGTATTCTGGCCTACTCTATCTAAGGTCATCTCCTCGAACTTTGGTTACCGCTCCGATCCCTTTAAGGGCGTATCGGCCTATCATGCCGGTATCGATATCGCCGGAAATATAGGAGATCCTGTCTATGCAGCCATGGATGGTCAAATTACGACTGCAGAACAAATGGGAGCCCGTGGTAAGTATATTATTATCACGCATTCGAACGGTCTTGAGACATGGTACATGCATTTGAACGGTATGGTTGTATCTGTCGGAGACAAGGTGGCCAAAGGGCAAAAGATCGGTTTATTAGGAAATACCGGGCGCAGCACGGGACCTCATCTTCATTTTCAAGTAGTGAAGCAGAACAAGCCGGTGAACCCCTTAACATATGTCAAACCCTGAAGGCCCTTAAATTCAAGAATAGAATGGAGGAATTAACAATGTGGAAGAGACAGCAGCGCACTTCAATCAAAGCTACAGACTCTCTGATCGGACACGGAGGAACACTGGAGGGCAAGGTACATTGCGATACCAATCTGCGGATAGAGGGGACATTTAGCGGTGAAATTCATTGCAGCGGTACAGTTACAGTAGGTGAACAAGGAATAGTCCGTTCCAGTATTAGTGCAGAGGAGATTGTCATTGCCGGTAAGGTATTCGGCAACGTGAATGCTGAGCGCAGGCTAATTATGACAGACACAGGTCAGCTCTATGGCAATATCCTGGCGGGAACGCTAAGCATTATGGAGGGCAGCCTGCTTAATGGAGCTGTGGCCATGAAAGAACAGCCCGCCCCTGAAACAGCGGGCGAGCCGGAGAACCATATCCATATGGACAAGACAGCTGCTAAACGATCCTCCAAATCACAAGGCACTCTGGAGGTTGGTTAAGCGGCGACATCTCTTTTGCGGAATACGATCCAGGAAACCAACATGAATAAGACATAATAGACTGCCAGCACCGCAATCGAGAAACCGAGTGTAGATCCACCCGCTCCGGTGTCCGAGTTTATATAAACCGACAGATCCATGTGATTGAAGATTAAATATCGTGCCCATTCAAACCGATCCGGATTAAAGAGAAGGCTGAAGATGCCGCTCGCAAATATAATAAACAGCGACAGCCCTATAGCCAGACCACTAGCACGAAATACACTGGACACCATGAAGGCGATCCCGGCAGTCAGGAACAGCTGAATAAATTGACAGAGGATAACGAGGAAAGAATATTGTGCCGGACTCCAGCTTGAATTCATACCCGCCACTCCCTCACTGGAACCTGACGAGAAAATGAGCGATGCTCCCAAACCGAAGGCAATCAGTACACCCGTACTGAGCAGACTGAATAATACCAATGCAATGTATTTAGAGAGCAATATCTTGGAGCGGCTCCACGGGCGAATCAACAGTAGCTTGATCGTCCCCCAGGAAAATTCGCCCGCCACGGAGTCCGAGGCCACAACAACTGTAAAGATCGTGTTTAGGAAAAATGCAATCGCTATACTCACCTGGAAATTATCCCAAACCCCCATACCTCCGGAATTAGAATCCCCATTGCCCGTGAAATAGACTAGCACCGGAATCAGCGCACTCATGACTGCCAGAATAATCAGCATAATCCATGTGCGGACTCGACTATATATTTTGATATTCTCATTATGTATGAGAGCAGCGAAATTACCCAATACCTTCACCTCCTGTGATCTCCAAGAATTGATCCTCCAGCGAGCGGGCAAGTGTCTTGATGCTGTACACTTTAATTCCGCCTGTCACCAGCTTTGCATTCCATTCGGCGATTTCCTCCCGTGTTGCTGCGAGGACAATGCCTCCGTTCTTTAAGACTCCGCGACCGATCAGTGCCAGTGCTGCTTCGGGCTCATCCACCTCAAACAAGGTTTCACCGATCGGCATAATGACATCTCCTACCGTCTTCAGCTGTTTCACATCTACCAGCCGTCCATTCTGAATGATGGCTACACTATCGCACATCAGCTCCATCTCGGACAGCAAGTGACTGGATACGAAAACAGTCGTCCCTTCCTCCTGGCAAAGGCGGCGCAAATAGTCACGAAGCTCCCGGATGCCCTGCGGATCTAGCCCGTTCGTCGGCTCATCCAGAATCAGCAGCTTCGGCCGGTGCAGCAGCGCCTGAGCTACGCCAAGCCGTTGGCGCATGCCCAATGAGTAAGTCTTCACCTTGTCATGAATCCTCGCTCCAAGTCCTACCAGCTCTACAACTTCATCAATCCGTTGTTTGCTCACACCTGACACCATGCGCGCATATTGGCGCAGATTCTGATATCCGCTCAGGAACTTGTACATTTCAGGATTCTCTACGATGGCGCCAATATTGGCTACCGCCTCTTCAAAATGATCTTTAATACTGCGGCCACAGATCAGAATGTCACCGCTGCTAATGGAGATCAAACCCACCATCATCCGGATCGTAGTTGTCTTCCCTGCTCCATTTGGCCCTAGGAAACCAAAAATTTGACCCGCTGGAATATCCAGCGTTAGATCGCTAATTAGCGTCTTGGCGCCCATTTTCTTGCTCACTCCCTGCAGGCGAGCTACAGGTTCCACTTTTTCTGCCGTGTTCGGCATAGTCTCACTTCCTTTCATCTAAAACACATTTTACCACATATATCCTTTTTTTGAAAATTGGAATTAAATTAATGGGAGTCACAGTTCTACTAATCATTGCTCCATTCCCCTAGCAGCTACAATTTGTTCTTGATGTTCTTTGCAATGGTCTGATATTTAAAAAAGTTATATAAAAATATCAATGTAATTATGGGAAAAATCCAAACCAAACTAATTCTCATGAATGCAAACGGAGTTTCAAATAGGAATGCGGACCAGAAATCCGAATTCTCCATTTGCCATAGGCCCTGGGTTAAATAAGCTGCTTTCGGATTTAAAAAAAATGTCACTGCATTATGATTAAAAAGAAATACAAACGGTATAATCGCCGCGGTCCCGTAATACGTCGCCAGACGTTTGTAAAGAGCAGCTTCAGAAGGATTGTCGGAAAAAAGTATATTCTGACCATCCTTCTCTTTGATTAAATAATGATGAGAATATCCTTTGTTTCCAGCAATATGCCTCCAGCCGAATTCTTCATACAGAGCTTCGTAATTCTCTAAGTGACCTTTGGTTTTCAATACTTGAAAGTCAATCTTAATGACTTGATTCCGTTGTTCGGTTGTCTTAAAAGTATAAATCCCCATTCTGTTTACCTTTATTAACTCATAACCCTTCTGAAGCCACACATTTAACCATTCTTCTTCTTTCCTAAAATTAACAAACAGCTTAAATTTCCACATCATAATCCATCTCCTTTAAAAGGCTTGTCATATGATTCATTCGTTTAGCATCCTGCCCTAAAAGTTCACGTCCTTTTGCCGTTAGTACATAAACCTTTCTCCGATTGTCACCATCTGCAATTCGTTCAATTAATTGAAGCTTCAGTAAATTTTCAACTGCACCATATAACGTCCCAGCGGCAATCCGTACGTCTCCCAGACTCATTTCTTCTACCTTTTGCATAATTAGATAGCCATGGGCAGGTTCTTGTAACACTAACATTATGTAATACGTTGTCTCTGTTAAAGGTAACAAAGAATTTCTATTCACTACGCTCCCACCTTTATATACAGTTGAACTATATAGTCATATTATATACAGTTCAACTGTATATTGCAACTGTATATAATATATTTTTTTATTGTTCTTAGTGAACTACGCAAGCCTCAAGAAGAAATATAAGGGTTATAAAAAGGGACCTGACCCCTTCCGCAAGCGGAAGCACGTCAAGCCCCTTTGTTAGTGATGCCTGTGATTCAGTTCGACCTTATTGATTGTATAAATGGCTGTATTTCAATAGCCATGAATTAGCCACCTACACGTGCGAGCTCGCGCATATTCGCTTCAAAAGCGGCCATCAAAGCAGCCTCACCCGTCAGTCCGCTTTCTTCTACCTTACGAATCTGCTGCATCATACGTTTATAATCCTTCGGAATTACACGGGCGAACTTCGGCAAATTATCTGCCCACTGTTCAAGTACCCGTGATCCAAGCACACTGCCTGTAAGCTCCGTATGACGGACAATCAGGCCCTGCAGCTCAGCAATTTCCTCTGGCTCTTCTACCCGCTCCAGCAATACCATTTCCAGGTTGCAGCGGCTGACAAAAGTATTGTCAGGGTCGTACACGTAAGCAATACCACCTGACATGCCCGCCGCAAAGTTGCGACCAGTCTCGCCAAGCACTACCACGCGTCCGCCGGTCATGTATTCACAGCCGTGGTCGCCCACGCCTTCTACAACAACATTTGCCCCAGAGTTGCGGACACCAAATCGTTCGCCGGCGATACCGCTGATATAAGCTTCGCCGCCTGTTGCTCCGTAAAGCGCCGTATTCCCGATAATAATGTTATCTTCAGCTGCAAAAGTAGCCAAAGGTGATGGTTTGATGATGATCTTGCCGCCGGATAGACCTTTACCGACATAGTCATTGGAGTCGCCTTCAACCGTAATCGTAATTCCCTTCGGCATGAATGCACCCAAACTTTGTCCTGCAGAACCAGTGAAGTTCAGACGAATCGTATCGTCAGGCAAACCTGCTGCGCCATATTTACGTGTCAGTTCACTGCCCAGAATGGTACCAACCGCACGGTTAACGTTCCTAATGGGCAGAGAAGCCTCTACAAGCGTTCCGTTCTCCAAGGCAGGTTCTGCCAGCTTCAGCAGTGTGGAGACGTCTAGCGTCTCTTCAAGGCCATGGTTCTGATATTGGCTACGGTAACGTGTGCTTCCTTCTGCTAATTTTGGAGTGTGCAGCAAGCTGCTAAGATCTACACCTTTTTTCTTCCAGTGATGCGATGCCTGCACAGCATCCAGACAATCCGTACGACCTACCATTTCTTGAATGGTACGGAAGCCAAGACTGGCCATAATTTCCCGCAAATCCTCGGCGATAAAGGTCATAAAGTTAACGACATGCTGTGGATCTCCGGTAAAGTTCTTACGAAGCTCTGGATTCTGAGTAGCTACACCAACCGGACAAGTGTCCATGTGACATACACGCATCATAATACATCCAACTGATACAAGTGGTGCTGTGGCGAAGCCATACTCTTCGGCACCCAATAATACGGCTACCGCCAAATCGCGGCCACTCAGCATCTTACCGTCTGTTTCCAATACAACTCGGTCACGCAGATTGTTCAGCATCAAAGTCTGATGAGTTTCAGCCAGACCCAGCTCCCATGGAAGACCTGCATGACGGATAGAGTTCATAGGCGATGCGCCTGTCCCGCCGTCATAACCGCTGATCAGGATAATATCAGCACGCCCTTTGGCCACACCGGCCGCAATCGTGCCTACACCAACCTCAGATACAAGCTTAACGTTAATCGCAGCACGTGGATTGGCATTCTTCAGATCATAGATCAGCTCCGCCAAATCCTCAATGGAATAAATATCATGATGCGGTGGAGGTGAGATTAGACCCACGCCTGCCGTAGAGCCGCGAACCTCAGCAACCCAAGGATATACCTTACGTCCTGGAAGCTGCCCGCCTTCTCCCGGTTTAGCTCCTTGTGCCATCTTGATCTGGATTTCATCTGCGTTAACGAGATAATTCGAAGTGACTCCGAAACGTCCCGATGCTACCTGTTTAATGGCACTGCGGCGGGAATCGCCGTTGCTGTCCGGAATAAACCGCGCCGGATCTTCACCGCCCTCGCCGGTATTGCTCTTGCCGCCGATTCTGTTCATCGCGATTGCCAGCGTCTCATGCGCTTCCTTACTGATCGAACCGAAGGACATTGCCCCTGTCTTAAAGCGTTTCATAATAGAGGCGGCTGATTCTACCTCATCCAGCGGAATGGACTCATAAGGTGAATTGAACTGCAGCAGCGAACGAAGGGTCTGAAACTTCTCGCTTTCTCCCTGAACAAGCGTAGCGTATTTCTTATATAACTCGTAATCGCCGCTGCGTACAGAGTGCTGAAGCATATGAATCGTCTGCGGATTAAACAGATGATCCTCCCCATCGCTGCGCCATTGATATTCGCCACCGGAATCAAGTACCTTATCATTGCCGTCCTTCTCGGTGAAAGCACGGTTATGGTGAGTAAGAGCCTCAATAGCCACTTCCTCGAGACCAATTCCGCCAATACGGGAAGGCGTCCAGGTGAAATACTGGTCCACGAATTCAGAGTTCAAGCCCACCGCTTCAAAAATCTGCGCACCACGGTACGACTGAATCGTGGATATGCCCATTTTGGACAATATTTTGACAACGGTCTTAGTCGCCGCTTTAATATAATTCTTCACAGCCTTCTCATGCGAGATTCCACGCAGCAGGCCTTGGCCGATCATATCATCCAGACTTTCGAAGGCCAGATACGGATTTACCGCACTTACGCCATAGCCGAGCAGAAGCGCATAATGATGAACTTCACGTGGTTCACCGGATTCCAGCAAGATGCTCACTTTAGTCCGTGTTCCTTGCAGGATTAGATGGTGATGCAGGCTGGACACGGCAAGCAATGCCGGAATCGCCGCATTCTCACGGTCTACACCGCGGTCGGACAGTATAAGAATGTTATGTCCCTTGGCCATGACACGGTCAGCGGCCTCGTTCATGCGTTCAAGGGCGAGCCGCATGCCTTCTCCGCCAAGCTCAGCCGGGAACAGAATTGGAATCGACATCGATTTGAAGCCTGCACGGCGGACATGGCGGATCTTGGCAAAATCCTCATTGGAAAGAATTGGTGTATCCAGCGTGATCTGTCGACAGCTTTCCGGTTCCGGTTTCAGCAGGTTGCGCTCAGGTCCGATTGTCGTAGTTGTAGACGTAACCAGCTCTTCGCGAATTGCATCGATTGGCGGATTGGTTACCTGGGCGAACATTTGTTTGAAGTAATTATAGAGCCGCTGCGGCCGATCCGACAGCACAGCCAGTGGAGAATCATAACCCATCGAGACTACGGATTCCGCACCCGTTGATGCCATGGGTTCCAGCACCTTGCGTAAATCTTCAAACGTATAGCCAAAAGCCTGCTGAAGCTGTTGTACATTGTCGTGCTTCGGATTAGGCAGCTCCGGTGCATCCGGAAGATCGGCCAAGCTGATCAAATGCTCATCCAGCCACTCACGGTACGGCTGCTCGGAAGCAATCGACGCTTTAACCTCTTCATCAGAAATAATGCGGCCTTCCTTCGTATCTATAAGCAGCATACGTCCTGGTTTCAAGCGGTCTTTGTAAAGGATGTTCTCTGCGGGAATATCTAGCACTCCTGCCTCGGAGGACAATATAATCATATCGTCTTTGGTTACATAATAACGTGCTGGACGCAGACCGTTACGGTCGAGAATAGCGCCAATCTGCACGCCGTCAGTAAAGCCCATCGCTGCTGGTCCATCCCATGGCTCCATCAAGGTGCTGTGATATTCATAGAAAGCCTTCTTCTTCTCATCCATACTATTATGGTTGCTCCAAGGTTCAGGAACCATCATCATGGCAACCTGTGGCAGGGAGCGTCCGCTAAGGTACAGGAATTCAAAGGTATTATCGAACATCGCTGTATCCGAACCATCTGGGTTAATCACCGGTTTGATCTGACTTAAGGATTCTCCGAAGACTTCACTCTTGAACAGTGATTGACGAGCGTGCATCCAGTTTACATTACCGCGCAGTGTGTTAATCTCGCCATTATGGATCATAAAGCGATAGGGATGCGCCCGCTCCCAGCTAGGGAACGTGTTGGTGCTGAAACGGGAGTGAACCATCGCGATAGCCGATTCCAGCTCTTCACTCTGCAGGTCCAGATAGAATTGTCCTACTTGCACAGTAGTCAACATACCCTTGTATACGATCTTGCGACAGGATAAGCTTGGCACGTAGAAGGATTCACTTTCTTCTACATTGCCATAACGGATAGCAAGCTCGGCGCGTTTACGGATAACATACAGTTTGCGTTCAAAATCCATATCATCAGAAATCGCAGTTGAACGAGCGATAAATACTTGACGTACATAAGGTTTGGCGGCTTTAGCCGTTTTGCCCAGCATTTCATCATAGGTAGGCACGTCACGGTAACCGAGCACTTCTTGACCTTCTTCAGCGATAATATCGCTCAGAAGAGCTTCATGGCGAGCGCGAATCTCCTCGTTATGTGACAAAAAGATCATGCCCACGCCATAATGTCCTTGCTTCGGCAATTCAAAACCAAGTTTCTTGGCTTCACCGGCAAAGAAACGATGCGGAATTTGCAGCATGATACCAGCTCCGTCACCAGAGTTAGGTTCGCTTCCTTGGCCTCCCCGATGCTCCATATTAAAGAGCATAGTTAAAGCGTTAGTTACAATATCATGGGACGGTTTGCCTTTAATATGGGCTACAAACCCCATGCCACAAGCATCTTTTTCGAACTGAGGATCGTAAAGGCCCTGTTTGCTGGGCAGTTCAGTGTGTCTCATCTCACGCAACCTTTCTATTATAAAGTGGAAGTTATCTCAAGAAATATTTCACATTAAATCTTAATAAATATTCAAGGCAGATTGGTTATATTATTTTATCATCGACCTGACATGAGCGCAATTTAAACTTTTTTATGAGTTTGATTAACAAATGCTTTTGCAGCACAGCTTTAGTGAATAAAAGCGTAAAAAATCTCCCCAGTGCATAAATATGCACAAAAACCGAATAAGCACTTATGCAATGTAAACGTTTTAATCAATGTTTACCCTGCTTGTCACATTGCAAAAACGTTCATTTATTAGCTTACAACAAAAGAGCACCCCATTGGGGGCGCTCTTTTGTTATATTTCCAACTTTTTAAAAATATAAGAATTTATATGTTCACACGATAACTTATCCTTATATTTCTTGAAGAAACGGATACCATCCCTAAAAAGGACAGCAAAGCCGTTTCTTCTTGATTGTCGAATTATACAGTCAACACTTGTTCACTTGTGACTTCAACTTCACTTTCCAGATCTCGGGTCATGAAGTACGCCAGTGTAAGTGCGAGGAAGACAATTCCATAAATGGCAAGTGTACCTGCATCTGCCCACATCGCACTGTAATCACCAGTAGAGATCACGGACTTGAAACCTCTGACACTATACGTCATTGGCAGTAATGGATTGAAGAACTTCATCCAGTTTGGAATCAATTCCAGTGGGAACGTACCCGCGCTTGTCGTTAATTGGAATATAAGAAGTACGATAACAACGAAACGTCCCGGTTGATCCAGCCAAGTTACCACGGCTTGAATCACCCACATGAAAGAGATACTTGTAATAAAGGTGAATGCGTAGAAGAGGGGTACATTCTGTACATTCAGCCCCAGACCGTACAAGACGACAATGGATGCTAAGAGTGACTGGATCAAACTCATCATTGAGAAGGATAATGTCCGACTGATGAAGCGGTTAAAGCGGCTTGCACCGATAACTTCCGACCCACGCATAGGGATAACCAGTGTGCAGATCAGGGCACCGACGAACAACCCAAGTGACAGGAAGTATGGAGCAAAACCCGTGCCATAGTTCGGCACTTCGTTGACTACTTGCGTCTCAATTTCTACAGGCTGAGCGAACATTTGCACCATTGCATCTGTTTTCTTCACAGTACTTGTCTGTGCTGCAGCATCCGTGAGCTTGCTTGCCAATTCACTCGATCCGGATTTCAGATCATCCATGCCCTTCTTCAGCTCGCCTGCACCATCAGACAATTGCTTCGAGCCATCAGCTACGGAACTGATACCGCTGCCCAGCTGGCCTACGCCGCTCAAGAGCGTCGAGGTTCCGGCTTCGAGCGCTTTACCACCTGCGGCAAGCTGAGTGCCGCCTGCGGCAGCTTCACTAAGTTTCGCGCCGAACTGCTTCATTCCTGCGGCAAGTTTATTGCCGCCGGCTGCAAGCGTGGATGCACCTTGAGACAGCTGCTTCTGACCATTCAGCAGCTGTGTGCTGCCTGCATTAAGCTGCTGAGCACCCGCGTGCAGCTGAGTTACACCCGCATCCAGCTGCTGCGCACCTGTGTGCAGCTGATCTGCACCAAGCACTAGCTGTTCCTGACCACTGTGCAGCGCAGTTGCGCCCTCGGCTAACTGCTGCTGACTCTGCTGCAGCTGTTCGCTTCCAGTAGCGACTGCTGCGCTAGCTGCCAGCAGCTTTTGTACGGCTGGGCTAGCTGCCAGCTGTGGATCGGATTTCGCCAGCTGCTGCAGCCCATCGGATACCGCTTTAGCGCCTGCGCTTACCTTCACGCTGCCATCTGTCGAAGCCTTCAAACCCGCTGCAAGCTTCGCACTGCCATCCACAGAGGAGGTCAAGCCTGCTTGCAGCTTTGCACTGCCATCCACAACAGAGGCAGTTCCTGCTTGCAGCTTGGTAGTGCCTTCTACTGCTGACTGTGTTCCAGCCTGCAGTTGTGCAGCACCCGCTGCCGTCTTCTGCAAGCCGTCACTTAATTGCTTGCTGCCGGCAGTGCTTTGCGTAACGCCATCCTGAAGCTGCTTATGTGCAGCAGACAATTGCTGCAAGCCGCCGGCCAACGTGCTGCTGCCGGATTCCAGTGCCGCTGCACCGGTATTCAGATCAGTTACGCCTTTAGTAAGCGGCGCTACACCATTCAGCAGCTTCCCAGTACCATCTGTCAGCAGCAGAAGATTCTCCTGCAGCTTGACAGCACCGTCATCCAGCTTCCCTGCACCATCGGCGATTTGGGTTGCTCCATCTCCGGCTTCACTGATCCCGCTGGAGATTTCTGTAATCTTATCAAATACTGATTCTGTATAAGCTTCGGTTACCTTAGCCGAAACCTTTGTCTTAATATCCTTTACAGCCGTACCGCCGATCTGGCCAGCCAGAAAGTTGTAGCCTTCATTCGGCTCATAAATAATCTTAGCCTGCTGTGGCTCATCATCCAGAAGTGTCGTAGCTTTCGCAGAGAAGTCTTCTGGGACCACAATCGCCATATAATAACTATTGTCCTTAAGTCCGGCATCTGCTTGCTCGCGGGTGACAAAATTCCACTGGAAGCCATCGGTCTTTTTGAGCTCTGCAATCATGTCATTTCCGGCAGTAAGCTTTTGGCCTTCATATTCGGCACCCTTATCTTCATTCACAACAGCGACGGGCAAATCACTCATTTTGCCGTATGGATCCCAGAATGCTTTCAGGAACAATCCACTATACAGCACTGGAATGAACAGGACAACGAACATCGGAATAAGCACTTTCGGATTTCTAAGCGCCGCACCAAGGTCCTTGGTAAATACGGATAATGATTTCATTCTGGTTCTCTCCTTATGCTCATATGCTCTCTTTAATTGCTTTGTATGAAATGCTATTTTGTGAAATTTTCAGTAATACTGTATGACCATTTCCCCCACTTAGTCAGTCATGGGCATAAAAAATTACCGAGCGCTATCCTTGTTGGCAACTACTCGCTTATTGATTCGTGAGCCTCACACTTACAGCGCCAGTCCTTCAGCCAAAAATAAATGAAAGTACGTCTTGATTTCCTCTTTGCTCAAAGGTTCGTGTATCTTGTTCAGTACAGCAGTCAGTACAATATATAGTCTGAACATTACCATTGATATAATTTTGGAATCACAGGGCTTAATCTCTCCCTGACGAATCGCGAATTCCACCTCCCTTTCCAAATACTCAAGAACAACGTTCTCGATCTTGTCTAGTCCTTCTTGCGCCTGCGGCGTTCCGACTTCGCGATTCTCCTGGGAAAGCTTAATGAATAGCTCGTGTTCGCTTCGAAAATCCAGCAGAGCATCCAGCACACGGTGCAGATTATCAAAGAAGGGTTTGTCACGTTTGATTTCCCGTTCGGCAATCGACTTCATTTCTAACGTTACATCGCGCAGGATCTCATCAAACAACTGCTCTTTATTTGTAAAAAAGGTGTAAATAGTTCCCTTGCCCACGTTCGCTATTTTAGCGACCTGATCCATTGTAGTTGCTTTATAGCCGAATAGTGAAAAAGATTTAGTCGCGGCCTTCAGCACTTGCTGCCTTCGATCTATCACAGCCATCTATACACTTCCTTTCTCCAGAAAATATCGTTGCCATGCGCTATTGACCATTTTACTAATCCGGTCACTTGGTCATTTATTACTTTAGCACTTTGTCGTTGCCTTTGCAAGACTCCGGGCAAATATTTATATTTTTAATTTTTGCAGTGTTTTAACTTTCTATTTACGTCTAATTTGTATAATGTGAGAAGTGAAGCGTTTTTCCTAGTATAATAAGAAGAGACTTAGCAATTCTATCGAGTAGGAAAGTAGCAGGTGAACTTATGCGAAAGAAAAGAGTACTGCTGTTTTCGGAAGGCTTCGGTACGGGCCACACAGGGGCAGCCTATGCTCTAGCCGAAGGAATCAAGCTGCTGAACCCCGATGTTCAGTGCCGAGTTATTGAACTGGGTAAGTTCCTTAACCCGACTGTAGCTCCTTGGATTCTTTCCGCTTACCGAAAGACGGTCAGCAGTCAGCCAAAGCTGGTCGGCATGATGTATAAAACACAATATGATAAATCACTGAACCGGTTGACCAAGCTGGCGCTTCACCGGATTTTTTATACACATGCCTCACAGGTCATTGAGCAGCTAAAGCCGGATTTGATTATCTGCACCCATCCCATCCCGGGGGCCGTCATCTCCAGATTAAAGCGCCGTGGACTCAACGTGCCGCTCTATACATTGATCACCGATTATGATGCCCACGGCAGCTGGGTCAATTCGGAGGTTAATGGCTATCTAGTGTCTACTCCACGGGTCAAGTCGATCCTGACCGGTCGGGGAATCGCTCCTGAGCTTGTCACAGTGACCGGAATTCCGGTTCATCCAAAGTTCTGGGAACGTTCCAACAAGACTCTGCTGCGTAAAGAACTGGGTCTTTCCGATATTCCGACAGTGCTCATAATGGGCGGAGGCTGGGGATTGATGTTCGGCAAAAAAATCATGAACTCCCTCACAGCGAGGATGGGTGAGATCCAACTCATATTCTGCATGGGCAGCAATGACAAATTAGTAGCAAAGATGCGAGCTAACCCTCTACTCCAGCATCCCAATGTAAAAATTCTTGGCTACAGCAGTGAAATCAATAAGCTGATGGATGCTTCCGACCTGCTGATTACCAAGCCTGGTGGGATGACCTGTACGGAAGGTCAAGCTAAGGGAATCCCTATGCTCTTCTATAAAGCCATTCCCGGCCAGGAAGAGAAGAATTGCCAATACTTTGTTGAGCTTGGTTTAGCAGAAGTGTTGGATGCCACCGTAGTGAACAAATGGTTCTCGATGCTGCTTCGTGAATATGCAGACCTGGAAGAGCAGCGCAGACGCAGGCTTGCACCGGACCGCCATCAGCCGAGCAATTGCGCTACAACTGTACTGGAGATGCTGGGCAAAACAGCAGATAGGGCTAGAGAAGCCCAAGGTTTACGGGCACAAGCCCGAAATGAAGAACCTGTATATCTGACACCTTAAGGAACAGAATAACAAAAAAGCAGGCAGTCCGAGTTTCTCTGGACCTGCCTGCTTTTTTTGTTATGATCGCCGTGAGATTAATTAGACTTCTATACTCTCCCCCGCCTTAAGTGGAAAGCCTTCGATTCCCTCCTGCTTCAGACGGTCACAGAAATCAGCACCGTCCTGAGCTATAGCAGGGAACGTATTATAATGCAAGGGAATGACCTTCTCTGCCCGTAGCCAGCGTGCAGCCAGCAACGCATCATCAGGTCCCATAGTCAGCATATCACCGATGGGCAAGGCGGCAATATCAATTGCATTTCTTTCTCCAATCAGACGCATATCTCCGAATAATGCTGTATCACCAGAGTGGAATAAAGTTTTGCCCTCAATCGTCAACAGAATGCCCGCAGGCTGCCCGCCGTAAATCCAGAATTCGCCCTCTTGAATAGAAGAAGAATGAAAGGCTTGAGTATATTTGACGGTAATGGCACCATAAGTATGACTGCCGCCAATATTCATATGCTTAACCTTTGCTCCCTTAGCCTGGCAATAGTCCGCAAGCTCATAGACAGCAAATATTGGGCAATCGTTACGTTTGGCGATCTCTAGAGCATCTCCAAAATGGTCGGAATGAGCGTGAGTAAGCAGAACGGCATCTACAGAAATCTCTTCTGGTGAAATACCGGAATTCGGATTACCTGACAAGAAAGGATCAATGATAACTTTGGCACTCTCTGTCTCCACTAGCAGAGCTGAGTGGCCGTAATAGGTGATTTTCATGACTGCTGTTCCCTCCTGATTCATATAGTTTAGTTTACCCTATATATAGCTGAGGCTAACAGATTCGTCAAATCATTTATAAAAAGTATGATCCCCGATCGTCTTGGCATACTCCCGCGAATTCTTCACTGTAAGATCTTGGGCGAGCTTTAGCGACAGGAAGAAATAGGTGTCATCAGTGACTTCTTTCACTCCGGAAAGTGCAGCATTTACTGCCTTTATACTATCTCCATTGGGCGTCACCCGTTCAAACCGTCCGTTCGCTACAGGACTGAACTGGCTTTTTTGAAAGATTACTTTGTATATCGTGTCGGGAAAATTGGCTGACCGCAGCCTATTCAGAACAACGTTGGCGACTGCCACCTTGCCCTGGTACGGTTCGCCTTCCGCCTCTGCCATTACAATCTTCTGCAGCAGAAGCAGGTCTTCTTCGGATACTGCGTATTTCCAGGTGGCCTGACTTTGCTGATCCTGGCTTAATAGCTTCGTCCGTGAGAAGAACAATATTGCGGGGGGATGTTGCTGCGTGATCACGGCCTTTTTGACAACGGCCTGCTTCACTTTTGTTGCTATTGCTGTCTGTTTCTGCACCTTCTGCGCTGCTAGCGAAGTTGTGACTACAGCAGCCTTCACGTGAACACTGGCAGGTTGTGCAGTAGCTGCTTGCGCAAGTTGGTGTCGGCTAACCCATTCCGTTCTTTGTTCCGGCTTCCAGGCGGGACTAAGATGAACGGCTATGTTAGTAAGACTAGAATGAACAGTACTATTTATCTTTGTCCCACTAGATAACGCTACGTGTGGCACAAGAGCAAGCACGGAAGCCCGACCGACTGACTGCAGCTTAACCAATTGAACTTTTTGCAGCTTCCCCTCCGTGACTTGACCAGGATATAGCAAGCTTATAGCAGAGAAACACACTAGGATCACGCCAACAAGTAGCGCAATACAGCGGTTTTGTTTAAATATTAACATTTTATTCCTCCTATTTTACGGCACATTCCTATTTGTATGTAACCGAAAATGGAAGCTTTGAAAACTTTCCTGTCGATTTTTTTAGAAAAATGTTATGTTTTCAATAATTTCATACATAGGAATGGCATGCATCATGGTAGCATACACCATAATACTATCGATCGTCCAGTAACTGCCTATAAGGCTAGACTCCACTTCAACCTCCTGCATACGCAAGTCTTGAAGCCAGTCAGCACTAAAAGGAGTGTCGCCGCGGTATTTTCGAGCCATGGTAAGATGGGGATTATATTCCCTCGCTTCGGCCGTAAATCCCAAGGGAAGTGTAGCCAAAGTTACTTTCTGCTGCAGCTGTTTCAGCTTGTCCATATCCCCGGAAAGACCCGCCCATAATACTCGTGGAGCAGCCGGGGTACCAAATGTCCCCCACTCCTGTAACGTCAATTCAAAGGGTGTACTTTCCGCAGCCACCTGCTTCAGCGCCTTGATTATAGCAGGAATATCCTCCACAGGGGTGTCACCCAAAAATTGCAGCGTAATATGATAATCCTCAGGAAATGTCCATTTGGCAAACCGCAATTGTTGTGACAAGCGGTTGCTGATGCGTCCCATAGCTTCACGAACCTCAGCAGGTAATTTGATTGCAACGAACAGACGCTCGGTTTGGTTGGCAGGTTTCTTCATTTCCATCGCAATTTCACCTTTTCGAGTAGATTTGTTATCCTTAAACCTATACATTGTCCACATTTATTAAATAGTATACCGGGAGGGAAACAACTTGACTAAATCCATCATCTATTTTCAGCCACTTACATCTCAGCAGCAAGAGAGTATTAGAGCCGTTGCCCCAGGTTATACATTACTACAGGGAAACTCCAAGAATCCTGATCTGCAGCAACTTGGAGAGGCGGAAATTGTCATCGGCTGGGCCAAAGGCATCAGCGATACACTGCTGCGCCCAGATTCAGCACTCCGCTGGCTGCAGACCTGGTCTGCCGGAATTGAGAAGCTACCGCTTGAACGCTTGGCAGAACGTGGCATTCTCCTAACCAATGCCACTGGAGTTCATGCCGAACCCATCTCAGCAGTGATCTTTGGCTTCATGCTGCTCTTTACACGGAACCTGCATATAGCAGTTCGCAATCAACAGAACCGCCTGTGGCACTCGGATGGCAGTGAAAGCGAGCTCTCCGGCAAAACAGCCGTTATAGCCGGCACTGGAGCTATTGGCAGTGAAACAGCCCGAATTGCCAAAGCCTTCCGAATGAAGACGATCGGTGTCAGCCGTTCAGGCCATCCAGTGGCTGATTTTGATCAAGTATTCACCACCGATCATTTACAGGAAGCCGTAAGCCAGGGTGATTTCATTATCAACTCGCTCCCGCTTACCGATGAAACACAACATTTGTTTAATTCCACTATCTTCTCCGCCTTTAAGCAGGGATCCTATTATATTAACATCGGCCGGGGCGATACCACTAATACAGAAGACCTGATTGCAGCTCTAACTAGCGGACATCTCCGTGGAGCAGGGCTGGATGTATTTGAGACAGAACCTCTACCGCAGGATCATCCTCTCTGGGCTATGGAGCAGGTTATCATCACTCCCCATTGTGCTGGGGTAACAGACCGCTATACCGAACGGGTCGTTGATATTTTCATCCACAATATGAAATCATATTTAGAAACAGGAACACCAACACGTAATTTGATTGATTACAGCCGCCAGTATTAAATTCCTATATTTTGAAAAATAGGGTGTCCCAGTAGCCATTTATCAGCTACTGGGACACCCCATTCCCTTACTTCACACCTGAAATCGGGTTACAGATTCCTTCAGCTCTCCAGATAACTTCTTCAGATACTCAATGGCTGCTGCCACTTCACTCGTGGAGTGTACCTGCTCTTGGATAGAAGCGGCTGTTTCCTCTACTGCTGCTGCAGATTGCTGAGATAATGCCGAGATATGCTGGCTGAATTCATTCATGGATTCACTGGACCCCGTCATCTGCTGCAGGTCAGTACCCATCGTTTCGATCGTTGCTGCCATGCCCTGAACCGAGCGGTTAATTTCGGCTAAAGCTTCACCCGTTTCAACAATTTGACGGCTGCCTTCCTCTGTCTTCTTGACCCCTTCACGCAACGATCTAACCACTTCTTGTGACTCCTGCTGAATCCCTTGTGTAATCCCGGTAATCTCCGAAACGGTCCGCTGCACATCCTCCGACAGCTTGCGAACCTCTGTGGCTACGACTGCGAAGCCACGGCCGCTCTCCCCAGCTCTCGCCGCTTCAATAGCAGCATTAATCGCCAGCAAATGGGTTTGCTCGGAAATGCTGCGGATAGAACCTACCAGCCGGAAGATCCCTTCATTCTTACGATTCAGCTCTTGTACATTCTCCATCGATTGCGATACAACTGCTGAGATCTGCCCCATCTGAGCCACTGAGCTTTCCATTAATACTTGGCCGCGGTCACCCTTAAGCAGTACCTGCTGAGAATGAAGCGTAAGCTCATTGCCTTTATTTGAAAAAGCTTCTATCAGCATATTCAGATCTTCTATAGCTTTGGAAGCATCTACAGCCGCTTCAGCTTGACTTCCAGCGGCGGTTGCTAATTCTTCCATAGTGGCAGCGATCTGAATGCCACCTTCCTTCGTTTCCGATATCGAACCCACCAACATTTCGCTCTGATCTCCGATGATTTGTGAGACATTGCGGATACGATTCACAATCTCCAGCAAAGCTCTGTTCATTTCGTTCACAGTCTTAGCCAACAATCCGACTTCATCCTGATTAGCGATAAAAGTATCCTCTGCGGTCAAATCACCTCCGGCAATTCGCTGTAAATGCCCGGTTACTCTTTTTAGGGGATTGATAAAATTGCGGCGAATGAAACTATTGATCACTCCAATAACTAGCAGAACCAGCACAATCATTATAATGATCAATGTAAGAGAAGTATGGAAAATACGAACTGACATTGCACCTTTGGCCGCAGCCTCATCCTGACTATTCTTAACCAGAACCTCCAGGTCGGTCTGCATCGAATTAAAGGCGGATATTCCCTTATTGGATACTTCCAATGCCAGCTCATCATCCTCCGAGGTACTCAACTTGATCGCCTGGTTGTTAATGCTCAAGTATTCAGTCCATTTAGCGCTCACCAATTGAAATTGCTGCTTCTGAGCTTCTATTTCCAGTGTTTGCGAATAGCTCTTCATGGTATCTGCTACCTTACGGATAAACTGGTTCCGTTCCTCATCCAGCTTCTCTTTCTCCGCCTGATCGGAGCTTTGAATATGCTGCATACTAATAGACATGATATGCTCGGTGTAATAATTAAGATTGTGGATTCTCTCCAGCGCAGGGATCATCTGGCTGACGAGATCATCCGTATTCTTCTGCATGCCATTCATTTGATAAATTGAAGTTAATCCGGAAAGCAAAAACAAGAGCGCCAATACGGCATAGCTGGCAGCCATCTTGAAACTGATGCTTTGTCTGCTGTTCTGCACCACGTTTGTAAATTTTCCTCCGAACCTCTTGCCAGCCGAGTCCTTAACTCCCGGACTTTTTTTCATATGTACGCCCCCTAAACCTTTTCAAAAACATTTCATATTCTTACATAGTGTTACTTTTCATTTTCATAAACAAGCAAAAAAATAGATGCTATCAATATTTCAGCACATTGCACAAACAAACATGAACAGATGCCAATCCTTTAAGCGTTCCAGCACCGGCGTTGCCTCTTTATCGCACCATTAGCAAACGGCCGGGCTGTGCTCAGAACTAACTAATCCAAATCGTAAATCGAACCGACCTTCAGACCGTATAGCTCATTGTAGATTTTTTCGGCAAAAGAATCCGTCATTCCGGCGATATAATCAATCACCATATGCTCCCAAGTCCAGATCGGCTTGATCTGCAACTGATCCTTCTCAAAACGCTGCAGCCAGTCCGAAGGAATGATCGCCTTTGAGGTTTCCGGATCAAGGAAAGCCGCCCATAACCGACGCAAAATCCACTCGCTTCTCTTCTGCAGCCGCTGAACACGCAAATCACGAATCATCGTAACCCAGGCAAAGCTTTTCAGCACACTTACCGTCCGCAGCATATCCTCGTCTTCTTGACCTTCCTTAATAAAAGTGACCTTCTTCCAATCCCCATCCGGAATAACTCCGAGGCTGGCAACAAAGGTACTCACCCAATAAGCCTTAACTTCACGGCGGGTTCGAGAATAATCATTTTCACAGGTAGGCATCTTCTCTTCCCAGACTCGAAGGAACGAACTTAATACCTCTGCAACTTTAGCGCGGATGCCCTCTTCCTTCCAGTCCTTCCAAAAGAAATCTTCCAGCGTCGTGATCTTTTCCACAACTAACCGTTGGGTGTAGGGATCATTCATAAAGTGCTCATGTACCTCAATCTTACCGGCCTTTATGCCGTCTTCCAGATCATGTGCCGAATAGGCGATATCATCGCACAAATCCATAAGCTGGGCTTCCAGCGTCTTCTTGCCGGCAGGGATGCCCCACTGGCTGCGGATATTTGAGATATAGTTCCATTCATGCAGATACATGCCCTTTTTGAGCACGGTGCCGGGAAAAGGGTATTTGTTAATTCCCAGCAGTACAGCATCAGACAAGTTGAGTCCGTCAATATTCTCGCGTTTCTCCAGGAACATAATCAGACGAAAGTTATGAGCGTTGCCCTCAAAATGTTCATACCGCCGCTTCATATTCTCATGAATCAGCTGCCGTTGTACCGGGCCCGCATCTGCCCGTTTAGCTTCCTCGTTCGTCTTGTCTTCGATGAGCTGCTGCAGAATACTGTCGAGCACCTCTTCCCCTTTATGCCCGAACGGCGGATGGCCAAAGTCATGAGCGATAGCCGCACATTCCACCACCTCCGTATCAATAACAAGACCGGGATTCTCTGCTTGCCCTGTTTCTACCTCCGGGTAGGAACGCAGCAGGCTTTTGGCGGCCTCACGAGCAATCTGCGCTACCTCCAAGGAATGGGTAAGGCGCGTCCGGTAATAGTCCCCGGTACCTGCACCAAACACCTGTGATTTCCCTTGCAGCCGACGAAAGGTCGGCGAATGAATCAGACGCGAATAATCGCGTTCATAGGCGGCTCTTGACGTTTCCAGCCGAGTAATCTCCGGGTACTGCCTGTGCTCTCTTTTCTCAATAAGTGTCATCTCTTTGCTGCCCCTATTCATTATGCTGTATTAGTGTTAATTATAAGTCATTTCCATATAAACTTTCACGCTAAATTAGAATGGGCCCTCCAAATGGGAATAATTCACCAACCTAAAATAAAGATTTACGGAGATATTATTTAAAGGGGAAAAAAACTTTAGGAGGAATTCACTTTATGAAGAGACTATCTGTTGCTATTGTCTCAGCTTGCTTATTCTTATCTGCTGCTTCTGCTGCTTACGCAGCTCCGACCGCACCGCCTGAGAAGCATGAGCAGAAAATACATGCAGAATCGATACACAAAGAAAAAGCTCAGCACAAATTGCATGAGAAGGAAAAGCACATGAAGAGTATTAAAGCGAAAAGCGTTAAACACAAAACTATCGATAAAAAAAGTCTCAAAGCCAAAAGCATTAAGGCTAAAAGCATTAAGATAAAAGCAACCGAGTTGCCAAAAACAGGCTTCGGCGGTGCAAGCGAACAAACCGAGTAGAAAGGATGAAAGAGGGTGGATATCCCCCTCTTTCTTTTCTTAAACCATGAAAAAATGTATCTATACGCTAATATCAATCATCATCGCTGTAACTTGTGCGGGATGCAAGGACACACATCCAGTGAAGGTTAGCGGGAATAGCAGTCAAATTAAGCCTTTGCAGACCCTGGATCACAAAATAGCTGCACCCGATAAATCCATTCTACTGGAAAATAATATAAAGCCAGCTCTACCCAAGCCTTTTCTCCCTACCTCACTTGTTATTCCAGCAATTGGAGTAAGCGCGCAAATCCAGCCGGTAGCGGTCCTTACTAACGGACAAATAGGTGTACCCAAGGAAACGGATCTCGTTGGAATTTCCTACCCAGGTGTCCTACCCGGTGAACAAGGAAATGTCATCTTGGACGGGCATGTAGACAGCTATACGGGCCCGGCAGTTTTTTTTAATTTGAAAAAGCTAAAGCGCGGAGACGCTATTATTGTCTCCAATAACAGCGGACGTAAACTGACTTATCTTGTAGAGTCGGTGGAGATCTTCGTAACATCCGAGGCTCCACTTAAGCGAATATTTGGTGAAACCAAAGATCCCCGGTTAAACCTGATTACCTGTACTGGAAGATATAGCAGAAAGAAAAAAGAACATGAGAAAAGACTGATTGTCTTTACGAAGCTGGAAGGTGAATTATGAATCTGATTAAGAAATTAGTGTTGGTTATAATTTGTCTCCTTGCTTCAATTTATCTCCCTATTGATACAACGAAGGCAGATGAAAGCAAGCTGAATGAAGAGGTTGAAACGACACTTAAGCAAATGTTTGCGGAAAGAGCATATACACTGGTCGACCGCAAGACGGATCGGCTTCAGAAATATTATTTTACAAATCAAGCACTGAGCAGAAATGCTTATCAGAATGAACGCAACCGGACGGCTTATATTAATGAGTGGGCTAATAAAAGGTCCATTAAACTGGTGGAAGCCAACAGCAACATCCGCATTATCCGCTTGAATATTACTGAGGAAACCGCAAAAATTTCATTGGTGCAGTCACTTAAGATCAGTTATGTGTACTGCGACAAAATTCTACCCGCGCAATCCTTTGGAGTAGGTACGAGGCATTTCATGACTTTGAAAAAAAGTAACGGAAAGTGGACCATCGAGCGTGAATGGTATTTGGATCCGCTTGATGAGAATCCGAACAAAATTGCGGAAGGTTCAAATGGATTAGCTCCATCTGTAAAGCACAAGACAGTTACACACAACAGCAAAAAATACAACCGTACCCGTGCCGTCGAATATGCAAATAAATATGCAGGCACTGCTTGGGGAGCCGGAAATAAAAATCGTTACAATAATAAATACTTAGATTACACAAGTAAAGGCGGGGATTGTACTAATTTCGCTTCCCAGGTTGTCGGTGATGCGGAAGAAGGCGGCGGTTTGCCGATGATCGGCGGTTGGCGTTATTTCTACAAATCAGGAGGCACCAAGACTTGGGTGCAGACTGATTCCTTCAGTCATTTTCTCCTGCGCTCCGGGTATGCGAATATGATCGCTAAAGGCGATTACAATGGGATTGTGTCTCCTTCGAAGAGATATGCTGAAGGCGCTATCTCACAGCTTCAGCCTGGCGATTTAATTGGCTATATTTTGCACCAGGATGACACCGATCATTTCTCTATAGTCGTTGGATTTGATGAATATGGTTATCCGCTGGTCAATTCCCACACCGCCGACCGCTACCGGGTTCCATTTGATTTGGGATGGGATCGAAATACAAAATATACGCTTATCCACATCAAGGATTAAGGAATAAACCAGCTTGTCAGCATAACGCGATTTCAATGTCATAAAATAAACAGATCACAAACATTGACCGTTATGCTGGAGGAATTATGAATGTACCCCGTCTGTTTAAACAGTCCGCAATCAGAACCGTTGCCATGGTTATTGTTAAGGTTATCGGCCTGATTGGACGTATTATTTTAACAAGAATAGTAGGTGCAGAAGGAATCGGGCTGTATCAGATTGCCTATTCCTTCTTTGGTTTTGTTCTGATGCTTACCGGAGGATTGCCGACCACCTTGGCTATTGTAACAGCAAAAAAACCTGCCCAGGGCTGGCAATTCCTTAAATTAGTATCGGTCTGCGCAATCCTGACTAGCGGAATAATCAGCCTGGTAGTGTTCCGACATTCTTCCAGCATCGCAAATTTGCTTGGCAATCCTGACCTGGAATACGCCATACGCGGTCTAGCACCCGCTCTATTTGCCGTGCCTCTACTGAGCTTGTTGAGAGGTTACCTGCAAGGTCTCGAAAGAATTAGTATTATAGCTTTGTCTGAGGTGACAGAACAGGCTTTCCGAATATTCTTCCTGCTGCTGATTGTTAGCCAACTTTTACCGTTAGGGGTCAATGGAGCGGTTGGAAGAGGGATGTATGCTACTTTTATAGGCGCGTTTGCCTCCTTTTCCTTACTAACCCTTTACATTTATTTGGATAAAACAAGTTCGCCTCGTTCCTCCCATCCAACACCGTATCTTCCATTGATGTGGTTCTTAAAAAGCTCCCTCATGATCTCCTTAACACGTATCTTCATTCCGGCTTCGGAATTTATAGACGCCATCTTGGTCCCTAACCGATTGCTTGCAGCCGGCTATAGCACTTCCGAGGCGACGGCGATGTATGGAGTGATTTATGGAATGGCAGCTATTGTCGTCTATACGCCTACGCTCATAACAGGAGCCCTAAGTCATACTGTAACGGTACAGATTGCAGCGGAGTGGCAGCAAGGTAATCTGAAGAAATTCAATAGGCTTACACAGATGGCCTTAAAAGTAAGTTGGCTGTGGGGATTGGCCTCGGCGTTATTTTTGTTCCTTTATGCCAATGAACTTTCATTGTTTATATTCAATACTGAAAACGCTCGTTATGCTATAAGGTATTTGGCTGGCATCCCCTTAATCGTAGGCTTTCGCGAAATATCAACCAGCATCCTATGGTCCCAGGATAACAAAAAAACTCCACTTTTCGGACTGCTGTCAGGATTGGTATGCTCCATCCTCGCTCAATACTTTTTGGTTAGGATTCCCGGCTTCGGTTATATCGGTGCTTCGATAGCCATAATTTTGATGGAATTTGTCTCTTCGGCTTGGAATTTCAAGGCTTTACAGAAAAGCAAAAAAAAGATCAGCGATCTCCTCCACTTGATTATGGATGTCGGCTTTTTATCGGGCATAATAATCGGGATATCCCGATTATCACCATCGATGGGTGACCTAGCTATAAGTTTGCGGCAATTCCTGATTGAGACATTTCTATTTTTTATCGTTACCGGAGTTTATATATATTGGCGCTGCGTACGTTATAAGAAATAATATGGCCTCTCTATGAATATTCAATCCAGCCTTTAGAGCATTCTAAAGTTAAAAAACAGGTGAATCATGAAAACATGCACCAGAATTATAAGTGTGACGCTCATGCTCCTCTTATGCTTTACTACTTCTGCCCAGAGCAGTCCCAATGTGAAAAACCGCAACTATTATGAACAGCGCGGGGATATGATCTGGGAAGTACATACTAACCAAAAGGTAATTGCCCTTACCTTCGACGATGGCCCTGACCCCTCCGAGACGGACCAGATACTCAAAGTACTGCATGAATACCATGCGAAATGCACTTTTTTTGCCATTGGAAAAAGAATAGCTGCTTATCCGGACGTGGCCAAACGGGTGATCGCCGAAGGGCATGAACTAGCCAACCACACCTATAACCATATTTATTTTAAAAAGCCGATTTCCGAGCAGCAAATTCATCAGGAACTAGCGCTGACTGAGAATGAAATTATAAAAATCTCCGGCAAACGAAGCGCTTTGTTCCGACCGCCGGGCGGCATGTATGATGAGACCTTAATTGATGTCTCCAACAGTATGGGCCTAAAGCCAGTTCTGTGGTCTTGGCATCAGGATACGCGTGACTGGAATCGTCCAGGGGTATACAGCATCTCCACAAAAGTCATTCGAAATGCACATAATGGCGACATCGTGCTGTTTCACGATCATGTCCATGGACAGTCGCAGACCAGACAAGCCCTCCAAATCATTTTGCCTGAATTAGAAAAAAGGGGCTTCCGATTTATAACGGTTTCGGAAATGATTAGATTATCCAACACCCAGCAAGTAGATATGTATTAAATGAACGAAACGCTGCTCCTCCTATGGCTTCTGTAATTGCACAGGACCCAAAAATAAGGTAGGCTTGTGCTAGTATGACACTCACTTAAAGTGCTGCTGTAGTAGTCAATACCTAGGAGGATTCATCCATGTCTGAGAACACATCTTTTACGACCGAAGAAATTGCCGGGTTGTTGAAAATATCTAAACTGAAAGTATATGATCTAATCAAAAAAGGCGAGCTGCCCTCTTACCGTGTTGGTAAACAGATGCGTGTCGATCTCTCCGATCTGGAGGCCTATAAACAGAATTCACGTAGTGAAACTTCTACTAATATCATGAATGCTAATGTAAGCCATTCGGTTGTTCAGCAGCTTTTCCCGCATTCAATTGCGTCTCAAGCTAAATCAGCCGCACGAAATATTGTGATTACCGGTCAGGATATGTCGCTGGATATTCTGGCCACACACCTGGAGCGCAGTCTGCCCTCTGCCCGTCCTCTTCGTTCTTACGCCGGTAGTCTGGACAGCCTGATTGCCATGTACCAAGGTGAATCGGATATCGTCAGTACGCATCTTTTGGATGGAGATACGGGAGAATACAACTTACCCTATATCCGGAAGCTACTTGTCGGCTTCTCTTACATCGTTGTTCACATGCTTGCTCGGAGCGCCGGATTTTATGTACAGAAGGGGAACCCGAAGGGCATTACGGAATGGTCTGATCTGCAGCAGGAAGGTCTTACCCTAATCAATCGGGAGCGTGGATCTGGCGCACGTGTGCTTCTAGATGAACAGCTACGGCTGCATGGCATTCAATCAGCAAGCCTGGCCGGTTATTTTACTGAGGAGAATAGCCATTTTGCAGTAGCAGGTAAAGTCGCTAGAGGCGAGGCTGATGTGGGTATCGGCACAGAAAAAGCCGCCAAAATTATTGACGGCATTGAGTTCATCCCCCTGATTCAGGAGCGTTATGATCTTGTTATGGTCAAAAAAACCGGTCAAGATCAATGGATCAATACGGTAATTGATATCCTTCGTTCATCAGCCTTCCAGAATGAGCTTGGCTCCATTCATGGCTATGACCTTAGTGATACGGGAACGGTCATTTTCGAGACCTGAACCACTCAACAATATAAGAAAGCCCCAGCTTTGCCAAAGGTTCAGCGGCAAAGCTGGGGCTTTCCTATTCAACTAATTAAGAGTGGCGGTTTACGAACATTAGCATTATAGCCGAGATAACAATAATGGAACACACCCACATCCAGGCTAAAGTCATGTTACCACCATCGACAGCAACATAGATGGCAGTAGGTACCGTCTGTGTTCGGCCCGGAATATTACCGGCTACCATAATTGTAGCCCCAAATTCCCCTAATCCGCGAGCAAAGCCCAGAACATAACCAGCAGCCAACGAACGGCCAGCCAATGGAATGGTTACATAACGCAGTACCTGCAGCTCACTGGCTCCCTGCGCACGCGCTGCATCCTCAAGATCCTTCTCAACCCCCTCGAATCCTGCTTTAACGGTGCGGTAGACGAGAGGAAAGGCTACGACGACTGCCGCGATAACGGCTGCGCCCCATGTAAACAAAATGGTCTGCTCTGTGAACTGCTCATACAGCTTGCCAATCCAGCTCCGGCGGCCCAAGATAACTAGTAATACAAAACCTACGACCGTCGGTGGCAAGACTAGAGGCAGCAGCAGCACTGTTTCCACCAGGCTTCTGCCAGGAAACTTTTTGTGTGCCATCGCTCTGGCAGCAATTGCTGCCAAAATGAACACGATGATGCTGGTAATCACTGAGATCTTGACCGACAACCAAACCGGAGCGAAAAAATCGGTCCAATTGATGTTCATATACCTTCAACCCGCTTATGTGAGAATTTAGTAGTGAGCTTAGTAGTTAAGGAAGCAGAAATCCGTAGCTTGTAAAGATATCACTTGCTGTTTTAGTCTGAACGTAACTATAGAACGCCTTTGCGGCTTCTAGATTCTTGGTATCCTTAACCACTCCAGCTGGATAATTAATTGCTTTATGTGCATAAGGACCTATGGTTAGGGCAATTTTCACTTTATTTGAGGTAAGCGCATCTGTCTTGTATACGAAGCCTGCATCAGCATTCCCCGTCTCTACATAAGAGAGAACCGCACGGACATCCTTAGCAAATATCAGCTTGCTTTGCAGTGTATCCCACACTTTCTTGGTTGTCAATGATTGCTGTGCATATTGACCTGCAGGTACTGATTCCGGTTGTCCGACCGCGACTTTTTTGAATGATTTATCCGTAAGCTGTGTAATAGTCGTAATCTTAGTCTTTGAATCGGAAGGAACGACCAGAACGAGTTGATTTTTGAGCAACATCTTGTGATCTGCAATCAGACCTCCATCTACCAGTGCGTTCATCTGCTTATCTCCTGCTGAGAAGAACAGATCTGCTGGAGCACCTTGTTCAATTTGTTTCTGCAACGTGCCGGAGGCACCATAATTAAAGACGAGGTCGATATCAGGGTGCTGCTTCTCATACAGCACTGCTATCTTGTCAAGGCTGTCCTGCAGACTTGCTGCGGCAGATACTATGATCTCCGTCTTTTTGGTTGCCGCTTCCACATTCCCCTGAGGTACCGATGTTAAACCCACTGCCACTAAGATGGCGATCGCCAGCAATCCATTTGCCCATTTCTTGAACATTTCCATTCCTCCCAATGATTTATCTATATGTTTAGAAGTCATTCTAGCATATACCCTTTCATTTTTCTATACTTTTAGTTATGTTTGTTTATAATTAGATATGAATAGACATATTTAGCGTTTAAAAATTCTTTAGTAGCATAAAAATAACCCTCTCAGCAATTTCTTGCTGAAAGGGTTATCTGCAAATTTTAATTCTTCATCCGTGGGTCCAGCACGTCACGCAGACCGTCACCCATCAGATTAAAGCCCAGAACTGTCAACATAATGGAC
Source organism: Paenibacillus sp. 19GGS1-52 (assembly GCF_022369515.1). Lineage (NCBI taxonomy): Bacteria > Bacillati > Bacillota > Bacilli > Caryophanales > Paenibacillaceae > Paenibacillus > Paenibacillus sp. 19GGS1-52. The sequence goes on from NZ_CP059724.1 coordinate 5,920,553, forward strand.
AGACCTGGAAAAATAACTGTCCAAGGAGCCTTCTGGATAAACTGACGAGAGTCTGAGAGCATCTTGCCCCATTCAGGATCAGGAGGTTGGGCACCCAGTCCAAGGAAACCAAGTGCGGCTGCTTCAATGATCGCTGTTGCGATACCTAGCGTGCCCTGCACGATAATTGGCGTTAAACTGTTCGGCAGAATATGAGTGACCAGAATACGGGTATTAGTCATTCCGATTGCTCTTGCCGCTGTAATATATTCTTCGGATTTCAAGCTGAGTACCTTGGCACGTACGAGACGTCCATAAGTCGGAATATTAACTATGGCAATTGCGTACAACGCATTCTGCAGGGATGGACCCAGAATAGCTACAATAGCTATAGCTAGCAGTATGCTCGGAAACGCCAGTAGAATATCGAACAAGCGGGAAATCAGCATATCAATCCATTTACCATAGAAACCAGCCAGAATACCAAGAATGGTACCCACAAAAATAGAAGCGATAACCGAGAAGAAACCAACCCATAACGAAATCCGTGCGCCATACATAATACGGGTGAATAGATCTCTTCCCAGATCATCCGTCCCGAACCAATGCGCAGATGAAGGTGGCTTCAGCCGGTTAACCAGCACCTGCTCTTTAAAACCGTACGGTGCAATCAATGGTGCAAAAATTGCAATCAATACAAAAAATACAATAATATAAAGTCCGACCATTGCCGTCTTGTTCTTGCGAAAGGCCTTCCACGCATCGCGCCAAGGACTGGATACCTTTTCGGCAGGTACATTCGGAGGAGTTACATTTACTGCTGTCTGTGCCATAGGTTCACCCCTCACTTGTAGTTGATGCGTGGATCTATAGCGGCATACATAAGATCCACAAGCAGATTGATAAAGACAAAGATAAACGCAATGATCAGAATACCCGTCTGAATGACAGGATAGTCACGCGAACTAATCGCTTCAAATATATACCGTCCCACGCCCGGCCAAGCAAAGATCGTTTCAGTCAGCACAGCGCCACCAAGCAGCGCACCCGTCTGCAAACCAACCACGGTCAGCACGGGAATCAGCGCATTCTTCAGCGCATGCTTGTACACAACCAGGAATTGCGACAAGCCTTTTGCTTTTGCCGTACGGATATAATCGGAATTCATTACTTCCAGCATGCTAGAGCGTGTCATCCGGGCAATAATGGCCATCGGAATGGTCCCCAGAGCAATACTTGGCAGGATCAAATGCTTAATTACTATCCATAGCTGATCCCAGCGTCCCGCCAATAAGCTGTCAAGAACATAGAGGTTAGTGATAGTCTCTATTGGGTTACGCTGGTCCATCCTTCCTATAGAAGGCAGCCAATGCAGCTTTAATGCGAATATCAATTGTTCCATTAGACCAAGCCAGAAGATCGGCATGGACACTCCAATTAGAGCGATAATCATCGCGGTATAGTCAAACCATGAATTTTGCCTCCAGGCACTCAGAATACCTGCATTCACCCCTACGAAAGTGGCAAACAGCATACTGGCTGCCGTCAGTTCAAGAGTAGCCGCCAAATAAGGCACAATTTCTTTGGAGATTGGCGTTTTGGTACGAATCGATGTCCCAAGATCACCGTGCAGTAATTCACCCATATAGTTAAAATACTGTTGCAGCCATGGCTTGTCGAGACCCAGTTGTTCCCGCAACGCCTGCTTGGACTGCTCCGTAGCCTTTTGACCGAGGATCGTCTCTGCCGGATCGCCTGGAATGGCATGAATGATAGAGAAGACGATAATCGTCATCCCGATTAGAACGGGAATTAGTACCATGATTCTTTTTAATAGGTAGGAGTTCAAGTTGGCTCACCTTCCAAAGGTGTAATTATAAAACAGCTCCACAAAGTGGAGCTTTTGCTTCAACGCTTATTTCAACTACTTATGCTAGGACCCCAGTATTCGATAAACAACATACTTGCCGCCACTATTAGCGGCGGCAAGAGAAAATATAGTATAGACTATTCGAAGTAAACCTCACTGTAGTATTCCGTACCTGTTGGTCCAGGAACGAAGCCTTTCAGATTAGCTTTAGCAGCTAGAAGCGGCGTAGTATGCACTAATGGAATCCAAGGTGCATCCGCTTTGATAATAACCTGTGCTTGCTTATACAGATCGGACCGCTTGGTTTGATCGGTTTCTTTCTGCGCATTAATCAGAATGGTATGCAGTTCTTCATTGGCATAGAATGCACGGTTGTTACCAGGGATTGCATCCTTATCCAGCAAAGTGTACAAGAAGTTATCCGGGTCGCCATTATCGCCAGTCCAGCCGAGCATGAAGATATCATCCTTCTCGCCAGCCTTTGTATCATCCAGGTAAGTTGCCCATTCTGGAGATTCGATAACGGTTTTGACACCGATTTTCTCCCAATCTGCTTGAATGGCTTCCGCAACCTTCTTGCCATCAGGCATATAAGGACGGGATACCGGCATTGCGTACAATGTTACAGTATCCGGCAAACCGTTAGGGTAGCCAGCTTCAGCTAGCAGCGCCTTCGCTTTGTCCAGATCAAAATCATAATCCTTCACGCTGTCATTGTAGCCCCATAGGGATGGCGGCATTGGGTTAACCGCAGCCGTTGCCTGTCCTGCAAAGAAAGCATCAATGATAGCTTGTTTGTTTACGGCATAATTAAGTGCTTGTCTTACTTTAACGTTATCAAAAGGTTTCTTCTTGAAGTTAAAGCCGAGATAAGCAACATTGAACGGTGGACGTTCAATTTTTTGCAATTCAGTGTTTCCTTCGAGAGTGGACAGATCATCCGGACTCAAATCCTCCATCAGGTCGATCTCACCGTTCTGCAAAGCATTAAAGCGAGCCGAGTTATCAGGAATGGAACGCACGATAACCTTGTTCAGCTTAGGAAGTCCTTCTTTCCAGTAGTTAGCGTTCTTGTCCAGCGTAATGGAATCGTTACGTTTCCATTCCTTGAAGACGAACGGTCCTGTTCCTACGGGTTCATTCTTAAAGTTCTCTTTCTTCTCTTTAATTGCTGTCGGGCTGGCAATACCAAAAGAAGTCATGGCAATGTTTTGCAGGAAAGGCGCCTGCGGTTGGTTAAGAACAAATTGTACTGTAGTTGCGTCAACTGCCTTTACTTCTTTAATGACACGGCTACCATCAGGTCCGAACATGGAATCAAAGTAGTCAAAGGAATCACCCTCAAATTTGAATTCACTTTTCGGGTCACTCCAGCGCTGGAAGTTGAATACTACAGATTCGGCATCAAAGTCTGTCCCATCGTGGAACTTCACACCTGGATGGAGCTTGAATGTGTAGGTCAAACCATCAGGAGCAACTTCCCAGCTATCCGCAAGTGAAGCTTGCACTTCGGAAGTGCCTGGTTTGTACTCCAAAAGGGAGTCGAATACTTGGTGAGCAATCTTCAAAGATTCACCATCGGTAACGATAGCAGGATCGAGTGAAGCGGAATCCCCACCACGACCTACAATTAATGTATCCTGAGCAGTTGCCTCAGGTGAGCTCTCCGGTGCGGTAGTTGCTGCTGTATTTGTTCCCGCAGTCGCTTCTGTGCTTGCGTTGTTGTTCCCTCCGCAACCGCTTAATGCTAATACTGCACTTAACACTACTACCAGTGAAAGACTACTCCATTTCTTCATCTTTAGAAAACTCCCTTCTTCTATTAAAGATATAAAAGCGTTTATTTGGAGCAGCGCCAGAGCACTGCCATAAACCAAGGCAAATATCGAGGGCCTACTGCTTAATTAGCAATTAAGCCAACAGTGTCTTAACTTCCCCCTCATATAAATGGCAAGCAGTCAGATGTCCGGGTTCAGTCTCCTGTAGAGCAGGTCTTAGATTCCGACATACATCCATCACTCGGGGACAACGTGTGTTAAACGCGCAGCCGACCGGTGCGTTAGAAGGACTAGGCACCTCACCTTGCAGGATAATCCGTTCCTTGCGAATATCCGGGTCCGGTTCAGGCACAGCCGACAATAGTGCTTGTGTATAGGGATGAAGCGGATGAGAATACAGCTTATTCTTGTCGGTAATCTCAACAATTCTGCCCAAGTACATCACTGCAACCCGATCGCAGATATGCTTCACGACGCTGAGATCATGGGCAATAAATATATAGGTTAATCCGAATTCACTCTGTAAATCCTGCATCAGGTTAATTACCTGAGATTGAATGGATACATCAAGTGCAGACACTGGCTCGTCCGCTATAATTAGCTTTGGCTGCAGTGCAAGTGCTCTGGCAATTCCGATCCGCTGACGCTGTCCGCCCGAGAACTGATGCGGATAACGCTGCAGATGCACTTTTGCCAAACCCACTACATCCGCAAGTCGCTCTACAGTAGCTCGACGTTCTTTGGCATTGCCTACACCATGAACAATCAACGGTTCTTCCAGAATACGCTGTACGGTATTGCGCGGATCAAGTGAGGAGAACGGGTCCTGGAATACAATCTGCATCTCGCGACGCCGTTTGCGCATCTCTTCCATAGACAGCTTCGTAATATCCTGGCCCTCAAACCAGATTTCCCCGGCCGTTGGCTCAATCAGGCGCAGCAGTGAACGGCCTGTTGTAGATTTACCACAACCACTTTCCCCTACCAGACCAAAGGTCTCCCCTTTGTTTACCGAGAAAGAAATATCATCTACAGCCTTAACGAATCCTTGAGCTTTATTAAAAAAACCTTTGTTGATTGGATAATACTTCTTGAGGTTCTTGACCGTAAGCAGGCTCTCACTCATACCGCGTCCTCCTGTTGACTTTCATGCAGCCAGCATCTGCAGCTGTGACGCTCCTCCTGCAGGGTAAGCTGAGGAAGAGATTGATGACAAATATCCATAACATGCGCACATCGCGGTGCGAAGCGACAGCCTTGCATGTCTTTACTGAGAATAGGCACATTGCCTGGGATGGAGTACAACCGTTCACGTGTCTCTTCCATTCTTGGTACAGACTCAATTAGTCCTCTTGTATAAGGATGAAGCGGATTTTTGAATATATCATGCACACTGCCTTCCTCTACAACCTTACCGGCATACATAACAGCAACCCTGTGGCACATTTCCGCCACAACTCCAAGATCATGAGTAATCATCATTACCGCAGTCCCTTGCTCTTCGTTCAGACGACGAATTAGATCTAGAATCTGTGCCTGAATGGTTACGTCAAGCGCTGTCGTTGGTTCATCAGCAATCAACAGTTCTGGATTACAGGAGATCGACATCGCGATCATGACCCGCTGGCGCATACCTCCCGATAACTGATGAGGATATTCATCAATTATGGCTTCAGGCCGCGGAATACCAACCTTACGCAGCATTTCTATCGCATGTTCACGTGCTTCTTTTTTTGACATTCCACGATGTAAACGCACGGTTTCTATAATTTGTTGGCCTACAGTAAACAGTGGATTAAGCGAAGTCATGGGTTCCTGAAAAATCATAGAAACCGAGTCACCCCGAATTTTGCGCATTTCTTTTTCCTTAAGCGGTACGATATCCTTACCTTTAAAAAGAATACGTCCACTTACTATTTTACCGGGAGGATTTGGAACCAGCTTTAATATCGACAGGGAAGTGACGCTTTTGCCGCAACCCGATTCTCCAACAATTCCCAGTACCTCGCCAGGATTAATATAAAGATCGACGCCATCAACAGCAGGAACCTCACCGCGGTCGGTAAAGAAATGGGTATGCAGATCTTCAATCTTCAGAATTGGCTGAATCAAGATGAACCCTCTCTTCTATTTAAAAATTGAACTAAGGTCAAATGGTCAAAAAAAGAAAACCTCTCCTATCACAGAGAGATATAATGACTCAAACCTAACATCAAATGAGAATATTAACGGTTTAAAGCAACAAAGTTGTTATTTAATGTATAACTTACTATATAAATCGGTGATGCACAAGAGCGATTTATCATAATAGCTAACACTATAGATTTTATATGATTTATTCCAGTTGGACATTATCCAAATAATGTTATTTATATAACATAAGCCATTTCTCCAATTGGTTCCTTAACGCTTCCCTGTAATACGAAGGCTCGATGATCTCTGCTTCCTCTTCAAATCTCATAACCCAGCGGACAAATCCTATATCCTGATCAATAGCTACCTTAAAATGGATATGCCTCGCCTGACGATCCACCTTATTCGGTTTGATGTCCATTTCCTCATCCTTAATTCTATCCATCATTCGTTCGGAAAACCTGACTTTGAACTCTACCTGTAGGCTATCCCGATCCAAAGACCATTTCTGCTTCATAAAAGCCTGCAAATCAAACTGCTGCTTGGAAAACCAGCGATTCAAGGGCTTCACACTCGAAAAATCGTTAATATGAAACGTTCGAATATCGCCGACACGATGACAAAAGCCGATGAGATGATACCGATTTTCCAATGGAACCAGACAATACGGGTCAATCTTAATCCCTTTCTCTTCATAAGCATTTTCACTATAATCCACCTGAATACTCTTCTGTTTCAGCAGCGCTGCCAGAATAGCAGTCAGAAAGGGTGGCTGCTCTACCTGGGAGTTGCTTCTTTCTGGCCAGATCGTCACTGCTTCTCTTTTAGCACTCTCCATCTTTTCTTCCCGTTCAGCCTTATGTTTGTATTCGGTCGCCAATACTTTTTCATAAGCGCTCTCAAAATCCATAGGCAATAAAGGTTTGATATCTTTCATAATGTTGAGAAGTTGTGAAAATGCATTGGACTCTTCTTCTGACCAGTCCAAGGGATAAAGTGCAAAATTCCCAATAAAAGCGTACCCCTTTCCGTGTCCTAGATGGGTAATGGGGATATGCATCGCGCTAAGTGCATCCATATCCCGGTATATCGTTCGCTCACTGTTGCCGCAGCGTTCTGCTAATTCACGCGCCAATATTCCTGGTTTGGCTTGAACTAGCGTAATGATGCGCATCATTCGGATTAATCGATCTGTCATATTCAATTCTCCTTGATATATGGTAAAATAGGCCCATTATTTTACGAAAAACTAGTCTTTTATATCTACGACTAGTGGTTTGATAACCGTGATTTATAATAATATAATAGAACTATTTTACTATATTACCACAATTAGATGTCACATTTTCCGCCACCCACTTTTACATAATGATGAAAAGTGTGATCATATGTATAATTCTAATTTTCGTTTCTGTGCATCACATGAGGCCCATTCTATATTGTATTTGTCCGACGGCTATATTGTCTCTTTGAAGTACAAATTCGCTCTGCCGATATAGTATTTCTGCTTCTTTAAGCAATAAATGATCTCCTGAACGAACCGCCAATAGCAGCAGCTTATCGGCATGGCGACGGAGCTTCTCGTGGGCTAGTAAGAGTTGACCCGTTTTCCGCAGCTCTACTGCATCTTCGAGCACTTTCTTTGTCTTCAATAATTCCAAATGTTTCTCTACATAAAAGCTGCTGGAGTCTTCCAGAACACTTGTATGATGAGTGTATTCCAGACCCAGTTTTTGTACAGGCAGTTCTCGTATACGTTCTCCCTGCCGCTGTTTATATTGCCACTGCAGCCAGAGGGCTTCATATCTGCCAGCAGGCATAGCAGTCAATGTAAATTCCAACACGACATAATTGCGTTGTCCAGATTGTAATTTACCTAGTTTGAGCAGCAGCGAACGCCCTTCCCCAGCTTCCACTCTGCAGCCATAACTTTGGCTGAACTTTACATGGGGTTCAAGCCAAATTCTCAGCTCGATTTCACGCGCAACTACCTTACGGCTTCTTTTCTGATATTCCACTTTTGCAGTGATCCCTTTCCACTCGACAAGCAAAGCTATATTTCGGGCTCCACCTGCAAAAATACGCTCTTTACTCCATGTAAATATGGGCTGGATACTTGCTTGCATATTTCCACCTCTTTCTTTTTTTGGGTCTTCTATTAATGTACCAATATTGGCGGACAACTCCTTGTCATGGAATATACGTTCGGCTTTATAATATCGACAAAAAAAGAGCCAACCTACTAAAAAAGTAGACTGCCTCTTGGGGCAAAATATTATTTTGTCTAATTTTGACGAAAGTCAGACAGCTATCTTAGCTGTTAACTTTGCTGACCTCGCCCTTAGCATCTTTGAAGAAGAACCCCAGTGCCCACTTGGCGCATAACAAAGAGAGTCCGAAAAACAATAGGGTCCATACTACGGCTGGCAGCGGTGTAAGTCTCGCAAGATTACTAGCATCTCCAGCACGATCTGGTGATATTATCGACAAAGACAGCAAATACAGAGTTCCTGTTACAGACTCTTCCAGTGTCAGAAAGGCCAGCAAGAGGTAATAGTATTTGCTAACCTTTTTCCAGAAGACCAGCATCGCAACATTCAGTACAATAAAACCACTTAACCAAAGAACACCGAAGCCACCACGCACATATAACAGCAGCATAATTAACGCCACTCCGGTGGCCAGTACCAGTCCCCATTGGTGTCGACCTTTGGCATATAAATAGAATAGCAACAGTGAAAATAATGAAGCTAGTGGATATCCAGCTAATGATACTAATATCGCCTTTCCTCCAGCTTGAATCGCAGAATACGTCACACCGCTATGATTAGCGTACAGCTCTATGCGCAGAACTTTACCCGAAAGCAGCAAGGTAACCAGCGCATGACCAAATTCATGAATCATCGTATCCAGATTGCGAAACAAGGACGAAAAAGGAATAAATCTCGTCAAAAGCGCTGAGCCGGCCAGAAATAATATGGTTTTGAGCCATTTATTCATTAAACCATCCCCTCCCGTCCAAAGTATACGACATTTCAAACCCTCTGCTCAATTAATCAGGAACATTGTCTTGTGCCAGAAGCTGTCGGACGCTGTCAAGCTATGATAAAATAAGGGTAATATAAGCCTATACTAGGTGGTGAAATTAATGAAAGAAAGTAGCTGTCGAAAGTTCATGAAACTATTAGGTTCGGCCCTGCTTCTGCTTGGAATATCTGCTGCCCTTCCGGTTCCTGCCGCCCACGCTAATTATTTCAATGATATATATAATGGACTGCAAAAATTCTCGGAGTTACCAAGTGACGTGAATCAATTACAGGAAAGTTACCGGCAGACAACAGAAGAGCTGCAGCAGACCAAAGACGAGCTTGGGAATACGCAAGATCAATTAGGTGAAACGTTGAAAGAGATGGATACGTATCGTACTCAGAATGCCGCCTTGCAGGAACAGAACCTCCAGTTGACCAAGGTGGTAGATGAATTAAGGGATGACCGTGTTGCACGCGAAAATTATTTGCACAAAATCAAGATGACCGTCTTTACTGGAATAGGCCTTGTATTAGGTTATTTTATTCTGACACGGTTGGTTCGTTTCGGTATGCGGCACCGTTCTAGAAGAGGAGATCGGCTGCGGTAATTGGCGGAACAACAAGGGGGATTGAGTATGAACGTCGATATCCAGGATGAAGGAGATAGCGGCAGTGGACAAGCCGTAGCCTTCACAATAGGAGAGAATGAAGAGGTTCATGTACTGCATCCACAGCAGATTATAGCGTATCAGGGTCCCTCATCAGGACGGGCAGACAGGTTCATGGATGTAAAGGGGATGTACCGCAAGCGTAAGCTGATCCGTTCTGATCTGTCTGGTCCTTGCCGGTTCGTCGCAGCCCTTCCCCCGGGATATCGCATAAAGACGCTACAAATGGATGGAAAAAGCGATCTGCTCTACGATTTCAAGCATCTTTTCTTCTATAGCAAAGGTATTACTATGCAGACCCGGGTGCTGAGTATAAAGAATATGTTAATCACCAGAGATATTATCAAGGTTAAATTCTCCGGCCATGGCACTATCGGCATACTGACTGAGGGAACTGTGTGTGAAGCAGAGCTTGATCCCTTAGAGCCGCTATATATAGATGCCGGCAGTGTCGTTGCTTATCCAGAGAATGCCCAGCTTGAACTTACTGTGTACGGCAACCATCTGGCTAGCCAGCATATGAGTTATCATTGGAAAATGACCGGGCATGGATCTGTGTTGTTTCAGGCCGGCCGGCAGAGTCGCCGCTTTGAACGGGATAATAACGATGATGGAATTATCAAGCGATTTTTACGTGAAGCCTTGCCCTTTGGGGGCGTATTTATTAAATAGCTATTGTGCTGATCTTCGCTAAAAAAAGCAAGTCCCCTTATCGGCGACTTGCTTTTTTCTGCATGGCTTCGAATTCTCTCTTAGCCTTGGAAGGCGTTTAACATCCAGACATGCTTCTCAACACTACTTCTAATGCCAATCAACAGATCAGCAGTCGGCTGATCTCTCAGTTCTTCCGCAGCTGTGATTACACCTTGTAGTTCCTCGGCAACTGCAGTAAAGTCCTTAACCAATTCAGTCACCATTACCTTAGCATCTTCGCCACCGCGTGCTTCCTGAAGCTCGGAAAGAGCTAAATATTGTGTCATGCTAGAAGCTGGTTGCCCCCCAATAGCCAGTAAGCGCTCAGCCAATGCATCAACATAGCCGGTAGCTTCATTGTAGAGTTCTTCAAATTTTGCATGCAGCGTGAAGAACTGTGACCCGCTAACATACCAATGATAGTGGTGCAGCTTTACGTAGAGCAATGACCAATTTGCTGTTTGACGATTCAAAGCAGCTTGCAGTTCTGTCTGGCTTTTCAATTGTGTACTCATTAATAAAACCTCCCGGAGAATAGTTTGTTTTTGTATTATATTTAGACTCATTCTAAATCTATATATAATTTAACATACAATTATTTTTTTTGCAATCTATTGCAAAAATTTGGTTGTTGCAAATTCTAGCATAGCTTTCTTTCATTTTATAACCTGTTAGTAACGTCACATTCTGCAAAAAGCACCCAAATTGTAACAATTCACCTCACTATGGAAGGAAAGATTACACAAGAAGAATTTGGGCTCTAACAGCGAGCGTAAGAACCCTCCGAACCCGTAGCGACTTGATTCACGAACGGTCACTTAGATTGAGGTGATATTCGCCTCTGCAACTTTACCTTTAGCGCTCCTGAAGAATGCTTTCATTTCTTCGCGCTTGGCTTTGGGATTGAGCACATATACAGTATCACCAGTCATAATTATAGTGCTTCCGTGAGGGGTCACAATATTTCTATTTCTTATAATTGCCGTGAACAAAATATCGTCTGGCAATCCTATCTCCGCGATCTGCATACCGGCAATCAGCATATGTGACTTAATTTCGATATGATTAAATTCAGAGTCTGTCTTACACAAGGCCACTAGCTCCATAAGAGAAGGCTGCGTTTCATTCTCTTGTCCGACCAACTTTAACCGAGAAGCCAAAGGTGAAATCGTGGTCCCCTGGATAACAGCCGAGGTTAGAACCACAAAGAAGACAACATTGAAGAATAAGCGCCCGTTCGCGAGACCCGCCAGCAATGGATAAGTAGCTAGTACAATCGGAACAGCTCCACGAAGACCCGCCCAGGAGAGCAGTGTTTTTTCACGAAACGTGAATTTAGCAAAATACAAACTTACAAAAACCCCAATAGGTCTGGCTACAGCCATTAATATGACAGATAGCAGCAGTCCTTGCCAGGCAATACTCGCTAGTTCTTGCGGAAACACTAGTAAGCCCAGCAAAACGAACATGAAAATCTGCATCATCCAGGCAAAGCCGTGATTAAAATTCATAATGGTACGGTGATACATCAGCTCGGTATTGCCCAGCGTCAGGCCCATAACATAAACGGCAAGCAGACCGCTGCTGTGTACTGTTGCTGCTAAACCGTAGGTCAACACGGCAAAACCGATCGCCAATACCGGATACAAACCCGAGGAATCCAGATTGATTTTATTGATCATGTATGCTGCCGCTTTGCCGAGCAATATACCCAACAATAATCCGATACCCATTTCCCACGCAAAGGAAAAAAACAGCTTCCATAAAGCCGTGTCAGGATGCTGAATCCATTCGATTAATGAAACGGTTAAAAATACCGCCATAGGATCATTACTACCAGACTCTACTTCAAGAGTCGAGGTTAGGCGTTTATCAATGTTTTTGCCACCAAGTACTGAAAAGACTGCCGCCGCGTCCGTTGAACCCACTATTGCTCCAAACAAAAAGCTTTCTGTCCAAGGCACATCGAGCACAAACTTAGCGAATCCCCCTACAATGGCGGTCGTGAGCAAGACACCTATTGTGGATAAGGATAAGGCTGGCCGGATAACGGGGCGAATTTCCTTTATGCTCGTCTGCATTCCGCCCTCAAACAGAATAACAACCAGCGCGAAAATTCCGATGATCTGTGTTAAAGAAGCATTATTAAAATAAATGAAACGGCTTAATACCATCCCTGCGGCAATAAAAAGAACCAAAGCCGGCATGCCAAAACGGGTAGAAAATTTGGTGGAGAGCACGCCTACGAGCAGCAGTGCGGCCAGCAATAAAATAACATTGTCCGCAAGTTGAGTCATGAGTTAGGTTCACGCCTTTCTTGTACATTATTATTATTACCCTCATTCAATTCCTTTAAAAATAAAACAGCTTCGATTCTTACTCCTAAGGAGTGGAACCGAAGCCGTCTTCAATTATTCTCTGGAATAGATCTGCATTTCCTGAATGGACCAGTAATTCCCACCAGAGCCTGTCTGTACAATCCTGATGTACTGAGTCATCACAGCAGGGAAATGAATCGTTGTAATTTCCTTCTTGCCTTTGCCGGAAGTTATCAATCTCCAGTTCTTAGCATCGTCGGAGACATATACCTCATACCCTCGTGGGTAATCATAAGATGATAATGTGCTGTCAAGATCTATGGCTTCAATGCTGTGTGTCTTCCCTAAGTCGATCTGATATTGCTCACCAGGAACCTGATGTACACCAGTATCCCAACGTGTACGCCGATCACCATCAATGGCACTAAACGGATCAGAAGCCTCAATATTTACATTGGAGGATACCTTCCAGTCGGTACGGTCTAAAGGTACCAATCCGGTAGCAGTAATCTGTACGGTCGAAGACATCACCTTTGAGCCGCTTACTCTTACTGCATACGTGTACAACGTACCTTCACTTAAATTGGGGTCTGTATAATGCGTTTCCTGCACCTTTGAAGCGACAACCTTCATCTCTCCTCCGGAACCATCCGCCCGAAGCACTTCATAGTTGCCTCCAGGAGCTTCAAGCCAGTTCAACGCAACAGATAAGCCTTTTACTGCGGTGGCTTTAAAGCCTTGCGGAGCAGAAGCCTTCATCTCAGATGAAGGCTCCAAAATATATTGTACAGCTTCCCCTGGTGCTAAAGTCTCTGTAAAGGTTAGCACAGGCGTTGCTATCTTCCCAGTCACATAACTTCTTGCTGCTTCATACGTGTCTCCATTACCAAAACGTTCACCCTCGTAGACTGTTTTCTTAGGCATAGTTACATTTACAGTAACAGTCTGCGTTGTTTCCTCGAAATTAACGAAATTAACCAGTATCTTGTTCGAAGTGGCTCCACTGCCTGCAAGAGGTTCTAAAGTCGAGGTATCCACTGCGCGTACATAAACTAACTTATCAGCTAAAGCTGCCTTATTGGTAATTTGATAGCTTAGTGGTGCACCATGAGTGGCATAAGCCAGACTAAGTCTCCTCATAATACTAACGCGTGAATCCTCATTTTCTTTTGTATAATAAATCTCCGTTTTGGCCGGGTCATGCTCCTCCAGATTAAAGCCGTATTTGAATAAGCTAAAATTCTTAAAAAAAGCAGCATGCTGCACAAACATATCCGCATAACCAATATGGCCACGCATAATTCGGTCGAATACGGCTGCCGTACGTTCGGTAGCTCCATATTGGTAGTCATCCACATGACTATCAGAAGTGCCGAACTCGGTAGTCAGCATTTTTTTGCTGAGTCCGTTTGTAGCTCCACCAAAGGTCTTTAGATTCTCCGTAAAACTACCGCCATTGCTAAAAATATAGGAGCTCCCATAGGAATGTCCGTTAGTTAAATCAGTTACTTTCTCTAGCTCCATACGTTGCTCCGGATCACGTTCCCATCCATCCGGGTCGCCACACTCACGCACCGTTCCATTCTGATGTCCGCAGGAATTCTCATCGTAACTTGGCCAGTAAGCCCATCCTGGTGCAACGGTCTGTAAATGCGGCGCAATTTCTTTGCCCTTCGTATTCAGCCACTCGGCCACAGCCAAATTTACGGCCTTGGATCGATTGAATAGGCCCGGCTCGTTATCTACTTCGTAATACTGAAAATACGTGCCGTACTGTTGGAAATAATCAGTCAGCTTCTTCACCGCATCATCCGGCAACGAACCATCAGCCTTAAGCTTGATATCGCCGGTGTATAAATACAGGGCGACAGACTGCATATTATAATCCTTCAATTCCTTGTAATAGTCCTCCATATTGGAGCAAGAACGCCCTACATCGCTGGCACAGCTAGTACGCATAATATTGCCACTGTATGCTATACCGAGCCATTTCATAATATAAGGCAAATGAGTTACCGCACCTTCATCAAAATAAAACTGTTTGTTGTTCACCATGGTACCTGTCAGCGCATAGCTGCCATGAATAGGTTCTTTAATTGGAGAATTCAGCGATTCCAAACTAAGGTCATCCCAAGTCCACCATGTATACTTATCTTCCGAATCGGAAGCATAAATACTATGGGTTGTTCGCAGCTTTAGCTCATTGGTCCCTAGCTTCAGCTGCTCTTTAGGAATGTAAAGCTCATAGGTTTTGCGAAAACTATATTTGCTATCCGTACCTGATACTCCAGCAATTTGAATAATTCCTGATAGCTGCTGGTTAGAAAAGACGCTCATTTGCGGAACTGATTTGTAAGCATCTATTATACCTACGCGAAATAAAACCCCGTTGGCTGGGATCTTATCAAGCTGGTACGTAATCTTCAACTCAGGATTATTCACTCCGTCAAGACCAGATGGAATGCTCAACAAAGCAGCTGTCTTGACTCCAGACGATGCAACACTAAATACCTTCTTGGCATTAGAGGAGCTTGCCGCAGCAAACTCATGAGCTGATCCGTCATGTTGCCCAAGTCTCCATAATACAGTACCCACCGGCAATTCCGTACTATTAGCTGTTGACAGAGCAGGTATATCAAGATTGGCCTCATCAGTCTTTGTTCCTTCCGATCCAAAAACAGAAACAGACAACAGGAACATGACAGCCAAGGCTGCAAACTTTAGTAAGATTAGTAAGGGTTTATTTCTTTTTTTTCGCTTCGCTCTCATACCTTTGTCCCCACTTTCTTCTGAATTGTTTAACCCTAAAGCTTCTTCATGCATCAGGGCAGAAACAATGCATTTTGAGGAACTATAGTCTGTTTCTGAAGCGGACTTTCCCACATTAGACGAATGCTCGCGTCGCCACGATTTTCGTAATATTCAACCTTTATATCATAGACATTTCCTGCGGTCAGTAAGATACTTCCTTCACGGGTGACACCACTCTGCTTCTTCCAGCTGTCGATAATCAGCTTATTGCCGATCCAGACACGGACACCGTCGTCAGATGATACGGAGAACTTATATTTCTCACTATACATCGGCTTAATCTTGCCCTGCCAACGTACGGAAAAAGAATCTTTGCTTATTACTGCTGCCGGTGACCCTCCATGCCAATTAAAATTAATCATGTTGTCATTACGGGTTAGTAGCGCAGCACCAGCCAGCTCTGCGTTATTATAATATTCGCCGGTTAAACCATTACGGGTGACAACCGCTGCGCTTTCGTGCTTAGTACCTTTTGTACGGACATACTCATCTCTGGATACTGTGTAGTTATTATTCATGAAACTTTTGATTTGCTGCAGGTTGTTATTTTCTGTCAGCATCTTTCCCCATGTCATGGTGTAAACCCATTTACTCTGTGTTTGGGATAGTATGGAAGGGTCTGGTAGTTCTCCGCTCTCACCAATACCTATTGGTTTGCCTGCGGCAAGGTCAAGTAAACTCTCATAGTAAGTCTGTTTAAAATCGCTATTGTAAATATCTGCTGCCAGAATATCCACCTTGTCTGCTCCTGGATAATACGATTTATAAGGGTCCGCCCACTCATTAGGCGCATTTGGATTCCAGACCCACAGCAGATTATTCAGCTTGTGCGTGTTCACTAATCGATCGTACATAATGTCCCATAGCTTAGAGAAATTGTCCTTTTGTCCCCACCAGAACCAGTTGCCATTCATTTCATGATAGGGCCGCCACAATACCGGAACTCCTGCATCTCGCAGTTCTCCCAAATATACAGCAATCTCATCAAGATCAGCAATCAATCTCTTATATTGAGGAGTTCCGGGTGTAACGTAAGCATCAAAATTCACCTGGCTCAAGTTCATGGAAACATTAGACCATTCCGGAGAGGTTCCTGGTAGATTCTGATGGAACGTCATGGCTACAATCCCGCCGCCTTTATTCCATTTGATCGCACTCTCCACCACGGCTTGACGCTGGGAGGCAATTGTATTCTTGGGCTGGTTGTTAATAGCTCCTAACTCATAACCATGCAATACTGCATATTGCCCAGTGGTATTCTTCAGTTTATTGTTAAATTCGTCGGGAGTTTCCAGATAGTCATGCTGTCCAGAAATCATTCCCTTACCACTAAGGTTCACCAGATAGCTGAGCAGATCTTTGGCTTCCCCAGAAGCTGATGGGTTAGCTGGCGTATCAGGTGATTCGTTTGTGATTACTCGGGCCACAGGGAGGCTGCGTGCTTCCCCCCAAGGTATTAAAGATAAAATAATGATAATAGATATTATAGCGGTCAAGAGCCGGTACTTACGGTAAGTGTTCAAAGTAATCCTCCTTCTGGTAGCCAAGAGCCGCCGCAGGTCACAAAGGTGATTCCCCTGCTTTTTGGACAAGCAACTTCGGACCAATGAAGTCTATAGCTTAGTAGCCCTGCTGAGAAGCAGGGCCACTAAGCATCGAGTGAAAGGAATTATTATAACTGCTTAACCTGTATCAGCCTTAGTAATGAATACAGCTACTTACTTAGTTCTGAATGGACGAGGATAGGAAAAGGGCGCTTGAAGGAACTACTCCCTTCGCTTGACTTGGACTTCCCCACATCAGACGTGCACTTGCATCACCCTGATTCTCGTAATATTCAACTTTAATATCATATAGCTGTCCGGCATTCATGGTTATGCTTCCCTGACGCTCGGTTCCGCTCTGTTTCATCCAGCTGTCAATAACGAGGCTGCCGTTGATCCAGACACGGATACCATCATCTGAAGTTGTATAGATTTGATAAGTTTCACTGTATACGGGTTTAATCTTACCGCTCCAGCGTACAGAGAAGAAGTCAACGCCTAGTGCTGCATCCGGTGAGAGCAGACGCCAGTTGAAGTCAATTGCAGCATCTTTGCGTACAATTACTGGATTACCTGATAATTGCATATTACTAAAATACTCACCTTGTAGTCCATTCACAGCCGGTGCGACAACATTAGCAACCGTTGGCGTTGGTGTCGGCGCTGCTGTTGGTGTTGCCGTCGGCGCTGCTGTTGGCATTGGTGTCGGCGCTGCTGTTGGCATTGGTGTCGGCGCTGCTGTTGGTGTTGGTGTCGGCGCTGCTGTTGGTGTTGGTGTCGGCGCTGCTGTTGGTGTTGGTGTCGGCGCTGCTGTTGGTGTTGGCGCTGCTGTTGGTGTTACCGTCGGCGCTACCGTTGGTGTTGCTGCAAGCGACGATGACGATACTGCACTAGCAACAGATGAACTTGCATTAATGAACAATGCACTTGAAGGTACCGTTCCTTTTACCTGACTTGGGCTTTGCCACATCAGATTTACCCGCGCATCTCCTGCATTCTCATAATATTCCACTTTGATGTCGTATAGTTGACCAGCTTTGAGATCAATGCTTCCTTGACGTTCAGTTCCACTTTGTTTAATCCAGCTATCTATGACAGACTTCCCATCTACCCAGACGCGTATGCCGTCATCCGATGCAGTATAGATTTGATAAGTTTCACTATAGAGCGGCTTAATTTTCCCAGTCCAACGAATCGAGAAATTGTCGATACCGAGTGCTGTAACCGGTGCTGCCTGGCGCCAGTTAAAGTTGATATTAGCGTCATTTCGTACTAGAGCCGCTGTCCCTGTAAGCAGCATGTTCTTGTAATATTCACCATGCAAGCCATTCAAGGCAGGAGCCTGATCCCCCGAGGAAAACGTTGCCGTAGGAGCTACTGTCGGTGTTGGTGTTGGTGTTGGTGTCGGTGTCGGTGTTGCCGTCGGTGTCGCTGTCGGCGTTGCTGTTACGGACGGTATCACCCCCGATAAATATTTATCCAGAGTTATCGTATAGCTGTTATTCATGAAGGCTTTAATGGTATCCGTGGAGTTATCCTCGTAAAGCAATTTTCCCCAGTTCATCATATATACCCATTTATTCTGCGATTGCAGCAGCTTTGTCGTATTTGGCATTTGACCATTCTCTCCGATAGCAATCGGTTTGCCAGCAGCCAGACTGAGCAAGCTGTCATAATATTTTTGCTGATAGTCATTGTCATATATATCTGCTGCGAGAATGTCAACTTTATTGGCACCTGGATACGTTAAGGCATAAGGATCTGCCCAAGCATTAGGTGCATTAGGATTCCATACCCATAACAGGTTGTTTAATTGATGAACGTTAACAAAACGGTCATACATAATATTCCAGAGTGCAGCGAAATTATTTTTCTTTCCCCACCAGAACCAATTTCCGTTCATTTCATGGTAGGGTCTCCAGAGTACTGGAACCCCAGCATCACGTAAGCTTTTCAAGGATACTGCCACTTTGTCAAGATCGGCAATCAGACTGTTGTACTGCGTCGTTCCCGGTGTTACGTATTTGTCGAAATCCGACTGACTAATCGTCTTTTGAACATTGGACCAGTCATACGTTGTTCCCGGTAGATTCTCGTGAAAGGTCATGGCGACAATACCGCCGTTCTTACTCCAGTTGATAGCACTGTTAACTACGTTCTTCCGTTGTGAAGCTACGGTAGCTTCTGTTTGACCAGTAATTGCACCAAGCTCATAGCCGTGAAGAGCAGCGTATTTCCCGCTGGTCCCCTTTAATTTGTTGCTGATTTCATCCGGACTTTCCAGATAGTCATGCTGTCCCGTGATAATCCCTTGCCCCGAAATTGAATTGAGGTAAGTAAGCAGCTTTACTGCTTCAGGTGAAGCGCCTGCGTTAACCGGTGTCCCGGAGCTTGTAGCTGCTCCTGCAGTAGATGGTGCAATTCCCATTCCTAGTGGAATAGCAATGACAAACAGAATTAGTGACAGGAACATGCAGAACTGTCGATACATACGATGAGCTTTCAAATTCATCTTCCTTTCGGTAGCCAGGCTGCCACTCTTGCGAAGGCCCTTTAGCTTTGCGTCCCTATCTTTCGATAGGTTTGCCTTTATCGTTTTGAAGGAATTTTCCTTCTTACCGTATGTATCGACTCTTTTTTTTTTTTGTTTAGTGCATTTACAAAATATTCTTAAAATTGAGTCTTTCTACCCGTTTTGACTCTGTCATATTCGGTTAAATAGATAGTTTAGGCCTATGAAATGAACTGTTGTAGCTCGATATCTTTCCAGTCCAATGTAATACGAATGTTATCTTCCTCAACCAGCTCAGAGCCGGTCTGTACCTCAATAAATTCAACATCCGTCAATGCCAGAATAGCATGCTTAGTCCCCTCGGGAATACGCACCACATCGCCTGCCTTAACGTTATGCATTTTCTCATTCAGCACGATGCTCGCTTCGCCGCTGATAATAGTCCAGATCTCACTACGTTTGCGATGCAACTGATAACTAATGTTTTTGCCTTCAGATATAAAGATCCGCTTGGTCAGCACTTCATTGCCCTCTTCATACTTCACATAGTCAATAACTTTGTAATGACCCCAACGGCGTTCCTCATACATTGGTCTTTGTTCAAAAGCTTTCAGTACTTCCTTGATTCGCGGACTCTCTGCCTTATGCGTGACCAATATTCCATCAGGGCTGGCTGCGATAATTAAATCCTTTGCACCAATGACCGTGATTGGAATGTCGAGTTCGTTAATCAAGCAGGTCCCTTCAGAATCTGCAGTAATGAAACCTTTGCCAACATGATTGCTGCTCATTTCCTCGGTCAATGTATTCCATGTACCAAGATCCTTCCAGAAGCCGTCATACGGCTGTACAACAATATTCTTTTCTTTTTCCACCACTTCATAATCAAAGCTGATTGAGGACAATAATTTATACTGCTTCTGCAAGTCTTCATAATTCAGAGGCAGCCCTTTATGCTGCAAAATATCCAGTAAATATCCTAAACGGAAGGCAAACACGCCGCAGTTCCACAAGGCGTTGCGACTTATGAGCTCTTCGGCCTGCTTTCGTTCCGGTTTCTCCTGAAAATGACTTACTCGCAAATATCCACTTTCACCCGCTGCTTCAGTGGTAGGAATGATATAACCGTATTTCTCCGAAGCATGCTCAGGAACCACACCCATCAACGCCAGATTTGCACCACTTTCCTGCATCGTACGCTCAAGCTGGGCTACCGTATCAAAAAAAGATGCTTCCACATAAGGATCAACAGGTAGGATTGCTACAGTCTCATCTGGGGAAACCCCCACTACTGAATACAGATAGGTGGCTGTCAACGCAATTGCCGGAAAGGTATCGCGGCGTTCCGGTTCGACGATGATAGGCACATCATATCCAAGTTGGCTCTGAATCATCTCCACTTGGCTGCGGCCTGTGGCTAGATAAGAGGAATCCGCCATGCCAGTCTCCTGAAGTTGTCTCCATACCCGTTGTACCATGGATTCCGGTTCACCCAGTGGGCTTTCAAGTACCTTCAGAAACTGTTTCGAACGTGAATCGTTGGACAAAGGCCATAACCGTTTACCTGAACCACCTGATAATAGTACTAGTTTCATAAGTGAACCCTCCTTATTATTTATGTGTTACAGGTTTAAACTGTACCGGCTATACTGGGTGAGTACCCGCTGAGACCACCCATTTGCGGACGTCCAACCGAGTGATACACAAGCCCAGTACCTTCAATCTGCTGCTTGGAGTAGACGTTGCGGCCGTCTATCAGAATCTGCCGACGCATAACTTTCGCCAACTGACGCAGGTCAATGTCTTTGAATATCGCCCAATCGGTCAGCAGACAAACAGCGTCACTGCCTTCCGCTGCTTCTTCTGGCAGGCCGCACCAGCGGAGTTGTGGATGATCATATTGCTTTCTGAAATTATCAGCGGCAATCGGATCATACAGCTTAACTGTAGCTCCTTCCGCTACCAGTGCCTCGACGATCTCACGTGCAGGCGCTTCACGGACATCATCGGTATTCGGCTTGAATGCCAAGCCCCAAATTCCGATAACTGCTCCACGCAGGTCACCCAGAGATTCGTGAAGCTTCGAGATAATCATAAACCGCTGCCCTTTGTTCACCTCGACTACGGATTCTAACAATTTAAACTCGTAATCAACGTTGCCGGCGATTTGGATGAGCGCATTGGTATCTTTCGGAAAACAGGAGCCTCCGTAACCGATGCCGGCCTGCAAGAAGGATGAGCCGATTCTTCGGTCCATACCCATACCTTGAGCCACCTCGGTCACATCAGCTCCCACTTTTTCGCATATATTAGCAATCTCATTGATAAACGATATTTTCGTTGCCAAGAAGGCATTCGATGCATATTTGATCATTTCCGCACTGCGGATATCAGTCACAAATACATTTTCTGTGAATCCCTTATGAAGCTCCCTCATTACCTCTTCTAGCTTCGGATTATCGATTCCGATAATGATTCGGTCAGGATGCAGAGTATCCTGGATCGCTGAGCCTTCACGCAGAAACTCAGGGGCTGAGACAACATCGAAAGGATGAAGGGTATGTTCAGCAATGATCTTGCGAATCTTCTCGTTCGTTCCTACCGGAACGGTCGATTTGGTCATGATGATTTTGTAGCCTTCCATCGCTTGCGCGATTTCCGCTGCAGCCCCTTCGATATATTGCAAATCAGCTTCTCCGTTAGGCAGGGAGGGCGTACCTACAGCAAGGATGACGATATCAGAACGACCCACTGATTTGTGCAAATCTGCGGAGAAGGATAACCTTCCCTCCCGGAGATTCATTTCAATCAGCGCCTCGATTCCCGGCTCATAGATGGGAGATTCCATCCGGTTCAGCTTGTTGATCTTCTCTTCATCCTTATCCACACAGACGACATGATTTCCGTTAAGCGTAAAGCATACGCCTGATACAAGACCGACATAGCCGGTGCCGATTACTGCCAGCTTCATACAATCATCCTCCTTTTAGAAAATTAACATAGGCCTGTTCCACATACTGCTTAAACTGGACCATAAATGTCTGTTCATCGAATTTCTGTGCATGCCCGACAATCTGACCGATATCCCAGGCATAAGACTCTACCTCGTGAATGGCTCTCAATAAATCCTCAACCTCTTGATGCTGGAAAAACACACCGTTGACATAAGGGACGATGGTATCAAGTGCCCCACCAGCCTGATAAGCAATTACCGGTCTTCCTGCAGCATTAGCCTCCAGTGGTGTGATGCCAAAATCCTCTTCCCCTGGAAAAACGAAAGCCCGACACTGAGCCATCAACCCCGTAACCTGCTCATCTTCCAGCCTACCTAGAAACGAGACATTCTTCTTAGCCATTCCTTCCAGACGTTTCTTATCTGGTCCGTCACCCACGATATACAACTTTAGGCCGTTACGATTAAAGGCTTCTACTGCCAAATCAATTCGTTTGTAAGACACCAGTCGGGAAACAATCAGATAGTAATCACCGATAGATGAAGAGCTTTTGAAGCGGGCTGTATTAATCGGTGGAAAGATTACATCCGAGTCCCTGTGATAGTAATTCTGTATCCGCTTCTTCACCACTGAAGAATTGGCTACGAACTGATTCACATTTTTGGATGTTTTTTGGTCCCAGGTCTTGAGCTGCTGCATATATACCTTCAGCAACCTTTTGAACAAGCCTGAATTTGACTGCCGTTCCATGTAGGTGTCATAATCCCAGGCAAAGCGCATTGGAGTATGGCAATAACAAAGATGAAACGTATGCTGCGGCACCTGAATGCTTTTCATAAAAGCACTGCTGGAGCTCAGAACAATATCGAAACCACGAAAGTCCAAATCACGGATGGCCATCGGATACAGTGGCAACACCCCTTTAAAATTGGTCTTCACTCCCGGAATTTTTTGTAGCCAGGAGGTTCGGATATCAGCATCTTTGAGGTTCTCAGTCAGGCGGCTTCCATTAAAAACCGTTGTATAGATTGGAGCTTCCGGATACATCTGGTGGAATACCTCAACCACTCTTTCCGCTCCGCCCATTTGGATTAAGTAATCATGCGCTATCGCAATTTTCATGTGAATCATCCTCAAAGTTTTATGGAGCATCATCATCAGAGTTACTGGTTACTAACTATTAGGTACTCGCCAGTAATCCCTTGTAGTAGTCGACAATGTCCCTGACTGTATTCTCGATTACAAAATGCTCCTTCACCCGTCTCATTCCATTATCTGCCATCCGTTTTCTTTCCTCAGGATGTTCTAGCATCCATGTGATGGAATCCGCAAGAATCTTGGCATCTCCTGGCTGTATCAACAGCCCCGTCTCACCGGGTATCACAATTTCTACCGGGCCACCTTCAGCGGAGGCGATCACCGGCAGACCCGCTGCCATGCCTTCGACGATGACCTGACCAAAGGGTTCAGGAGTGATCGAAGTGTGTATCAGCAAATCAGCTTTATTCATTAATCCCTGTATATCTTCCACATGTCCCAGCAGACTAACGTTGGTCAGTTCATCCTTCGCCATCTTCTGAATCAACTCTTGCTTGTATTCCTCTTCACCGAACAAAGCATCGCCCGCCAACCAGAACTTCACGCGTGTGTCTTGCTTGAAAGCCTTGGCTGCCTCCATCACGATATGTTGGCCTTTCCAATGCGCTAACCGACCCACTAACAAGACGTTGAAGGTTTTCTGATCCCGTTTGCCGATCCCAGCTCCAATGGCTTTAGCGAAGGCGGAGTAAACTACCAGCGTTTTCTTCGAACTCGGCAACTCCAGTGCGTTCAGCGTAGAGTGGGAATTGGCAATGACACCGTTCGGAATCAGACGTGACAGGACTCGAATAGTTTTAGCCACAATGGGCTTTAGATAGGGGGCTCCGATATGATCCCGAATATGCCAGATCAGTGGAACTCCCGCCTTCTTGGCTGCGATGGTTCCATACAGTGCCGATTTCAATGAATTGGTATGCACACAGACTACCTTTTCCTGCTTCAAGAGAGGGGCCAACTTACGACCGTAAGCCAACAACTTGAAGGCTGCGGCTGGCGCTCCCAGATTGACTGCATTCCGCCCACGGCTGCGAATGCTCTCATCGAGGGGGATAATCCGAACATCGATCCCTTTTTCCCGCAAGCGCTCCGCCAGTGTGCCTTCCTCCGCCAAAATGACCAAAGGATCAATCTGATCTCCGATATTGGTAAGGATATTGAACAAGGCAACCTCTCCACCACTCCATTTGGCGGTGTGATCAATATAAGCTACTCTTAGCATCCTGCAGCCACACCCTTTCCCAAAGCTTGTAGGAAGACAGATTCTACTTGTTCAGCAACATGCTCCCATGTATATTTCTCCAGTACATGTCCCCTGCATTCCTCACGACTGGGAAGCAGTTTACGATTACTCAACATATGAATCATACCTTCAGCCATATCATCGCTAGCTGCACTCTTGAACAGCATCTCTGGCCGAAAAGCTTGTAATATTTCTTTGTTGCCACCAATGGGGGTAGCCATGACTGGCGTCCCTGTAGCCATTGCCTCGACAGTGATGAGGCCAAAGCCCTCTAAAGCCTGAGACGGAACCACGAACAAGTCGGCGGCTTGATAATAAGAAGTTAATTCATGATCGGGAATGTATCCGAGCAGCCGTACTTTATTGCTAAGTCCATAGTCAGCGATCTTTTCTTCCAGTTCTCCGCGCAGTGGACCTTTGCCTCCGATCAGCAGTATCGCATTGGGGAAACGTTCCGCCACCTGCTTCCAGGCCTCCAGCAACTGCAAGAGCCCCATCCGATTTACCAGTCTCCGTACTGTAAATACTGTGGTAGCTCCTTCCGGCAAATTCAAGGTCCGGCGGATGGCCAACCGGTTCGTAGCGGGAACGAAACGTTCCACATTGGCTGCTCCCGGTATAACTATGATTTTGTGCAGAGGCACACCATGCAAGGAGTGCAGCATATCGCGGAAGGTCTCGCTAAGCACAATAAATTTATCTGCCAGCTTATAAGCCTTATGTTCTATCGATTTGGCGATGGTAGTCTTGACCCGATGTTTAATCCCTTGGCCCTCGATCTTCATCTCTTCGTTCCACGGACCATGGAATGTCATAACTACTGGAATTCCACGTTTCTTGGCTTCTATCGCCGGACCAATACCATAAGGTGCAAAATGGGAGTACAGGATATCAATGCGTCCACTACCGTTCCCCATTAGTTCTGCTGCCTTACGCTGGAAGGCATCCTTACGTTTCCAGATCGTTTCTTTCGGATCACCTGCATTGTGTATAATCAACTCTTCCGAGGTAGACGGCGTCTCTTGACTGCAGATCAGCGCGTGTACCCGGTTGCGTGAGGAGAGCTGCTCGCAAACGGATTTGAAATAGGTATTGAGTCCGCCAGGCTGTAACGATGGCCAACTAAGACCCGTCGTCATAATGTTCAGTCCGTCATTGTACGGCATAGCTTCTCTCCCCTTTCTCTTCCTTTTCAGCGGGAAGCATGGCATTATGCTGAGCCAGCTTACCTGCGCTGTTTAATTCGTAATGCTTGAAGCCGACCATGAATTCATACATCACCCAAAATACCGATACTGCGAAACCAGACAAACCTTTCTTGAACAATCCATGCAGGAAATACTTCTGCAAGAAACGTGCCGGTGGACGAAGCAGCAGGTGACTAAGCCGAAATGGCTTACCGCTGGCATATGCGCTTTGTGCTTCCAAATCAGTGTATTTATTGAATCTAGCCACATGATCATTAATGCTGCGGAAGCCTTGATGCCAAAGTGTTCCAGTCAAGCGGACAATCCGTTCCTCCGAAACCTCGGGCATTTCATGCACAAGACTGTTGCGGATCCCATACTCTTTGCGATTGTACAGGCGTACAAGGTACTCACCACGATCCAGCCATCTGCCAAGAAAATCACCAATCCGGTATAACGAGTAAGCAACAGTTACATCCGTTAGCCCACGTTTATGTTCAAGAATATCTGTCGCCAGCTCTTGGCTGACTACTTCATCGGTATCAATGAGGAAGACCCAATCATGGACCGCGCGCTCCACTCCGAATTCTCTTTGTTTCGCGTATCCGGGCCATGGATTGACGAACACCCGGCAATCCAAGCTTTCAGCCAACTGCACCGTTCCGTCTTTGCTGCCTCCGTCGATTACAACCACCTCGTCGGCGAATAGTCTGCAAGACTGAATGGCTTGGGCTATTCGAACTTCGTCATCCTGAGCAATGATGACTGCCGAAATTGGATAACTACCCGGTGCGCCAAGTACGCTTGTCACTGAATCCATGAAGGTTTCCTCCTTTTTGTGTTATGTGCCAACTTAAGCTCAAGTTAACTGTTAGCGTCCATTGGTTTTTTTCGAATGTAGGAATTCATCGTCGTCTTCATCCATTGGATATCTTCTTTGTTAATGAGCAAACGTGGTAGTTTTACTTTTAGGTTGTACCTTATGTTGAGTATGATAAATATGAAACGCAGAACAGCCGACGAGAGCATGGCCACACCCGCTCCAATTAACCCGAATTTAGGTACCATTAGAAACAAAAGTGGGATGACCAAGAGTAATCCAACGCCCTGCAGGATGGATACAAACTTTGGCTTGCCAAGCGCCATAAAGACTTGGGCCAGAATAAGTGTCCCACCGCTTATAGTTACTTCCAGCAGTAGAAGGCGGAAGACGTGCAATGCTGTATTAAAATCTTTACCGTATAGCAGAGGAATAACTAAAGGGGCAATTAGCATTAAGAGCAGCGAACCCAATAGTGTAAATGTAGTACTGATTCGGAAAGCTTTGAAGGTAAGGGCAATGGCATCTTCCTTAGACATCTCAGAGGCTTTAGGAAACAACACCACTGTAATCGAGTTTGAGAAGAAGTTGACCATTCGTGATAGACTCACAGCTACTGCGTACAACCCCAGATCAGCGGGTCTTAACAAGCCAGCGATAATGATCTGATCGATATAATAAGAGAACTGTCCGAGCAAATCATTACCGTAAGAGCCAAGTCCATAAGTGAATAATCTTTTGAAATTAAGATAAGTATCTCTCATCTTCACTCTGTAAGTGCGAAGTAGAGAAATCGTCATCCAGATGAAGATCGGCACCGATGGAACCAGATACGCCAGTGCTGTCGTGAAAGGATTCATTTCATCCAGAAGGATCAAGACTCCGATCGCCACTAGTGTAAGTAAAGGAATCAGATATCTCAGCCAGTTGAATCTCTTATAATCCCCTCTGAATTGATAGGTTGCGTTATTCACCTGAGTGACTACAATCAGCGGACAAAGGATCATGGACCATTGTGCAAACCTGATAACATCTGGACTAAAGGATTTCAGCCAATAGGGTAGAACCAGAACACCTATAATCATGGCGGCAGTACCAAAGAACAACGCGATTAGCAAGGATATGCGATACAGCAGCCCGGCATCATCCGGGTTTTTTTTGGCATTGTAGATCAACGCCGAAGGAATACCGAAGCTCATGCTGAACGCCAGAAACTGTGACCAGTTCACCATTGCTGTCTGTTCCCCACGGCCAGTTGGTCCGAGATAACGGGCCGTTAGTACACCGGTGACCATGTTGACCAGCAGAATCAATATGCTGACGAACATAGTCTTGACGGCTGCCGAGCTATTGTCCTTACTCTTCGTAAAATGCCGGAGTGAGGACCAAACGGAGCTAATGGGAAGTGATTTTGCGTTCAATTGCTGCATGGGGCGTTCCCTTCTTTCTGCTGCTCTCAATAATCTCTTTTGCACTGAGGCCTAAGCCGATCAGCATCCAGATCAAGTAACCTTTTAATCCAGGAAAGCCATTGTCTGAAACCAGACTAACCACGGCTCCTGTCCATGCTGCCAGTGAAAGGCGTGCGTACGATTGAAGATTGTCTTTGCTAATCACTCGTGAGACGATTTGTTTGGCAATGGCCCCCAAAGCTCCGAAGAAGAATAGGGCGCCAATGACTCCAAAGGTGAGCAGCAAGGCAATAAAACCGTTATCCATATTGCCGTATTCACCAAGTTCGCCGCCATTCCCAAGCTTCGTTCCCTGGCCTACGCTGCCAATCCCCTGACCTACTGGGTTAGCGGCAACCATTGGCAGCATATTCTGCCATAGACCAAGCCGCTCATTATAAGAATGATCCTCCGAAACGGAGGTGAGCGTCTCCATCCTTGCAACCAGCCCCTCTGCTCCGGGTAACTTGGGAATAATCCAGAACAGGGCAGCAGCAACAAATACAATTTGGATTAATGTTTTCCACTTCCCTTTGGATGGTGAAGTTCCGATATACACCAACAACATGACCAGCAGTACCAGCCATGCCGAGCGAACTAAGGTAGTAAGCAGGCATACCACAACGAGTAGAACTCCGATCCAGCGCAGTGTTCCCTGCCATCTTTTCTCCAGAATCATCGGCACTAAGGCAAATACCAGAAAGGTTGCTGCCGGACCTGGAGAGTTCAAGGTAGAGAAAACCCGGATTTCCAAGGGATAAGGTGTCCCGATGGACATCATATCCGCATTCCTCATCCAAAAGGCATCCCAGGGTGGAACGGTTAAATATTGTACAATTCCGTATATTGCCACCAAAACTGCGATATTAGCGTAAGCATATAGCAACCGGTCAATATCCTTGGGCTTGAACCGTGTGACCGCGAAATAGGGGAGCAGTAGTAGCGGAACAATGTAGTTCGCCAGGTCGTACACTGAGCCCATACCGTTCTTAGCCAAACCGATCAAGGCTCCGTAAGCCAATGCCACAGCGAATAGCAGTATGATTCGGGTGGAGGATTTCTGTATTTTGTGAATCTCTCTTAGCACTGGAATGGCCAGTGTTGCTCCGGTTAGCAAGGGTGCCAGACTGAGCAGTGATACGGAGTGATAAACACCCTCTGACCAATCGGATATTCGGCGCAGCTCCGGGGCGACCGCCCAGATTAGCAAAGTATAAGATACTAGCAAACGCGGTCTGAGCAGGGCCAGCAGGAAGGCCGGGAATAGGATGCCGGCTAGGATCACTCCCTGCAGACTGCTTGTAGCGCTTAGCTTCGCGCTGGCAAAACCAATCATTAGTGGTAGTACCATACATATAGCGGCAACCACTCCTATAATGCCAGCAGTCTTGATAGACGACAGGGATGGAAGAGTGAAGCTCCCTTCATTGCGGTTCATCATCTTCCCATCCACCTCCGCTTTCGGAAATTCAGCTCTTCGTATGACGGACAAGGAAAGCAAACCTTCATCCTTGCTATGCCCGCAGTCTCCGTCAGTACGTTCATTCAGAGCCTCCTCCCTTATCTTTATCCCGCTTGCGCAGCTCCTTTAGCAGAAGAATCAGGAATTGGGCATCATCGACAAGATATCTTTTCCATAATCGCCCTGGTTCCTGACTCAACCGCCAGAACCATTCCAAGCCTGTTCTTTGCATAAAATCTGGTGCCCGCTTCACTGAACCTGAGAGAAAATCAAAGGTTGCTCCAACTCCGATAGATATCGGAGCCTGATAAGAGGTGTAATGTCGATAAATCCATTTCTCTTGTTTGGGAGCACCCACGCCGACGAATACAATATCGGGTTGGCTCTCAGTCAGCATGTTTATAATCCGTTGGTTCTCTTCATCATTGTGCTCAAAGCCATAAGAGGGAGAATAGCAGCCGACAATGTTCATTCCGGGATATGATGCTTTAAGATTCATTGTAGCTCGCTCCGGTACGCCTTCTGCTGAGCCCAGGAAGAACAGCCGGTACTTCCTTTGCTCAAAAGCATTGCCCAGACGACTGAAGAGATCCGCACCGGATACCTTCTGTTTCAGTGGCTTGCCTAGCATCTTGGAAGCCCAGATTAGCGGCATTCCATCAGCGACAACGGCTCCCGCCTCGGAATATACCGTTTGGAACTCTTTGTCCTTGCGAAGCTTGATTACATGATCCACGTTACAGGTCAGGATATAAGATTGATTCCGTTCCCTAATCGTCTTATCAATGTATTCAAGCAGGTCCATGAAATCATAATTATCGAATTTGACATCAAACATATTCACTTGATTCATCGTATCACTTCTTTTTGTGGGGAATCGGTTGGCTGTGAAGATCGATACAGGCAGTTTAGGTACCAACAGAACGGAATAATGGATTGGACCGTCGACAGCGTGTTGTCAGAGAAAGAATAGATCAGAAACGCTGCAATAAATAACAGATAAAAGGGTTTTACCGGCGGTGCCAAGGCTTTGTAAACCAGAATGAATACTGCCAATAAGGATAACAACAACAGTATGGAGCCGATGTACCCTCCATCGAAGTAGAACCGGATGTACTCGTTGTGTGGAACAACAAAACCTTTGTACAACGTTCCGTCATTCGCTACGGTGACCGCTCCAAGTCCTCTACCGGACCAAGGAGAATCAGCTACCTTATTCAAGAAATACTCCCAAGCCTCTGCCCGTCCAGACAAGTCAACACCTGTATCGGTCGATCTTTGAAAAGAGCGCTTCTCGAGATTGTCGAGCTGTGAATACACGGCGGCAAAGATGAGTACAATCGAGCACACCAGCGGAATCAGGTATTTTGTTTTACCCTTTACATATTGACGGAGGATATCGTAGAAGTAGTAAAGCACCATCAGGCTCAGTGCTAAGATCGGTCCACGTGTCCCAGTTCCGACAAGGATGAAGAAGTTCAGCGCTAACACGATATAAAAAAAGCGGGCTCGTTGCGGATTTCGTTTAATTTCTATAAACGGAATGGCAACTCCCATAAAGGCCAGCATAGCCAGATGCGCTGGAATATTCGCACCCTGAATCCGTACAGCACCTGTAAACTCGACATCCAGTAAGGAGTGAAGATGGACCAGTTGCAGCAATACTCCTGCCAGTACACTTACTACCGGCAATAAACAGATCATCCGGATATGCCGTTCGGCCACTTCTTTTTTCCAATTAATTAAGAGAAAAACAAACGGAAGTGATAAACCAATGAAGGCTTTAATAGCAATGGAAGAACTCATCTGCGGCAACCAGATAGAAAAGCCGAAGGTGATACACACTAAAATTACCATTGCCCAGAGAGGATAACTTAGTCGGAAGCGTAAGCCGTTAACCAGAATACAAGGCACCAGCAACATCAGGATACCTAGTTTATAGAGCGACAATATCTCTACTCCAAAAAGACTGCCGTCATATAAGAAGTTGATCGATATCGCCGTGGTCAGGAGAACAAAATAGCTGATTAAATCAGGACGTGAGATCGAGACACCAAGCAAAATAATTAGGAATACTATGCCTATCGCAATCACCGGCTGGTAGATCACCGCTGTTCCCAGAAGCAGGGCAGACATGAGATAGAGCATCCCGTATGGCAAAACGTTTAATTTGGAGCCCCACTCAAAGTTAGTCATGTCATTCCTCACCCCGCTGCAGATTGCCTCTTCCGGTTCCAGATCATATGAAGAGTTCCGCGAATACTCTCCAGCCTGCATTTGTTCAGAAGTTTTCTTCCCTGACTTCTTGAGAGGATCGAATCGGCTAGTATGTATAATACTTTAGCAGCCGTCTTTCCTAGCAGGAGCAGATTGTCCTTTACACCTTCGCTCTTCATCGCGTTGGATATGCCTTGGCTGTAATATCTTTTCATAATCCATGCTTCGGTCAAACGTTGTGCCGGAACGAAGTGGTTAACCGCCATTCGCGGATGGTAGAGAATGGAGTGTCCTTCTGCCTGAATCTGTCCGAATAACCAGGACTCTTCACCGGATATTAGGGAATCTCCCTTTCTACCTAGCTCCAGCGGAAACAAGCTGATATCGAATACAATCTTGCGCATAGCCATGTTAGCGCCGCACGGGTGAAGCCGTCCGGGATAATCCTTGATCCGGTTCCCCAAATCAACGATCGTGTACGGAAGTTCAAACGGCTTGATCAACCACTCCGGACGCTTTGTTTCGAATATAGGAGCAATTTTGCCTCCCATAGCCATCACTTCCGGCTTACTTCCAAAAGTATTGATTATTGTAGTAATCCATGTCTTGCAAGGGATTGCATCATCATCAAGAAAAGCAATCCATTTTGACTTTGAAGCTAGAATTCCTGTATTCCGTGCAGCTGATAATCCTTGTACTGGCTCCAGCATGTAATAGATATCTAATTTAGCTCCGTGTGCTTCGATGAACTCTCCCACAGAAGCTGCCGTATCATCCTTAGAGTGATTATCTACAACAATGATCTCGGCCTGCTCTAAATTCTCCAGTAATAATAAGGACTGAAGTGTCTTAATTAGCAAAGCCGATCGATTGTAAGTACAAATGATAATGGATAAACGGGGAACGACTCCGTATTCACGCATCGGCATTCACCTAATTTCCATAGTATTAATAAGCATCTTTGGAACCCAACAGCATCAAGCCTGTTTTGGCAATGATCTTCAGGTCCAGCATGGTGCTCCGGATATGAATGTAGGTTAGATCTAGCTGCACCATTTCTTCAAAGCCAACACTGTTTCTGGCATTAACCTGCCAGTAGCCGGTGCAGCCGGGGGTAACAGTAAGACGTTGCTTATCATATTCCGAATATTGCGCTACTTCGTCTGGCAGTGGAGGTCTGGGACCCACAAGACTCATATTCCCAACCAATACATTCCACAACTGTGGAAGCTCATCTATACTACTCTTGCGCAGAAACCTACCAGTCCGTGTAATGCGTGGATCATTCTTAATCTTGAACATCGCACCACTTACCTCGTTATAGGCCATCAAGTTCTGCTTTAGCTCTTCGGCATTGGATACCATAGAGCGGAACTTATACATGGGGAACTGTTTTTCATCTTTGCCTACACGATTCTGCCGGAAGAATACCTTCCCTTTCGGGTCCTCCAGCTTGATTAGGACGGCTACTACAACAAACAGCGGCAGCAGCACGAGAAGTCCAAGAGCGGAGAAAAAGATGTCGATCATCCGTTTCATAAACAGATAAGAATCTGCTTCTCTCGTTCCTTCTTTGGCGTGCAGCATGTAAAGTTTCGGCAGGACGTACTCGTAATCTTCCGGCAGTTTTTGCATGCTCAACTCTCCTCATTCCTATTATTATATTTATGGTGCATTTGTTTAACCGATAGTAGGCTGTCCAGCTTTACTTAACCATTCCGCCATTGCATCCATTACTTGATAACGTAAATCCTCACTTTGCAAAGCGAATTCCAATGTTGTCAAAATATAGCCGAGGCGTTCACCAACATCGTATCTCGTACCCTCAAAGTTATAAGCATATACCCGTTCGCTTTGATTCAGCTTCTGGATGGCATCCGTCAGTTGGATCTCGCCTCCGGCACCCTTTTCCTGCATTTCTAAATATTTAAAAATCTTAGGTGTGAACACGTAACGTCCCATGATAGCCAAATTGGAAGGTGCTGTTCCGAGCGGTGGCTTCTCGACAAAATTGTTAACGCGGTACAATCGTCCGTCCTGCTGGTCAGGTTCGATAATGCCATAACGGTTGGTAAATTCATCTGGAATCACTTGTACACCAATTACTGAATTCTGAGTTTCCTCATATTGGTCCATCAACTGCTTAAGGCAAGGTATTTGTCCTGTTACGATGTCATCGCCTAACATAACGCCAAAGGGTTCGTCACCGATAAATTTTCTTGCGCACCATACAGCGTGGCCTAAACCTTTAGGTTCTTTTTGGCGTATATAGTGAATCTCCACCTTGGAAGAACGCTGAACCTCTTTAAGCAGTTCCAGCTTTCCATCTTCCAGCAAGCGGGATTCCAATTCAAATGCGTTATCAAAATGATCTTCAATCGCTCTTTTCCCTTTACCAGTAACAATGATGATGTCTTCAATACCGGAAGCAATGGCTTCCTCTACAATGTATTGAATGGTAGGTTTGTTGATGATCGGCAGCATTTCCTTAGGCATAGCTTTCGTCGCAGGAAGAAAGCGAGTTCCTAGCCCTGCTGCGGGGATGATTACTTTTTTCACCTTTTTCATCACGCTTACCTCCTAAATAAAGTTTCTCTTGAGCAAAAGTTATTTGGTTTGGTTCATGGCGATACCGAGAATTTTGGAACCTGTCTGCTCCAGCAATACTTTCACCTTGCGAAGGGATTCCCGCTTGGATTTGCCGTACTTTGCCACCAGGATTACACCATCCACCAGAGGAGCTAAGATTCGTGCATCACTGTAATCAATCGCCGGCGGAGAGTCGAGCAGGACAAGATCATAAGAGGCTCTAAGCTCATCCAACAAAATAGTCATTTTAGCGTTGCCCAACAAATCCGGCGGACTAACATGGGATCTGCCAGCAGGGATAACAGACAGGTTCGCAAGGGTTCCAAGAACTGAAATCTTATCTGATTCCTCTTGGCCACTTAAGTAAGCTGCTAGTCCTTCACTACCTTCAATACCAAAGACCGTATGCAACCCTGGATGCCTTAGATTGCAATCGACAACGGCTACTTTCTTACCATCTTGTACAAAAGAAACTGCAAGATTGGATAGCATCGTTGTCTTGCCTTCCCCGCCTTCCGCTGAAGTGAAGAGCAACACCTTCCCTCCAGTCCCTTGCATTACCGCGAGCTGGCGGATATATGTGCGCAGCGAGCGAAACGACTCCGAGATATGTGAAGAAGGATTGATATCAGCAATGAGACTATTATTCAGCCGTAACATAAGCGCCCTCCCCTAATCTTGCTTTAGAAGCTGCTGACTTACCCAAATCGCGTTTGCGAATCGTTGCGATCGTAGCAATGACCGGCAGGCCGAGATCGAATTCTGCTTCTTTCTCGGAACGGAGCGTACCGTTGAGTGTTTCCATCAGCATAATAATTCCTAATGCAGCCATTAGCGAGACTACAAAGCTGATGATGATGTTCATCATAAAGCCGCCATTGACTGGCCCGGGAGTATCCGTCGGATCAGCAGGTGTCAGCAATGTTACATTATCCACTTTCATCAGTGACGGTAAGCTGCGAATAAACGTCTGCGAAACCGCATTTACAATTTCGGCAGCCTTGGTGTAACTTTCA
Organism: Paenibacillus sp. 19GGS1-52; assembly: GCF_022369515.1. Taxonomy (NCBI): domain Bacteria; kingdom Bacillati; phylum Bacillota; class Bacilli; order Caryophanales; family Paenibacillaceae; genus Paenibacillus; species Paenibacillus sp. 19GGS1-52. Next base: position 5,955,925 of record NZ_CP059724.1, read on the forward strand.
TCCTGAATACTCAGATTAATGACCTGACTTTTCTCTGAAGATTTGAGCTGCAGCATGCCAGCCAATTGACCTTCTGATAGATTGAATTCCGGGTGAGCCGCTGTTACACTTTTCATAATCGTTGGCGATTTGAGAATGTCCTTGTAGCTCTCAATGAGATTGAGGCTGAAGTTCAAATTGTTAAGGTTATTACTCTCAGGCACATTTGCAATGTTGTTAACCAGCAGCTGTCCGGAGGCGGAGTAGACGGGTACAACAAAGTTCTTGCTGACATAGTAGGTAGTAGCGCATGAGATTAATACAAATACCATGATCAACCACAACTTTTTCTTAATCAGGTTAATGTAATCCAAAATCGTCCTTTCCACAGTAACCCTCCTTCCGCGTAAACTTCATTCTGAAAGCATTCATGAAAGTTTCAACTATCTTGCTTTTTATTTTACCAAGCCCTACCGTTTGCCACATGGCTCCTACCATCCCTTTCCTCTTCACTTTGGAGTGAGTAGCTTTACCCCTTTAGAGTGGGGCGATGGTATACTTTAGTACCATTGACAAGAAAATGAGATTTCCTGCTTCAAAAAGACCAGCATAAAGGCACGCACAAAAAAACACGGACATTTGTCCGTGCTCAATTTCCAGAACCTCTTATAGATAAATATTATTCAAAAGACATTTCGTATTTGGTGATTCCTACCGCATTTGCATACAGAGCCGCCTGTGTACGGTCTGCAACCTGCAGCTTCGCCAAAATCTGGCTGACATGCTTTTTAACGGTAAATTCACTGATAAAGAGGCGCGAGGCAATATCGCGGTTGCAAGCACCCTGTCCCAGCTCAATCAGGACTTCCTTCTCTTTCGGGGTCAGTTCATCGGTTGGGCTGCTGCCGCTCATTCGCATTTTGTCTTCCATCAGACCAGGATCATAATACTTGCGTCCCTTATATACTAATTGAATAGCAAACAACAGTTCCTCGGGCAGTGCTTCTTTCAGCACATATCCATCGACCAGCACTTCTTCCGCTTTCAGGAAATCTTCCCGACTCGCTGAAGAAGTTAGCAGAATGAACTTACTGACTACCCCCCGCGCACGCGCAGCTTTAATTACATCCAGCCCCGACTCATCAGCAAGCTTCAAATCAATCAGCACAAGATCCGGTTGCGTCTCCTCTATTACCTGAAGCGCTTCTTGGCCATTCGTGGCTTCACCAGCAAACTGTAGATTTGGTTGCATCAAAATGACCGCTGCCAATCCTCTTCTCACTAAAGGGTGATCATCTACAATGACGATTTTCACTTTAATCGACCTCCTGTCTAAAGTTTATGCTTTCTTTAATTCAGACACACCGACAGGGATTGAAATTAAAATTCTTGTGCCCGCATTCTCATTACTGGACAATTGAAAGTCACCACCGAACGATTGAGTCAAATATTGCATATTCTTCATCCCGAGTCCGCCCGTATTATCCTCGGATTCGGTCCATAACAGATCCGTATCGAAGCCAACTCCATCGTCGCTTATCGATAGCCTGATCCAATTTGGCTTTAGTGACAGTTCAACCTCAACACGGCTGGCAGCGCCATGACGAATGGCATTGCCCGTTGCCTCGGATATAATCCGGAAGAGCGCCTTATGATATGGATAAGGGAGACTGAAATCATCACCCGTTATTTTAAGCTCGATTTCCACGTCGTTTAATCTGGATAAGCTTTTTAGATGTGATCTTACCATGCCGATCCAGGTAGGACCACCGCTCTTCTTGGAACTAAGACTATAAATGGTAATCCGCAATTCTTTGGCAACCTTGGTCGCCGAATCATGAATAAGCTCAATTTGTTCTTCCAGTAGAGCCTCTTCCATCTTTCTCCAGGTCTGCTTCAGAGAATGCGTGGCATACACAATGCCGAAAAGACTCTGTGACACACTGTCATGCATTTCATCTGCAATCCGATTCTGCTCGTTGGTGATGATCAACCGATTCTCAATCACGCCAAGTTCATGGCGTTCAAGAATAATTGCACTCAGCTCAGACAGAAACATCAATTGTTGGATGTACCATCTGCGGCCTTCCAATCCCTCGGAAGATTCCAGTTTAACTCCAATCATACCTACGAATCGGGTACTCATCCGTACAGGCATAAACAGAAAGTCTCCGAGCCCCGGCAAGCTTTTGAATACGGGCTCCCGCTGTAACCGCCATTCATGCTCATACTTCTCCAGTTCTGAAAAAAGAAAACGTTCCTCTTCCTGCGGCCAACCGCTCTGCTGGCTCTGCGGAGCAGGTTCCCCACTTTTTTGGGCGAACCAGAACAATGCTTTATCCAGTTTCGTAAGCTTCACCACATAATCTGTAATCACTTGACCAATATTCATGAAATCATGTTGACTAGAGGTTTCCACAATGTGATAAAGCGACTTGATATGCTCCATCGTTTCATTTGTGCGGGCATTCGCTTCCTCTCGCTGGCGCTTCATACGATTTACCATCTGCATTATAATAACCGCAAGAACCAGTGCTAGAAACAGGTTTCCATTCTCAAGGATCGCTTTTGTAAAAGATTTATTCGCGGAATTTAGGAAAAGGTAACAAAACGCGGCAATTATGCCGATATAGCTTAGGAGAAGACTCCATCCGAAATAAAATGATAATGATCCTGCAGCAATTAGAACAGGATTTAATACATAGAGCCTAAAGGAACTGTCATATCCACCAGTAAATAACGTTAGCATAATGATTCCGGCCATTTCTAAGCTTACAGCAAGCATTAGGACCCGCGGTCTGTTTCTTAATGTCCGGTAACTAAACGTGAATAGTTGGGCAAGTAAGAATAATAGCACGACGATTAAGGATTTATATATGACAGAAGGCCCCGTCCTATCCAGGAGATACATCAACGATGTGAGGGACAAAGAAAAGCATCTGTAAAAAGTAATCATTTTGTCTTCTGTAGTTGATTTGATATTCATCCCACCACCCTATTCTCCAGTTTTGTGGAAAATGCGAGCCCATATAGTGCTGTGTTAAAAGCATCATACATGAGAAAAATCACAATAACAAGTTGAGTTTTTTCATGTGAACGTTTACATTGCAAAAATTTAGTGCATTTTTTTGCTTATTTTTCAAGGATTATTTCATTAATATCCAGATATTCAAAATAATGCGGCATCAATTTTCTCCTTCTTTACAAAAATAGCCTATCCACTCTGTGGACAGGCTATTTTTGTAAAGATATCAATGTTTCTCTATGCGATTACATGTAGGTTACTGATCTATGTCTAACTCTGAGGAATAGCAGATTGCGGTTGTGCCAAATCACAGATGCAAATCTGATATCGTTGTTCTCCCACAATATGATAACCGGTGGAAAGGACGCGAAGTGAATGGTGCCCTGCTTCCACTTTGTGGAGCGTGCGACAACTAATGCAGTAGAATTCTCTCATGAGTTCATCTCCAACATAGCCCATTAATTCTGTTAATATTAACTAAATAATATCACTTTTTACTAAATATCGTCAACATAAATCCACAAATTACGACAACTTGTGATATTTATCGACGGGTATGTCACTATTTATACATTACCCCGGCATAATTGAGGTGAAATGCCCATGTACTTCTTAAATAACCGTGAGAAATAGAACGAATCACTATAGTGCAGCAAGCCGGAAATCTCCTTAACTTGCAGCGAAGAATTCAGCAACAGGTGCTTTGCTTCAGCCATTTTTAGGCGGTGAATATATTCATACAGAGGATAGCCGCTACTGCGCCTTACCTGACGACGAAGTGTTGACATGGAAATGTGATGCTTGGCAGCAATCTGCTGCACATCCAGTTCACCATACACACAGGAATTCAAATCCTCTCGAAGCTCCGGCATAAGATCAACCTGTGAAGATCGGTTATTCTTTTTAATAATCCCCGAACATTCCAGCAGCATTCCTTCTAAGAGCACGACCGCCCGATCAGCATCTACGGGAATACCACCGTCCATTCGCTTCAGAACTTCTTCGAAAGTAGTCAGTAGTTCCTGAGTAGCATCTGTCTGAAATACCATTCCCCCGACAATAAGACCGGATTCAAGCCATTCAGACACACGTGTTCCGCTAAAATTAATATAATACTCATCCCAGCTCCCTCCCGGTGGTGGCCCATAGCTGTAGCTATGTCCTGGACGAAAAAAAAACAAGCTGCCCTCACGTACCTGCTGCTCTTTGCCGCCATTCTCCGTATAAGAGCCATTTCCAGACGCTATGTACACAACAGCCCACAGCTCAAAAAAAACACCTGAACGAAATAAAGTTCTTCCAGGTAAATGACCAGCCTGTCCAATCCGGATCGCCTTTAGCTTCAACCTAGAGGATTCAACCTTGGGGTCAATAATTCGTATCGGATACGGGCTGACCATATAATCCATGACCTTGGGCATGGTAAACATTCCTTCCTCAAATTCGAAGTGATATTGTTATTGATAAAGATCTATCTAATTCTAAATGACCAAAGGTGGCTACTCTATGACTAACCATTCACTATTACTTCTTCCTAATCCGCGTGAACTTACGTTGTCTGAAGGATTCTTTCATATCCCCGCAACTGGAAGCATTGTGCTGGCCCATGCCACAGACCGCAGCGCTATGCCTGCTGCTCGTAAGCTCCAGCAGGTAATCTCACAAGTTCTACAGCTGGGCCTGCCTTTATCCATAGGTACTCGTTCAGCAGTTCTGTCTGTTTGTAACTTTAGTTATAATCCTGAACTTCCTGCACAAGGCTATGAAATCCTTATTGAGGAGAGCGGTATTTCGGTATTCTATAGTTCTCCGGAGGCAGCTTTTTATGCAGTAGCAACATTGAAGCAGCTATTAGAACAGTCGGGTAGAACTATTCCAAAACTGCATATCCGGGACGAGCCAGACTTTGGAGCCAGAGGTGTAATGGTCGACATCAGTCGGAACAAAATACCGAAGCAAGAAACGCTGTACCGGATCGTTGATCTTATGGCCGACCTGAAGATGAATCAACTGCAGCTATATATAGAAGGTTCTCCATTTGCCTATGAGTCTTTTCCACAGGTTTCAGAGCTTGAAACACCGATCACCGGTGAGGAAATTCTGCTGCTGGATGCTTATTGCCAGGAACGTTATATTGAACTGGTTCCTAACCAGAACAGCTTCGGACACATGGAAGATTGGCTTTCCCGACCTGAATTCAATCAGTTGGCAGAAGTCCCTGAAGGCTTCATGCTGCCCGAGGAAATGTATGCTGCTGACTTCTATCCCGAAGGATTATATATGCAGCCCGGAACCTTTCATACAGAAGATCCTGCCGTCATCTCTCTTTTAGGTAAAATGTATGATGATCTGCTGCCATACTTCAGCTCTAGTCTATTCAATGTGGGCTGCGATGAAACCTATGAACTAGGACTTGGTAAAAGCAAAGCACTCGCCGAAACGCAAGGCAAGGGCCGGCTCTATTTATCTTTTCTGCAGAAAATTCATGAACTGGTAGTCAGTCGCGGTAAAACGATGCAATTCTGGGGCGATATCATTATCCAATACCCAGAGCTGATTGCTGAGCTCCCCAAAAATATTATTGCTATGGAATGGGGCTATACTGCCGAGCATCCATTTGAAGCAGATACTAAAAAATTCCGTGACGCCGAAATTCCGTTCTATGTCTGCCCTGGGACCAACTCTTGGAACTCCCTTACGGGACGTAGTGACAACATGCTGGCCAATCTGCGCAGCGCAGCTATTCACGGTAGAAATAATGGTGCCATTGGCTATCTCATCACGGATTGGGGTGATTTCGGCCACTGGCAGCATCTTCCAGTCAGCTATGCCGGATTCGTATACGGTGCCGCAGTTGCGTGGAGTGTAGATACCAATCAGCAAGCTGACGTTACAGGATACTTGAATAGATCCATTTTCCATGACCAATCAGAGAACATCGGCCAGCTCCTACTGGATCTCGGAAACTATTATAAGCTCGAATCCCCAATTATACGTTCGAACGATACGGAAATGTCCATGCTGCTGCGCAGTAATCTGGATAATGTACTTATGGTTGAACAGCTTACAGAAGAACACTTAGAGCGCTTGGAAGTATATATCAAACAAATTGATGATCGACTGGGTGGTCTCTCTCTGGAATGTGATGATGCCGAGCTTGTCCTGAAGGAGCTGAAGAACGGTATTCATTTTGTGAAGCATGCAATACAGCTTGGCAGAATCAAACGAATGTTGGCTTCTGAGCCTCAACTCATTGATCCTCAGTTCATCACGGAGCAGATTAAGGATCTCGACTTACTCTTGCATCAATATCGACAGCTCTGGACTGAACGCAACCGACTTGGCGGTTTGGAGCAAAGCACTTCAAAGCTAATTCGTCTGCGCAGCCAATACGAGAATTTAACAGCTATTCTTTCTGGCTCAGCACAGAAATAATCCCACGTGGTTACGGCTTGGAGAGTCGGGAAAAGGCAAGCATTCCGACTCCTTGAGCCGTTTTTTTAAAATATAAGAATTTATATGTTTCACGCGATAACTTATCCTTATATTACTCGAAGAAACGGGTGCCGCCTCTTTCAGAGGACGGCAAAGCCGTTTCTTCTTGTTTATAACGCTTCATTATAATGGATACGTCACCATCTACCCTTTTGACCAAGGCTGGCTTTCCGAAACGAGCACCTCGCCTGTGTTTACCGCCTGTTCCAGCAGCAGTGCCAAATATTGATCCTGACTGCCTTCTGCCAGACTATAAAAGGAAGGTCCTCCCTGAACATGTTGTCCCATTCGGAGCAGACTTTCTGCGATCGCAATCTCATCTTCGCTTAATCGGGCCGGGGTAAATGGATTGCGGTATAACCACTCTCCATCCCCCATAATTCCCTTAAGATAGAACCCTTCCAGATTACCGCCATGTCCGGTATCCACCCGACGCAATGTACTATATAACGGCGTATCATAACTCTGTAGCCAAGAAACCTCATGATCTCTGAGCTCTCCACGGTCTCCACGCACCAGCATGCGGTTTCCGCGAATCCAGGAGAAGTACTGATCTCCCACAAAATCAAATAGCCCCAGCTTGTCTCCAAAATCAAAAGTAGCAATCATCTGTTCAGATTGAACAATTCTTTCTGAAGTTGGGGGTCCGCTGCGCTGTGGCCCATTCACAATGGGCGACTGAAATTTCTGACCACGAATCGCAACATTTTGATATCCAATACCGAGGAGCTGTCGCATCAGGCTGATTCCATGATACCCATGTGCTGCAGATACCTGGGCCTGACTGATTTCTCCAAGTACTCCGGAACGGGCCAGCCTTATTCTGGCAGCATGCATCGGCTGAAACAGATATTGCTCGGCAATCTGTACGATTGCCGAACGGCCAACTCCGTTCCATAGTTCAATTAATTGCTTCAGATTCTCCGCAGGAGGAGTCTCCGCCAATACTGGAATTCCGGCACGGCTAAGCTTGAGAATATAGTCCTTGCTAACGTCGCGTTTCAGACTCACAACGGCAAAGGAGTATCCTCCAGCTGAAATGAACTCCTCTAACGTGCTGTAGACTGCTATTCCCCAAGTTTCCCTTAAACTTTCAGCTTTATCCGTATTTCTAACGTACATGGCTGCAACGGCAAATTGTTCCGGAAGCTCTCTGGCAATCCGCAAATAAAATTCCGCTCTCCAGCCCCCGCCAAGCAATCCAAAAACGATTTTCCCCATCTCATTCATCCCTTCTGCGACTAACGCAACTCTACTTATAAGGCATTCAATTCACTCTGCTATAGACTAGCTTTCATTTTCATAACTTTATATTGAAATGAATTTTAGAGAGGATTATAATCAGGACGGAAAACCACATTTTTCCATAAATTTAATAATTATGACAGGAGATACGCCTATGGATTGGCTTCATGATTTTGAGGAAGAGCTTCGCTTGGTGTTTCAAGAAAGCAGGTCTATCATCTCCAAATTTCCTGAGCCGCTAAATTCTCAGGGCATATCCTATCTTGATCATTTTAACGTATTTACAACAGGAAGCCATAAAAACTACATATGCTACTTGCTGCCGTTTTGGTTTCAGAATGGCTATAATCTTTCCCCAGACGATACTCGCAAAATGTCGATGGGCAACGTATTCTTCATGTTATATTTCTTTATTCAGGATGATCTCATAGACAACACGGATTCCGCTCATGCAAAGCTGCCACTGGCCAACCTGCTTTATATTGAGTTTCTAAATATTTATAGATCCTACTTTGCGCCCTATTCACCCTTCTGGTTCTCCTTCAATCGCTATATCTCACAATGGGCAGACAGTGTAAGCCATGAGAAAGAACAAGACTATTTTCTAAACGATAGAGTCAAAATCGCCCACAAAGCCAGTCCACTCAAATTATCGAGCACTAGTATCCTGCTTCTCTCAGGGAATGATTCTCTGGTCGCTCAAGCTGAAGACCTGATTGATGATGTACTGCTCACTTTGCAAATGCTTGACGATTACGAGGATTGGGAACAGGATTTGGCTGAGGATAATTATAATTGCCTGTTGTCACTCACCCGCAGCCAGCTTCCAGACGACCGTAAGGCACTTACTGAGGGAGAAGTCAAAGATTTCATCTTTACGAGCAGCGGATTGAATGCCTATGCCAAGATCGCACAAGCTACTCATAACAAGCTTACTGCTTATGAAATAAACGCTCCACAACTAATTTCCTTCCATTTGGTATTGGTTAGAAATTTGCAGCATATCTCAGCGGCGATCGAAGCGGAGAAGCAGATTCTTCAAAGTGGCGGCCTCTATTATTGGTTATCAAAAAATATCAAAAAATGATAGAAATAGAAATAATCACATGCTATACTCATGAGGAAAATATATCCATTTGGGAAGGGTGATTATTGTGTCAGAAGCAATTCTTAGAAATCAAGTGATCCAGAAGGCATGGGAAGATCCGATTTTTAAGCAAAAACTACTCACAGATCCGAAATTAGCCCTCAAAGAAGCGTTAGGCGTTATCATTCCCGACAGTGTTACCTTGAAGACGTTAGAAGAAGGTTCTAATGAATTCTATCTCGTAATTCCTCCAAGTCCATCCTCAGGCGTAATGAAGACCGATCTTACAACACTCGGTTCTTGGTAAGACACCTGGTTTAACTTCTTAAGGAGTAGGAACTTCCAGATCTTCTGCCAATGGCAGCATAGTGATGGATTCTGTTCCCACTCCTTTTTTGCTTATGAAACGTATGTCCCCTTGCATGGCTTCAATGATGCGAAAGGTTACCATTAGTCCCAAGCCTGTTCCTTTAGTCTTGTTGGAGAAATAGGGCTCACCCAACCGGATTAGAACTTCTGGACTCATTCCCTCTCCGTTATCCTTAATATGAATGAATACTTTATCTGCTTTGCCATACGCGCTCAGTTGAATAGTGCCCTCATCTCCAAGCGCTTCAATGCTGTTCTTGATAATATTAATGAACGCCTGTTTAAACTTCGAGGAATTCCCTTTCACCCACAAATGATCTGCTACATCCAATATCAACTTGCCACCGTTCATATGACAGAGCGGCAGTAAGATACTCTCAATATGCTTAAATTCATCGTAGAGGTTAAGTGTGGATATCTGCTCAAATTCCGGCTTGGCAAAGGTCAGGAAATCGGTAATAATGCTCGATGCACGATCCAGCTCACTTAGGGCCATTGTGAGATATCTTTTCTCGTCACCGCTTGATTTCTCACTAAGCAGCTGCAAGAAACCCCGCGTGACCTGCAGCGGATTACGCACTTCATGAGCAACCGATGCGGCCAACTCGCTTATAATCTCCATTTTTTCCGAACGTTGCAGTTCATTATTGAACAGCTCCAGCTCACTGGAGTATTTGACCACCTGCTGATGGTTCTGAGCCAGCCTCCGTCCCAGAATTACAATTAAGGAAATAATAAAAACTACGAGTGCCCACTTCCACAGGAATAAATCATAATTACCCTTCCGGATATAATACCAGAGCAATTCGCTCACACCCGTAAAGGCTGCGGTTCCGAAACCAATAGCAAAAATGATTGCATCCTTATTCCCTCTGAACGAGTAAATGATTACGCAGGCGATCAACAGTATGAACTGGAATATCATGATGAACCCGATAATCGTGGTAGAGACAAAATAATAAAATTCAACAAAACGGTTGCCAGAAAGGGAATTGAGAATAAGGCAAAGCATACAGAACGAGGAATAGGCAACCTGGAATCTGCGAAACCGCCGGATGATCCCAAACTTTCCGCCACCAAAGATTTTTTCGAATAAGAAGGTAAGTGCAGGCAACAAGGATAATAAGGCCACATCCAAGAGCACAATACTGATCGGACCCAGATAGCTGTAAAAGGTATATACAAACGGGGAATAAGTAATAGCTAGGATTCCCGTGGAGGCAATGACTATAGCCAGGGAAACTGCATTAGCGAAAGACTCCTTATTCAAATAGAAAGAACATACAAACAACACTAACGCCACAAAGAAAAAGGCGCTGCCCAAAATAACGTCTACAAGTCCATTCTTAATATAAGCTTTGGTTAAGACATTATGCTCTCCAACAACCAATTTATCCTTGATTCCAATTCGATCCTGCAGTGTCTCCGTCCATATGTATAAGGTTTTGCCGCTATCTTGAGGACTGAGGGGCAAAAGCAAAGAATAGTTATCCTTAATGTAACTGCGATTCCCCTCGAAAATAAGCTTCTTCTCCACATACACCTTTACATGCAGCGCATATAGCGTATCCATATATATAGATGGGGATGCATAATTCAGCATAGGCAAGGTTACTCTTGTCCAGGCGGCCGAAACGCCAGGAGGTAACTCCGGTACTCCCTGAAGGGAATCAACATTAATCCACCCTTGCTGATCCTGATCCGTTAAGGGAACCGTATTTCCGGTCACAGCCGCTGCATTCCCCCACTTCATTTGCCATTTCGTAATTTCATCTGAAGGGGAATGACTCGCCGCAGCTGTTATGAGAGAACCGAATGCCGTGAAGAGGAGCAAGAGCACTATAGTTATATGAAGTATTTTGGCTATCAAGCGCATGTATGCACCTCAGAAGAAAGTTTGTTATACCTATTTCGCTTATAATCCGGCCATTCCTTCAAAAAAACGGAATTCACAAAAATAACTTCTATTTCCTTACAGTAACCGGTAATTTAACAACAACCTTGGTACCCTCACCTTTTTCACTCTGAAACTGAATAGAGCCGTCCATAGCCTCAATAATGCGAAAGGTTACCATAAGTCCAAGACCCGTTCCTTTAGTCTTATTAGAGTAATATGGCTCTCCTAGCCGGCCTAACTCACTACTATTCATACCCTCTCCGTTATCTTGTACACTGATGATGATCTGCTCTCCCGATTTCCAAGCTGTAACCGTAATGAGCCCCTCATGTTGCAAGGATTCTATGCTGTTCTTGATAATGTTAATAAACGCTTGCTTAAATTTGGCAGAGCTCCCTAGCACCTGAAGGTCCTTCTCTACCTTAAGCTCTATAGCACCACCCTGCAGATTAGCCAACGGAACCAGAATACCAGCCACATGCTTCAGCTCTTCATAAACTTCGAGCCGATCAACCGTCTCGAGTCCTGGCTTGGCAAAAGTGAGGAAATCTGTGATGATCAACGAAGCACGGTCCAGCTCTGACAATGCCATTTGCAGATATTCCTTCTCCTTCTTGCCGGATCTTTCTCCAAGAATCTGTAGAAACCCACGTGTGACTTGCAGCGGATTGCGTACTTCATGAGCTACAGAAGCCGCCAGCTCGCTAATGATCTCCATTTTCTCTGAGCGCTGCAAATTATCATTGAACCGCTCCAGATCACGCGAATATTCGATAAGCTGCTCATGATTTCTCGCGAACCTCCTGCCCAGGATGACAATCAGCGAGACCACAAATACCACGATGCCCCATTTCCACCAGTAGAAGTCATAGTCTCCCGAAGACGTATAATACAAGACCAGCTCAAAGAGCGACAGAATCGTAAATACGGAGAAACCGATGGAGAAAATAACGGCATCCGTATTGCCCGAATACGCATATATGATCGCCAAGACCAACAGGAAAATAAGCTGCAGACTTATTAGAAAACCAATAACAGTAACAGACATGAATTTATAGAAATCTTCAAGCTGGTACGACACAAGTACATTAAGCATAGCAAGACATACACAAAATACCGAATAGCCTATCTGAAATTTGCGGACACGAGTGACTATGCCGTTTTTTCCAGGTCCAAATATTTTTTCGAAATAGAATGTAAATGCTGGCAGCAGAATAAACAAAGCTAAATCAAAAATCAATTCGATTACTCTGCCATGGTTACTTAGAATAAGCGGCAGAAAAGGAGAATAGGTAACTACCATAACGCCAAAGGTTAAAATAACAAGCACCAGCAGCAAGCCGCTTGAAAGGAGCTCTCTTTTGAGAAACAGTGAGCATACTAACAGTACGGTAGCTATGAATATTAACGTCGCCCCAATGACAAGGTCCATTAAATCCTGCTTCACATAAAAAGCAAGCAGCTTTCCGTAGCTGCCCACCCGAATCTCGCCCTCTATTCCAAACTCTTTACCCCCGCTACTGCTCCACAGATAGATCTGACCCCCTGTAGCTTCTTCCGGCAAGGAAATCAGAACTTTACTGCCGTTATAATTGCTTTGTCCTTGCGAGTCATAGATCAAACTGTGATTTAGGAAGGCCTTAATATTATTTCCATAGACTTTATTAATTAGAATTGCTGAATTCTCTGTGAAATAGGGTAAAGAAAAACGCTGCCAAGCCGCATTTATTCCTTCTGGAACAATCTGTTTGCTCCCATTTGCCATTACTTTAATCCAATCCGCTTCAGAAATTGCCGCAGCATCTTCGGTAGTGGGTGCATCAGCTATACTGGCCCATTTCAGTTCCCAACTAGCCAAAACAGTCTCCGATTGTCCGCTAAACTCCGTGGCAATTCCGATGAATAATATAGCAGTCAGCAGCAAAAGAACTAGCATAGCAGCCGCTGTCTTTTGTAAGGGCAACTTCATCTTGACACCTCAGTAAGTCGTTAGTTGTATTCCTATGGTTCATATGATTCTTATTTTCGACAGTCTTCGCACTTATACCTGCCCCTTCTCCGCAAAAGCACTCGAAATAAGACGTATAATTTGAAATGTAAAGGGGTTAATACAGCTACTGAATGAATATATTAAGCATAGGAGTATGTTCATAAGAAGATTCGCTATCTCATGAGGGGGTAAATTAGTACTATAGGGATATAATGAGCAAGACTAAAAGGAGATGAACGGCTATGGGCAACGAATTCAATAAGACTGAAGCCGATTTTGCATACGAACGTTACACAAAAACGGGAGATATTCCACCTGAACAGGATATTCCTCTGGATGATTTACGTCCTGTCGGCTCCCTCGAGTCATCACTGACAAGTCATGAGCCCGTTGGAGCCACCCCGGTTGATTTCGATGGTATCGTCGATGATGGTTCCGATCCAGTGCTGGTGGGCGATAAGTATCTGGCCGCTGATATTGGTCTAAACGTCCCGGAGTCCGGACTTGGCCGACGGGCCGACCGTGAGGAAAGTATCCTTGCATCTCCAGCGCCGGAGCGGGACGAACTGCTGGAGTCCGATGCGATTCTGGCTGCTGGAGCAGCCGGATTAGCGGGAGGCAGTATCGATATCGAAGATGAGCCCTTGGAGGATGAAGAAGAATCATTCGAGGATGAGGACGAAGACCTTCCACTGGAAGATGTTCCTGATGCTGACGACATTGAACCAGATTCAGCAGTTGATCCTGCGTCCCCGCCGATCGATGTTATGCCAGGCATCGACGTATTAAACGGCTCACAGGGCGAAGAAGATTAATCACAGATTATGAGTAGACTGCTCCATTAAAATTAAAAAAAGCAGTCGGTCTCCGATTATGGAGGCTGACTGCTTTTTATTGTCTATAACCTATTGCTCAACTGTACGTGCGGCTACGATTTGTGCATCCAGCTTACGGGACTTAACCAACAGCGCCGCCACAAGCAGCAGACCCCCATTGAGGATAAACACCCAGCGTATTGGAATCAACCCACCAAGCAACCCGCCAATAATCGGTCCGGCCATTGTTGCCAGTTGGGTTGCAGCCTGATTAAGACCAAAGGCTCGACCGCGAAAATTCGGCTCGATAACCTGCACAATCATCGCATTTACGGAGGGAAGCACTCCAGCATAGAACAAGCCATAGGCAAACCTCAGCACCGCAAACTCCACATATCCGGATACAAAAAACTGCAGAATATTCCCGATACCACCGCCGATAAGCCCAATAAACAAGACCCTCCCAAAGCCTTTACGACTTCCTATTCTTCCCCACTGAGGAGCCATAATTACGGTGGCAATGCCCACAGCAGAGAACACGATTCCTGAGCTTAAGGAGGCACTGCTTTTGGAAATGCCCATATCCAGCAAATAGATCGGAATTAGTGGCTCCAAAGTCATAACCGAAAAGGTGCTTATCCCCGCTAGCATGACCAATGTAATAAATATCCGATTCCGCCTCGCTTCCCTGATATCATCACTTACGTGGGATCTAGGGGCGGAACGGTCGAAATTCTCCTCTTTAGCAAAAAAAGTAGCGATCAGTGCCGAGACCAGCACCATAACCGCCGAGAATAAAAAAGCATTACGGTTACCGGAATAATAGCTGACTACACCGCCGATTAACGGACCCAAAATACTACCCGTTGCTCCCGCTGTAGACATAATACTGAGGGCATAACCCGTCTTATCCTCAGGGGTGTTGGTAGCTACCATCGCAATGGCAGCCGGAACAAAACCGGCCAGCAGACCCTGAAGCACACGCACGACCAGAAATATGTATGGATCATGCACGAAATAATTGAGCAGATACAAGGCCGCAAGGCTAAATCCGGAGCGGATCAGCATCGGTTTACGGCCATATTTATCAGCCAAAGATCCCCAGAAGGGAGAGATCAAGGCACTGGCCAAAAAGGTGATACCAAAACTAATTCCCGACCAAAGCTCCAGATTATTTGTTATACCGAGATCATCTGTAAGAAAAATAGAGAGAAATGGAATGGAGATCGTATATGCCATGCTGCAAAAGAAAACGCCTATCCAGAGTACTACCAGGTTCCGCTTCCATGAAAAATTCAATATGCACACATCCTCTCTGCTGTTTTCTCGGAAGCACCCCTATTATTCTAAACCTCTTTTGAAGATGTGCCAATCCCAAGCAGCCTACCTGTCTTTTGCAAGAAGTAGGACAAAGGAGTTATTATGATAATGACAATGAATTCTTCCACGAAAAAGGAGAGATTGACTAGTGAAGCTTAGACGAACAAAACATGGCATATTTCTGATGATGGTCTGCATACTGCTGGTAGTAGTGGCAGGTTGCGGGAATAAACCGGACAACAGCAATACTGCTACGGCAACTGAAGGACTGCCTTCTGCAACGGCTAGCCACCCCATAGTGACTATCGAAATGGATAACGGGAGTATCATTAAGGCTGAACTTTATCCTGAGGTAGCGCCGAATACGGTGAATAATTTCATCTCTTTAATCCAAAAAGGCTTCTATGACGGCACCATTTTTCATAGAGTGATTCCAGGCATGATGATCCAGGGTGGTGATCCTGAAGGTACAGGCATGGGTGGCCCGGGTTATAGTATTGCCGGAGAATTCACCAGCAATGGGGTCGTAAATAACCTGCTGCACACGAAGGGGATTCTTTCCATGGCGAGAGCTCAGGAGCCCAATACTGGGGGTTCTCAATTCTTTATTATGGCGGACACTTACCCGAGTCTTGATGGAAGCTATGCCGCTTTCGGCAAAGTCACAGAGGGTCTTGAAGTTGTTGATAGCATTGTGAATCTTCCGCGTGACAGTTCCGACCGGCCAAATCAGCCGCCTGTGATGAAGAAGGTAACTGTCGATACTCTAGGCGTCACTTATCCAGAACCAGAGAAGGTACAATAAAGTTCCAGATTCAGAGTCATACAAATATAAGGCTTATACAACAACAAAACTCGGCAGCTCTACCGGATCAATTTCCGGATAAGGGCGTGCCGAGTTTTGTATGTAGAGACCTGATATCAAAGGCTATGAAATATATGCGCTATCCGCGCAAGTTTCTTCTACTAAGCGCATGATTCTCATTTTGCAGGAAGGTACTGCGGCTATTCTGAATGGAAGCTATGCGTTCCTGTGCAAGGTGGTCGGCAGCGGCATAGGAAGGAATCCCATTGGTACGCGAAATCTCTAGGACACGGGTGATGCTATCATAAATCTTCGCCACTTGCTTTAGAGCACGTTCTTTATTATAGCCGTTTAGTTCATCGGCAATATTGATTACCCCGCCTGCATTAATCACGTAATCGGGTGCATAAACGATCCCCATTTGATGCAGAGTATCACCATGCCGCGGTTCTTTCAGCTGGTTGTTAGCCGCACCAGCGACAACTTTTGCCTTTAGGAGTGGAAGTGATACATCGTTGATTGTTGCCCCAAGTGCACAAGGAGCATAAATATCACAGTTCACACCCACGATATCAGCAGGATCAACGGCCGTTGCACCAAAAGCCTCTACGGCACGATTTACGGCTTCCTTGTTAATATCTGTTACGATAAGCTGGGCGCCCTCTTCATGTAGATATTTGCACAGCGTATAAGCTACATTCCCCACACCTTGAACAGCAACGGTCTTGCCTTCCAGCAAATCACTACCAAAGGCCACTTTGGCCGCTGCCTTCATCCCCATATATACGCCATAAGCCGTTGCTGGAGAAGGATTGCCTGAGGAGCCGTAGCTAGGTGAAGTTCCAGTAACATAATCAGTCTCCTGATAAATAATGTTCATATCCTCTTCGGTGGTGCCAACATCTTCAGCCGTAATATAACGGCCGTTCAAGCCTTGTATGTATCTTCCAAAGGCACGGAGCATAGCCTCATTCTTGTCTTTTTTGGGGTCCCCAATAATAACTGTTTTCCCACCGCCCAAGTTCAGCCCAGATATAGCATTCTTGTATGTCATACCTTTCGCCAATCGAAGCGCGTCTACAATAGCTTCTTCTTCGGTAGCATAAGTCCACATCCGTGTTCCACCTAGTGCGGGGCCTAGTGTCGTGTCATGAATCGCGATGATCGCCTTTAATCCTGATGCCTTATCCTGACAAAACAATAGTTCCTCATAATCGTCCCGCTCCATTGCCGCAAACAATTCCATTTCTCCAATTCTCCTGTCTCTTATCTATCTTTAATGTTATGTTTCATAACAAAGCTAGTATATGCAGACACAATTGTCAACATAATTTGTGCTTCCACTGTAAAATTTATGTATAATCTATTTGAAATTCACTATAATCTAACTTCTATTGTTAGAAATATAGCATGGCAATTTGTGCACGTTAGAATTCTCTCCCATATTGAGTTGCACAAGCAACGATTATGGGAGAGTTTATTTTAATGTGAGCAGCTTGTCATTCTACGTCCCAGCTCATTCCCAATATTGATCCGGTCGATACTCAATCTCCGATTGCACCGATAGCGTTAGCCGCTGTGCGGATTCATCATAGATAACCGGATTATCGCCGACATAATACCAATGTTTAATAATAGGTCCGCCTTGCGGTTCTTCGAAGCGGAATACATTCAGCTCGGACTTGAGTTCCACCACCGCCGCTCCTTTGTCTGCAGATACGCCATTTATAGTTACCAGCGTAAGCTCACCAGCATGATCAAAGGTATACGTTAGCCCGTCAGTGCTGCTAATCAGCAAACGTCCAGTTACGGAGTGTTTAACCAACACTCTCTCCTGCGCCATTTTCATTCCTCCTACAAGTTTTGTTAGCAACCGCTTCATTGAATTACTTCGAACAAAACTACTTCGGAAGCATATGCTTAGTTTTGTTAGCCTCTACTTCAAGGTAAATCGATCAGCATGACAAGAGCAGCCTCCGAGGCGACAAGCTTAAGCTCGCTGATCTCGGTGATGCGTACCGAATCACCCGGATGCAGCACAGTATTCTCGTCTATCACTATCTCCCCTTCGACAAGATATATAAATATGCGTCTTCCGGCCTCCTGGTTAAATACCAGTTCTTGTCCCATGTCCAAACGACCTAGATAAATTGTCATGTCCTGGCCAATATCGACAACCTCTTCCGAGCTTTCAGCAGCGACAACCGGCAGCAGTTTCCCCTTTAGTTTGGCTGGATCGAACCGGCCTGTGGCATAGGATGGCGCAGTGCCACGTGTTCTGGGCATGAACCAGAGCTGCAGCAGACGTACAGGTTCATCTTCCGAAGGATTATGCTCTGTATGGATCGCTCCCGTACCCGCCGACATTCGTTGAATGCCACCGAAGGTTGTTTCCACTACATTCCCTAAATTATCTTCATGCCGAAGCCTTCCCGACAGAACAATAGAGACAATCTCCATGTCACTATGTGGATGGGCACCAAAACCTCTACCCGGAAATATGGTGTCATCGTTACAGACCCGCATCGGCCCAAAAGCCGTATTATCAGGATCATAGAAATCCCCGAATGAGAAGACATGACTGCCCTTTAGCCAGCCGTGGTCAAAGCGATGCGCTGAGTCAGCGGTATATAATTGAATCATGGAATCCCCTCCTTGTCATGGTCAGAACAGTATGGCTTCAATGAATTTAGTAGTCCTAGAAATATTGTAGCAGAAAGCACAAGAAAACAAAAAATTACGCAAGAAGAAACGGCTTCGCCGTCCTTTTAGGGATGGCATCCGTTTCTTCGAGAAATATAAGGATAAGTTATCGTGTGACACATATAAATTCTTATCTTTCAAAAAGAAA
Source organism: Paenibacillus sp. 19GGS1-52 (assembly GCF_022369515.1). Classification (NCBI taxonomy): domain Bacteria; kingdom Bacillati; phylum Bacillota; class Bacilli; order Caryophanales; family Paenibacillaceae; genus Paenibacillus; species Paenibacillus sp. 19GGS1-52. Next base: position 5,974,803 of record NZ_CP059724.1, read on the forward strand.
CGGCATCACCGTCCTTTAGGTAGCGGCATCCGTTTCTCGCACAAATAATAGAAAAAGAATAGAAAGAATAGAATGAACAAATATTAAGCCTGAAATCCATTCCAATAGGTTACATCTTCCAGTGGCAGTCTGATACTCGGGCGGCCTTCAGCCGCTGCTTTACCAAGTGCAATCAACATTACGGGTACATAGCGCTGCGGAATTTCAAACAGTTCCAGAAAAGCCTCGACATTATAGCCACCCATCGGCACCGTGTCGTACCCTCTTGCTTTTGCCGCCAGCATTAACTGCATGGAGATTAACCCACCGTCCACCAGCCCAATACTCTTAAGTCTCTCCGGACTAAAGCTGGAGTACGCATTATAAGTGTTCTTGGCAATTGTATCCCCAACTTCCGGTGTTACGTAGCCAGCTGCTTGGGCATGGGCATAGATAGTCTCAACGTTCCGGTAGGCCTCCTGATCACCAAGAACTGCAATGACAGCCGATGCATCTATAATCTGTTGCTGATTCTCATCCCCTGTATTCTGGGTCTTAAACTAGATAGTTAACTGTAAAAACGCATTAAAATTAATTCTATGAACTTACTTGGTTTTAATGCACATAGTATAATTTAATCAACCAGATGCTGTCAATATCTTCCTTGTCAATCAGATCACCAAGCGTATATCAAAAAAAGAGCCCCTCCGCAATCATCAAATGATCTTGGTAAGGGCTCTACTTATAAATTCAAATCTTCCTTACAGCTTCGCCATCGTCTCGGTAAGAATCGGTACGATCTGCGATTTGCGGGAAACCACGCCTTTAAGGATGGCTTTATTATCGTCAAGCTTCACATTGTAGGCCTGTTCCACTGCGCCTGCATTACGTCCCAGAGCCAGTCCAACTGAATCGTTGTTCAGAATATCTGTAACGACGAACAAGAACAGATCCAAGCCCTTTTCATCAATAATGGAAGTAAGTGCAGCTTCCAGTTCGACTTGCTTGGAGAGTACATCGTTAACGTCCACCGCATTCACTTGCGCGATTTCGACTTTGTAAGCGCCCATCTTGAATTCCTTGGCATCGAGTGAAACGAGTTGGGCAATCGTCTTGTCGCTAAGATCAGCACCTGCTTTGAGCAAGGCCAATCCGTAGGTTTCAGCATCTACGCCAGCGATTTCCGCCAGCTCACGTGCTGCAGCTACATCTTCTGGTGTGCAGGTTGGTGATTTGAACAGCAAGGAATCGGAAATGATTGCGGAGAGCATCAGACCAGCGATTTCCTTAGGAATAGCGACTCCGTTTTCTTTATACAGCTTATTAAGGATTGTAGCTGTACATCCTACAGGCTCAGCACGGTAGTATAGTGGATGAGAAGTCTCAAAGTTAGCGATCCGGTGGTGATCAATAACTTCCACTACACGTACTTGATCAATATCATTCGCGCTTTGTTGGCGTTCATTATGGTCAACGAGAATAACCTGTTTCACTTCAGCGGCTACGTTCTCTACCAGACGTGGAGCTTGTACTCCAAAGTGATCCAGTGCAAATTGTGTTTCCCCACTAACGTCTCCCAGACGAACCGGCTCAGCATCCCAGCCTAGTTCTTTCTTAAGTGCAGCATAAGCTATTGCCGAGCAAATTGTATCCGTATCCGGATTTTTGTGACCAAAGACCAATGTTTTTTCCATTTCCAATCTCCTTACTATGTTTTATGTGAGAATAATATACCATACATTGATAGGGTCTAGCCAGAATGAGGATACACCCATGCTTATTTCTCATCTCCACCCTCGCGAATAAGCAGCTGGCCCAGCCTTTCCGAGAGAGTACCTCCACCCACAAGTGATACATTCCCGACCTTCTCACTTATTTTCTCCAGAAACTCAAGCTCCTTGAGGCGATACAATGTTTTGTTCTCATCCATCAGCTTGGCTGTATTTAACAAGCTGCGGGTAGACGCTGTTTCCTCACGCCGGGTAATCAGGTTGGCCTGCGCCTTCTTTTCCGCCAGCAGCACCGTATTGAGAATATCCTTGACCTCTCCCGGTAAAATAATATCCTTCACTCCGGCCGAATGGAACAAAACGCCGTAGCCTTCACTCTGTTCCTGTAGCCGCGAGAGTACAAAAGTACCTACCTCCTGCTTCATCCGCAATAAATCGTCCAGCTTCAGGCTACCGACATATTCCCGCAGCACCAGTTGCAGGCTGATATAAATCTGCTCCTCCACCGACTTAATCTGCAGCACACGCAGAGGATTTGTGATTGAATATTGGCATACAAAATTGAGTCTTAAAGAAACCTTGTCTTCCGTAAGCATCTCCTGCCCCGTCATATCCATCTGCTGCTGGCGCAGGTCTACCTTCTGCACGGCCACCTTGATAGGCCCTTTCCAGAAATCATATTTGCCTGGCGGCAGCTCCCGCTGCTGCACATTATTGAAGTACAGAATGCCCACTTCGTTAAAAGCCACCTCAAAAGTCTGTATGTAATTTGAGATCCGCGTCAGTATAGAACGGTTAATCTCCGTAAACAGCTCCGGCTGGCGAATGTCGGCCCGTTGGAACTGATGATCTCTCTGCTTGTTCCAGAACGCGTATTTGCCGGGAGTGAGCAGAGCTTTGAATCTCCCATCTTCATAATGCAGCACATATTCATCATCAAGCACATCTATAATCTGCAGATCGCGCAGCAGAATTTCGTCATGCAGGAATCCATTTATTTCTTTACCAGGTACAGAAAAAGGCTGATTCAGACTCAGCTTTACCACATGTTGTTCACCAAACGGAGCTAACCAGTATGATCCTGGTTCCAAATATTTGTCGTAGCTGCCTTTCTTAAACAAGAGTCCTCGTTCTTCAGCAGTAATTGTTATTTTAGTTAACATAGCTTCCTCCTGGTTCACCTGAATATCGACCCTGTCCACGGAAATCCTTCCGGCAGCGGCAGCGGAGCCGGTCTTAAGGAGCATGGCAGGCACGGAAATCTTGTAGGGCTAGCGCTGCCGAATACAAGCCCCACTTCAGGCCTGCCTTGTAGCAGCGATATTCCATTACAGAATTTCGGCTCATTCATACCCCGGTATCCGCCGTCTGCAAAGCTGCGCTTCTCAGTGCACGCCAGAAAGGACGCGCTAAGGATTTCCGTCAAAGGGTCTTGTGTCCATTTCACAGTCTCGAATTAAATCGAGTAACTTTGCCAAAGATCGCTCATCAGACGATTGGGGAATCGAACCCCTGAATGGATAAGCTCCAAATCTGCTGCAGCATACCCTGTCATAGAATGACGGGCACTGTGGGACCAGAGAAATCCACACTCAGCAGACAGCTTGGAAACAAACCCATATCTATTATAATTTGTAATACCGTATTTAATAAAGCTAAATTCCTTTAATCGCTGCCATTGGCTTGCACTTCGCAACGATGTCGGCTAAACCCGCACCAGTGATACTATCGATGATTTGATCCACATCTTTATAAGCCTGCGGACATTCATCCAGTATTGTATCGAGAGAAGGATGATTAACCACAATCTCGTCCTCCGTGCCTACTCTAAGAGATTGACTGAATTCATCCACAGTTACGGCCAATCGGGTAGCTCTTCTGGAGCGCAGCCTTCCGGCACCGTGACAAATGGAGTAGAAGTTCTTCACCCCTTCCTCCCGACCAATCATGATATAGGAGGAGGTTCCCATGGAGCCCGGAATGAGCGCTGGATGCCCGGTTTCTTTATAAACTGGTGTGTTGAGAAAATGTCCTGGCGGCAATGCCCGCGTAGCTCCCTTACGGTGCACCAGCATCGGCTGATTGCGGTGGAACTCCTTCAGCGCATAGTTGTGCATCAGATCGTACAATACCGGCATTTCAAACTGCGGTCCATACAGCTCGCGGAACGCTTCCTGCACTCCGAAAGCAATCATATGCCGATTAGCTACGGCGAAATTCAGCGCCGAATACATCAGGTTCAGATATGCCTGACCCTCACGGCTGCTGATCGGTGCATAATTCAAGTTCGGGTCGGGATTGTTCACTCCCCAGAGATGCATAGCTTCCTTGATGGTCTTGGTATGTTCCCGACCCACCATCGCGCCCCAGGCCCGTGAGCCAGAGTGAATCATCACAACAACCCCGCCATCGAAAAGTCCCCACTTGGCTGCCAGTTCCTTATGCTTTTCGGCAATTTCCAGATACTGAATTTCACAGAAATGGTTGCCACTGCCCAGCGTACCGAGCTGTCCGTGAGCATTTTTGCGGATTTTGGTTGGCAAATGATCTAGTGCAGAATGATCGTAGCGGAAATTACTTTCCTCCACATGCGTGATCCACTGTTTGGAGGGGATATATTTTGCCGGAAGTCCTTCAAGTCCGTTCCTTACTACTTCCATGATATCGATGTCAGCATAATTGCTATTGACGCGTTCGTTCGTTGGCACATACTTTTCAATCGTCTCAATAAGCTTCCGGCGGACGGCCTTATCCTGCAGATCTCTTTTATGCAGCGGTGTTGTGTGCACCCGCATTCCGCAACCAATATCCACACCTACAATGGAGGGAGACACCATTCCGTCCCGCATGCTCCAGACGGCCGTCGTACCGATACAAGTTCCCACACCCACATGAGCGTCGGGAGTGTAACCCATATATATATTCCGTGGAATCCGCAGATTATTATCGGCCATCTCAAATACTTTGGACTCAAAGGATCCGTAAATCTCCGGATTTGCGAATACATGCAGCGCTCCGTGGGGGAGTTCAAGCTCGTAATGGTTGTTCCCATGCGCCTTACTGTTCCAATTCATCGTTGTTCCTCCTAATGTTCGAACATTCAATCTGCCAGAGGTTTCTCTGGCCTCACAACAAAAGGCTGCCGGTCCACGGGTTGCTCCTGTACCGAATAGGCACTAGGGAAACCTTCGTGATCCGACAGCCTCATCCTTCAGACTCTCCTTATGAGCCGCTGCAGCGGTGCAAAAGTATAGTCAGAAATCACCGATCCTCAGCCTTGCAGGAGAGAAAGCGGATAGGACAAGACAGCCGGACATGGAATCGCAACTGATTTGGCGTTCATCACTTTGATTACGTTCATCACGATAGGTGGGGTTTAGAATAATCATGTTCATCGTTCTCTCTCCTTTCAGGATTAGAATGGTTTATTATTCAATGCGCTGGCTATCTCAGAATCGAAAAAGGCTGCGTTCCGCCGCCTCTTTCCCCAGCCCAAGGCCAAAGAAAAAGGCTGCGAGTACGCAGCCTGATCATCCGATAACCGATTCTACGGTTGCAGGGGTGAACCTGCATACCTCATGGGTAAGGGATGGCTGCGCAATACATTCGCGTCTTCGATATATAGATCACGTGACGGCTCACTACGGAATAGAATTTGATCTTCATAGCTGCGCTGTTCAATTCTATTCTCTGTCATCATGATCTAATACCTCCCTTAGCCGTTCGGCCCATAAATTTGAAATCAGCTTATCATATATTTCCAGAAGTTGTCAACGGTTCATTGTCCGAGAACAGATCGGGGTTCACTGCCAGCATCCGGCTGAGAATTTCATTGGTTTCTACCGTACCGCACACCCTAACAACTGCATCCCCGAAGCTCCCCTTACGCATGGCACCACCCTCGTACAGAACATCATCCACCTTCCAGAAATGCTGCGACCAGGAAAGACCGCAATGCCTGCGGGAAGGCACGGATAACACCGTTCCGTCAGGAGTCACCGTGTACAGCTGCTCCGGTTCATCTGTCATTCTACCGGGAATATCGACCCATTCCTCGATACCATGGATGAACGTATTCCGCCGCAGGTCTACGCCCAGCAGCACGATATCTGCCTTCCGGTCAAGCAGCTTGCCCCAGACCGAGCCGCGAGCGCAAGGCGTGTCCCACAACTCAGCTCCTGCCGTGAATTCTACAGCATCTGCGCCCAGAGCAGCCACCGAATGTGTCGGATGCCAGGAACGAATGACCCCTTTTCGAGAGCGGAACAATTCCGGCAAAATACCGACACAGGAAGGAGAATCCAGAACTGAGAAGCGTGGATTATTCGCGTTAATATAAGCCCAGGTATGTGTGGGCAATACCAACAGCCCGTCCCGCATATATTCGACTAAAGCATCCAGAACGGTGTCCGCACCTCCCTGTACTTCCCCAATGCTTTTTAAAGAAGAATGCACTAGAATCGTCCCTTGCGGGTCAAGCTCCAACTTCTGCAGTTGTTTCAATAAGCTGGCTTTCGTATGCATACACTTCTCTCCTTCAATCCAAACTTAATAAAGCTAATATACCAAGCAAAGCAAAAGAATACGATTAAATATCCAGTAAAGCGTTTAAACTAGTATATCCGCTTGCAGCTTCTGTCCGTCTTTTTGAGAATGTTGGAGTCCCCCTTGCAATTTGCCAAGTTTACTATTAAAATTATAGTTACTTAATATTATTCACGATGTTCCACTAGGAGGTACTACCAGATGAGTTTAATAATAAAAGGACTTCACCATGTATCCGCCATTACAGCCAAAGCACCGGAAAATTTCAAATTCTATACGGAAATACTAGGCTTACGTCTGATCAAAAAAACTGTTAACCAAGACGATATCTCCGTTTATCACTTGTTCTACGGAGACGAGCAGGGGAATCCCGGAACAGAGCTGACCTTCTTTGAAATCCCAAATTCGGGGCACAACCGCAACGGTAATAATAGTATTTCCGCCCTTTCTCTACGTGTACCTAACGACGCCGCGCTTACCTACTGGGAGGAGCGTTTTACGGAATATCATGTAGAACACGGAACAATTACGGTGCTAGGAGACCGCCAGACCTTATCCTTCCGCGATTTCGAGGGACAGCGTTTCCTGCTGGTATCCGATGAGTTTAATAAGGGTGTCGCAGGTGGCAAACCTTGGGGAAAAAGCCCTGTTCCCGCCCAGTACGGCATTGTCGGTCTGGGACCTGCGCATCTAACCGTGGACACGGCTGACCTAACGGCTGTAATCCTTGAAGAACTGCTTGGCTTCCGCCGCAAAAACACGTATCCTTCACCAGTAGCCGGACAACCGGATGTGATTGTGTTCGAGACCGGAGAAGGCGGCTCGGGTGCAGAGGTTCATCTGGAGGAACGGAACGATCTAGAACCGGAACATCTCGGACGGGGCGGTGTACATCATGTCGCGTTCCGCGTCGATAACGAAGCAGAGCTGAAACAATGGATCGAACGCGTGGGCACCCTTCGTTTGCCTAACTCAGGCTTCGTCGACCGTTTCTACTTCCGCTCCCTCTATTTCCGCGAGCCGAATGGCATTTTGTTTGAGCTAGCTACTGATGGACCAGGATTTGCAACCGATGAACCCATGGAGCATCTCGGGGAATCACTGGCCCTGCCTCCGTTCCTGGAGTCAAAGCGCGAGCAAATTGAGGCCTATCTCAAACCGCTGGATACACGTCAATAATCCGTATGCCCTCATACGTCACAACGGCAAAAAGCAAGTTTCCACTAATCTGGAAACTTGCTTTTTAGATTTACGCCATCTTATCGCGATCGCGAGCTTTAGCTTTCTGACCATGTAATAGTGAAGTTATTATATCCAGGACGTGCGGTTGAAGCTTTTCCTGTAATCGAGAGTGGACTTGTTCCACTTAGCTTGCCCGTGATCTTAACTGTAGTAGCAGTTATAGTCTGCGTCGAATTATCCAATTTCTTGATCCGCACATATTCGCTGTAAACAAAGCCCATGATATCAAGCGTTTCCTGTGTAGAATAGGTGAAAGCTACCTTCTTCACACCATCGATATCAGTATCCAAGGTTGTGGAAATGACCGCATCCTCAGGTATAGGGAAATCCTGTGGCAGATTAACAGGTCGTGATTTACTAGAGACAGGCGTTGTTGTGCCATTGTCCGTCGTTGGAGTCGGAGTTGCAATAGGAATCGCGCTATTCAGTCCGATCCGCACTTTATAATTCGCAGCATCATACGTAATAGGCACTTTCAATGCGGTCGCAACCGACTGAACCGGCAAATAGGTAAGCCCCTCATATGTAATCGGAGTCAGAGTCTTGCCGTTGCCATCCTTCATCCAATATGGATTACCATCTACGACAAGTCCGATGCTGTGATTCAAATAGGCCTTGATCTGCTCTAATTTGGCTCCTGCGTACACTCCGGCTGAACCGGTTATGGTCATACTGGCGACCACGGCTGCGATGAGCCATTTCTTTTTCATTACGATCCGCTCCTCTGTTGTCAGAACTATTGCTTTCTCCTATATATAACACCGGGAAAGGTTTTCCAATCTTTTTCTATTTGTAACTTATTCTGGCTACCCCCGAGCGATACTTATCAGCTCCGACAGGCTGCGTATTTCATATTTCGGCAGGACTCCTGAATCATTAACTTTACCGAGCGGATTAAACCAACAGGTATCGATACCATAATTAATTCCACCCTGAATATCCGAGGTCAGAGAGTCGCCCACAATCAGCACTTTTTCCTTATCCGTAATTCCCAGCTTGGCAAAAGCATAATCAAAGATACCTGTCTCCGGCTTCTGGCTGCCCGCTTCCTCAGAGATAATAATCTGTTCAAAGGTACTGCACAGCGGAGACCCCTGAATTCTGGAGGTCTGCACTTCCTTAATTCCATTCGTGATAATCGCCAACCTAAAGTCGGCAAGCTCTTCACAAAGCTCAATCGCCCCTTGAATCAGGAACGTCCCCTCGCCTAAGAACCGCAGATAAGCTGCACTAAACTCCTCTGGATTCAGCTTTAGCTCATTCGCAACAAACAGCCGATTGAAACGCTCCACCCGTAGCGCTGCAGAAGTAATCCGACCTTGCTCCAAATCCTTCCAAAGCGCATGATTAATCTCCTTGTAGCTGGCGGCATAATCGTCTGCACCCGTTGGCAAGCCAAATTGAGCAAACGTGTTATATAGAGCATGGCTTTCTGCCATTCCGTAATCAAACAGCGTGTCATCGGCATCGAATAAAATAATTTCGTATTTCATATGTACCTCCAGAAATATATTTTTCTAAAATATGACTAGCAATCGACAATTTATCACTTTTTAAGGTAACTCACGGGCGGATATGTTATTTTAAAGAGAAAACGGCGGTGAATATCATTTTATATTTATTAGCATTTCTGTTGTCGTTTTCCATTGTTTACTTGTTAATACCACCGCTTGGCAGACTGGCTTTCCGCATTGATTTTGTGGACAAACCCCGGCAGGACGTTGAGCGAAAAATACATAGAGAACCTATCCCGCTTACAGCCAGCTACGCCATCTTTATCGGGTTTTTCATTACCTATTTAGTATTTGCCCGTGACTTTACTATGGAGACCCTAGCCCTATTCATCGGCGGTGTACTGCTGCTGACCATCGGTACGGTGGATGACTGGTACAAAACTAAGGGAAAGGACTTCCCGGCGTTGCCCAAAATGATTGTTCAGGTTGCCGCGGCAGTTCTTGTCTATCTGGCCGGAAACGCCTTTACGGGATTTTACAACCCATTCTCTGGGGATTATATCGTTCTTCCAGTAGTATTACAGTTTTTGCTGACCATTTTTTGGATTTTCGGCGTAACTACCGTAATCAATTTCTCGGATGGTATGGATGGTCTAGCTGGTGCACTGACTGCTATTTCCGCCGTAACTCTGTTCATAGTTGCCTTGACTAAAGGACAATCCACTTCCGCTGTGATGGCAATCGCACTCGTAGGCGTTACCCTTGCTTATTTACGTTATAACAAACCGCCCGCCAAAATCTTCATGGGTGACGCAGGAGCTACCTTTCTCGGCTTCATCCTTGCCGTTATTGCGCTCGATGGTGCTTTCAAGCAGGCGACGGTCCTGTCCATTTTCATTCCGATTCTGGCGATGGGCGTACCGATCTTCGACAATATCTTTGTCGTGTTCAAACGCTTCATCCAAGGGAAGTCCATCTATCAAGCCGATGCTACCCAGGTCCACTACCGCCTGCTTAGGGCAGGGCTGAACCAGAAGCAGGTTGTTATCGTGTTATGCCTCGTGAGTGTCTGCCTGTCTTTATCGTCAATCATTCTGCTGTTGATCCAAACCTGACGCAACATCTCCAGTAAACTTGTATAATCTCCGGTAGATGTCGACAATCTCATTCAGCGGCATGCGCACAAGGCCGCTGGAAGAAGGCGCTACAAATTCACGCACTCCGTCTACCAGAGGCTCTGCGGCATCCTCTTGAAAGCCCCATTCAACCTTAGATCGCCGGCTGTATTCTGTATATACGCCCTTGCCAACAAAACAAGCCACTTCCGGCCGAAATTGCTCGAGCTTCGCTCGCAGCAGTTCTCGGCCCTCTTTATATTCTTCACGGGTGATGTCCTCCGCCCCACGGGTTGGGCGGGCAACAATGTTCGTGAAGCCCAGCCCGAGCTTCAGCAGTTCTCCATCCTCTGAAGGGTCGTATAAACGCGGCGTAAGTCCGGACTGATGCAGTATTCTCCAGAAATGGTTGCGCGGATTCGCATAATGATGCCCTTCCTCTCCTGAACGAGGACTGGGGTTAAAGCCGATAAAGATGATCTGTAATCCGTGATCCAGATGATCGGGTACTTCGTTCATCGCATTCGCCTCCTTTACCAGTTCCACTGACCGCATCAAAATAGAACAAAGGCCATGGACTATATCATCCATGACCTGATTGTTTAATAAATATACTGCTTCAGCGTCTGACCTGCAAGCCATATACACATCACCTAAGGAAGTAAAGCCCTGAGCGCAGGTGTCAGATCAGAATCCTCCAATTGAACATATTCAATGTTGCCGTTCTTATACTCCATTCGCACAAGAATCATTCCGTGCCTAGCTGCAAAGTCCCGCTCCTGCTCCAGAATGGTGGTAATCAATGTCTTGTCTACGGTTATAACCGTCTGCTTCTCCTTACGTGCAAGCTCAACATGTTTCTCTGGATTATACACTTCTTCATTTGAAAGGCTGCCGTCAAAGTCATCCTTCATAATCTCGGCGGATTTAATCTCAGCAGCAGTCGTGCGAACTTTATCGGCATATCCTTTTTCGACCAGCCAGCTCTCCATTTCCTGATAAAAGGGCTCCCATTCATAAAAAAGACTACTACGATTTACGTTTTGCTTCTGATCAGAGTACACCTCTATATAAGCTTCTGGCGTCCTATCGCTTGTTTGTTCTTCAAAAGACATGTTGAGAATTTCCCGTTTCAGAATTTCTTTGAATTCAGCGATCTCGACAGGATTGGAGATATCTACTGCTTTATCTCGATTGCTTAACCTTATTCTGTATGTGTTCTCCTCCAACTGAAACATATTATAAGCCTCTCTCTTGTAAGCTTCCGTCTCCATCACTGCCTTTAGTTCCGGTTCGAAACCTTTGATCGGCACCAGATACTCTCTTACCAGCTTACGGCTGTTATTCAACCGATACACCAAGGTAAAGGATTGGAAACGGGTATAATTGGCCACAGACTGGGTATCCACCTCGGGACGTACAGTGGTTAGTGCAAGATGCAGCTTACGAACAGCCTCGATATAATCCTTATCATTGGAAAAGGGGACATGATCTGTCGGCGCATCGGCAAGCGAACCTTGATCGTAACCCCACATCCAGTAATTCCCGCCTGCATAAACGCCGCTTATTTTATCGTTCGAAGGTACTCTGTTCTCATACCCCGTAAGTCCTGATGCTGGAATATATAAAAGCAGGCCTATCAATACTGTATAAACTGCCCACTCCAACGGAACTCTGCGAGTGAGTATTTGCCAGGTTTTACGGAGAATCATTTCTGCAATAACGTAGCCGATCACCGCTCCTATCGCATATCCACCAATCACCCAGCCCAACTGCTGCTTATCGGAGGTGAAATAGGTTCCGGAGATCAGCATCGCACAGAACATTACGCCTGCTTTAAAGAGCGGATTGAAAGCCGTGAAGGCAATCGCCTGGCCTGCTTTTTCCACATGACGCTTACGGTATAGCAGGAAAGACAAGGCGATAAAGAAGACAGACAAAGCCCCGTAAATCCACATTTCCTTCATACTAAAGGGATTAGCCGCTATGTTCATGATATGTATAAGAGGAGACCATGCCTCGGCACTGGTATTAACGTTATACACATGCGGATAACCGTACAAATAAGTGGATAAATGAGAATTCATTAATGTTATCAGAAAGGCCGGAAGTAACAGAAGAATATATGTGATAATTCCCTGCACAATGGATTGGCCTGTACAGATTCCTACAAACAGACTGAAGCAGAATAGAAAAATGGTAAGCAAAGTTACAACTAGGCACCAGTTCCAAATATCCACACCCTCGTAAATAAACATATTCCCGCCCCATTGCCGCACGACCGCGGTAACCGCAGCAGTCAGCCAGACTGGAGGCAGTAGCAGCAGCAGCCCACTCAACAGATGGGTGGTAAGCAGATGCTCCCTACGTAAAGGAAGGCTGTGCCACAGATCTGACGGTGATTTGGCCTGAAGGTAATATAGCAGGAACAGCCCTGCAGCAACAGGGAATACAACAATAAACAGCGATTGAATGCCATTCCCTATTTGGAATAAATTCTTAATCTCCTGCGGCAGCGAATTCGGTGTTTCTCTCATGAACAGCTGCATTGGTAGTGCGAACAATAGACCAAGAGCATATATAATACCGATCCAGCCATGTTGGCGAAGGTTCTGGCGAATGATGCTGCTATTAAAGAATAATCGGCTGGGCGTCATATCCGGCATCCCCCATTTCATAAATAAAGATTTCTTCCAAAGTTAGTGGAAGCAGATCGAATACATAAGGCTCATAAACCTCAAAAACCTTAGCAATCCGCTCGGATTCCCCTTTAACAATATATAAATTGACACTGCCCCGACGCTCCTGATGCAGAACCTGCAGCTTGGCGGATATTGCCGCCTCATGCCGTTCATCCCGGAAGGCAACCTGTACCTTATGTGTGTCTGCTTTCAGATCATCCAGATCCTTCTCAATCAGCATTTTACCGGCATGCATAATCCCTACATGATCGCACAGATCCTCTATCTCCCGCAGATTATGTGAGGAAATAATGACCGTCAATTGGCGCTCGGCAACCTCCTGAAACAGCAGATTCTTGATCTGCCGCCGCATGACCGGATCGAGTCCGTCAATCGGTTCATCCATAATAAGAACATCCGGCATACAGCAGAGTGTCAGCCAGAAGGACGCTTGCCGCTGCATCCCCTTCGAGAAACGACTAAGCTTGCGCTTCGTATCCAGTGGGAAGACTGCCCCGAGTTCCCTAAACCTCGACTGGCTCCACTGTGGGTAAATCGATTGGTAGAACGCGGCCATTTGTCTGATCGAGGATTGCGGAAAAAAATAAGGGCTGTCCGGCATGAACATAATTCGCTGCTTCATACCCGGGTTTTCAAAAACGGGTTCCCCCTCTACCTTCACCGTCCCCGCTTCCGGCGAGTAAATACCAGCCAACGTTTTGAGCAGCGTTGTCTTACCTGCACCGTTCGAACCCAACAGCCCATAGATCGTTCCTTTGGGTACGGTTAACGAAATTTCATCTACAGCCTTCTCGCCTTGAAACAACTTTGTGACTCCCCGCATCTCAATCACTATTCTTCCCCCTTTCTCTCTGCTCTTCTACTTGGCGGTATAACGCACTGATCTCTAGTGCTGTAAATCCGAGATAAACCGCCTCTGCCATTAACCGCAGCAATTCATTCCGCACCTCTGCTTTTTTGGATTCATTCTGTCCCTGCTGCAGGGGGGAGACGAAGCTTCCCTTCCCTTGCAGTGAGTAGATATATCCCTCACGCTCCAGCTCTCGGTACGCCTTCTGAATGGTATTGGGGTTCACCGTCAATTGTGAGGATAAGGTGCGTACGGAAGGCAGCTGTTCATCCGCCTGCAAAATACCATGCTGGACCATCTCCTTGACCTTATCAATCAGCTGCTCATAAATCGGCTTGCGACTGCGAACGTCCAGTTCGAACATGACAATCCTCCCTTCACTTTGTTGCATCAGCGTATTTGCTAGGTGTATTAACTGTACTACTATTATTAATACAGTTATGACTTTATGTCAACAGCAAATAGGGCTGCCCCTCGTAGATAGAAAGAATCTACAATAGGACAGCCCTATTCTTTAGCAATTATATTTAAGTATTAGAATAGCTCGCCTACTCCCGGCTCAGGAACATTCGAGTCCGCTCTAGCTGCGGGCTGCCGAATATCTGCTCAGGTGTTCCAGACTCTGCAATCTCCCCATTGTCCATGAAGATCACACGATCCGCTACATCACGGGCAAAGTTCATCTCATGCGTAACGATGATCATTGTCATATTCTCTTCAGCAAGCTGGCGGATGACACGCAGCACCTCACCGGTTAGTTCAGGATCTAATGCAGAGGTAGGTTCATCGAACAACAGGATGTCCGGATTCAGCATGAGCGCTCGGGCAATGGCTACCCGCTGTTTCTGTCCGCCGGACAGCATGGAAGGGTACACGTCACCCTTATCGGTAAGACCTACCTTGGAGAGTAGGTCTTTACTTTTGGCGGTGATATCCTTAATGCTCTCCCGTTTCAGCGTACGCGGAGCAAGCTCCAAATTCCCACGTACCGTTAAGTGGGGGAACAGGTTAAAGTGCTGAAATACCATTCCCATGGGGGCGGTAATCTCACGAATCTCAGCAGCGCTAGCGTATTTCCCGTCCTTGACCAGAGGTTTACCGTGAATGATAATGCTGCCACCGGTAGCCTCCTCCAGATGCACGAGACTGCGCAGCATGGTGCTCTTCCCGGAACCGGAAGGCCCAATGACTGCGACGGCTTCCCCAGGATTCACAGCAAATGTAACCTTTTTCAACACTTCGAGGCTGCCGAATGATTTCTGCAGCTCTTTTACTTCTATCATGCTACTCATATTTGGACAGTCCTTCTATTCGAATTTGAAGCGTTTCTCCAGTGCCTTGAAGAATAACGTCAAGACCAATGTCATTAGCAAGTAAATCACACCAGCCACGACAAATGGGGTTACTGTAAAGTCACGGTTCACTGCTGTTTTGGCATAATTCAGCAGCTCTGGTACGGCAACAGCGTACAATAGGGCAGTATCCTTGACTAGAGAGATTGATTCATTCGCTACTGCAGGCAAAGCGACCCGGAACATTTGAGCAACAATAACCTTACGCAATGTCTGCCATTTGCTGAGACCCAATACCTTGGCCGCTTCATGCTGTCCTTTATCAATTGAGAGCATCCCCCCGCGGAAGATCTCGGCAAAATAAGCACCATAATTAAGAATAAAACCTAAACTGGCTGCGACAAAACGATCCATAACGAGATACTGCCCAATCACCGGAATCTGCGGCAGTCCAAAACAGAAGAAGAGCAACTGCAGCAAAAGCGGCGTGCCGCGCATAACGTAAATATAACTATGTGCGATCCATGCTAATGGCTTAATAGCGCTCTTTGCCATCAATGTAACCAGAAATCCTAATGGAATCGACACCGCGATGACGATCAGAAACAGCAACGCAGTGGTCCGCGCTCCCTCCAGCATAGGCCCGGCAATCTTTATTATATATTCCACATTCATGTCTACTACCGACTCCTAAATGATACCAATCTATTTCAGTACCTTGTTCTCCCCAAACCACTTCGTTGAAATTTCAGCGGCCGTTCCATCGCTATTCAACTCATCCAGAGCCTTCTGCAGCTCTGTAAGCAACGCCTCATTGCCTTTCTTGATCCCGATGCCATATTGCTCAGGCGCAAGTGATTCATCCAGCAGCTTGTAGCTATCCGGTTCTTTGGACATGTAATATCTTGCTACCACTTCATCTATGACTACGCCATCGAGACGTTTGGTCTTGAGGTCTGTCAGGGCAAGTACGTTATCCGGATATTCGGAGACATTGGCAATTTTCTCTTTGATTGGACTTGCATCGAGTGCATCAGCAGCCGAGGAGAGACTTTGCAGCCCGACTTCTTTGCCAGCCAGATCATCGAGCTTTGCTAACGTTGAATCGGCCAATACGACTACAACCTGACTATTCTCCAAATAAGGTTTAGTGAACAATACCTTTTCCTTACGTTCATCCGTGATCGTATATCCGTTCCAGATCATATCAATACGTCCGCTATTCAACTCCGATTCCTTGGCAGACCAGTCAATCGGCTGGAAGGTGATCTCTTTACCCATTTTCTCAGCCGCTGCTTTTGCATAGTCTATATCAAAACCAACAATCTCATTATTGTCATCTCTGAAGCCCATTGGCGCGAACTTATCATCTATTCCGATCACCAGCTTGCCATCATTGCCACCGGAGCAACCCGCCAATGCCGCTATGACTACAACTAATATCAGAATCAACAATCCTTTTTTCTTCATCTCTCTATTCCCCCTAGAAAATAACACACTTCACAGCGTGCTTTAGTTCGTTAACACGTTATCAGACTATAATGATAACATAGCATGTGAACTGAGTCGATAGAAGAGAGAGACTTATCTGTGTTCAAGAAGAGAAGTATAAGGATAAGTTATTGTGTGAAAACATATAAGTTACAGTGATTACCGTTCATCCTTCCAGAAATTCACCGGATGCAGATCATTCGTAATAATCTGGAACTGATATCCTTCCTTCTTCAGAGAGTTCAGAATACGCGGCAGAACCTTTAGCGTCGCCTTCTGATCATGCATCAGAATCACCGGGTTGACCTTAGCCCGCTTAAGCTTATGAACCTGATTCATAACCAAATTATAAATCGTCTCGCTATCCTCCTTATACTTCCAATCCTCCGAGTCTACGTTCCAATCCCACAGGTGATAACCTTGAATTAATACCTTATCCCTGAACGACTGGGTAAAATAAGGTTTGCTTCCATAAGGCGGTCGGATTAGCGTAGTACCCACTCCCGTTACCTTCTTCAACACTGCGTTATCCCCCTGCATTTCTGCCAGTGCCGCCGCTGGTGAAGCATAAAACTTCTCTTTACGGTGTGTCATCCCATGCAAGCCCACTCCATATTTGTCCTTCGTTATACGTTTCACCTGAGTTGGATAGCTACTGATATGAGGCCCCAGCATAAAAAAAGTTGCCTTAACATCAGATTTCTCCAAGATATCCAGCAGCTGCGAGGTCGTTGCCGAAGGCCCGTCGTCAAAGGTCAGAAATACGGTGGTGCCCGGTTTCGCAGTGGCTACTTCCGGAGCTGATGCCGGTGGTTCTGCTGGCTTCAAGTCATTACTATATTGACTTAAGAATGCATCATCCGTTAATTTAGCCGTCGCATCCTCTACCCTCAATAAATATTTTTCAGGCTTAAAGGAAATAGTAAACCCAAGATAAGCGACCATTCGCAGCGGAACCATCAGCTTTCCCTGTTGCTGGAATGTGACGAGCGATATCGTGCTTCCATCCTGAAGAACGGCATTGGCATTATCTTTTAATAGTCTAAGTGATCGCGTCTGTCCCTTAACTTCTATCCCGTCCAGTAAGCCTGTTAGCGTCAAATTCAGTACACCCGCCAGGTCACGAAGCGGAACATAATATGAATCTTTTACAGATACAGCTTCAATATCAGTCAAATGATCATCAACCCCCAATTTAAGGGATTTATCACTCGCTGCGCTGGCTATTCCCGACTCCATAGTCAAACATAAACTGATGAATAAACCGATAAATAATAACACTACTCTCTTTGTAGACACTAAGCAGCAAACTCCTATCTATGTATATTTACCTTTTACTTTATCATAGATAAATAGATTGGAATTTGAGAGATTGTAACCGAATACAGACGAATTGTTACCTTTTCAATTTAAAAAGCGAGCCAACCTCATATCACAGCGATCTGCAACATCTGTCGAATCCTGTCGCATTGGCAAGAAAGCGCTTAATTTTAGGTTTTTTTGAGTAAAATAAATGTGACAAATTAAGTAACAATACATAATCGTTGAACTTTTTTCGAACAATGACAAAAATAAAGAAAGCAGCGCCATTACAGTGATCTTTATCATATCATTAGATGTTCGTAACAAAATGATCACATATATTTAACTAGATCGCCATTATTAAGGTCTTTTTTAGTAAAATATCTAAAATATGTCTTTTGCATTATCTCCGCGAAATTCTTACTATAGATAGAGGTTAAAGTTTTCGGCTAATGAAAAAGTACTATATAAGGAAGGAGTACAACATGAATAAAAAGGGGCCGTTATATGTTTTATTTCTCAGTCTTGTCTTCCTCTTACCAGGGTGCAGTTCACTCACTGTTCTAAATCCGAAGGGGCCAGCCGCACGAACGATATCGGATACGATCATCCTCTCCATTCTTGTGATGCTCGGTGTTCTGGCTGTTGTGTACATCTTATACATCTTTATCCTTGTGAAATATCGTGCCAAAAAAAGTAATGAGGGTTATGTACCTCCACATGAAGAGGGCAATAAATGGCTGGAAGCACTTTGGATTGCTATTCCTATCATTATTGTGGCTTTCCTCTCCGTCATTACCGTTAAGACGACTAATGCTGTAGAAAACGTTCCAGCGGATTATAAAAATCAGACACCGCTCGTTATTTACGCTTCTTCATCGAATTGGAAATGGCATTTCAGCTATCCGGAGGAAGGCATTGAGACGGTGAACTACGTTAACATTCCTACTCACCGCCCAATAGAATTCCGTATGTATTCTTTCGGGACCATCACCAGTCTGTGGATTCCTCAATTAGCGGGCCAGAAGTACGCGATGAGCAATATGCTTACAAAGCTCAACCTGGTCGCTGACTCTGAAGGTTCTTTTATTGGTAAGAACGCGAACTTCAGCGGTAGGGGATTTGCTTACATGGAGTTTGAGACATTGGCCATGAATACCAAGGATTATGATAAATGGGTGAAAGAGGTTAAGGAAACCGCACCAGCGCTCACAGAAGAAGAATTCAAGAGTCTGCTGGCGATGGAGCATCTCGGACGTAAAACCTACTCCTCGACCCATCTGACCTTTAGTCCACCTCCGGCGGATCATGGTGAAATGAATTCCGAGGACGGTATGGACATGGATATGGATAACGGAAGCATGGAGCATCAGGATAACACAAAGATCCATCCTTCTCCGGCACCAGAAAGTGAAACAGAATTCGACAGTGTGCCTAATCCTGAGCTTGATGAGCCTGTACCTACCTCAGCGGTAGAAGAACATACACACCAAAGCAACTAAGCTACAGCTTAATTGAACAACCTGAAAGGAGCTACCCTAATGGATTTTGAAAGATTTAAGGTGCATGGCGAACCGTTGATCTACGGAGCAATGATTAGTATCGCTCTGGCTACGATCGGAATTATCATCGGTCTAACCTATTTTAAAAAATGGGGCTACCTCTGGCGCGAATGGCTAACCACAGTAGATCATAAACGTATTGGGGTTATGTACATCCTTGCTGCGCTGCTTATGCTCTTCCGCGGTGGCGTCGACGCTATGATGATGCGCCTGCAAACCGCAGCGCCGGAAATGAAGTTTCTAGATGCGCAGCATTATAACGAGGTCTTTACCACTCACGGCTTGATCATGATCCTCTTTATGGCAATGCCGTTTATCATCGGACTGATGAATGTTATCGTTCCCTTGCAGATCGGGGCTAGAGACGTTGCCTTTCCTCGTCTGAATGCCGTCAGCTTCTGGCTCTTCTTCTTCGGAGCGATGCTGCTAAATATTTCATTTGTTATCGGGGGATCGCCTGATGCTGGCTGGTCCGCATATTTCCCGCTCGCGAGTCTGGAGTTCAGTCCAACAGTAGGTAACAACTACTACTCCCTCGCCCTGCAGATATCCGGTATCGGTACGCTGCTCACAGGCGTCAACTTTATTGTGACGATTCTGAAAATGCGTGCACCAGGCATGAAGCTGATGAAGATGCCTATGTTTATCTGGTCCGCGTTGCTTACGAACGTAATTATTGTCTTCGCTTTTCCAGTGCTGACCGTAGCACTTGCCTTGATGATGTTTGACCGGCTATTCGGCTCTCAATTCTTCACCATGTCGAACGGCGGTATGGATATGCTCTGGGCCAACCTGTTCTGGGTATGGGGACATCCCGAGGTCTACATCGTTGTATTGCCGGCTTTCGGTATATACAGTGAGATTATCGCGACCTTCTCCAAGAAGAACCTGTACGGCTACACCTCCATGGTCTTCAGTATGGTGATTATCTCGCTCTTGTCCTTCCTGGTTTGGGCTCACCATTTCTACACCATGGGCCAAGGGGCAATGGTCAACGGCTTCTTCTCCATTACAACGATGGCTATTGCTGTACCGACAGGGGTTAAGATATTCAACTGGCTATTTACCCTCCGAAAAGGGCGAATCACCTTCACCACCCCTATGCTATACACGCTAGCCTTTATACCAATCTTTACGATTGGCGGGGTGACCGGTGTCATGCTGGCGATGGCCAGTGCCGATTACCAGTACCATAACACCATGTTCCTGGTAGCGCATTTCCACTACGTTCTAATTCCTGGTGCGGTATTTGCTGTTATTGCAGGCTTCCATTATTGGTTCCCTAAAGTATTCGGCTTCCGCCTAAATGACCGCCTCGGCAGACATGCCTTCTGGTGGATTGCCATTTCCTTTAACGTAACCTTCTTCCCTCTATTCCTGTTGGGACTGATGGGAATGACTCGCCGGACATACACCTATTCTGCAGAAACAGGCTTTGGTCCGCTCAATTCGCTTTCTTTTGTCGGGGCGCTTGGTCTGTGTATCGGGTTTGTCATTTTGGTCTACAACATCTATTGGAGTACACGTTATATGCCAAAGGATACGAACGGAGATCCTTGGGATGGACGTACCTTGGAATGGGCAACGAATAGTCCAATTCCGGCTTATAACTTTGCCATTGTTCCAAAAGTACAAACTCGCGATGCCTTCTGGGCTTCCAAGGTAGATAATATCCCGCTCTTTGAGGAAAAAATCACCAAAATTCATATGCCTAGCAACACTGGCAAGCCGTTTATCATGGGCGTTATCTTCTTCATCTTTGGCTTCTCCATGGTATTCAGTCTCTGGATTCCGGCGATTGTGGCAGCAGTGGGTATCGTTATTGTCATGGCCACCATGTCCTTTGACCGCGATCACGGGTTCTATATTTCAGCCGAAGAAGTTATAGCTACAGAAAAGAAATTGCGGGGTGAGACTGTATGAAAATAGATGCGTCTAAGCCGCTGGAATATTCGACTGAGGAGAACAGCAATAAAATTTTTGGCTTCTGGGTGTTTCTTGGAGCCGAGATTGCGCTGTTCGCCACTCTCTTCACCGTTTACTTTGTCATGGTAACGCGTTTTGCAAGCGGCCCTAACGGTAGTGAGTTATTTAAAATTACCCCTGTGCTGTTTGAGACCTTTCTTCTGCTCTCAAGTTCGTTCACGATCGGCCTAGCCGTTCATGCCATGCGTCACGGCTTCAAGAAAGCTATGATGGTCTTCATCGGCTTAACACTCGTGATGGGTCTCGGCTTCCTTGGTATTGAAATCTCGGAATTCGTCACCTATATTCATGAGGGAGCTACACTCCAGACCAGCGGCTTCTTGTCCAGTCTCTTTGTACTACTCGGAACGCATGGAGCTCACGTTTCCTTTGGTTTCTTGTGGGGTTCGGCAATCCTGATCCAGGTCTGGCGGCAAGGGATTAACCCAGCTACCGCCAATAAGACCTTTATCTTCTCACTGTACTGGCATTTTCTAGATGTTGTCTGGATCTTTATCTTCAGCTTCGTCTACCTGAAAGGACTGATGTGACATGATGAAGCAACTGTTTCCAATTCGCCATGTGATGGGTTATCTGGCCTCTCTTGTCCTTTCTGCCGCTGCACTCACTGTGATTTATGCTGATCTGTCTGATTCAGCAAATATCGTTATTCTGTTAATTACAGCACTGATTCAGGCATCGTTGCAGCTGTTCCTGTTCATGCATATCGGAGAAAATGCCGAGACCAAAACAGAATTATACCTCAATATTGCCTACGCATTATTTGTGGGTTTGGTCACGATATTCGGAACACTGTTTATCTTCGTATGGGGCTGGTATTCTTAACTCCTCTTGAAATGAATATGGGCTATCCCACAAGCCATGAAAATGGCTGAAGGGATAGCCCTTTTTTTTCGAGGAAGTTTCCGCAGGCGATTGGAGCATCTCTACGTGAACGACATACCAAAAAATCATCTCGTTTGTGTCGCCGCTACGGAGCAAAACAAAGACTAGCCAGTCTCCGATACTTGGAGACTGGCTAGTCTTTTATATTTTATAACTTCGAAGTGCAAGTAGCTATAACCTGAACCGCGATAGACTCTTCTGCAGTTCCTCTGCCAGCGTGGCCAGATATTGAGCTGAAGCCAACATTTCCCCCATAGCAGTAAGTTGCTCCTCGCTAGCAGTTCTTGTGTCTTGAATGTCCTCTGCTCCTTTATTCGAGATCGCTTGAACCTGATCCATAGCCTCAGCGACGCCCTGTGATTCTTTTGAAATATGACCCATAGCCGCTCTGATCTCCTCAGTCTGACGGGTCGAGTCCTTTATAGAGTTCTGAATCTCTACAAAAGCCTGGGATACCAGCTCACTTTGCGCTACACCATGCGACACTAACCGGGAACCCAGTACCATCGACTCCACGGCACTTCCGGTTTGCTGCTGAATGTGTGTAATAATGTCTGTAATTTGCAGCGAGCTTACCCCCGTTGCTTCCGCCAGCTTGCGAATCTCTTCGGCAACTACAGCAAAGCCTTGGCCATGCTCGCCAGCTCTGGATGCTTCTATCGACGCATTAAGCGACAATAGATTTGTCTGACTGGCAATTTCGTTAATAGTAGTAATAATGGTATTGATCTCCTGCGAAAGTCTACCCAGATTACTGACAACCTCCTGGCTCTCTGTCACACTTGTGTCGATTTCTTTCATTTGAGTGATGATTTGATGTACAGCCTCCGCACCGCGGTCCGTTGCAACGGCGGCTATACTCATAAGATCTGACATCTCATTACTGCTGCGTTCAACTGCTGATATATCCTCTGCCATAGCCTGCACGGATTGCGAAGTACGGTTAATGCTGCCCAGCTGTTCATCAAAGCCGTCTGCAATCTCACCGGAGGTCTCGGCAATTACTTTAGAAGCCAGCGAGGTCTGCACCGCACTTGCACTCATCTCCTCCGCTGAAGCCGATAACATCTCTACACTCTCCGTAACCCCCTGCATCATTGTCCGCAGACTGCCAAGCATGCTATTAAAGGAACGGTTAATAAGGCCGATCTCGTCATTGGAATCATAGACAACTGCAGCTGTCAGATCTCCTTCTTCCGCACGCTTCATCAATCCTTGCAGCTCTTTCAGCGGTTTCGTAATTAACCGGGTGATGATCACGCTGATCCAAACACAAATGATCCAAACAATAGTAATAAAAAGAATATTTAGCATCTTGAATTTATCTGCGCTGGCTACGGTATCCGTGTTATGAACCGCAGCATCTTTAAGCAGCAATTCAGCTGTATCATCAAGTAGAGCAACCATTTTCTCTCGGGAACTACTAAATTCACTTCCGGAGAATAAGTCATACCCCTCATTATTCATATTATTATCGCCGAGCTGGACAATATTATCGCGTTGGGCACGATAGTTCGACAGCAAGGAAATATACTCATTAACTTTTCCGGTAACAGTATTATCCTTGAAGGAGATCAGCTTCAGCTTGCTTAACAGATCATCGTTCTTTTTAATATTTTGCTTGATGCTGTTAGTAAGCTCCTTATTCCCTGCATCATCCGTTGACAATAGATTTTCTAGTAAAAAAGATTCAATAGCCCGATTATTACCCCGTATTTGTGTTATATAGGAAATTGGGAGCAGGTTCTCATTATAGGTATCCGTTGATCTGCCAGCCATTTTATCTGTTGTGACAATGCCGGTAATCCCTATTGCCAGAAGCATTATAATAACTACTACCATCAGTAGTGCCATTTTGTGTTTCACTTGCAAATTCCTCATGTCTTGATCCCGCCTTCTAGATGACTTTACGCATACACCTAGTATATCGGTGAAAAAGATCGAATACATGACATCAATACTGAGAACATTGTCGAATTATAGAAAATATGTCGTATGAGTCCTGAAACTAACCCTATTAGTGGGTCTTTATTCCTGCTGCAGCAGACCATATTTCTTGCGGAAACGCTGCAGCACCTTGATCCAGCCTCCAGCCAATAGGGATAGAAAGAAAACATTGGATAAAGCATGGGCCAGATCAAAATAAAAGCTGGAAGCATACGCAGCGGCCACAAGGCCCCAGCTAAAGGCATCAGGCAAACTGATAATATACCATATATTCATGATCCAGCCGAACAGAAATCCCCAGATGAAGCCGAAGATTAGCATCCCGGTTCTTGTTCGCATCCACCTGGTATTGCGCAACCAGCCCGCCGTGAGGCCGACCATTCCCCAAGCGAACATCTGCCAGGGCGTCCAGGGGCCTTGACCAAAATAAACATTGGAGACAAGCGCAGCAACTGCCCCAATGATAAATCCTGCCTCCGCTCCGAAAACATAGGCCGAAAGGATTACGATTGCCGACACCGGCTTAACGCTGGGCAAGGCTGCAAAAGGAATCCGGCTGACGGCTGCTACAGCAGATAATACAGCCAACAGTACCAGCTCGCGCGATTCAAGAGCTCTGCGCTCCAATCTTACAAATAGCGGAAACAGCGCTGCAGCAACCATTACCAGACTAAGCAGGATATAATGACGGTCCTTCAGTGCGGCGGTAAGCGCCAGCATCACTACAAATAACGCCAGGGCAATCAGGAGCGGAAAGCGAAATCGGGCCATTGCTTAATTCACATCCTCTATAGTCAATGCTTGCGGCAGCCAATCCCGCACCATGCGGTTTACAGCTGTAGTATAGAAATAATTCGCACTAAAAAAGCTTTCCGGCGCACCTTCCGCCGTAATACCTCCGTCAAAGAGCATCGCACAGCGTGAAGCATATTTGGCTGCAAACTCCACATCATGCGTCACAATGACGATGCTTGCCCCTCGGCTTCGCAAGTGCTGCAGCAGCGAGGCCAAACTTTCCTTTGCCCCAGGATCTAATCCCTTGGTAGGCTCATCCAGCAGCAGGATATCAGGCTTCAGCAGCAATACCATCGCCAGCGCGACCTTCTGCTGCTGTCC